>CAWIQW010000011.1:0-152630 GCA_963838315.1 uncultured Acidobacteriaceae bacterium
CATGAACGGCGCCTACGGTAGCGATTGCCCGTTGATTTCCGTATTCAATACGAAGCCGGGATCGACAACGGCGACGCTGGCGAGCAGTTTCCCGTTGAGCAGGGTTCCCACGGCACTTTCGGTTATAACGTTCACGCCTCCCGGAGGTTCGACGGCGCAGACCCTGCTGTTTGTGACCAGCAATCTCGATCTTACTTCGAACCACAATGACAATGAACTGAGCGTGTATGCGGTGGACTCCGCGGGCAATCTGGCGGAGCAGCCGAACTCTCCCTATACGGCGCAGGTGAATCCGGGGACGGTGATCGCGGTCAATACCAATCCGGTCGGGCAGACTACGGGCGGAGTCTTTGTGTATGTGGGAAGCCAAGGGGCAGTAACGGGCTCGGTGAGCGAATTCCAGCTCTGCACGCAGTTGACGTCGGGGACGTTGTCCTGCACGCAGGCCGATGTGACCAACAACCTGTTGCTTTCGATCGGAACTCCGGTGACGGTGGGGATGAATCCTGTGTCCATGATCGTGGACCCGACAAATAGTTTTCTTTATGTGGCATGCACGGGATCGAACCAGGTGTACGGGTTCCACATGACGACGGGTACGGGGAAGCTAGGTCCGCTGACTCCGCCGTCGGTGCCGACGGGAGCGTCTCCGGTGGCGTTGGCGATCCATCCCAACTACAACAACGGGGCGGAATTTCTCTACGTATCGAACAATACAGGGAGCAGCATTACAGGATTTGACCTCGAGGTGAGCACGGGGACGCTGAGCAGTCCGCAGACGGTACTGTTTTATCCGGGAGAGCCGAGTGGGATCGCGGGACACTGACCCGATCCGCCGATGACCCGACGATTCAGGTTGGCATGCGTAGGATCAGATAGCCACCTATAAAGCCAAAGACCAGGTTGGGCGACCACGCGGCAACCGCGGGGGGAAGCTGGCTAAGATTGCCCATGGCTTCGAACAGGCCGGAGATGGTCCAGTAGACGACGCCGATGCCGATGGCGGTGGCGACTCCGGCGAGGGCGCCGCGCTTGCCGGCCGAAAGCGCGAAGGGGATGGCGAGAACTGCCATCACGAGCGTGATCAGCGGATAAGCAATTTTCTTGTGCAGCTGCACTCGCAGCCGCACCACGTCAAAGCCGCTTTGCTCCAGATCGCGGATGTAGCGGCGTAATTCCTCGTAGTTCATTTCCGAAGACTGTTTTACTTCCTTCTTGAAATAGGCGGGCGCTTCGGCCAACTGCGGGTAGGTCGCGACGTCGAACTTGCGGTAGCCGGCGATGGCGGAGCCATCCAGACTTCGCTCCCAACCCTGCTCGTAGACCCAGCGTCCCATGAAATCGGACCAGTGCGCGCGCTCGGCGGAGATGCGGTGAGTGATCTGGAAGGTTTGCGGATCGAACTGGAAGACGGAAACGCCTCCGAAGGTGTCGCGGTCGGGATCGAAGAGTTGGTAGTAGTAAATATCGTTGTGCTGGCCGAATATCCATTTGCGATCGGGGCGGAGGTAGGTTTGGGCAGGTTTGCCCTTAATGCGGTTGCGGAGTTCGTCCTGCCGCTTGTTGGTATAGGGAAGGTAGAACTGGTCGGAGACGAACAGCACGCCGGCGACCACGACCGAGGCCAAGATAACGGGGACGACGACACGATAGAGACTGATACCTGTGGCTTTGATCGCGATAATTTCGTTGGAGCGCTGTAGTAATCCGAAGGTGATTAGCACGGCCAGGAGCATGCTCATGGGAGCGATGGGATAGTAGAGGAAATAGGGCGTTACGTTGAGCAGGTACTCTCCCACGGTGAGGACGGAGATTCCATTGTGGAGAATGTCGCCGAGCAGTTCGAATAGAGTGAAGACCAGGAGCAGGGTGACGAAGGCGCCGCCGATCATGGCGAGATAGAGCAGAAAATCCCGCAGCACGTAGTCGTCGAGGATGGTGGGGAAACGGAGATTGAATAGCCGGGGGCGATCGTGATTGCGGGTGAATCGATGGGAGGACGCTGGTCCGGGAGAATGAGACCCGGAGGCGGAGGGTTGGGGAAGGGTCGCCCTGGAAAACTTGAAAAACGACAGGCTGATGGGGCGGCGTTCGGATCGCCAGAGTAGAACGGCGCCTCCGACAAAAAATGCGAAGTCGGCAAGCCAGACGCCGGCAGCGGGTGAGAGGCGTCCCTGGCGAGCGAGCGAAACTCCGATCAGTGACAGGGAGTAGTACGCGAATACCAGAAGGATGCTGAGGACGAAGCCGCTGGACTTGCCTCCTTTTTTGGAAGAAAGCCCAAGCGGAATGCCGACCATGGCGAGGACCAGGCAGGCGGTAGGCAACGCGAAGCGGCGGTGAAACTCGATCATGGTCCAGCGGCGGGTGTTGGGGTCGGCAACGCGCGCGGCCCGGAGAAGAGCGGGGATATTCATTTCGCTGAGGGTCGCGGGCTCGCTCTGCTGGGTGTTTTGGGCAGGCGGAATCTGGAGCGGGATGTCGGTGGTCCGGAAGGTGGAGATCTGGTACTGGTCGGGATTTTTGGGATCAGTCTCGTGAGTGGAACCATTGATGAGATGGAGGTCAAGCCGGTCTGCGCCTTGGCTGGCCAGGATTCCTTCGCGGGCGAGACTGATGCGAGGCGCGGATGGATCGGAGAGATCCGCGAGGAACACGCCTTTCCAGAGCGCACCGCCGGACATGGATTTGACGTCCTGCACGTACAGAACGATTTTGGGGAACCCCTCGTAAAACACGCGGGGCTGAACTTCGAAGGAAGCCTGCGACGACTTGAGGCGATTCTGGAGTTCGTCGAGGGAAGCGAGCGAGCGGGGCGCGATGTAGACGCTGTTGGCGAGCGCGAGCAGCCATGCGACGACGACGAAAATCGAAATGATGCGAAGGAAGCTCCAGACGCTGAGGCCGCTGGCGCGCATGGCGGTAACTTCGCTGTCGGCGGAGAGGCGGCTGAGTCCGATGAGAACGCCGACCAGGACGCCCATCGGGATGGTGTAGGTGAGGGCGACCGGCACAGTATAGAAAAAGATTTCCGCGATGCTGGGAAGGGGGGCGCTGTTGCGGACGACGAGTTCAAGAATACGTCCCAGGTCGCGGGTGAAAAGAATGAAAGTGAAGACGGCTGCGCCGATGAGCGCGTGGGAGACGACTTCTCCCAGAATATAGCGAGTGAGGATGCGGATCCGCACGAGAGTGACTGAATGCGAGTCTAGCATGGGAGCGTGGTTTGCAAAGCGGACGGACTTAATAGAAAATGCCGAATTCGCCTGGAGGAAGAATGAAATTGCTTCGTATGTGTGGGGCCGTGATGCTTGGCTTGCTGATTGGGGCTTCGGGTTGGGCTCAGGAGGGGGCGGCGGGATCGGCTGACGCGCAATCGACTACACAGCCGAAAATTACCCCGGAATTGAAATCGGTGGCGGACGGTCTGGCGGCGTCTATCTATACCGGGCCGTCGATGAGCACGCTGGGCGAGTTGGCAGATGGAGTCGGGGGCAGGCTGACAGGTTCCCCCGCATATGTGCGGGCGACCGAATGGGCGGCGGCCAAGTTCCGCAGTTACGGCGTCGCGGATGTGCGTATGGATCCGTTCCCGATGGATGCGGGGTGGCAGCGCGGAACCGCCACGGGCGAAATGCTGACGCCGCAATCGCGGGCACTCTACGTGGCGTCATTGGGATGGTCGCCGTCGACTCCGGCGGGAGGAGTGGAAGGCACCGTCGTGGTCGTCAGCGATTTGTCCGCGGACGGCTTGCAATCGCGCGCGAACGAGTTGCGGGGAAAAATTGTTTTGCTCGACACTACGAGGCTGTTTGCCGAAGGCTATGCCAAGGCAATGCCCAAAATAGAGGCGGCCTGGCCGGCATTCCAGAAGGCGGGTGTTCTGGCCGTGATGTCTCCAGACCGCGCGCCCAACAACGTGCTCAATGCACACGGCAGCGGGTGGGGAAGCAAGTTGCTGGCTCTGCCGGGGCTGGAATTGGGAATGGAAGACGCGAAACTTATTGGGCGCGAACTGGAGCATGGGCCGGTTACGGTGCACTTGACGGTGGAGAACAAGACATCAGGGCCGATCAGCGTCAACAATGTGGTGGCGGAAATCCGCGGCCGGGAGAAGCCGGACGAGTGGATATTGATTGGGGCGCACCTCGACTCATGGGACTTCGGTACGGGAGCGCAGGACAACGGGACTGGAACCGTGACGGTGCTCGAGGTGGCACGGGCGATGATGGCATCGGGCAAACAACCGCGACGAAGTGTGCGGTTTGCGCTGTGGGGCGGAGAAGAAGAGGGATTGCTGGGATCGTATGCTTACACGCAATCGCATAAGAAGGAATTGTCAAAGTGCGTCGCGGTCCTGAATACGGATAATGGAGCGGGGCATCCGAAAGGATGGAAGGTGGAAGGGCGCGCCGACCTGAAGCAGGCGATGCAACCGTGGAGCGATGCGCTGTTGAAGAACCTGAGCGGCGGCGAACTTTCAATGGAGGCGACCTACGACACCGATCATGGGCCGTTCATGCTGGAGGGAATCCCGGCGCTCGATCAGTGGGTGGATCTGACGAAATATATGGAGGTCCATCACAAGGCGAGCGATACGCTGGATAAAGTGGATGCGCTGGATTTCAAGGCGGACGAGGCGATTGTGGCGGTCACTGCGTGGGCGATTGCCGAGAGTGACAAACCGATTGCTCCGCACCTCGATCATGAGGCGGTGGGGGAGATTCTCAAGAGTACGAAGCTGGAGGATATGGTGGCGAACGCGGGAGTGTGGAAGCGGTAGGGGGCGTCCGTTCACTTTGCGGGTAGGGATCCCTTCGACTTCGCTCAGGTGTATTAGTTTGGGCTCGATCTTGCGCACGGAACTGCCAGGTTCAACGCATAGGACACCGATCCGTGGGATTTTGAGTGCTATGACGACTTTTCGCCAACTATCAACGGTGCCCCCGACCCTGCTTTAGAAATTAGTGTCGAGCGGCGGTGGTGTGGGGTACACAACGTCGACGACATTGAAGGACTCGAAGGTAATGCGCCGAGATTCTGATTCGCTGAGCGTGTAATGAAACGTGGTTTCGTACTTCCGCCCTACTGCGTAGTTATTTCGGAAGCGCCAAGTCTTGACGTTCTCCACTGTAGCAGCCTTTAGCACGGGGTGACCAGAGACGGCCTCGACGTTGGCTGGCTCTCCCGAGTTCGCAGGAAGAGTGAACGCCACCTCTACCGTTCCGTAAATATGGGCCTGTCGAGCCAACGGCGGGTAGGAAGGGATGTTTGCCGAAATCAGTTCAGGGTTATCCGTCTGCGCTACCACCCCAATGCTGGCGGTGAACGTCAGGAGAATGAGAGCACAGATACGCTTCATCGGAATGCCTCTTTGTTGATTTTAGCGGGATCGTCCAATCCAGTAGGGTGCCGGTTGTTGAAATCAAGCGAGGAGGAAATCCACGTTTCGAGCTGGTCCAGAGATTTCTTTCGACCGGGCTCGTCTTTAAGCGGATCCTGGAGCAGCAACTTTTCTGCCGTGCTGGCCTCGGCCCGCGCGGCTTCGAGTTGCCCTATCTGAGCCAGCAATGCGCTGTAGTAGGTATGGGAGAGCGCGCTGTTGGGAGCCAGTTCTACCGCCTTCTTTGCGTGCAGAAGGGCCACGCCGGGTTGTCCGGCGGAGGCGGCGCGCACCATCAGATCGCGCTCGCATTTCGCGGCGGCCAGGCTGGTGTCGAAATCTCCCTCGTACACGAGCAACGCGCTGCCGCCGATCTTGTCGTTGGGTGTCAGATTTTTGAAGGGCGCCGCCAGTTCTCCTTCGGGCAGCCGCACATCCGTCAACAACGTGCTGCTGACGATGACCGTGCCGTGCACACGCGGAGGAATCTCGGTGGGAAGAAAGAGGCCGAACGTCTGGCAGGGGACCCCGTAGAATTTCGGGTCCCATTGCCAGCCGGTGATGAACCAGCAATTTTCCGCCGGATGCCGCTCCAGGTAAGCTTTGGCTTCGGGATAGGCTTGTCCGGCATCGAGCCATGGAAGATGTTTGTAGGCGTTGGCTGGGCCTCCCCGGAATTCGTTGGCGTAAGAAAGATAGTTGGGGAAAGTGTGGAGCGAGGAGAGCGCGTGCAGAAGTATGAGACTCGCAAGGGCGTAGCGTAACCAGCGGATGCGGCGCGCCAGTTCGACGCATCCGGCGGCGGCTCCGATCAGCAGGAATGGGAATGCGGGGAGAAGGTAACGGATGCCTCCGATCATGCTGGAGCGCGCGCAGGCCGCCAGAAAAATCGCAGCGGGGATCACGAGGAATAGAACCTCGCGCGGGCGCTTTCGAAAAACAGCGGCCATACCAAGACCGGCGATCAGGAACATCGCCAGCATCGCCGGAGTGTTGCGAATCAGCAGGTAGAAGGGAACGGAAAACCACGGCGAATGCGGATAGATTTTGCCGTCGAGGAAAGCGGGACCGGAGTGGCCGGAAATCGAGAGTGCGGTGGCGAATCCCTGCAGGTAGGCTTCGGGGAGCAAGTGGTAGTTCTTCGTCGCGAGCAGGAATCGCGGAGGATTGAGTTTGGGATCGTCGGGCGATTGCTGCAGCGGCGCTCCGGTCGGGGACGCGGCATAGCGCATTCCGTAGCCTATCCAAACGACACCGAGGGCGAGGGCGCAGATCAGGCAGAGAGCGAGCAGATTGTTAAGCAATCTGTTCCACGGGCGCGGCTGGGTGCTGCGCTCGATGAGCGCATCTGCAGCTGCGAGCACGCAGAGTATTGGAATCACTACTACGGCGGAATGCTTGGACAGTAGAGCTAGTCCGGTGGCGATACCTGTCAGTAAGAGGAACGGACGGGTGCGATTCTTGATCCACAGGTAAAACGCGAAGACCACGCACAGGAACATGCAGGTTACGGCGAGGTCCGTCATGATGAGCGGGCCGTAGGCCAGAACGTTCGGCTCAAAGACGAGCAGGACGGTGGCCACAATGGCGGTGGCGAGGTCGAACATGCGGCGCGTGGCGATCCAGACGAGCAGACAGAGGCCAAGAGGGAAAACGGAAACGGCGACGCGCGCGCGATCGAGCGCGGGGCGCCAGTTCTGGTTGTAGAGCCACGCTTGCGCGCTGAGAACCTGCTGGATTTCGCCTCCCGGAAATGGGGAGCAATCTACGCTGAGGTTCATCGCGAGGAGCGGCGCGGCCGCCACGATTTTGGCTAAGGGCGGATGCTCGGGACTGACGGTCGAGTCACTGCATTTCAGGAAGCGGTATCCCGCATAGAGGTGAGTTGGCTCGTCGGCGGTCTGGGAAAGCTGGCGGGCGCTCAGGAAAAGCTGCCCGAGCAGGACGGTGCAGAGCAGAGCGAGGATCAGCCATTCGGCCCGCGGAGGCAGCGGAGCGCGTGCTTCCCTGACGATGACCTTCACTGACAGGTTCTGCGTTTCGGGTTTGAGATCGAGCGCGTTCATCTTAAATTCAGCAAATTCCCGGCACAGCTAATTCGTTTTCAGAAGTAACCAGTCGCTGCCGGCGCGGTCCTGGCCCCGCATGATCAGTTTCCAATTCCCCGAGAGAACCCGGGCGATGATGAACTCGTCGAGATCCCTCTGCGGTAATCTCCTGCCGTTGTTGAAGACCTTTTCGTGCATGGCGAGGTTGTCCATCTGGCGCTGGTAGAGGATCCACCGGGGCGGGGAGTGCTGGAGTTTGATCATCATGTCATCGATGACTTCGCGGCCGGAGAGGTCGAAGAAGGTTTGCACGAAGCCCTGCCAGGGTGGGATACCGCAGTAGTAGTTCGCATAGGAAAACGGGATCGAGAGGAAGTCGCTTTTGCCGTCGCTTTTTACGACTGAGCAAATTCCGCCCACAAAATCGTGCAGGCTGTCGTCGATGACCATGGGTCCATAGATCGGGTGATCGACGAGCATGCGGTGCGAAAACATCGGGAAGGAACGGTAGCTGTGCCAGGAGGCTGGATTGATTACCTTGCTGTGGGCTCCGGAAACCGCCATGAGCGCGGCGATGACGAGGAAGCAGGAGCGCAGCCATTTCTTTTCGAACGGGGCGGGAAACAGAACGACAACCGCGAGGATGAGAAATGCGATCGGCGCGTACAAACCAAAATGATAGCCGGCACTCGACATGGAGCCGGCCAGGAGCAGGGCAAAAGGCAGAAGGAGGATGACGCGCTCGGGATGTCTGACCGCTGTGCTGCGAGCGCGCACGGATTGAAGCGCGATGTCGTAGACGAGGAAGAAAACGAGGGCGAAAACGGCGATCACGCAAACCGCGGACAATGTGACAATGACGTCGCCATTCCGAATCGCAGGCCAGAGCAAGGCGACTGCGCCGGCGAGCAATCCCAATCCCAGCGCTGCCTTAATCGTGGAGGTGGGGCGGTCTTGCTTGGAAAAAGGAGCGACTAGCCACGTCCAACTGGCGGCGGCAGCGGAGCAATAAAAGATGGTGATGAGCTGTTGCCGGGAGGCCATGAAGGCCAACGAATTCCACAGCAGCAGGAAAGGACGAGCCAGGACGCTTGCCAATCCACCTTTGGGCCCAGCCGCATGCAGGACGGTTGAGGTCGCGTAATCTCTGACGGAATCGCCGGTCAGGGAGGCGATGGCGAGGACTACGATGCAGGTTACTGACGAGAAAACGATGAGGGCTGGTATTTTTTTCGTTCTTGCGAGGTAAGCGATGGCCAGAGCGGTGGAGAGGAAGAGGACGGCGCCGTCGGTCAACCGGGTCGTGATTGCGAATCCTGAGAGGAGACCGAGGATCGCGGCCAACCTCAAATCTGAGCCAGGGACTGCGTATTTGCGTTCATCCAGTTTGAGCAGAAGAAGTATGGAAAAAAGCGCGAGGGCGTCGGTCATTACGTGGTAATCGTCGAAGCGATAGGCCTCGAAATGGATTCCGACAAAAAATATGCAGGCGATCACGATGGCCTGCTGAAATGCCGCCAACCTGCTTTTGGCGGCGATGAGGGAAATGGCGGCGGTGAAGGCGACCAGGTGGAGCAGGGCGGGTATCTTTGAGACGATCCATCCCTTGCCCACCAGAGACATCCACCATTCGGCTTCGAGCACAGCCAGAGGTTGAAGAACGAGGTGTAAGTCACGATACAAGCGGGTTCCGGAGTGGTGCAGAACGGCATAGAGGAACCAGCCGCCGTCGCACGCCAGTTGCGTGTTGGCGATCAGGGCGACGCCGAAGGTAACGCAGATGGCAGTCGCCAGTGGGGGCAACAGACGGAGGGGATGGCGGCTGTCGCCGGCTGTTTCTTCCGTCACGCTGATAAGCAATGACGGGGCTTTCGTGATGGTGGAGGAAGCCATTTGTCTTCACTCCAGTTTGGCAGAATCGCTCGTGACTTGAGGCGATCCCGGAGCGGAGATGGTTACCGAGGTTTTGGGTCTAAAGGAAGCACGCACGCAAGGATTTTGTCGACCGAGGTCGTCAGATTTCGGAGCCGCTCCCTTGTGCGATGTCGCCGGAAGTTGCCACATGCTTGTGTCGTTCCGGCGAATAGCGCGGCGCTTCAGCGCCGGGAAAAGCGCGAAAACCTTTTTGCACCGCCCGCGCAAGCGCAAACCGCCCGCACCCGTTACAATAGACACGGGGTTCGCTGCTGCAGCTTTTACAAAAATCTGCATCAATTTACGAATGAGTGCCATCCAACCAAACGTACAGCAACCGGTCAGCGAGGAAATGGAGCTGGTCCGGCGCGCCAAACGCGGCGACGATACCGCGTTTGAAGAGTTGGTGCGGCGCTATGATCGAAATGTTTTTCGCATCGCGCAGCACATTACCCAGAATCGCGAGGACGCTGAAGACGTAGTCCAGGATGCGTTCCTCAAAGCGTATGGAAACCTGGCGCAGTTCCAGGAGCAATCCAAGTTTTACACCTGGCTGGTGCGGATTGCGGTCAACGAAGCGCTCATGCGGTTGCGCCGGAGACGGCCGGAACGCATGGTCTCTCTGGACGAAGAAGTAAAAACTGAAGATGACTCGCTTCCCCGCGAGGTCGCGGATTGGAGCCCCAATCCCGAACAGCTTTATAACCAGGGGGAGCTGCGTGACATTTTGACGCGCACCATTCAGGGGCTGCCGACCGGGTTCCGGACGGTCTTTGTGTTGCGCGATGTAGAAGGCCTCTCGACCGAAGAAACGGCGCAGGCTTTGGAGTTGAGCGTTCCGGCTGTGAAGTCCCGTTTGCTGCGCGCGCGTTTGCAGTTGCGCGACCGGCTCAGCCGTTACTTTCAGAAAAGGGCAAACGGCGATGGCGAAAAACCGAGTGGAGACGGCGACAAGTGAAGTGCTCTGAATTTCTCAACGAGTTGACAAACTACCTCGACAGCACTCTGGACGAGCGCACCAAGGCTGAACTCGAGGATCACTTGGCGTGGTGCCACAACTGCTACGTCGTCTGCGACACCACTCGCAAAACCATCGAGATTTACCGCAACAAGGAGCTTTACGAGTTACCGGACGACCTGCGCGGCCGCCTGCAAACCGCCATCATGACCAAGTGCGCGGAGCACAAGAAGTCGGGCCCGCAAAAAATCTGAGCCGTCCTTCTTTCCCCTTGTTTGTCCCCAGCTTTGCGTCCCGGATCCGGGCAACTCCAGCCTTCCGAAAGTACCCGATTTACGGCAACCTTTCCTCTCCGAACTGAATCTCAAGCCTGTCGTATCCCGGCGTGAACCTTTTTCACGCAAGACGTATCTAACTGACTATACGAATGACTAACCGGGCGGAGCATACTACGAGTTAGTTCGCTGATGCTGTGGAGGTGTTAGACATGCTTGCGAAAATGATGGACGCCGTGTTCGGTTGTAGGCACTCCCGTTATAGTTTTCCGCTAACCATCCGGGCCGGAGCCCGGCGCGCTTCTCCGGTCTCGCGCGTTGGCACCTACGTGGTTTGCCTGGACTGTGGCCGCGAGTTTGCCTATGACTGGCAAGCAATGCGGGTGGCCGGCTCGACTGCAACTAAGACAGCTCGTTCCCTGGTTACAAAAGTAGCTTCATAATACTTAGCCGTCCTCCCCCACGGTCGCAGGGAAACTCTGATTAAGATATCCCGCTTGCCCGTCCTGCATTGCGGAGAGTCTGTGAACAGTCTGTAAATCTGGCGTCTGCAAATTTACCGCCTGTAAATGTTGTGCGGCGACTCATCCTGGGCGCAGTGGTTGCTACGAGAAGCGTGGCAGCTACGAAGTCGAACGACCTCTACCCCAAAATTTTTCTCGCGGATGAGCCCCGGCAGGCGGATAATGAACGCGGCAGCGCTCGCGGATATACTTTCCCTCGGTCTGCTTGTCTGGTCCTTCCTGCGACAGACATCCAGCCGCAAGCCGAAAGATTTGCTGCCCGCGGTTCTGCCGGGAGGTTTTTATGCCTCTGTCCAAGCTGCGCGAATATCTGGACCGCAATCAAGTTAAATACCTGGTGATCTCGCACTCGGTGGCCTATACCGCACAGGGGATTGCCGCTCTTACCCACATCAAAGGAAAAGAACTGGCCAAAACCGTCATGGTCCTGGTTGACGGACGCCTCGTCATGACCGTGGTGCCGGCGTCGTATCGCGTCGATCTCTACCGGCTGAAAAAATACCTTGGCGCCGACGTCGTGGAACTGGCAAGCGAGGCGGAATTCCGCGGGCGCTTTCCCGACTGCGAAACCGGTTCCATGCCGCCTTTCGGCAACCTCTATGGCATGGACGTTTTCGCCGACGAGAACCTGGCCGATGACAGCGAAATCGCCTTCAACGCCGGCACGCACCGCGAACTGGTGCGCATGAGCTTCGACGACTTCGAGAAGTTGGCGAAGCCAATGCTCATCCCGCTCGCGGCGAAGCAGGGTCGGGCGCACGCCGCCTGATGTCACCGCGAGCATAGGCCGGGGCCCGCAAAATCCGGAACCCGGGCGCGCTTGCGGCTGGCGATAGGCACGGGTCTGACATGAAAAGGGAAGTTCCTGTCATTTTTCATGCAATCTTCACAAATCACTGTGTTAGATTTGCGAAATCCATGGTCAACTTAATAGTTTGCGGAGGAAAATGAATTGGGCAAGGACATGGTCCCGAAGAAAATATTCTTCACCAAAGGTGTGGGGAAACATCGCGAGCGCTTGACTTCGTTCGAACTTGCCCTCCGCGACGCTGGTATTGCCGCTCAAAACCTGGTGCGCGTTTCGTCAATCTTTCCACCCAACTGCAAACTCATTCCGCGTTCGCAGGGCCTCAAGTACCTGCATCCCGGCGAGGTCGTGTTCGCCGTGGTTGCCGAGAACTCGACTCATGAGCCGCACCGCCTACTCGCATCGTCAATCGGCGTCGCCATCCCCGCCGATCGGAATACCTACGGCTACCTGAGCGAACACCACTCTTTCGGCGAGACCGAAGATGCTGCCGGAGACTACGCCGAAGAACTGGCCGCCGAAATGCTCGCCACCACGCTCGACGTGGAATTCGACCCCGACCGCTCCTGGGACGAGAAAAAAGAAATCTACCGCATCTCCAACAAAATCGTGCGCACCGCGAACGTCACGCAATCGGCAGTCGGTGACAAGCGCGGCCTCTGGACGACAGTAATCGCCTCAGCCGTGACCATCTTCGATTAAGAATAGAGATTAAAAATAGAGATCAGAAATAGAGATCGAAAATAGAGATAAGAAGAGATCAGAAATACGTGGCCGAAGTCATCCTGAGCGAAGCAGGAACTTCACGAAGTGAAGTTCCTGCGGAGTCGAAGGAACCCTAAGTCCACCACGAGCCCTACCCTCCACGAACTCCTGGCAGGATTTCAGACCGCGACCGTAGCGCCGGCGCCCCGCCGGCAGTCCCGAGGGCGCCCTCGCCCTCGGTGAAGCCGAACCGAACTCAGAAGACCCCAACCCGAAGTTCCCCCGATCCCGCGGGCAGCCGCGTCTCTGTCCAATGTGGGCGGCCTTACGGAAAAGGGCGTCCCCCCCCGCCCATCCCGCGATGCCCCGGCCACCCGCTCGGTACAGGAACTGAAAGGGCTGTTGCAACGCAAGCGAGGCAAGCCCGTCTCGTTTGAAGAGCTGAACAAAGCCATCGCGCGGCGCGCAACCCGCTCCCAATGACCGTCTTGCTGATCGAACCTACATCGAACCGGGGGTCGAACTCACGATGATCGGCCTCGACACCAACGTTCTGGTCCGCTATCTGACTCAGGACGATCCCGCCCAATCGGCAGCCGCCGTGAAAGTTATAGACTCGCTCTCCCAGGATTCCCCCGGATTTGTTTCCCTGATCGTCCTCGCGGAATTGGTTTGGGTGTTGGAAGTTTCTTACCGTTTCAAGAAGAACGACATTGTGCGCGTGCTGGACACTTTGCTGCGCAGTAAAGAACTGGTGATCGAGCGGGCGGAAATCGTCTGGCAGGCCTTACAAAATTTCAGCGCCAGCCCCGCCGATTTTGCCGACTGCCTGATTGAGCGCTGCGGCCACGCCGCCGAATGTCAGCACACTGTCACCTTCGATCGGAATGCGCCCACCGCCGGCATGAAGCTGCTCCGCTGAGGGGGCCGCGAGCTATTTCTGGCTCTTGTCGAACCGCATCCGTGCCAGCGAGTCGACCTCACCATCGAGTTCACTTTGCGACGGCGCATTGACTTGAATCACCAGGACTCGCCGATCCGACAGTGTAATCAAAATAACTGAGTTGTAGCGGGGCTGCTGCTGATCTGGCGCGGACAAATCCAGACGCCAATAATCATAGCTTGGTTCGGAAACCTTGGTCGGGCCAGCGATCTTCAGGCCTTTGATGCCCAGCCACATCCCTTTAACCTCTCCAAGGTAGGCTAGAGCAATCGTGTCGTGCGTCTTATCGCTGCTCCGCTGCTTTGTGTCGTAAAGAAACGACATCCTGGGTGCGCCACTGCGCTGTGGCGTATCCCACAAAGCTAGGATCATACGTTCGCGCCCACTCGGATCCCGGGAAGGTATTTCGTGTTCCACTTTTGGACTGAATTTTTGGGAAAACTCGTAGGTCAGCCCCATGCTCGCTTCGCGAAAAACGTTCCCATGCACGCTGCCTTTTTGCTGGCCCATGCTCGTCGCGCACAATAGCGACAGGCAAATGGACGTCACGAACGCAAAGTTGCGTCTCATCGCGCCTCCGACTTATTCCGCCTTCGCCACCGCCTTCTTCGCCGCCGGCTTCTTCTTCAGCCGCTCCAGCACCGCCGCCACAATCAGCGGCAGCCCGACCGTCGCATCCACAAAGACTTCGCCGAACTTCCCGCCTTCCGCCGGAGGCACAAACTTCCCCCACGACACCGCCTCGCTATACGGAGACCCCGATAACCCGCCCCAATACACCGGTTCCGGACAAATCCTCAACCCGTAGTGATAGCGTTTCAGCGGCAGGTCTTCTCCGCCCCGGCGATGGCGCAACTCGATAAACGGACCAAACTGCTGCGACCAGTTGCGCGGCACGCCTCCGCCGATCGTAAAAATCCCCAGCCGTTTTTGCGCCAATAGCGTAGCCGCAAAGTGCTCCAGATCAAGAAACGGATCAAAGCGAAACCGTGCCTCCCCCTGCTTGTCGCGCTCGCGATTCGTCAACGCGTAGTCGAGCCCCAGCTCCGAATCGGAAAACGCCGGCACAAATACCGGCACATTATTTTCATACGCCGACTTCAAAATGCCCCGCTGCCCCCTGGCAGTCTTCGAAAGATGCTTGCCAATGGCCCGGTTCAGCTTGTACGAGCACATGATTTCATCCGAGTCCCACGCGGAAAACACAGCGTGCATCACCCGTTCCACGTCATCCAGATTCTGTTCCGGCTCCAGCGTGTCATAAACGCGGTTATATCCCGCCTCATAAAGCTCCTCATCGCTGAAATCGGGATTGTGCCGGAAATGCGCGCGCCCCGTAGCCTCCACCAGCCCGTGCGCCATCAAAGCGCCCGTAGAAACGATCGCATTGACGATGCCGCGCTCGATCAACTCGGCAATAATCAACCCCTGCTTCGCGACGGTCATCGCGCCCGCCAGCGTCATCACGATGAACGCATCCTTATCGCGCGCCATCGCCTCCAGCACATCGGCGGCTTCGCCCAGTTGCCGCCCGGTAAACGCCGTCTTGGCCATCGCGCGCACCAGATCGTCAATCGACCCGATCTTCCCCAGGTCCAGCGGAGCCAGCGGAATCAGCCGGTCCGCTACGGGGTCGTGCAGCTTACGGTCAATGCCCGCGCCCTCCTGATGATTGCCATGCTTCGTAACATTTTTTTCCTTCAAGGAAACAACCTCCAGAATGAAACCGCTTTTGTGTGAAGAAACAATTTACTAGAACTATGACGGAAGCGGCGAATCGCATTCACACTCCCGCAACATTCACGCCTGCACAGAACACTTTGATATCCTAGAGCGCGTGTTGAAACAATCGCCGAGCGCATCCGAAAAATTCGCAGTGCCCAGGCCGAAAAATTCGCCGAGCGGATGCCAACCAGTTCGATGGTATGAGCGCGCCCTTTTATAATTTGTCATCCTGAGCGAAGCGAAGGACCTGCTGTTTGCCGGCGCGCAACAATCGTCGCCACATCACCAAGTCCTGATCAGCGCCCAGTCCGCGAAGCGTGGAGAAAAAGTGTCGGACAAGTTCAATGTAGCGTTAGTCCAGATGTCATGCGGTCCCGAGCCTGCCGACAACATGGCAAAGGCAATCGATCGCGTGACCCAGGCGGCTCGCCAGGGCGCGCACGTAGTCTGCCTGCCCGAGCTTTTTCAGACGCAATACTTCTGCCAGCGTGAAGACGCAAATCTGTTCGACCTCGCCGAGCCCATCCCCGGCCCCTCCACCGAAAAACTAGCCAATGCAGCCCGTCAAAATAAAGTAGTTCTCGTGGCCTCGCTCTTCGAGAAGCGCGCTCCCGGCGTCTACCACAACACAGCGGCCATCTTCGATTCCGACGGTTCCCTGCGCGGCATTTACCGCAAGATGCACATTCCCGACGACCCGCTCTACTACGAAAAGTTCTACTTCACTCCGGGAGACCTCGGCTTCAAGGCTTTCGATACCGGCGCCGGAAGAATCGGAACGCTCGTCTGCTGGGACCAGTGGTATCCCGAAGGCGCGCGCCTCACCGCTCTGCAGGGCGCAAGCATTCTGTTCTACCCCACCGCCATCGGATGGCATCCGGCCGAGAAAGCTGAGTTTGGCATCGCGCAACATGACGCCTGGCTCACCATCCAGCGCGCCCACGCCATCGCCAATGGAGTCTACGTAGGCGTCGTCAATCGTGTCGGCTTTGAAACCGGAGACATTCGTGGCAACTCCACGCCCGGCAAAGGCCTCGAATTCTGGGGCGGATCCTTTTTCTGCGATCCCTTCGGTCGCGTGCTAGCCGAAGCGTCCCACGACAAGGAAGAAATCCTGATCGGCGAAGTCGACTTAAAGCATCTCGAAGACACGCGCCGCAACTGGCCTTTCCTGCGCGACCGCCGCATCGATAGCTACGCCCCCATCACCAGCCGCCTGTTGGACGGAAAATGAAAATCTCAGAGCGACCAGCACCCTCGCGCAATGTCATCCTGAGCGAAGCGGGACGAGGAGCGAAGCGATTCGTCCCGCGTAGTCGAAGGACCCCTACTCCCTCAACTGACCAACGTTCCCCGGATCGCCCATGACCCCACGCCGCCCCAAACTCCCCGCCGCGCAAGGCTACCGCATGCCTGCCGAGTGGGAGCCCCATGCCTCCACCTGGCTGGCCTGGCCGCACCTGCAAAGCGACTGGCCCGGAAAATTCGAGCCCATCCCATGGGTCTACGCCGAGATCGTTCGCACCCTGGCGCGCCACGAGCGCGTCGATCTGGTAGTCAACAGCGAACGCGCCGAGCGCACCGCCAAGTCAATTCTGGAGAAAGCAGACGCGCTTTCCGACAACGTAGTCTTCCATCGCTGGCGCACCGACCGCGTCTGGACCCGCGATTCCGGCTGCATCTTCCTGACCGACCAGGAGGAGCCGCGAGCGACGAGCTCCGAGCTTAACCCTGAAAATCCCTCGCAACTCGCGGCTCGCGACTCGCAACTTCTAGCCCTCCACTTCCAGTTCAACGCCTGGGCAAAATACGAAAACTACAAGCACGACGCCAAACTAGGAGCCCGCATGGCCAAGTCGGCGGGCGCGCGCGTCGTGCATCCAGTATTCGCCGATAAAACTTCCAGCGAATTCCCCGTAGTCCTCGAAGGCGGATCCATCGACGTCAACGGCCGCGGCACCCTGATCACCACCGAAGAGTGTCTGCTCTCCACCACCCAGCAGCGCAATCCGCGCATGGACCGCACCGCCTACGAGCAGATGTTCGCCGACTACTTAGGAATCCAGTCGGTAATCTGGCTAGGCGAGGGCATTGAAGGAGACGACACCCACGGCCACGTCGACGACCTGACCCGCTTCGTAGCGCCCGACACGGTCACAACGATGATCGAGCCCAACGCGCAGGATGAAAACTATTCCGCCCTCCACCACAATCTAGGACGCCTCCGAGCCTCCCGCGATCAGGACGGCCAGCGCCTCAACATAGTAGAGATTCCCATGCCCCGCCCGGTAATCTTCGAAGGCCGCCGCCTCCCCGCCAGCTACGCAAATTTCTATATCGCCAACCGAGCCGTGCTAGCCCCAGTCTTCAACGATCCCAACGACCGCACAGTGCTAAACGCGCTAGCCGAGGCCTTCCCCAACCGCGAAATCGTCCCCATCTATTCCGGAGATTTAATCTGGGGCTTCGGAGCCCTCCACTGCATGACCCAACAGCAACCGGCGGGGATCGTCATCTAGGACTGTGACCAGATGAACCGGGTGCTGCAATAAGCTGGGCTGGTTGTGTTTCCTTGTCCCGTTGAGAGGCACTTTCGTGGGGTAAGTATAGGAAGCTTTAGCGGGATGGCAGTTCACATGCGGGGTGAAAAAGCGTCGTAACCCACGCTCCATTCTGCTATATTGTGCGCGTGTGATATCTAGGGTGGTTCTATGACTTATCGACTTTTCCGGTTCGTGTCATGTTGCCTCTTACTAACTCTGTACGCCGTTGCTGGAACTATTATTCATGTCCCGGCCGACCAGCCCACGATCCAGGCCGGAATCAACGCGGCAGTCAACGGTAATACCGTCCTGGTTTCCCCCGGCACTTACAACGAAAACATCAACTTCCATGGAAAAGCCGTCACCGTCAAGAGTTCAGGCGGCGCCAACGTTACGATCATCGATGGAGGATGGATTGCCCCTGTCGTAACCTTTGATTCGAACGAAACGTCGACCTCGCAATTAGTCGGGTTCACCATCCAACATGGAGATGCAACGAATACTTATCCGGATGAGGGCGGCGGCATCCAAATCGAAAGCGCATCACCGACCATCAAGAGCAACACCATCGAGAATAACCGGGCTTCTAACGGTGGAGGTGGCATCGGGATCGGGTTCGCATCGCCAATCGTTCAGACAAATATCATTCGCAGCAACAACCAGACTTCTGGCTACTCAGGCGGAATTGGCGGCGGTGGCATTAGTGTGCGAGGAGCTTCCTCAGCTCAAATTATCGGAAACACAATAGAAAGTAATAACTGGAATTCTGCATCGGGAGGTGGGATATCGCTGTTCGGAGCCGGAGCACCCATAATTGAGAACAATTTCATCACCGGGAACTCCAGCAGCCAGGGCGGTGCCATTTCCATGTTCAACGAAGCAGACGAAATCATCGTTCAAAATCTGATCGTGGAGAATTCGGCTTCCGAGGGATCGGCAATATATAGCTTGGTTCCGCAAAGCGCTACCGGCTACCGCCTTATCAATAACACGATTGTGAGCAACTATGCCGGAAATGCAGCCGTGGTCGCCGATGGCTTCAATACCAACGCCGAGATTATCAACAACTTCATCATCGCGCCCGCAGGACAATCCGCATTGCTGTGTAATCCCCTTTATACGGATGGCCCTCCCATTGTCCAGAATAACGACGCGTTCACGCCCCAGGGAAATTCCTACGATGGAATGTGTACCGGATTTTCCGGCGCGAATGGCAACATCTCGCTCAAACCTGCTTTTGTCGGCGCGAACAATTACCGGCTCAAAGGCGGCTCCCCGGGGATTGATGCCGGAGACAACGCAGCCCCTGACTTGCCGAGCACAGACTATGCAGGCAGTCCTCGTATCGTTAACGGCAACGACGGCGCGACTGCGATCGTGGACATGGGAGCGTACGAATTCATTCCGGTCGTGCTTGCCCCAAAGAGCCTCGCCTTTGGCTTGCAGACCATCGGCAGCTCGACGAGCAAAACGGTCAAGCTAACGAATGCCCAAACCAGAATCCTCAACATCTCTTCAATATCGGCTCCCACAGGCTACGCTGTAAGCGGATGCTCGGGTGGCGTCGCCGCGTTTCGAAGCTGTAATTTGACTGTCACATTTCAACCCTTGACCGGCGGAACATTCAACGGATCGTTGACGGTTGCAGACGACGCTGGGACCAGTCCGCAATCTGTCAGTCTGTCGGGTAAGGCCCATTAGCCCGAGCCATGTCGACCGACTATCGGCGGGCTGATTAGATAACTGTGTCGGGCTGATGGCCCACATTCCTGGACTTAACTTTCAAAACGAAGAATTAAACTCCAACCTGTGGGTGCCCTATGTTTGCCTGCTTTTGGCAAACGTGGGACCCCGCGCGAAGAACAAGTGGCTCCGCGTGGTTTGAGAATCTGAGAACAGACGGGAGGTGCCCCAGTTCTTCGCAGATCCCCGACCGGCGGGAACCCTTCCTACTCGGCCGACAGCAGCACCTCGGGATGGCTGTCGGCACTGATGACCCTTATGACCCCCAAGATCAAGCGAGTCTCAAGATAGCGAGACCTATAACCAGAGAGTAAACACCCCACCCAGTGAAAATCCCCGATTTTGGTCGTTGTCACAACCACCCGAAAATCAACTTTATTTTGTTCGCCCGTTCTTCGCCGTTGTGATAACCACAATGTACGTACAACAATATATGTATAGTGTTCCACGTGGAACACTATGGAACATTTCATTTACACTTCTACCCGTGAACGCCGAGATCATCGCCGTGGGTTCGGAACTGCTCACCCCCCACCGCCAGGACACGAATTCTCTCTTTATCACCCAGAAACTAAACGACATCGGCGTCGAGGTCCGCTTTAAGTGCATCGTGGGCGATGACCACGAGAGCCTGGTGGCGGCGGCCAAACTGGCCATGCGCCGCTCCGACATCATCATCTTCTCCGGAGGCCTGGGCCCCACCGAAGACGACCTGACCCGCGAATCCGTAGCCGAAGCCCTCGGGCTGAAGCTCAACCGCGATCCCCAGATCATCGCCAAGCTCGAAAAGAGATTCGCCAAGCGCGGCTATAAACTCTTTGCTAACAATAACAAGCAGGCCGACGTCATTTCTAACGCGGTGGTCCTTCCGAACCAGATGGGCACCGCCCCCGGACAATGGATCAGCGGCAAATACGATGGCCAAGACCGCATTCTAATCCTGCTGCCCGGCCCTCCCTACGAGCTAAAGCCTTTATTCGAAAGCGAATGCATCCCGCGCCTGCAAGCAAAGGTTCCGCCGCAGCATATCGCGACGCGTACCCTCAAGATGGCGATGATCCCCGAATCCCAGGTCGATGCCCGCGTCGCCCCCATCTACAAGACCTACAAAGACATAGAGACGACCATCCTGGCCGGCGGCGGCGAGATCCAGCTCCACCTCCGCTGCCGGAAACCTTCGGCAGCCGAAGCCGAGGCGCGCGTAGAAGAACTCGCCGGAAAGATCGAAGACGAAATGGGCGACGCAATCTTTTCCCGCAAAGGGGAGACGATCGAGCAGATTGTCAGTTACCTGCTGCAGATGCGCGGCATGACCCTGGCCACAGCGGAATCGTGCACAGGCGGCTTGCTCGCCGAGCGCATCACCTCCCTCAGCGGAAGCTCCCGGCATTTCCTGGGAGGAGCCGTCGTTTATTCCAATGAACTGAAGACGCAGTTTGCCAACGTCCCAAAGGAGTTGATTGACAAGTACGGGGCGGTTAGCTCCGAGGTGGCAAAGGCGCTCGCGGAGGGCATTCGCAAGCGCTGCCTCTCGAGCTATGGAGTTGGCATCACGGGCGTCGCCGGCCCGACGGGCGGGACCGAGCAGAAGCCCGTGGGACTTGTCTATATTGGGCTGGCGGGCGACGAAGGAACGCAGGTAGTGGAGCGGAATTTTCCGGGCGACCGGGCGCGCATTCGGCAGTTCGCCACGCAGCAGGCCTTGGAGATGATTCGGCGGGCATTGATATAAGTTCGAGACGGGATTGCAAGACGCCGCGCCATAGCCGACCGGATGCGGGCTACATTTAGACCCCATGCGTATATTTGTTGGCATCGACCTTAACGACGACATCCGCGGCAAGATCGCGCGCTTTCTGGAGGGAGTGAGCGGCTTCGCGCCCGAGGCGCGCTGGGTGCGTCCCGAGTCTTTACACATTACATTGAAGTTTATCGGCGAGCAGACGCCAGAACAGGTTGCGGCTGTTACCAGCCGGTTGCGGCAGGCGGAAAGCAAAAGGTTCGAGATACGCTTGTCGGGGTATGGATTCTTCCCTACTGCCAAGGCTGCTCGCGTGTTCTGGATTGGCATTCATGCAGGGCCAGCGCTCGCCGAACTTGCCGCCCGGATCGACACAGCCGTCGCCGAACTTGGTGTTGCGCGTGAAGAGCGAGCCTTCAGTCCACATCTGACGCTCGCGCGCGCCGGCGGCCGTTCCGGCGACCCAAAACGGCGCAAGGACGACAGGCCAAGCTCGATTTTCGTGGTGCTCCAAAAGCGGCTGTCAATGATGGGTGAGCCTGCGTCCGATACACTTAGTTTCGGCAGCATGAAGGTAGACAGGTTCTTTCTCTACCAAAGCCAGCTTTCGCCAAAGGGATCGAAGTATACGAAGCTGGAACAATTTTCGTTGCAGCCGGATTCGTAGTAGAGGCTCTGTTTCCGAACGATTTCGGTCGCGGGTCCGTCGGCCGTGGTTCCCAGGTCCGCGCCCAGGGAACGGACGCAGCCTGGGGCAGACCGAGATCGCACGTTGCGGCTTCTTTACGGCTTGAGGAAATAAATACGTACACATACGTCATGACCGCCATTGTTGCCTACCTGTTGGGATCGATTCCCTTCGGCTACCTGCTGGTGCGGACTTTCACCGGTGAGGATGTGCGTTCGACGGGGAGCGGAAACATTGGGGCGACGAACGTGGCGCGGAAGTCTCCGATGCTTGGGATCGCTACGCTCGTTCTCGACGCAGCCAAGGGACTGGCGGCGGTGCTCTTTGCGCGCATGGCTTTGGGCGGATCGCATCGACATCTCCTCATGGCTACGGCTGCGCTGTTCGCTGTTTGCGGACATCTGTTTCCAATCTGGCTTAGATTTCATGGCGGCAAGGGCGTGGCTACCAGCCTGGGGGCGTTCGTTCTGCTCACTCCCAAAACGATTCTGTGCCTCGTGGGCTTGTTCGCCGTGCTCGCACTCGCGTTCCGCTACGTGTCGCTGGGCTCGATTGCCGTGGCTGCCGCATTTCCGCTGCTGGCGTGGGCGTTCGGTGAATACCGCGATCCGCTGGAGCTGCTGATCATTGCAACCGTGGCAGTGCTGGTGATCTGGAAGCACAGGCAAAACATTGGACGGCTGGCCTCCGGCACGGAATCAAGACTCGGACGGAAATCTGGACAGCGGCCAACTCTTGAACAACCATCTGGAGGGTCGAGCCAATGAGCAGGATGGCCGTCATCGGCGCGGGCGCATGGGGCACGGCGTTAGCAATTGCGCTCGCGCGTAAAGGAACGCATACCGTCCGGCTATGGGCCAATGAAGCCGAGGTTATGGAGAGCGTTGGCAGACGGCGGATCAATGAACGTTTTTTGCCAGGCTTCGCCCTACCGGCTGCGATCGAAGCGACAACTAGTCTGACCACCGCGCTCGACGGCGCAGAAATCGTGGTCAGTGTCATGCCCTCGCAACACTGCCGAGCCCTGTTTGAGCAGATGGCCCCCTTGCTTCATCCAGAGACGATGATCGTGAGTTGCACCAAGGGTCTGGAGAACACGACGCTGCTGCGCATGACGGAAGTCATCGCAGATGTTTTGAGCACGCGCAAGTTCACTCCGCGGGTGGGAGCGCTGAGCGGGCCGTCGTTTGCCAAAGAAGTGGCGAGGGGCGATCCGACCGCGGTTACGGTGGCTTCCGCCGATAGCGAACTTGCGCGACTGGTGCAGCAGGCGTTTAACAGCTCGCGCTTTCGGGTTTATACCAACGACGACGTGACGGGCGTGGAACTGGGCGGGGCGCTCAAGAACATTATCGCGATCGCCGCGGGAGTTTGCGACGGACTCGAACTTGGCCACAATTCGGTGGCGGCACTGATCACCCGCGGGCTGGCCGAGATTGCGAGGCTGGTGGTCGCTTGCGGGGGACGGCTCGATACGATGGCCGGCCTGGCGGGGCTGGGCGATCTCGTTCTTACCTGCACTGGCGATCTTTCCCGCAACCGCAGCGTGGGCGTCGAACTCGGAAAAGGGAGAAATCTCGCCGATATTATCGCGGGCATGCACGGAGCAGTAGCAGAGGGTGTATTTACCACGAAAGCCGCCGTGGGCCTGGCCCGCGCCAAGAACGTGGAAATGCCGATCACGGAGCAGATGTTTGACATCCTTGAAAAAGGCAAATCGCCGCAGCAGGCGATTGAGGATCTGATGACGCGAGCGGCTCGCTCCGAGAGCTAGGCGATGAAGAATCGACTGTCAGAGCCCGAAGACCAGAGCCCGAGGCCCGAAAGCCGAGAGCCTATTCTTTCAAATCAACATGCACTACATCTTCCACCGGAAGCCCCAGAAACCGGCTGCCCATCTTCCTGAATTTCTCCGCCGAGTCGGTCGCGAAAAACTTTAGGCGCGGCGCCGACCGCCGTTCGGGTTCAGCGGGTGCGGCGAGCGGCTCGATCTGCAGCCGGCGAGCAACATCGTGAGCGGTCGATTCCGCCGAATCTACAATCGCGACGTGAGCGGGAGCGATCCGGCCGAGCAACGGCCGGATAAGGGGATAATGTGTGCAGCCGAGGACAAGGACGTCGGCTTCCTCGGCATCGCCATCAAAGGCATCGTCCAGATAAATCCGCGCGACCTGCGCTGTGACGGGATGGTCCACCCATCCTTCCTCGACCAGGGGCACAAAGAGTGGGCAGGCTTTTTCCGCGACCGTTACATTGCGAACCTCAAGCGCGCGCCGGTAGGCATGGCTTGCGACAGTGGCTTCGGTGCCAATGACCACGACCCGGTGATTACGGCTCGCCCTGGCGGCAGCTTCGGCGCCGGGTTCGACGACTCCGACGGTGGGCACTTGAGACGCAGCCTTGATTTCGTCAAACGCGAGGGCGGTCGCAGTGTTACAAGCAATGACGAGCAGTTCGGCTCCCTGCGTTTGCAAGTGCTGAATCGCGCCCAGGGCGTAATGCGCGACAGTGGCGGCGGATTTTGATCCGTAAGGGAGGCGGGCGGTGTCGCCGAAGTAGAGATAGTTGGCGTCCGGAATGCGATCCAGCAGCGCCCGCAGCACGGTAAGACCGCCGACGCCGGAGTCGAAAACGCCGATGGTTGGCCGGCGAATTGTGGGCCGGTGAATCGTCGCCTGATCGGCGTTCGGCCTTTGGGTGTCGGTCACGCCTGTCCGAGCTCAGCCTTCCGCCGTCGTGGGACCGATCACCGAACGGACAGCGGAAATGGGGTTCGCCGGGAGGCCTCCCTGGCGGGCGTGTTCACGGATGCTTTCTTCGTTGGGCGCGTTGTAGATGCAATAGATCTTGTCGTCGGTAACGACGCTCTCGACCCATTGAATATGTGGGCCCAGATTTCTCAGAACGCCGCAGGATTCCTGCGAAATTACCTGCAGTTTCTGGGGAGTCAGTTTGCCGGCCTTTGGGATCTCGCGCTCGATTACGTATTTTGGCATGGTTCGGTATTTGGAATATCGCTGCTCGCCGCGCAAAAGATTCTAGCATCAGCGATGGTCTCTGCAGAATCCAGTGCAGGGACGGCGATGCACCGGGGAGGATCAGGCCCTAGCGGGTGGCGGCATGGGCCTCCCTGACGTTGCCAGATTTCTCAGCGTCCGCGAATGAAAATTCAATCGACACATTCGGATGCTCTTTGCCGTCCGTCTCCACGTAGGGATAGACGAAATAGTTCAGGGGCGGCCCGTCCTGCGCCGGGGTCAACTTCAGATCGCGGCCCTGGGTGAACTGGACGCGATTTACGTCATGCGCTCCGAAAAAGTAATCGCGCTTTTCCTGGTGCTTCCACGCCTCGGAGATGTCGACGGGAATCCAGCCGATGGAGTCGATGTAGAACTCGGCCCAGCAGTGATAGCCGGGAATTTCGGCCGAAGATTTGTCGGCCGGGAGAGGGAAGCCGATCTGAAAACGGGCGGGAATCTTCTGCGATCGCGCCATCGAAATAAAAACCGAATGGAAGTCCGTGCAGTTGCCATGCTTGGAATCGCAGGCCCAGAGCGTGTCGCCGTGTCCCCAGCCGGTGCCGGTCTTGTCATACCTCATGGTGCGGAAGACGTACTCGTAAATATCCCTGGCTTTTTCGAGTTGCGTGGTCGCGCCCTTGGTTTGCTCGGCGGCCAGTTCGGCCGGGACGCCGGTGATCGGCACCAGTCTGTCAGGCTCGAGAAAGTCGAGCTAGTTCGAGTCTTGGCGCGCGCTTTGTCTTTGCCAACGAGGAACGGCGCGGCTCCGCCAACGGGTTTTCCATCCGCAAGGACGACGTGCTCGCGGCGGACGACATCGTAGTCGACGAAAAATCTGTAATCCCCTTTGACGGCTTTGGCGGCTTCAGCGTAGAGAACCTCATTGCCGTATTCGGACTGGCGAACTTGACTCAGTGGCAGGTCGCCCGACTTGGCGATGACCTTTACATCCTGAAACGCGTCGGAGTGCGCGAGGGGAATCCAAACGCGTAGGCGTTCGCCCGCCACGTTCTTTACGGTGAAGGCGTAGTGGAAAGTGAAGTGGCGAACAGCTTGCTCAGGAGCGGAATCCGCAAGTGCGGTGCGGGCGGCGAATGGGAGCGTAAACAACATCAGCGACAAGACGAAGAGCGAGCGACGCGGCATGACGGCATCCTTTCAGTTTGGATTCGCTGGGAGTGCAGGGAAACGGCCGACGGACGTTTTATGCGGGACTACAGTCAGGTAAAACCGCGGCCGGAGAGGCGGGGACCTGGTCGCATGGTTCTGGCAGTTTGCCTGTGTGCCGGAGGGCTTGTCAAATCAAATGTCCAGTCGAGGACAGGAGTAACTGCCGGGCGATTGCCGGTTCCACTCCCTCGCAAGCTTGCGGGCGCACGCATAGCCCTTTATCCTTCTCGCGTATGCCCAGCACTCTGGTGGAATGCGTTCCGAACTTTTCCGAAGGCCGCGACAAGGCCAAAGTTGACGCCATTATCGATGCGATGAAGATGCCCGGTGTTTTTCTGCTCGATCGCGAGATGGACTCCGACCACAACCGATGCGTGATCACGCTGGTTGGCGAGCGCGAAGCAATTCAGGAAGCCGCGATTCGCGGGGTAGGGAAGGCTTCCGAGTTGATCGATCTGAACACGCACCAGGGAGCGCATCCGCGCATGGGGGCGTCCGATGTGGTGCCGTTTATTCCGATTGACGGGGTCACGATTGAAGACTGCGTGACCATGGCCCGTCACGTGGGCGCGGAAATCTGGAAGCGTTTCGAAATCCCTGTCTATTTGTACGAAGCCGCGGCGGCCACGCCCGAGCGACAGAATCTGGAGAACATTCGCCGGGGGCAATTCGAGGGCATCCGCGCCGACATCGCGACCAACCCGGCGCGCAAGCCCGATTTTGGCGAGGCACGCGTGCATCCGACGGCGGGAGCTACGGTGGTGGGGGCGCGCAAATTCCTGGTCGCCTACAACGTCTTCCTGAATACTCCGGATGTTGAGATCGCGAAGAAGATTGCTAAGGCCGTGCGATTTTCTAGCGGCGGGCTCCGCTTTGTGAAGGGCGCGGGATTTCTGGTGCGTGGCATGGCGCAGGTTTCCATGAACCTGACGGATTTCGAGCAGACTCCGGTGCACCGTGCGTTTGAGGTCGTCAAACGCGAGGCCGAACGTTACGGCGTGATTCCGGTATCGAGCGAGATCGTTGGATTGATTCCGAAGAAGGCTCTGGAGCAGGCTGCCGAGTGGTTTTTGCAGGTGGAAAATTTCGATTCCTCGTTGATTCTGGAGAACCGGCTGGCGGCGGTGATGGGCGGCAAGATGGCCGTAGGCGGCCTGCGCGCGGGACTCGAGCCCTTCATTGAGCAGTTGGCCGCGCCTACGGCAACTCCGGGAGGCGGAAGCGCCGCAGCCGCCAGCGGCGCCATGGCGGCAGGTCTGGCGAACATGGTGGCTGCGATGTCGCGCGGCAAGAAGGCCTACGTCCAGCATGAAGGCGCGCTCAGCGAGGCGATCGCACGGCTCGGCCAGCTTCGCGAAGAGCTGAAAGCGGCGATAGACGCCGACGCCGAATCCTACAACCTCGTCATGAAGGCCTACAAAGCAGCGAAGGAATCGTCGGACGGGGATGCCGGGATTACCGCTGCACTCAAGCAGGCAACTAGTGTCCCATTAGGCGTGGCCGAGCGCGTCGCCGAAGTGGCGCGGATCTCAGAAAAGCTGGGGCCAATTACCAATCCCAACATGAAGTCGGATCTGACGACGGCAGTGGCTTTGGCCCGGGCGGCGTTAACCGGCGCGCTGGCGAATGTGGAGATCAACCTGGAATCGCTGCAGGATGAGAAGTTTGTGGCCGAGACACGCGGGAAGGCCGGCACGCTGAGAATATAGAGGCGGAAAATATAGGGATCGCTTTCGCGTGCAAGAGAGTCTTAGGCCTGCGTTCTATCGGATTGCGGAGGGATGCACTTTGGTACCCGTTCGCCGACGAAATCCGGACTGAACCGGACTAGAATAGAAACCATCCACCGTAATATGGGTTTCATTGCATCTAAGCAGGAAGGTTCCCATTCGTTGAGGAGTGCTATGAAGAAATTGTGTATCGCGGTTCTGCTTCTTTGGGCAACGGCTGCCTTGGCTATGCCGATTGCGTCGTCGGCTCGCTCCATGGTTCCGGCTGAAGTTCAGCAACTGATTGGCGTGGACTACCGCGCTCTCAAGGATTCCCCGACGGCGCAGCAACTCAAAGAACAAGTTCTGCCGCCGGATCTGAAAAGCTTCGAGGCATCGCTCAAGGGTATTGGGATTGATTCCGAGCATGATCTTGACCAGCTTAATTTCGTTTCTTTCCGTACGCCCAAAGTCGGCATCCAGGTGGTGTGCGTCGCGCAAGGATCATTTTCGGCGAAGGCTGTGCTGAAGAAGCTGAAGCTGAAGAAAATTTCCTCGGTCAAGTACGGCACCACCAACGTGTATCCCATGGACAGCGGCTTTGTGATGACCTTCCTCGACGACAACACGCTGGCCTTCGGCACGGAAGCGGCGCTGCACAGCGCCCTCGATGCGCGCGATGGCAAGCGTTCGTCATTGGATTCGAATCCCCAGATGGCTGAACAGATGGCGTCTGTGGACGGCTCTCCGGTGTGGAGCATTCTCGACCAGGAGGGAACGCAGGCCATGATGCACTCGGCACTCGGCGATGCCGCGAAAGTGGCCGACTACGACACCATCAAGAAGCGGATTCTGGCTTCGCGCTACACCATGAGTTTTCAGAGTGGCGTAAATTTCGACCTCAGCGTTCTGACGTCTGATTCGATGACTGCCGGCACGCTCTCCTCGCTCGTGAAGGCGGGAATCCTCTACAAGAAACTGAACGCGACGCCGTCAGAAAAAACGGCGCTTGATGCGACCACGGTCGATTCGGATAGTTCAACTTTGCTGTTGCACTTCAAGACCGACGACCAGAAGTTCCAGGCGCTGATGAAGTCACCGCTGTTTGCGGCGGTTTCGCACTAGCGTCGATCGCTGTCGCCTGATCGCAACCTTGCTTGATTCGATTCGAATAAGTCCCGGAGCTATCTCCGGGACTTTCTTTTTAGGTGGCATGGGAAAGCTCGGTCTGGCTCTCTGGGATTGCCGGCGGGGCGCCGGCGCTAGGTCAAACAGACTTGCCTTTGCTCCGCGCGCGCTTTCCGCTGGCCCAGCCTGGTTTCGTGATCTGCCGAGCGCGGCCAAGTGCGAGCGCATCGGCGGGCACTTCTTCGGTGATGCAACTGGCGGCGGCAACATAAGAACCACGGCCAATTCTTACGGGAGCGACGAGCGTCGAATCGCTGCCCACGAAGACTCCATCTTCGATGATCGTCTTGTGCTTGTGAACTCCATCGTAGTTGCAGGTAATGGTGCCGGCGCCAATATTGACCCCTTCTCCAATTTCGGCGTCGCCCAGGTAAGTAAGGTGATTGACTTTCGACCCCTTGCCGAGTTTGACCTTTTTTGTTTCTACAAAATTGCCGACGTGAGCACCCTCGCCGATTTCGCTGCCCGGGCGCAGCCGCGAATAGGGCCCGACGATCGCTCCCCGATTGACGTGAGCTTCATCGAGGACGGTCAACGCATTGATGGTCACGTTGTCGCCGACTTCAGAGTCCTTGACGATGCTGTAGGAACGAACGCGGCAATCGCCGCCGATTTTAGTTCTTCCTAATAACTGCACAAACGGCTCGATGATGGTGTCCGGCCCGATCTCGACATCGCTATCGATAACGCAGGTTTGCGGGTAATAAATGGTCACGCCCTCGGCCATGAGCTGCCGGCACTTTGCCTTGCGCAGTCGAGCATCCAGGTCGACGATTTCGGCGCGCGTGTTGCTTCCGAGAACCTCCGCGGCGTCTGCGGTCTTTATGGCTACCACTCGCAGGCGCGCGCGATTGAAAACTGCCGCCATATCGGTCAGGTAATACTCCGCGTGGGGATTGTCGGTGGATAGCTTTCCGATGTGCTGGTAGAGCGCAGGTACGGAGAAGACGTAAAATCCCGAGTTGATTTCGCGAATTTTCTTTTGCGCAGGACTGGCGGCCTTTTCCTCGACGATCTCGCGAACCTCGGCGCTGCGGGCGCTCTTGCGCAATACTCGCCCGTAGCCAGTCGGGTTGTCGAGGTCGGCGCTCAGGAGTGTCATGGTCGCTTTTTGCGCGGCGTGAAAGGCGCTCAGACCTTGGACGGTTTCGGCCGTGATGAGTGGAGCGTCGCCGGAAAGAACAATCACCTGGCCGTAGGAAGAAAGCGCTTCGCGGGCGGCCATGAGCGCGTGCCCCGTCCCCCGCTGTTCAGCTTGCAACACGAAATTGACGCCGGTATCGCGAACCGCCTCGCGCACTCGCTCCGCCTCGTGTCCAACGATGACGAAGATGTCGGCTGCGGGTACCACATGGGTCGCGGTTGCGATTACATGCTTCAGGATCGGTTTGCCCGCGATCTCATGGAGTACCTTGGGATATTTGGATTTGAGCCGGGTACCCTTACCGGCTGCCATGATGGCGATGGCTACGCGCGGTGAGAGCAGGGTGGATGATTGTGAATTCTTGGCAGACGCTTTGGGCATGCTTAGCCAATATAACGCGAACTGTGCGGTAGTCACGTGACGGAAGTAAGGCGGTCTCGGAAGTTCGCGGGATGCCACCCTTGCCGGGCGGTCAATCACATGGAAGCCGCGTGACGATCCGGCGCCTGCGACATCAGAACCATGAGATCCTCGGCCACGCGTTCGGTGGCATGGCGAGCGACCTCGCCTTCATCGAGATACTCTCCGAGGATAGGGCAGACGCCGAGGGATTCGATGGCCTCAAGGTCTACTACAATTTGCGACGCCCCTTCGAGCGCGTACTTGGCCTTCAGTTCGGGCGAAGCGGGCTTCTGGTTAAGGATGGCGTAGTCGAAAAGCTGGGCGTGGGCGTGGCGGTTCAGGGCGCGAATGTGATCAGCAGCAGTTAATCCAAGACTTTCATTTGCCTGGGTCATCAGGTTGCAAACATAAACTTTAACCGCCGGAGAATCCTGAATAGCCTCGACGATTCCCCGCACCAGCAGGTTGGGGATGAGGCTGGTGAACAGGGAACCGGGGCCGATGGTGATGAGGTCGGCAGTCGCGATGGCTTCGAGAGTCTGGGGAAGCGGCTGAACATCCGGAGGGACGAGAAAAAGCTCCCGAATCTTGCCCTTGCTCGCCGTGATACGGGTCTCGCCGCGTACCCTGGTGCCGTCTTCGAACTCAGCTTCCAACTCCACCGACGAGGTAGTGGCGGGATAGATGCGCCCGCGTGTGAGCAGGATTTCCGAGGAGAGGCGGACTGCCTCGGCGAAGTCCCCGGTGATGGAGGTGAGCGCGGCGAGAAAAAGATTGCCGAAGCTGTGGCCCTCCAGACCCGAGCCCTTCTGGAAGCGATGCTGGAAGAGCCGGGAGAGCAAAGCCTCGTCTTCGGAGAGGGCGACGATGCAGTTGCGAATGTCGCCTGGGGGGAGCATGTTGAGCTCTTTGCGCAGACGTCCGCTCGATCCGCCATCATCGCTGACAGTCACGACGCCACAGAGTTCCGAGATGGTGGCCTGACCGGACGCGGCCAGCGCAGGCGTGAGAACATGGCGCTTGAGCCCTTTAAGAAGCGTAGAGAGGCCCGTGCCGCCTCCGATCGCAACCACGCGGAGATCGAGCGCGGTCTGGCCTTCAGTCGATGCCTGGTTACGTTTTAGGGGAACCATAACGCCTCAATCCGGGAGTTAGTAGGCGCTGGTCTCTTCTTTTTCAGATTCGGTCTCGTCGACACCTGGATCCGGATAGAGCAGTTCGGTAAAGCGTGGATCCTCAGCCAGGTTTTGAAAGTCCCCATCGTTGCGGGCCTGAAAGCGCAGCGCCGGACTGACCTGCACGGCCTCACTCAGGGTTCTGAGCGATTCCTCAGCATGACCGGTCAGGCAATACAGGGCTGCCGTGCCATAGAGGACGTAGTCTGACTTGGGCTGCTGCTTGAGAAGCTTCTCGAGGTGTTCGCCTGCCGTGACGTAGTCGCCGGTGTTCATGAGCGACATCGCGTAATCGAAGTGTTCCTCGGGCGTTTTGAAATGCAGCGCTGCTTTTTCCGCATGCAGTTCGCAAGTCGCGAGGTGGACCTGCGCGCGATCGACGATTGCCTTGTCGGGGCAAGTCAGCGCCTTCTGGAGATGGTTCTTCGCCTTGTCGAACTTGTGCTCCTGCAGGGCGCGCAGACCAGCCTCATAGTTCTGCAGCGCCTGGGTCAGGCGCGGATCCTCGGCGGCTTGCTTCTTGGGGGTTAACTTCGGTGCCATCTAAATGCCTCACTTTGGATCGAATTAGAAGAGTTCGTACCGCAAGTACATGCACAATACATCGTGCGTGGCGATGCTTAATCCATGGCAGCGGCTTTATCCAGATCGATGGTCTTCCAGCCGCCAGCGATGATTCCTTCCCGAATCTGGCGGGGGCTCTTGCCCTGCTTGTTCATGGAATACGTGTAGTAAAGCTCCTTCAGGCAGGTGCTGCATACTGCGCCGTGCGTGCCGGAAAAGCAGCTATGGAGACTGGTGTGTCCCATGCCCCGGTCGCAGTAGCAATAGCAGGGCTGCTGGTAAATCACTTTCGGAATCTTGGCGGCTAGCTCATACGCATGAGTCTGATAAGCATGCCGCGCGACCCCCTGCAACTGGTCCGTAGTCAGGATCGGCGGCAGCATTTCGCCCTTGGCCGGAGCCGAGTTGAAATGGGGAACTCCCTGGTCAGACTCGGATTCGAGCCAGGGCGCTGACACCACCGCGACCATAACAAACAGCACTGCCGAAGCGGCAACCCGTGTGCGCATACAGAGCGAACCCTCGAACCATCATTCTACCTGAAGGGGAGAGATTGGCGGGTACTGGGGAGGTGCGCGTGCGGGAGGTGTCTACCCGGGACATGCAGAACACCGAGGCTTCCAGAGCACCTCCGTGTTACTCCATGTCCCCGTAGTTAAAAGCCTCTACCCGCCCAGCTTCTCGAAGAACAGGCAGATCGTCTCAATCCCCCGGTGGAAGTTCGGGATATGGAACTTCTCATTTGGGGCATGCAAATTGTCGTCCGGCAAGCCGAAGCCCATCATCACCGATGGAATTTTCAGCACATCCTGAAAATCCGTCACGATCGGGATCGACCCGCCGGAGCGGATGAACACCGTATCTTTCTTGAAGGTGTCATGCAAGGATTCGGTGGCCGCCTTGATAAAACGGTTGTCAGTCCCAACCACACAAGCTGGACCCTTACTGTGTATCTTGATTTTAATGTCAATCCCCTTCGGTGTGAGCTTCTTCACATAAGCCGTATAGCGCTTGAGGATGTCGTCGGGATCCTGATTCGGCACCAGTCGCATGGAGACCTTGGCGGAACCCTTAGCCGGAATCACGGTTTTCGCACCTGCCGCAGTAAAACCTCCGGGCATGCCATGCACTTCGAGCGTAGGGCGCGCCCAAGTGCGATAGAGCACCGAGAAGCCCGGTTCGCCGGTCAAGACTTTCGATCCGACTTCAGTCTTTCTATAGTGCTCTTCATTAAATGGCAGGCGCTTCCAGGCTTTCAGTTCGTCTTTACTCGGAGCTTTGACCTTGCTGTAGAAGCCGGGGATCAGCACCTTGCCCTTGGAGTCTTTAAGTTTGCTGATGATCTCAATCAGCGCGAAAAACGGGTTGGGCGCAGCGCCTCCATACATGCCCGAGTGCAAGTCGGTCTTGGCGCCGTAGGCTTCGATCTCTGTATAGACGAGGCCGCGCAGGCCAACGCACAGCGTCGGAAGATTGGGAGCGAACAATTCGGTATCGCAGACCAGAGCGAAGTCGGCTTTCAGCCGCGCCTTCTGCTTGCGGACATAATCGGCGATCGCCTCGCCGCCCACTTCTTCTTCGCCTTCGAAAATTACCTTGACGTTGATGGGCAGCTTGCCGTCATGCGCCTGAAACAGCGATTCGAGCGCCTTCACTTCCATCCAGAGCTGGCCTTTGTCGTCGACTGCGCCGCGCGCATAAATGTTGTTGTTGCGCTCCGTCGGTTCGAACGGAGGCGTGTGCCATTCATCAATCGGATCGGGCGGTTGAACGTCATAGTGCGCATACATCAGGACGGTCGGCTTGCCGGGAGCGTGCAGCCAGTCGGCGTACAAGAGAGGATGACCCTGGGTAGGAATGATCTCGACATTGTTCATGCCGATGCGTTTCAGTTCGGAAGCGACAAACTCCGCGGCCTTCTGTACGTCACTCTTATGTTCGTCAAGCGTGCTGATGCTAGGAATGCGGAGCAGGTTCTTCAGTTCATCGACAAACCGGGGTTGATTGGAGCGGGCAAATTCTACTGCGGCGGAAGCCATAGGTTGCCTTTCTGGCGCTGCGTGGATGGTTGATGATTAATAGATAAGCGCCGAAAACGTTTCAGTATATACCTTGAGCGGCGCGCCCGCGCCCGCAGGGGCGTGGAACCTTCACCGCCGAGACGCCGAGAAAGAACCTGTCGAAGTAAGACCCCAAACTCCTTATCAGCGCACTCCGCGTCCCGGCGGTAGTCTATGGCCGCTCACGCGGCCAGCAGCGCCTTCAGAGAATTGAGCAATTTTTCGGCCCCCGCGGTCTTCGACACCACGTCCCGAATGCCGGCGGCTTTTGCTTCCGCGGAAAGTCCCCCGCACTCCTGCATCGTAAACAACACCGTGATCGTAGCTGGTGCGATCAAGGCGATCTGCCGCGCGGCTTCGAGGCCATTCATGACCGGCATCGCGAGGTCGAGGATGACGATATCCGGAACCAGATCCTTTACCTTTTCCACCGCGATCAGCCCATTTTCTGCTTCGCCGCATACTTCCCAGTCGCTGTCATGCTCGAGGTACAGACGCAGCAACCTGCGCAGAAGGGTACTGTCGTCGACAATAAGAATTTTCGTCATTCGCTCTCCCGCGAGATTGACTTGAGGAGGCGGCGGACCGTTTAGTTGGGCGGAGAGTCGCGAGTCCAGAGTGGATCTCAGACTGATCCTACTCGTGCTGCGGGGAGGATCAATCAGGTAACCTCTGTACGCTTACGTACCTAGTGTTGTCTCCCAGGAGGCGGTCTTATTGGCGAATAAAAAGAAAATGGAGTAGCCTTAGGCTGTCTCTTCTAGCAACCTTCCGCCGCGCCCCCTGGGTGACGGTTCCTTGCGAAAACTGACAGCGGCTTACGCTGAAAGAAGGAATCGCCACGCTGAAAAAGATTGCTACCACATCTCTCTCGCATTCCAGATCCAACACAGCCAGCAGGAATTACGAAGATGGCAGGCCGATTGCAAACCGGATACTGCTGAGTCTGGCGCCGGATGAATTTGCCCAAGTTCTCCCCAAACTGGAGCTGGTCCGGCTCAAGCTTCATCAAGTCATTTATGAAGCTGGAGAAACGATCAAATCGGCCTACTTTGTCGACACCGGTCTGATCTCGATCCTCTCCGTTCAAGCGGACGGTAAGAGTGTCGAGGTCGGACTTATCGGAAACGAGGGGTTCGCCGGCTTACCCATCCTGGTGGGATACCGTACCAGTCCGACGCGGCTCATTACGCAGGGAGATGGTGGTGCGTACCGCTGCGATGCTGAGACGCTGCGGCAATTCGTTCACGAATTGCCCGGACTGGCACAGGAGTTGCACCGTTTTGGCCAGCGGTTGGCTATGCAGACCACGCAAATAGCCGCCTGTAACCGCCTGCACGAAGTGGAACACCGGTTGGCTCGTTGGATATTGATGACCCATGATCGTATTGCCTCCAACGATCTTCCTCTTACGCAGGAGTTCATGTCGCAGATGCTGGGTTCGCGCCGGGCGAGCGTGACCATTGCCGCCGGCATTCTACAAAAGAAGAAGCTGATCTCGTACACGCGCGGAAGCGTCAAGATCCTGAACCGGCGAAAGCTCGAGGAGGCTGCCTGCGCATGCTACGGGATCGTCCAGCACCAGTTGCGTGAGTGGGAAAGAGAAGCCAGCTAGAGACTTACGACGTCTTACCCATGTAAAGCACCCCGCGCTGACCGGTTCCTCAGGGAACCGATAGCCTTCGCGTGGGTAGACTTACGCGTCGAATCGAAAGGGTGAGAAGGAATCGAGTTCGATCTCCGGCCTCTCCCCGGCAATCACCTGTGCCATAACCCGCGCTGTGATCGGAGCCAGGAGAATTCCGTCGCGAAAATGTCCGTTGGCGACGAAGTAGCCCGGCGTTCGAGTCGCGCCCAGAATCGGCAAACCATCCGGTGTCCCCGGGCGCAGTCCGGCCCAATCCTCCAGAAAACGCGCGTCCGCGAGTTGAGGGACCAGATCCAGGGCGGACTGTCGTAACTTCTGAATGGTCTCGGGAACGGTCCGTTTGTCGAACCCAGCCTCCTCCTGCGTCGCCCCGACCAGCATCCGCCCATCGCTGCGAGGTATCAGGTAAACATCGGGAGTGCGAATGACGTGCCGAACAAGTTCTTTGCGTGGCATGGCGACACATAGCATTTGTCCCTTGACGGGCCGGGTAGGCAGTTCATAAGGCGCGATCTGCCCCGCCCAGGCCCCGGCGCAGTTCACGATGATGCCGGCGGCAAATTGAGTCTTGCTGGTGCGCACTCCCGCTGCTTTTCCGCTCGCCAGTTCAACCGACAGCACAGGGTTGCCGGAGGAAAAATCAATCCCCCGGTGTTTGGCGGCGGCGATGGCAGCGGCGGTTAAATGTCGGGGATCGACGCTGCGCTCCTGCAAAAAGCGCGCGCCAAAGCGCTGCGCCGAGAGAGCCGATAAAGCTGGTTCCAGGTCCGCAAGAGGCGCAGCCAGCGGATAAGCGCACGCGAGACCCGGGCTGCGCACCGCGCCATCGCCAAGACTCGTCTCTGGATTAACGAACAGAAGCGTTCCCTGATCCCGTAAGTCGATCTTCGTCCGGGACTCATCTTCCAGTTCGCGCACAAGCTCGGGATACATCCGCGCGCTGGCCGCCGCAAGGTCCGCAAGACGCGTGGGCATTTCCTGGGGGAAGTCGGCCAGCATGCCACCTGCTGCCCATGAAGCCTCGCGTCCCGGTTCGCCCTTCTCGACGACGAGCGCGTGCAGCCCCCGCTTGTGCAGTTCGATAGCCAGGGACAGCCCGATGATCCCCGCTCCAATAATGATGGCGTCCCAACTCTTCACGGCACTATTCTAGCCGCATCTCCTCGGCAAGAATCCCAAACGCAATTGACAGCTGGCCGCATCTCACAAACAATAGGCGTACAGAAAATCCACTGGAGACCAAGACCAATGCCCGAACCAAGCGAACAGCCGAACGTCTACCAACCCGAAGCGGGGAGCAATGCGGGGAAATGGGTCGCCATTATCGTGGCCATCTTATTTGCAGGCGCGACGATCTTTTTCGGCTATGACATGCACAACAAGATTGCGCAGCTCAGCGACGATCAGGCTACCAGCCAGAAGAAGATCGCGGACCTGACCAAGCGCATGCAGTCCGCTGAATCGGATGCGGAGACGCTGGGCGAAAAACTCGGGATGACCAAGAAGGAGTTGGCGTCCCGCGCGGAAGAATTGCAGCGCGAGCAGCAGGCGGCGTCGGCGCGTATCGCAGCCCAGGCCGAGCAGGAGAAGAAGGATGTCACCGCCGTTGCCGGTGAAGTAGGAAACGTGAAAACCGACGTCGGAGGCGTCAAAACCGATGTCGCCGCTACCAAGGCGTCACTGGAATCCACCATCGCAAAATTGCAGACCACCATTGGCGATCTCGGACAGCAGAGCGGCCTGATCGCCAACACGCGCAGCGATCTCGAGGCCCTGAAGCATAAGGGCGACCGTCAATATTACGAATTTACTCTGGAGAAGGGTGCAAAAGCGCAGGCCATCTCGACCGTTAAGCTCCAGCTAAAGAAGACGGATCCCAAGCGAGGCAAGTATTCGATCGATGTAACCGCCGATGACAAGACCATCGAAAAGAAAGACAAGAACCAGAACGAGCCCGTGCAGTTCTATACCGGACGCGATCACATGCTCTACGAACTGGTCGTCTGGACGGTCGACAAAAAGAAAATCACCGGGTACCTGAGCACGCCGAAGAATGCGCCGATACCGATTACAGCCACGCCGCAGTAGCGATACGAGGTCAGATTGTGGGGGTGAAATCATGGGATCGCCGTCTGCCCTTCGCGCCACGGTCCAATCCGACTTCTGCAATCTGACCTCTGACTTCTGACGTCCTATGCTTCCTCCCAACCTCCACACACTCGTCGAGATCGCGCTCCGCACTGGAGTGATCTACCTGCTCGTGCTGGTCGGAATTCGCATCAGCGGTAAGAGGGAAGTCGGCCAGATGACGCCCTTCGACCTCGTGTTGCTCCTGCTGATTTCAAATTCCGTGCAGAACGCAATGACCGGTCCCGACACATCTCTCGCCGGAGGCGCAGTCGCCGCCGCCACGCTGCTGATCATGAACTATGTCGTAGCCGAACTCTCCGGAGGCAACCGTCGCTTCCGCAAATTCGTCCAGGGCCAACCCAGCCTACTCGTCCACGACGGCCAGGTGATTGAGGCGCACATGGCCAAAGAACACGTCAGCATGGATGAACTGGAGCGTTCCCTCCGTGAGCACGGGGTAGCAACTTATAAAGAAGCCGCTCTCGCCGTGCTGGAAGTGGATGGATCGATCAGCGTACTGAAATATGACGACATCGAGCCTACGGCCAGCACGCACCTCAACCGCCGGCGCTTCCTGAAGAAAAATTGACACGCCGCGACCGCTTGAATCTTACGGGGCAGAAACGCGCAGGCATTCCAGCCCCGTGGACTCGATTCACTGAGTAAGAGGTGGTAGACCGGCATCAACCTTGAAGACCGAGCCCATGGGCACCTGGGCAGGAGCAAAACCTCCGAGTTGGGCGATCCCGTAGAATGCACCATCGCTGCCCTGGATCATGCCCGATGGACCACATCCCGTCGTCGCGCAGTCAAAAGAGGCGGCCGCAATCTTCGAACCCTGCAGGGTGACTGCAAAGATCTCTCCGGGCAAAGTAGGCGCCGGTCCGCCGTCTTGAGAGAGCACCCACAGATTGCCGTCGGATGCCTGCAGTATTTGGTTGACGCCGAATCCATCCTCGCCCTGAAAGGTATAGATAGTGCTGAACGCTCCCGCAGGCGTTAAACGGAAGATAGTGGACGCAACCGAGCCGTAAAGATTTCCGTCCGAAGCCTGCACGAGCACCGCGCTGGGGAACTCCGCGGTGGCGAACGTGTGTAGAATGCTGTACGTTCCGGTCGGCGTCAGCTTGAATACGATACCCTGCTGGTCGCACTCCGTCTCCGAACCCAGCGCACCAGTGCCGTAGAAATTCCCGTCCTTGCCCTGGATCAGGTTGGCCGCTGCGCCTTGCGTGGCCGAATTGAGCGCGAGCACTACGCTGTACGTTCCGGTTGGCGTCATACGGAAGATGGCCGCGCCGCTGGTTTGTACGCCATAGAAGTTTCCATCCTGGCCGAGGATCATCGGTCCTGGGATATCCTGGCAGGCGCCAGTACAGAAATTGTGCAGAACCTGAAATCCTCCGCTGGGGAGCGACTTGTACATGACGCCGCGATTCGTGCTGCCTCCGAACTGAGTGAAGCCATAAAGATTGTGATCGGCGCCCTCGGCGAAGCTAATGACTGGGCTTCTGCCGTTGGCAAACTTGCCCGGAGCGCTGGGCTTGAACGTGTGCACGACGGAAGTTTTTTCTCCAGTGCTTACCTGCCATACAGTTCCTCCGGCGTTTTTCCCTTGTCCTCCAAACAGAGTGACGCCATAGAGATTGCCATTCGCAAACTGGAGAGGCGAGAGCGCAGGGTCAACGCCATAGGGACAAGATGTGTACTGTGAATTGCAGTAAAACGCGAAGAGCTGGGAGATTGTGGGCGTTGTGCCCTGAGCCTGAGACAGGGAAACCATCAAGAGCGAACATGCGAGAGCGGCGAAAAAGTTCCTCATAGAAGTGACTCCTTTCAAAGGAGACAACCTGATGTAAGAGCTAACCGAGTCGGATGGTAGCAACCCGGAAAACGCAGGTTGTCACGAGGTTGTCAATTCGCTGCACTAACTTGTGCAGGAGGGAGGGCGTCGCGAGCACTCGACGGTGTCAGGGTTTCGTCATCTTCTCGGGTTTCACCAGCGCATCGAATTCTTCGCCTGTAAGATGCCCTAGCTTCACGGCCGCCTCGCGCAAGCTGGAGTGCTCCACGTGCGCGGTGTGCGCAATCTTGGCGGCATTGTCGTATCCGACTTTTGGAGCGAGCGCGGTGACCAACATCAGGGAATTCTTCACATACCAGTCGACCTTCGCCTTATCGACTTCGATCCCCTTGATCATGTACTCGACATAACCGTGGCACGCGTCGTGAATCAAGGTCACTGAGTGCAGGAAGTTATAAATGATGACTGGCTTGTAGACGTTGAGCTCGAAGTTTCCCTGCGATCCCGCGAACCCTACTGCGGCAGTCGCGCCATGGACCTGCGCGCACACCATGGTCATCGCTTCGCACTGCGTGGGATTCACTTTGCCTGGCATGATCGATGATCCGGGTTCGTTCTCGGGGATCGTCAGTTCGCCTAGTCCGCAGCGCGGACCCGACGCGAGCCAACGTATGTCGTTCGAAATTTTCATGAAGGATGCGGCCAGCGTCTGCATCGCTCCCTGCGCGAACACAATCTCGTCGTGCGCCGAGAGCGCGGCAAACTTGTTCGGATGCGAGCGGAAGGGAAGTCCCGTGAGTTCCGCAATCTTCGCCGCGGCACGCTCGGCAAACTCGGGATGCGTATTCAATCCCGTACCGACTGCTGTTCCGCCGATTGCCAGGTCGTAAAGGCCGTCCAACGCGAGCTCCAGGCGAGTGACGTCGCGCTCCAGCAAACTTGCCCATCCGCCAAACTCTTGCCCGATGGTTAGCGGGACAGCATCCTGCAGGTGCGTGCGGCCGATCTTCACGATGCTGTCAAATTCCTTTGCCTTGGCCGCAATCGCGTCCTCTACGGTTTTCACCGCTGGAATCAAGTCCTTCTTCACGCGCATCGCGGCCGCGATATGCATCGCGGCGGGAAACGTGTCGTTCGATGACTGCGACATATTCACGTGATCATTCGGATGAACGGGCTTCTTCGATCCCAATTCACCACCGGCAATCTCGATGGCGCGATTCGAGATGACCTCATTCACGTTCATGTTGGTCTGCGTGCCTGAACCGGTTTGCCAGATGCGCAGGGGAAACTGGTCATTCAGCTTTCCGGCAATGACTTCGTCGGCGGCCTGCACGATGAGCTTCGCAATGTTTGCCGGGAGCTTGCCGAGATCCTGATTTACGAGCGCGCAGGCTTTCTTCAGGATGCCAAACGCGCGAATCAGCTCGGGAGGCATCACGTCGCGTCCAATATCAAAATGCAAGAGCGAGCGCTGGGTTTGCGCTCCCCAATAAACGTTGGAGGGAACTTCGATCTTGCCCATCGAGTCGGATTCAACGCGCGTCTTCACGTTGGTTGGAGTCTGGTTGTGAGCATCACGAACGGCAGGTTCGGTAAGGGTGGACATGATGAAATCTCCTGTGCGTCGGGCGCCGGACCAGAAAGGCAGCAGCCATGCCCGCCGGCGGATATGGGTAACCGATGATTATACGGCGGTGTGAGAGGCGCGGCCCAATTGGGGGTGATCCGCATCTGATGTCACCCACCACGGACCTGCAGCACCTGTTAGTGTTCGACCGGCTTATCCGATGCATCGCAGGACAACCCGAGCGTCGTTATCCGGAGCTTCTCAGGTTTTCCAAAAAGCCGTTGCTCGAGCACTCGAAACACGGCTCGCTGCACGCGGTCACCGGCCCTCGCTGCCAGCTTGCTCACTGAAAATCCAAAGACTTCGTGCGTGATAGTAAGAACATAAGCGGCATATGAAAGGGCAATCGCCAACACCGGAACGGCCAGAAACCACTGGACGTGCCTTCGTATAAAGTCCGGTTCGCTGAGAAGAAATGACGCGCCCAAAATCGTCGCGAACAACACGACGAACACCGTCCATCGGGCGTACTGACCGACGCTCGAAGAAAATGCAGTGATTCGGGCATAAAGCTGCCGCTGGGTTTCGAGCAGCTTCTCCTGGGCTGCTACCGCCGCCTCCATTTCAGCCTTCGTCCTCGCGTGGAGGGCTTGCTCCTCAGCCAATCGAGCGTCGCCTTCTGACGTAAATTCCAGCTTAACCCGCGCCAAGATATCGGTCACTGTTTCCTCGGTGAGATTCTCCTCAGAGCCGAGCGTTAGCTGCAGCAACTCTTTTTGCACCGCGAGGGATGTCCTCAGGAGCGAGTGGTCTCTTGGGCTGATGTGTCCGGCCGCCTTAAGTTGGTCCGCTACTTCAACGTATCTACGCCACAACCGCTCGTCCGGCGTCAGGGCGGCATAGCAGATAGCCACAAGTTCTAACTTGGGGAGGTCTGTAACCGCAAACGGCATTTTTAGCCATGCAATATTCGCAAGGCTGAAATCCGTGATCACCGGAGAAATCTCCCGCGTGCTCTCAAATCGTTGCCCGAAGTGGTAAGCCACCTTCGCCAGAGCTGCATTGCTCGTCACGAAGACCGCAACACATTCCTCAATGGAGACGGGCTCCTTGCCGCTTCGCAGCGTATAAATACTGCGAATGGAATTGATATCATGTTGGAGTGCGCGAGGATTGAGATATCGAATATCCTCATCCAACGCCGCTTCGAGGAGTTTTTCGTCAACCTGATACTCAGGCAGGTATTTTGGCGTATCGACCCTCGCCAGCCCAAGGTTCATGAGCTCGGAGTCGAGCCTGCTCGCAAGAAGCAAAAGGTCCGCCGGAGTTATACGACGCTGGCGCATTTCCCTGACTAGCCGACCGTGTGCTCGGGGATCGTCCAGGTGGGAGGCCGCTGCCCTGAGCACCCCATGAACTTCTCTAGCGGTGTGCGAGAAGATCGCGATCCGCCCACTGAGTTGCCTGACTAGGTGCAACAGCTCCTTCCCTGCTTCCTGAGCTTCAGGGCCAGACAGCCCGAGCAGTCGGACGACGAGAGGCGTGTCGACAAACACTTGTAGATTGGAAAACTTCTTCGCGGCATTCTTCAGGTCCGGGCAAAGTAGGGCGTTTGCGAGCATGTGTCCCTTTACGAGGACGAGCATGTTCTCGAAGTCGGCGCTGGCGCTAGCCTGTGCCTCACGTATGAATGCGCTAACCACATAGTGCGCAGCTCGGTCCTTGCTTGCAGGCGACTGCTGAATGGGAGCGCTGGTGGTGAAGGCTCTGAGACATTCGATACCGAACCTCGTCAGGTACGCAGCAACAGCTTCCGTGGCTTGGTCTGAGTTCCATTTAAGTCCATAAGTGTTCTGCGCAAACGCCGAGATGTTCGTCACGAGACTGGCTAGCTTCTCTGTCGTCTGCTTTCTAACGTCTTCAAGATGCCCCGTTTTTATGGGATGAAGGACACTGTATCCGTAAATACCTCGTGCGAGGACGCCACGATGATGCAGTCGCTTAAGACATAAACTGATTACTTGACGCGGAAAATTTAGGCCGTAATGAGTCCTTAGGCTGTCGCGGATGGTCAGATCATTTATTTGTTGCGGCTCGCCCGCAGCGAGGCGCTCATCTATAAAGGGAATAAGGTAATCCAGGTAATCGCGGCGCTTTTCCTCAGCATTTACCTTGAGCATCGCGAGGCTAATCAGCGAGACACTCCCTGTCGCCCCTACCGGTTCCGCAGCTGCATCACTAGCTCTTGGCATGGTACCGTCGGCGAAAGTATATCGCAGAACGGAAGGGCAGGGCGGGCGGGTGGCCCAGCTTTCCCATGGCCATGCTTTTTCCCGCTACAAGAACGAAACGCGGGTGCCCCATCCTTCGCGTGCTTTTCGCGAAGGGTGGGATTCCACAGCTGCGTGAAGTGCTGGATTTCCGTCTACGCTTTCCGAAGTAATTCCATGCTGTGCTGGTTTGAGAGGGGCAGTACCGGATGGTTCACCGACGCGCCCTCTGCGGCGGCTGACTCTCCATAACCACGCGCAGAATCCGGTTGATGCGCGTCCGGTAGCCCTTGACAAGCCCCTTCAGCCAATCGAGCACGTCCTCATCCAGACGAATCGTCAGTTGCTTTTTCGCCGGAGGCCACGCCATGGTTGCCTTCCTGAGAAAGGACTTGTCCAGACGCGGAATGCCCGAGTAGTCGATCTCGGCATCCTTCGTGCGATCAATTCGTGCGATGAGCGCTCTCCGTGATCTCTCGACTAACTCGTGTCACAAATCAGCTATTGACAGCACGAGATACAATGGAAGCAGTAACTAATCCTAAGCTGCGTAAGTCCCCGTAAGCCTCCCAGGAGGCCCGCAGCAAGCCTTGATCTTTGACATCTTCATCGTCCGGCCCTGCCCGGCTCAAGTGGCGGATGCGGCGAGCGGTTTGCAGCTAACTTCTTTGTCTCCAATACTTTGCAAATTGTCGCCTTTTAGAATCAATATTTTGCCAGTCGCAAAAGGAGAAAAAAGTAGAAAATAGGCGCTAACCACCATGCATTCAAGACTTTACCTCTAACTCCAATCCGTTGAATACTTTGGCGGGAATTTTTCCCTAAAGTCTTGATTCCAATAGACCGGGGGGAGGGGAGGGTAAATATCCCATAGGAACAAGGATAGTAAACAGTTGCGACAAGGGCACGGTAAAATGCTGGAGTCACCTATGCACTGGTTGCTTTTAATCGCCGTCGCCGTAGTTGCATATTGGGTCGGGAAATTCCGCGCCATGCAGCAACTCAGTAAAGCCCGCAGGGAAGGCCAGGTAAAAATAGACTTCCCTAAATAATAAAAGCTATGAGCAGCCCTAGGCTTTCCCCAATTTCTCAAGCAGCTCGTCGATTAGCCGAATCTGCGCGTCGGTTGCAGGATGAGGTAGAAAAGTATATGGAGATTTGGAAGCGTTCACTATCTCAGGAGCGGCTTTCCTTACCACGGTATCGAGCCATCCCAACTGGCCCTGTAAAGCAGTCAAATACCGGAACTCGGCTTTCAGCGTCTCGCAGATCGCAATCAAAGCGTCGCGCGTCTCTTCGTTCGTCATAGTCAGTTTCCTATTCTTCGGAACTGACTCATGTGCTATGGTGAGAGTCGTTCCGATCAATGGCTCCTCGTCCCGCATCTCCGCTCAAGAAGAATCAGGACGAAAAGCCTGTTTTTACAAAGAACGATTTTCTGACACTTCTGACGCGGGCTTGCGAGACGCCATCTCACTCGCCCGCTGCAAGAGTGCGGGGAAAATCAAATTCCCGAACTCGCGGCGGTTATAGCGGAAAGAGTACTCGTCAAGGTAGCTCTGCAAATACTTCGCGCTGACCGAGTGGTAAACCCCGCCGATTCCCCGCTTCACTAAACTCCAGAATCCATCAATTGTGTTCGTGTGCACGTCGCCCGACACGTAGACTTTCTGGCTGTGATTGACGCGCCGATGCTGATAGCGTTCTGTCAGCGTTCCGATGCCTTGGAAAGCGCCCGCGTCATCGGTGAACACGATAGTCTCAGGCAGCACGTACTCTTTCACCAGCGCCCGCACAGACGGCTTGGTCATGGGATCAACCCGCGCCACGATCCGCCCGCCATTGCGCTCCACTATTCCGGCCACGACACTCAGGTGTGAGTGCATCCCGCCGCGCATCGGCTCCGCCGTTTCACCCTTGCGCCGTCCGCCGATATACCCCTCATCCATTTCGACGCCGCCCGACTCCGGCCCGCCCAACTGAATCTCTTCCGCCATGAGTTTCCGAATCTGCTTAAACATGCGCCACGCGGTTTTGTAGGTCACGCCCGTCTCGCGCTGAATCTGTTTCGCGCTGATCCCGCACCTTGTACTGCCGATCAGGTACATGGCATGGAACCAGACGCGAAGCGATGTGCTCGACTTCTCGAAGATCGTCCCGGCCAGTGGGTAGATATGATTCCCGCACGTCTCACAAGCGTAGGCGGTACGCCCTTTGACGCGGTAGTGTTTCTTCGGTTTCTGGTTGCATTTATGGCAGTCCGTGATGCCATCGGGGAAGCGTTGCTCTTTGATCGACTCCAGACAGGCGTCATCGGTCGGAAAGTCTTTTTCAAACTGTTGAAAGGTATAGCGGAGCGCGGCGGGAATGGTTTGGCGGCGATTCATAATACGCTGATTTTACTTTTTCTTCACCTTGTAGTCAAGGGATATTTACCGGAGGGGAGGGGCACGCCGAATCCCAACCGGCTACGTCACCTGGGCCGATAGCCGAGCTGCGCTCCGGGCGGTGTATACTCCAGTTAATTTCATCCTTACTGTTAACGGGCCGGGCCTCGGTATCATCAGACTTTCAACGGCGGTGAATCATGGCTCAAGACTCTATTGCTTCTCTCGGCTCAGGCGGTTCCATCGTGTGGGCAATTCTGCTGGTCGCGTTCGGCGTTTTTGCCATTGCGCTTCCGCTGGCGACTTCGATTGGCGTGGTGATCGTCCTCGCGTGGCTGCTTGTTTTCAGCGGCGTGTTTCAGTTCATTCACGCATTCCGCTCCCACGGAGCGGGCTCGATTGCCTGGAAGTTGCTGGTGGCGGTCGTTTATCTGGCAACCGGCCTTTACTTCGTGATGCATCCTTTGCTCGGAGTCGCATCCTTCACTCTGGTGCTGGCTTGTTTCTTCGTCGCGGAAGGGGCGATCGACCTGGTCGTGTACTTCGCTAACCGGAGCGTGCGAGGCGGGGGCTGGATCCTGTTCGATGGCATTGTCACGCTGATCCTCGGCATCATGGTTTGGAGCCACTGGCCCAATAGTTCGGCGTGGGTGATCGGGACGCTGGTCGGAATCAGCATGATCATGACCGGCTACACGCGCCTGATGCTAAGTCTGGCCGCGCGGCGTATGAGCAAGGTCATATCGGGAGATGGGCACTTCGCCGACCGCGCCGCCTGAAAAGCAGGGCACAGCGACTGCCCCAGGTCTCGCGGCAAAGTGGCATTGCAAGGATCCGACGGAGGTGGAATCCCACCCTTCGAGAACCGAAGGGTGGGGCAGCCGTCTGACATTGCCTGACGGCAACTGCGAGCGGTTTATGCGGCGGCTTGCTTTCGTTGCTCGATGAACGAGAGCAGGTCGGCGTTGATCACGTCCGCGTTGGTGGTGGGCATTCCGTGGGGGAAGCCGGGATACACCTTCAGAGTCGCGCCCTTCACAATCTTCGCGGACTTGAGTCCGGCGGCGGCAATGGGCACGATCTGGTCGTCGTCGCCGTGAAGGACCAGGGTTGGCATATCGAACTTTTTGAGGTCCTCGGTGAAATCGGTCTCTGAAAACGCCTTGATGCAGTCGTAGCCTGCCTTCATCCCTCCCATCATGCTCTGCAACCACCACTTCTCGCGGATGCCTTCCGAAATCTTCGCGCCGGGGCGGTTGTAGCCGTAGAAGGGAAGCGTGATGTCCTTGTAGAACTGCGGGCGATTTTTCACGTATTGGGCGCGCAGGTCGTCGAACACCTCGATGGGCGAGCCCTCGGGATTATTCGGCGTCTTCACCATCAGCGGCGGCACCGAACTGATGAGCACAGCCATAGCCACGCGTTTGGAACCATGACGGCCGATATAACGGGCAACCTCTCCGCCGCCCGTGGAGTGGCCTACGTGGATCGCATTTTTCAGGTCAAGTTTTTCGGTGAGGGCGGCGAGGTCGTCGGCGTAAGTGTCCATGTCGTTTCCATCCCAGGTTTGGGTGGAACGTCCGTGGCCGCGGCGGTCATGGGCGATGACGCGAAATCCGCGCTGGCCGAAGTACAACATTTGTGCGTCCCAGTCGTCCGCGGTAAGCGGCCAGCCGTGGCTGAACACGATGGGCTGGCCTTTACCCCAGTCCTTGTAAAAGATAGTGGTGCCATCTTTGGCGGTGATGGTTGGCATGGAATGCTCTCCTCTCTGAGTTGTGAATAGGTTGTGGGGGCCCCGGTTGATGGCGAAACGAGACAAAAACAATATCACAGAAGGAGCAGCGGATGCCTGGCCTGGGATCAACCCGGGAGGGGACTGGCGCGCGCGTGCGGAATGGCGCCTGCGGGCGGCGCCTACAATATTTCGACCGCTGATTCGTCTACAGCTTTAGATAAACGACATGGCGAGCTTAGCGCGGGTCAACGAACGGTTGATTGAACTTGTGAGCGTCGAACAGGACCGGCGAATCTCCGAAGTGGTTAAGCAGGAGCAGTCTCGGCTGCGCAATTTCATCCGCCGGCGGGTGCCCGATCCGGGTGATGCGGAAGACATCCTGCAGGAGGTGTTCTACGAACTGGTGGAAGCGAACCGCCTGCTGATGCCGATCGAACACGTGACCGGCTGGCTGTTCCGCGTCGCGCGGAACCGGATCACCGATCTCTTCCGCAAGAAGAAGCCCGAAAGCTTTGGCGATGCGGCGGTCGCCGGTGAGGACGAAGAGTTGCCAAGACTGGAAGATCTGCTGCCCTCGCCCGATGACGGTCCCGAGGCTTTGTATGCGCGGAACGTGCTGCTCGACGAACTCGAGTTCGCGCTGGACGAATTACCTGAGGAACAAAGAGAGGTGTTCGTGGGGCACGAGATTGAGGGGCGCAGCTTCAAGGAAATGTCCGCCGAAACGGGGGTGAGCGTGAACACGCTGCTCTCGCGGAAGAGGTACGCGATCCTGCATCTGCGGGAGCGGCTGCAGAGCATTTACGACGAATTTACGAAAGCTTGAATTCAGGAAGCATGAGGAGAAGGTTATGAGGAAGAAATGGTTTCTTATTGTCCCGGCGGCGATTCTTGGGATGGTGCTATTCACACTTATCGGCGGCGAAGTGGTGAAGGTCCTTTGGAACTGGCTGCTGCCGCCGCTTTTCGGGTGGCGACTGATCAGCTTCTGGCAGGCGATCGGTATTCTTGCGCTCAGCCGGATACTGTTCGGACGCATTGGCGGTCGTGGTTTCGGCCGCTCCAGGTTCCGCGGCCGGATTCGTGAACGATGGGAAGGCATGACGCCGGAGGAGCGGGAAAAATTCCGGCAAGGAATGCGGGGGCGGTGCGGCTTCGGACCTCCCGCCGAGCCAAAGCAGGCGTGAGACAGTTGCTGGGGTGAGGAAGTAAAATGGTTCCAGCCATGAACTCTTTTTGGTCCATCATCAAGCGGCCGAGCGCATTTGTTCCAGTGGCCATGTCGGTCACGGCATTGACGCTGGTGCTGGTTCACATTGCGATATTCGGCCCGGCGCGCGAGGCCGATGAGGGCGCCACTGCCCATCTTTGGCAGATACTCATGGCTGGACAGTTGCCGATCCTGGCGTTCTTCGCAATCAAGTGGCTGCCCCGGGCTCCAAGAGAGACACTGTGCGTGCTTGCGCTGCAGGCAGGAGCCGTGTTGGCATCCCTGGCCCCGGTCGTCTATTTTAATCTGTGAATGATGGTGAACTGCCTCGACTTGGCTTCCGCGGCAATCTGCCGGCGGCGCCTAACGGTCAGACGATTCTGCCACGGAATTTGATGATCTTCCCGCGATCGCGTTTCGACGGCCTGCCAGCGGGCAACTGTTCGAACTCGCGCATCGCCTTACGTTCCGCACCCACTTTCAGGCGCAGGTCGCGGCTCTCTTCGGTCTCGCGGTAGAGCGTTTGCGCGACCGAGGCCGGGCCGCGGACCTCAGCGAGAGCGAGGACTTCCACCTGAAAATCGCCGCCCTCGTTGGTGATACGCAACATATCTCCGACGCGCACATCGCGCGCAGGCTTGGCGGGCTGGCCGTGCGATTGAATCCGGCCCAGATCGCAGGCGCGCGCGGCCATCGCCCGCGTCTTAAAAAATCTCGCGGCCCAGAGCCACTTGTCGATGCGTACGCTGGTCATGAAGTCTATTTTAACCAGCTATGATCTGGACCGACGTTAGTGGCTCGAAGCGACAAGCCTGGGTCTCGTGGATGCTGGCGCGCTGTCTTCGGCTGTCTAACTTCTCTTTGCTCCGAAGCTACAATCGGAAGGGATTCGATTTTCATTTTGCGATGCGACGCTGGATGCATCTGATGTACAGATGAAATCCGACCCAAGATCTTGTAGTCCGCATAGGCGCGCGAAGACCCACCAACATGGCTGATGGAACTACACGACAGCGGCAACGGCCGGGGATGAGTTGGAACCTGCTGGTGCGGGCCCTGCGGCATCGAAATTACCGGCTGTTCTTCGGCGGCCAGGGGATTTCGTTGATCGGCACGTGGATGACGCGCGTAGCTACGGCCTGGCTTGTCTACCGGCTTACGGGATCGGCATTTCTTCTGGGCCTGGTGAGTTTTTGCCAGCCAGATTCCGATTTTGGTGCTGGGACCTTTCGCGGGAGTGTGGGTGGACCGGTGGGACCGGCATCGGGTGCTGGTGGTGACGCAGGTGCTGTCCATGCTGGAATCGTTCGGGTTGGCCGTCCTGGCTCTTGCCCACATCATCACGGTGCGAGAGGTCATTCTCCTCAATCTTTTTCAGGGAGCGGTGAACGCGTTCGATATGCCGGCGCGGCAGGCGTTCGTGATCGAGATGGTGGAGGCGCCGGAGGACCTGGGGAATGCGATCGCGCTGAACTCCTCGCTGGTGAACGCGGCGCGGCTTATCGGCCCATCGGTAGCTGGGCTGATCATTGCCGGTGTCGGCGAGGGGTATTGCTTTCTGATCGACGGATTCAGTTACATGGCCGTGATCGCGTCATTGCTGGCTATGAGCGTGGTTGCGCAACCGAGGTCGCGAACTCATCCAAGCGTGCTGTCGGAATTGCGGGACGGGTGGAACTACATCGTGGGATTTCGGCCGATCTGGTCGATCCTGTTGCTGCTAGCGCTGATCAGCCTGGTCGGCATGCCATACACGACATTGATGCCCATTTTCGCGGGCAACATTCTGCATGGGGGAGCGCACACGCTGGGGTTTCTGATGGCCGCTGCCGGAGTTGGCGCGCTGATGGGAGCTGTGACGCTGGCGGCGAGGCGAAGCGTGCTTGGCTTGGGACGCGTCATTCCGTTGACGTCAGCAGGCTTTGGGGCTTCGCTGATTGTTTTTGCGGCATCGAGCCGGCTTTGGCTCTCGTTGCTGTTGCTGGTGGTGACGGGCTTCTGCTTCATGCAACAAATGGCATCGAGCAACACCATCCTTCAGACGATCGTGGAAAATGCGAAGCGGGGGCGCGTGATGAGCTTCTATTCGATGTCATTTCAAGGAGTCGCGCCGTTTGGCAGCTTGATCGCGGGATTCACAGCGAGCCGGATCGGCGCTCCGCACACGTTGATGATCGGCGGCGTGATTTGCATCTGCGGGGCGGCCGCTTTTGCCCTGCAACTGCCCAGTCTGCGGAAACTGATCCGGCCTATCTATGCCCAGATCGGTATTATCCCGGAGCTAGCCAAAGGGATTCAGACGGCGTCGGTATTGCAGGAGCCTCCGGAACATTGAGGCAGGTTGGGAAAATGGTGCCCGTAGCTTAAGGCGCTATTTGCAGAGCTACCAGTCTTGGTCCTGTGGTCTGGCGAGGATGCCGGTCACTTCTTCTTCCATCAGATGGATTTCACCGGAAGCGCCAGTACGTCATCCACCAGACCAACTTCTTTCTGCACGAACGGCTCGGCGTAGGTAACGCCGCCCAACATGCCGTAGAAACGGGCCATAGATTCGACGCGGGCGCGAATCTCGGCTTGAGCGGGAAAGATTTCGCTGCCCGCCTGCTGATCGCTGAACTGTGATTTGTAGGCCATGAGCGAAGCTAGCCGCGTCTCGAACTGATCGGTGATGTCGACGACAAAAGTCGGCCGCACATCGCGGTATAGGCTGGCGTAAATGATCTTGAAAGGCCGATGGGGAGCGACCCCGGCCGATCCATAATCGTAAAACGATTTGATACCGCTGGCGGGCGGCGGCTGATCGGTGATTGGCAGCTTCGCCAAGCCGGCCAGGAAACTGGCTTCGTATCCCAGGACGGATGCGGTGTAGTGGTCGGGATGGCGGCCCTCCCAGTAGGGGAGGATGAGGACGCGCGGCCGGACTTCGCGGATAATGCGGGCCACTTTCAGACGATTCTCCCAGGTGTTCTCGACGCGGCCGTCGGGAATGTCGAGCGCTTGACGCCAGGAAACTTTAAGAATGCGGGCGGCATCTTCGGCTTCGCGGGCGCGGTCTTCGGCAGAGCCGCGAGTGCCCATCTCGCCTTGCGTCAGGTCGAGGATGCCGGTGCGGTGGCCGCGCTCGGCCATCTTGAGCAGGGTGCCACCGCAAGTTTGCTCCACGTCGTCGCGGTGCGCGGCGAGAGCGAGAATGTCGAGAGCTTGATCAGTCATAACGAGGTGCCAGCGATACTAGGCAGCGGGCTTGGTGGTGCGACGGTTGGCGAGGATGAAGGCAAGTCCGAACATGAAAAGGGCGAACAGCAACAAGGTCAGAATCGATGCGGTCAGAGAGAACTCGAAGGAGAAGGAACTGGGCGCATCCGGATACATGAGCGTGCGCAGCGCCTCGACGCCATAGGTCAAAGGGTTGGCATACATGAGCCAGCGAATCCATTGCGAGGCTTTGGATAAAGGGAAAAGGGCTCCCGAAAGCAGCCAGAGCGGGATCAAGAACAAATTGATGATGGCGTGAAAGGCCTGTGTGGAATCCATAGGCCAGGCGATGGCGAAGCCGAGCGCGGTCAGGGCAAACGAAACCAGAAACACGGTCAAGGTTATCAGGGCGAACGACGTGAGAGTGAAGTGAACGCCCACCAAGGGGGCGAACAGTAGAAAGATCATTCCCTGGATGGCGGCGAGCGTGGTGCCGCCGAGGACTTTTCCCAGCACGATGGCGGCGCGGGGAACCGGAGCGACCAGGACCGAAAGCAGGAAGCCTTCGTTGCGGTCTTCGATCACCGACATCATGGTGAAGATCGCGGTGAAGAGGATGATCATCACGAGGGTGCCGGGGAAGAAATAGTCGAGATAATTCTGCTGTCCCGAGGCCTGCCCCGAACGGAAGGAAGTGCCGAAGCCGGAACCGAGGACGACCCAGAACAAGAGCGGAGAAAGGATTACGCCGACGACGCGCGCCTTCTGGCGATAGAAGCGCACGACCTCCCGCCACCAGAGAGTGAACGCGGGAAGAATAACTCCGGTGGAGGCCGGAGGCGCCGCGGAAAACGTTGCAGCCTGAGTTGCCATTGAGAATAGTGTAGCAGTTGTGAATGGGCGGATGCGGAGGGTGTAAATAAAACTGTGTAAACGGTCATGGGGAGAAGAAAATAGGAGGCTCCATGGCCATCGACAAGAGGGTAATCGACCAACTGCTGAGCAACTACAAGAAGCCCGAGGATATCATCGGGGAGAACGGTCTGCTGAAGGAACTGACGAAGGCCATCCTGGAGCGGGCCTTAGCGGCCGAGATGACCGATCATCTGGGCTACGAGAAGCACGATCCGGCGGGCCACCACCGGGGCAACACGCGCAACGGGAAAAGCCGAAAGACTCTGAAAGGCGACTTCGGGGAGTTGGAGTTAGAGACGCCACGGGATCGCCAGGCCACGTTCGAGCCCAAGATCGTGGCCAAGGGACAGACGCGCTGGACCGGCTTCGACGACAAGATTATCTCCATGTACGCGCGCGGCATGACGACGCGCGAGATCCAGGGCCATCTGGAGGAGATGTACGGCATCGAGGTTTCTCCGGCGCTGATCTCGAACGTGACCGAGGCGGTGGTCGAGGAAGTCAAGCTGTGGCAGGGGCGTCCGCTGGAGGAGTTATATCCCATCGTGTATCTGGACGCACTCATGGTGAAGGTGCGCGACGAAGGGCACGTCCAGAACAAGGCGATTTATGTGGTGCTGGGCGTGAACCTGGAAGGGCAGAAGGAAGTACTGGGGCTGTGGGTGGCGCAAAGCGAAGGCGCAAAGTTCTGGCTGCAGGTGCTCACCGAACTGCGCAATCGCGGGGTGAAAGATATTTTCATCGCCTGCGTGGACGGGCTGAAGGGCTTCCCGGAGGCTATCGAAGCGGTGTATCCCCAGACCGAGGTGCAGCTCTGCATCGTGCATCTGGTGCGGGCCTCGCTGAACTACCTGCCGTGGAAGTTACGCAAGCAAGCGGTGGCGGACTTACAGGCGATTTATCGTGCGGCCACAGTGGCCGAGGCCGAGCAACAGCTGGCGGAGTTAGAGAGTAAATGGAAAGCCTATCCCAGCGTGGGCCAGGTGTGGCGGCGGAACTGGGCGCACATCACGCCGTTTTTCCACTATCCGCCGGACATCCGCCGCGCCATCTACACCACCAACAGCGTGGAGTCGCTGAACCGGTCGCTGCGCAAGATCATCAAAACTCGCGGCGGATTTCCCAACGAAGAAGCCGCGTTGAAGTTGTTGTTTCTGGCGTTGCGACAGGCCGCGAAGAAGTGGACGATGCCCATCCATCACTGGCGCGAAGCCTTGAACCACTTCGCCATTCTCTGGCCGGAGCGCATGCCGGCCCTGGAGAGAATGGCCCCATGAAAACGCGCATGGCTTCTCTGCCGCAGAAGAGTGTGAGTTTTTTCAGGCATGAGGGAAATCTATCGCTCCGATGGGAAACAAGCCAAGCCGGAAGCGGCAACCGGGGTCGCCGCTCCCAGTGCTCATCGGCTGCGATGAGTTCCCCGTCGGCTATTCCTTGGCCGGTTGCCCTCCGGCAGAGCCTGCCTCCGCTTCACCGACTCGACGATTCTCGCACCCCATCCTCAAAAATAAAACCGGGCCGTTTACACAAAAGAATTGACACACCTCGGATGCGGGCGCTACGGACTGGCAACTCATGTGTCACCGGAATGACAATTCGCGCTGGTTTTGTAACAATCGATTTCGAACCCATATGAAAACTATGCCCCGCCTTTTGCTAGCCGTCCTTGTGTTGTCTGGCATCGCTCTCGAGACCAGCCAGATCGCCGCCGCCCAGACCCAGACGCCGACTCTTTCCGCGAGGCCAGCGGCGAAACCGGTCGTCAAGCCGGCGGCAGGCGCTTCGGGCGCCGTCCCAACCGTGCTGCCGTCGGAAGACACAGTGAATGCATTTCTGTTTCAGACTTTTGGATATGATCCGACGATTACCTGGAAAATCGCGGATATCCGTCCGTCCGAGATTCCTGGCATTGCTGACGTGACAGTGATCATCACCAATGCCCAAGGGGCAAATCAGAACAAGCTGCTGGTAAGTTCCGATGGAAAGCACGCCATCACGGGAGACATCCTGCCGTTCGGTGCGCATCCGTTCGATGAGGCGCGGATGAAACTCGAAAAGGGTGTAAATGGGCCCGCGAAGGGACCGGCGAAAGCTCCGGTGACGATCGTGGAATTCAGCGACATGCAATGCCCGCACTGCCAGAAAGTCGCTCCGATGGTGGAGTCGCTATTGGCGCAGGAGCCTGACGCCCACTTCGTATTTCAGAACTTTCCGCTGCCCTCGCACAACTGGGCGCTCAAAGCGGCCGGGTATGTGGACTGCGTGGGGAGAGCCTCGAATGAAGCGGTATGGAAGTTTATTGCCAAGACTTTCGAGGATCAGGCCAATATTACAGAGGCGAATGCCGACGAGAAGCTGAAGGCGATCGCGACCGCTTCCGGAGCGAACGCCGATGAGATTGCCGCGTGCGCGGTGAAACCTGAGACCAAGTCGCGGATCGAAGCTTCGGTGGCGTTGGGCAGATCCGTCGGTGTGAACGGGACGCCATCGATCTACATCAATGGACGCGGATTAAGCGGAGGTGTTCCGGTGGAGACGCTGAAGAAGATTGTGGACTTCATGGCGAGCCAGGAAAAAAGCGAAGGCGGCGAGAAAAGCGATAAATAGGCAGCTACTTGTTGATCCAGATTTCTGGGGCCTGGGAGCGTTCCGGTCCGCTGACGACGTGGGGCGTAACGAGGATGACGAGCTCGTCGTCCATCTCCTGGTGTGAGTGCTGCGAGACCAGGACGCCAAATCCGGGAACCTGGGAGAAAACGGGCAAGCCATTCAGGCTGCGCTGATCGGACACCGTAATCATGCCGGCGATCAGGGCAGGTTCGCCCTCCCGCAACAGGATTCCTCCGGTGAATTCGCGGTTGGTGATGATGGGAACGCCGTTTACATTGGCGGCTCCCAGGCCGCGCATCTGCAGGTTCAACTCCAGAGCGACGTCGGAATTTCCGTGGACTTGCGGCTTGGCCTTGAGGGTGAGGCCGATGTCCTCATAATTTACGGACGGGAAGGGCGCGGTATAGGACTGATTTCCCAGGACTCCGGCAATGGCGGGACTGTTGGAAATAGGAGAGAAGCTGGCGTTGAGTACCGGGTAGCGCGAGCCCACCTTGAAGGTGGCTTCCTTCTCCTGCGAGGCGCGCAGAGTGACGTGCTGCAGGGAGCGGGCTGAACTTTCGTTCAGGGAAAGCACGGCGGCAAGCTGGTCGAGGCTGAGTCCGAAAAACGTGAGGCCTCCGCCGAAGGTGGTTAAAGGCTGGCTGAAGATGGAATTCTGCCCGCCTTGCAGTTGCGAGAGCAGGGAAGAGATCGTGCTATTGCCCGCCTGGTTAATACCTCCCGAGGAAATAAGCTGGTTGATCAGACTCGACGCGCTCTGGCCGCCCAGCGCGGCCAGGGCGGCTGCGGGAATGTTGAAGAGATTGAACTGATTGGGGAAATGCACACCGAAGTCGGCGGCGCGGGAGTGGCTGATCTCAAAAACCTGAATGTCGAGGAGCACTTCGGGGCGCGGGGAGTTGAGTTGTCCGAGAAACTCGGTCGCAGCCTGGAGAGTTCCGACGGGTCCGCGGATGGTGATGGTGCTGGCAGCGGCATTCAGACTGACGAAGCGAAATTCGAACAGGCTGCGCAGCGAATTCATGACTTCGGTGAGATCTTTTGATTCGCCGCCAGAAAAATAGAAGGAGCGCATGCCCATACGATCGAAGAGGCGGTGGTTCTCGGGATTGTCGGCGGCGGCAAACAGGACCGTATCCTCGAGCGGGACGGCGAAGCTTTTGGTGACGGCCGAAGCGGCCTGCAGTGCCGTGGTGAAGTTGGCCTGGTCGATATCAAAGCGAACGCGGCGAGTCTGAAAGGAATCGTCGAAAAGGATGGTCAGGCCGTAGCTCGAAGCGACGGAAGTGAGCAGGCCGCGCGCATCGCCGACGTAGTGGATGTCGTGGAGCGAGTCCAAGGGCTTGGCGGCCAGGCTGTTGGCACTGGCGACAACTTGCGGGCGCGCGGGGGTGTGGACTGACGGCGGGCCGGCGGCATCCAGGACACGCTGTTGCGCGAATTCATTTTGCGGATCGAGAAGGAGCGCGGCGCGGAACTCGCCCAGAGCTTCGGTCTGGCGGCCTTCGAGAAGGGCGTCATTCCCTCGTTGCAGGTGGGTGCCGGCGAGATACTGGCGGGTCATCTCGGAGGCTGCGAGGTATTCCGTGCTCTGCGGAACCAGGCGGGAGGCGCGTTCGAACTGGTCGAGGGCTTCATCGATCTTTTGCGAACGCTGCAGTTTGAGTCCGCGTTCGAAGGCCCGGTGAGCCTCCTTGAAGTCTTTGGAGGAATTGAGGACGGGAGGCGGAATGGAGCCGGGGCAATCCAATGCGCCCCCGCCTTTGGAACAGGGCGAAGCGGCAGAGAGCGGAGCCGTGTCAGCGGCCCAGAGGCCGGCGGCCAGCGACACCATGGCCAATGACAGTGGGATTCCAGCGCGGAGCCATCGCATACCTACACTATAGAATGCCAGCCTGCCGATGTCTTGCAAGTGAAATAGCCGGAAGGGAACTACGATCGTAACGGAGGAGGGATGCAGGGTTGGGTTCCGCGCGGCGGGTGCAACCGATGCCAACGGAAGGCGAGCTTTCGCAACGGGACGGGTACGCTGATGGACAGGGAGTGAGGGCTGGATCGCGGAACTAGCCAAAGTCAGTAGCCTGTAACTACTTTGTTCGCTTAGTTGTTTTTGACAGGGTCTAAAGTTATAGTTTGACCGCGACTACTTGGGCTCCTCTCAGGCCGAGTCACCCTACTACTGGAGGAATTTACAGTGCTTCCGATTCGCAATTTGACAATCCTTGGTTTTGTCCTGGTTGTGCTCGTCGCACTCAGCGGGCAGGCCTTCGCGTCTTCTTCTAACACGGTTGCGGTTGGCAACTGCACGAAGTTTCCAGCCTACGCCACAATTCAGCTGGCGGTGAACGCGGTTCCTGCGGGCGGCACGGTGAAAGTTTGCCCAGGAAGTTATCCCGAGCAGGTGATGATCAATAAGAGCCTGACGTTGATCGGGAACGGGCCTACGGCGTCTACGGTTGTAGCGCCGGGCGGGGGGCTCTCGGTCAATGGCAAGGACATTTTCGGCAATTTCATAGCGGCTCAGATTTTTGTCGAGGACGCCGCGAGCGTTACGATTTCACACATGGCCGTAGACGGAGCCAACGGCAACGTTATGAGTTGTGGAATCGATCCGATGGGCATCTACTTCCAGAACTCTTCCGGAGTTATCACCGACAACGCGGTTCGGAACGTGCTGTATCCGACGGGCTTTCAGGGTTGCCAGGGAGGTCTGGCCATCAATGTGGAGGCCAATGTTGGAAGTCCGGCGGTGACGGTGAGCAATAACTCCGTGCGGAATTATGACAAGAATGGAATTACCGCAAGCGGTCCCGGGGTATTGAGCGGCGCGCCCAAGGTCACCGTCACCGGGAACACTGTGGTGGGTGAAGGAGCCATTACGGTTACTGCACAGAATGGCATCCAGATCGGCTATTCCGCTCAGGGCACGGTTCAAAACAACTACGTGGTGGACGACATCTACGTAAACCCGCCAAACTGCTCGCCGAGTGGCGTCCCGCAATACTGTTATGCGGCTTCGGGGATTCTAATCTACGACTCGGAGTTCATCGCGGTTGCGGGCAATATAGTGGAGAGCACACAGTTTGGAATTGTTCCGGATTCGGACTCGAACGGGGATGCAAACCACACGGTCATTCAAAAGAACACTGTGATCGGGACCCAAAGCCTGTACGGGGGCGCACCCGGACTCTACTATGGGGACGCGATCGACCTTTGCAGCAATAACAATCAAGCGATCGGTAACATCATCTACGGGAGCAGCATGGATGCTATCCATCTGGATGATTCGTGCGGGCCTGCCACCACGGGAAGCGGGAACTACGTGGAGAGCAATACCATTAACGAGGCTTGCGCGGGGATCCTGATAGGGCCGTTGAGCTCGGGCAATACGATCCCTTTGAGCGGGACGGGCGTGAATACCTTCTTGAACGTGGATAACACGATTCTGGCTAATTCGGATGTCTGCACGCCAACTCTGGGGCCAACGGGAAGGAGTCGCGCCAAGCATCTGCGGCCCTCGCCATACAAACCCAACCGGAACTAACCGCAAACTTCCCGAGGGGCTGGGCATTTGAGCTCAGCCCGTCTTCTTCGATTTTATTCTTGCCGGTGTGGACGCGAACGAGCACGCGGGACTGCGGAGTGTTTGTGTACTACTCCGTTCGTGGTAGGTCGTTCTCGGAATTGCGCCTAGCGCGGAGTGCAGGTAGGATGGCTGGGCTGGGTGGATCGTTTGGATACAGGCTTGTCGAAGCCTAGATGTTCCGCAGCCCTCCCCCATTAAGATCTGCCCGGCACCTCCCATGTATTTGCCGCGTGTTCGCGGTGCTTCTTTGACTCTCCGGAATGAATTTACTGGAATTTTGCGACGGCCGCTTGCCGCGCGCGGGCCGCTTGCGCTAGTTCGCTGTCGGAGTCGCGATCAGGCGCACTGGGACGGCGGAGGGGCCGTTGCCGTAGACGGGGGTACCGGTGGCGTTCGTGCCGCATCCGACCATGTTGATGACCATCGTTCGAATCTTGTATGCGGCCGGCCCCCCCGGTCCTTCCACATGGCTGCCTGATGGCTGGAGAAACAACTGCACAAAGCCGATCACCTGAACCGGGCTGGCGAGAGTTCTACTATCAAAAACCGGCACGGTCACCAGCGAATCGCTCGTCAGTACAGGGGTTTGAGGGTTGAGGATACCGGCCTGAACGAGAGAGTTGTATTCTTCCCCGGCTAGAAATTCGAAAGGGTATAGGGGACTGTTATTCAGGTTGACGCTGTCTCCACTACCATCGTCTCCGACCGGACCCGGGTGGTGGGTCAGGCAGTCAACGGCGAGGGAGGTGTCAAGATCGCGATTGGGACCATAGCTGCTCGAGTCAATTGCAACGCTTTGGTTGCAGGCGATAGGAGTTTGGACGCAGCCCGCGACGCTGTATTGATATGAGGTAAAGAAGCCGCTTCCGAAGCATGAGACTGAACTGCTGCTGGGTGGAACAAAGGTGCCGGGATCTGCGGGAAGATATTGCCAGGAATACAAATTGCTGGGGAATCCGCCACTGCAGTCGCCTGCCGCACAGCCCGCGTGCAAGCTGGTCAGGTCCGCCGGTGGACTAGGTGAATACCAGCCGAGGAGGCTGGGATCCTGGATCTGGCCGCTTGCGGGATCGAAGATGTAACCGTTCGCGGTAGCGGTGGGGCTGGGATCAATGTTGGGCAGCAACCAAGGCTTTACGCACGAAGCCGCTACCGGAGCTGCTTGACCGGCGTTGCTCCCATTGGTTGCCAAGCCGGAAGGATTGTAGGCCTCCGCAGTGGCGGTCGCACTCACTCCAACGGTGGTGGTTCCCCAGATGCGAGCGAAGAATGTGGGTAGAGTCGCTGTCACCTTTACGGTGACGCGAGGGTCGCTCAGATTTGCGAGGGATGGGGTGACGGTGACTTGTGGGGTGCTTCCGCCAATCGGGTTCTGTCGTGCGATCTGGGTGGCGATGTTGGTCGCCAGCGCTGTGGTGGTGTCGATCGGGAACGGGTTCGTGATCGTACCGCCGCCCGACGAGGTCAGGCCTGAGTTTGCCAGGACGCGGGCCGCTGCTAGTGCCGCGCTGTCAGCCGCGATTTGCGCTTCGCTGCGGGCGGTATAGAACGTGACGACGTCGATTGACAGCGCGGCCATCGCTCCCACTACAAAGAGCATGAAAATCGCGACCAGGGTGATGATGATGCCCTTTTCGCTGGTACGGCCGGAGTTGGATGGAGGGATTCGCACGGATTCCTCAAGACTGATTGAGAACGGTGGAAGTCTCACTGATGCAGGTTTTTGGTTTGTATCCGGCGTCGGGGAATAGTAACTGAATCGCGCTGTTGAAGCGCCAGTGATAGTCGTAGGCCACCATCACCGAGCTGCCGATAGGCACGGCTGCCGTGGATCCGGCAGATACCGCCGGAACCCAGCCTCGATTAATGACGATCCACAGGTTGTTGCCGGAGTCGCTCATGCAGCCGCGATTGGAGTCGGCGGCATAACCGGAACATCCGGAAATGGTATACACCCAGGTCAAGGGGCCAATCGTCATGCCGGGAATGGGAAGTTGGCTTGGGATCGGGGGCGGATTCAAAGAGCAAGTACCCTGGTTGGCTTGCGGAAGGACGCCGCTGCCTGCCAGGGAATTGAATACGGCAGCGACTACCGGTTGAAGAGAGGGAGGATTGGTGTTTCCGTTAAGGTCATTGGTCGGTTGGGCGGCGGCAATAATCGCTCCTTCCTGCGCGGCTTGTTCGATTTTCTGTTTCTGGTTGAAGGCTCCGCTGAAATCGTAGATGCCGACCACGAAGACGACCAGAAGCGGCAGGGAGATGGCGAATTCGAGGATGGCGGACCCATCCGTCTTTCGCAGCAACCGCTGGGCCCGATCTGCCGGGAGCCAGCGCCGAATTTGGAGGCGGGGCATCTAGTTCTCCGTCCTGGTCTGCGCTTGCGCGGTCAACGTAACTTTGCTGAAGTTCAACGACGTGAAGGGCAGAGTGAATTGGAACGGATACTGGAAAGTCACCATCGTGCCGCAAAGTTGGGAGGGCGTGGGTGTAGAAGAGCAGGGTTGCGGTTGCGCGGAGGCCGTAGTGTTGTTGAGCAGCATCTCACGGCATATCGTAACTTTCCTGTGAGTGGCGCAAAGGGGGCCGGAACCGGTGACCGGAATAATCTGGTTTGGATCGAGGCTGGAGGCTTGCATGACAGCGAAGATTGCATTGGTGGCCGCCGTCCCACTTTGTCTGGTGGACTGCTGTTGGCAAGTCGCGCACTGAGGCCGGGCGGCCGCGATTGCGCCTTGCTGGGCGGCTTGCTGGATGGTGGAGTAGATGTTGAAGGCGCGTCCGAACCAGACGATTCCGAGCAGAAACACGAACACTACCGGGAGTACGAGCGCGGCTTCGGCAATCTCGGCTCCCTGGGTGCTGCGAAGTTTTCGTGCCAGAATTCTCATGTTCTCCAGTGCCAGTGTCCAGCGTCGGTGCCCGACTAAATTTTGCCCAGGGCTCTGCCCAGTCCACAAAATAACACCGCCATGGCCATGGCGACTCCGAACGGAACCTTGGTGGACTGCGGGTTGTCGAGCGATACTTCGGGCCCGGGCATCCGCAGACTGAAGGCCGCCGCAAGCAGGTGCGCGATGTTCACCAGCGTTTGTTTCAGGCGTCCCTTCCACACCACTACTACGATGGCCATCGCTCCGGCCAGCAGAATCGCTACCAGCAGGACGGTCAGGAGCTGACGCCAGCCGATGCAGGCTCCGAGAGCGCCCGACAACTTCCAATCGCCGGCTCCCAGGCTGCGGATCAGGACGAAGGGCAACACCAGAGCCAGACCAATCATCATTCCCAGCAGTGCGGTTTTCAAGCCCGTCCAGCGATAAAAAATTGTATTCGTGGCGATTCCCAACGCGGCCCCTGAAACGGTGAGCCAGTTGGGAATCCTCCGGTCGCGCCAATCCGTGGTTCCGGCGGCAAGAGCCAGAAGCACGGCAGGAATCCAAGGTACGCTCTCGAATCCAGGTTGAAGTATGGCCGTTGCTGGCAGAGCGACGCCCTCCGGGCGATTCCTGACAGTACTTTAGGGCTTTCCGGAGCCACACTCAAGGGATTTTCGGGGAGCCGGCGATGGGCGGTTACTGCCGGGCGGTTGATGAGGCTGGCAAGCCCGGTAAAGGCAGCAAAACGAGCTATTTCGGGGCATCTGGCATGCTAGCGGCGGCGGCCGGAGAGCGCAGGTCCTTGAAGACGGGATTGCTTTCCAAATGACTGGGAAAGCTGTGCTCGTAAGGGCCCAGGCGTGGGCAGATGAAATGGTGTTCGCGGCTGAAGCCAAAATGCTGCATTTCGAGCATCGCCTCATCCGCGGTCCAGCCTTCATCGGCCATGCGGTAAGAGGCGATCATCATTCCGGTGCGATCGTCTCCCAGGCGGCAATGCACGAATACTTTTTTGTTGGGATTGTCCTGGAGCAGCTTGAGGAATCGAGCGAAAACATCGTCATGGGGGAATGGACAATGCCATGGAATCGCGACATATTGCATTCCCAGACGGCGCACATCTTTGCCCTCGCTGTCGCTGCGATCTCCACGCGCGTCTACCACGATATCGATACCCATTTTGGCCAGCGCCTGGAAACCTGTTTCGTTCGGTTGCCCGCCCCGGAAAAGCGTGGGCGTGACTTCTCCAAAGTTGGTGATGCCCTTGACTTTAAGTTTCTTGCCGCCACTAGCAGAGTGCGCGTGCTTAGTGTCGGTCGGCGTTTGTGGCGGTGCCTGGGCAGTGCATTCGGCGACGCTGACAAAAACAACCGCCAGCAACACTAACCGCATGACTCGCGAGATGTGATGAAGCGAGGGGATCATGGAAAGAACAGGTTCATTAAGATGCGAGAAGCTTGGAACGCGAAGGTCGCAGGCCGAAAAAGCAAAAGGCCCGATGCTCCGGGCCTGTCATTGAATGGTAATCCGATCGCGCTAGCGGCGGACGGGAGGGGCTGAGTTTCTCTCGGCGATGACTTTCCGGGCGTTGTCGGCCAGGGCGCGCGCCTGGGGCATCAGCTCCAAAGCCTTGATCACGTCGGGATCGGTTTCCGCGCGGACTTTCAGCCCTTCTTCCTGTCCGAAGGCATCGACGAAGATTTCGCTCTTCAGGTTCGAGCGCAGCCAATCGTTGTTCTCGATCAGCTCTCCTTCGGTGTAGGAGATTTTTTCTTCGTCGAGGAACTTGCGGAAGTCCTGCAGGATCACGTCGTCGACTTCGAAGCTCTGGGCCACCTTGTGGGAATTGGTGTATTTCTTGGCGAAATTGAACAGGGCGTAGTGCTGCAGCAACTCGTCCTGAAACTTGTTGGACTTGTAGGGAGCTAGCTTCACGTCGGGAGTGATGCCGCCGCCGCCGTAGACGGTGCGTCCGCCGTCGGTGAGCTTCACTTCTTTATTGGCGGTATTGTCTTCGTTTTCGCGGTTGTAGTAGTAGTCGTACAGAGAAAGGTTGCTGTAATCGCGCTGGATCAAGCGACCGCTGGGCGTGTAGTACTTCGCGGTGGTGAGCGCGAGTCCGGTATTTTCGGCCAGGGGATAAACGGTCTGGACGAGCCCCTTGCCGAAAGTGGTTTCACCGACGATCAGACCGCGATCATGATCCTGAATGGCTCCGGCGACGATCTCGGCGGCAGAGGCCGTGCCGCGGTTGACCAGCACGACCAGAGGATAGTCTTTGCCGCCGTTGCCGCGCGCTGCGGTATAGCGCTTTTCCGGCGATGAGCGGCCGTGATGCGAGACGATCAGCTGGCCCTTTTTGAGAAACTTGTCGGCGACGCCGACGCCCTCGCTCAATAGCCCACCGGGATTCTGGCGAAGGTCGAGGACCAGGCCCTTGAGGTCGCCCATCTGATCGAGGGCTTCGGAAACCTCATGCTCCGTCGTTTCCTGGAAGCCGGAGACGTGCATGTATCCGATGCCGGGCTTGATCATGAAGTGCAGGTCGACGCTGTAGCGGGGAATCTCGTCACGGACCACGCTGAACTCGAGCGGATGATCGGAGCCTTCGCGCAACATGGTGATGCGGACCGTGGTTCCTTTTGGACCTTTCAGCAGATCGGCGACGTCGGAAGTGCTCATGTTGTCAGTCGGCTTGCCATCGATGGCGGCGATGATGTCGCCCGGACGGATGCCTGCGCGATAAGCGGGCGTTCCGACGAAAGGAGCGATCACAATTACTTTATTGTTGCGCGGTCCGACCGTCATGCCCACGCCGTAGTACTTGCCGCGCTGCTCTTCGCGGAGCTGGGAATAGGACTTGGGATCGAAGAAGTTGGAGTGCGGGTCGAGCTGGTGCAGCATGCTTGGGATCGCGCCGTCGTAAATCGCCTTGTCGGGATTCACCGGATCGGCATAGTTCTGCTCGACGGTCTCATAAACCTGGGTGAACTGCTTGAAGCTGTCGCGGACATCGGAGTCGGTGCTGGGCGTTGCCGCCGGGCTGATGCGCTGGGCGAACAACATTCCGAGTAGTCCGAAGAGCGCGAGCACAAAAACAACCAGGATGAGAGAACGACGAGAACTACCGGCCATTTTGCAAAATCCTCGGGGCAGGCAAGTTGGAGGGATCTACCTACCGCTTTTGCGCAGTATAGCATGGGGCTGCGGCTGTTTAATTGGATGCAGGCGGAGCGCGTTGGTTACTTCGGAGTGAACGGCTTTTGGGGTGAGGTGGGACTGGAATGAGAGCTGGCCGGGCCTCCAAGAGTTGGTAAGTGCTGCGCCGGCGCTATGGTTGGTGCGGTGCTGCCCGACTACTGGCGAGTCAGGCCGAGAATCAAGTCGCGGTGTTGCGGATAGCTTTGCAGAAGGCTTTCTCGTCTTCCCAGTTCGAAGTCCTCAAAGTCAAAGCCGGGAGCGACCGTGCAGCCGACCAGCGCGAAGGCGTCGTTGCGTTTTGTATGTGGGGATAGTTGCGAGGCAAACCAGCATCCGGCCTTTACTGCGGCTTGAAATACTTCGCCGGCTTCGGGATTGTTTCCCAGTTGAATCTTCGAATAGCCGCCGTCGGTTTCGATCACGTGGACCAGTAGCGGCGCCCCGAGATGGAAGTGCCAAAGTTCGTCCGAGCGGAGGCGATGGAAGGCGGAAAAATTGTCTCCATCTAGCAAGTAATAGATTGCGGTCGAGGCTGGGCGGGGCCCGCTGAACTCTGGGGGCAGAGCGGTCTTTGGCAACTGCAAGGCGGAGCGGTAGGTCTGGCGGTAGTAGCCGCCTTCGGGGTGTGGCGTGAGGTCGAGCGTTCGGATCCAGTAGGCTGCGTCTTTGTCGGTCAATCAGTCCTCGAATCGTGAAACGGTGAGATTCTTACCTGAAATCCCAACGGAGTGGTTTGGAAACCTCTGGACTCCAATGCCCCGGGAGAGAAGCGATTTTTGATCGCCCGCCGCTCGCGGGCGGGGGCGCCCGCGCCACACAGTCAGAAGAGGCGGGTGACGCCTTCCTCGAGGACTACAACTTTATCTTTCACTCCTGCTGCCCGGGCCTCTTTATCCAGCAATTGCAGCGGCTCTTCGATAGGTTCGTGCGAGAGACGGAAGGTGCCGTAATGCATGGGGACCATCCAGCGGGAGTGCAAGTCCAGAAAGGCTTGCATGGCGTCGGCCGGACTGGTATGCACATTGCGGAATTGCGGCGGATTGTAGGCTCCTATGGGCAGCAGCGCCAATTCTGGCGATAAGCGTTCGCCAATCTCGCGGAAACCGGAAAAATATGCCGTATCGCCCGCATGATAAACCGAGTGCTTTCCGGCGCGCAGCACGTAGCCTCCGTAACCGCGATGGGAGTCCTTGAGAACGCGAGCTCCCCAGTGGCGCGAGGGCACGTGGGTGATTTCGAGCGCGCCCTGAAGATGGGTATTCCACCATTCAAGTTCGATAATGCGCTTGTAGCCCAAGTCGGAGACCAGGTCGAAAACGTGATGCGGGACGACCAGGGTGGGGGCGCTTCCGGCCTCGCGCCGCGTCAGGCGCGCGATCGTGCGCAAGGACTGGCGATGCAGGTGATCGAAATGAGCATGGGTCACGAGCACGACATCGATGGGGGGCAGGTCGTGCAACTTCAATCCGGGCTGGCGCAGGCGCTTGAGAACGAAGAGCCATCTGGCGAAGTTGGGATCGATGATCACATTCATGCCACCCATTTGCAGGAAAAAGCTGGAATGCCCGATAAAGGTGACTCCCAATTCGCCATTTGTCACCAGGCGGGGCTTGTGGCTCTGTCCGGTGCGGGGAGTAACCGCGGAATGCCGCACCAGACGGGTAAACTGACTTGCGCGCTTGCGTAGTGCTGGATTCTTTAATGAGGACTTAACCATTACTTCGACCAGTTGCTCCTAACGTGCATCACCGGCCAGTATGATGAAAATGCGCTATCGAATTAGATGCCATACTCACCAGCGCGGACGCATTCCATTCGATGGTCCCGTCTGGGTGTAATTTCCAGTGTATGACAAATGCGGCCCGCCTTGACCGTTACTTTCGTGGTCATTTCTAATCTAGTCTGTTGGGGTGGGCCCGAAGCAACGCACGCAAGAGCGAAGATTCAGAGGATTTACGGACTCAGTTTCGCGGAAGGAGCAAACTTTCAATGCGCGTAGCTTTTCTTGGACTGGGAATCATGGGGCGGTCGATGGCCGCCAACCTGGCAAAGGCCGGACACGAGGTCGCGATCTGGAACCGCACTCCGGGCAAGGACGTGGAGGGCGCGCGCACCGCGGCTTCCCCGGCAGACGCGGCCAAGGGCGTGGACGTCATCTGGATGTGCGTCTCTGATACGAAGGCGGTCGAGAGCGTGTTGTTCGGGCCGAACGGCGCGGAAGCGTCGCTGACATCCGGCATGATTATTGCCGATTCGAGCACGATTTCGCCATCAGCGACGGTCAAGTTCGCCGAACGCGTGAAGGCGCGCGGCGTCAGTTATGTGGACGCACCGATGACCGGCTCAAAAATTGCCGCCGCCAGCGGCAGCCTGATCTTCATGGTGGGAGGTGACGCGGCTTCGCTGGAGCGTTTGCAACCGCTATTCCAGGCGATGGGCAAGCAGGTCTTCCACATGGGCGAAACCGGCAAGGGGCAGGCGACGAAGCTGGTGATGAATCTGCAGATCGCGCTCATATTTGAAGGCTTCGCGGAAGCGCTGACGCTGGCTGCCAAGCTTGGCGTGGACGTCGAAAAGCTGATCCCGCTGATTCAGGCGTCGATGGTGCGCTCGGGGGTGGTGGAGTATAAAGCTCCATTTATTTTGTCGCGCGACTTCTCGCCGAATTTTCCGTTGCGGCTGATGTTGAAGGATATCCACCTGGCACTTGAAGCGGCCCGCGAAGCGCGGGTGCGGCTGCCGGGGCTCGAGGCGGTGGAAGAGGTCTATGACGTGGCTGCCGAGGAAGGGCAGCGCGATCTGGATTATGCGGCGACGCTTACGCTGCTGGAGAAATGGGCGGGCGTCGAGGTCAAGGGAGCAGCGAAAGGGGCCGCGTAAGAAGAACTGACCAGGGACGAGAGCTGCCGAGCTGCGCGCTCGGCATTGAACACCCGGGAGCGGCCGTTTTCTACGCTAGCGGGAGAACGGCCGTCTCTGCAGTTGCCTACTTTTTCGCAAATGACCGGACGTAATTCACGATATTCCAGACTTCTTCGTCCTTGGCGCGGTCGCCTTCGGGAGGCATTTCGCCCTTGCCTTTGCGGATGACGTAGAACCACTCGCCGTCGGTGTGGGCCTTCTGCACGTCGGGATTGGTGAAGTCGGTGACGTTCTTGATGTCCGAAGCCATGTCACCTTTGCCGTCTCCGTTGGCGCCGTGGCACATGGCGCAGTCGATCGCATACATTTTCTTTCCCTTGGCGAGCGACTCGGGAGTTGGTTTTACGGGATTTTCTCTCTGCGCGGCTTCCGGCGGAATTTTGTATTCAGGGGCCTTCGCGGGGGGCTGAGTCTGAGCTCCGAGCAGGCCTGACAAAACCAGTCCGGCGAGAATGATAGACACACTTTGTAATTGAGTCTTCTTCAACGGAGACCTCCGTCTGGACTACGCTTTCAATGCAAAGCGGAATTCTACGACCCTCGGTCCCGCGCGCAAAGGTCAATCGTCACTGCGCGAGGTATGCAGGATCACGCTCGATACGGTCCGAGGTTAGGGACGGAGCGCCGTGTCTTGGGGCGGAACAAGCCCGTCTGGCGAACACGCGTTACGCCCGTAACCCGTTGCCTGGGTGGGGATTACACAAGTATTACAAACAACTTCCCGCTCCCTTGGTATTGTCCTAATTGTCGTTCCAAATAAGGGTGTGGGAGACAACCTCGATGAGTGAAACAACAACCGAAACTGCGCAAGCGATGGATAGCGGCACCAGCCTGCGCAAAGACCGTGCCGATCATGATGGCTTCAACTGGGGCACCGGAACGGCCATGATTCTGTTTCACCTGGGCGCGATCGCGGCGCTCTTTTTCTTTACCTGGAAGGCTTTCTTTGTAGCAATGTTTTCTTTGGTGGATCTCGGGCAGCCTGGGCATCGGCATGAGTTATCACCGGCTGCTGACGCATCGTGGATACAAGACTCCGAAGTGGGTGGAATATTTTCTGACCTGGTGCGCGACGCTGGCGCTCGAGGGCGGGCCGATTTTCTGGGTGGCGACACATCGCATCCATCATCAGTTTTCGGACGAAGAGGGCGATCCGCATTCGCCGATCGACGGCAAATGGTGGGCGCACATGGGCTGGATCCTCACGGGCAAGTCGATGCACCACGACACGACAACGCTGGCCCGCTACGTTCCTGACCTGACCAAAGATAAGGTGCACGTCTGGCTGACCAAGTATCACTGGACGAGCAACGTCATCGTCGGCGTCATTCTTTACGCTATCGGCGGACTGCCGTGGCTACTGTGGGGGGTATTTGCGCGCGTCGTTGTCGGGCTGCATGCGACCTGGATGGTGAACTCGGTCACGCATCTCTGGGGAACGCGGCGTTTCGCGACCAAGGATATGTCGACCAACAATCTTCTGGTGGCGCTGGTCACGTTCGGCGAAGGTTGGCACAACAATCATCACGCGCATCCGGTATCGGCGCGGCACGGCATGGCATGGTACGAAATCGACATGAACTGGTATGGCATCTGGCTGCTCAAGAAACTCGGCCTGGCGCGGCATGTCTACATGCTCACGCTCGACAATCTGCCGCCGAAGCCTCCGCTGGTGGGTGATCTGACCGCGGCGGAGCTGGTTGCATCGCCGGCGGCGGGGAACGACTAAGGCAGCTCTCAGTTCCAAGCTCTCAGCTCTCAGGGAAAGGCTCTTTATCCAGGCCACGGTGGCTGGGTTTGGAGCCTTTTTCGCAGGCCACTCAACGAGTGGTTGAGATTCGCTGCGATCTCTTCTTTTCTCTTTCTGATTACTCTTTAGACAACCGGATCACGGTTTGCCTGCGGCCAGTGAAAGCTTGGGCGGGCTCGCCTCGTCCACCCGATAGTCTTTGTAGTCGATGGTCAGAGTGGCTTGTCCCCCCAAACGGATGTAGCTCACCGACTCGTTGCGGGCCGGGAGCCACAAGTCCTGGACCTTTTCGTATTCGTGGTGAATCTCGCTCTTCTTCGTCCAGAATGATGGGTTGAGGGCTGGCTCGCCTTCTATACGGGTGACCGCGAAGTCGGTTCCGTCAACCCAGATTTTGCCGCGATAGACGTACTTGGTCCGGGACTTGGGGCGGACCTGCAACACGTATTGACCACCGGTTTTCGACGGCTCGTAGCTCACCAGTTCAAAGTCGTAGTTATCGCGATTCAATCGGGATTGCGCGCTGATCGCCGGCTGGGCCGCTTCTTTTTCGCTTTCGAGCAGCCTCTTGAAAACGCGATCCTGAATCAATTTTGATCCGCTCTGGGAGACGATCTGGAAGTTCTTGGTTGCGGGGCGATCGTAGGTGGCACGGACGGTCATCTCCGCTTCCCGGTCTCCGGGGAACCCGCGATAGACGAGGCGGTACACGCGCAGGGACTCGGAGTGCAGAAGGGCCTGGGCGCGCGCCTGATTATTGCGAATGAGTTTGTCCACGACCTGGTCGGCGGAGAGAGGCGCGCCTCGGTTTGATGACTCGGTAACTTGCGCAGTCGTTGACGTTGCAGAGGGCTGAAGGGCCGCAAGCGCGAGGACAGCAATCACCATTCGAACTTGCGGAACCGGCATACAAACCCAAGTGTAAACTCTGGGAGGCTGTTGATTCACACATCCTGACACGCTCCGCCTTGGCCGCTACAATCTTTCTGTGAGAATCTCCAGCCGGCGCAAGGCGATTGCTTTCTTCCTCAGCTTTGGCGTCATTCTGGCCGCGGTCGCCTTTGCCGTGGGCAGCGGCTGGATCATTCTCAATTGGCGGGAAGGGATCAAGGTCTTCCTCGGCATCATCTTCTTCGGAGCCATCGTAACCGGGCTCGTTCTGAATACGATTTTTCTGGTGCGTGAGATCCGGCGCAACGAGCAGCATGACAGTTTTATCAATGCTGTTACCCACGAACTCAAGACTCCCATCGCATCGATTCGTCTTTACCTGGAAACGCTGCAGCGGCGCGAAGTGGACGAGGCGCAGCGGCGCGAGTTTTACCAGTCCATGCTGATCGATACAGAGCGTCTGATGGGAACCGTGGAACTGGTGCTGAAGGCGGGTGCTGCCGGGCAGAAGAAGACTTCAGGACAGCGACTGCCGGTCGATTTCAATTCCCTGGTGCGCGACTGCGTGGAACTGGCGCGGGCGCGTCATCATCTGCGGCCGCAGGATCTGGAGTACCGCGATGCATTGCCCGAGCCGGGGAGCGCGCGGGTGCTGGGCGATCCCGAGGAGTTGCACACCGCGGTTACGAACCTGCTGGACAATGCGGTGAAGTATTCTCCGGACGGAGTCCAAATCGCGGTGGAGCTGAAGGCTCCGGATGAAGAAAAGATAGTGCTGCGCGTGCGCGATCACGGCGTGGGCATTCCGCAGGATGAACTGAAACGCATCTTCAAACGCTTTTACCGGGTTCGCCAGCGAGGACGGGCGCGAGTTAAGGGGACAGGGCTCGGATTGTTCATCGTCCGCGCGATCGCGAAGAATCATGGGGGAAGAGTGTTCGCGCAAAGCGATGGAGTGGGGAAGGGAACAACGGTGACTCTGGAGTTGCCGCGGAGAGTCGCGTGAGCCGCGTGCTGGTGGTCGAAGACGAGGCGCATCTGGCGCAGGGCTTGCGCTTCAACCTGCAAGCGGAAGGACATGAGGTGGAAGTCGAAGGCGATGGGGAAGGCGCGCTGGCTCGACTTGTAGACGCCGCAGAACGGTTTGATGCGGTTGTGCTGGATGTGATGCTGCCGGGCAAGAGCGGGTTCGAAGTGGCCGCTCTGCTGCGCGAGAAGAAGAACTATGTGCCGATCCTGATGCTGACCGCGCGCGGGAGGCCGGAAGATGTGCTGCAGGGATTCGCCTCGGGCGCCGACGACTATCTGCCCAAGCCGTTTGAGTTGGCCATCCTGATCGCGCGTCTGGAGGGCTTGTTGCGGCGCAGCGCATGGATGAAGCAGAGTGTGGGCCAGAGCGCGAACCAGGCGTCGGGTGGAAGAGACGAGGCGCGCAGCGTGTTGGATGGGGCCAGAGCGGCTGTACAGGAGGAGCGGAGTAACACGAGCGACCGCTTTACGTTTGCCGGCAAGTCCATTGACTTTGCGGAACTGGAACTGAGGTCGCTTGGGAATACGATTCATCTCACGGTGATGGAAGCGGAACTTCTGCGATATCTGGTGCGCAGCGGCGGACATGTGGTGTCGCGCAAAACGCTACTTGAGGACGTTTGGGGATTGCACGAGGACACCGACACGCGCGCTATCGACAATTTCATTGTTCGACTGCGGCGCTATATCGAAGAGGATCCGGCGCGTCCGAAGCATCTGCAGACGGTGCGCGGAGTCGGATATCGATTTGTGGCGGAGCCGGAGTGAGAATACTAGTGCTGTTTGGCGGACGAACTGGCTGCCAGTTCGCGGAACAGGCTTAGCAGCGAGGCCGCTGATTTCTGATCGGAAAGACTTTCCAGCGCTACGGTGGCCGTGAAGTGGGGCGAGGTGTGGTTGAACTTCACGCTGACGAAATCCTTGTCACGCCAGGTGGCAAGAGCGTTCACGATGGGAGTGAGTTCAACCGGCCAATTTTCTTTTGTGGTCAAGATTACAGGACCGGGACGGGAGACCATCCACTCCCGGGTACCCGGTTTTTGGTTCGCCTTCCTTTGGGGGCCAGTGTGACCGGACCAGCGGTGGCGCATGATGTCGAGACGAAAGCCGGGAGGGAATCCCATGTCGGCTTCGAAGCTGAGGGTTTCGCGCTGCTCCTGCCAGCGGCTGAGAGCCCATTGAAGCGGCAGCGGACGCGGCAATAATTTGATGGTGAGACGAGCTTCCTCAAACCAGCGCGAAGAAAGATGAAGCGTGGCCTTGAGACGGGAACTGCTGGACTGCCAGGTGAGATGGGAAAGGCGTCCTTTACCGAGGCTCGCGGCCTGCACCCATTGCAGAATGTTCGCTGCTCGCCGGCGGTTGTAGCGGACAAACCACAGGTACCAGAGCAGCAAGAACATCACCGCAAAGCCGACGTCGATCAAAACCCAACGCCCCACAAGCGCTGCCTCTCTGAAGAATCGTACGTCGGTAAGATGCAAATCCGCAAGTGGGGAAAAAATAAATATCTGGTCACCGCCGCGCCTATTTGCAGGCTGAAGTTATTTTTGCGATGGGCAAAGGGTTGGCGGCTTGATTTGCCCGAATCCCGCTACAATGGCGGCGTGTCATTCCACATCCGGCCATTCAAGAAGGCGGATTTTGAAACGCTCTGGCGGATTGACCAGGCCTGCTTCGATCCGCAACTCGCCTATTCGCAGAAGGAAATGGCATTTTATATGCGGCGCGCCGGAGCTTTTTCGCTGGTGGCGGAAGCCCTGCCGAGCAACGATGCAAACGCGAAAGATACGGCTTCTATCCTGGGCTTCATCGTAGCCGAAGTCCGCCGGCAGAGCGGCCACATTATCACCATCGACGTTGTCGCGGAAGCGCGGCGCGCGGGCGTCGGGAGGGCACTGCTGCGGGCGGCGGAAGAGCGGTTGCGCGACGCCGGGGCGACCACGCTGGCGCTCGAAACTGCTGTTAATAATGAGGCTGCCATTCGCTTCTACAAGAACGAGGGGTACTTTGTCGAAAAGACCGTTCGCGGGTATTACTCCAACCAACTGGACGCGCTGGTGATGACGAAAAGTCTGGCGGGGACTGGGTAATCGAACTGGATCGTCAGCTCAAGGGTACCCCACCCCCCCACGGTATATTAGAATCAAGACTTTACGCGACATTTCCTTTCAAAGTATTCATAAATAAGTAGTTACTGGCAAAGTATTCAAACAAAACAGGTTAATTACACACCGGGTCCGGTCCCGGTCTGGGAGCCCGGCCCTCCGGGAGTGCCCGAGACCGCATATACTGCTTCACCTTATTGTCAAAGAATGCTTTCCGCTTACAGGTTTTCTGCGCTGTTCTTATGGTAGGAGCTTAGTATGCTAAGTCAAGATTTTTCGACGCGCTGGATCCGGGTTCGCCATGCGGGATAACGAGGCACAGCGCGCTGCAATGGTCAGGATGGTTTCATGAAAATTGCGATTCAAGGGGAACTGGGTTCTTTCAGCCACGAGGCGGCGCAGACGATGTTGCCCTCCGCGAGGGTTGTGCCTTGCGCGCGCTCGCTGGAAGTATTCGAGCGGGTTACGGGACGGAGCGTGGATGGAGCGGTGGTTCCGATTGAGAATTCGCTGGCTGGGTCGGTGGCGGAACATTTCGATCTCTTGTTGAGCCGCGAGGTACACGTTGTGCGCGAATTCCGGCTGCGGATCGTACACAACCTGATTGCGTTGCCGGGGACCAAGCTGAGTGAGGTGCGGAGAGTATTTTCGCATCCCGTGGCTCTGGACCAGTGTCGGGACCTGTTTGCCGGGAACCGGCGGCTGGAAGCGGTGCCGTTTTACGACACGGCGGGAAGCGTGAAGCATGTAGTCGCGGAAAATCTGGAGGATGCGGCCGGGATTGCCAGCCGGCGAGCGGCTGAGGTCTATGGGGGAAAAATTCTCAAGGCCGGGGTCGAGGATGACAAGAAGAATTTCACGCGGTTCTTTTTGATCCGGCGCGGGAGAGCGCGGGCGGAGTCCGGGGCTGACAAGACTTCGCTGGCGTTCAGCACGAAGAACGTCCCGGGAGGCCTTTTTAAGGCTCTTAGCGTGTTTGCTCTGCGCGACATCAGCTTGAGCAAGATTGAGTCGCGACCGATGCGTGGGCGTCCGTGGGAGTACGTTTTTTTTGTGGATTTGCTGTCGGGAGATGACGGGAATTTGCGGAACGCGCTGCGGCACCTGGGGGAGATGACGGATCTGGTTAAGGTGCTGGGGATTTATCGGAAGGCGTGAGGGTAGTGGGTGGCGCTCTCCAAAATCCGGTAGGGTTCTGAATTCTTTCTCACCACAGAGACACAGAGACACAGAGGATCCCAACTTCTTGGGGAACCACCGCTTCTCGGTTTCTTAAGGTTCGTTTTTTCTCCGTGACTCTGTGGTGAACAAGGACGCTACTTAAAATCCTACGGGATTGACGTCTGTGGAATCCCACCCTTGCGCACAAGAACGCGCAAGGGTGGGGCAGCCTCGGCTGGGGATTTATCGGAAGGCGTGAGGGTAGCCGGTGGCGGTCCTCCGAAATCGGGCAGTGTTCGGGATTCTTTCTTACCACAGAGACACAGAGACACAGAGGAGCCCAACTTCTTGGGGAACCACCGCTTCCTGGTTTCTTAAGGTTCGTTTTTTTCTCCGTGACTCTGTGGTGAACAAGGACGCTACTTAAAATCCTACGGGATTGACGTCTGTGGAATCCCACCCTTGCGCACAAGAACGCGCAAGGATGGGGCAGCCTCGGCTGGGGATTTACCGGAAGGCGTGAGGACGGTCGGCGCCGGTCCTCCGAAATCGGTCAGTGTTCTGGATTCTTTCTCACCACAGAGACACAGAGACACAGAGGATCCCAACATCTTTGGGGAACCGCCGCTTCCTGGTTTCTTAAGCTTCGTTTTTTTCCGTGACTCTGTGGTGAACAAGGACGCTACTTAAAATCCTACGGGATTGACGTCTGTGGAATCCCACCCTTGCGCACAAGAACGCGCAAGGGTGGGGCAGCCTCGGCTGGGGATTTATCGGAAGGCGTGAGGGTAGCCGGTGGCGGTCCTCCGAAATCGGGCAGTGTTCTGGATTCTTTCTTACCACAGAGACACAGAGGATCCCAACTTCTTGGGGAACCGCCGCTTCCTGGTTTCTTAAGGTTCGTTTTTTTCCGTGACTCTGTGGTGAACAAGGACGCTACTTAAAATCCTACGGGATTGACGTCTGTGGAATCCCACCCTTGCGCACAAGAACGCGCAAGGGTGGGGCAGCCTCGGCTGGGGATTTATCGGAAGGCGTGAGGGTAGCCGGTGGCGCTCTCCAAAATCCTTTAGGGTTCTGAATTCTTTCTCACCACAGAGACACAGAGACACAGAGAACCCCAACATCTTTGGGGAACCACCGCTTCCTGGTTTCTTAAGGTTCGTTTTTTCGTAACTCTGTGACTCTGTGGTGAACAAGGACGCTACTTAAAATCCTACGGGATTGACGTCTGTGGAATCCCACCCTTGCGCACAAGAACGCGCAAGGATGGGGCAGCCTCGGCTGGGGATTGTCTGTGGAATCCCACTCTTGCGCACAGAACGCGCAAGAATGGGGCACCCTCGGTTGTTTCATGGGGCAGGAGAATTCGCACTTAGAAGGAAAGGGTCCGCGATTTCTGCGGACCCTTTTTGGGAGGATAGAGACTGGCGGGGTCAATCCAGTGCCATGCCCGCCGTTGCGCCGCTTGCGTCGATTACTCGACGTTTGCCAGCATTGCGGCTAAACCAACGATGTCGGCTCCGAGGTCTTTCCCATCCGTGCCCATCGCCTTATACGGGCTGGTCGTCTGGAGTTCGTAGTTCTGCTCGGTGTAGTTCATGAATTGAACGCCGGGAACGGTTGGCTGGAACATATTGTTGGATGGCCACTTCGACGGCGGATAGGCCGCGGGACTGGCCACGAGGGCGTTATTGCTGAACGAATAGGTGGTGAAACAGCTGGAGATACTGGTTAGCGGAACGTTCTGGTAGGCGCAATCGATGCTTCCGCCACCCATGTCCCACACCGGATACCGGCCGGTCACCACCAGGTTGTTGGTGAAGACGAGTCCGTACATCGGCGCGGTCGGGACGAGGTTGCCCAGGATCATCATGTGGCTGTTGTCATCCGGGAACGCGGTGACGTGATTGATGGTGACGGTGTTGAGCGGATTCTTGTGCCAGGCGTTGCCCATCTGGAAGGGCGTGCCCGGTCCGAGGAATGTGGTGCTGAGGTTGTCGATCACGACGTCGTGAATGCTCCAGCGAGTGCCGGCCAGAGCTTGCGCCCCGTTGTTGCCGTTGCCGGAGATGGCGGTGGCGAGTTGAAGTCCTCCACCAGCGAAAGAGATGTGGTCGTAGCGGATGGTCACATCGGTCACCTGGCAGATGGAACATACATCGGAGCCATCCGGGAAGCGCTGGTTCTTGGGGGTGACGAGGATGCCGAAGCCGGTCTGGCTGAAGCCTCCCCATGTGTTTTCCAGGATATTGCCTTCGATCTGAACGCGAATCGCATTCTTGAGCTCAATGTGATTCTTGACGATGAAGGGATTGCCGTTGGGTCCGCCGACGTAGGGATTGTTGCCCTGCATCCATTGCCAGGGCTTCCAGAAATGGTTGCCGAGGATCTGAATGTCAGTCGGAGTGGTGGTGGCCGGGCCGCCGCCCATGAGGATAGCTTCGCCGGAGGCTTCGAGGAAGTTGCCCTGAATAAGGAAGGGACCATCCTGGGTGGTGCCGACTCCGCCATTGACCGCATGCGCGTCGGTGCAGCTACCGGTGCCGGAGATGCAATGGAAATCGTTCAAGTAGGAGTTGATGATGGCGATGTAAGTGCCGCCGCTCAGGGCGAAACCATTGCTGGTCTCATCCTGCGCGTTGCCATGGAGCCAGGAGCGATCGACGATGATGTGGTCGGCGGTTCCCTGGAGCGATATCAGCGCCGAGCTGGCGTTGACACCGTTCGGACGAGTGAGTTCCAGACCGAGGATGCGGTAGTAGCTGGCACCGTCGGCGAACTGCAGAGGACCGTTGCCCACCTGGTTCATCTGGACCTTCGACAAGACATTCGCCGGACTCGAGCAGTTGTAAGAGGGACGCCCGGGCAGCGAACTGACGCCTGCGTAGCAGGGAGTCAACCGTTGGCCTTCGGGGGGCAAAGCGCTGTCCGGGGAACTGGTGCGAACGATGATCCAATGATTGGCATCGCAACCTTTGTTGAGCAAGGTGTACTTGCCGGAGAAAGTCGCGCCCGCCTGAAGCAGGAGTGTGTCTCCGCATTGCGCGCTGTTCAGAGCCGCTTGCAAGTCGCCGCCGGCATTGACGTTGATAACTTTTCCGGGAGCGGGTGAATCGGCCATGGAACTGGGAACGGTCACGATGGGCAGTTGCGCGGGGCCATCGTATCCGCCGCCGGCGGTGACGATCATGCTGAAAGCGCCGCTGGCGGTGTGATTGGCGGCGTCGGTTACCTGCACGGAGAAGTTCGAGGTGCCGGTAGCGGAAGGCGTGCCGCCAAGATCTCCATTCGCATTGAGGGCGACCCCGGCCGGAGGGTTGCCGGCGGTAATGGTCCAGCTATAGGGCTGAGATCCGCCGGAAGCGGTAAAAGCGCCGGCATAAGTTTCTCCCTGCTGACCCTGCGGAAGACCGGAGGTCGTAATCTGGAGAGCCTGTGCCTGGGCGGGATTGATGGTGACGGCGGCAGTGGATGACTTGGAGGGATCGGCCTGGCTGGTGGCGGTGATGGCGGCGCTGGTGGCGGTCGTAACCGCTGGGGCAGTGTATACGCCGTTGCCATTGATCAGGCCAGGGGACGCGGTCCAGGTGACGGCGGTGTTGGCGGTTCCGGTGACGGACGCGGTGAACTGCTGGGTGCCAGCGGAGATGACGGTTGCGTTCGCGGGAGAAACGGAGACAGAGACAGCGCCTCCGCCACCGCCATCGGCATGGCCGATTTTGATCACGTAGGACTGCTGTCCCTGATCGGGGCCCGGAGTGTCGGTGACCAGGATGTCAAACGCGTAGGTTCCAACGGTGGAAGGCTTGCCGGTCAACGATCCGGTCGAGGCGTTCAGGGATAGACCCGGGGGCAGCCAGCCGGCAGTAATGGAGAAGTTATAGGGTGAAGTGCCACCACTTACCGAAAGCACCGTGTTATAGGGTTGGTTAATGGTCCCCACGGGCAGGGGGGATGAGAGAGCGAGGGTGTGAGCTGCACGCGCGGAACCCGCGGCCTGCGCCTTGTTTCCGCATGAGATGGAAAAAACCACGATCAGCAGCAAAAGCAGAAGAGCGGCGATCCGCTCGGCTTGCTGCCGGAAAGACATTTCATGATTACCGGCGAAAACGATATCAGTGAACAACATTATGAAACCTCGACCTACAAAAATGGGGGACCTAGTCGAGCGAGTCCGACAACACGAATCTACCGAGAGAGCGCGGAGCTTCCCAGATGCCACAAGTTCACAGCGCAACGCGTTAGTGCATACAAACCCGACATGTACGAATTCGCGCGGGGCATTGTTCTGTGGAGTAAGAGTCGGAATCGATGAAAACTGGCGCGGGACGGGCGATCCAGCCTCCTTTAATAATGAATTGAAAGCGTGAAGTCCACGAAAGCGGGCCTACGTTCGAGGTACGAAATGACGAACGTCACGTTACTTGCGGGATACCCGGGATTGTGGCGCGCTGATTGTAGACGGGCATTGACGATATGCGCAAACGTTTCGGTCACATTTCATGAAAAATAAATATGCAGACGTGCGGCCAAAACGAGCGCCAGACAAGCGGTTTGGAGGGCCGGAATTAGTCCGAACGGAGAGTATGCGGTTCGGACCGGAGAGAAATCGCGCAGCGGATTATCCGGGCTGCGTGGATCAGGAACGCGGGTTGCCGACGGCTTGAGAATGACGATCGAGCAGGGCGAGGAGCGGATCCCGCAGAAACGGGCCACCAGCAAGCAATCCGGAGATGAGCGGATTCTTCTGATTGCAGCGGAGCGGAGAGTGGTCGAGCTTGAGCGTCCAGCCTCCGGCGCTTTCGACGAGCGCGGCGCCGGCGGCGACGTCCCATTCATTCTTGGGAACGAGAGTGAAGGTGAGGTCGGCGAGGCCGGCGGAGACGAGTCCCAGCTTGTAGGCGACCGAGCCCATGGGACGGATATTGAATTCGGCGGATTCGAACTGCTTCCATTCGCCGCGTTTGACTTCGCTGCGGCTGGCGAGGACGAGGGAACCGTGGAGTTCTTTGCGCTGGCTGGGCTGAGCGGGCTTGCCGTTGTAGGTGACGCCGGTGTCGCGGGAGCCGAGAATGAGTTCGTTGGTGGCGGGATTGCAGATGCCGCCGGCGACGGGGACGCCATTTTCAACCATCGCGATGGAGACACAGAATTCGGGAATGCCCTGGACAAATTCACGAGTGCCATCGAGCGGATCGACGACCCAGACGCGCTGTTTATCGAGGCGGGTGAAATCATCGACGGTTTCTTCGGAGAGCCAGCCTTCCCCGGGGCGGAGCAGGTTTTTCTTCAGGACGGCGTCGACGGCGCGATCGGCTTCGGTGACCGGATCGGTGCCGACCTTATATTGGGCCTCGATGGCTCCGGGGGTGAAAGTGTTCAGGACGGTGCGGGCCTCTTCGAGGGCGGCGTGGATGCGTTCGAGAGTTTCTTTGGATGAGTGCATATAGTAACTCCGGTGATTTGTTCTCAGTGCTCAGTTGCCAGTTGCCAGTTGCCAGTTCTCAGTAAAAACAGCTCGTGTTATGGGCGACATTCGACGGATTCCGGTCTCAAGTAAGAACTGAGAACTGGGAACCGGGAACTGAGAACTGGTGTTACGCCCACAACATTCTGGCTCCGGTCATTAACAGGACAGCACAGAGGATTCTGCGCAGCCACAGCACGGGGACGCGCGTGGCCAGGTAGGAGCCGAGAATGCCGCCGGGGATGGAGCCGACGAGGATGGCGGCCACCAGATGTCCATCGACATTGTGTGCGAGCAGGTGGAGCAGACCGGTGACGCCGGTCAGGATGACAGCGTGGGCAATGTCGGTGCCGACCATGATTTTTGGGGGGAATGAATAAAAGAGCAGAAGCAACATCATGATGATGCTGCCGGAGCCAACCGAAGTGATGCCCACGAGAAATCCGCCAACCAGGCCGATGACGCTCATGAAGGCGAACGACTTCATGGTGGGAGCGCGCCCGACCAGGCGGTCTTCAATTCTCTTCTGGAACATCAGCAGGGCGGGAATGATGACGAGCAGAAGTCCGACGGCGGACTTGATGAAGTCGTTAACTCCGGCGCCGTGGATTTCGCGCAGATGCACCAGCAGACGCACGCCGAGAAAAGAGCCGGGAATACTGCCGACGGCCATGGCGAGCACGACTTTGCGGCGCACAGTGCCCTTGGAAAGATGAATGATGGTGGCAGGAATCTTGGTGAAGAAGTTACACATGGCATCGCTGCCGACGGCAATGATGGGAGGAATGTGCAGACCAAAGATGAGCATGGGCAGCAGGAGAACGCCGCCGCCCAGTCCCGTGAGTCCGATCAGCGTTCCGACCACGAAGCCGATCAGGATCTTTGCCAGCAATAAGTCCATGCCGTGTTCCGTACAGAGTCCCGGTTCCCAGTTCCCAGTTCTCAGTTAAGCAAAAGCAAGTTAAGAGACTGAGAAATGAGAACCGGGAACCGGGAACTGCGTGCTAGCTGTTGCCGTTGACGCCGATAAAGCCCTCGCGCTCGAGATGCAGAATGATCGACTGCGCCGCTTCCTCGGGGCTGAGTTGCGCGGTATCGATGACCACTTCCGCATCGCTCGGCGCTTCGTAAGGATCGGAGATGCCGGTGAATTCCTTGACGAGGCCGGCGCGCGCCTTGGCGTACAAGCCCTTGCGGTCCCTTTGTTCGCAGACATCGATCGAGGTGGCGACGTGGACGAGGATGAATCCACCGACGGGCTCGATCATTTGCCGCACGTGTTTGCGGGTCGCTTCATAAGGAGCGATGGGAGCGCAGATGGCGATGCCACCGTTCTTGGTGATTTCCGAAGCGACGTAGCCGATGCGGCGGATGTTGATGTCACGATGCTCTTTGGAGAATCCCAGTTCGGACGACAGGTGCTTGCGCACGAGGTCGCCGTCGAGCAGGGTGACCGGACGGCCGCCCGTTTCGAGGAACTTGGTGATCAGCGCATTGGCGATGGTGGATTTGCCCGATCCGGAAAGTCCGGTGAAGAAGATGGTGACGCCTTGCTTGTTGCGTGGCGGATAGCTGCGGCGCAACTCCTTCACGACTTCGGGATAAGTGAACCAGGCCGGGATGTCGCGGCCTTCGTTGAGGCGGGCGCGGAGTTCGGTGCCGGAAATATCGAGCACCTTGGCTCCCTTGGGAACTTCGTCGGCCGGGACGTAACGGTCTTCGTTCTCCAGATAGACCATCATCTGGAAGGGAACCATGGCGACGCCCATTTCGGCTTCGTGTTTCTTGAAGAGTTCCTGGGCGTCGTAGGGGCCGTAAAACGGCTTGCCGTCGGTGTCCTTGCCCGGTCCGGCGTGATCGCGACCCACGATGAAATGGGTGCAGCCGTGGTTTTTGCGGATCAGGCCGTGCCAGATGGCTTCGCGTGGGCCGCCCATGCGCATGGCGAGCGGCAGCATGGAGAGTTTTACGGTGCCGTGGGGATATTTGGCCAGCAGCAACTCATAGCAGCGGGTGCGGACAAAGTAATCCACGTCGCCGGGCTTGGTGAGGCCCACGGAAGGATGAATGAGCAAATTGGCGGCAACCTGCTTGGCGGCGCGCATGGTGAGTTCGACGTGGGCGCGGTGCATGGGGTTGCGGGTCTGGAAGGCGACTACGCGGGTCCAGCCGAGGCGCTTGAATTCTTCGCGCAGTTCGGCGGGGTTGAGGCGCAGGGCGCGGAAATCATAATGCGATGGGGATTGCACACCTTGCACATCGCCGCCCACATACCAGGGGTTCGACTTGTTGATGACAAAGTCGGAGCCGGGATGGGCGCTGCTGGTCGAGTTGAAAACGGCCTTGGCTTCGGCGGCGCGATCGGCTTGCCAGACATCGCCGACATTGACGACGGCGAGCATGACGCCTTCGGCGTCGCGCAGCGCGATCTTGCTGCGGCCGGGCGTCAGCTTCTTGGCGAACTCCTCGGTGACATCGAGAGTGATGGGCATCGGCCAGAGGGTGCCATCGGCGAGGCGCATGTTATGGCAGACGCCCTCGTAATCCTTGCGGTTCATGAAGCCCCGGAGGGGCGAGAAGCCGCCATTCATGAGCAGTTCGAGGTCGCAGAGCTGGCGAGGGGTGAGGTCCCAGGAGGGCCAGTCTTTGGAATGGCTTTTCAGTTCAGCGGCGAGTTCTGCGTGCGCCAGCAGTTGAACCAGTTCTCCCCCATGGGGGGCGATAAGATGGCTGTTCGAAGCGGTCAAGTCGTTGATCCTCCCGGAATGCACACCGAGTTTTTCCGTGGTTTTTGTATCGCTGTGAGTCAATTTAAGCTCCTCGACGCGCCCCGAATTCTCGCTGGGGTCTGGCGAGGATTGATGCTGAAGGCGAAGTCATCTGTAGATTTATACGACAGTAATGTGAAGTCAGTGTAACTGCAATTGAGCCTTCCAAATCACTACGGAACGGGAAATCTCACTGCAAAAACGTTGAAAGTGCAAAAATCCGCTGATTTTCGTCAGGTACTGGTAGAGAGTGTGCAAAAAATTGTAACATTCCGGGCCCGCTGGGACATGATCTGCCACAAAGGACTTCTTTTCATCTCTCCAGTAACAGTTAAGAGCGGCATGGCGTCTGGTGTCAAGGTTACTACTGGTAGCTGGCGAAGGAGGGGATTGTAGGGGATAATGCAGGTCCCGCTGGCTGCCCGGCCATTACCATTTGTGCTTCATCGCTTTCGCGAAGTCGGAGGCGGGCAATGTGTTCAGAACATCTTCTTTGGTGAGCCAGGCGCGGCGAGCCTGTGTGACTCCGTAGTGAATCTTCTCCAGATGCGAGGTGTGGTGGGAATCGGTATTGACCACGATTTTCACGCCGTGCTGTTTGGCCATGCGGAGGTGAACGTCGGAGAGGTCGAGGCGGTCGGGATAGGAGTTCAGCTCCATGGCGACTTTGTGCCGGCCGGCGGCGGCGAGAACGGCATCCATGTCGAGGGGGTAAGCGTCGCGGCGCAGCAACTGGCGTCCGGTGGGATGGCCGATGAGCGATGTATTGGGATTGGAGATCGCTTTCAGCAGGCGGGCGGTCATGGTGGCGCGATCCTGGTTGAAGTGGGAGTGGACGCTGGCGATGACGATATCCATTTGTTCGAGGACGGAGTCGGAGAGGTCGAGAGTGCCGTCGGCGAGGATGTCGACTTCGATGCCGGCGAAAATGCGGATGGGCTTCTTTTTGTCAGCCGAGAATTTCTTGTCGGCGGCGCGGATGCGCTCGATGTGAGCGAGGGCGCGTTCATCGGTCAGGCCGTTGGCGAAGGCGAGATTCCTGGAGTGATCGGTGATGGCCATGTATTGATAGCCGCGGTCGCGAGCGGCTTCGGCCATCTCTTCGATGGTGTTGCGGCCGTCGGTTTCGATGGTGTGCATGTGGACGTCGCCGCGGATGTCTGAGAGTTCGAGCAATCGCGGCAATTCATGTTTGGCGGCGGCTTCGAGTTCGCCCAGGTTTTCGCGCAGTTCGGGAGGGATGAAGTCGAGCTTCAGCTTGGCGTAGATTTCTTCTTCGCTGCGTCCGGCGACGGGCTTTTCGTCCTCGAGAGTGGCGAGGCTGTATTCGCTTAACGTATAGCCCATCTTGAGGGCGCGCTGGCGGAGCGCGACGTTGTGGGCTTTGGAGCCGGTGAAATATTGCATGGCGGCTCCGAAGGATTCGGGCGGGAGCAGGCGGACGTCGACCTGCATGCCATTGCGCTGGCGGAAACTGACCTTGTTTTCGCCCTTGGCGATGATCTCCATCAGGCCGGGGAAGCGGAGGAGATGCTGGGCGATTGCCTCGCGCGGATTCGCCGGCGCAGCAGCCTTTGCCGGTGACGAGGATATCGAGGTCGCCGACGGTTTCGCGTCCGCGGCGAAGGGATCCGGCGGGAGTGACTTTTTCGACGCCGGGCGCTTCGAGAAGATGGGCGACTAGCTTGTCGGCCAGTTGCTCGGCGGTATCGATCAGGAATCGTCCGCCGATGCGGCGGTAGTCTTCGATGGCCTTCAGGAGTTTCTGCTCGTGCTTTTCGCCCATGCGAGGGAGTTCGCGGATCTTGCCTTCGCGGGCGAGCTTTTCTACGCCGTCGAGGTCGCTGACCTGGTAGGCGCTCCAGATCAGAGCGATGGTTTTTGGGCCGAGGCCCTGAATTTTCAGGAGTTCGAGCATGGAGGGGCGGTATTTTTTCAGCAGCTCGGCGTGGATTTCGACGGTTCCCTCGTGAAAAAGATGCTGGAGGTTGGCGAGCATGCCCTTGCCGATGCCGGGGATGGCGAGCAATTTTTTGGGATCCTCGATCAGGTTGGAGATTTGGTGAGGCAGAGCCTCGATGGCCTCGGCGGCGTTGCGGTAGGAGCGGATGCGGAAGGAATCCTGGCCGTCGATTTCGAGCAGGTCGGCGGTTTCGTAGAGAATTCCGGCGATGGCTTTGTTGTCCATGGGCGGGAATTATTGTAGCGCCGGGGCCGGAAGTCGTGGGGCAAGGGGAAGCTCACCCACCACCCGAGCACGGCCAGACGAGCCCATGGCTTGAGTTACTTAGGGAACATGACTTACCACGAATGGACTGGTGCAATCCGCTGTTCACCCCCAAAATTGTCGTAGAGAGAAGAGATTGTAGTATTGAGGTGATGGCGGACGTGTCCTCGGGGCCAGATCAGAGATTTGCATGGGTCGATTTCAGTTTGGCCGGGTACTTTCGGCCGGGGAACTTGTTCCTCCAATCCAAAATCATGAGTTGCAAGAATGAGTCATAAGAAGATCGTCATCATCGGAGCAGGGCCGACCGGGCTGGGCGCGGGTTATCGTTTGCACGAGCTGGGCTATGACAACTGGGTGATGTACGAGAAGTCGGACGATGTGGGCGGGCACGCCACCTCGCATGTGGACAAGAACGGATTTGTCTGGGATGAGGGCGGGCACGTCATCTTCTCGCACTACAAGTACTTCGACGATCTGATCGACAAGGTGCTGGGCAAAGAACAGCACGAGCGCATTCGCGAGAGCTGGATCGTCAAGGGAGAGCATTGGGTACCGTATCCCTTTCAAAGCAACCTGCGCTACCTGCCGAAGGATGTGCAGGTGAGTTGCCTGGTGGGGGCGGCGAAAGCGGCGGCGAACGGGGGCGGGCGCGAAGCAGGAAATTTCCGCGACTGGATTCTGGCGACGATGGGGGAAGGTGTGGCGGAAGCTTTCATGTTTCCCTACAACTCCAAAGTGTGGACGACGCCGCTCGAGCAGATGTCGAAATCGTGGATCGCCGACCGGGTCGCGGTCATGGACTTCAAGCGGCTGCTGGAGAACGTGCTGTACGAGCGCGACGATGTGAGCTGGGGTCCGAATAACAAATTCAAGTTTCCGCTGCATGGCGGGACGGGAGAGATCTACCGGCGGATCGCCAAATATTTCCCCGAGAAGGTGAAGACCGGGAAAAAACTGGCGGAAATCGATCCGGTGCGGCGGCGCATTTCATTTGCGGACGGAACGGGCGACGACTACGACGTGCTGATTTCGACCGCGCCTCTGGACTTGCTGGTGAAGATGATGAAGCCCACGGACGGCAAGTTGCAGGAGGCCGCGACCGGGCTGGTGCATAACAACCTGCTGGTGGTTGGGCTGGGCCTGAAGAAAAAGATCGAAACCGGGCGGTGCTGGATTTATTTTACGGATGCGGACATGCCCTGCTACCGGGCAACCTACTTCTCGCACTATTCACCCAACAACGTCCCGAACGGGGACACGGAGAAGTACAGTTCGCTGATGTGCGAAATGTCGTTCCGGGTGGGCGAAACGCCCGATCCGGAGAGGGTTTTGGACCAGGTTACGACGGGGTTAATCCGGGCAAAAATGTTGGATGAATCGGACCGTAGCCAGGTCATCTCGCGCTATCATCGGATAGTCGGGTATTCCTACCCGATCCCCACACTGGGCCGCGACCGCGCGCTCGAGGTGCTGCAGCCGGCTTTACTGGAGAAGGGGATTTACTCGCGCGGGCGATTTGGCGCGTGGCGGTACGAGATTGGAAACATGGATCACTCGGTGATGATGGGCGTGGAAGCGGTGAACAACATCGTGGCCGGGGAGAAAGAGGCAGTGTTCCACAGCGCGTGACGCGGAGCTTTCGGGTCACGGCTACCAAATTTATGGCTACGGATCTACTGACAGAGCGGCAGGCGAACGTGCGCGGGGTGCGGGTGGTGGCGACTCCGGCGGTGAGCGTGATTATTCCGGCCTACAAGACGGCTCACCTGATCGCAAACTGCCTGGACACGGTGTTTGCGCAGACCTATACAAATTTCGAGACGATCGTAGTGAATGACGGCTCTCCGGATACTCCGGAACTGGAAAAAGTGCTGGCGCCGTACATGGACCGGATTGTTTACATCAAGCAGGAGAACAAGCGGGCGGCGGGAGCGCGGAACAACGCGATCCGGCAGGCGCGGGGCGGATTCGTCGCGTTTCTCGACAGCGATGATACGTGGTATCCCGAGCATCTGGCCACGCAGATGAAGCTGTTTGCGGACGATCCTGCGCTGGGCCTGACCTATAGCGACGGGTTGATGCTGCTGGATGGCGGGGAACAACGGAAGTTTACGGATAAGAACCCGTCCCATGGCGAGGCGACGTTTGCGGCGCTGGTGGAAGAACGGTGCCAGATTCCGATTTCGACGGTGGTCGCGCGTAAGGCGGCGCTCGAACGAGCCGGGCTGTTCGACGAAAAGTTGCCGCGCTGCGACGACTATGACATGTGGGTGCGAACGGCCTTCAGCGGCGCAAAGATCGGGTACAGCCGCGAGCTGGGGGGCACGATTTTCGCCGACCGTCCCGGCTCGCTGAGTTTGTCGAGAGTCAAGATGGTCGAGGCGTACTGGAGCATCCTGGAGAAATTCAAGAACACGCTGCCACTGTCGGATCCGGACCGCGCCGTGGTCGAGTCGCGGGCAGCGGAAATCAAGGCGCGGTATCTGCTGGAAGAGGGAAAGCGCAAGGCTCAGGAAGGAAATTTTGCCGAAGCGCGGAAGCTGATTTCCGAGGCGAACCAGCGTTTCCACCGTTTGTTGCTGGGTTTGGTGGTGTTTGGTTTGAGCGTGGCGCCGCGAATCACCGCGAAGCTGATGTCTTATTGGACGGCGGCGAAAAGCGCGGGATGAATAGCGGTTTCGAGTTGCGGAGTTTGGAACGAGCAAGGGTGAAAAAGGCAAGGTTGGAAAGATGATTAAGCGTTTGATCGCCGGCGGGAAATATTTCATCGGGATGTATCCTCCCGGTCGGCGGGTAGGAATTTTCCCCGACGATCTGTTTCTGGTTTCCTATCCGAAGTCGGGCAATACGTGGACGCGCTTTCTGGTGGCGAACCTGGTGTACCCGGAACGGAATCCCGATTTCTCGAACATCAACGATCTGCTGCCCGATATCGAAGGGACGATGAAGCGGGATCTGGACCGGGCGGCGCGGCCGCGCATCCTGAAGAGCCATCAATATTTCGACCCGCGGTACCCGAAGGTCCTGTATATCGTGCGCGATCCGCGGGACGTGGCCCTTTCGGAATACTATTTCGATATCAAGCGGCGGGCGATTGCCGAGGATTTTCCGATTGCCGAATTTGTTTCGCGCTTTGTGCGGGGCGAACTGAACCATCCTTATGGGACGTGGGGGGAAAACGTCTCGACCTGGTTTTACGCGCGGCGGGGCGATTCGCGCTTTTTACTGGTGACCTACGAGGCGCTGCTGGCGCAGCCGATGGAAGAACTGGAGCGGATTGCGCGCTTCATGGATGTTCCGGCGGATGCGGAGCGGCTGGCGTTTGCCATCGAGCGAAGTTCAGCCGACCGGATGCGGGCTTTGGAAAAGAAGCAGGGCCACCTGTGGTCCTCGACCAAGCAAACCCGGCAGGACAAACCGTTTGTGCGTTCCGCGAAGGCGGGCGGGTGGAAAGCGGAATTGCCGGAAGCGAGCGTGGCGGAGATTGAAGGGGCGTGGGGCAGCCTGATGCGCGAGATCGGGTACGAACTGGGCGCTGCGAACCTGGCGCATGCGGAGATGGAAGAAGACCGGGCGGGGACGCGGCGATGATCAAGCGAGTGAAGGCGGGAATTCAGCGCGGACTCGGGCTGCATCGACCGGGCCGCAGCCTGCTGATTCTGCCCGACGATATTTTTCTGGTTTCGTTTCCGAAGTCGGGCAACACGTGGACGCGGTTTCTGCTGGCGAACCTGAGATTTCCGAACGAGCCTGCCACCTGGGCAAATATTGACCGGCTGGTTCCGGACCCGACAGGCACGGCGAAAAAAGAGTTCGACCGCATACCGCGGCCGCGCATTATCAAGAGCCATGAGTGCTTTGATCCACGCTATCCGCGGGTGATCTACATTGTGCGCGATCCGCGCGACGTGGTGGTTTCGCAGTACCACTACCATCGCAAGATCCGGAGGATCGAAGTCGATTCGCCGATCGAGAAATTTGTCCCGCGCTTTCTGGCGGGCGAGACCTGCCCGCACGGATCGTGGGGACAGAACGTCGCGACCTGGCTGTATACGAGCGAGGGAGATCCGCGGTTTCTGTTGTTGCGCTATGAGGACCTGGTGGCGGACACGGCGCGCGAACTCGCGAAGGTAGTGGATTTTCTGAAGCTTTCGGCGGGGCCGGATCAGATTGCGCAGGCCGTGGAAAGAAGCTCGGCGGACCGGATGCGGGCGATGGAAAAGGCGCAGGATAACGGACTGTTCAAGGGCTCGCGCAACGATATGTCATTTGTGCGGGCGGCTGGTTCGGGAGGATGGCGAACCGGGTTGCCGGCTCCGATGGTAGCGAAGATCGAGTCCGCATGGGGACCGCTGATGTGTCATCTGGGATACGAGTTGAGCACGAAGGTCGATGCGGGAGCCCGCGAGTATGCGTCGTTGGGAGTAGCCAGCAGCGGTCGAAGCGTGTGAGTTCCGATTTGTAATGAGTAGTTGTATTCACCACCGATCCTCCTATGTTTGGCCAGCTCAAATACGCCGTGAAGTACGCTTTCGGGCTCGACCTGGCGGGAAAGCACTACACGGTCTATCCCGATGACACGTTTCTGGTGTCGTATCCAAAATCGGGCAATACGTGGGTGCGGTTTCTGCTGGCGAACTTGATCCATCCCAACGAGAAAGTCAGCTTTTCCAATATCAACCGGCTGCTGCCGGCGCCGGGAGTGCTTTCGAAGAGGTTTCTGCGGACGCTGCCGCGTCCGCGAATTCTGAAGAGCCACGAGCCCTTTGATGCGCGCTTCAAGAAAGTAATTTACCTGGTGCGCGATCCGCGGGACGTGGCCGTTTCGGAATACCACTTCGACCTGAAGAAACGCTACATCGCGGCGGATATGACGCTGGAACAGTTCATCAAGCCGTTTCTCGCGGGGGAAACTTCGTCCTACGGGTCGTGGTGGGAACATACGGCGAGCTGGATTGGCCCGCGTTTCGGCAACCCTGCATTTTTGTTGGCGCGCTATGAAGACCTGCTGGCGGATCCGATCGGGGAGACGGGGAAGATCGCGGAGTTTCTGGGGATCGACGCGGACGAGGAGAGGCTGAGAGCGGCGGTGGAACGAAGCTCGGCGGACCGGATGCGCAAGCTCGAACGGCAGGACGCGGATAAGTGGACGGGAAGCAAGGATACGCGGAAGGATATTCCGTTTGTGCGCGCGGCAAAATCGGGCGGGTGGAAGGAGAGTTTGCCGCGCCACCTGGTCGAACAGATTGAAGTCGCGTGGTCTCCGCTCATGAATTTTCTGGGATATGAGTTGCAGAGCCAGGAACTGGACAGCAAAGCCATGCCGGCGTGGGTGAAGGCCGGGCAGGCGCTGTGAGCGTTCGGCTACAGGCGGGAGTTAGTCCCGCGTTTCGAGTCTTGAGTTTCGAATCTTGCTGTCGGGTGTGGGGACGGGCGTCGGGGAATGAGCGTTGTTGAATGAGCAAGATCAATAAACGGCAAATCGCCAAAAATGTCGGATCCAGCTGGTTTTCGCTCGGATTCGACGTTCTGGTGGGGCTGTTTTTGTCTCCTTTCCTGGTGCACTGGCTGGGCGATACCGCCTTCGGTATCTGGGTTCTGATTTTCTCCGTCACCGGGTATTACGGGCTGTTCGACCTCGGAATCCGGTCGTCCATTGTCCGCTACGTTTCGAAGTTTACGGCCACCGATGATCTCGAAGACCTGGCCAAGCTGGTCAATACCAGCCTCTTCACCTATAGCTGCATCGGCCTGCTGAGCCTGCTGGTCACGGGTGTGCTCGCGATTTATGTCGATCACATTTTCAAGATTCCACCGGAGTTTCATTCAACGGCCCGCTGGCTGCTGCTGATGGTGGGCACTTCGGTGGGGCTGGGGTTTCCGCTGGGCGTGGTGGGCGGATACCTGGACGGCTTGCAGCGCTTCTACGTCAACAACTGGGCGAATATTGCGGGCGATATTGCACGGCTGGTGCTAATAGTTCTGGCGGTGCGGCATGGGCGGGGATTGCTGACGATCGCGGCGATCACGGTCACGCTCCCGCTGATCCTCTCTTTGATCCGCGGGGTGATTGCCTACCGCATCCTGCCGGTGCCTTTTGGCTACAAGTACGTGGATCGCGCGACGTTTCGCACGATGGCCAATTACAGCAGCGTGACGCTGATCATCATGATCGCGACGCAGCTCAAGTTCAAGACCGACAACATCGTGATCGGGACAATGATCTCGGCGGCGGCGGTGACCTATTTCAGCTTTGGGGCGCGGATTGTGAGCTACGCGCAACAGGTGGTGACGTCGCTGGCGCAGAATTTTCTGCCGCTGGCCAGCCAGTCGGAAGCCACCGGAAACATGGACCGGCTGCGCAAAGTTTTTCTGGCCGGGAACCGCTTCTGCGCCTTTACCAGCTTTCCGATTACGCTGACGCTGCTCATGTTGGGGAAGTCCGTGATTGAGGTGTGGGTCGGGAAGAAGTATGTGGCGATCAGCTACCCGGTGATGGTGGTGCTGATCATCCCAGCGACGCTGATGTGGGCGCAGGCGGCTTCGGGACGCGTTTTATTTGGCATCAGCAAGCATCGCACTTGGGCATTCGTGACGCTCGGCGAGGGCATTGCCAATCTGATTCTCAGCATCATCCTGGTGCGGCCTTACGGGATCATCGGCGATGCGCTGGGGACGGCGATCCCGCTGAGTTGCAGCATGCTGTTGTTCATGCCCTGGCACCTGTGCCGGAACCTGCATATAAAAATGCGGACCTATCTCCGCGAAGCCTACACTTTGCCGGCGCTGCTGTGTTTGCCGCTGCTGGGAGCTCTTTTGCTAATGCGGAGGTGGTTTATTCCGCATAATTACTGGCAGCTGGGATTGCAGCTTTCCATTGCCGTAATCGTGTATGGAGTGGGCATGGTCTGGGCGGTATTGACCAAGCGCGTGTTTCAGGTCGGCGAGTTGGGCGGGAATGGGGTCGCGGCAGTTACTGCCGGCGCCGTCACTGCCGACGCCGAGGTTTATCACGCGGATGCTTAGGGTTTTCTGACGGGCGGGACTTTTCTTCACGGATATGTCGGCGAGGTCGCCGCCACTACTGCCGGCGGGGCGCCGGCGCTACACTCTTCGGCCCAGGAATGTGCATTGCAGGTTCCACGTCCATTGGTCCAGGTCATTAGCGGCGTAGATTCGGTGCAGGCTTAACGGGTCATCGCCTCTGCGCACTGGCCCTGAAGTGGTGAGGACGGCGGACTTGAAGCCCTGGTCGCGCGTGATCTGGATGGTTTGCTGCGAGTAGTTGGGATTGAGCGCGGGGTGCGGATAGGAAAAATGGTCGACCGGCTCTCCCAGTTCTTTTTCCAGGCGCTGCTTGCATCCGGCAATCTCGGACTGCGCTTCTTCCTTGGTCACGTGGGCGAGATTGGGATGGGTTAGGGTGTGGGCTCCGATCACGTGGCCGGCTTTTTTCAGGGCGCGTACCTGATCCCAGTTCAGCATGAGCCGGTTCATTTCCGGCGGAAGCTGGATTTTCAAGGTTTCTTCGAGATGGCGGACGTATTCGGCCTGTGCGTCTCCGGTCTTGCGCGCGCCTGCTCCCCATGCTGCGGCGAGCGCCTGCTTGCGGTTTTCGGGAGAATCGAGTGCGAAAGTGTGGCCGTTTTCGGGGTCGGTCCAGGCGGGCTTTTGAGTTGATCTCAGAGCGTAATTGAGGCGGCAATACCAGGGAGCAATTCCGGTGTGCACGGCGTCGACAAGAATGTAGATGGTAGCGGGGATACCGTAGCGGTTGAGGATGGGCAAAGCAACTTCGTAATTGTCGAGGAAGCCGTCATCGAACGTGACTACGACCGATCTGGGGGGAAGTTCGGCGCCTCCATTTACGAAGGCGACAACCTGATCGATGGAGACGGGTGTGAACTGCCGGGCCAGGGCGCGCATGTGGGCTTCGAAAATCGCGCTGGATTTCGAGGTGCCGATAGTGTTTTCAGTGAGCGTCGCGTTTTCGACAATGGAGTGATACATCAGCAGGACGGCGGCGGGTCTGGCAAAGCGCGCGGCGAGGCGCATCGAGCCCGTTTTAACGAGGGTTTTCTTGATCCAGTTTTTGGATGATGAGGCAAGCGCCATCGAGGATTACTCGCGAAATAGAGCGTCAAACATAGGATGGTATGATGGCAACCATCGGATTATATAACGGGATTGGAGACCCTCAGCCACACTGAATGACGAAGCCAGCATTGGACTTTCGCGTTTACGACACGGTAGAGGCTCTCCTGAAGCTGCAACCCGAGTGGGACCAACTGCTGTCCGAGTTTCCTGCCGCGACTACCTTTTCTACTCTGGATTGGCTGCTGCCATGGTGGCGGGCCTTCGGCAAAGGGCAGCTTAAAGTCATCGGGTTCTTTGACTCGGGGGTGCTGGTGGCCCTGGCTCCGCTGTGCGTCGTTCCTCATCCGGTTGGAGGCGGGGTGAAGCTCAAGTTACTGCGCCTGATCGGGGATGGCAGCGGCGATTCCGATAACCTCGACTTTCCGGTGCGGCCGGGATACGAAGCCGTTTTTGTCGACTCCCTGCTGGGGTTGCTCGTCAGGGGGGACAGGATCGAGTGGGACTTCTGCCGTTTCAACACGGTTCCTGAAGATTCTCCCGCATTGGCTGTATTAATGTCGCGGCTGGAACAGCGAGGTTGGCAGTGTTTCACGTCGGAGAGGCCATGGCTGGTGACGCACCTGCCTCCGGTCTGGGAAGACTACCTGGCACAGTTGAGCAGCGAGCATCGCAATAATCTGAAGCGCTACACGAAGCGGCTGCAAAAGCATTTTCAAGTAGAGATCCGCAAGTGCACGGAAGAAGCCGATCTGCCGCGGTGTCTCGAAGAACTTTTCCGGCTGCATCAGAAACGCTGGGAGTTGCGGGGCGAGCCGGGGACGTTTGCCTCGGCCGACCGGCGGGCGTTTTATCTTGATCTGAGCCGCACATTGCTGGCGCACGAGAAGCTGGAGTTCTGGCTCATCAGTCTGAACGGGATGGCGGCAGCGGCGCAGTTCTGCTTTCGATATGGAGAGTCGGTGTTTCTGCTGCAGGAGGGTTTCGATCCCGACCACTCGGCGGACCGAGTGGGATTCATTCTGCGCGGGCACGTGCTGGAGCAACTGACGGCGGCCGGGGTGCGGCGTTACGACTTCCTGTTCGGGCAGAGTGAAGGCAAGAACATCTGGGTGCCACAACTGCATCATTACAAGGATCTCGAATTCGCGAAGCCGGGAAGTATGGGTGGCGTCTATCTGGGGGCGGTGCATGCGGCGCGCGACGGCAAGGAGTGGCTGCGCGCGCATCTGCCCGAGTCGGCTTGGGCGGTGCTGCACAATTTGAATCCGAGACGGCGGCCGGCGACCGGGAAGGCGGCGGTCAAGAAACAAGGCGAACCTGCGTAGGCCGAGGCTTTCGACTCTGCTGGTGATTGCGCGCCCAATGAGTATTTCGCTCCCCATTCCGAGGGCGGGGCGCCCTCGGGACTGCCGGCGGGACGCCGGCGCTACGGTCGATGGCAACTTAGACGGGGCAGAGAAGCAGGGCCACGCGAGCAGTGCTTTTATCAGTCTGTGTCCGGAGGATCGGGTTTCTCCGTGCTGTTGATGAAAAAATTCGCATCCTGCGGAGCGGCTATCACCTGGAAGTGCAGCGGGGTCTGGTTATAGTCGAAGCTATCCGACAAATCTCCCACAGCGTAAGAGTCGGCATATCCAACCGAGGGGTCGATTTGCTGCAACGAGAACGTCTCCTCCACGAACTTCAGGATGCTGCCGAAATCGTTTTGCTGGTGCGACACGTATGCCGGTTTGGCGTAAGGGGAGATCACTAGCAGCGGCACGCGGAATCCATATTCGTACGAGTTGGGATAGTTCCCGCCGTTGCGGATGGGCGGGGCGACGTGATCGTACCAGCCTCCCCAGTCGTCCCAGGTGACGATGATCGCGGTGTCAGACCAGAAACTGCTTTGCCCGATCGCATTGACGATCGAGGCTACCCATGAGGGTCCAAGGCCCTGATTGCCGCCCGCGTGATCGGAGGCCTGGCCGGCGGGAATAACCCAGGTGACGGATGCAAGCTGACCGCTCTGAATATCGGTGACAACCTGGGCGTTGGTTCCTTCCATGACGACATTCGGATCGGTGTTGGTCCAGGCGGGGCCGCCGCAGACGGTATTGTCCGGGCCGCCGGTGGGCTGGCAGATGTGCTGGATGGCATCGGGCGAAGTCCAGATTGAGCCCGCCATCGGGCCATAATACTTCCAGGAAAGGCCGGCGGAATCCAGCAGGTCGGTGAGAGTGGGATGCTCAAAACATTCCGGACCGGTGAGCAGGCCAAGAGTGCTGTTGGGAAACGGCTGGCTGGTATCGATGAGATTGAGGATGGAACTCGCGGGCGCAAGGCATCCCGCCCAAGCTGAGCCATCGGCGCGCAGATTATTGGAGGGGTTGTCGGCCACGTAGCTTGTGCTGGTTGTCCCACTGGGGCAGCTGCCGCTGGGAGTGCAGATGGCGGAGGTGCCGGAGAGGATGTACTGGTGAGCCGGGAAGCTCGGTCCCTGGTTGGTCTGGAACATCTGGTCGCCAAAGGTATAGGTCTCCGCCATGGTGTAGTAGGGCTGGATGTCAGAGGCTTGCACGTACTGGAATTGGGGATTCGCTGGACAATTCGCCACGGGAAGACAGGGGACCAGATCGGAGCCGTTCATGGCGCATTGCGTGCCGTTCCACTGGCAAGCCTCGAGAAAAGAAAGATGGCTGTGGCCGAGATCATATTGGGTGCGGATGGAAACGGGTGTCAGTGGAATCATGGTTCCGTCGTGGGCGTAGCCATAATTCTGAATGTCGGCGCCGCGCTGGATGAGCACCGGATCCTGAAACAGATTGTCGGGCGTACGATTTTCCTGGAAGATGATAACGACGTGCTTGATCTTGGGGCTCGTGACAATCTGTGTTGAGTTGGATGTCCCCCCGCAACTGACGAGAACAAGAGCCAGGCAGACGAGGCAGAGAAAAAGAAAACCAGCCTTGCATTGCATTTCCCACACACTCCCATAGGGCCCGAACGCTCCGGGCGCAAAAATGTGACTGTCATCCAGCGAAGCCAAAGACCTGGCTCGCAAAAAAGAAAGTCAAACCCTGCTGGTGATTTGGCATCTGAGTCGCGGAAACGCGAGGGGCACACGCTCAGGCCTATCACGGTCAGGTGCAGATTGTACTTGTCCGATAGCAGTGGGATGCAACACAGAGGTGCCGACGTTGGCTCTGAAGGGAGTTTTGTAGAACGGCCCGGTTGCCGGATCCTGAGGCGGCCGGTGTACTGGAAATGGGGCGGGGTCAACTTTTAGTGTAGTTCGGGCCGAGGGGATGGGGAGTTTTCAGGGTTTCGAAGGCTGCCTGTAAGCGCCTGAATATCAAGGATCTGGGAGGGGCTTGTGGCTCCAGATGGCCCGTCTGGCGGGAAGTTTGGGGGATTGACAAAGAGAAAAACGCCGCTATTCTCTAAGGAACACGGCAGTCATCCCCTTTCGTAACGGCATCAAGTGGGTTGGCACTTTTGCAATCTTGACACGTTGTCGGGCAATTCTAACCAACTTTAGCGAGAGGCCGCACTGACACCAAATATGAAGATCGCCAACACTCTGATCGTTTTTTCCGCTTTGCTGGCACCGCTTTCCACCCTGAGCGCGACGGTTACCAAAACCACGACCGCTCTTTCGTCCTCGCAGAATCCGTCGGTTTACGGGCAGCCGGTGAACTTCACCGCAGTGGTGAATTCGACTCTGGGCGCCCCCCCGGATGGGGACATGGTGACGTTCGAGCAGGGGGTGACCGTGCTCGGAATTGTTCCATTAAGTTCCGGCTCGGCCACATTGACGATCTCCACGCTGGCGGGCGGGACTACCGATAATGTGAAGGCGGTGTACGCCGGCGATCCGAGCTTTGGCAAGAGCACATCGAATATAGTGGGCCAGTCGGTGACGCGGGCGACGACGGCCACCACTCTTGTTTCCTCGCAAAACCCGTCCGCTGCCGGGCAACCGGTGACCTTTACGGCGGTAGTAGCGCCCGAGTATGGCGGCACGCCAACCGGCACGGTCAGCTTCTACAACGGGAACACCAAACTCGGAAGCGGCGCTCTTTCAGGTGGGGTTGCCAGCTACGTGGCCACGAAGCTCGGCCTGGGCACGGATACGATTACAGCGTTTTATAACGGGAGCACGGCATGCGGCAGCAGCTCTTCCAACCCACTCAGCCAGGCGGTGGCCAGTTCTACCACGATTGATACGACCATGACATGGGGTGGAATCACGCGCTATTACGAAGTTTATCTGCCGGCGAGTATGGGCGCGAACCCACCTATGCTGTTTATGCTGCACGGGACACGAACGGACGACAGCTTCGACCCGGAGGCGGTGATCAGCCTGATGTGGGGCTGGCAGGCTCTGGCGGATCAGTACGGTTTTATCCTGGTTAAGCCGGCGTCCACATACAATTCGGCGACACACCAGTGGAACTGGAATGCATATTTCATGAATGCAGCGTTTCAGGGAACGCCGCCCGATGATTCCGGTTTTCTGCGGCAACTGATCGTGAATCTGACGGCTCAATACAACGTCAATCCGGCGCAGGTTTACGTGGCCGGCTTCTCGTCGGGCGCGCAGATGACGGAACGCGTGGGGGTGGAAATCTCGGATCTGGTGGCGGCGATTTCTCCCGCCTCGGGACAGATGGTTGGCCAGCAGGCTCCTCCGCCGGTGCTGCCCGGCAATGCGGTTGCTCCGATTGCGGTTCAGGAATGGCACGGCACGCTGGACGAAAATCTGTGGCCCTGCGGCTATGGGACGACCGTATACTCCGCCGTAACCTACACTCTGGACACGGTCGATGATACCTTCAACTATTGGGTGCAGCAGAACGGGTGCTCGACGCTGCAAACGACGCAGCCGCTATGCTCGGGGAGTACGCCCAATTACGAGAACGATGCACCGACCCCCGGTCTAGCGGGGATGACAGGGAACATTGCCACGGGCTGCACGAACAATACGCAAGTGCAGTTTATTTGGGAGCCTAATATTGCGCACTCCTTCCAGCAGCAGAACAACCTTCAACGCTGGCAGTTCTTTGTGGCGAATCCGATGCCAGCAGAGCGGTTGCGGCGGTAGAGGAAAGTTCAATCCTGATTTGCCGACCTCGGTGCTGGAACCGGAAGCCGACCAAACATTGGGGAAAGTAAATCATGGGAGTTGAACAGGCAACGGACACCGCCGAGATGATGAAGCAGCTCACGGGCTTCATTGCCGAAAAAGTGATGAAGGGCAAAGGGGCGGCGATCAACGAGGATACGCCGCTGGTTTCCTCGGGGCTGATCGATTCGTTTGCGCTGATTGAGATCTATCTCGAACTGCAAAAAGTCACGGGACGCAAGGTTCCGGCGAGCAAGGTGCAGGCCAAGGACATGGACACGGTGCGGCTCATGTTCGGCATGGTGGAGAAGTTCGGCAAACCGGCAAAGAACTGAGGTCAAGTCAGAAGTTAGAAGTCAGATTGCAGAAGTAACTGCCTTCAATCCCAGCGGCCCTGCTGAAACCATGAGCTTTCTTGCCTCGGCACTCTTCTCTATAACTTCGCCTTTACTTCTTCAATCTGACTTCTAACTTCTGACTTGCCTTCTAGTCTTTCCAGCTGCCCAGCATTTCCGAAGTTAGAAGTCAGATTGCAGAAGTAACTGCCCTGAATCCCAGCGGCCCTGCTGAAACCATGAGCTTTCTTGCCTCGGCACTCTTCTCTATAACTTCGCCTTTACTTCTTCAATCTGACTTCTAACTTCTGACTTGCCTCCTAGTCTTTCCAGTTCCCCAACATTTCGCTGATCTTTCCGCGATCGATCTTTCCATTCACGTTGAGGGGGATCTGCTGGAAATGGTAGAGGCGGGTGGGAACCATATAGCGGGGCAGGCGGCCTTCGCAAGTCTTGATGATCTGCGGGTCGAGAGACTGGTCGGCGCCGGAGAGCACGCCTACGATTCCGGAAGCCGAGCCTTCGGAGAGCGGCCATGGGATGGCCACGGCGAGTTCGGTTCTTGCGGCTTCGCGCAAGACCAGATCGATCTCCTGCAGCTCGACGCGATAGCCGCTGATTTTGACCTGGAAATCGCGGCGTCCGAGATAGAAGAGGCAGCCGCGCTCGTCCTGGCGGACGAGGTCGCCGGTGCGGTACCAGATCTTGTCTCCGGTGTGGGCGAGGCGAACGAAGCTCCGGGCGGTCTTTACGGGATCGTTTAAATATCCTTGCGTGACCTGCGAGCCGCCGAGGCAAAGCTCTCCGCTCTCGCCTACGGGGACGGGTTCGAGCTTTTCATTTACGGCGCAGACTTGTTGGCCTTCGAAGGGCCAGCCGATGGGGACGAGGCCGCTGACGCACTCCGCGGGAGAAGTGGCGCAATCCCAGCGATACCAGGTGATTGCGATCGTCGCTTCGGTCGGACCGTAGAGATTTTCGAGGATGGAATTGTTGGCCGCCTGTTGCCATGCCTCGGCAAGGCTCGCGGACAAGGCTTCGCCGCAGAACAGGCTCCAGCGCAGGGTGGGAAACTCGCCGGGCTGCAGTAGCCCTACCTTGGACGCAAACATGGCGACGGATGGCACGGAGAACCAGCAGGTTAATTCTTTTTCTTCGATGAGCGTGGCGGGAGTCAGCGTCTGCTCGGTGAAAGGGCAGAGCGTCGCGCCGGCATCCCAACAGGTGAACAGATCGTGCACGCTGAGGTCGAAGGTGAGATCGAAATTCTGGGAACAGCGGTCTGCGGAGTGAAACCCGAAGCGCTTGGCGGCGTACTCCATGTAGGCGACCGCGTTGGATTGGCTGACGGCGACACCTTTCGGGACTCCCGTGCTGCCGGAAGTGAACAGCAGATAGGCGGCCGCGTTTGGGTCGAGCGGATTTCCGTTTAGCGTGGGCTCAGAGGGATCGGCCACTTTGGACAGTTGGCGCGCTAAGATCACGCAGTGTTGCGAGGCATGATCCGGCTCCCAGTCAGGGTCGGGGACGATCAGTGTCAGCGGGCTATCGAGACGCGGGAGCAGGGATTGCAAGGTTTCCGCGCATTCCTGGCCGACTATCAGAGTCTTGCAGCCGGATGCTTTCAGCATGACCAGCGTGCGATCGAGAGGGAATTTGGGATTCAGAGGGCAATAGCCCCGCCCGCTGCCCAGGATGCCGAGAATGCCTCCATAAGCGGCGAGGCTGCGGCTGGCAAGAATTGCGACCACGTCTTCGGAGGGAGCGGAGTTTTCTTTGAGGCTGGCGGTGATTTTGCCGGCGTAGTTCCAGAGTTGCTCGTAACTGATAACGTCGTCGCCCAGTTCGAGAGCGGGACTGGCTGGGTTGGAGCGGAGAGAGCGGAAGAATCCGCTGACCAAGCTTCGGGTTAGTCGGGATGCTGCCATGGGTCACCTGGACGCGTGGATCTGATGTTCACTGGTCTTGCCTTCGAGAATCTCGAAGAGACGGTCGGCCACGATCTGGTTGCCGGCCGGTTTCAGGTGCGAGATGCCTACGTAGAGCGATGCTTTCTGATCGTCGAGGAGATCTCCAAGGTATAAGAGGTCCGGCCGGTGCAGCTCGCGGGCTTTCTTATAGGTCGCCTGATACATCAGACCGAGATTGGGAAACTTCTTGTACTCCATGTTCAGCACCTGTTGCTCGTAGGGCGTGAGTTCCTTGTGCCCAACGGCCAGGTTCGGGTACCAGGCGAAGATGGCACGGAAACCGTACTGCTTTGCGAGCAGGTCAATGATCTCCATGTTCTGAACATAATTCTGGACGACGGCGGCCGACATCGTTTCGGGATCGGGGCCCATTGCGGTTGCAACCGGCTTGTGATGAAAAGGAGCCCTGGCCGCAATCTTGTCGAGAAAGCGGAATGTGTTGGTCTGGCGAAAGTAGGAGAAGCCTCCTTTTTGACTGGAGCCCCAGTTGTCCAGAAACCGCTTGAACGAGTTGTAATTGCTGTGCACGTCGGGCTGGCCGTTCTGATAGGCGGCGAAGGCCTCGGTGCCGCCGTCGTAGAAGAGCACGCGATCCGGCTTGCGCGTCGCATGCTTGAGCTCTTCGATTAACGCGATCATCTCCTGTGTGTTGGACCAGCCTTTTTCGGCGTAATTCACGATGCAAACCGGCTGGCCCGCTTTCTCGTAATCGGCTGCGATGTAGGACGGGATGGTTTCGGCGTCGGGCGAGCCGGAGCCCCACATCACGGAATCGCCGAAGGTCCAGATGGTGAATGTCTTGTCGTCGCAGCGGGTGTTGGCGGTGCGGCGGACGCCATTCTGGTCGATCGAAATCGCCTCGCCGTTATAGGGCTGGCGGCGCCACAGGACGTACTGGTGATAGGTGACTTTGTTGGCCTGCTCGAACTCCTGCCAGTATTTGTTTTCGGCGGAGGTCGCCCCCTGGGCCAGGTCGAGTTTCACGGCGGGCTCCATTTGATCGCCCGCGGATGGGAGGTAGCGGCGATAGGAATAGAATTCGACCGCTCCAAGCAGGATAACGCACAACGTCACCGCGACGCAGAGGCGTACGGCAAAGCGCTTGGCCAGAGCTTTGTATTGCGCCGCGAACGTAGGGCGAGTGTCCGCTGTCGGATGGGTTTCGATTACTGGCACAAACGGTTCATCCTCGATTTTTGTCCGGGGTTAGAGTGCATGGCCAAGCTCCGCCACCACACGCACTCACCACACGTACTAGAACAGCGCATACATCACCGGGCCGGTTTCTGCCTGGCCGGGTTGAAAAATTACGCTCAGATAGAGGGCCGATACGACTACTACCGGCACGATCCATACCCAGCGCTCATCGGCCACCAGCGAAAGTAGATTTGCAATGCGGCTCGGCGCCTGCTCGTGCGCGGCTGCGGACAGGCGATCGAGAAGCAAGCTTCCGCCAATTACGGCAAAGTATCCCGCGGCCGCCGCCAGGACCATTACGTAAAAGCTGTGATCGAGCGTCAGGTGGCGGTAGCTGCGGAGGGTCGCCATTGCTTTCAGCATGCCGAATGCCTGAGGGATGGTTTCCGCGCGAAAGAAAATGTAGCCGATGCACACGGCGGAAAATGTGAGCCACCACGAAATCAGCGTGGGCAGCGTGCCCGACCACTCGAATCCCATGCGCTTGCGGAACTCCTGCCACTGGCGGTGCAGGACCAGCAGAATGCCATGATAGGTGCCCCACATCATAAGCAGGTAGCCACCCTTCTCACCGGCGCCGATGTGCCAGATTCCGAAGACGAACATGGCGATTACGAGCGAGAGGTTGCGCCACCAGACTTCACGGCGCGCCGTGGCGAGCGGCAGAAAGAGAAAGTCGCGAATCCAGAAGGAGAGCGACATGTGCCAGCGCGTCCAGAACTCCGATATCGTCGTGGACAGGTAGGGCCGGTTAAAGTTCTCCTGCAACTGGATGCCGAACAGGCGCGCCGCGCCGATCACGATGTGGCAGAAGCCGCAGAAGCTGAAGTAGAGCTGGAATCCGTAGCCGAGGATCAGGAACCAGCAATCGATCCCGCTTACCCGGGTCACCGCACTTGTGAAGGTTGCGTGGTCGAAGAGGGCATCGACACCTGCTCCGGCATACAGGCCGCCGCTCATGACCATGGCCAGACCTTCCATCAGCAGGCCAATCGAAATGCGGCGGATGCCGGTTTTCAGATCGTCTTCATTGACTGCCCAGCCCTGGCGGAACTGCGGCAGCATGCTTGTGAGGCGGCAGATCGGGCCTTGAAGTACGGTGGGCCAGAACGACATGTACAGGCAAAATTCGAGCAGCGTCGGGTCTAAGTCTTCTTCGCGATAGATCTCGAGCAAGTAACTCATCGCCTGGAAGGTCCAGAAGGAGATGCCAACCGGGAACAGGATTCGCCTGAGCAGCAAGAGCGGCGAACCGGCCGGCGCTACGTTCGAGAGCATCGGCAGGTACTTGAAGATGCTGAGCAGCGCTATGTTCGCGATGAGTCCGACCCAGAGGCGGCTTGAGCTGATATTTTTCTTCAGCCAATCGCCGAGGGCGTAGTTCATCAGCGAGCTGAAAATCAGGATGACGATCAGCCACGATCCCCAACTGAAGTAGAACAGGTAACTCGCGATCAGGTAGAGCGTCTGCCGGGCGGTGATGGAACGCAGGTTCATCGACAGGATCCACATGATGACGATGCCGACTGCGTAGAAAATGAGTTGGGTGGTCATTGGTGCACCGCGGCGGTTTTTTTCGCGCTGGAGAGCGGAGCGGAATTTAGCGCGATCTTCTCCAACACTTCGCTGAGTTGGCCCGCTATTACAGACCAATCATACTGGGCCGCCAAGGCGACCGCCGCTTGTTCGAATCTGCGGCGCACCTGGTCGTCGCGAAGCAGGAGCAGGATGGCGTCGGCGAAGGAAGAAGCATCATCGGCGAGCAGGAGGTCGCGGCCATTCTGGAAGGTGAGGCCCTCGGCTCCGATTGAAGTGGACACCAGGGCCTTGCCCATGGCCATGGCTTCGTAAATCTTCAAACGCGTTCCTCCGCCGATGCGGAGAGGCACGACGACGACCGATGCATCGCTCAGGTAATCATTGACCGAAGGGACGGTGCCCGTTACCTGCACCGACGGGGAAGCCAGGCGCTGCACGCGGGCGTAGGGATTGCGGCCGACGATCTGGAAGATTGCGTCGGAATATTCCGCCAGAATGCGAGGCCAAATCTGCGCGCAGAAATATTCCATGGCATCGATGTTCGGCTCCCAATCCATGGAACCGGTGAAGACGATTCGCGGAGGCTTGATGGTGGAAGGCGGAGCGACCGGAAACTTCGCTACGTCGACTCCGGTTGGAACGACGGTGATGTCGATGTTCGGATCCATCGCTAACATCTGCTGGCGGTCTTTTTCGGAGACGGCTAGGATGTGATGGAATCTGGCGAGCGTGCGGCGCTCGTAGCGCGACATGCGCGCCGATTCGTAGGTGTAAGAAAGCTTGCGGAGAGGATGCTTTTCTGTCGCGGCCATGCGCTGCCACAAAGAACTCTCTACGTTGTGCTGAAAGAGCACGCAGGGGATGGGCAAGGTTTCCGGAAAATTGAGGGAAGCGGCCAGGAAATCGCAGATTGCGAGGTCAATCTTTCCGCTGGAAAGGTGTCGGGCTACGGCCTGGCGGACTGCCGTGTTCGTGTACTTAGTCACGGAATAGGGCGCGGGTTGAGGGAGCCGGTAGAGGTAGTCCAGTATCCCCTTTATGCCTTCGGAATCAACGTTGCCGGTGCAGATTACCTCGGCTCCGGGAAATTGTTCGGGAAGAGCGGCCTCATAGGCAACGTCGCGCTGGCCCGGGTAGTACGAGAGAAGCGTGACCCCATGCTGGTTCGCGAGGCGTCGCAGGATATTGTAGGAGCGGATTTTGCCGCCGGTATCGACAGGGAGAAGCTTGCCTGCCTTAACCCACAACAGTCTCACTGGGGATTTCCTTAGCTGACTGATTTCAATAGCCGTTGCCGCACGACAACTTCAAAATCGTAGCACGGCGAGTCGTCATCGCAAGACCCGGGGGTAACGTGGACGGGGTCAGGCGGCGCGCGTTTGGTGATCCTGGCGGTGAACGCTGCGGTAGACAAATCCAGTCAGCCAAAATCCAGCTGATAGATCTCAGACCCTGCGGGATACGGAATCCGCGGCTCGCATGCCGTCGAGGGTTGAACAAGAAACTCTGGTAACCACCACTTTCGCATCAAATCCCCAAGAGGAAGTTATGAAATGTGCAATCTATTTCATGTAGCCCTTTGGTGGCATTGTCCGGCCGGCGTCGCGTTTGTATAAAGCCTTATATATCAATCGGAAATGGCAATTCTTCCCCCGCGCCTTCCCGGTGTGAGATGTGCTTCTGTTTGATTGACCATGCCAGCGGCAAATTGCACGGAGGTAATCATGGCGAGGCGTCCCCTTATGTCGATGAGAAATGAAGTCATTCAAGTTTCTACAGGGTTTCGAGTAGCGCACCGGTCATTTTCCCGATCATTTGCAGTGGCGACTGTGTTTCTGCTGGGCGTGATGCTGGCGTCCTCCGCAGTGGCGCAGCAGTCCTTTCTGACCAGCCGCGGGGATACTACGCGGTCGGGCGCCAATACCAACGAGACCATCCTGACTCCGGGCAACGTCAATGCAGGCAGCTTTGGCCATCTTTTCAGCGTGCCGCTTGATTATCAGGCCCTCGCGCAGCCGCTTTATGTGCCGAATGTGAACATCGGCGGGCAGATTCATAACGTCGTCTACGTAGTGACGCAGACGGATTCGGTTTTTGCCATCGATGCCGATAACGGCGGGACACCGCTGTGGCATGACGCGCTACTTGACGGCGGAGTACCGGCTACCGGCACATCGTATCTACCTTGCGGGACGCTGGGTGGGTTCAACCAGGAAGGCATTGTGGGAACGCCGGTGATCGACCCCAACACCAACACGATGTATGTGGTCGCGAAATCTGTAGCGAATGCTACGGTTCGGCACTTCCTGCATCTTCTGGACATCACCACCGGATTGGATGTGGCTCCGCCCGTGCAGATCGCGGCGAGCAGCGTCAGCATGAAAGGGACGAACACGGTTTTCAACAGCCTGCACCAGAAGAACCGCCCGGGCGCGCTTCTGCTGGGCAATACTCTTTATCTGGGCTTTGGTTCGAACGGTTGCAACGACCACAACAGCGGGTGGGTGCTTGCCTACGACGTCACCAACCAGCAGAGCATCCAGCAGATCGGGGTTTTCAATACGTCACCGGATACAGGGCTGACTTCGATCTGGCAAACGGGCAACGGGCTGGCGGCCGATGAATTCGGCAATCTGTTTGTGGCCACGGCGGAAAGCAGCAATTACGACGTTCCCGCGGGCGGGCAAAGCTACAGCAACAGCCTTCTGAAACTGAGCCCTGCGCCCTGGACTTCATCTCCTTCGCAGCCGCAGCTGGCGGACTATTTCACGCCGTCCGAAGTAGCGTTTCTGAACGCCCACGATCTGGATGTGAGTTCGGTCGGTCCGGTAGTCCTGCCCGACCTGCCAGGTCCATACCCGCACGAAGTGATCGGAAGCAGCAAACAGGGTCTGGTGTGGGTGCTCAACCGCGACGACATGGGATGGTACTCGCCGGTCAGCGATAACGTGATCCAGGAGTTCTCGCTGACCGTGAATGGAGAGCTGATGTGTTCGCCGGCTTACTGGAATGGAATAGTCTACTTCATTCCGGATGGCTCGCCGATCCAGTCCTTCCAGGTCTCGAACGGGCATTGGAGTCCGCTGGCGCAGAGTCCCAAGAAAATGCTCGGCGCATCGTCTCCGGCCATTTCTTCGAATGGGAATACCAACGGAATCCTGTGGGCGCTAAATGGCACGCTCGACGCCTTTGACGCGGTGACCCTCAATTCGCTGTATATCTCCACGGCTAAAGTGCCGAAGCTGGCCCACTTTGCGACGCCGACCGTGATCAACGGAAGAGTCTACGTGGCCACGCAAAACAGTCTGGAAGCTTATGGCTTACTGAATGTACTGACCATTGCCAGCGGGAGCAACCAGGTGGCGCAGGTGGGTCAAGCGTTGCCGGAACCGATCCAGATTGTGGCCACCAATCCTTATAACGGTCAGCAGCAGGCGGGGGTCACGGTCACTTTCAGCGATGGAGGTAAAGGCGGGAGTTTCAATCCGCCGACGGCCGTGACCGATTCCAACGGAGCGGCGAGCACGATCTACACGGTTCCGTCGACATCCGGCATCTTCACGTTGACCGTGACGGCGCCTAACTTTGCGAACGTTACCACCACGGCGACGGCTTCGGCTTCGGCGGCAACCAGGCTCATTCTGATTTCCGGAAACCGGCAAACGGGTCCGAGCGGATCGGTGCTGCCGAATCCACTCGTCGTAGAGGCCAAAGATGCGCATAACAACCCGGTGGTTGGGATCACGGTTCAGTTCAAGCCGGGCACGCAGGGCGTGGTTAATCCAGCGACGGCGGTGACCAATTCCAAAGGACTGGCTCAAACTTCCTTTCAATTGGGCACGATTGTCGGTTCCTTTACTGTTTCCGCGAGCAGTTCCGGAGCCAAGGGCATTGCATTCTCGGAAACCTCGGTGGCTGGCGCCGCGGCACTGGTTACCGTGACGGGCGGTAATAATCAGACTCAGCCTGCCAAGACAACCCTCCGGAAAGCACTGACCGTGGTGGTGACCGATCAGTACGGGAACAAGATCTCCGGCGTCGGCGTGATTTTCAGCGACAACGGCGCGGGCGGGAATTTTTCCAACGTCAACCCGGTCGTGACCGACAGCAGCGGACTGGCGTCGCAGTCTTATACGCTTCCGGCGGTCAATGGCACGGTCAATATCACGGCGACGGCTGCCGGCATTACGAATCCGGCGACTTTCACGGAACTCGCGGAATAAATCTGGTTCGCCGAACTCCATAGGCCGCTCTTTCCTGAGCGGCCTTTTTTGTGGCCCGGCTGATCGTCCTCGCGAAGTAGCCAGGCCGATCATCGGCCTCATTCTCTTGCTACAGTGCTATGTTCCGCAAATCTGTGCTAGGTTACTCCCGGAGTGGCCTCCAACCGAGAAAGGAATGCTATGGCGGAGTTGAGTCGGATTGGCGTATCGATCGATGCGGAACTGCTGGACCGCTTTGATTCCTACATAAGCGATAAAGGATACGAAAACCGCTCTGAAGCTTTCCGCGACCTGATTCGCGACCGACTGGTGAGCTCAGCCGTTGTGGCCCCCGGTGCGCTGGTGGTGGGCACGGTCACCTTGATCTACGATCATCACACACGACTGCTGCCGGAAAAGCTTACCGATCTGCAGCACGAGTTCCATGAAATTGTTATTTCGACCCTGCATGCTCATTTGGATCACGAACGATGTCTGGAAGTTGTGATTCTGCGTGGCAAGTCGAGAGACGTGCAGCGACTTGCCGACCGCCTCATCAGCACAAAGGGAGTGCAGCATGGGCGGCTCGTGATGAGCTCTCCGGAGACAGTGTCCAGACACTCTGGGCGATAGCGGTAGTGAGTTTCTCCGCCTTCACTGCGACCGCTTGCGAGCGATGTTGACAAGAGTCGGGGCAGGGTTCGGCCCTGCGTTGTTGTTAATGAGTGCGAACTGTCGCGTTCGGGCAACCACCGAGGGAAATCACGGACGGCACCCAACAATCTGGCGGGTCAATCCAATTCCCGTTGCGCTGCGTATTAATAGCGAGGCAGTTGATTTTGGAGATCGGGCGGCAGCTGTTCGTGGGTCGCCATGACCAGTCACAGCGAAGGAAAGCAGGGAAAGCCCATTACAATCCAATACTTTTGTGAATAAAAGGCGGTAATCAGCCTTTACATTTCATGTTTGCTGTAGCACGATTGTGAGATTCGTAACATACCTCGGTAGCACGAACGAGGAGAACGTAATATGCGAAAGACTGCCGGGAACCGCAACAACGGCGCGAAACCCGGTTTCGCTTCGTCCAGAACTCTGGGGCTGTTCGTGATGCTTATACTCTCGTCTTCGCTTCCGGTGGTCGCGCAGGGGAAGATGCCGGTCGCGGCGAGTGATAAGGCTTATCTGCCTCGTCTATCGGGAACTGTGGTTGACACGTCGGGCGCGGTGATTGCCCGTGCTACCGTCCAGGTTCGCAGCGCGAACGGCACGGTACAAAGAACGGCGCAGTCCGATACCAACGGCTCCTTCATTTTTTCTGGACTCGCGGCGGGGAATTATCGACTCGTCGTATCCGATCCCGGTTTTGAAACCAAAGAAATGCCCGTCACCGTAGGAACCAATGATGCGACCGCCCCGCTGCGCGTCTCTCTGGAAGTGGGCTCCCTGAGCACCACCGTGGACGTGCAGGGCCGGCAGGATGACCTTGTCGGAATCGCCGAGTCCGCCGGCCAGGTGACGGTGGGCGCCGAGGAACTCAAGAATCGTCCCCTTCTTCGCGCGGGAGAGATTTTGGAGACGCTTCCCGGTCTCATCATTACGCAACACGCCGGTGGCGGCAAGGCCAACCAATATTTTCTGCGCGGTTTCAATCTCGACCACGGTACGGATATCGCCATTTTTGTCGACGATATGCCGCTCAACCTGCCGTCGCACGCGCACGGCGAGGGCTACTCGGACATGAACACCGTCATCCCGGAATTTGTGGAGCGGGTGGATGCCGAGAAAGGTCCTTACTATGGCGAAGTCGGCGATTATGGCTCGGCGGGAAATGCCCACGTGGTGTCTTACAAGACGCTGCCCCAGAACTTCTTCCAGGTTGACGGCGGCATGTACCAGTTTGCGCGGTTCGTTTTCGGCATTTCGCAAAAGCTGGGCAAGGGCGATTTGCTATACGGCGGAGAGGCGTATCACGATGGCGGCCCATGGGCGCATTCGGACAATTTCTACAAGTTCAACGGCCTTGTAACCTACAGCCAGGGTGGAAAGAACAACGGTTTTAGCATCACGGCCCGCGCTTATGATGGAGCTAGATGGAACTCGAGCGATCAGCTCCCCTATACGGCCATACCCATTGTCGGTTTCTTTGGCTCACTCAACCCAGAGGACGGTGGCCATTCGCATCGTTATAGTTTGCAGTCGGAATGGCATCACAAGAGCGCAAATTCCGAAACGAGTCTCATGGCCTACGGGTTCTATTACGATCTCAATCTGTGGTCCGATTTCACTTACTACCTGGTCGATCCCTATAAGGGCGACCAGTTCGAACAGCAGGACAGGCGCTGGGCGGCTGGGTTCGACCTACGCCATACGATTTTCGGCCACTTCTTCGGTCGCAAGACCGAAACCACTTTCGGCATGCAGTTCCGCAACGACTGGATCCACAACGGCCTTTACCGCACGGAAGATCGCGTGCGTACGGGCAAAACATACTACATAGCGAACTATCTGGATGAACCGTCGTCGCTCGATCAGGTCGCGGTCTTGCCCGCGGACACGGACTTGAATAAATTTACGGAGACGATAGGAAGTCCCTGGGTGACGAACAAGACTCAGTGGGCGAGCAAATTCCGCACGATCCTGGCCCTGCGCGGCGACGACGGCAAAGGTGTCATCACCAGCTTTACCAACCCCACCGACCCGAACTATCCCAATGATCCCTACGCCGCGAACGTCAATCCTAATACCCACCAGTCGGTCAGCAAGTTCCTGCCCAGCCCCAAAGCAAGTTTGATCTTCGGTCCGTGGGCCAATACGGAGTTGTACGTGCAGGGCGGAGCCAGTTACCACACCAACGACGTGCGTGGCTCAACCCAGCTGTATGAACCGGTTTCGCCAGCCTATCCTTACTACAACACGCCGAGCCCCATTAAAATTCCCTTCCTCGTCCAAACCAAAGGCGCGGAAGTTGGCGTGCGCACCTCGGCCGTCCCGAATCTGCAAAGCACCGTGGAAGTCTGGTATCTCCACAGTAATTCCGAACTGCTGCAGGATGGCGACACCGGAGGCACGAGCGCCTCACTTGAGTCGAGCAACCGCTACGGCATAGAAGTTGGGAACTACTACACGCCAACGGAACATTTGGTCTTGGATGCTGACTTTGCCGACTCCCGCGCCATCTTTACGCAAAACGACCCGGACGATTCGACGTTCTACACCTCGACCCCGACGGGTCGCCAGCTTTGCGCAAAAAACTCGAATTGCTTTGGGCTGATTCCGATCGGGGGCGGCGCTTTCCTGCAAAGTCCGTACGGAAGAGAGGTGCCCGAAGCAGTTCGATGGGTGGTTGCAGCGGGTGCCACACTTCAGGATTACAAACGCTTCTCGGCGAGTTTGCGCCTGCGCTACTTTGGCCCCCGCCCTTTGACGTCCGACGCAATTTACAACTCACCGTCAACGACGTTGGTCAACCTGGAGGCGAACTACAGAATCAACAAGAACTGGAGTTTTGGGGGTGAAGTTTTGAATTTATTCAACCGTCGGGATCACGACGTTGACTACGCCTATGTATCGCAAATTACGTCGGCCGCCGGGCTGGGGCTGCCGGCAACACCGCCAACTACGCTGGCAGGGCAGGAGCAGGTTGCGAGTGTTGTGAATGCGAATGCGGCATTCACAAGGGTTATGCACCCCATGGAACCGGTTCAGGCGCGATTCACTTTACGGTACAGTTTCGGTCGCTGAAGCAAACGCGTTGCGACCTGCACCGGAGGCACGATTGCTTTTCCGATTCGCGCGTTTCGAATTGATCGGTAGAGGCGACGAGCACTACTGAAGTAGTGAGAGTACGTAGCTCATCCTACGTAAGTATCTTGGTTCCCTACCGATTCGGGCCATAGACATCTTGGGTGACGGGCTTAGTCTGAACGTATAGGAGAACGACCGTTGGCCCTCTGCAAGAATGGCCTTTTCCCGAATTGGGAAAGGGCGGATGTTTCGTCTGCACTTTCGAGTAAAAGTGGCTCCGTGGCTCTGGTAGCATCAGTTTTGAGACGCGTTCACTTTTTCTATTCGCAATGGTTCATGCCTTGCCATTTTAGTCCCTGGAGTCTTGCACCTCAGTTGATTTCACCTCCGCGTTCCCGGGCAAGTTTGCCGAGGAGAACTTTGTGACTGACCGTGCATCCGGTAACGAGCCGCGCCGGAGACGAACCTGGTATCGACGCCGCTTGCTAAGGCAGCGCGCGTTCGGTATCGCCATTCTCGTGGCCATGATCGCCTTCGTGTGCTGGAAGAATGTCGACCGCGTGTTTTCGGGTGCACGCGCTTCGCAGAGGGCAGCGGCATGGCGGCCGCGAACCAGCGTTCGGCAGGACTTGGCTTGGAATTCTCATCCCGCGAGCAAACGCCCCCGGTATGTGGAACGGATTCCGGGCGTGTATCCCTACTCGGTTGTGCCAGGCGGAATTAAAGATGCGAGCGCCCTGCGCCAGATCGCGGCGCGTGATCGGGCAGTTTCCCAGCATTACTCCCAGTTTGACTACAGCAAGGCGCGCCTGGTGCGCGTGACGGAACCGCGCGAGGTTTACGTTTCCTATCGCATTCGCGACACGATTTTCTGGACGAGCAAGAAGATTCGGCTGCCCGCCGGTGAATTGCTGCTGACCGACGGCAAGATTACGGCGCGAGCAAAGTGTGGGAACCAGGTTTCAGAGACGGCCAAGCCCGAGGTTTCCGACCAGGAGCCTGAGGAAGATATCCTGGATCAGCCGGTCGCGCTGGTGGGACCGTCTCCATCTTTGCCGTTTCGTCCGGGGCCGCCGGGGTTCAATTTGCCGATCGGGCCACCCTCCAGCGGAGGTGCATTCGGTTTCCCTCTGGTTTCTCTCGGTGGAGCGCCGATCGGAGGCTGCCGTCTTAAGGATGGACTGCTCGAACATTGTCATCCCCACAAGAAACCAGTTGCGCCCGAGCCGGGGACCATGGTGCTGATTGGTTCGGGACTGGCGATGGTTATGTGGCGCTATCGAAAGAGCCGCTCGTTGAGCGCTTAGACCAGTCAGGAACAACACGGCGGTCGCTGAGAACACCCATCCTTGCACCACTGTCCTTCGGTTTCTCGTTCCTTCCCGTTGGTGGGCTGCCATTGCGTCGTATCTTCAGCGGGAGGATAATTCTCCGGGGTTCTTGCCTGCCGCGAACATTCCCCCGCTTCGCAGCCGAACCGGAAGCTCCATAAGTGATCTCGATTGGACCGGAGGATTTGCATGAAGCGCATCTACTTGGCTTGCCTTTTTCTGGATTTGTGGTTGACTTCCACATTTGCCCCGTGTGTAGCGCTAGCCCAGACCGAGACGGTGCTCTACGACTTCTGTTCTCAGACGAACTGCACAGATGGCGAGTATCCGATAGCCCGCCTCACTGCCGAGGGTGGCAATTTCTACGGGACTACTCCGAGCGGAGGTTTGTGGGGCTACGGAACGGTTTTTGAGCTTTCCCCGAATGGAATCGGCGGTTGGAACGAGACCGTCCTCCACAGCTTCACAGGAAAGCTGGATGGAAAATATCCGCAATCTTACGTTATGTTCGACAGCGCAGGGAATCTTTACACGACGGCGCAGGGTGGGGGAGCCAATGGATACGGCACTGTATTCGAAATGAGTCCGATGGATGGAAAATGGACCGAGACGGTTCTCTACAGCTTTTGCCCTGACGCCGGTTGCATTGATGGTGCACATCCGGTCAGCGGGGTGAGTTTTGACGCGGCCGGCAACCTTTATAGTGTGACTTCTGCCGGCGGTGCGCATGGAATGGGAGTTGCGTACGAATTAAGTCCCGCAGGCGACGGGTGGAAGGAGCAGGTCATCTACTCTTTCTTCAGTCACGACGGGTGTTCTGCCGGTTATGCCGGATTGACGATAGACACGACCGGAAACATCTTCGGCATCGGATGTGAAACGGTATTCGAGCTGAGTCCGAGCGGAAGCGGTGGTTGGAATTCGACCGCGATCTACAACTTCCCTGGTTATCCTAGAGATGGCGCCAATCCGCAAGGCACCCCGGTTCTCGACCAAGCCGGAAACCTTTACGGTACGACCCTATCGGGCGGCGCCAACAATAAGGGCACGGTCTACAAGTTAACCCAGGGAAAGAACGGATGGACAGAGACGCGTCTCTATTCCTTTAAGGGCTCGGCCAAAGACGGCAACCACCCGTTTGCTGGCATTGTGTTCGACGTAGCCGGGAACATTTACGGCACTACCTCGGTTGGCGGGGGCGGCAAGGTGGGCTACGGGACTGTTTACGAGCTCGAGGCTCCAGTCGGCAAGGGCCAATACAAAGAAAGAGTTCTCTGGAGCTTCAACGGCACGGACGGAGATTGGCCGTCCTATGGCAGCCTGATTCTGGACAGCACAGGGAATCTCTATGGTGTCACTCCGTATGGTGGATTGAGCGGGACCGGCAGCATATTCGAATTGACTCCCTAGGACGCTCATCCGCGGCCGACGGCTCCTTGTCTCGCGGTTAACCCGATGTTAACAATCTGTCAAAACTCCTCTAGTACACTCGTGGCATGGCCATCAGGCGCCACCTAGCCAAAAGTGAAGCGACCGCTCGTCCGCGCAAGCGTCGCAGCGAATCTGCTACGAGCCCCGCAGCACCAACCCCAGTGATCGCGCTCGATGATCCTTCCCTCTACCTCAATCGCGAAATCAGTCTGCTGGCATTTCAGGTGCGCGTACTGGAAGAGGCTCAGGATGAACAGAATCCTCTCCTGGAGCGGCTCAAGTTTCTTTCCATTGTCGGCTCCAACCTGGACGAGTTTTTCATGGTGCGGGTGGCGGGCCTGAAGCGGCAATTGGAGAGCGGCGCGCTGGAGTCGGGTCCGGACGGTATGGCCCCCGGAGATGAACTGATCGCCATCCGGGAACGGGTGGCGGAGCTTTACAATGCGGGCCAGGACTGCCTGCGGCTGCGGCTCTTGCCCGGGCTTAAGAAAGAGGGCATACACGTTCTCGAGTATGCGCAGCTAACTCCGGCGCAGAGCGAGGCGGCGAGCCGTTATTTCATCGACACGGTTTTTCCCACGCTGACGCCGCTGGCCTTTGATCCGGGCCGGCCCTTTCCGCATATTTCCAATCTCAGCCTCAACCTGGCGGTGCTGATTCGCGATCATCAGGGCGTCGAACATTTCGCGAGGGTGAAGGTCCCCGACAGCCTGCCGCAGCTGGTGCCCTTGAACAATCTGGGCAAGGAGTCGAAAAGCAAAGCGAAGCCGCCCAAGCAGCAGTACTTTGTCTGGCTTGAACAACTGATCATCAACAATTTGCAGGCCTTGTTTCCGGGCATGGAAGTTCTCGAAGCCCATCCGTTTCATGTGACCCGCGACGCGGAGACGGAAATTCAGCAACTGGAAGCAGGCGACCTGCTGGAGTCGGTCGAAGAGGGAGTATGGCAGCGCCGTTTCCAGGATGTGGTGCGGCTCGAAGTCAACGACGCGATGCCCGCGGAAATTCTCGACATCCTGCTCAAGAATCTCGAGCTTGACGCGGGCGATGTGTACAAGATGAAGGGGCCGCTGGCTCTGAACCGGCTCAAGTATCTGGCTTTCATGGACCGCCCCGACCTCAAGGACAAGCCCTTTGTCCCCGCGTTGGCCGCCGCGCTGCAGCCGCAAGAGGAGGGAGAGGATATCTTTTCCGCCATTCGGCGCCAGGATGTGCTTTTGCATCATCCCTTCGACTCATTCCAGCCGGTCGTCGGATTTCTGCAGCAGGCCGCGCGCGACCCGGCTGTGCTGGCCATCAAGATCACGCTGTATCGGGTCGGCCGCAACGCTCCGGTGGTGGAAGCTTTGCTGGAAGCGATCGACAACGGGAAACAGGTTGCGGTGCTGGTGGAACTCAAAGCGCGCTTCGACGAAGAAAGCAATATCGAATGGGCGCGACGGCTGGAGCGCGAGGGCGTGCACGTCGTTTATGGTCTGATGAACCTGAAAGTGCACTGCAAGGTAGCATTGGTGGTGCGCCGGGAGAAAGACCGGATTCGCCGATATGTGCACCTTTCGACCGGCAACTACAACAGTCTCACCTCGCAGCTCTATACCGATGTTGGCCTGCTAACCTGCGACGAAGCCATCGGAGAGGATTGCACGGACCTGTTTAACTACCTCACCGGCTATTCCGCGAAAGTGGAATACCGGAAATTACTGGTGGCGCCGGTCAATCTGCGGGAGCGGCTGGTACAGCTGATCCGGCGCGAAATCGAGCACCAGAAAAACGATGGAAACGGCAAGCTCATCTTCAAGATGAATGCGCTGGTGGACCGGCGAATGATCCAATTGCTGTACGAAGCGTCCCAGGCGGGAGTGAAGGTTGATCTGCTGGTGCGGGGCATCTGCTGCCTGCGGCCGGGTGTTCCCAATGTGAGCGACAACATTCGCGTGACCAGCATTGTGGGCCGCTTTCTCGAGCACAGCCGCATATTCTATTTTTACAATGGCGGCGAGGAAGAGGTTTATCTCGGCAGCGCGGACATGATGCCGCGCAATCTGAACCGCCGCGTCGAACTCCATTTCCCCGTGCAGGATCCAAAGCTGGTGCGCCAATTGCGCGATGGAGTGCTGGCTACCTATCTGGATGAGGTAGTGAAGGCGCGCCACATGAATTCCGATGGAACGTACGTGCGCGACCCCAGGCACACAAACCGCCGTGAATTGAACAGTCAGGAATGGTTCATTAAAGAAGCGGTTCAACGGGCAGTGTGCCCCTGACGCCGCGCTATCCAATTCTTACCCTGGGGCTTCAGGGATCACAAACAAATCTTGAATGTTTTCCTTTTGTTCGCTGGTCCCATTGAAGTTTCGCGGATCTTTTGTACCCCAAACTTACCCGGTTTCGAGCAACTATTCTCCGCTGGCAGGGTTCTTAATAGGGCCTACGTTCTACCGGGAGAATATGTCGCGACGTTCCATCGAATCCGCGCGGCGCGCTCTTTGCTTGGTGGTGCTGATGTCGCTGGCCTGCGTGTCTCTGGCGGGCGCCTCCGCGACCTTGCTGCTGGAGGAACCCTACGGACACATGGGGTTCTTTACCGCGACCGGCCATGCCGCGGTCTATCTCTCCGGTGTCTGCGCGGACTCTCCGATCGTTCTTCGCCCATGCGCTCCCGGTGAAACCGGTGTCGTCCTCAGCCGGTATGACGCAGTTGGCGGATACGACTGGCTGGCGATCCCTCTCATTCCATACCTGTATGCGGTCGAACGGCCCGAGGATATGCCGCTCTTTGCCGACGCGAAGATGGTCGCTTTTTTGCGCGATCGCTACCGCCGGAAATATCTGGAGAATATCGTGCCCGACACGGCCGACGGCGGAACTCCGGGGGGAAACTGGTACCAACTTATTGGCTCGTCTTATGACCGGACGATTTATGGTTTCGAGATCGAGACTACTCCTGAGCAGGACGCGGCGCTGATTCAGAAATACAACTCGTCCCCGAACCACTCTCATTTTCACCTGGCTTCCAGTAACTGTGCCGATTTTGCGAAAGGCATCATCAACTTCTACTACCCGAAGGCCCTGCACCGCAGCCTGATCGCGGATGTCGGGATCACAACGCCCAAACAGATTGCCAAAATGCTGGTGAAGTTCGACGCGCGTCATCCGGAACTGCATTCATCGCGGATTGTGATTTCGCAGGTGCCGGGAAGCATGCCGCGGAGTTCGACTCCGCACGGCGTCGTTGAATCGTTTCTCAAGTCGAAGAAGTACATCGTTCCCAGCGCAATCGCGAGCCCAATTTTTGCCGGGTGCGTGTTTGCCGTGTTCGTCGCAACGGGAGCTGACCGGTTTGAGCCGGATCGCGACGCGCTGGTGTTCGAGCCGGATGGCGACCGTGAGCCTGCGATGGCGAAGCGAGATCGCAGAACCTATCAGAAGCAGCTTAAGAACTTTCTGGCTGAGACCGCTCCGGCCAGTTCTGGTCAGAGTGTTGATAAGGCCTGGGAGAAACTTCAGTCCAAGGCGCGGGCTGAGTTCGACGATCAGAGTGGGCCGATCCTGAGAATGCAGGTGGCAGAGCGCTCGGTTGAGGTGGGGGCGTCCGCTGGAAATGTGCTCAGCAGCAACGCCCCGCCAGAGGTGGTGCAGCGGATCATTGAGGCCCGCATCCAGTCCGAATTGCGCCATGCCCCTGCGCACGGGATATCCCAGACAGACATCGCGCGGGACTGGGACCTGCTTCGCGAGGCCATGCGTCAACAGGCGACCAGAGCGGAGAATTCCTTGCGGAGTGTGGGGTCGGCTTCTGCCGGAGAATTCCTCACGGGCAACAGACCCTGACCCGGAAGCGCCTGAACGAACTCGACTGCGACCCCGCTTGACTTCCATCCCAAACAGGTTGCGGAAAGCTATCAGCTCTGCAATCAATACATTAGACGCGTAAATCGGGGGCGCACCGGAGCGGTATAATGGACTTATCATGAGCGATTTTAAGTCTATGTCCGTCATTGAAATCTGTGCCAGAGTGAAACATCTTGGATATACCACTTCGGGACGAATTCGACTTTATGGCGAGGAATTTGAAGTAGTTTCCGAGCCCTTTCCGGAGGCTGAGGGCATCGCCGTTCAGGTGAAGAGCAAAAGTGACCCGAAAGTGCGGGTTCTGCAACTTCCTGCAACCGTCATCCAAACAGTGAAGCGGCAGAAATCAGTAAAAGTGGCCTGAGGAAAGAGTAGTTCCGGGAGTGCGTAACCCGCTGTCTTGGCGTCCGGTGCGAATTGGATTTGCGCCGCGCCGCCCTTGCGGATTGTGCCTGTATGTGGCAGTGATTTTTTCCTGGTCGTTCGTTTCGAATCCTCGGCCCTGATGCACGGATGGTATCTTTATCCCGTCATTCCCCAATTCCATGGACGTTCTACTAGACTTGTTTGAGCATCATTTTGGCGTGCCCCCGCAACGGGTACAGCCTCTGCAGGGCCAACTGGGCGGGTCGGGTCGCAAGATCATTCGGCTGTCGGGCGTCAAATCAGAGAAGACGGTCAGTGCGATTGGCATTCTTTATGATGTCCGCGAGGAGAATGTCGCGTTTCTGGAATTCTCCCGCCATTTTCGGCGGCACGGCCTGCCGGTCCCCGAGATCTACGGCGAAGACCTGAAGCGCGGGGCTTATCTGGAGCAGGATCTCGGCGACACAACTCTTTTCGAATTCCTCTCCCTGCATCGTTCTGGCGGCGCTATCGCGGCGCCCGCAGTCGAAGCGTACCGCAAAGTCATTGTCCAGCTTCCCCGGTTTCAGATCGAAGCCGGACCCGATCTGAATTACAAAGTGTGTTATCCGCGGGCCAGTTTCGACCGGCAATCGATCAACTGGGATCTGAATTACTTCAAGTATTACTTTCTGCGGCTGGCCGGAATTCCGTTCAACGAACAGGCTCTGGAAGACGATTTCAGTCGCCTGACGAAATTTCTGCTGACCGCTCCCCGGGATTACTTTCTGTATCGCGATTTCCAGTCGCGCAACATCATGTTGTGCGCTGGTGAGCCATTCTTCCTCGATTACCAGGGCGGGCGCAAAGGTGCGTTGCAGTACGATGTCGCCTCGCTCCTTTACGACGCCAAGGCCGACCTGCCGCCTGACCTCCGCCAGCAGTTGCTCGATCTCTACCTGGACAGATTGAGCGATTTTTCCGGCGGACTGAAATCGCCGGAAGATCGCGCCGTTTTCATGCACTACTACTATGCATACGTTTATGTGCGGATCATGCAGGCGCTGGGGGCTTATGGATTCCGCGGGTTCTACGAGCGCAAGACGCACTTTTTGCAGAGCGTTCCGTATGCGCTGAGAAATATTCGCTGGCTCCTGCACAATGTCGAGTTGCCGGTCGCCCTGCCGACGCTCACCGAGGCGTTCAAGACCATGGTCGCCTCGGAAAAACTTCGGGGGGTGGCGTCGGCGGCCGGTAAACTCACGGTGCGGGTATCCAGCTTTTCGTTTCATCGGGGGTTGCCGAAAGACGATACGGGCAACGGTGGCGGTTTTGTCTTCGACGGGCGGAGCCTTCCGAATCCGGGCCGCGAGGAACGCTTTAAGGCCCTGACCGGGAAAGACGCGCCGGTCGCCGAATACCTCGAACAGCAGGACAGCGTGCGCCAGTTTCTGGCTAACGTGATCGCGCTGGTGGATTCGAGCGTGAGCAATTACCAGAGCCGCGGTTTCAAAGATCTGATGGTGTCGTTCGGATGCACGGGCGGGCAGCACCGCTCGGTTTATCTGGCCGAGCAATTGGCGCGGCACTTGCGCGGCAGCGATGGAGTCGAAGTGGTTCTGCATCATCGCGAACTGGAGCGCCAGAATCTGGAGCGGCAGGATCTGGAGCCGCAAAGGCTCGGATCGCAGGCACTGGGATCGCAAACGCGATGAAAGCCATGATCCTGGCCGCCGGCCTTGGTACGCGCCTGCGTCCACTTACGGATGAGCGCCCAAAAGCTCTGGTGGAGATTAACGGCCGCACGCTTCTTGAGATCGTCCTCGCACGCCTGAAAGCGTTTGGAATCCGCGAGGTGGTCATTAACGCGCATCACTTTGCCGACAAACTCGTCGAGTATCTGAAGGCGAACGACAACTTCGGCATGGCGATCGAGGTCTCGCGAGAAGACATCCTGCTCGATACTGGCGGTGGCCTCAAGAAAGCCGCTCATTTCTTTCTCGCTGAGAGCACCGGATCGGAAGAGCCAATCCTGGTGCATAACGTCGATGTCATCAGCACAATCGATTTCACCCGCATGGCGCACGTTCATGACGACAACAAGGCGCTCGCGACTCTGGCTGTGCAGGACCGCGAAACGTCCCGCTACTTGCTCTTCGATGAGAATCTTCACCTGTGCGGTCGCCGGAACGGACGCGATGCTCCATTTGAAATGGTTCGTCCGTCACGCCATGTGTCGCCGCTCGCCTTCAGTGGAATTCACATCGTCTCGCCGCGTCTTTTCGGAAAGCTCACGGAGCAAGGTGTCTTTTCCATCATTACCTCCTATCTGCGTCTCGCCGGCGAGGGCGAGACGATTCTTGGATTTCGCGCGGATGGATATCAATGGCGCGATCTCGGCCGACTCGACGACCTAGAAAAGGCCGCTCAGGATTTAAAGTAGAACTGGATAGCGCGTCATTCGGCGCCAGACGCTCGAAATCCGCAGGTTGGCGAAACACGCACCGAATCAAGAGAAAGAGACAACACTTCATTGCCGCCTCTGATCAACGCGCAGGAAATTTCGAAAGCCTTCGGTGCGAAGCCGCTTTTCCAGGATGTCTCCTTCACCATCTCGGAAGGCGATCGGATCGGCCTGATTGGTCCGAACGGGTCGGGCAAGTCCACGCTGCTGCGCATTCTGGTTGGCGAGATGGAGCCCGACAGCGGGGAAGTCGCGGTTCGAAAGCGAATTCGGTTGTGTTACGTCGAACAGGATTCGCGCTTTCCCGAAGGCGCTACTGTTCGTTCGGTAATCGACGCGGCACTTGAGCGCTGCGGACTTTCGGCTTCCGAACGCGGCGCGCGCTTTGCTGAGATCCTGGGACGCGCTGGTTTCGACAATCTCGACGCTGCGGCTGCGGAATTGTCGGGAGGTTGGCAGAAACGGCTTGCGCTGGTCGAAGCTCTGGTCCAGCATCCCGATGTTCTCTTGCTCGACGAACCTACCAACCATCTCGACCTTCTCGGAATCGCCTGGCTCGAAGAACTTCTGGAGTCGGCCTCGTTCGCCAGCGTCATCGTCAGCCATGATCGCTACTTTCTTGAGAACGTGACCACCGACATGGTGGAGCTCAATCGCACTTATCCCAATGGCTCGCTGCGCGTGCATGGAACGTACAGCGAATTTCTCGAAAAGAAAGAAGAATTTCTGCACGCGCAGTCGTTGCGGCAGGAAGCGCTCGAAAATCTTGTGCATCGCGAGATCGAGTGGTTGCGCCGCGGAGCGAAAGCCCGCACCAGAAAGTCCAAGGCGCGCATCGGCAAGGCCGGCGAGTTGATGTGTGAACTGGCCGACCTGAACGACCGGACCCGCACGGCTTCTGCGCAGATCGACTTTTCCGCCACCGAGCGAAAGACGAAACGTCTCGTCGAACTGGAAAACGCCGGTTATAACTTTGGCGAGCGCGCCCTGTTTGCAAATCTCAACTTCGCCATCACTGCCGGAATGCGCGTCGGCCTGGTCGGGCCGAACGGCAGCGGAAAGACTACGCTGCTTCGGCTGCTGCAAGGTGAACTCGCTCCAACTTCGGGCGCGATCCGCCGCGCCGACCGTCTGCGCATCGTCTACTTCGACCAGACCCGCACGCTCGATGACGATGTCACGCTTCGTCGCGCGCTCGCTCCGGATGGCGATTCGGTCATCTATCGCGATCGCGTCATCCACGTTGCCGGATGGGCTGCGCGATTCCTGTTTACGGGCGAGCAGCTTGGGCAGCCTGTATCGCGGCTTTCCGGTGGAGAGCGCGCTCGCGTCCTGATCGCGCAGCTTATGCTGCAGCCCGCTGATATTCTCCTGCTCGATGAGCCGACCAACGATCTCGATATTCCGACCATGGATATTCTCGAGGAGAGCCTGCTCGATTTTCCCGGGTCGCTGGTGCTGGTCACGCATGACCGCTACATGCTCGACCGCGTCGCCAACATCGTGCTGGGCCTCAACGGCAAGGGCGGAGTCGAACGCTTCGCCGACTACGCACAGTGGGAAGCGTGGCAGGTCGAGTCCTCGAAGTCGGAAGCCGCGGCGGCGCGCTCGCAGCCTGCGTCTGGTCCCAGGACGGCTTCGCCGGCAAAGAAAAAACTTTCCTACCTGGAAGCGCGCGAATATGCCGGGATCGAACAGCGCGTTGCCGATGCCGAGCAACAAGTCCAAGCCCACCGCGCCGAACTGGAAGACCCCGCCAACGCCCATGACGCCGCGCGCCTCGAAAGCGCGCAAGCGGCAATGGACGCGGCCCAGAGCGACCTCGACGCCCTGTATGCCCGCTGGGCCGAACTGGAAGCAAAGAACGGGTAGGTCCGCTCCGAAAAGCGATGGTGTATGTGGCAGTGGAATCCGATGTTCGGCAAATTGCGAAAACCTTTCGACCATGCTCAGGGAGGCAGCGCCACTCACGCAGTAATCCCACCCTTCGCGAAGAAGCCGCGAAGGGTGGGGCAGCCTCAGTGATTTTGTCACGGGCTCTGAGGGCAGGCCTTGAGGCAATCGGGCTTTTGAGTTGGGAGAGACACATCATTCAAATGCCTGACTGCCTGGCGCGCTTGCCTGAATTGTTCCGGGCGGCAAGCTCGCGGGTTCCGGGGAGGTCGTCGGACTGTTGTTGGCGGGCGGAGTTTGGGTGGGTGGGGCGGACGATGCCGGGCCTTTCTTCTGGCTGTTTACTTTGCGCTGACCTTTCCTGCTATTGAGCTGAGCCATGTTGGAGGAAGCGACCTGCATGGCGTAGAGCAGGATGGAAGCTTCTTTCGCCTCGATGCGGCGGTGGAGCATCATCTCGCAAACGTCGGAAATTGCGCACTGGATGGAGACGGCGTCTTCGAAGGGGGGCAGGTAGGTATGGCTCGAAGGGCCGTTATTAAGCTCAACCTTGGGCTTGCCCATCACCTTGTGATAGTGGCAAAGTCTTTCGCCGTAAACAACGCGAGATCGGCAGGGATCGCCATTCCACTTGCGCTCGGCACAAATTTCGTCGGAATATTTGTCGTTGGATGAGGCCATGATGATTGCTCCTAAGAGTATGAATTAAAAAGGGATGATTGGCTTAATTGAAGAAATGTGGGGGTACCCCCCCCTACCCAAAAAACAGTTAAGATGATGATAAGAAATGGGTTATGCGTAAATGATCAGAAACAAACGACTTAGAGAAAAGTCAGAAGTCAGAAGTCAGATTGCAGAAGTGAACACCCCTCTGACCGGTTACGTTTCGTTCGCTTTTCAAAGAACCGGGGGGAATGCAGAAGTTAGAAGTCAGATTGCAGAAGTGAACACGCCCCTTGACCGCTGACGTTTCTTTCGGTTTTCAAGGAACGGACAAAATGGTTGGAGGCGCGCCGCCTCTGGAGGCGGGCGCGGTTCTCCATCGTGGTGCAATCTTATGTAATGTCGAGTTAGCTTCGCACTGATTCTGGTGCAGGTCTGTGATGGCGGTTACTGGGAAAATGTGATGAAAGGGATCGGTAGACGTCATGTCGGGCAACCGATGAGAATACAGGAAAGACCCACATCTGCCAAAACCCGGCAGATGTGGGGCACCGTCGGGGTGGAAGCTGATGTGGGCCACCAGCCGATTCATCTTTCTCGAAAAGCGCAAGAAATGGAGCAACCACTTGTGCCCGCCCTTTACGCCTTCACAAAATCAATGTAGCCGCGCTGCACATCCGTCTTTGTTAACTTGGCGCGGATTTTGTCTCCTACGTGCAGGCCTTGCTGTCCTTGGGCTAGCAGGCCCTCGATGCGCGGTTGCAGGACGCGGACGAACGTGCCTTTTGGAGTCACTCCTGTGACCATGGCGTCGAAGGTTTCTCCGATGCGATTGCACATTGCCGACGCTGACATGCGCTTGGTCATTTCTCGTTCGACCTTGCGGGCGGCGTCTTCTTTCTGGGTGCAGTTGGTGGCTATTGCTGTTAGATCTTCATCGGGATACGGGCCCGGCTTATTGTCCAGCCACGACTTGATCAGGCGCTGGGTGACTACGTCGGCGAAGCGGCGGTTGGGTGCGGTGGAGTGCGTGTAATCCTGTACGGCCAGCCCGAAGTGGCCTTGCTCGGGATCGCCGGGCCGCTCCAGAACGTATTGTCCGGGACCCATCAGCTTGATGACCGCCAGCGACAGGTCGGCGAAATGGTCGGGGTCGGCGGCTTTGCGCTTGATCAGGAAATCGTTCAGCGCTTTGGAATCGGCTTGCGCGGGGAGGCTTCCACCTTGCGCGGCGGCCAGGCGAACGATCCCGTCCCAGTGCTCGGGAGTCTTGACGATTCGGCGCAGGGAAGAGACGTTATTGAGCGCGCGCGCTACGACTCCGTTGGCAGCGATCATGAAGTCTTCGATCAGCATGGTCGCCCGATTGCGCTGCTGCTTCACTACCTCGATGGCTCCGCTCTCCAGCACGACCGGCATGACTTCGGCGGTATCGATGTTCAGCGCGCCGTGTTCGTAGCGGAGCTTCTTCAGGGCCTGCGCAGCCTGATCCTGAAGCTTGAGCTGGGCCTGCAAATCGGCGGATGCGGCTACCTTGGGCTGGGCGCCGGCTGTGCCTTCGAGCCAGGCTCCCACCGCGTTGTAGGTTAGCTGCGCCTTGTTGCGGACGATGGCGCGGTAGACGTCGCTCGACTTGATTGCGCCCGAGGCATCGACCACGAACTCGATGACAATCGCGGGGCGGTCGACATCGGGGAGCAGGGAAGAGGCTCCGGTGGAAAGCTCGTTGGGGATCATCGGGAAATTCACGATGCCGGTATAGACCGTGGTGGTTTCGCGCGCGGCATGCTGGTCGATGGGGGAATCTTTGGGGACGAAGGCATCGACGTCGGCGATGCCAACCATGACCTTGACGCTGCCGTCGGGCAGGCGCTCGGCGACTTCGATCTGATCGAGGTCTTTCGAGGTGTCGTTGTCGATCGAGGACCAGAGCAGGCTGCGCAGATCGCGCACTGTGGCCGACGGGGCGAGCGACGGGGGATGAGCCGTTATCTGCGCCAGTTGCTGTGGAACGGACGGCGGGAAGTCGGGCTGAAAGCCCTCGGCGAGCATGATTTGTTTGGCTGTGGCCTGGAGGTCGAGATGAGTCGGGTTGGAATCGTTCATGAAGTGGGTCCTGGGTGAATCGCCTACCAAGGCTAGCAGAAAAATGCGTGGCGGCTGTGCTCACGGGGCACGAGGGATCTGACGAGCCGGTGGCTGGATCGCGGGTTGCCGGTCAGCCGGTATCACAAACCACGGTAAGAGCGATCACAGCCCGCCTGGGTTGGACGGGGCATGATAAGTGTGGAGTACTGGGATGACAGAGCGGTGTTTCCTGTCAGGCGCGAGTGCCAACTCCTACGACTGGCCTGCGGTGTCGGACGAGGTGCTCCAGAGAGCGGTTGGAAAGCTGGTTGCCGCCGGCGCGCGGGTAGGGATCGGCACGGACGCGATGATCAAGCTGCTCGAGTCCGGAATGAGCGTGCAGGAACTGGTAGAGTACGTGCTGACTCGTGCGGCGGATGTCGAGTGATGGGGACACGGCGACGAGTCTGTTTTGGAAGGAGGTTGCAATGCGTCGAAAACTGATGGGTGGCATGGTGATGGCGGCGATTTTCATGGTTGGGGCGGGGGCAATTTCTGCTCAAGGGCAGACAGGCGGCGCGGCTGCCAGTGCCGAACCCCTGAGCGGCAAGCAGCTTTACACTTCCTACTGCGCGTTGTGCCATGGCAGCGATGGGAAGGGTGGGGGACCATTTTCTCCGCAACTGAAGACCTGGCCGGCGGACCTGACGCAACTGGCGAAGAAGAATCACGGAGTATTTCCGGAGATGCGTATCACGGAAACGATCGATGGAGAGTTTGCCAAGCCGTCGCATGGCACGGCGGAGATGCCGATCTGGGGACCAGTTTTCCGGTCAATGGCGCATGGACATAAAGACAGCGCGCAGGTCAGGATCAACAACCTGGTGAAATATCTGGAGTCGATACAGGAAAAATAGTATTCGAGTTGTAGATGTCAGAGAGCGGGAGGGTTTGCCGTCCGGCATGGTATTCGGTAATCTCTAGCGATGGTAAGTCGCCGAGAGGCCCTGGGGTGGACCACCGTCTGGAAATGCAATCTGGCATCTTTTACGGTTGGATTGGCGCGCGTTGCAATCATTATCACTGCGATTGCGGTGGTCATTCCACTCGGGCTTGCCGCCCAGGAAGCTTCGAAGACTCCGGATCAAACGGGACAGAATTCGAAGCCTTCGGATCAGCCGGGACAGGAAAATCCAAAGCCACCGGATCAGCCCGAGACTTTAGCGGAACATGTGTCGGACGCGGCGAAGAAGCCGGCAGAGATTTTTAATCTGTTGGAGCGGAAATCCATTGTTTTTCCGGACATCGCCGCCAACACCCAGGCACTGACGCCAGTGCAAAAATTTGAATTGTTCGTCGACAACAGCGTTTCGGTAAACGCGATCATGGAATCGGCTCTGGGTTCTGCGATCGGACAGGCTGACGACTCGCCGACCGGGTTTGGCGAAGGTTGGAACGCGTATGGCAAGCGATTCGGTTCGTCGCTGGCTCGCGGCGCATCGGGCGAATTCTTCGGAACGTTTATCCTGGCGTCGGCGCTGCATGAAGACCCGCGCTTTTTTCCGCAGAAGCATCCGGGTTTGGCGCGGGGTGTGAAGTACTCCGTGAGGCGCATTTTTGTGACCCGAAGCGATGACGGGCGCGAGGTTAAGAACGTGTCCGGGTTGGTGGGGCCGCTTCTAGGCGAGAGTCTGGCGAATGCCTACTGGCCGGATCGCAACCGGACGGCCGGCGATACGCTGTTCCGGTACGGATTGGACCTGGCCTCGCGCGTGGGGGGAAATCTGCTGCGCGAGTACTGGCCGGTGATTTACAGAAAAATCGATCGTACCGGCGCAGCGGCTGCGGGACAGTAAGGCCTCCTAGAGGAAAAAGAACGCCGCGAAGTTCCTGCGTTCGCGCATCTTAACCTAAGAACATTTAAAGTAGAGCATTGCCGGGATACGGGATTTCGGAAACAGGAGATCAATCTATTGCGGAATCGTACATTTGCTTTCTTACTTTTTGTCGGGATGGGGATCGCGCCGGCTCTGGCACAGGAACCGGCTTTTCCGAAGTACAACTTTAATGTAGGCGCGGGGCTGGGGATTGGACAAGGCGCGGTTTCCAATTTCGTTGGAAACTCGTTTGAGGGCACGGCGGGCGCGGGGATGAATTTGAATCACATCTTCGGTTTCAACGCCGAGTATATGTACTACAACCTGAACCTGCGCTCCTATGTGGCGGACCACCAGGATTTGCCCAACGCAACCGGATCGATGAATTCGGTGTCGGTAAACGGGATTGTCCGGTCGCCCTACCATCTGGGCAGGTGGGGCGCTTACGGAATTTTTGGCGTGGGCTTCTATCGTCGAAGTGAATCTACCCACCAGGTGCTGCCGGTGGGCTCGCTCTGCCAGCCTGCCTGGGTGTGGTGGGATGTTTACTGTACGGGGAATCCGCCGTCGGTGCAGAATACGCCGGTGACGCTCTCGTCATTTTCGAAGATCGCGGGCGGCTACAACTATGGCGGAGGGCTGACCTACAACCTGAATCACTTTCACAAATCCAAAGTTTATTTTGAATGGCGATACCACAAGGCTTATTTCAGCGACGTTCAGTCAGTGGTCTGGCCGGTCACGGTCGGATTGCGCTGGTGACGGAGGACTGACTCTGGATGTGCGAGGGGTATTGTTGAAAAATTACAGATCGATGACGACGTTCAGGATGCGTTCGACTCTAATGGGCGTCGTCGTTTCTGTTTTCTCGGCGGGAGCGCTGAGCTTGCTCTTTGCCTTGCAGGCTACGGAAATACCAGCGGCCCAGCGAATGGACGCGGTCGAACTGGTCAGGATCCTGCAAACATCCAAAGGCGAGAAGCCGCTCATGATCCAGGTTGGTTCGCATGTGCTGTTCTCGCAGGCGCATATTCCGGGTTCGGAGTACATTGGGCCAGCCTCAAACGAAGACGGCCTGCAACGGCTTCGCAAGCGCGTTGCCAATTTGCCGCGAAACAAATTCATCGTCCTTTACTGCGGATGCTGTCCGTGGAGCCATTGTCCAAACGTCAAGCCGGCCAATGATGCGCTGCGTGAGATGGGTTTCACCAGGGTCAAGGTACTTTACCTGGCCAACAATTTCGGTGCGGACTGGGTCGACAAGGGCTATCCGGTGGCTCAGGGCGATTGAGGCTTAAAGTCTGGTGATGGCAAAGAATCTTATTGTCGGCGTGGTGGTGGTCGGGGCTGTCCTAGGAATTTATTTCTTTGCCCATCATTCGCAATCGGGCGCGCGCTCGGCGGTTGCGGAACACGGGACGGCTCCTGATTTTTCATTGCCGACTTTGACCGGCGAAAGCCTTGCGCTCTCGACGTACCGGGGAAAAGTGGTTCTGCTGGATTTCTGGGCGACCTGGTGCACTCCCTGCCGGGATGAGATTCCCCGGCTAGTGGATCTTCAGAACAAGTATGGCGGCCAGGGGTTGCAGATCATCGGGGTATCGATGGACGACTCGGCCGACCCGGTGCGCGATTTCGTCCAGAAGTTCAAGATTAATTATCCCGTCGTTATGGGGAACGCGAAGATCGGCTCGCTTTACGGCGGGGTCCTGGGGCTGCCGATCAACTTCGTAATCGGGCGCGATGGGCGGATCGATTCGCGGCACATCGGCGCGACTGATGTATCGGTGTTTGAAAAAGAGGTCATGCAGCAACTCGCGGACAACGCTCGTTGAGCATCCGCGTAGAAAAAGCGACTGTGTCCATCGACACGCTCGCTTCCCTCCTTTCCTTGCCCGGCTTTACACTTCGTAATCAAATCTGAGACACTCATCGGTGGAAACCCAATCCCAGCTTAATCAGGCAATCGTTGTCCTCGATTTCGGGGCGCAATATTCGCAGCTGATTGCGCGCCGCATCCGCGAAAACAAAGTCTTCTCGGTGGTACTTCCGTTCAACGCGACCCTCGAGGAGATCCGCAGCTACTCGCCGGTCGGGATCATTTTGTCGGGCGGCCCTTCGTCCGTATACGACCAGGGCGCGCCGCATGCCGACAAAAAAGTGTTCGAACTCGGCGTGCCTGTGCTCGGGATTTGCTACGGGCTGCAGTTTATGGTCTACGCGCTGGGAGGCAAAGTGCGGCCGGCGGCCAAGCGCGAATACGGACATGCGAAGGTCGAGTTGCAGGCCGGAGACTCGCAGTTGTTTCAGGGACTGCCCAAGTTGCTGGCGGTATGGATGTCGCACGGCGACTCGGCGGAAGAACTTCCGTCCGGGTTCCGGCTGACGGCGAAGACTCCGCACGCGGTCGCGGCGATCGAGAATCCCGAGCGCAGAATGTGGGCTGTTCAGTTTCATCCCGAGGTACACCACACGCCGCTGGGGACGGAAATCCTTCGCAACTTCGCGCTGAATATCTGTGGAGCTACGCCCACGTGGACGGGACAGCACTTTATCGACGCGACGGTCGCGGCGGTGAGAGCGCAGGTTGGCAAAGGACGCGCGATCTGCGCTCTCTCGGGCGGGGTGGATTCGTCGGTCGCGGCGGTGCTGGTCGATCGCGCCATGCGCGATGAGTCGGGAAAATCGCGGCTTACCTGCGTTTTCGTCAACAATGGAGTCCTGCGCAAGAACGAGTTCGAGAAAGTGCAGCAGAACCTGCACGAGAAGCTGGGACTGCATCTGGTCGCAGTGGACGCGACCGACCGGTTCATGAAGAAACTGGCGGGCGTGACCGACCCGGAGACGAAGCGCAAGATCATTGGCAACGAGTTCATCGAAGTCTTCGACGACGAGGCTCACCGGATCGAGCAAACGGAAGGCCACGTCGAATGGCTGGTGCAGGGCACGCTCTATCCGGACGTGATCGAATCGCGCTCGGTGCGGGGGCCGTCGGAGGTGATCAAGTCGCATCACAACGTGGGCGGACTGCCGGAGAAGATGAAGCTCAAGCTGATCGAGCCGCTCAAGGACCTGTTCAAAGATGAAGTTCGCCGCATCGGCCGCGACCTCGGCATGCCGGAAGACATTCTGCAGCGGCAACCGTTTCCTGGGCCCGGGCTTGCTGTGCGAATTGTGGGTGAAGTGACGAAAGAGCGCGCCGATCTGCTGCGGGAGTGCGACGAGATTGTGGTCGGCGAGATCAAGAAAGCCGGGTTGTATCAAAAAATCTGGCAGTCGTTCGCGGTGCTGTTACCGGTGATGTCGGTTGGAGTCATGGGCGACCAGCGGACGTATGCTTATACCTGCGCGATTCGCGCCGTCCACTCGGAAGATGGAATGACGGCGGATTGGGTCCCGCTGCCTTACGAAGTGCTGAAGACAATTTCGAACCGAATCGTGAACGAAGTGCGCGGGGTGAACCGCGTGGTGTATGACATCACTTCGAAGCCTCCGGGGACGATTGAGTGGGAGTAGAAGATCAGCTCCTGGCTCCTAGCTACTAGCTGTTAGCTCCCAGCTTCCGCTCAGTGCACCCCCCGTTTCCGGACCGCCTGCCCTCCTACGTCCCTTCGCACGTGGCCTTTTGAACTGATTTCTGATGTCCTGCTGGCAGGCGGACTTTGTCTTTTGGGGCTCAAGGTGGTTGGGATGGCTCCGATAAGCAAACTAGCGAGGGACGTGTCCTCTCCGGCCTGGCGCGGGGATTTCAGGTGGTTTTCGCGCGCCATGGGCGATCGCCTCGAACTCCGGCCAACTGTGAAATTTCGAGTATTGCCTACCTCAAGGAGGGAGATCGATGGGACCGCTGCCTACGAATGTTTTGCTGATCGAGGACAATCCGGGAGATGCGGATCTGGTGCGACTGCGGCTGGTCGAGACCGATCCTCCGGTGCGGGTGGATTGCGTGCAACGGCTTTCGGAGGCGCTGAACAGCCTGGCAGCGGACACTCCGGCCCTGATTCTGCTCGACCTGAACCTGCCGGACAGCCACGGGGCGGAAACCTTCCGGCGCGTGCTTAAGGGCGCCCCGAATGTTCCGGTGGTCATTCTTTCGGGGCAGGACGACGAAGAGCTGGCGATGAAGGCCATGCATCTGGGAGTGCAGGATTATCTGATCAAGGGGGATATCACCAGCAAGCAGCTTGATCGCGCCGTGCGCTATGCGATCGAGCGGCAAGGACTGCTGCGCGCGCTGGAGATGACACGCAAGCAGCAACTGGAATTCAAGAACCAGTTCCTGTCGCATGTGTCGCATGAACTGCGCACGCCGCTGACCTGCATTCATCAATATGTGACCTTGCTGCTGGATGGGTTGGCGGGGCCGCTGGCCGGGGAACAGACCGAGCATCTGCAAACCGTGCTGAAGAGTGTGACGCAATTGCATGCCATGATTCGCGACCTGCTGGAGGCGACGCGGGCAGAGAGCGGAAAGCTGCGGATTGAGCCGCGCTGCATTTCGGTTGGCGAACTGATCGAGCAGGCGATTTCGATGATGCGGCCGACGGCGGAGCAGAAGCGGATAAGGCTGGAATGCGCGGTCGATCCGGCAATTCCGCTGGTGTTTGCCGATCCGGACCGCATTCTCGAGGTGCTGATCAACGTCATTGACAACGCGATCAAGTTCACTCCGGCGGAAGGGTCGGTGATGGCGAAGGCGTGCATGGTCGAGACCGATCCGAACGCGGTGTATGTGTCGGTGAGCGATACGGGGAGGGGAATCAGCCCGCAGGCGCTGCCGAGAATCTTCGAGCGGCTATTTCAGGATCCGGAGACGGTGGATGGGAACCGCAGCGGACTGGGATTGGGGCTTTACCTGGCGAGAGAAATTGTCGCCCTGCATGGCGGCCGGATGTGGGCGGCGAGCGAACCGGGAAGCGGCACCACATTTTCGTTTCACTTGCCGGTGTATTCGCTAGCCGGGTTGCTGTCTCCGGTGATTACGGAAGCAGGACGGCTGCGGAAGTCATTTGTGCTGGTGCGTCTGGATGTGACTCCCGCGACCAACCCGCCTTTGGGGAACTGGAAAGAGACCTGCGACCAGGTGCTGCAGGTGCTGCGGCGATGTGTCTACGTGGACAAAGATCTGGTGCTTCCACCAATGGGGAGGGGTCGGACGGCGGAGACTTACTTTTTGGTGGCCTCGACGGACATGGAGCGGGTGGGGATCATGATCCGGCGAATCCGGGAGCAGGTGAGCGGGTTGCCGCAGTTGCGGGCGGCGGGCACGATCCGGCTGACGGCGGAAGCAGTGGGGCCGAATTCGGCACTGGCAGGGCAGACTGTTGAACAACAGGTGCGATCGATCTCGAATCGCGTGAACGAAATGATAATGGCGGGTCTGGGCAACCAGCAGACGTAGGCAGGCACATACAGCGGGAATACCAGGGAGGGTGAACATGGAACTTCTGGCGGCAATTGAAGAAAAGAAAGTAGCGAAGGTGGCGCGGCGGGCGAAGATCATGATCGTCGACGATGATCCCGCGCTACGGCAGGCACTGAATCTGCGACTGCGCGCGAACAGCTACGAGACGGTGGCGGCTTGCGATGGATATTCGGCGCTGGCGCTGGCCCAGAAAGAACATCCCGACCTGATTCTTCTCGACCTGGGATTGCCGGCGGGAGACGGATTTGCGGTGATGCGGCACCTGCAGCAATTTCCGGCGCTGGCGGCCATACCGGTGGTCGTACTGACCGCGAGGGATCCACAAGCGAACGAAAAACGGACGCTGGAATCCGGGGCGGTCGCATTTTTTCAGAAGCCGGCGGACAACGACGAGCTGCTGGAGGTGATTCGAGTCTGCCTGAAAGCGGGGTGCGCGTGGGGCGGGAAGCTGCCTTCGTAGGGTGGTTATTTTCCAGCGAAGGATCAGGGCGCATCCCCTGGAGGGCAGGCGGAAATGTACGTCAAAACCCGGAGTTTGGCAGGGGCCGCGCCGACCTGGTTGCGGCGGCGCGAACCGAGATATGTTTCCACGATTGCGGTCGGAGTGACGCGGTTTTTGCGATTTGGTCCGGCAGTAGCGCGGGGTATGAGTCTGGATATAAGCCGGTCGGGAATGTCGGTGCTGGTTTGTGGCGCTCCGCGCGTGGGGGAGACGGTTGTGATTGCGCCGCGGTCGAAAGTGGAGTCGGTTGAGATTCTGGCAACGGTGCGGCACAGCACGAATGCGCGGTCCGGATTTGAATTTTATCCCTTGTCAGCAGTGGCCGAGAAAGCGATTCAGGATTGGCTCCGGGAACTGGAGGAAGAGGAGCCGTCATTGGTGCCGAGGGCCTGGAAATATGTGGAGAACTGAGCACGCGGCATAAGTCGCTGATGCCATGTGACAGTGGCGTGCGCACCCGCGAAACGCGCGAGGTATGGGGCGCGAGCGGGGAGTCAGAGGGGCGGTAGAGGAAGACCTTCGATATTCCAGGCGATGTGGTAGATACCGCTGTTGGTGGCGAGGAATGCGGATTTGCCGGGCGCGAAGGCGAGTCCGACCAGGTTCTGACCGGCGAGTTCCAGATTCGCGTGGCCTTGAGGCGTGATCTTCACGATGCCTCGTTTGCCGGCGAGCGAGGCGGCGACATACAGGTGGCCGTCGATATCAAACGCCAGGCCCTGGGGGCGGCCGAGTCCGCGATAAAACACGGAGACGCTGCCGTGGGGATCGATCTTGTAAACCGCATCGAAGCTGGAGGTGGTGGGTCCAGTCACGAACAAGTCGCCTTCGGGACCGATGGCCATGTGGTAGGCGGAGACACTGGGCTCGAGCGTGGCAAAAACGAAGATCTGGCGATCGCGAGCGATCTTGAAGACGGTTCCGCTGCGATCGCCGACGTAGAGGTTTTCATCCCGGTCGAAAGCGATTCCGGTAGCGACGCCCATACCCTCGGCATAGGAGGAAACGGTTCCGTCGGGCGCAACCTTGTAGATGGTTTCGTCGTGGCGCGAGGAGACATACATCTGGCCGTCCCGGTCGAATGCGATGGCGGTGGCATTCATCATTTCTTCGAGGAAGGGCCGGGTCTCATAATTGGTGTCGATCTTGAAGATGGCGACGGGAACCTTTTCTCCACGACGTCCGGAGAATGTGACGAAGAGATTGCCCTGGGGATCGAGTGCGGGACTGGCGACAGGATTGAGATTGTCGACGATGGCGGTCGCGACTTTGATGGCGTGGGGGTTGCTGACGTGTCCATTGGTGCCGACGACGACCGATCCCGAGGCCGCTCCTTCGGGAACGCGGGCGATGACGAAATCATCGGAGCTGATGAGGATGGAGCCTTCGATCTCGCCGAAGCGCACGCTGGGTCGGCGCAGTTCGGTAGGACGGAGTCCTTTGCCGATGATGCGAACATCGCCGCCGGGCAAGGCGAGAGGGGGTGCGACCGCATCGATGTGCGGCTTGCCATTGACGGCCTTCTTTCCCAACAGGCGATCCGAGATGCTCATGAGTGCTTTTTCCGGCGGGCCAGATCTATCTTATTAGAGGTACGAAGCGAAGCAAGAGATGCATGATCAGGAACGCGTAAAGCCCCGCGCCCAAATCATCCACCACAATACCGGTGCCTTCGGGAAGCCACTCCAGCCGACGGATGGGAAACGGTTTCGAAATATCGAAGACACGGAAGAGTATAAGGCTCGCGAGAAACGTTTTCCAGGCGAGCGGGACGGCGACGAGCGCGACCAACTGGCCGGCGACTTCGTCGATGACTACGAATTGAGGATCTTTGATGCCGGTGGCGCGCGCAACGCGGGTGGCGGCGGGGATTCCGATGAGGGTGACGACGATGGCTGCTGCGAGAGTTGCCCAGGCGAGATGCCATGCGGCGATGTGGTAGCCGATCAGCGCCCAAAGAATGACGGTGGCCACCGAGGCCCAGGTGCCGGGGCCGGGTTTGAGGCGTCCGATGCCGAAGAAGGTGGCGATTTGTGTGGCCCAGAGCGGGGCGCGGGGGCGAGACGCCCCCGCGACAGCCGGCGGGACGCCGGCGCTACGGTCGGGGGGTTGGTAAACCTTGGGAGATTCCATAGTCAGGGCGTCGTAGCATCTCGCGTTGTGTTGGCTCCAGCTGTGTTGCCTCGGGTTGTGGGGCCGTCCTCGGCGGCTGCACTGGGGCCGTCGCGCTCCCACACCCAAAGCCACCTCCAATTTTTCAGCCCCGCTTTTGCGGGATTCTCCGCGACGTAGCGAACCGCATGTTCGAACTCCGCATCGTTCCGAATCAGGTGGTCGTAATACTCTTTCTGCCAGAAAACGCCGCGGGACACGCGAATCCGATTCGCACGTTTGGCAGTGAACGATTTCCACGAGTGGACGATAGCGGGAAGGTTCTGGCCAGGGAAGAGTCGAGCAACCACGTGCACATGATTGGGCATTATGCACCAAGCGAAAAGGCGATATCGCCTCTCGTCGAAATGACGCAGGGCTTTCCTAACTTCTTCGGCCACGGCTGCCGTCCGCAGGTGACAAGCACCTGCACCGCTGTCGAGGAAACGCTCAATTACGGGAGTGGAGAGGCGTTGTATTTTCCTGCGTTCGTCGGGGCTGAGTTCGCGGCAGAGCTGGCGAGCCGCTGTGACAATCGCTTGACGCTCGGACTCGATTTGATCGAGGACGGAGGTGGGGAGAGAATCGGCGAGCCTGAAGGTAATGAAATAAGTGGCACCGTCTTTTTCCCAGTGGGGAAGGCGACCGCGGTCTCGGATAGTGACCTCGCCGAAGCGGGGGCGAGACGCCCCCGCGACAGCCGGCGGGACGCCGGCGCTACGGTCGGACCCGGTTGCCCGCGGCGGGGCGGGTGGGTTTGCGGATTCGGGTACGGATGCCACGGTTCTACTTCTGCTACTACTCCTTCTTCTTCTTCTTCTTCTATCGCATATCTTCGGGCCAGGCTAGTCTTCTTCCGTGGCGTCGGGGTGATTGCGGGGGATGGCTTCTTCGGCCTCGTCGATTTCGGTTGACGGAATTACGTAGGCTCCGGTGGCCCACTTGCCGAGATCGATGGAGCGGCAGCGGTCGCTGCAGAAAGGGAAGTCGGGTTCGCCGGCCTTTACGGTCTTCTTGCAGATGGGGCAGCGGAGCTTCAGGGCGCGTTTTCGGGGCATGGGAAAAGTTAGAAGTCAGAAGTCAGATTGCAGAAGTGAAACCTTAAGTCCGAGATGAGTTCTGGCCGCTTTTTCAATTTAATATTTTGCCGACTGCTGGCTCTTTGCGTTTTTCACGCGGGCTTCAATTCTTCGATCTGACTTCTTCGATCTGACTTCTTACTTCTGACTTCTTACTTCTGACTTCTTACTTCTGACTTGACGTTCAGATTATTTCTGCTACCAGATCATAATCGTGGGCGGCGGTGATTCGGCAGCGATAAAATTCGCCTTTGCCGGGCGCCGATGCTTGCGGATCGCCACTCCCCGGGAAGTCGTTCACGAAGACTTTGCCGTCGATCTCGGGGGCATGCATGGCGGTGCGGCCTTCCAGGAGAAGATCGGATTCGGTGGACTCGCCTTCGAGGAGGAGGTCGAATTCCTGGCCGATGAGCGATTTCTTCTTGGCGCGGCTGATCTTTTTTTGCGTCGACATCAGGGACTTGCGACGGCTCTCGATCTCGCGCGGGGAGAGTTTTTTGTCGTCTTCGAAGGCGCGGGCTCCTTCCTGATCGGAATAGCCGAAAGTGCCCATCCAGTCGAAAGCCGCTTCTTTTACGAAGGCGCGCAGTTCTTCAAATTCTTTTTCGGTCTCGCCGGGATAGCCGACGATAAACGAGGTGCGGAGGGTGACGCCAGGAATGACGCGGCGCATTTTTTCTATGGAGCGGAGGAAGACATCGGCGCCTCCGCCGCGTTTCATGCGCTTCAGGACGCTGGCCGAGGCATGCTGGAGCGGGACATCGATGTAGGAGCAGATGTTGTCGTGGGCGGCGATGGTGTCGAGCAGACGGCCGGTGATCTTGTTGGGGTAGGCGTAGAGGAAGCGGATCCAGCGCAGGCCTTCGACTGCAGCCAGCTTTTCGAGGAGCAGGGCCAATCCATCTTTCAGGCCAAGGTCTTCGCCGTAGCAGGTGGTGTCCTGGCCGATGAGGGTGATTTCGCGGACGCCGGATTGGGCGAGGCGCTCGGCCTCGGCGATCACGGATTCGAAACGGCGGGAGCGGAACTGTCCGCGAAGCTGAGGGATGATGCAGAAGGTGCAGGGATGATCGCATCCTTCGGCGATTTTGATGTAGGCGGAGTAACCGGGCGTGGCGAGGATGCGCGGCGTGTTTTCGTCATACAGATAGTTGGGGAGATCGGAGACGGCGCCGTCCCAGGCGTCGCGAGTAAAGCGGCCGTTGGCGCGGCGGTGGTCGCCCTCGGGGCGCGAGGTCAGGATGTTGAACGGGCTGGGGGGCGCGGGTTCATTCAAGCCCGCGGCGGCCAGGATTTTGTTCAATTCGCCGGTGCCGACTACTGCGTCTACTTCGGGGATATTTTTCTGGATCTCATCGCGGAAGCGCTCTACCAGGCATCCGGCTACGACGAGCCTCTTGGCTTTGCCAGCAGTTTTCTGGCGGGCCATTTCCAGAATTTTGTCTACCGATTCCTGTTGCGCGGTGCCGATGAACGAGCAGGTGTTGACTACGATGATGTCGGCATCTTCGGGATCGGCAGTGGGCTGGGCTCCGGCCTGTACCAGCATGCCCATCATGACCTCACTATCGACGAGGTTCTTGGGGCAGCCGAGGCTGACAAATCCGACCCGAGCAGGGGCGGTTGGAGGGGGAGCGGCAAGCGCGGGCGCGACGGATATGGGTTCTTTAATGGGCACTGGGAAAATATCAGCGGGTAATAAAGGCCTTAACGCATTTTAGCATCCTGCCTGCGAATATCGGGGCGGTGGGAGACGCGGGGCGGCGGCGATTGCACGGGGATCACCGGGGTAACCTTCGAGTATTCTGACCGGCGCGGAGCGTGTTAGTCTTGTGAAAACAAACTACATACCTCGATATTGCGGAGGAACAATGCCGGTAAAACGCCTTTCAGGCATGATCTTGATCGTTCTGGTGCTCGCGTCGGGCGCGTTGGCGCAGCGAAATGAAGTCTCTGTGACCGCTGGCAGCACCTTCGTCAGCACGCAGACGGTCTACAACACTGGCCTTTCCTTCAATCCTCCTCTGCATTTTGGGAACGAGGTGACGGTGGCGGGGAATTACGGTCTGTTGCTGAAGACGGCTGGGCTGTTCGGAATTCACGTGGAAGTGCCGGTAGCGATTTATCCGCGGATGGATCTGAATACGGCCTACCATGGGATCCCCAAAGATATCGGGGCGTTGTTCGTCACGCCCTCGGTGCGAGTTAATGTATTTTCGCAGGATAGCGTGAGTCCATGGGTGAGCGTGGGCGGGGGCTATGGCCGGTTTCGTGAAGCGCCTCGGGATAATTTCTACGGGCCCAACACCGGTCCGACCAGTTCGAACACGGGGGTGGTGCAATTCGGCGCAGGACTGGATGTCTGGATATGGCATCACTGGGGACTGCGAGGGGAAGCGCGTGATTTCTACTCGGGAGAGCCCGTGCTGAACGTCGATACCAATCGCAGCCGGATGCACAATTATTACGTTGGGGCTGGATTCCTGTACCGGTTCTAGACTGGTATGTGGTCCGGTGGTTTGCTAGATTCCTGGCGATCGTCCGCGGTGATCTCGTCGAAGAGTCGAGGCAGCGCCTGGGCGTCAGCTGCTGACCTTCCAAAACGCGCGGATTCGTAGTGGCGCGTAAACTTCGCAATCCTCTTTTTCAATTCAGGCTCCTGGATGGCGGCGACGAAATCCGCCGGGGTCTGACTCGGCGATTTGCGCCAGCCCAGCTTGGCCATACGTCGTACCATCCGGTCATACCAGAGCGAGGCAGCCTCGCGCGGAGCGCGGGCGGGATTGGCCCGCAGAGCATGGGCGCGCAATGCGGCGAACAGAGGGCGCAGATTGAAAAGAACCAGAAGCGCCGCAATCGCCGCCACCAGACCGCCCAGCCAGCGCGAAGGAAATTTTGTTATGTGACGGTGAGCGCCCCGCGCCAGCTTCAGCAGGGAGCGGTGCTGTTTGTTGATCCACTGGCGAACCTCCTCAAAGAAGCGGCGACTAGTGGCGGCGGCACTGTTTCCGAGGATGCGCTGGTGACTGGCGTCGTAGTCGATGATCCATTCGCGCCAGAACGAAGCAGCGGCGTCGGCGTAGAGCTGCAACCTCGACCAGCCGGTGCGGGTGGGCAGACTTCCCGCTGGAGTCGGATCGAAGCTGATCCAGCCGGTGCCCGGGAAATACGCTTCGACCCAGGAGTGGGCGTTGCTGGCGCGGATGACGTACTGTCCCGTCAGATCGTTAAATTCACCGGTGCGGAATCCGTTGACGATGCGCGAGGGGATGCCGAGGGTGCGCAGCATGACGGCCATGGAGCTGGCGAAATATTCGCAGTGTCCCTGCTTTCTTTCGAAGAGAAAATTAGCGACGGGATCTGGTGGCTGGACTCGGGGCAGATCGAGCGTATAGCCGAAGTGGCTGCGCAGATACAGCTCGATGGCAAGCGCCTTGTCGTAATCGTCGGGGCTTGAGGCTGTGATTTGTTCGGCGAGCTGCGAGATGCGAATGTCGAGGAGCGGCAGTTCGAGATACTGGCGGGCAACGTCGGGGGGGCTGGTTGCGTCCATGCGCGCCTGATCGGCGTCGATCTCGGGGAGTTCGGATTCGGCCTCGTAGCGATTGATGGGATGGTCGAGATCGAGGTTATAGACGGCTCCGCCGGGATCGGCGGCGAGCAGCCGATAATTTCCGGAAAGGCGGCGCGGCTTCTCGGCGAGAAAAAAGACGTTGGAGCCGAGCGGCTCCATGAGGACGCGATAACGGATGATGCGGCGCGAAGCCGCGGTGGAGTCGACGCGATCGGGGGCGGTGGTCAGGAGATAACTGCCATTCGCCAACGAAGGAAGTGTGCGCGAGGCGAATGAATTCGACCAGACTTTGCCGTTGAAATTATCGAGGACGACACCTCTCCACTTGAGATCGTAGAAGCCCTGCGCGTCATTTTCGACCTCGACGTGCATGACGACGGAACTGGACTGCTGGATCTGTCCGATTCGCCCCAGTTGGATGCGATCGCTAAAACCGGTGGAGAGATCGCTGGTGGAGGTGTAGGCGGTCAGATAGCGGGAGGAGACGCGGGGCAGAAAAAAGAAAATAAAGAAGCTTCCGGCGAGGATCAGAACCATGAGCGCGGGAGCTATGGCTACGAGCGCGTAGGTCATTCGCTGGTGGAAAGCAGGCAGGTGGGGAGCGCGCGCAACGGCGGCTTCCTGAGAGATGGAATGGCGCATTTCCATCAGCACAAAAGTGACGACGGCGACCAGCAGAAATCCCGCGAAGGAAAAGACAAAAACGCTGCCCACGGTGAGTACGGCGGAAGCGAGCACCATCAGAAATGACAGCACGGCCAGCAAATAGTGGTCGCGGGTGCGCTGCAGGGAGAAGAGACGGGCGACCATGAGGAACAAGACGAGGTGAACGGTCGCGGTCAGGAAACTGCCGGAGAGAAAGAAGTAGTCGGCAAAGTAGACGAGGACATAGACGAGCGTGAGCCAGGTGGTCCAGCGCTCGGGGATGACGAATTCGAAGCGGGTGGCCAGTTGGTATCCGCGGAACAAGAGCGCAAGTCCGACGAGGACGACGGCGGGAAGATCGAGTTCTCCGGTCGAGGCGAGGGTGCCGAATCCGCTGAGCACGAGCAGATATAGCGCGATATTGAAATAGCGCTCGATGGCCGTGCCCATGAAGTTGCTGTCGGGTTGGGGAGAAGGATCGGCCACTCGGGACTCGGGAAAGCTCTATTGTTGGCTAAAGCGGGAGAGAAGGGAAGTGGCGGGGGTAACAGGGTTCGCGGGCAGAGCTGGGAATGGGGCGATCATTCATTCCATTGTTTTGATGTCGAGGCTCCTCCATAAATACCAGCAGGCGACGGACCGGTGGGGGGCCCATGATTTAGCGATTTTATGCATCACGTCCGGCTTTGGCCATTTGCGCTTCTTGTAGTGCTTTTTGATGGCGGCCTGTATGCCGTAATCGCCGGTGGGCAGGATGTCGGGACGGCGCAAGGTGAACATTAGGAACATGTGCGCGGTCCAAACGCCCACACCTTTTACCTGGGTCAGGTGGGCGATCACTTCTTCTTCGGTCAATTCGGGCAGGCGGTTGAAGTCGAGGAGCCCGGCTTGCGTTTTCTCGGCCAGGTCGCGCAGATAGCTTGTCTTCTGCCGGGATAAGCCGACGGCGCGCATCTGGGCGTCGGTCAACTTCAGAATGCCTTTGGGAGTCAGCGGATCGCCGGCGGCGCGGACAAACCGATCAAAGATGGTGGCGGCCGCGGTGCCGTTGAGTTGCTGGTACAGGATCGATTCAGCCAGGCTATGGAAGGTAGGCTCGCCGAATTCCATGCGGCAAGGGCCGACACGGTCAATGAGAGCGGCGAGGATCGGATCGGACTTCTTTAGGTGGTTGATCGCCTTGCGGTGGGTAGAGGCTTTGGGCACGTTGAAATCCTCGGCTGATGGGCGGAAAGTTTAGCATACCGGGCGAATGTAAAGCGAATACGAAATCCTAATCTGGTTTCCTACCACGGAGTCACGGAGACACAGAGGACCCCAACTTCTTGGCGAAACCTCTCTGCTTCCTGGTCTATGAAGGTTGGCGCACTTCTCCGCGACTCTGTGTTTCAGGAACCCGAGAATTGCCGGATGCGGTGCAGTTGGCTTGCGCGGCCGGCGCCGGAGTGGATCTATTTATTACGAATGATGAACGCCTGGAGCGGGAGCGGGTGCCAGGAATTCAGTTTATTGTTGGGCTGAGACGGGCTCCGCTGTGAGAGCAGACTGCTTACCGAGCGCTGATTCTCAGCTCACGACGGAAAGTGAAAATGCACGTCGTGATGCGAGGCGACAGGGGTGCCGTCGAGTGTGGCGGGCTGGTAGTGCCAGCGGCGGAGAGTGGCTTCGATTTTTTCGTCAATTCCGTGGCCGATGGACTGCACGATCTTCGTTTGGACGACATTGCCGTCCGAGTCAATGGTGACTTCGATGACTACGTCACCCACGAGGTCTCGGGGCAGGCCAGTGCGGTCGACGGGAGGATCCGGGTAGACGACTGGGTAGGCGACGTGAACTTCGTGTCCGGTGATTGGGCCGTCGACGACCGTGCCGAGCGGAGACCCGGCCTTGGCGTTTTCAGTTCCTGCGTCGGCTCTTGCGTCGAGCTGATGCTGCGGAGGTTGTTCCGGCTTTTTCTTTCGCGCCTGGGGCTGCTGTTTCACTGTGGGCCGCGTGGCTGCTGGAAGGGTTAACTTCGCTTCCTCTTCGGGGATGTCCTCGTTGCCATTGGGCAGGTAGGTGATCTTGTAAGAATTCTGCGAGTTACCCCAAGCCAGCCAGGTGGGAGTGACATCAATGATGCGAGGACTATGAAAGACGATGACGGCGAGCAGGGCGAGGTGAGCGGCGACCGACGCGCCGACCGCTCGATACCGCCGCAAGGGCGGAGACCCGGATTGAAGTCCAGTAAACAATCACCCTCTAGCTTACTCCCTGGGATGGACGGGCCAGAAGGAAAAAGGTCATGGCCGCAGCGGGGTGACTGAGGGCAGAGCTTTATGCGCCGGCCTGTTTCTCCGCCATATCTCCAATGATGGGCAGCTTGAACATCTGTCCCTGGAATGCCTTGAGGACCAGAATCAGCCAGATGATCAGGCCGGCAAGGCTGAACAAGGGCCAGAGGAGCAGGGTTGCCCAACCGAAGAAGGGAATGTGCGCAATGATGGAGAGTGCGAACCAGAAGACGGTCCAGGCGATGGCAAAGAAAATGCACTGGAAGGAATGAAACCGCACGAAGCGCTTACGGTTGTAGGGCTCGACCACCAGAAAAACGATAGCTGGAATGATCGTGACATAGGCTAGTGCTCCGGCAACGTTGTCGTCCAACCCGCCGCCGGTGGCCACTCTTGCTACACTTTGGTTCGCGCCTGCGACGCACTTCGGGCACGCTGCTCCATCGGCAATCTGGGTTCCACAAACAGGACAAAAGGCCACGGTTCCCCTCCTCGACAAGTAGAGGGAAGGTAACAGAATGACGCGAGCCACGCAACGGGCGGTGGGGCGTGGGGATGGTGCAGGGCGTCCACCCGACGTGTAATCTGGTTTGTCAATTCCGGTTGGAAAGGTCCTGATGATCACAATTGTTTCCGGGCTGCCGCGATCCGGCACCTCGCTCATGATGCAGATGCTGGCTGCGGGAGGCTTGCCGGTGCTTTCCGATGGCGAACGCAAGGCGGACACCGACAATCCCAAGGGATACCTGGAGTGGGAACGGATCAAGCAGCTTCCCAAGGAGCCGAGCCTGATCGCTCAGGCCGAGGGCAAGGTAGTGAAGGTGATTTCGCAGCTCGTGCTGTCGCTGCCGGAGAGCCATGAATACCGCATTGTGTTCATGCAGCGTCCGCTGCCCGAGGTGTTGAAGTCCCAGGATGAGATGCTGAAGCGGCGCGGTACTTATGCGCCCGGCGGGGACACGACTCCGATCGAGGAGGCATTCCAGCGGCACCTGATCGAGGTCAACAAGTGGCTGGCGGGCAAGAGGAACGTCAAAGTATGCCGCGTACACTACCATAGGGTGCTGCGCGAGCCGCAGGCGGTCGCGGAAGAGGTTGCCGGATTTCTGCAGGTTCCGCTCGACGTGCAGGCCATGGTTGGGCAGGTGGATGGGAGTCTTTATCGCAATCGGATGAAGTGAAGGAGCCGGCTCTGGGCTCTCGGCTTTTGGCTCTTGGCTCTCGGCTTTAGGTTCGTGGCTTTCGGCTCTCGGAATTGGGATTGAGGGTTTTGTGTTGGCGGGATTTTGCCACGTTTTGATCCCGTTTTTCAGACGGGCACACGCCCTCACACATGAGCCTTCCCGGGGAAGGGCCTAGGTGACGCTCACTTCGGTGTAGGTGCCGTAAACCTGGCGGAGGGCTTCGCAGATCTCGCCCATGGTGGCGTAGGCCCGGACAGCGTCCACGATATAGGGCATGGTGTTGGCCTCGGAGATGTTGCCGTTGGTTCCCGCCGCGGGATTCTTCGCTGCGGCCCGTTTCAAGGCATCGAGACGGCGCTCGACTTCTTCATTGGACCGGCGGGCGCGCAGGGCTTTAAGCTTTTTCTCCTGCGCCCGGGCGACGGATTCGCCAATGTAGAGAATATTGGGCGACTCTTCTTCAACCACAAAATCGTTGACGCCGACGGTGATCTTTTCGTTGGCCTCTACGGCGCGCTGGTACTGGTAGCTGGCTTCGGCAATTTCTTTTTGCGGGTATCCGCGCTCGATGGCTTTGACCATGCCGCCCATCTGGTCGAGTTTTTCGAAGTAGTCGAAGGCGCCTTTTTCCATGTCGAGGGTGAGCTTCTCGAGAAAATAACTTCCGCCGAGGGGGTCGACGGTGTTGGTCACTCCCGACTCGTAGGCGATGATCTGCTGGGTGCGGAGCGCGATGCGCGCGGCCTCTTCGGTGGGCAGGGCGAGCGCTTCATCATAAGCGTCGGTGTGGAGCGACTGCGTGCCTCCGAGGACAGCGGCGAGCGCCTGGATGGCGACGCGCGCGATGTTGTTCATCGGTTGCTGCGCGGGCAGAGAGACACCTGCGGTCTGGGTATGGAAGCGCATCAGGCGGGTGCGATCGTTCTTGGCGCCGAAGCGGTCTTTCATCAGGCGATACCAGATTTTGCGGGCGGCACGATACTTGGCGATCTCCTCGAAGAAATCGTTGTGGGCATTGAAGAAGAAGCTGAGGCGCGGGCCGAATTCGTCGACGTCGAGGCCGCGGCGGCGCGCCCATTCGACGTACTCGACGCCGTCGTAGATGGTGAATGCCAGCTCCTGAAGAGCGGTCGAGCCGGCCTCGCGAATGTGGTATCCGGAGACAGAAATCGTGTTGAAACGCGGAGTGAATTTTGAGCCGAACTCGAAAGTGTCGATGACCAGGCGCATGGAGGGCGCGGGGGGGTAGATGTACTCCTTCTGCGCGATGTATTCCTTCAGGATGTCGTTCTGGAGGGTGCCGGAAATTTTCTTCCAGTCCGCGCCCTGCTTTTCGGCGACGACGAGGTACATTGCCCACAAGACGCTGGCCGGAGAGTTGATGGTCATGGAGGTAGTGATTTTTTCCAGATCGATGCCGTCGAACAGGATCTCCATGTCTTCGAGTGAATCGATGGCGACGCCGCATTTGCCGACTTCGCCTTCGCTGGCCGCGTGATCGGAGTCATAGCCCATCAGAGTGGGCAGGTCGAATGCGACGGAGAGGCCTCCGCCGCCGTGCTCGAGCAGATATTTGTAGCGCTGGTTGGTTTCCTCGGGAGAGGCAAAGCCGGAGAACATGCGCATCGTCCAGAGTTTGCCGCGATAGCCAGTCGCGTGAATGCCGCGCGTGTAGGGTGGTTGGCCGGGATAGCCGAGATATTGATCGTAATTCCAGTCGGCGGGGAGATCGGCCTGGGTGTAGAGACGTCGGATGGGAAGATTCGAGATCGTGCTGAAACGAGGCTGACCGTGCTCGTCGAGATTGACGCCAGTGGGCGCGCCGATCGGTTTTTCGGGAGACTTTTCGAGTGAAGGTGCGAGGGTCTTTTCGGCCCAGTCCTTTTCGGACTTTGCCGGGTGACGATTCTCGAATACATCTGCGATTGGACTGTCTGCAACAGAGGGTTTGGACCGATCCATTTTCGGTTTGTTTTCGGGCATTCGGCTCCCCACGATGCATTTGATGATATACGAGCTTCGAGCCGCGAGGTAGCTACTAGCTTCTAGCTACTAGCTTCGGAGCCGCTCGTTGCGAGTCTCGAGTTTCGGGTTTCGAGTTGCGATATCCGAAACGGCGCACGTTGATCCGTTGCTCGCGGGTCGTGGCTCGTGGCTCGCAGCTACCCTCCCTTGACCGGCCCTTGCCGCATCCCTATGCTTTTGATTCTCACTCACGGAGGATACTCTGAAGGCTTTTCGACGGTTGTTGCAGCGCACTCCGGTGTATGGGGCGTACAAGGCGATTGGGCATTATCCGGATTACTGGTACTGGATAGTTCGCGGGAGGCCGGAACGCTCGCCTCATCTGCTGAAGCAGAAAGTGGTGGGCGAATACGCCGAGAAATTTGGACTGAAAACGCTGGTCGAGACCGGAACCTACTACGGAGAGATGGTGGCGGCGATGCGGGGCCGCTTCTCGCAGATTTTTTCCATTGAATTCGTTCCCGAACTGGCCGAACGGGCTCGACGGAAGTTTGCGCGCGAGCCGCACATCCGGATTTTCTGTGGTGACAGCCGCGCCGTCATGCCGGACGTCCTTGCTCTGCTTAACGGGGCGGCGTTGTTCTGGCTGGACGCCGGTTATTACGGTTGGGTCGGCAAACAGGGCGACCAGCAGCGGCTTTCAGCAGAACTGGAAATGATCCTGAGCCATCCGTTTCCCCATATCATTCTGCTCGACGATGCGCGAGGGTTGACGGGACGCGATGGTGTTCCGTCGGTAGGCGACGTCAAAGCGCATGTGGAGGCCAGATTTCCGCAGAGAGAAGTGAGAGTGGAGTACGACATCATGCGGGTCACGCTGCGGGAAAAAGCGTGAGCGGAAGTAAGTGTATTGGGCAGAATACCGGGCCGCCCGAGGACGGCCCTATTGAAGGCGATGCCGCTAGAATACGGCGCGGATTACGCGGTTCACGAGTTCCACGGTATTGTTGAGTACCTCACCGGTAGCGTAGGAGAGAGTTACGGACTGGTCGGCCAGATTGATGTCCTCGGACGTCAGGACCGTGGTGCTGCCGGCGGCCGTTATCTTCAGGAGATATTCGCCAGCCGGTACGCCAATGGCGGTTTCCGCGCCCGAAGCAGCCGACACGGTGAAGGTTTCAGGACTCTTAACCCCCAACTGTGTCAGGGTGGCTTCGAGGGCGGGAGCGTCCGCGGTATTGGCAAGTACGTAGCGGCCGTTTCCGGGTGCGACCGGCCCGAGCAGGTCGGGGAGTTGCAGGACGACCGACTGGGTGCTGTTGATGGTCGCCACGGCGGAGAGATTTTCTCCGGCGATCAGGGTTACCTGCGAGTCGAGCAACACAGGGTTGGTGCACGGCGCCAGAGTATTGGCCATGCTGATCTGCACGTCATAGGTTCCAGCGGCCAAGGTAAACGGTCCGCTGCTGCTGCCGAAGGTCAGCCCATGAACCAGGCAAGATTTTCCGTTCACGAGGACGTCGATGGGAAAGCCGGGGTTAAGGTTGTCGGCAATATCGCGTCCGGGAATGCCATGCACGATGTAGAGATAGGCATCGTCGGCGGCGAAAGCGGAGATTCCGAGAACGAGCAACAAAGCGGTGAGTTGCATAACGACACGTGTGCGAAGTTTCATAATTCTCCTTTGAGTTGTGAAGGTTTGGCGCTGATTGATGGAAGATGAACTGGCCGTTGGCAGGAACTGCCGCGGGACGGCTCACGACGTACTGCCGGGATCCCAACCGGAAGCTGCTTGGCTTCGATTGAATCAAACCCTCGGCGCTGGGTTAAGTTGTTGGGACGATAAAAAAAAGAATCGTCGGCGAATTTTTCGATGAACGGCGGGAGATGTTGAGGGGCGCGCCTCCTCGTCAGAGTAATGTTCCATGAAGTCGTCGAACAAGTTGCGAGGGGTAGGGATCCTTCGACTCCGCCTGAGTCTCACTTCGTGAGGCTAAGGCTGCGCTCAGGATGACTTCGATTTGAGAGGTTCATAGCCAATGCTCTCCCCGGACAAGCGAGGGGAATATGCGGGAACAAGACACTAAGGGGATTTGCGGCGTGACAATTCCCAGGCCTTCGCGTATTTCCACGAAACGTAGACGGCGTGATAGAGATGGAGCAGCAGGCCTTCGCGGCCGTCGAGAAATCCGAGGCGGAAGATGTAGTTGTAGATGAAAGTCGCGAGGGGACGGAGGATGATGTTGAAGGCGCTGAAACGGACGGGGCCCTTAGCGACCAGCATCTCTGCGCCGAGGGAGGAATAGCGGTTCATGTGGTCGAGGTAATCGGTTAGGGTGGGGTAGGAGTGGTGGAGGAGCGGGTAGTATAGCGTTCCTAATCGTCCCGATACCTGAAATGTTTCGTGTACGGCCCGGTTTTCCACTCGACCCATGCCGCGGCGAAACATTCGCAGCTTGGGATCTGGCCAGAAACCTCCATGTCGCAAGGGGCGGCCAAGGAAATGGTTCTGGCGCTTAAGCCAATAGCCATTTTCCGATCCAAATCCGTCTTCGGCGGGCCCGTGGCAGATTTCCTCCACCTCTTTTGTTAACCCGTCGGAGAGTTCTTCATCCGCATCCAAACTCAAAACCCAATCTCCGGTTGCTTTGTCGATTGCCGAATTTTTCTGGGCGGCGAAGCCTTTCCACTCTTCAACGAAGACTTTCGCGCCGTATGACTTGGCGATCTCGGCGGTGCGGTCGGTCGAGCCGGAGTCGACCACGATGATTTCGCCTTTGCCTTCGGAGACGAGCGGCTGCACACTCGCGAGGGTGCGGGCGATGTTCGCTTCTTCGTTGTGAGTGATGATGACGACCGAGAGCGTCACGAAGAGAGGATACCCGGAGCGAGTGTCCGGTCGCTAGTCACGAGATGGCCGCCAGGCGAAGATGCAGCGGCGACGGGCACGCAGCCACGACGATCGGGCTTCGGCCGTCAGACCTTCAGAACCCATTTGGCCAGAACGACGATCACGATCAGGGCGATTCCGATTCCGTATCCAATCATTCTAGCTTTGCCGGCTTGCTGCTGTTCCTGCATGTGCGCCTCGCCTGCTAAGGATAGCGCGGGCGCGGGCCGCGGAGAAGGGGAAAATCGGTTTAAAGGAAACGGCCCGAGCGAATCGGGCCGTCTCAGTAATTGCGCGACTTCTTCTACTGTGGTGGTTGCACCGGTTGGATGACGGGGAGTGGCTGGTCGGCTGGTCGGGCCGCCACATGCGGGATGCTCGGTGTATGCGTAACTTGACCGCGCTCGGCATCGGCGATCTGAATGCCGGCGTGCTCGAGCAGAAGGCCGGTCGCGCGATCCAGTTCGATTTGCGCTTTTTCATACGCTGCCTTCGCCGATACGAGCGTGACTTCGGCGGCGGTCATGCCGGACTGGTATTGCAGGACGAGCGTCGAAGTTGACGCGCCCAGCGCGTATTTCTTCTGCTCCGCGTCGAGCGACTGTCGCGCTAAATCAACCGCGGCCTGGGCGGAGGCGACGCTGGCCCGGTTCTGCTGCACTCCGAACTGCGCGTTGCGGACCTCGATGCGGATCTGGTTCTCGATCTGCTGGATGCGCAACTGGGCCTGCCGGTATTCGAACTCCGAACGCATCTGCGTGGACTGCGCGGCGCGATTGCGAAGCGGGATGTTAATGGCGATCCCCGCGCCCTTGTCGGGTGCCGTCGAATTGATGAGCTGGTTCAAGGTGCCAGCGTAATTCACATTAGAAGCGATCGGGATTAGGGTCTTGTTGCCGTTTGACGGATCCGGACCGGCGCAAAAACCTGGCACAGAAAGCGGGTTCGTGCAGAGGTTGGAGGGGTTCTGCGAACCCCCGAGACCCGCGCCACCATAATAGGCGAACAGGTCCACAGTAGGGAGAAGGGCACTGCGAATCGCCTTGTTGCTGATCTCGGTATTGGTCAGGTTGATGCGCGCCTCCGCCAGTTCGGGACGATGGCTGAGTGCATCGTTCACCAGATCCTGGGTGGGCGAAACCGATTCCTGCGCGGGCAATTCCATGGTCGAGGTGGGTATGACTTCCGCGTCGGCCAGCGCCGGATCAACGAGCGTGCGGCTGAGCGCATTCTTCATCAGCAATTGCTCCAGCTCAAGATCCGTCAGCGCGAGGGTCAGGGTCTGCTGGTCGCTGGCCACCGTACTCTGCGCCCGCACAACCTCGATGGGTGCAAGCGTTCCGATCTCAACCTGCTTCCTGGTATCGGAGAGCGTCTTCTCCGCGAAGGCGAGGTTTTCTTTTTGTACCTTCACGTTCTCGTAGGCATACACGAGATTCCAATACATGTTCTCAATCTGGTCGACGGTGGTGATGGTTTGCAGGCGGAATGCCACGTCAGAAATCTCACGATCGTTCTTGGCGATCTGGATGAAACGCGTGTTGGGAGCGAAGCCGAAGCCCTGCAACAGGTGCTGCGTAAGGCGGAAATTGAAGTTCGAATTGAGCTGCGGGCTCAGGGGATTGAAAGGCGCGTCCGCGATCGTCTGGCGGGTATTGTTGAAGCCCACCGAGCAGATTGGTACCCCAGGTGAATCCCTGCTGGTAGGCAAAGTTCCCGGTGGTAGTGTTGATCGAAGAAGAGGGACTGAAAGTGCTGGATGGGAGGATGCTGTTGTGATCGATCTGCAGCGTCCCGGTGAGAACGGGGTCGAAGCTGGTGATGGCCGGGCCGCTGCCCAGAGTCGAGACCACCAATCCTCCGGAGCCGGCTCCGGCGCCACCTGCCCCAACGGATGTTCCACCTTGCCCAGAGCCGACCTGGCCGCCGAGTCCGCCTACGCCGCCGCCCGGGGTGTTCTGCACGACGCCGCTGTTTACGCCGAGAATGGCGGCGCCGGCTTTGGCGCGCCAGAGGTCGGTGTCGGCGATGTTGAGGTTATAGCGGGCGATGGCGATGTCGAGGTTATTTTCGAGGGCGAGCGCGACCGCGTCGTTCATGGAAATGTAGAGCTTGCCGTCGTGCATGAGCTGGTCGATGCGCGGCGTGTTGGCCAGGTTGGGCGCCTCGACCGGCGCGGAGTGTAGGGGGCACCCGGATTGGGAAAAGCAGAGCGAGGCTTGGAGTATTCCCGCACGTCGAAGGGCTGTGACGCGGAAGGTGTGACATTCTGCTTTTGCGCCGAAGGAGCTGGCGGCGCAGACGAGGTGTCCTGTGCCCATGTCGCGGGGACCATCATGGTGGCGAGAAACAAGGCCGCCGTCCGGCGGAGCGCCGGTAACATTGCGGAATTAGAACCAGAACGCTGCATTCGCATCATCTCCATAGGATCGTGTCTGAGAGAAACGGAATTGCGATTTACACATCTGTTGTTACGTAGAGCGGCGGGCAAGAGTTCCCGCATTGTTGGCGCAACAGCATCTCTTCCACGGAGTAAAATGACCTGTAAGTGCAATAGTATAGCCGACGCGCGGCAGCGCTTTCAGCGACGCGAGCGGACAAGACTTTGCAATTAGCAATGGATGATGCTGATGCGGCGAAGGACTCGGAAAAACATGTGCGCAATTTAAAACTGATCCTTTCTTATGACGGTTCCGAGTTCGCGGGCTGGCAGGTGCAGCCCGGACAAGCGACGGTGCAAGGCACGTTGGCTCAGGCTATTGGACGCTTGAGCGGGGAAAATGTACTGCCCCAGGGATCGGGCCGCACGGATGCGGGAGTCCACGCCCTGGCCCAGGTTGCGAGCTTCGCGACCACGTCGCGGATTCCCATGGAAAACTGGGCGCTCGCATTGAACGACAATCTGCCTGCCGCGATCCGCGTGCTGGAG
>CAWIQW010000012.1:0-104872 GCA_963838315.1 uncultured Acidobacteriaceae bacterium
GTTATGTTGTGTGGCCTGGGCTCAGTTCGTGCTTGCTGGCGCGGAGACATCGCTCGGGCGTGGCATCGACGAGCCGAATCGGCAGCGGACGCACGGCGCTCAGCGCGGTCACGACCGCGTCCGGCCCGCGTTCGCGGAGGATCACGCCGTAGACTTCTCCAAAGTTCACCGCCGACATCAAAATCTCGGCGCGCCCTGCAACGGCCTGTTTCAGCAGTTCGCCCACCTTCGCCGCTGATGGTTTGCCCTGAAGAAACAGATGCAAGGCGCTCGCATCGAACACATAGGTCTTCACCGGTCATGCTCGCCTTCAGCCCGGTGTTCTTTCTCCCATGCGGCGAGAAGATCCGAGCCATCGGCCAGGCAACCCATAACGCGGTCCACATAATCGGCAGTGATCGGCTGGAGGACGATCCGCCCAAACTGGTCCTCCAGAAACTTCACCCGCGTGCCGGCCGCGATCCCGTGCTTCCGTCGCAACTCGGCTGGAACCACAAGTTGGCCCTTTGAAGTAAACGTAGCACTCATCTCTTTCATGTCCTACATAATACAACAAGTAAGCCACGGTGAGGGATAGTGCAACAATGAGCACGCATCTCCGGGATCTCATCACCAGCCGACGCGCTTACGCCCCGCTACCCAATCGAAATGCCGGTCACCGCTCAGCAGCGGCAGCGAATGCTGCCGGCCCAGCGCCGCAATCCAAATGTCACTGATCGGAATCGGTTTGGCCTTCCGCTTCAATTCAGCAACAATCTCCGCGTAGGACTGCGCGGTCGCCTCGGTCACATCCAGCACCACGCAATCTTGGAGCAGTCCCATCAGCCACTTCTTATAGCTCGCCCGGTTCCTCGACTGCGCACTCCCGTGCCGGTACTCTCCCAGCACAATCACCGATTTATGGGTTAGGGCCGCGCCCGGCACTTCTAAGCCGCCGCCTCACCCCGCCACGCCGGAGCAAACTCCTCCTCCACAAACGTCTCAAACGAAGTTGGAGTCGTGTTCTCCGCCGTCCGCGGTTCCAGCATCTTCATGTGTCCGGAATTTAATGCTGCCGACATTTCCAGCAGCAGCCCCACAAAGTTCGCGGACATCCCCATCTGCACCATCGCCATTCGAAGCTGATCGTCCGGCGCCTGGATGTACCCCAGCGCAGGCTTGCCGATCGCTTTTCCGACGATCGCAGCCACCTCGATGTAGTCAAGATCGCGCTGCCCCTGCAGTTCGCGCGTCTGTTTGCCGCGAAACTCCAGCCGCAACAGCGCATCCGCCGCCGCATCTCCAATGTCGCGCGTCGCGATCATCGCAAGTTTCAGATCCGGCCGCACCGGTCCCGCCATGCTTCCCATCATGCGGATGACCGCCACCTGCGCCAGCGTGTTCTCCATAAAATACCCTGCCCGCAAATGGAGCACGTTCGCTCCTCCAACCTGGTTGAGCTTCTGCTCCAGATCGTAGAGCCCGGCCACCGGACCCGTGCCGCTCGGCTTATCGGCGCCCACGCTGCTCAGTGACACGACATTCTTCAATCCAGCATTCTCCACCGACGCCGCAATAGCATCGCTCACCCGGCCCTGAAATGCGCGATAGTCATGGCCGGTCACATCGGGCGGAATCATGACATAGGCGCCGTCAGCGCCCTTGAATGCCTTGGTGAGTGCCGGCGCATCCGCCGCATCGCCCACAAACACCTCCGCGCCTTTTGCCGCGAGATCCCGTAACCGCTCCGCGTTTCTCCCGACGACGCGAACTTTCTGGCCACGGCTAAGCAGATTCCTCGCCACCACCTGCCCGGTGTGGCCGCTTGCTCCAAGAACAACCAACATATAAACCTCCAATCACGGTTTTGGATGTCGAGCCCGGCTCCCCAGCTTCACAAAAGATAAGTTCCGTGCGGCACGGACATCCCCGGCCGCGCCACCAACACTTCGGCGAAAAGAAAGCCACCAGCGGCGCAGCTCGCAATTCCCACGCTTCAACCGTCCTAGTCCTTTAGTAATGCCGGTCCCAGCGAAGACTGCAACTACTCTCTTCCCCGAGGGTTTCAATCCACATGAACAATCACTTCACGAACTCACTCTTAATCCTGGCAGTCGGTGGATTGCTGCTCGCTGGTTCCGCCTCTGCTCAAACCTCAACCTCAGGCGCAGGCCCCGGAGTCGTCGATCCCGGCCATCCCCGCGTCAACCAGGTCAACGGCCGCGAGGAGCGCCAGCAGCAGCGCATCGCAAATGGCGTGCAAAGCGGCAAGCTGAGCGCCAATCAAACCGCCAACCTCGAAAAGCGCGAGGCCAGCGTCCAGAATCGCGAACAGAAAGATATGGCGAAGAACAACGGCCATCTCACCAAGGCCGAACAGCGGGGAATCAACCGCAAGCAGAACCGCATCAGCAAGAGCATCTACAAAGACAAGCACCAGTAGCCGGACCCCGCCAGGTTTAGCGTGATCCGTGAGAGACAGCCGCAGCTAAAACTGCGGCTTCTTCTTTTTTCACCGTCCGTGTGCGCTCATCAGGTCCACGAGAATCACATCCGTCCGGCAATCGTTCTGTCCCACATTCTGAAAGACGATCCCTGCCGCGTCCGTACACTGGCTGCCAAACGTAGAGCAACTGCTCCAGTTCGGAACCGCGCCCTCCGTGATCGGAAAGCTGCAACTCGTCGCTGGCGTAACCGGAGCGCAACTAACCGCCTGAAAAATCGTGCTGTTCGAAAGCTGGAACACATTCGTATTCAGCGAAATCGTGGCCCCAGCTGTCGCCAGTAAGTCGCCGCGCAGTCCGTTGCACGGCAACTGCTCCGTGCCATACATCCCGGAGACATTCTTCCACGCGCAAGACCCATCCGCGACCGTGCTCCCAGGTGTCTGCGGCCATGCCGCAGGCTCCGTCCCGCCCGCCGTGCAACCCGCAGAATTCATCTGCTGAAAGCTCGAATGCAATGTATTCGTGCAGTGCGATCCACACACCGGATTGATCAGCGCCCCATAAGCCCACGCCGAGGATCTCCAGTCCGGCGACACGCTACCCCGCGTTCCCATGACATCGGATGCGACCGCGGCCAGCGTGCCATCCTGTGAATTCATCCCCTGCTCGTTCTGCCCGTTAAACTGAGTTACGCTCCCTGTCCCCCAGTTATGGGCAAAGCGGTACTGGCAGTAAGTGGCAATCGTAGACGTGCATCCAGGAACCGTCTGCGTCGCCATCCCGGTGATCTCGTTGTACCCCGGTAAGGCGCCAGGATAGCCCGTTCCCGGTACGCGCCCTTCGGCCGGAACAGCCGTATTGAACAGCAGTACCGGCACGCTGTCCATCGAATTCGCCACGCGATCCGCCCCATGCTCGTCCCATGGAGCCCCGGTAACTCCTGTATTACGACCCTGCACCAGCAATGGCATACCCGAGTTGACTGAACCAATCGAGCACGGACTAATACTCAGCGCGCCGCCCGCAACCGAGTCACAATTAGTCGCCAACCCAAAATCAGCCAGATTAGGGAAATTCGGCTCGCCATAACTGTGGAATTGACTATAGCCGCCCTTCCAGTTCCCGTTGTAGCCGCCAATCTCGTGCCCGTCCGATTGCCCGTTCACGTCCGTGCCATTCCAATCGACCCATGTATGCTCCGGACGCGCGATGTTAGTCGTCACATCCCACATGTAGTTGTAGCAGACCTCTTCCAGGTAGCCACTCCCCGAGTTACGGCAGCTTTCCGTCTGCGGAACAAACGAATTTCCCGATGGCGTCCACGCAAGATATCGTGGATTGGACTTGATCCCGCCGTCATGCAGCGTACCCCGGTCCGTTAGAAATCCAATCCCCGCCGTTGCCACACTCTGGCAATATCCGATTTGTCCTTGCGTGCACGAAGGGCACATACTCCCCGGCGATCCGCTTGTCGTGTAGTTGCCATAACTGCCCGATGGAGGCCCACATACATTGCCAGTGCAACTGTCAAACTGATTCAGGCAGGAGTTGAACAATCCGGATACGCTGTCCGTCTGCATCTGTCCGGCTGGAGCCACCACTCCACCAGTCCCCGGATAATTGCTGTTCTCGTTCGTTCCGTTGATAATATTGCCCGTAATCGTATTCAGACGCCGGCAGCCACGCGTCGGGCTGAAATATAGAACGTCAAATCCCGGCCCCTGCCCGCCAATCTTTCCGATATTGGTCCACGTGCAACTCCCGTCGGAGCAGCTGTTCCCGGCCGCTGGGCACCCTGCAGTCGACGACCCCCAGTTCGGCTCCGTGCCGCCGCTCGTGCAAGAACCCGCCGCCTGGTATCCAACCTTCCCCGAGTTATTCGTCGATGGATAGATGAAAGCATCAAGCTGGTTCGAGATAGAATAAGCCGCATTCGCTTGCCAGTCTCCCGCGCCGCCCGCCGTATACCCGATCGTGCCATCATTTGCCACCGAAAACGCGCCCACCCACGGTGAGTTACTCGTGTACCCCGCCGGAAGCACGCTGCATTTCGCTGGGTAAGCACTATGAACAGGATCTGCGTAGTCGGAAGTAAAATTCACGTAAGGCGTTCGCGTGAACGAACATGAGTTACTCCCCCACGTCCCCGGCGTCCCGCTCGGGCAAGTCACGAGCAGCTTGTTGATCTGTATCTGCGCTCCCGCCCCGCTTCCCATCAATTCGTAGATAACATGCGCCTCTCCCGGCGCCCGGCTGAATGAGAACTCACCGCCCCCGTTGAGCAGAGTGCATCCCGTCCCATACGCTCCCTGCGTGCAACTGTCGTTCGCAACCGCCGAACCGATCCCCGTCCACACGACGCAACTTGTATTCGGCGCCGGAGCCGCCTGCTGTGGGGCGCATCCCTTCGCATGTATCAGCGATACATCCAGCGCCACCAGCGCATAACTGCCCTCGTCGTTCGCCACCATCAGCAGCGAGTTGTCCTGCGAAAATGGATCCCACTCTCCCGCCTGCTCGTTGAACGTCTGCGTCGGAATCGTCCCGAGCCCAATCGAGTTTCCCCAGGTTCCGCTGGTCACCATCACCTGGTAGGAATTGAAATCCGGGTCCGTGATAGCCGTATTCACCGGATCGATCGTTCCCGCCGTCGGATACCACGGCATCGGATCGCCCGCCTGTCCCAGGAATGTCATCGCGCTCCCGGCCCTCCCCGCCGTCGCTCCGTTTACGCAGTTCGTTGCGTCCAGTGCATAGCCCAGCACGCAGGCATCGGTTCGAGCCGCATAGGTCTGCGGAATCCCCCCTGCCCCATAGCCCAGTGAGCCCGCGCCGCTAAAGGCCCCATGTCCTGAAGACACGGACTGCCCAAAGCTGGAAACAACGAAGATAAAGACCACGAAGACCCGAATCATCAATATCACTCCGCCTGTGATGTAAGTGTTGGCGCGGACACTCCTGTCCGCGCAGGCTCGACCGCCCGTGAGCGGTAGCCCTCAATGCCGCCCAAAAGGGTTCGTCCCGGCCAGCGCGCCTGTCGTTCCCGAAGTCGCGCCCGATCCCTGCCGCCTCGCGCATCTTGGCTATAATGTTTATTGCTCTCATCCCGCATTCACGCGGGCCTGATGGAAAGGGAACTATGCCGACTGATGTGGTCATGCCCCAGATGGGCGAATCGATTTTCGAGGGAACCATTACCAAATGGCTGAAGAAGCCCGGTGAAAAAGTCCAGCGCGACGAGCCGCTCTTCGAGATTTCCACCGACAAGGTCGATGCCGAAATTCCCGCCCCTGCCACAGGTGTCCTTCAGGAAATCAAAGTCACCGAAGGCAACACCGTCCAGGTCAACACCGTGGTCGGCGTGATCGGCGAGGGCAATGAACCAGCGCCTGCCGCCTCTACTCCGCCCGCCGCCAAAGCCGCCGCGCCTCCGCCCGCCCCGCCCGCTGCAAAGAAGGAAACAGTTGCCGCCCCGCCGTCCGCTCCAGAAAAAGAAGAAGACGACTCCGATGTCCGCTCCTCGCCCCTGGTCCGCAAGTTGGCCCGCGAGCACAACGTGGACCTCGCCAAAGTAACTGGCACCGGCACCGGCGGCCGCGTCACCAAGCAGGACATCCTCGACTTTGTCGATAAGGGAGCCTCCGCTCCAGCGCCCGCGCCCGCTCCCACGCCCCGCGCCCCGGCCCCGCAGCCCGCCGCCGTCCCCGGCGATCTCGTCCCCATGTCGCAGATGCGAAAAATCATCGCCCAGCGCATGATCGAGTCTCGCCGCACCAGCGCTCACGTTCACTGCATGTTCGAAGTGGATATCACCCGCATCGTCAACCTGCGCAACAAACTCAAGAATGGTTTCGAACAGCGCTATGGCGCGCGCCTCACCTTCATGCCCTTCTTCGTCCGCGCCGCCATCATCGCCCTCCAGCAGTTCACCATCGTCAATGCCTCGCTCGAGGGCGATAGCGTCCGCTACCACAAGCATGTGAACGCCGGCATCGCCGTCGCTCTCGATTGGGGACTCATCGTTCCCGTTCTCAAGGGAGCCGACGAGCTCAACTTCCTCGGATTGCAGCGCGGCATCACCGATCTCGGCGAGCGCGCCCGCTCCAAGAAATTGATGCCCGCCGATGTCGAAGGCGCAACCTTCACCATCACCAATCCCGGCCAGTTCGGAGCCGTCTTCGGCCTCCCCATCATCAACCAGCCCAACGTTGCCATCCTGGGCATCGGAGGCATAACCAAGCAGCCCATGGTGGTCACCGACAAGGACGGTAACGATTCGATCGCCATCCGCTCCGTAGTCCACGTAACTCTGGGTTACGACCACCGCATAATCGACGGCGCGGTAGCCGACCAGTTCATGGCCTTACTGAAGAAGACCCTGGAAAACTGGAGCGAAGACGTAGGCTAGAGTAGGCTGAGAAACCCGACTAAGTTCTTGATACGATAGCATAAGCAATGCGCTGGACCGAAAGCGCGCACCTGCTATAGAGAAACTGTGTCATCCTGAGCGAAGCGGAGACCTCACAAAGTGAGGTCCCCGCGCAGTCGAAGGATCCCTACCCAAGAATTGGAACGAGCGATCGCAAACAGCCCCCGGTCCCGCAGTCAAGCCGCTCTTACCTGAAGGCTGACGACTGACGGCTGAAGGCCGAACCCTACCACTTAGTAGTAACTCGCAGCCCCTCCAACTGCGCAAACGTAACCGGAGTTCCCTGCACCGCCACCAGGTTAGTAACTGCTCCCTCGATATTGGCGATCACGTCGGGAGCAACTCCACCCACCTTGGCCGCCGCCAGAATGGACTGCAACAGCGAAAGCACCAGACTGATAAGACTCGCCGCTCCCATTAGATAGCTCCTTTGATCTGTAGTGTCAACGTAGCCGCGTTCGCAATCGCCGCCTGCAAAGCCGCTTGCGCCGACTTGACCGGAACGCACGCCGCATTTGGGTCAGGCGGAGCCAGCGTCGGTGCCCATCCACAGTAGGTCTCAACTGCCGTGATCAGCGCGTTTTCACCCGACACTCCCCGATTAATGATCTGGCAAACCTCCTGCGTCCCGTTCGCCGCGCAGCTCGCCGAATACTCGCTCTGTGCGGCCACAATCGACCCCGATGGTGCCGCCGCCGTATCTCGCGCCTGGCTCTGCAGAGGAGAACATCCAAGCATCGGAAGCAAGCTGAAAATCAGCATGACAATCGCTGCTCTCTTCATAGTCAGTTTCCCTCCGTAGCAAAAATCGATGGCAGCACCGCATGTAACAACTGGGCTGCCGCGTTAACCCACGCAAACGCCATGGGATGCGCCGAAACAAACTCGGGCGTAAAGATCGCCGCCCCGATGGTTCCGGCAAGAGTGAATACTAACGGACCGTATTGTATGAGAATGTTCATAGTTACTCCTTGTAAGCGTATTGTGCCGCCTCGGCAGAAGCCGCTGCGGTGCAGTTAAAAGATTGGGAATGTTATTACTTCGGTAGGAAGTGATCGTGCAATGCAATCAGTGCGCTTACTGTGAAAGCAATGACTGCAGTCACGATTCGATCAAGCAGATTTCGCCGAATGTCATTTCGCTCCAGCCACGACACGCCATTCAGATTCAAAACACTAGCGCCGCTGAGCACAATCGGAGCCACATTCCCATAGTGCGTAGCTGGATTTCCGCCGACGCTGTACACATAAACAATCGAATTCACGGAGTCAAACCACCAGTCCCGATCCGAGCCAATCGCCGCCTGGCTAGCCTGCGCCACTCCCCACACCGTCCCGAATCTCACAAACTGCAACTGCGCCGGAGCCTGCGTAAGGCAATAAAACCCGCGCGTCCCGCACTGCACCACCGTAGAAAGTCCGCTCGTAGCCGAGAACAAAGTCGCATACCACACGTTCGAAGTCCCCACCTGTGTCCAGAACCGGGCAGCAATCGGCAAATACCCCGTAAGATGTGGAGCCGGCCCGCTCCCATAGCTGTCAATCTTGATCAATGCCCCGCCCGTAGCCGGATTAGTCCCGCTGGAAGGAGGCGTCAAAGTCTCATTCCACGTACACCCCCGCTTGAGGTTGATAGTGTTCCCAGGCAAAAAAGAAGAAATCCCCACCTGCAGCAAAGTCCGCCAGGCCAAGTCCGGACTAGTCCCCGGATTCCCATTAGCCCCAACGTTACAATCCACGTAATAATCCGAGGCGCAAGCCACCCCAGCCCCCATGAACACAAATAGGAGCACCCAACCAAATCGATTGTTCATATTGTCCTGAGAAGCGTCGAACTAAGTAGTGTCGAGCCGGAAAAGACGAAGTCATCTTGAGCGCAGTCAGTGTTTCGCGAAACGAAACACTGGCGAAGTCGAAAGATCCCTGCCCCAACGCCTGCACTCGACCGCCGGACCGTCGACCGAAGGGGTCAACTTCTGCATTCTGACTTCTAACTTCTGCCTTGCCTTCCTAGTTTTGCATCTGATAAGTCACCACCGCCACGATCCCTGCGGGAGCAGTCGAGCACCCCGCTCCACCCGTAGTAACCTTAACCCGCAGCGGATGTCCCGCCGCCATGTTGCTGCTCCCCGTGACCTGGGGATAAAAGTTATTCCCGGATGTCATGCTGATAGAGTACCCGCCCACCTCCGCATTAGCCGTCCCATCCCAAACCTGCAGTGTAGGATAAGTCGTGCACCCCGCCGGAGCCGTACTTGCCGCCACGTCGAACCCTGTAATAGTCATTCCCGCCGGAAGCGTCCAGTTACAGTAACTCACGCCCCCGGTAGTAGCTCCCGCCACCGGACAACTCCACGCCATATAAATCTCATTACGCACATAACTCGTAGTAGCGAGCTTCCCGCTATTATCCCCGGCGGTCTGCGTTGTCCCGGTAGTTCCATTAGGCAGCGCTGGCGTCCCGCTCAAATTGGCCGCCGTCCCCGTAGTATTAGCCGCGTTATTAGGAATGTCCCCGCTCAGCGCCACCACCGCGCCCGTTCTTCCGAACACGCTGCTGACCGCCCCTCCGCCAGTCGCCATGCACGAAGCCCCGCTAGCCAGTTGGCAATGCAAAGTAGCGTCGGACCCAACGCCCAGCGAAAAGTCCATGCCAGAGGGCACCGTCGCCGTCGTCCCCGTCCATTCCTTCCCCGACCATTGCGTCGGACCACTCCCCGTCTGGTTGACGCTTCCCGCCACATTCAGATTGCCATTAATAGTTACACTACTAAGAAAAGTAGGACTCCCCGCCCATCCCGAAGCACTTATCGACGTTCCATCCGGATGCGTCACCACCCCACTGAATGTAGGCGACGCCAAAGGTGCCGCTCCCGATATCTGACTTACTGAGTAATCGCCACTCTGGGCACTTACTATCCCAGTCCGCCCGAATACCGATGCCACCGTGCCACTGGGCCACGAAGTGACACAACTAGCCGCAATACAAAACTGGTGAGCATAGATACTAGCCGCCGCATAAGTCGATGTCCCGATCGTGTAAGCGTTGTCGGCGTTAGGATAAAAAGCAAAGGGCGCGCTCGCACCAAATGTCCAACGCGGAGTCGGTGTCGTCCCTGTTGCGATCTCCACTCCCCCCGCTGCGCCGCCCCCGGAGCCAAATGCGCTCCCTAACTCCCATGCCCCCTGCGAACCATCCCACGTGAACTGTAAGCGGCTATAATTCGTCGAATTCGTATAGGAGTGATAGATTCTCAGCGTCTGCGAGTTACCGCCATTCATTTCCTCAAGCGTGTCCGCCGGATCGCTCCCCGTCGAGTCCTGCGTGAACAGGTTCGGCTGTCCATTGCCCAACGTCACCGCGGAACCGTTGTTGTCGATATACTTCGCCACGTGAGCGCTGCTGTCGAACCATAGCTGCCCCCAGTTCGCAATCCCTGCCGGCGGCCCAGTCTCGGCCATCTGGATCACATCCGGTGTCGTGCAATTAGCATTCCCATTAGCCTGTATGCCGGTAGCGAATGCCCCGCTACATTGCGTCGGAGTCTGTGCCAATGCCAGCGCCGTACCCGCCTGCCCGCTGATATTAGAGTTAGTCAACGCGACCTGATAGTTAGTACCGTTAATATTGACGACCGGAACGCTTGCTGCCGTGTCCAGTCCAATTCCACCAATGGCGGGGATATAACTACTCCCTTGAGGCAACACCAGGCTGCCGCTCACGCTGACATTGTTCGTAAATGTCTTGACCCCCGCGATCGTCTCGTTGCCCGAGTTGTGAACAACCGCCGCATCGGCCGCTGCCCCGGTAATCTGAGATACCGTATAGTCCCCGCTGCTCGCCGTCACCGTGCCGGTTCGCCCAAACACTGAACTGACACTTCCGCCGCCGGTCCCCGATCCGCAGGGATTCCCCGTCGACCCGATCACCCCGGAAGCCACGTTCAAGCATCCATTTGCCAGCCCCGTGACCGTGACAGTCTGGTCGAACTTGATTGGAACATTAAATTCTTTGAGTGCCGCCGTTAGCCGCTCCAGCCAGTTAGTGTGGACTCCGTCACCCGTAGCAGCGATATAACTCGTTATCGAGACAGGTGCCCCGAAAGCCAGTTGTCCCTGCGCCAGTCCTACCCCGCCGCTCGGCACGTCCGTTCCTATCCACGTATCACTCGCGCCCGCTGGTGGACGGTATCCCCACGTCGACCTTGTAAGTCCCGGCTGCGAGTCGATCAACGTGATGATGTGGTGAGGCTGCAGACTGGCGATCGGCGACGTGGAAAAATTCAATCGGCCTTTGGACACCGACATGCCACCCCCCGCCGCCCCGCCATCCGACATGAAAGTCGCTGTCTGGTTGGGCACCCCGTTGTTTGCCGCCGTTACGCTGGACAGGCAGTCGGTGTAGCCGCCCGGCGACGTCGCGCCCCAAAAGGCGCACTGGCTCGCAACCTGCACCGGGTTCCACGACAAGCCAATCCCAACCACGTTACCGGCTTCCACATTCACGGCGACGCTCTTATTCACACTCACGATCGAGCCTGGCCAGAAGTTCAGATTGCCGGCATAAGTGCCCTGCAATATAGAATAGCTGGCAGTCACAGCCGAGCCGCTATCGTTGTAAGTGCACACTAGGCCGGAACACTGCGCAATGTCAGTCGCCACCGATCCACATGCCGTCGTCGATCCACCTCCGCAGCCACCGGTATATGGATAGGTTCCTCCCACGCCGTTAGGAGATGCCATGCGGATCAGGTCATAAGTGATCGTGTCGGTTGCATTTGCAATCCTCGGCCACCGCACCGCAATCGCATCGCTGCCGGTCGATGCGTAGTTGTATATCTGCATTGGTGACGTCTGCGTTCCCGCAGTAGCGTCTCTCGCGACGATGAAATAGGAATATGCCGTACCGCCGCTCCCTCCCGTCGCAAACCACCCCTGGGTGCCGCCGGCGCCGGCGATCGAGAAACTCGCCGCTCCGCTCGATGTGCCCGCAATCAACCCCGCCACTCCCGTCCCTGCAAAAGGAGACCTCGCCGGTGACGGCGGGTTCATTCCAGCGTTGCTCTCGGAATAGATGTTCTTGAGATATGCCCCCTGGTAGTTCCCCGTCGAATTTGCGGAGTACACCTGCCATGGCCCGGTAGCCTGCAGCACAGTGTTTTCCACGTAGACCCCGTTTGAGTTATATACAGTTACTCCATTAGAGTAATTGGCCGTAATGGTAGAGTCTCGCAGCGTAACAACCGGTGCGAGTTGGTTAAGTGCCCCCTGGTTGCCGGCCGAGAACACGAAGGATCCTGTCCAGTTCACGTTCCCATTCAACGGGATTGCGTTGTTGTTGAAATGATCGATCGTCGCATTCTCGTCGTCCCATAGGTCGATGAAGTGGTTGAATGCGCCGTTGTTGCCGTTCGCATCGTATGAGATGTCTGTTAGATGTGAGTTCATCCCGTTGTCGAGTATCGCAATATAAGTCAGAGCCACCACTCCCGGTGTCGTTTGAGCCGGGATATCTGCACCCGAGTGGGCATATTGAAACGTGGTCGGGCTCGGGACCCCCGTGACAATCGCATCCCCCCAGAATGCATTGTTGTCCGTAAACATGGTGGTCACCATATCTCCGACCCTGAATCCATGTGCTGAAGCCGTGGTGATCGTGACGACCTGGGATGTTCGCTGTGTCGCCGTTACCGGCATGCCCGCGAATGCCGGACTGGATGACAGATTCGTCGGCGACCGGAAGCTGATACCGAGGACCGTATTGTTCGCATAAGCGTTGGAGTTCGCCAGATTACCGATCTGCAGGCACGGCCCGCGCCCCACGCAGTTCAACGATGTCCCGTAGCCGCTCACCACCGACTGGTTGGCGTGAAGATAGATCGTGCCCGCGACATTGTAAGTGTTGAGTGCGTGTGTGGGATATCCTGGTCCGCTAGCCGGTATCGTGACGTTACACAGTGTGTTCTTCCAGTTAGTAGGATCGGTTCCGCAGGCGGAGTTGATTGTCTCTTGCACTCCGGACGATGCTGACCCGATCGTTGCTCCCGAAGGATAAGAGTAAAAGGGCGTAAAGCTGATCGTTCCCGATGGCGCTCCCGGGGTGCATTCGCCCGCCACGCTAGGCAAGCTCACCGCCTCGCTGTTTCCCCCTCCGGAGAGCAGGACCTGATACCCGGCTCCGCTCGTCGTATCGATCCCCGCCGGGCAGGGAGTAAGTGTGACGACCGCGCGAGCTCCCCCTGTGATAGCGCTGGTTATAGTCTGCGACCAGTTGAAAGCCGTGGTAGCATAAGTCACTCCCGCCGGTGCACCACCGCCGCAGGACCCCCACGTTGAGTTCCCAGTCAGGCAAGTCGCGCTGTTAGCAGCTCCGGATCCCAACTCGCTTGCGGGAACTGTACCACTAACAAGGTCGGCCTTTGCCGATAGGCTGCCATCCACGTATTGTTTGTCTGACGCCTGGTTGGGCGCGCTCGGAGGTCCCGGCAGCGTCAGGGGTCCTGTCATCGTGTCTCCGGCTTTTGAAACGTAAGATCCCGCCCCCACGTTTCCCACCGCCGCATCTACGTATCCTTTATTGGCTGCATCGCTTGCTCCCGCGGGCGCGGGCAGCGATGGCGGAATGGCGAACTGCTTGGAGCCTGTGATCGTTTCCGCCCCCCCCAGGTGCACGACCGTCGAGTCGACTGCGCGGTTTGCCACCGCCGCGTTGACGTACTGTTGTGTTACCGCCAGGTTGCCGAGTCCGGTGCCGGGTGTTGTGCGCACGGCCGCGATCGTAGTCGGCGAGGTCGTCGGAACCGCCCAATATTCCGTCCGCGCCGTCCCGTCATCCAGTTGGAAGACGACAACATAAGTAGTCCCAGTCGGCGTGGCCCCCACATTTGGAACCAGTTGCACGAAGAATGCGCCCCCTGCCCCGATTGTCACGCTGACGTTGCCGGCCGCTACCGCGTCCCCTTCTGCCGTCTGGAACGTTGGCCATGTAATCAGCGCCCCGCCCGAAGCCGCTGTTCCGTCGGCCCGGTAGACGGTATCGCTTATGGTCGTAAGTGCAGGTCCCTGCGCTCTCAGTGCCGTCGACAATGCGAATGCCATCATCAATCCCATCGCGAGTGGAATGATCGGGCATGTCATCGGCACCCGCCTGCCTTGAGTTATAAAGTATGTGCGCATGCTCTGTTTTCTCCTCGTAACCCTCTAAGGAAACTCTGATTAACTGTTCGCGCCCGTCCTGCCTTCCTGAGCGTAGTGGCCGGCACGCGAAGCGTCGCAGCCACGGGGCGAAGGACCCCCGCCTCCGACAAAACTGCCCGGATCCCGCCAGCGCTTTCACCATCCCCAGGGGCACCCGGTGCCACTCTGTTCAGTAAGATGTCCCGCCTCGATACTCACTTAGAGTATCCCTGACTTACCATGCCACAGGCCTGAATATCGGATGTGACTGAATCCGGCATCTGCTCAGCTATCCGGAAAAGGCGTTTCGTGTCTGTCCTGGCTCAAAGCGCTCTCTTGCGGAGAGGGGCGGAAAATGATCAAAGCCGCCGCCGCGCGTGCGAGTGTAGCCCGCCTTCTGGCAGGCTATGGAAAGAATAGATCTGGCGCTTGGTTTTGGGTCGCGCAACGCTTCAGCGCTGCGATAACTGGCTTGGCTGAGGATCGGCCTGTCGTTCAATCCGCATCACCTGGATCGCTCATTCTCTATGCGCCATTCCAGAAATCGACGCACACTCTCCACGTAAACGTCCGCGAAATCCACCACCGGCCTTCGCGCCTCAATCAATCTCATCGCGTCTTCAATGTTCCAACTATGCGAGCACAAGACCGCCAGCGTCATCATGGGCGCGCGGTGCACTCCCGCCGCACAGTGAATATAAAGTCGCGCTTCTGGATCTCGCAGCGCTGCCAGCGCAAAATCTACGCCCCTGCTCAGCAACTCCGGCGGTTTCGGCAGAAAATCGTCGTCCGTCGGATTCCACAAGACCTCGATGCCATGCGGCGCCGCCAGCGGCCGGTCATCGAATTCGATCTGCATGTCCACCACATGGCTCACACCCGACTGCGCGAGTTCCTCCATATTGCGAGCGTTCCATATCCCGCCTCCGAGTGCAACCTGGTCGGTGACCCACGTCATGTCCATGCTGTCTGCTGGCCCTCCCCCGTCGATCCTGAAGCTGCGCCCCAATCCCATCCTGATTTTACGTCACCCGGCTGATCCATCCCTGAATAGGTTTGACCGGCCAGATTCCGGGCGTCTGGACCTCGCGGAAAATAAAAAAAGGACGCGATTGAACTCGCGTCCCTCGGATGCCGGTTGTTTTTCTTTACTCTTAATTTAATGATACCAGATTCAAGGGGGGTACCCCGCCACTTTTCCGAACATTATTTTGTCTTTGCCTTAAGTGACTTACGGAGAAATAACACCAATACCCCCCTTGACAGCAAAAAGCCGAATCCACCAACCAGTAACATCCCATATCTAGTTAGTTACTATCTCGGGAAATCTTTCCAACAAGCTAGCTGTTAGTAACGCGGAGGAAAGTGTGTCGAGCGCGTCGTGCAAAAGTCGTTCCAGCGTTCGCTGCGAGTAACCGAGCAATCGGGACATCTCGGGAACGCTGTACTGCTCGAGAACGTTCATCGCGATCAGCCTCTTTTCGAGTGGGTCTAGCTTCTCGATCGTGTGCTCCATGTCAGTTACAAAAATCACCACGTCCTCGAAGCTTCCCATGGAATAAGATGTGACCCGGGACCGGAAGAACTCGCGTCCCAGCAACGATGGTAGACGGCCAACTTCCACCGATGCCCGGGCGTAGCGTCGCAGCAGTGCTACCGTCCGATTTCGGTAAAGCCACAGTCCCGCCTCCTTATCACCGATAACGACCGGCTGCCATTGCGCCTCGCAGCGCAAAGTCCAGGTTTGTGTAATGGCCGGCGATGCGCCCGTCATGTCGTCACCTCCCGCGCAGCTACCGCTTGCAGATTCTCAATCTGCGCCATTCCATGGAGCGCGTTCTTCGGGCCTTTGGGCCCTTTGACCATGCGCGGCTCGCGAATCCTTTGACGGCGCACCGGTTCCAAACCTCCCGCTGAACTTGTTACTGCTGCCAGATGTGCTGTGCAACCGCCGCAGTGGAGCACTTCGGATGCCCGAGGACGCACGAAGAGTCCGCCGCACCGTTCGCAATACTTCAGTTCAACGGGTACTTCACCGCTTTCCATGTTGCCTATGAAATTCATGATGGCCTCTCCATATGAAATTGTTTGCGCCAAAATAAAAAAGCCCCGGTGCCGGTCGCTCGGCCCAGGGCTCGTTTCGCTTACGATGACCTGTTTTGCTATTTAGTTTTGGGTGATCCGCTTACTGCGAACCGGCACTTATGTCTGACTCCATCCTCCGGAAGTAGCCCTCTTCATAACCGGATTTGAACACTTGTCCGTTTTGCACGATTACACACAAGCGTCCAGAGAAGCGAAGGCCGCGCAACAAGCGCTCGATCGCCGCGGAAAGGACCTCAGCCGATCGCACCTTGCGGCGGAATTCGGCGAAGCTTCTTTCTTCCTCGTCATAACACCCTGCAGCCAACATATATGATTCCTTTTTCTTAAATATAAGTGCATTGTGAACAACATATAACTTCTCGCATCGTTACTCCAATGGAGGTTCAAGTCAAGACAATTGTCACACTACCCGCGGATATTCCCGTGGCGCGGCAAGGCAACCCCGTCAATAGCCGAATGCTATAGTGCGTGTTATACTTTTCCGAAAAATGAAATTCCGGGTCCTTCAGGAAAATCTGCGTCAAGCGCTCTGGGACCGCATCAATGCGGGCGAAGTCACGGGGCTAAGGCTCGCCGATCAGACCGGGTTCAAGCAGGCCCACATATCGAATTTTCTCAATCGCAAGCGCGGACTTAGCCTGGAAGGCATGGATAAGGTTCTCGAGACTCAGCATCTATCCGTCCTCGATCTCCTTGACCCCGCTGAGGTCAACCAGCGCGCCTCAATCGTCCCTCCCTGCGACGACGAGTTCGATAACGTCGTGGTTACCGAACCCCAGGTTGCGGCTTGCCAGGCGCGCATCATGAATTTGCATGTCAACGAGATCGTGAAATTCAAGAAAAGCTTCCTGCAATCTCTAAGAGAAGAAATGGTGGGGGATCGCTCTGGCTGGGATCGCTTTGTGGTGATCAAGGCGGATGCCCAGGATGGGATCAGCATGTATCCGCGCTTGCGAGCGGGGGCCACAGTCTTGCTCGACCGCCATCACAATTCTCTCAATCCTTATCGCAAAGGCGAAAGAAATCTGTACGCCATTCGCAGGAACGGAACGGCTACCATAAAATATGTTGAGATTTCGAACGGCCGGATCATCTTGCGCCCGCACGATCAGGCCTCGCCGGTCGAGTTGCTCCCGATCGAGGAGGGAAAGAAGCCAACCGATTGCATCGTCGGAAGAGTCTGCTACATAGGGAGCGAAACATAACACCGCTTGACATTTCTTCTGAGTGCATAATGATCTGCTGAAAACCACCCGACCATTTGAACCTTGGTGAGCCTCTCGCGCTTTCCTTAAAAGCCACGGCGCTCGCCGACAGTTCCATGTATTAAGATAGCAACCTGTCTTTGTAAGGCCCCGACCAAACACATATGAACACCAAACTTATCGTTCTGGTTCTGATAGTTTTCTGCGCATCGCTGCCTTCCTTTGCCCAGCACAAGGCTTCTGAGCCGGTGCTCGATGTTTCCGACATGGACAGGACGGTTGACCCCTGCGTCGACTTCTACACCTACTCGTGTGGTGGATGGATGAAGAACAATCCCATCCCACCCGACCAGGCTAGCTGGAGCACCTACGGCAAACTGGAAGACGAAAACCGCGCGCAGTTGCGCACAATTCTCGAAGAGTCGGCGAAACTCGGCGCGAGCCGTGATGCGGCCGTCCAGAAGATTGGCGACTACTACGCCTCCTGCATGGATGAGGCCGCCATCGAAGAACTTGGCATCAAGCCACTCCAGCCAGAACTGGACCGAATTGCCGCCCTGAAATCCAGGCAGCAGTTTGCGGAATACGTCGCCTCCTCCCAATTCCCGCCCTCTCTCTACGGCGGAGGAATGCTTTTTACATTTCGCTCCAGTCAGGACTTCAAGGATTCCACACAGGTCATTGCCGAAGTCGATCAGGGTGGCCTTGGCTTGCCCGATCGCGATTACTACCTGAAGGACGATGCCAAGTCGCAGGAACTGCGCAAAGCGTATGCGGCGCACGTCGCAAAAATGTTCGAACTGGTCGGCGACTCCCCCGCCGATGCCGCCACCGAAGCCGCTACCGTCCTGCGCATCGAGACCGCGCTCGCCCAGGGCCAGATGACCCGCGTCGAGCGTCGCGATCCCCCCAAGCTTTATCACAAAATGAGCGCCGAAGAACTGCGCAAGTTGACTCCCTCATTTGACTGGACCGTTTATTTCACAAAGACCGGCGCTGGTTCCTTGCCCTCGCTCAACGTCGTAACGCCCGATTACTTCCGCACCTTGAATGACGAGCTTGCCAAGGAGAGCCTGGCCGATTGGAAGACCTACTTCCGCTGGCATGTGACTCACGAAGCCGCCAACGATCTTTCGACTGGGTTTGTAAAAGAAAACTTCAATTTCTACGGCAAGACCCTCCGCGGCAGCCTGGAATTGCCTCCTCGCTGGAAGCGCTGCACCAACGAAGTGGACGAAGATTTGGGAGAGGCGCTCGGCCAGGCCTACGTAGCTCGCTACTTCTCCCCGGAGGCCAAGCAGGACGCCTTGAAAATGGTGAAAGAGATCGAAGCCTCGATGCAGACCGAGATCGAGACCCTCCCGTGGATGCAGGACGCCACCCGTCAGCAGGCGCTCGTGAAATTGCACGCCATCGCCAACAAAATCGGCTATCCCGACCGCTGGCGCGACTACAGCTCCCTGCAAATCGTTCGCGGAGACCGCATTGGCAATTCCGAAAGAGCCTCCTGGTTCGAGTTCCATCGCTGGCTCGCCAAGATCGGCAAGCCCGTCGACCGCAACGAATGGGATATGACTCCGCCCACCATCAACGCCTACTACGACTCCCAGAAAAACGACATCAATTTCCCTGCCGGTATCCTGCAACCTCCTCTGTTCAGCCCCTTGTCTGACGCTGCCCCCAACTATGGCGATACCGGAGCCACCATGGGCCATGAACTCACCCATGCCTTCGACGACGAGGGAAGTCAGTTCGACGCCCAGGGCAATCTCCGCGACTGGTGGACCGACGCCGACCGCAAGCAGTTTGAACAGCGCGCCCAGTGCGTCGTCGACCAGTACTCGGGCTACACCATCATCGACGACATCAAGATCAATGGAAAGCTCACGAATGGCGAGGATCTGGCCGATCTGGGCGGAACGCTCCTCGCGTATCTGGCCTGGAAGCAGGACACCGCCGGCCAGAAACTCGAGCCCATCGACAATCTGACTCCCGAGCAGCGCTTCTTTATCGCCTACGGACAGAGCTGGTGCACCAACGAGCGCGATGAGAACAAGCGCCTCCGGGCAACCGTCGATCCCCACTCGCCCGACAAATACCGCGCCAATGGAGTGGTCTCAAATATGCCCGAATTTCGCGCCGCCTTTCACTGCCATGCCGGCCAGCCTATGGTGCGGGAGAACAGCTGCCGGGTCTGGTAGAAATCGCCGGAATTCCGCGTTCCCGCCCCATAAAACAACATTTTGCCCCGTCGGCAATAGCAGGAAAACCCTGCCAAACCGCCCGCTGGGAGCATAATAGAGGGTGAAGGGTGCAGAACATTCAATTGTGACGTAGCTCACCGCGTCCCCGGTTCTTAGACGCTACTGTCGGTGCCAACGGGCAGCGGTCAAAGCGGCGGCGTTGTGCCCGACTATCAATTTCAGGAGCTCCAGTATGCCTCAGGATACTGTAACAATCACCGATAACCGCACCGGGCAAACCTACACTCTGCCCGTTGAAAACGGCACCATTCGGGCGATGGATTTGCGCAAGATCAAGACCGGTCCCGAAGATTTCGGACTGATGACCTACGACCCCGCTTTCATGAACACCGCCTCCTGCCGCAGCGCCATTACCTTCATCGATGGAGACCGTGGCATCCTCCGGTATCGCGGCTATCCCATCGAAGTCCTCGCCGAGCATTGCACCTTCCTCGAGGTCAGCTACCTTCTTCTGTTCGGCGAACTCCCCACCGCCCCTCAACTCAAAGACTGGGTGAATGAAATCACCCATCACACGATGATCCACGAGAGCACCAAGAAATTCATGGAGGGCTTCCGCTATGACGCCCATCCCATGGCCATGTTCGTGAGCACAGTCGCGGCGCTTTCCGGCATCTATCCTGATTCCCGCCAGATTCACGATCCCGCCAACCGCCTCCATCAGATCAAGCGTCTCATCGGCAAGGTGCCCTCGATCGCGGCTATGTCGTACCGGCACAGTGTCGGCTTCCCTTATGTCTATCCCGACAACGACCTCTCCTATCCCGAGAACTTCATGAACATGCTCTGGAAGATGGTCGAGCCAAAGTATGCAGCCAATCCCGTCATCGCGCGCGCTCTCGACATCCTCTTCATCCTGCACGCCGACCACGAGCAAAACTGCAGTACGAACGCCATGCGGGCCGTGGGGTCTTCGCAAACCGACCCCTACCTCGCGACCGCGTCGGCGGCATCGGCTCTCTCCGGCCCCCTCCACGGCGGCGCCAACGAAGAAGTCCTGCGCATGCTCGACGAAATCGGATCGAAAGACAACGTCCCGGCCTACATCAAGAAGATCAAGGAAGGCAAAGGCAAGCTGATGGGCTTCGGACACCGCATCTACAAGAATTACGATCCGCGCGCCAAGATCATCAAGTGGACCGCCGATCGCGTGTTCGAAGTGACCGGACGCAACGCCAAACTCGAAATCGCTCTGGAATTAGAGCGCATCGCGCTCCAGGACGACTATTTCATCCAGCGCAAGCTCTACCCCAATGTCGATTTCTACTCCGGCATCATGTACCAGGCGATGGGCTTCCGCCCCGAGATGTTCACGGTCCTGTTCGCCATCCCGCGCACCTGCGGCTGGCTCTGCCAATGGCAGGAAATGCTGAGCGATCCCGAGCAGAAGATCGCCCGCCCCCGCCAGGTCTGGATCGGCCACGAGACCAGGGAATTCGTTCCCATGGAGAAGAGAATAGCCGCTCCGGTCGCAGCCCGCTGATAGTCGCGAGTTAGAGATATACAAGTCCCGGAGGGACGGCCGACAATAGCCCGGCGCTTCAGCGCCGGGTGTTCCTCCGTATGGTCAAAGGACTAGTGGCCAGTTCCACTCAACGCGACGGTACTCTGCCCCCCCGCAACATTGTCCGTAACCGTTAACGTCCCGGTGCGCGCCCCTTTCGAAGCCGGCGCAAATGTAACCGAGATCGTACAACTCATCGTCGACGACAACACCGCCGGACAATTGTTGCTCTCGGAAAATCCACTGGAATTCGTCCCCGTAATCCCGATACTGCTGATGTTCAACGGCGTCAGCCCGCTGTTAGTCAGCTGCACCGGCAACGTCGTACTGCTGTTCACCGCCAGCGTCCCGAAACTCAACCGCGCGGGGTTGAATTGCGCCACCGGATCGATCACGTTCCCCGTCAAGGCGATCTGCTGCGGGCTGCCCACCGCATTGTCTGTGACGTTGAGCGTAGCCGTCAGCGTGCCGGTCGCGTCGGCCATGAAGGTGACTGCGATCGTGCAACTCGCGCCCGCCGCCACCGGCTTGGTGCAATGGTTGACCACCGAATACGCGGAAGCATTGGCTGTGCCGGGCGTAACGCTCGTGCCGCTGACCGTCACTGCCGTCTTGCCCACGTTGGTCAGCGTCACCGAAAGCGTATGCGAGCTATCCAGATACACCGTCCCGAAATTAACCGCGGAGGGCGACGCCTTGAGCCCGGCCACGTTCAGCGTGAAGTTCTGCGTAGCCGTCGTCACCACATTGGTAGCGGTCAGCACGAGCGGGAAGGCACCACCCACGCTGGGGGTTCCTGAAAGCGTGCCCGTCCCGTTCCCATTGCTCACGAATGTGACGCCCGGAGGAAGCGTTCCCGCCTCGACGATGCTCGGAGCCGGAAATCCCGTCGTGGTCACCGTAAACGAGTTCGCTGCCCCGTAGGCGAAAGTAGCGTTGTTCGCGCTCGTGATCGCAGGCCCCTGATCCACCACGATCGTAAACAACTGCGTGGCCGGGGATCCGATTCCATTATTCGCCGTAAAGCTAACGCTGAAGTTGCCGCCCACCAGCAGCAGCGGAGTTCCCTTGAGCGTGCCCGTGCCATTCCCGTTATCCACGAAAGTCAGACCGTTCGGCAGAACACCTGTTTCCTTGATGCTGGGGGCAGGCACTCCCGACGTAGTCACGGTAAACGACCCGGAGACTCCTACCGTAAACGTGGCAGTATTCGCGCTGGTGAAAGCGGGAGGCAGGCTCGTAACAACGTTGTAGCCGACCGTATAGGAATTTACGTTCAGCGCCGAGTCTTGCACGTTCACGGTGAACGTATGGGGCCCCAGCGTGCTCGTGTCGAAAGGCGTGCCGGACGGGACCGGCCCCGCGCACGAAGCGACCGTCAGATAAGGTCCGTTGACCCCGCCATTCACGTTGGAGTTGTTCACCGCGGCGCAAGAGTATGCAGAGTTCTGACTGCTTCCCTGGACGTAAGTGCCATGGTCAACTGGCGAGGTAATGCTGACAGTCGGATATTCATAGGGCACGTTGTACACCGCCAGCCAGCAGGAATTCGTGCCGCCGCTGCCGCCGCGCGCGCCGCCGCTCGTATCCGGATTGAACGAGAAGGAGCTGATCTGGTTGCTCTGGAACAACGGCGGATTATTGTTTTGATAAGGAGTGCAGGGGTGTACCGATTCTGGACCCTCGCCCCGCAGGAAGCCCACGCCCGGCAAAAACGTATTCATCGGGTAAGGCGTCGTGTAGTTGAAACTGTTGTAAAAACCCGGGGTCGGCGGGTTATCCGGAAAAGTGAAAGCGAAGTCGGTGCCCAGGGTCGCGTCGAAAGGATTCCCGTTCATGGCACAGGGCCCGTTCGGAGGGCAGGTCAGCTCAAACATCACTGGCTGGTCGACCCCCGGACCACCACCGTTCGCGTATACAAAACACTGAGCCGTATTGAAAATCGGGTTTGCCTGCACCAGCGCATTGCACGTGGCTTGATCCTGTATCGGGATCGCCGTGTTCACCGCGTTGACTGTGGGACCGCTATTCAGGATCGCGGTGTAGTCGTAGCCGCTGTTGGCATCGTCGGTCGTGAAGCCGCCGCCGTAATTGAAAGTGGTTGGCGACCCGGTCATGATCGGCTGCGTCTGTGACTGCCCCTGCGCCGCCACCGTCCAGCTCAATATGTCCTGGTTGTCGTCTCCGCCGCCCGTGCCGCCCGTGAACCCAACCCAGGCCGTGCCGCCTTCCGTCAGGCCAAGCGAATACGGATCGAAATACACGCCATTCGGGAACAGATCCGTGCCATCCAGGATCACATCGAGGCATGGTTCTGGCCCATCGCCTACGCAATTGCTCAGCGACGATTGCGGATTGAAGGTAATCGTGACCACGTGAATGTTTCCGTCTGCCAGAGAGACCGGCAAACTGCCGTTCACGGCAATCGTGCACGTGTTCAGATCGATGCAGTTCGCATTGAATCCATTAGTCTCAATCGAAACGCTGTTCGGGCCCGGATAGCTGGGGCCATTGTCAAAAGTCTTGAAGGCGACTGCCACACTGTTGGTGATGCCGCCCGTCGTCCCGATGCAACCATTCAACAGGTCATCCGCAAATCCCATGCCGCAGCCGCTAGGTCCAAGGGCGGATGTCCCGTCCGACGAGTTTTGAATTACGAAAGCAATGCCGTCCGCCGTATAAGTAGTAGTATTCGTCAACTGAAACGTGAACGTCGTGGAAAAAGGAGCGTTGTCAATCTGCTGCTGCATGTTGTACCAGGCCGACCCCGCCTCCCCGTTCAGATTGGGGGTAAGCTGCAAAGGATTGACAGGTGTCGCGACCCCATGGTCTGTCGAACCGCTATACCCCGAGAACGCTATCTCAAATTGCGTGCTGCTCAGACCATGCGCGCTAACCGGAAAAGTAAGCCCATTAAAAAATGTAGAGCTGGAAAAACCCGAGAGCAGAACCGGTTCGCCGGCGGCAAACGAATTCGCCGCCGTAAACGTAACATAGCCGCCGCTGCCCGACCACTTGGTGATATTCGCGGCCGTTCCCGCCGGAGTCGGGAAGTTGGCGCTGCCATTCAGCGTGAGGCAATATTGATTCAAAGTGAAATCTGGCGAATAGGTAGGTAGAGCAGGACAACCTTCCTGGGCCCACGCGATCGTGCTTCCAGCCATGACCGCCAAAGCCACAATCGCGGCCAGCATTGTCCCGTTCATTTTTCTGGGTTTCATAAAATCCTCTCTTATTCGCCCTTGCTCATTCAGCCGATCGAAACCGGAAAGCCTGCCCGTTCGCCAGCCCTAAGCTTCGCTAGCACACCCCGTCAAGCCCGGTTTTGCCCCTCGGAAGTCCCCGAACCCCTCTCGTTTGTTGTCTGTAGAGAGGTTGTACGTACACACCTGTATTTCAGACAATATTTTGTTCGCCAATTATTCGCCCTGGACACGCACTGCCCGCACTATGTTAAAGAGGCGGGAAAATTGCGATCCTGGAGGGAACTGGAGAACCTGCTCTTTGGCCCGTGTCCCCATCCCCGGGAACCCATTTAAGGACACTCTGCCAAGCCTACCGATTCTGCTATCGAAAGCCGCGCCTGTCAAGGATTTCCGCGCGGGATAGGATTTTCGGGCTGGACACGATTCTGGAGCTGGGACTAGCCCTTTCCCGTCTGCGCCCCGCGCGCAGCTTCCTCGTACATGAGCTTTAAGTCGTTTCGCTGCAGCAGCTTCTCCGCCCCTGGTTCTTTTTTCATGGTATCCAGCGTTCGTACCACCCACTGATAATTGTCTTTCGCGTCCGCGGCATTCCCTGAATCCCGTGCGATGACGGCCAAAAGGTAATGCGCTCTTACACTTAGCGCCTGTTGTCCCAGTTTGTCCGACCGCAGCAGTGCCCGCTCCAACTCCTGGCTGGCATGCGCGTTGTCATGGCTCTGCATCATCGCCTCGGCCATCAGAATCGAGCACTCGACCGAAGAGTATTTCAGGCTCGAATCATCCGTCTGTTGGATGAGCGTCCGAAGAACCGGAATAATCTGCCGCCCGTTCTTCTCCGCCACTTGCACCTTGGCCAGATCGATCTTTGCCAGCAGAATTCGTTCCCCTTCCTTGCTGCGGATCGCGGCCTGCAATGCCTGGTCGTAGAGCGCATGAGCCCCTTTGAAGTTTTCCTGGTAGAAGAGCGCATTCCCTTCAAAACCCAGGGTTTGCGCCACCAGGCCGTCATTCTTAAGTTCCCGGGAAAGGCTCAGCGCTTCCTCCAGGGAACTCTTGGCTTCGTCGCCCCGCCCCGCAAGCGTGAGCGCATCGCCATAGCCCCCAAGAATTTCCGCCATCCAGAAGGTTCTTTCCTTGAGCTCCCGGAATGCCTTAAGCGCATCCTGCTTGGCGTTCACCGCCGCGCCAAACCGACCCTGATAGTCGAACACGGCGCCCAGGCCGTAGGATTCCAGAGCGGCGCCATGCGGGTCATTGATGCTGCGCCTCATGTCCAGCGCGCGCATGTAGTAGGTGATCGCCTGGTCATACTGTCCCATGCTCGCCAGCGCCTGCCCCAGGTTGTGCAGGGCATCCACGATATCTTGCGGAACCTTAGATTTCTCGCGAAGCTGCAGCACCTGCTGCAGGTATGTAAGCGCGTCTTCGTACTGGCTTTTTTCCGAGTACACACTTCCGATGTTGTTCAGGCAAACAGCCTGCAAGCTCTCGTTGCCGATCTCGCGCTCCAGTTCCAGTGCTTCCTTGTACATCTTGAGCGCCCCATCGTGGTCCCCGCGGTCCGCCGCCAGATTGCCCAGGTCGATGAGCGTGTCGCCGAGTCCGCGCTTGTCGCCGATCTCACGCCGGATCTGCAGCGCTTCCTGGAAATTCGCCATCGCATCTTTGTTTTTGCCCAGCGTGGCTTGCGCCCGCGCCATTTCGTTCAGACTGTAGGCCAGTCCGCTCTTTTGACCAATGTGTCGCCAGATGACCAGCGCCTCTTGTTCGTTTCGCAATACCTCATCAGGCTTGCTCAACATGCGGTAAGCCACCGCCATCCGGTGCAGGCTCGTCGCCTTCTGTTCCTGGTTATCCACCTGCACGGCCAGGCTATAGGCGCGATTCAGGGTCTCAAGACTGCCTTGCGGATCGCCGCTCTTGAGTTGGACGCGCCCGATGTTCAGAATTGCCTCAATGTCCTTGGGATTGCCGGAAAGAATCTTCTGGTAATATTCGCGCGCTTTCGCCAGGTCGCCAGAATCCTCGTACAGTTTTGCCAGCGCCGCCCTCACATCCGAGTTGTCCGGCGAAACCTTCGCCAGATTCTCGTACGCCTTGATAGCGTCCGGATAATTCTTCATCACCTGCAGCTGGATGGCCGAGATCAAGTACTTTTCCGCATCGGGCAAATCCTGGCTAAGCCCCACGGCTTTCTTCGCGGATTGTTCCGCCTCGCTGTCAAATCCGAGGACGCTGTAGGTTTGCGCCAACTTTGAAAACGCAAGAGCGAAGGCGGGGTCTTCTTTTGTCGCCGCTTCGAATTGTTTCTGTGCGTCCAGATTCTTTCCGTCGCGCTGTAACGCCAGCCCCTGGTTGTAGTCGCGCAGCGCCGCTACCGAGGTCGACACTGGTTGGAAGGAACTGGCTTTCAACTCCTTTAGCACATTCTGCGGCAGCGCCAGCGTCTGCCGAATGGATTCGGCCAGGTGATCGATCGCGCCCGGAATTTCCTTTTCACTGGGAGCTTCCGCTTTCAGCGAAACCGTGCGGTTATTCTTGATGTCTTGCAGCGTGGCATCAATGCGAATCTGATCGCCGAACTTGGCATATTGCCCCCAAACAACACGGTCGGCGTTGCTGAAATTCGCGACCCGGCTGATGGTCGCCGGATCGAGGGCAGTCGACGACGTGATGCGCAGGTCGCTGAAGATCTGGTGCAAGCTGTTCGGGCTCACCGTGCGCAACTGCGACGACTGGCCCACATCGCTGCTCAGCATGTCGGCCAGGCTCGGGCCCAGCCAATCCAAAGCCGGATCGGCCGAGGCATTGCGGAAAGGCAAAATCGCCAGCGACACCGCCGGAGCAGCCGGTGCAACCGATGCGGTTGAGGAAGACCGGAACAGCCGGTCGCGAAACATGTATCCGACGATCACAAGGATAAGCGTGGTTACGATCCCTGCGATCAGCGGCCATGGAATCGTTTGTCCCCACGGCTTAACCTGCGCATCCAGCTTAATTGTGCCGGCCGCCCTCTGGTCTTTCCATGTGTTCAGATCGGCCAGGATCTCGGATACGTTCTGGTACCGGGCGCCCAGATCGCGTTCCAGGCACTTGCTGACGATCCCGCTCAACGCTCCCGGAATCTGTGCGTCGATCTCCGATACCGGAGTCGCGCGTTCCTGCGTTCGTTTGATGAGACTGGCGAGCGCGCTGTCGGCCTGAAACGGCCCCTTGCCAGTCAGCATCTCGTACAGAATCAATCCCAGCGCGAAGATGTCGGAACGCTGATCGAGTTCCTTGCCCAGAGCCTGCTCCGGCGACATGTACTCCATCGTGCCGACGATGGCTCCTGTCTGCGTCATTCCGTCGCCGCCCAGGGTGCGTGCCAGCCCGAAATCCATGACCAGAATTCGCCCCGTGGCGTCCTGCATGATGTTCTGTGGCTTCAGGTCGCGGTGAATGACTCCCACGTTATGGGCAGCCTCGAGGGCCTGGCAGACCTGCTGGATGACATCGACCGCTTCTTCCGGCGCATACTTCTTCTTATCGCGGATAAGGCTTCGCAGATCCTTACCCTCGATGAACTCCATGGTGATGAACTTGATGCCCTCGGCATCGCCGAGGTCGTAAATGCGGATCACGTTGCGATGCGTGACCTGGTGTGCTAGCAGCAACTCCTGCTTGAAACGGGCCAGGATCGCCGGGTTCGAAGCCAACTCCGGCCGGATCACTTTGAGCGCCACGAAACGGTCAAGTTCGCGGTCTGTCGCCTTGTACACCGCGCCCATGCCGCCTTCGCCCAGCAGTTGCAGGATTTCGTAGCGCCCGCCTAATAGTTGGCCGATCTGCAATACCGCCGCGCTCCCGTACATTCCCGCCTGGCTGGGTGAAGGTGGCGGAGTCCGCCGTGGGGAAGGCCCGACATCGACGATGGTTGCGTCCGGATCGATTGGCCTGGCATCCATCCGCGTGGCCTCCGGATCATGGTTCAACGGCCGCGCATCGATCACAGTCGCGTCCGGATCGTGTCGCAACGGCTTTGCGTCAATCAACGTGGCGTCGGAATCATCCGGCAACGGTTTGCCGTCGAATACGGTGGCGTCAGGATCGCTGCTCTCCCCCAAAGTGCCGGAGCGGGGCTGTTCGCCTCGTGGAGGAATCGGAATACCAGTGCCTGAGCTCTCTCCCGCAAACGAAGTCTTCGTGCCTGCCTTTTCCGGGATTTCGGGGAGAGGCTTTCCGTCCGTAGGTAACTTGGAATTTTCCATGTTTTCGATCCGGCAGCGGCTCAAAAACTGACGAAAAACCCCCGTCAGACGCACCCGAGCGACATGCGGGCAACCCGATTTGTGCAGAAAGTATATACCTTTTGGAAGTTGGGGAACCATGCACTTGCGGACCGTTTCAGGTCGCAGCCCCGTTTTGATCGGCCATCTCTCCCGGCAACGGGACCGCAGCGGGTCTCGGCTATTACTTCTGTAACTTTCCCGATCCGCCACTTCCTAAGAAACTCTTCACAAAGGCCAGAATAAGGCCAGATGATTTACAGAGTCCGGGAGAACTCTGAGGCGACATGTCTGAAATCCAAACCGTCGAGGATCCAACTTCGAGATCGACGCCCGAGCAGGTAGAACAAGACATCCAGGCCCTGGAGTGGCGTGATTTCCAACTCCTCGGCATTGCGGTGCTGATCCTACTGGTGATCGCGGCCGGATTCCTGGCTTTGCTTATGCCGCAGATCATCCGGAAAGCCGAAGCGGAACTGGCAAACCGCCAGGAATTTACTTCCCTCTTCTTCGGATTGATTGGATTACTGGTCCTGCTGAACATCTACATGTTCGACCAGAGGATGCGCCTGCAGCGCGCCCGTCGCGATCTTATCCATCAACTGCAGCGCGCCGAGCGGATGGCCCGAATCGATCCTTTGACCAGCATTCCCAATCGCCGCTCCTTGCAGGAATTGCTGGAGACCGAGATCAGCCGGGCCCGTCGAAGCGGCCTTCCGCTCACCGTGATGGTCTCCGACGTCGATAACTTCAAGGCGTTTAACACACGTTTTGGGCACCTCACCGGGGATCGCGTTCTCATGGACGTGGCGTCTCTGCTGCGGAGAAATTTCCGCGCCGGCGATTTCATCTGTCGCTATGGCGGCGATGAATTTGTCGTCGTCATGCCCGATACGGACTTGGCCAGAGGGGCTGCCGCGGTCGAGCGGCTTAAACGCCTCATTGAAAATTGGAACGGCTCCAATCGAGAGTGCGGCTACACTCTGGGTCTCACCTGCGGCCTGACTCAATATGTGGAAGGCGCCACAGTAAACCAGTTGATTCAGGCAGCCGATGCGGATATGTACCTCAGGAAATCGGGCAGCGCTCAACCGGCTGCAGCTCTCGGCCGTGCCGCATCCTCGTCGTAGCCGGCATTCGCCCAGTCCGCCCTCTTAAACATGAAACTAGCCTGAAAGAACTAAGCGCGTATCGCCGCAGCCCACGGCTAAGCCAGGTGGGTAGTTGCAAAGGGTTGGGCTGAAGACTAAATTTTCCTCGCGCCATAGCTGACCTCCCCCCAGCACTGCCGGCGTGTTTCCAATTGAGGAGAATAAATAATGCGAAAGATTAGTGTTCTGTTGTTCCCGATTCTGGCGATCGCGCTGCTTATGGCCGTCGCTTCTGGAACCGCAGCGGCTCAGTCCGCGGCGGCAGCCGGCGACAATAGCATCTACTTTGTCACCTATTTTGCCAATAACGTGAGCGCTGCTCCCGATGCCACGGTTCGTCTCGTCAACGATGGCGACACGGGGGGCAACCTGTGGGCGGCCTTCTATGTTTTCGATGACAGCGAAGAACTCACCGAATGCTGCGCTTGCGAGATCACGCCCGACGGGCTGTTGGCGGAAGACGTCAAGACCCAGTTGACTGCCAACCCGCTGACCGGCAAAGTGCCGACCCGCGGCGTCATCAAGACTATCTCATCCTCATCGCTCGACCCGACCAATATAACAACGACCGCCGGGCTCCGTGGATGGGCAACCCACATCCAGCTTGCAACCAAGACCACCTACGCCATCACCGAAACCGCTTTAACCGACTCGAATCTGACCCCAACCGAAGAAGCGCTGTTGCAGAATCTTTGCTACTACGACGCTCTTCTGAGCGGCCTGCCCTGCACCTGCACACCCGAAGACCACGACTTTTAGTCTCTGGTCAGGCTGAGCAGGAAAACTTCAAAGTCTTGGGCGCCAGGAACCATTCCCGGCGTCCAAGCGATTCTCACCCCTCTCGATAATTCTCCCGACCTGCGAACCCCCGTACGCCGACGCACTACCCCGCGTTGAGAAAAAGTGGCGATCAAAAGGCGGTGCCGCGGTCATGGTAATGCGCATCGTTGGAGGTAATCGCGAAGCCGGTCGTGAGCCGGTGAGGCGGCGACATCCTGAAACCCCGACTACCAGATCGTGATGGACTCCCGATTCGAATACTCCTCGATAACAGCTCCTGTAACTGCTGAGTCCAGTTGATGCTGCACTCCGAATAATGGCGACCATTCGGGCTTGGGCATCGTGGACCATGACAAACCGCCAAGGAAAGAGGTCTGGCCATCAATGGTCAGCGTACCGAATCGCAGACTGCTGTTGTTGTCCGTGGAAGGGCTAAAAGTCTGCGGGATCTCCTGGTATCCGCTCGACGTCACGCGCTGCAGGAAATATACGGCATGATGCCATTCTCCAGTCGAGAAGCGGCAAGGTGAGATGCCCGAATTCACCCAGGTCAGGCGCGATTCCTGCGGCAACCAGAATTGCCATTGATTGCTCACATAATTGCATTGCGATCCGAACATGAACTCGTGCACACCGTCGCTCAGGGGCAGCGCGTGAAACAGGTCGAATTCCAGAGCTTGAATCGAGTTCGATTGAACACTCGTTGGAACGTAGAACCAGAATTCCCAGAGATAGTTTGTGGCGGTCTCAACTTGCGGCGCTTCTGAATACTTCCAGAAGAAAAGACTATCGTCATAGGCGCAGCGGCTGGCGAGTACAAAGTGTTGGCCGGCGCCCGGAACGTTTGCAGTATTCGGGTCCGAGTTGTTAGCGAATGAACCGAAACTCCCATCGTTGCATTTTCCGCCCACGTTCGGGTTGTTATCCACGGTCCAAGTGTCGCCATCGAGGCCGCCGATTCGCTGGGCATAAACGGGAGGAGCGGGAGCCGCAAATCCAGTGACGTTGATCGGATATACCCTCGTGCTGATGTGGCTTTGTGCGTCCCAGGCTTTGACATAGAGGATGTGAGGACCAGCAGAGATCGTGATCCACGCATCCACTGTCGAGCTGAAGTTGCGGTAGACATTCTCATTGTCGATATAAACCACATATCCGGTTATCGGAGCAGAGTCCTCTGCGGTTGCCTGAATATGGATGGGCGACAACAGATTGGTGGTGCCGACACTCGACAGTTCAGGGGACTGCAAAGTTACGGATGTGACTTGTGCAGGCGATGGAATGACACAGGAAACACACCCGATGAGAGTAATAACAAAGAATTGGAAAAAAGCCGACGACGTCTTCACTTTCAGAGGACCTCCCAGCGCTGCTCCTGCCTCCACGGGAGAGACTGGAACACGCCACAAACAGTTGTTTGAGCTCACCTCCTCAATGAATACAGGGAGCACTGTATTGACGCAATTGCTCGAACGTCGCGACTACTTTCGTGTCCTCGCTGTGTTGCCTATCCGACTGACCAGGTCCAAAGATTCTTGCGCGCGATCTTGCCTAGGAATGCAGAACATCATCACTGCGGAGGAGTTTGCGGTTGATCGGGTGCGGATGGCGAATCCACGACGCTCCCGTCGCGTCGTTTGAGCTGGATGGGCCCTGGGTTCCGATGCTTTGCCTCGCTGACAGCGTCGATTGCGGTTGAAACCTCTCCCTCGCTTTGGTCAGCAACGGAGGTCAGTTTCTTTCCTTCGGCAGTGGGACGGGTGGCGACGCCGATTTTATCGCCGGCTCCGCCGGCTTCGCGCGCTTGACGGTAAAAATCTTCCGCGCTCTCGAGGTCCCCTTTCATCTCGGCCATGAATCCCTGATTGTTAAGGGAGAATGCATTGTCGGGTCCGAGTCGATAGGCCTGCGAGAAATAATCCTGGGCGGCGCGCACGTCATTGCGATTCATGGCCGAGACACCGCGCAGATTCAGGAGCGCAACCTGGGCCTGATCGTTTTCCAGGTTCTTCATGCGCTTCCGGAGCCTGTCCGCGCTGGCCCGCGCCATTTCGCTCAGAGGCTTTCCTCGCCAGGAGCCATTCAACGTCACAATGACAGGATCGTCCACGTGAGCATTCGCGGCTGCGTTGTAATACTTCAGAGCTTCACCGTATTCGCCCTGCGATTCCTTGGCGACTCCGAGGTTATTCAAGGTGAATGCATTTTTGGGATCGAGGGCGAGCGTGTGTTGCAGGAGCGTGTCGGCTTCCCGAATACGTCCTTCCGAAAGCAATCCTACTGCTTTTACGTTGGCGCGATTTACCTGCATCGGAATATCGCCAAAAGTGCTGATCGCCGCTTCCAGCGATTCCCCTTTGAGCCGGGCTGAACTGGCGCGGTCGATGCGAGCTTCCGTGGATTGGGAAGACGCAAGGGAATAAAAATTCTGTGCGCGTTCGACTTCTCCGTCCAGCTCGGCGATGTATCCAAGATTGTTGAGGGTGAACGGATCGCCGGGATCGTAGAGGTATGCCTTGTAGAAGAGGGCCTTGGCTTTTTCGATCTGGTGCTTATTGACCGCTTCGACGCCCTCCCGGTTGAGCCGCTGCACGGGTGTTAACTCGCTGCGCTTGGGGACCGTGATCTTCAGATCCTTGGCATGCGCGCGATAGGAGAATGATCCCGCTGCGAACAGTAAGGTTGCGAGCGCAAACCCTTTGCACACGTTCATGGCGCGAGTCCTCATACTTAATTCCGGCGGTTCTTGGATGCGAGGCCGAAGCCGGGTGCTGCCTTGGTCTACAGGATTTCCGGGACTACCGGTCGTTGCCCAACAGCATCCAAACAGGTGCTCAAGTGGAGGTTTGTGTGAGACGTGCGCGTAACCATTCATCCCTTATGATTCCCGGTGTAGTTGTCTGTTTTGTTCTCGTGAGCGCGTCGTCGGCCCAGACTTCCGCGTCACCTTCAGCTTTCCCAATGATCGCCACGAATGGCTCATCCAGCCCAAGCACGATCAGCCCGAACCCTGGGAGCGTGAATAATCCCGGTTTGCGGTCGGCGCCCGATCTGCCGTCGCAGCCGAAAGGGAAGACCACACTGCTCGGCGGAAGGATTCGCACGGTTGACCTTGTCCGCGACCGCCTTGTTCTGGACATCTTCGGCGGAGGGCACATGACGGTTCTTTTCGATGAGCGAACTCATATGTTTCGCGGCAACGCTCAGGGATCGGTGGACGAGTTGAAGAATGGCGAGCGCGCCTACGTCGACACAACTCTGGATGGGAAAGACGTTTTCGCGCGCAACATTCGCGTGGTCTCCGAGGCCGCGACTGGCCAAAGTGATGGCCAGATCGAGGACTTCGATGCGACTCGAGGAGAACTCACTTTGCGGGACACGCTGTCGCCGCGTCCGGTTCGTATGCAACTTGCCGCGGGAGCGGTGATTCATCGGGGAGATCAGAGCGCGACTTCCGCTGACTTGCAGCCGGGAACTCTGGTCAGCGTTGTCTTCGCGCCAGGAAGCGAGCGCCAGCCGAAGGTGCGCGACATTTCCATCCTCGCTTCGCCGGGCGCGACGTTCGGTTTTTCGGGACGCGTTTCCTACCTCGATCTGAATCGCGGGCTGATGGTATTGATCGATCCGCGCGACAACAAGAGCTATGAAGTGCACGTCGATGGAGCCAATCGCGCCCTTACCCGCGACATTCAAGAGGGCGCTGACATCAGCGTGGAAGCGCGCTTTGACGGCACTCGCTACGAAGCGCAAAGTGTGACGGTAAATGCGGGAGCGAACAAGTAATCGACCTCTCAAAGTGTCAAAAAAAGGACCTGTTTCGTAAGCGATCGCCAATCGATAATCGATGAGCCAGTGATAGTCGCAACCCCGCAGGTGTGAAACAGGTACCCCCACCCCCCTCGGTCCATTGCAATCAATACTTTACGAGCCTTTCCTTCTAAAGTATTGATTCGTCGATAGTTATATTCAAAGTATTCAAAACAATTGAGTTACTTCTATTTTCCGGTTCGGCCGCCGAACTTGCCCTTTTCAGTACCCCCCTTCAACTTCACTCTGTCGACGGGCTGCCCGAGAGACGTCGCCGTCCGTTTCCTAACTCGAACCCCAAACGGATTTGGGGAGAGCGATTGTGGTTTTGCTTTCTCCAGTTGAGGCCGGCTTGAACTCTAAGTCAACACCTATCGGTCGAAAGCTCGATGCCGGGAGGACGATCTATTGTCCTCTGCGAGTTGGTGCTGGGTGCAGGGGGTCTTCGAGTCCGAGATAACTTCCCTTCGTGAAGTCTTCGCCCCGCGAGATGACACAGCGTTATAAGCTTGCGATGCCGCATGAGCCCCGCCGCGCGGTTTAGAGACTACCCGATGGTAATCCCTCCGATGTTCCATTGACGATCTAGCCTTGCGAGGGCAAACTCGTATTCACTGGCCCTCTTACTCATCGAAGGCTGGGTTTCTTCTCTCCTCCCCCTGCACGAGATCAGATGTTCGTAGCCACATTGCACTCGTATTTCTGTTTCCGGATTTTCCTTTAACGATCGCTCGACGAAGGTCGAGTTACCCGCTTTCGCAATGGAGGACATAATGCGCTTTCTCAGAACCGTGGCAATGACATTGGGTTTCGTTTTCGTGGCACTCTCAACCTCGCAGGCCAAGACCGTGACCAACTATGCGTATGCGACCGATTTCTGGGGCGGGAAAGTGAGCGCGATTCGGACCAGCGATAACACCGTGGTCGCGACCATTGCTACGAGCAGTCCCTGGGGCGTTGCCGTTGACGCGGCTGGAACAGTAGCCTGCGTGACGAACTACTATGCGGGCACGGTTTCGCTCATCAATACCAAGACGAATGCCGTGACGGGAACGATTCAAGTGGGCGGCGGTCCGCTGGGAGTAGCCTTCGCGCCCAAGGGCGGGAATGCGTATGTGGCGAACGGGAATTCGGATTCGGTTTCGGTCATCAACACCACCACCAAGAATGTCCTCGAGACGATTCAGGTGGGAAATTATCCGTACAGCATCGTGGTCTCGCCGAATGGAAAGTATGTTTACGTCGGCAACAGCAATTCGGGGTCAGTGTCGGTGATCTCGGTCGCCAAGAAGAAGGTAGTGGCCACGATTCCGGTGGGTGGCGGCGTGGGATTCCTGTCGATCTCTCCCGATGGCTTGACTGTGTATGCGCCGACCTTCAACAACACGGGAAGCGCGGACGCGATTGCTTTGATCAATACTGCTGACAATACAGTGATGAGCCGGTTGTATGTGGATGGAGCGTGGGGCGCGAAAGTCAGCCCCGATGGACAATGGCTCTATGCGTCGGATTACATTGAGGGCCAGGGGAACCTGGTGACCGTCATTTCGACTGCCACGCAGGCGGTGGCGGCGACGATTGAAGTGGGAGCGAGTCCGGAAGAAGTCGCATTCACCAGCGATGGTTCGACGGCCTACGTGACGAACGGAAATTCAGGGAACGTATCAATCATCGACACGGCGAGCTTTACCGTGGTGAACACGGTGAATGCGGGATCGTACCCGATCGGCATGGCGGTGATGGGCGGTCGGTAAGCGTCGCCGGGAGTCTTTTTCGAGAATATAGAAGTCGGTCGACTTGGCAAGCCATCGCATATCGCGATGGCTTGCTTTGTTTAGGAGAACTTTAGTCGGGATTCAGTTCGTACTGACGCGGGGGCAGGGCCGGGATCCGGGGATGATTCTTGTCCTGCCAGAATTGGCCGAAGCATTCGCCCTCATATTTGGGATGCCACGCGGTTCCGTCGGCGAAGGAGATTGCGGAAGGCAAGAAGGCCCATCCCCCAATGGATTGAGCGCTGGCCGAAGAATACCCGGGCTTTTCTACCGTGAAAACCTCGTTTGCCGCGACGGGCTTGTTCCATGACCAGTTGCTATCGAAAGGACGGGTCAGATCCTGCGGGGTGAGAAAGTGCTCGGAAGCGAGCGAGACGCTTTTGATCGGTTTGCCGCTGGTGTTTTTCACAGTGACCGCTAAGTCGCGTGAGCCATCCCAGAAGTTTCCCGAGATAAATTTGAGCGGGCAGGACGGATTCGGCCGCGGATAGATGGTGTAGATGGCCATCATGCCGGCTTCCATGTGATCGCCAACGTGGCAGTGGAACATCCAGGAGCCGGGATTGTCCGCGTTCATTTCGACCGTCACCATACTTCCGGGGAGCAATTCAATAACATCGGTGTTGAGCGAGCCGGTACTGACGGTCTTGCCGTGCCAGTGGGGGCTGTGCAGGTCCTTCTCATTGCCCATTCCCAGTAAGTACCAGCGAACCTTGTCGCCTTGCTGCATCATGAGGCCGGGGAGATTGCCGAAGATGTAACCGTTGATGGCGTAGAAGAGGCCGTCGGTTTTTCCGGCGAGCTGGTCAAAGATCATGAAGGAGGCGACAAACTCGCGATCGACGCCCTGGGGCGTACCGTCGGGGCGCGCCTTGCCTTTGGCGGTGATGATGATCGGACCAAGAAGGCCGGCATTGGTTTCGCCTTCCTCCTCGACGTGGCCGTGATACCACCAGACGACCGAACTGAGCTGGCCGGGGCCCGGTCCGCTGCCGGCGTCGGCGAACCAATGGTAAGTGAATCGGTTTCCGGTCGCGACCAGGCTGCCTGCGCCGACGGGAATGTAGTAGCTGCCTTCGTTGGCTTTGTCGTAGCGCAGTCCATGAGGATGCATGTCATGGAGGCGCTTGCTGCGATTGAGAAATTCGACCACGAATTCGTCGCCGACCTCTCCGCGGATCACAGGGCCCAGGATTCCCAGCCAATCGGGCTGCGGTTTTTTCACGGTAAAAGTTGAGTCGGTGTATTCGATATAGCGAGTCTTGGGCCAGCGCGTATTGCTTCGCCAGGGCAGAATCAAGGGAGCGCCGGTGAGCAGATTCTGGCCGCTGGGAGCGAAGTCCCACGTGACATCTTCAGCGGCAATGTAGTACTTGCGAACCTTGGCGTGGCAGACGGGGACAGAGAAAAGAAGCAGGCAGGCCAGGAAGATTCTTGGTGCGTTCACGATTCCATTATCCCACTGCGATCCGGTGCGGGGCGGGCAAACCCGCTCCGCACAGCGAACGCGAAAGGTGACACCCGTATGTCTAGGGCGGAGGAGGATTCAAACTGCAGTTTCCGCTGGTGTTCTGGGCAGGGGGCGAGGGTGGGGTTGCCCACGGCACGCCGACGAAGTCGAAGAATTCCGTCATATCGAACTGGGCGGCGTCGCGCGCGGTCAGGGGCGCCACGCCGAAACGGGTCTCGATCAGTTTGAGCACGGCAGTTGTATCCGCCACTGTGTGCGAGACGTAATTTTTCTTCGCGAAGGGCGAAATCACAATCATCGGAACGCGATAGCCAGTGAAAACGAAATCGCAGGTTGGACCGGTCTGGCCGTTGGTACAAATATCTCCGGCGCGCAGATCCATCGGCTTAATGCCATCGGGGCTGGGCATGGGCTGGGGAGAAACATGATCGTAAAGTCCGCCGGCCTCGTCATAGGTGTAGACCATGACAGAATCTTTCCAGCTCGGGCTTTGCATAAGGCCATTTACGAGGCTCTCGACAAAAGCCGCGCCCTTTTGAATGTTGACCGGGGAGGAATCAGAAACGGACGGGTGCTCGTCGAGGCCGGCGTCAGTGGGAGATTCGATCCAGGCAACCTGGGGCAATGTGCCGTTCGCCGCGTCTGTCTGGAATTGCGAGATAGGTACCAGGTTCTGGCTTAAGGTGGGATCATTCACGACGGTCTTGCCGTAAGTGAACATCTGCAGGTAACTGCCGGGCACCTGATAGAGACACTGAGGCGTCTGGTCGTTGGGGGCGCAGTTGCCAAAACCTTCGGGATCGGGAGCGATGTAAATCCTCCAGGTTATGCCGGCGGCTTGCAACTTCTCGAAGATGGGAGGCGCCGTCAGTTGACTGTTATCGTAGGCAACGGTGCCGCCCAGCGGGTAAGCGTGGCCCTGGGAGGTTCCCGACATCATGAACATGCGATTGGGTTCCGTGCGCGACATGGCCGGTGAAAACCAGCGATCGGAAGTGGCAAAGTTCGTAGCCATGAAATAGTAGAAGTTCAGATCATTGCCGTTGTAATAGCCCATCGTGCGATAGCCTTCGGTGTCCATGAACGGGGGCTGGACCTGGCGGGCATCATTGGCGGCGGTTTCTACGAAGCCATCGAGCGCAGCCGGCTGATTACCGGTGGGATCGTTGTAGGCCCAATCGACATGGCTTTCGTTCCAGGACGGGCTCGGGTTCTCGATGCAAACGCTTGGCAAATGATCGGAGGGAACAGGAGTGCCGGAAGGATCGGCGTCACAATAGCTGGAGGGATCAGAGTTCGCGCAGGGCGGATTTGTCGGAGGCGGGGCGCTGCCGCTGGGAGGATTGAACTGCGGCAATCCATCGAAGGATTGATCGGGATAGCCGTTGTCTGCCCAATATTGCCGAAGCTCCCCAAAATAATGATCGAAGGAGCGATTCTCCTGGGCAAAGATGATGATGTGGTTGATGGCCGGGCTGAAGGTCGCAGTCACGGTCTGGTTGGCGTTCAAGGTCACGGCACAGGTTGCCGCGGCGCTGGTGCAGGCACCGCTCCAACCGGCGAAGGTAGAGAACGTGGATGGGGCTCCCGGAGTTTCGGTGAGAGTCACCTGAGTATTCGCGGGGAACATTGCGCTGCAGGTGGATGGGCAGTTGATGCCGGCAGGAGAACTGGTGACTGTTCCGGAGGCGGTTCCACCGTTAGTGACGCTAAGTTGATAATTGCCGCTCTGGACTGCCGTAAAACCAGCCGTCACGTTTTGGCTTGCGCTCAAGGTAATGGTGCACGTGGTCGCGGTTCCGCTGCAGGCGCCGCCCCATCCGGAAAAACCCATCGAGGTTCCGGGAGTTGCAGTCAGCGTTACCTGCGTGCCGCTCTGGAAATTTGCGGTGCAGGTCGTCGGGCAATTAATGCCGGAGGGGGAACTGGTGATAGTGCCGGATCCGGTCCCGCCGGGGGCAACGGTCAGTTGCACGCCGTTTTGGACGGGAGACGCAGCTACTCCCCGGCATCCCATTGCGAAGCTGAGGGCGAGCAAAGAGACGAGCAGCAAAAGCAGACGAATTCGAGACACAGGCGCACACTCCATGGACTTGCCGTAGCGATTCTTGGATGACGACAGAGGGGGTCCAGTTGTCCCGGCATTTCTCGCCTGTTGCTCGACTGGGCGGGCCTTTCAACGATCTCGCAAACTAATCGCATTGTTGGATATCCGACGAAATTATGAACAAACGTGTTCTTGCAATCGGGAGAATACTGTATTAGTTTCAAGAAACCGTAACGAGACCTTGGTTCCGGGAATCTCTGGCCTGCCGTGCTTCGGTATGTTCCCGCTTCCTTAGAAGTCCTCCCATCGGTTTGCAGTCCGCAGTCCAGCAGTTCCGTAAGACCAAATCACTTCACCTTCTGTAGGAGCAATTCGTCGATGACCTGCCACAATTTCTTCCGCCTCATCCTAATCGCAATCCTCGCAATGCCAGCCTTTGCTGGAGTCACTGTGAATAATCCGACGAATGGAGCCACCGTTTCCTCTCCGGCGAATTATGTGGCGTCGGCAACTTCAACCTGTTCGAGGGGCGTGGCGTCGATGGGTGTCTACGTCGATAACAAACTTGAATACGTTGTGAACGGGAACACCCTGAATACAAATATGACGATGGGCCAGGGAGGCCATCACACCGTGGTGGAGGAGTGGGACCACTGTGGCGGAGCAACCTACACGCCAGTGGAAGTGACGGTCGCGGCTAAAACGGGCGTGTACGTGACGGCCCCGGGGGCTGGAACGGTGAGTAGTCCAGTGAATTACGTGGCTACCTCGAGCACGACCACTTGCGCCCAAGGGGTGGCGTCGATGGGAGTTTATGTCAACAACAACCTGACGTTCGTCTCGCAGGGAGCCAGCCTGAACACGAATTTGACGCTGTCGCCCGGGAGTTACCACACGGTAGTGGAAGAGTGGGATTACTGCGGAGGAGCCTCTTACACCCCGGTGGACATCACGGTTTCAGGAGGCGGGGGCGGCGGTCAACAGTTCACAAATTTGCAGGCGAGCGGCGGATGGGTTGCGTATGGTGAATATCCGCCCAGCTACAACATCTGCACGCAGTGCGGCGGCGGAGTGACCTGGTCGATCAACCAGCACCAGAAGTCGCCTTCGCTCAGCGGGAACTCCACGCAATACGCGATTGGCGGAAGCCATCCTTACGCAGACGTGCTGTTCACGAACTCGCTGATCGGAACCAACTCTTCGCAGGGGATGCCGGATCAGGATCACAAGATCGTCCCGAACCTGCACTCTTTTACCTATGATATCTACTTTTACGGCAACAATCTCGCGCTGTCCCAGGTGCTGGAGTTCGATATCAACCAGTATTTTGATGGGATGGGATTCGTGTACGGACACCAGTGCGAAATTGCTGGCGGTCACGAGTGGGATATCTGGGATAACGTAAACGGGCATTGGGTGCATACGGGAATTCCGTGCAATCCAGTCAGCGGGCAGTGGAATCACTTGACGATAAAGGCGCAGAGGACATCGAACAACGAGTTGTATTACCAATCGATCACGCTCAATGGAACGACTTACAACGTGAACCTGACTTACCCGCACTATAATTCGGGTGACTGGTACGGTTTCGGAGTCAACTACCAGATGGATGGGAACTCGTCGCAGAGTTCATACAGCACGTTCGTGGATCAGTTCAGCATCACGTACCAGTGAGGAACTCAGTCGTGGGGCAGTTTTGAAAATGCGCCAGCTTTTCGGCGAGTTCACGGCGAACGAGAGTCGCGACGAGCTCAGGAGGGCCGGCATGAACGATCTTCATGCCGGCCATTTTACTTACGGCCAAGTAGCGCGCGCGATTCAGGACCAGAAAGTCGAGCGGGTATTCCGGTTTGCGAGCGCGGGCCAGCACGGGGTCCGCGTCCAGAAGCCAGGCAACGTCGGGGCGAGGGACGCAGCGTAGAAGCAGCTTCAGGTAGAGGCGCGAGGCGCTGTTATCGAGGTTGAGGTTTGCCATCTGGTCGTAGAGATATCGATCGAAGATCACGACATCAGCGTCAACGCCCGACCGGACTTTCAGGACCACTCTCCACAAACCGAGCGCGTCCAGGGCGCAGAGACCAAGGCGCACGGGCAGCATGTACCAGGACTGAACATTTTTGTCACGGCGATTGACGGGCTTGTCGGGAGAGCCTACGCCTTTATCTCCTTTGAAGAGTTTGTGGCCGGCGTTTTCCCTCAGACTTTTCAGAGTAGCGACGTCATCCCAGAAGGCGATTTGCTTCACGCGCAGCCCTGCTTCTTTTAGAAAGCTAACCAACGCGTCGATTTGAGTGGTCTTCCCAGCACCGTCGATGCCGGAGAAACTCACAAGCAGAGGAGATGGATTGCGACTTCCGCGTGCGCCGGGGTTCGTGCCACGAATCATCGAGCCCCCGGAGGTTTGCTGGGGCTGCCTTCCGACAACGCCATCGTCACTCCTGCGGCAGCGCCAGCTCCCAGAATGGCGCCGACAGTGATGAGGATTGTTCGCACACGGCGTTGCTTCGCGGGAGCGAGCGCGGCTCCAGCCGGCTGCGACGCGGCGATGCCCATGGTGGGCACGGTTTCGGCTGCGGCCGTCCCGAGAGGCTCTCTGGACTGCGATCGCGGAAGCGCCTGCGAAGGTTGTGGTGGTGGCGCAAGTTGAGCTGACTGCACTGCTCGTGTGGGTGCCGACTTGGATTGCGATGAGCTCGTCTGCAACGAACCGGGACTGTCGGGCAGCTGAATTGCCGGCGGCGGAGTCGGATGGGGGACTGCCGGAGTATTCGCAGGAACGCCTGCAGTGTCCTCTAGCGTGCCAGAGACGTGGGCGTTCGCTGGCGCGGAGGATTGGTCGCTTTGACCATCCCGGGAATCCGGATTCACATTACTCGCCGAGGCATTTTCCTGAGGCATGGCATAGGCGAACGGGTTCAGCAATAAAGCCAGAACCACTACCGGCACAATCAACGGGAGCTGCAAACCCTTGGTGGTTTTCATGTCGATCTCCAGTTTGGAACAGCGATTCTTTTGTCGAGTGCGGAGGCTATGTTCAGTCTTGTTTGCCGCTTCCAGACGAGAGGGTGGTACGAGGGATGGCCGCCTCTGTCTTTAAGCCTTGAGCAGGAAACCGGTGAAAACTCTCGACCGCTTCGGTCGAGCTGGGAAAGATCTCGAAGAGGCGGTCGACTCTCGTCATTTCCAGAATGACAGCCAATTGGGGAGAAACGGCAGCCAGCTTGAGATCGCCATTGCGCTTCATCGCTTCTTCCATGCACTGCAGCAGCAATTCCACGCCGGCGCTGTCGAGATGGCGTACAGCGGTGAAATCGAATACGAGGCGGGGCCGGTCGCTTGCCAGGAGCGGGGCGAGTTCGCGAAAAAAGGCGTGCGACTGCTGCGCTCCCAGATGTTCTGGGAGCTGTTTTACAATCACAGCCTTGGCGGTTGTCATACTTCACCCTTGAATACTTCGAGCAGCCTGCCCGCCGCACGGGACAGGTACTGCGAGTATTCAAGCTCCAATTGCTGGCTGCGGCGAAACGAGTCTTCGTACTCCGGGAGATAATTGGGAACTTGCGGTTGCCGCGGGGCGGAATTTGAAATCCAATTGGGATCCTGAATCCGCAGCATGAGATTGCGATCGAGATGAAAGTAGTCGCGGCCGTCGACGACAGCGGCTGCAACATCCAAGCCCTTACCAATGGCGGTGTGCGCGAGAATGGAAGCGTCGGCGACCAGGCTTCCTTCGCCGACATTGCAGTCATGCTCAAGGTTGGTGAACCGGGTGATCACCGCGGCGGGTTGCACTTGTGTGTTGCGACCGATGTAAACGGGTGCGACCAGGCGAGCGGTCTTATGCACGCGCGCGCCCTCTTCGACCCAGACTCCCGCTTTAATCTCGCGACCGGAGAGATTAATTGAGCAGCGCCCCAGGAACGAGTCAACGACGAGCTGGCGGAACTCCCGGGCATCGGACAAGCGGTTGACATGGCCGTCCACCAGGTAGGGAATCGGCGGATGTGCGAGTTCTTCTTCGTCCAGCGGAAAAGGGAACTTGCCGCTGGCGATCACCTGCGCGGCATCCACGATCCAGTAACACAATGGGCCGTGGCTGTCGTGGATACAGGTAATTGGCTGTCCTTTCGCTTTGTGGAACCGGAGCGCGTCCTGCAGATCCAGTTCCACGTAGGCGCCAAGTTCCGCGATGAGGAAAGTATCAATTCCGCGCTGTGCGTCCTTTTTGAGAGTGCGTTCGGCGGCGCACCACCGGTCAGCCGGTTTTTCGGTGATTGTAATTGCCACATTCTTATTCGCGGAGAAAGCAACACAATCGGGAGTTGTTATGACCGAGGTGGCGCGAACGCCGGCGCTTTCCAAGCGATTGATCGTCCTCTGCATGACAGACTGGCCAAAGACATCCACGCAAGCCAGAGACGCCGGCCCCAGGTCGGGACCTTGCGGATATGCACACTCGCGAGTCATTGGCCGAGAAGGCCGTTTGCCGGTCAACAAAATTGCGTTCAATGGCACGCGAAGGGCTCCTTGCTAGTCATTTCTTAGTAATCATTCTTTAACAATTCCCTTACTTCGATGGCGGCGCCAGCAAGTTGGTTGGTCATGGTGGCGGAGGTTACGGAATTCCTGCAATTGCCATCAGCCCTGATGTTCGAGGCACAAATGCGCGAGGAGTTCTCTGATGTCCGATCGAAAAATCGACACACTCCTGCTCGCACGAACTTATGTTATGGCGCGCGACGATGCTGGTCATTACGGTGTTTGCTGTACTTTAAGGGAAATTACCGTCGATTCCCGAGGAAGACAAAACTCGGCGGTAAAGCTCGTCATCGAAGTACATGCCAGAAGTGCGGCGGAAATCACTTGCGCGCATACGCGCTCCGCAAAGAATCCAGGAAAATCATCGGGGGAAATAATGAAAGTAAAATCGCGCCAGGCGGAGCACATGGGAATACTCTCGCGGTTGCTACTGCCTTTACGGGGCGGAGCGAGCGAGCGGCGTGCGCCTGCGAACCAGGATCAGATTGCCGGCGCTGTGCGTGATGCGGGGAATCTCAGCCCTCAGGAAACGCAAGCGTTCTTCGAGCTCGCAAATACTCATCATGTGATTGTTCGCGCACTGGAAGTGCTCCGGGAGGCGGCGCTGGGAAGTGAACAGGAGCTCGCGCGGCAGTGCAGCCTCGCCCTGGCCGACGAGCGTTCGCGCATTGAGCGGGCAGTCGGATTTCTGCATTCGATCTGCAGCCGGTTAGAGGCGCGCGGCTGCGAGGTCGCGGTGATCAAGTCGCTGGACCACTGGCCCGATCTCGGCTCCGATCTCGATCTTTATACAACCTCCGATGAGCGCAAGATTCAGCAGTTAATGCAGGAGGAATTTAATGCGCAGCCGGTAGAGCGCAGCTGGGGCGACCGCCTCGCCAACAAATGGAATTACAGCATCCCGGGCCTGCCGGAACTGGTCGAGATTCACGTGCAATACCTGGGACAGACCGGGGAACATGCGGAGATCGCGCGGCGCGTGATTGAGCGGGGAATCCTCAAGAGCGTGGGAGGTCACGAGTTCCGCGTACCCGCGGCCGAAGAACGCATCGTTATTTCAACTCTGCAGAGGGTGTACCGGCACTTTTATTTTCGCTTATGCGACATGGTAGACAGTGCGCAACTTCTTCAGAGTGGAGCGCTGAACTTTGGCGAACTGAAAAGATGCGCGGATTCAGCTGGAATATGGCCGGGCGTGGCCACTTATCTCTGCCTGGTTCAAAATTACGTCAAGTCCTACGGTGACAATGTGTCGCTCCCGGAGGAGGTGAAGGAGGCAGCCTACTCCCCCGACGCGATGGTCTATTTCAAAGACGGTTATCTCAGAGTATCGAAGGGCACGGGAATGAAGCTCTATTCGTCACAACTCCTGGAAGCCGGCAGGCAGGGCAATGTTCGCGCGTTACTGAGATTACCGCTACTTCCGCCACTCGCTGTGTCGGCGCTGGTGGCGCACAGCCTGACCGGGAACGACAAGGGAATCTGGTAGGGCTGAACGTCCGGCGGATTCCGTCACTGCGCCCGTCATTGCGATATTGCAAAAAAAGGGCGCTCCCGAGATTGCGAGAGCGCCCGGAGTGTGTGTTCTAAGGAGAGACTTAAACCCGTCCGCGTCGACCAAGGCCCATGACGAGCGTCACGAGGAAGAAAATGAGAAAGACGTAGAAAAGAATCTTGGCGATGCCGGCCGCGGCAGTCGCAATGCCGGCAAACCCGAGAAGTCCCGCGATAATCGCAATGACCAGAAATACAATCGCGTAATACAGCATAACGGCCTCCTTAGAATAGAATTTAACCGTAGCCAGCATAGCGTACTGTGGCGGAGAGTCCATCAGGTGTTAGCAGTAGATGGGAGGACGTTTCGAGGTAGCGCGCCGTGTCCGGGAAGCTATATATCCAATCGTCCTGGGAGTTCAACCCTGAAAAAATCTACATACTTTCACCCGGTCTTACCTGGTACATGGCACCGGAAATTACAGTGAGGTGCGAAAATCCAAGCAGTTTGGTTTGGCAAGCGGCTTGCTCCGCGGGGAAGCGTCGAAACGGCGGAGGGTAGGGAAATGTCTCGATTTACCGCAGTAGCGCGCGTGCTGTCACTGGCGGTCGCTATCGGCCTATCCGCCATCCCGACATCTGCCCAGGAATCCGAGTCCGTCAAAACCGTGCAATCGGATGCCAGAGGGAGTTCGGCGCCAGCCGAGATAAAGCCGGCGTCGATCAGCATGCGGGCGACTTTGCGAACGTTTAAAGGGACGATCCGGCGGAGCCAGGACGGTTACATTCTGAGAGACTGCACAGGAGCCAGCTATGAGCTCGACAACCAGATCCGGGTGCGAGATTTTGAGGGACAGAACGTCAGGGTGAGAGGGACTCTGAACCAGGCGACCAGTTCGATACGGGTGAAGTCGATTGAGCCTTCCGACTAGTTAGCTGCTGCTTTTCCCCGGAAAAGAGGCGCTTAAGAAGTCAAGAACGGTGCTATTAAAATTTCCGACCTGACCTACTTGAGGCCGAGCGGCGCATTAAACTGCGCCATCACTGCGTAGCATTCGCAGCTCGATTCTTCCAGCATTTTACGATTGACGATCTTGACGGCTCCGCGTGTGTATTCGATCGTCCCCTTGCGCTGGAGAAGAGCGGCCGCCAGACTTACGCTGGGCCTGTCCGTGCCGAGCATGGTTGCCAGGAAGTCGTGGGTTATATACAGGGATCCGTTGTCGACGCGGTCCTGCATCAGCAGAAGCCAGCGGGCCAGGCGCTGTTCGATTCCATGTAGCCGGTTGCAGGCGGCGGATTGCGCCGCCTGCATTCCTTGAATAACGGCGTGGCGGCTGCAGATGCTTTGCAGGGACGGGCTGGAGAGGAGAGCGGTTCGTAAAGCGTCGGCACGGATGCGGAAGCCGTCGCCGGCGATCTGCACGACTGCGCGGTGCGGATAGCGGCTGAGTCCGACGAGAGCGGGGATTCCTACCAGTCCCTCGTTTCCTACCACACCCACCTCGACCGTTTTACCTTCGCGAGTGGTCACGACGATCGAAACCAAGCCGCGATTCGGAAAGTGCACAAACTCCATTTTTTCTCCCGGCTCGTGAATGCCGGTGTGGCTGGGGAGATATTCGAACAGGAGCGCGGGCCGCAGCGTATGAAATTCTGCTTCCGGAATCGCGAGAAGGATACGGTTTACAATAGGCCGGCCTTCAAAATTAGTGCGCTCGCCAGGCATCGGGTTCGGGAGCTGAAAATTATGCATGCTCACGGGGACACCCGCCTTCGGTTTTGTCTATGCACGGTTCTATGATGCAAAGACGGCGCATGCCGCCCGGCGTGCGAGGTGCTTCTTCCCATTCGTCGCCAACTTTCTGGAGAGATATCTACCCGAATTGCTGTAGTTATTCACAGAAGAATGTGTGCACTACGATTCACGACTTGATCGGCTGGCAACTAACGCTGGGGAAAGCTGCGACCCTGTCCTCCATCCTGGAAATCATCAGGAGCCTCAGTTGGCGCCGTACCTGAAGGCGTCGCATTAACGATATTGTTCCGGACGGCGTAGAGAACCAGTTCGCTGACAGAATGCAGCCCAAGCTTACTCATGATGTTGCTGCGGTGCGTCTCAGCGGTCTTCACGCTTAACTGCAAGAGCGAGGCGACATCCTTGGTGCTTTTTCCTTCAGCCAGTAACTTGATGACCTGGCTCTCGCGCGGAGTTAGAGTGTCCTTGTCGAGCGACCGCCGGTTTCCGCGAAGGTCCGACCCCAGGCTGGCATGAGTGATGCGCGGACTGAAGTAGGTAGAGTTTCGCTGGATGAGTTCGATGGCGCCGATTAACTCACGGCCAGCGTCTGATTTCAGTATCAACCCTTTCGCGCCCATCAGGAATGCCGTCTTGGCTGCCTGGTCCGTGTCGTACACGGTAAGGAAGAGGACCTTAGCCTTTGGGTTGCTTCGGAGAATCTCGCGGGCAGCGTCCAGTCCATTGAGCTTCGGCATTCCAATGTCGAGAGCGACCAGATCAGGTTTCAACAGTTCGGCCTTCTCCACCGCATCGCGGCCGTCGGCGGTTTCCGCGCAGACTTCCCAGCCGGGATGCGATTCGATCAGTGCGCGTATTCCGCGTCGAACGATCTCGTGGTCATCGGCAATCAGAATGCGAAAATTAGTCATCTCGTAATCTTTCGCCAGCCAACTCGCTTAGCCCCAATTCAGCGAGCATTCCACATCTACTTTTATCTTCGATAACTTACGAGCGGTATATAAGGAAAATGCTGTAGCGATCGATGAGAGACACTGAAGCAAAACAGACGACGCCTGGGCGAAGTGCTGAAAATCCCGGGATTTAACACGGAGTGAAATCGCGGCGGCTGGGAGTTCGCATCTACAGGGTTATCCGTATGGTGATCCGGCCCCCGCTAACATTTGGATACTCGGGAGCATCCTAGCGGCGTACAAAGCGGGTTTGGGCGCGAAGCCCCGGCGGGAGGGCACCGTGTCGTTTCGAATTTTTCTGGCAGACGATCACGAAGTAGTTCGACGGGGCTTGTGCGCTTTGTTGAAAATGCAACCGGACTGGGAGATTTGCGGGGAGGCTGGCAACGGGCGTGAGGCGGTCGAGAAAGTCCTCGACCTGAATCCTGATGTGGTCATTCTCGACGTCGGGATGCCCAATCTCAATGGGCTGGAAGCAACCCGCCAGATCATCAAAGCCAGACCTCAGACTCGAATTCTAGTCCTGACGCTGCATGACTCCGACCAGCTGGTGCAGGAAGCGCTGAATGCGGGGGCGCGCGGGTTCCTGCTGAAGTCGGATGCGGCGCGCGAACTGGTCACGGCCGTGGAAGCCTTGCGAAACAACAAAATCTATTTCACTCCCAGAGTCGCCTCCATGGTGCTGGAGGGATACCTGCAGAACGAGGAGAAAGCCAGAGCCGCCAAGCCCGCCCCCTTAACTCCCGGAGTTGCCCGGCTGACCCCGCGCGAAAGGGAAATTGTTCAGTTACTCGCGGAGGGCAAAAGTTCCCGGGACGTTGCGGAGGCGCTCGGATTGAGCGTGAAAACCGCCGATACACACCGCGCCAACATCATGCGGAAACTGAATCTCCACTCGGTGGGCGACCTCGTGCTCTATGCCGTCCGCAACCATATTGTCCACGTGGTGCAACCGTCGTTTTAGTAACGTTGAGAAGGCGGCGCGGCAGCTGTTTTCATCTCAATCAATCACTCGCACAGCGTTAATCCGATCCAACCGGGGCCGCGTGGTTTTTCGTGGGACAACGCTCCTGTTCCGGGTGATTCCGAGGGCGGGAGCCCCTGCTGAACTCCCATTCATGTGATTGGGCTGCACCCCATTAAAAGGATTATCGCTGCCGTCGAACATGAGGGCCAGCACATCCGAGGTCGAGAAGTATTCCACAGCCCCTGAACTCATGAAACCCACCATGTTCGTCGTGCCACCAATGTATTTTCCTTGTAAATGGCGGCCATCACGCAATTGGATAGAGTCGGCCCCCGCCAGACTGGAAAATACTGCCACCGACAGAACAAGCGTTACAAACCTTATAGACTTCATGTCACGCCTCCTGACGAAGTGAGGCCTCGGAGCACACGGATTTCGGAACACGATCGGATGGATTTGGGGCGATGGCCGAGCCACCGCCCCCGGACTTTCATGAGTTCTTGATTCCAGAGCGCCGCTTAGGCGACGCGCCTGCTTCGTGCCGTTGATTTCGACGTCTTTACGGTCTTGACGCGCGCCGTTTTCGGCTGTTGCGCGTTTTCCTCGCCTTGCATCGCGTCGGCGTTGAGTTTCCCGGCCAGGCCGGAAAGCGTTTCGTCGGCTTCTTTTTCTTCCTCCAGAGTTTGTTCCAGTTGGCTGGCGGCTTCGTCGAAGCCGAGAAGAGTGGCGTAGGTGCGAGCGGTCCCATATCCCGCCATTTCGTAGTGCTCGACGCGTTGCGCGGCAGCAATGATGGCGGCGTCTCTTACGGCCTCATCACCGACTTCTTTCACCAGTTCGCTGCCTTCTTTCAAGACGCCTTCCATGCCCTTGCATTTTTCCTTGTCAGGGTCTTCGCCCAATTCCTCGCAGATCGTCTCGATCCGCTCGGCTTGCTTCCTGGTGACGTCGAGATGCTCGGTCAGCGCATCGCGCAGCTCGTCGGATTGCGCGGCGTCAATCATCTTGGGCAAAGCCTTGATGATCTGCTGTTCAGCGCTGTAAAGATCCTGCAGTTGTTCCACGTAGAGTTCCTGTAATGAAGTTGGTGCCATCTTTCGCCTCCCACGGCTCTATTTGAATTTTTATGCCTGCTACTTGCGCTCCCCGACCCGGCCCTTGAAATGGCGAGGGGCAAGCGCCAGAGCCCCTTATCGGAGCCTTCCGGCACCTGCCCGGAGGGGTGGTATCAGAGGAACCGCAATTGATACTTAAGCGAGGATAAGAACCTTCATCGACTTCAACAATCCCGAAAATCCTGTAGTTCCCTGTAAGCGTGCCTCTAGCGGACTCAAAGAGACGATGAAGCCGGACCGCTCCGGTGAAATCCGTTGTTCATGCAAATGAGTTACAGCACGGAACCGGGGAGCGTACCGGGATCACTGGATGGACCGCGGAGCCGGAGAGCCCTATTGTCGCAATGCGTGGGCGTAAGAAATCGAACCGTCGCGACGCTCGAAAGGAGCTCCAAGTGAAAAACGAACTGAACTCCACAGATCGCCACAAAGCTGACATGGAACTGGTGCGCAGGGCCCAGGAGGGCGACCCCGACGCTTTCGCGTCCCTGTTCAACGCACATAAAAGCAAGATCTATTCTCTCTGCCTGCGAATGACGAGCAACACCGCGGAAGCGGAGGACCTTACGCAGGACGCTTTCCTGCAAGCGTTTCGCAAACTCGCGACGTTTCGCGGAGACTCCGCGCTTTCTACCTGGCTGTACCGGGTGGCGGTGAATACAGTTCTGATGCACATGCGCAAGAAGGGCCTGCGACCCGTGTCCCTCGATCAGCCGATCGAGCAGCCTGATGGCTCGGTCAAGCGGGAGCAGGGGCGCCTGGATGACCGCCTATCCGGTTCGGTCGACAGAATCGCGCTGACACGTGCCATGAAGGAACTGCCGGCCGGCTACCGGACAATTTTTGTCTTGCACGAGGTCAAGGGGTACGAGCATCACGAAATCGCCCGCTTGTTAAGCTGTTCGGTAGGAAATTCCAAATCGCAACTGCACAAGGCGAAAACCAGAATGCGGGAGTTGCTGGGCATCGAGCGTCGCGAACCGGCCTCGTCGGAAAGTGTCCTGGCGCGGGGTGCCAGGAAATCCCCGGAGCGGGCAACCTTACTGCCCCCGATGATCGGATGGGAAACCGCAGGTGAAGCTGCTTAGCGAGGCACTCGATGAGACCACAACCGGGGCATGAATATCACCGTTGAGAAGTTCTGGCAGGCGGAGCGGCATATGGTCGAGACCATCGTCGACCGCTTGCCTGCATTCGCGGTGGCGGTTATTGTCTTCGCTCTCTTCTATGGCCTTAGCCTGGTCATCGCCCGGCTGATCCGCAAAAGTATTCCGGAACACCGCCAGAATCTGGCGGTGGTATTTGCGCGTCTTCTCGGAGGCGCCACAATTCTGCTGGGGTTCCTCATCGCTGTTTCCATCGTTGCCCCATCGTTTCAGGCTGCCGATCTGATCAAGGTTTTGGGAATCGGTGGCGTAGCGATCGGGTTCGCGTTCCAGAACATATTGCAGAACTTTCTGGCCGGACTTTTGCTGCTGTGGGCTGAACCATTTCGAGTGGGTGACGAGATCAAACTGGACGCGTTCGAGGGTACGGTGGAAGAGATTCAGGCGCGTGCGACGATTATCCAGACCTATGACGAAAGGCGCGTTGTTATTCCGAACGCGGATTTGTTTACGCACTCCGTGATTGTCAATACGGCCCTCGAGCGCCGCCGCTGGGAATATGACTTGACCGTGAGTAACAGGGGCGACTTGAGCGAATTGAAATCGGCGATCGCCGCGGCGGTGCGGACGGTCCCCGGAGTTCTGCCGGATCCCGCGCCCGAAGTCCTGGTTATGGACTTGAATGCCATCGATCTGGCGAGCTTGAAGCTGCGGGTCTTGTGGTGGAGCAGTGATCCCCGCCAGCATCAGATGCTTGGATCCTATGATCGCGTGCTGACTGCAATGAATGGGGTGCTCGAGCGCGCCCGAACCCACGAGAAGAACGAGAAACAGAATCTTGCGGCCTGACTGAGGGTCGATCCGCCGCAAGAGTTCGATCGCTGGGCTTCGTGGAGCCCCGCCTGCCCGATGATCCAGCACCGCCGGTAATCAATGTTCCTTCCCGCCGGGATTCAGCAGCTGCAAAACAGCCTTCTGCCGCGGCTCGCCGGCGCAGGATGTAATTTCTTCCAGCTTAGATGTTCGATAGCGCACGTTAGGGCTAGTTCCGTTAGGACCGGCTCCAATAACAGGTCCGTGCTGCATAAGGAGGGTTCGTCGTATGATGAACATACTGGCATGAAAGTAAGACCCCAACTCACGGGATCCCGCTGTGTTTCAGTATTTCCGGGGCGGGGTCGGAGGTCCCAAAACGAATGCAGGTTTTGTTAGTCGATGATTCCGCGGTTTACCGGAAGCTGATCGGCGATCACCTACGCAGCTGGGGTTTTGGCGTGACCATTGCGGAGACTGGGGCTGAAGCCTGGCGTGTCCTCGAACAACCTAAGACTCCGAAGCTGGTTTTACTCGACTGGGTTCTTCCGGATGTGGAAGGCATCGAACTCTGCCGCAGTATCCGCGCGGTTGGCATGTCGGGCCAGTACACCTACGTCATTATGCTCACCAGCAAGGAGGGACGGCAAAATATGCTCGACGCCCTGCAGGCCGGGGCGGACGACTACTTGATGAAGCCGTTTGATAAATCGGAATTGAAAGCCCGTCTGCTGACCGGCAAACGCATCCTCGATTTGCAGGAAGAGTTGGTGGCAGCGCGGGAATCCATGCGCGAAGCCGCTATGCGGGATTCCTTGACGGGATTGTTGAATCACGCGGAAATTTTTGGAATGTTGGAACGCGAGTTGGAGCGAGCCAGAAGGGAGCGCAAGCACCTGAGCGTAATTCTGGCTGATATCGACCATTTCAAGAAGGTAAACGATTCCCACGGCCATCTTTTTGGCGACGAAGTGTTGCGTGAGATCGCGCGCAGGTTGCAATCCAAAGTCCGTTCCTACGATGGCGTGGGCCGCTATGGAGGCGAGGAGTTCCTGATGGTGCTCCCGGCGTGCGATCTTGCGGGAGCCGTGCAGCGAGCGAACGATCTGCGCGAGGCAATCGCCAATGCCCCCGTGGTTGCCGGCGAGGTAGAAGAGTCCATCACCATCAGTATGGGAATTGCTGTTTCCGAGTGTATTGGCACGAAGGAAGTGGAACCGTTGGTGAGCCGCGCCGACGCGGCTCTCTATACAGCCAAGCACAAGGGCCGGAACCGGGTGGAGTACATCGTAAGTTCTCCCGCGCAGGCACCCATCAAGAGCGGCGAGGTCGAAGAATAAGAAAGGCCCGGAGATTCCGTGCTTAGGACTGGCCAGCCCACTTGGAAAAGCCAGGTTTGCCGATCTACCATCCACCTGACGTCAGATATTCGTGAATGCCCTGGGCGGCTCTGCGGCCAGCGCCCATAGCGAGAATTACCGTCGCACCGCCGGTTACTATATCGCCGCCCGCGAAAACTCCCTTGCGCGACGTCCGCTGCGTGGTCTCGTCGGCTTGAATGTACCCCTTCTTCGTGGTGTTCAGCCCGGGCGTGGTGCTTTGAACGATGGGATTGGCGGTCGTCCCGATCGCAATGACTGCGACCGATAGAGGAACTACGTATTCCGATCCTTCGATCGGAACCGGGCGGCGACGTCCGGACGAATCCGGTTCGCCGAGCTCCATCTTCTGGCAGCGGGCGCCAGTCAGCCATCCTTTGCCGTCATCGAGGAACTCCAGCGGCGCGGTCAGCACGTGGAATTCGATGCCTTCCTCTTTGGCATGCTTCACTTCTTCCTTGCGGGCGGGCATCTCGGCCTCGCTGCGGCGATAGAGGACGTATGCTTTGCCCGCGCCCAGCCGCAGCGCAGAACGGATCGCGTCGAGCGCCGTGTTTCCGCCGCCGATCACAGCCACATTCTTTCCCCGGAAGTCCAACATGGGCTCGTCGTACTTGGGGAACTCATAGGAATGCATCAGATTGATGCGCGTCAGAAATTCGTTCGCCGAGTAGACGCCATTCAGGTGCTCGCCCGGAATGCCCATAAATTGGGGTAACCCGGCGCCGGTGCCGATAAAAACCGCGTCGTAACCTTCTTCATCCAGCAATTCGTCAATGGTGACGGTACGCCCCACGACGACATCGGTTTCGAATACGACGCCCATCGCGCGCATGAAATCCACCTGCTGGCGGATGATGGTCTTGGGGAGGCGAAATTCCGGAATGCCATAGACCAGCACGCCGCCGATCTCGTGCAGCGCCTCGAACACGTGCACCTCATGCCCCTTCTGAACAAGGTCTCCGGCAGCGGTAAGGCCGGAAGGCCCGCTGCCGACGATGGCAACTTTCTTGCCGGTCGGCGGCGCTTTCACAATCGTGGTGGGATCGAAATGCTGTTGCTCGTAATCGGCGACAAAGCGCTCCAGGTAGCCGATACCCAGCGACTCGCCTCTCTTGCAGAGCAGGCACGCGCCTTCGCAGTGGTCTTCCTGCGGACACACCCGCCCGGTGATCGCCGGCAGCACGTTGTCTTCACGTATCTTGGCGGCCGCCCCCAGGTAATCGCCATCCACGATGAGTTGCACGAAGTCTTTAACCTTCACGCCCACCGGGCAATCCTTGGTGCAGGTCGGCTTGGCGCACTCCAGGCAGCGCAGCGCTTCCTGGCGCGCCAGTTCCGCCGAATATCCAAGATTCACTTCCGTGAACTGCTTGTTGCGGATTTGCGGCAACTGCTCCGGCATGTGCTGCCGAGGCATCTTGATGCGCTCTTTGTTGGGTACGGGATTGTTGGACTTGGTCGGCGTCGGCATTTACTTTTCCTCCAGCGCGCACGTCGCAGCGGTTTCGCTCGGGACGTCAGCTTGCGCTTCGCTCTGGGCCTTCTGCTTCTCGTATTCGCATTCGCGTTTAAATTCTTCCAGCGACTGCTTTTCGGCGTCGCGGTACATCGTGTTGCGCTGCACGAGTACGGCGAAATCCACCCGGTGAGCATCGAATTCCGGCCCATCGACGCAGGCGAATTCGCTTTTGCCCTCGACCAGAACGCGGCAGCCGCCGCACATTCCTGTGCCATCGATCATGATCGGATTGAGGCTGACCATAGTGCGAATCTTCTCTTTGCGCGTCATATCGGCGACCGCGCGCATCATCGGAATCGGTCCCACGGCCAGCACCTGGTCGATACGCGTTCCGTTGTCGATCAACTGGCGCAGACGGTCGGTGACCAGTCCTTTGTCGCCATAGCTGCCGTCGTCGGTGGTGACGAAAACCGTGTCGCTGACTCCGCGCATCTCGTCTTCCAGGAGCACGAGATCCTTGTTGCGCCCGCCCAGAATCGTGATGACGCGATTGCCCGCTTTCTTCATGGCCGCGGCTGTTGGATATGCCATCGCGGTGCCGACGCCCCCGCCCATCACCACGACCGTGCCAAAGTTCTCGATCTCCGATGGCTTGCCGAGGGGACCGACAATGTCGAGGATGCTCTCACCGGTTTCGAGCGAGTTCAGAAGAGTCGTGGTCTTCCCGATCGATTGCACGACAATGTTGACCGTGCCCTTCTCGGGGTCGGAGCGTTCGATAGTGAGCGGAATGCGTTCGCCTTTTTCGTTGACCCGGACAATGACGAACTGGCCCGGCCGCTGCTTGCGCGCGATGCGGGGTGCCTCGATAACGAAGCGCTTGATTCCAGGGGCGATAAACTCGGCTTTGACGATTTTGAACACGGAGAACTCCGTTGGAAATCCGAGTGTATTGTCACGTGGGCCTGTGACATGGGGATGTGACCTGAATCACGTGCTATTGTTCGCGGTGCACGCCCGCTGCCTGGAACCGGAAGTGGTAGCCTTTTCCGAGGGATGCGGCCTTTCCTGAGATGGCAGTGCTGCCTCTAAAGATCCTTTGCCACCGCTCGCCGCCTATGTTTTTCGACATTCGAACCCGCATTCAACAATTCGCCCGCGAAGCCGGTTTCGAACTTTGCGGGATCGCTCCCGTCCGCGACTTCCCGGAACTCGACGTATTTCCCACGTGGATCGCCGACGGCCAACATGGGGAAATGAAATACATGGAAGCCCGTGACGAAGCTGGGGAACTGAAACGAGCGCGCTTGCATAATGTGGCGCCATGGGCGCGCAGCGTGATCGTCTGCGCCATCAACTACAACACCGCGCACCCGTATTCGACTCAGACTGAGGATAAGAGCGCCGGCTGGATCTCCCGTTATGCCTGGAGCCGCGAAGATTACCACGATGCAGTTTTGCGACGGCTGCGCGTGGTCGAGTCCAGACTTCGCGAGCTGATTGACTCGGCTGACTGCCAGCCCGGGCCTACTGAGCAATCTCTTCAAACCCGCTCGTATGTCGACACCGGACCTCTGATCGAGCGCGTGTACGCGAAACATGCGGGCGTTGGATGGATCGGCAAGAATACCTGCATCATCAACCAGAACCTCGGCTCGTGGCTATCTCTGGGCGTCATCCTGACGTCGCTGGAGGCGACTACGGAGATCGCCGCCGACCTGCCCGCCCCCGACCGCTGTGGCACGTGTACGCGCTGCATTACGGCGTGCCCGACGCAGGCGATCGTCGCTCCCGGGAAGCTGGATGCGCGTTTGTGCATCTCCTATCTCACGATCGAGAAGCGCGGCGAGATTCCTGAAGAGCTGCGTTCAGGCATGGGACGCCACGTCTTCGGCTGCGACATCTGCCAGGACGTGTGTCCCTGGAACCGGAAAGCGCCAGTGACCACCGCCGAAGAATTCCAGCCGCGGGAAGGGTTCGTTAATCCGGGCCTCGACTGGATCGCCGAATTGCCGCCGGAGGAGTTCCGCGCGGTCTTTCGTGGATCGCCGGTACGCCGCGCCAAACTGTCCGGCTTGCGCCGCAATGCAGTGGTTGCGATGGGTAACAGCGGCGATACAAAATTTGTGCCGACGCTCAAGAAACTGGCCGAAGACGAGGACATGGTTGTCGCGCGTCACGCCAAATGGGCGCTCGGCCAACTGAAGTAGCATGATGCCGAGTCACGGGTGGTGACAAGTCTTCGCGCGTCCAGCCGTCACCCAGCGAACTGGGATGCGGTCAACTGACGACGAATGGCGTCGCGGCATTTACAATCGCTCGCATGTTCCAACCCGATCTGCTTCTCAACAAGCGCATCCTCATTACCGGCGGAGGCACGGGACTGGGCAAAGCCACAGCCCAGCGATTCCTCGAACTTGGGGCCGAGGTTTATATCTGCGGCCGCAGGCAGGAAGTTCTGGCCGCGACCATGCAAGAGTTGCGCCAGCGGACCGGCGGCAAGATTCACGCCCGTCCCTGCGATGTCCGGGATGCGGCTGCGGTTGAGGAGATGATCGAGGCGATCTGGGCCGACGGTCCGCTCGATGTCCTGATGAATAATGCGGCCGGAAATTTTCTTGCGCGAACCGAAGACTATCTCTGGGCGCATTTCAGTCGGTGATCGGAATCGTGCTGATGGGATCGTTGCACACGACGCTCGCCTGCGGCCGGCGGTGGCTGGCTGCCAGACATCCGGCCGCGGTCCTGAACGTGACCACAACTTACACGACGACGGGCTCGGCCTACGTCGTGCCTTCGGCGATTGCGAAAGCCGGAGTACAGGCGCTCACCCGCAGCCTGGCTGTCGAGTGGGGAAACCGCGGCATTCGCATGAATGCCATCGCGCCCGGGCCGATTCCTACGGAAGGAGCGTTCTCGCGTCTTTTGCCGCGTCCGGACCTGGAAGACGCCGCCAAGCAGCGCAACCCCATGGGGCGCTTTGGCACGACCGAAGAATTTGCGAATCTGGCCGCATTCCTGGTGAGCGACGCTGCCAGCTACATCAATGGCGAGGTGGTCACCATGGACGGCGGCGAGTGGTTACAGGGCGCAGGCGAATTCACCGCGATGGGACGCCAACTCACCGACCGGGAATGGGAGATGATGAAGCCGAAAAAGAAAGCTTGAAGGAGTTACACCATGTCTTCGTAGCCGCTCTCCGATACGCATGCTCCCCAGGGGGCCGCCACGAAAGTGCCATACCGACAAGTCGAAGTGAAATAAGCAGTTGGGCCCTTTTGCCGCCAACCGACCAATAGTGCATACGAAAACAATGTAATAAATTGTAATTACATCGTTTTCACCTTGACTTACTGTCACATCCAAGCCAGACTTAGTCGTTGCTGTAATAGATGGATCGGACAGCGGTTCATCCCCTACAGCCGGACTATCACCTTCCCGGCATGATCTGATCCACTAGAGCCTCAAAAAGAAAACGGCTCCCCTCCGTTGGATTCACCCAGTCCCCCTTTTTCCCGGTTCCACTGATCCACCAAATGTCCAAAACTTTGTGGGAGGAAATATGTTTGCAACAACGGTAGTGCGCAGGACTCTGTTAACCATGCTCGCCTCAGCATCCCTTTTCATGGTGCAAGCGGCGCAGGCATCCACGGTAGCCGTGGGCACCTGTCCCACGTCGTACGTTACTTTTTCGGGTATTCAGCTGGCCATCAATGCGGTGCCCGCCGGAAGCACGATCAAGGTTTGCCCGGGCAACTACTACGAGCAAGTCTCCATTACCAAGAAACTTACTCTTGAAGGTATCTCCTACGGGAGCGACGATGCCGTGGTGATCTATCCTCCGGCCGCGGGCCTGGCACAGAACACGACGGATGCCCGAGGCGCCGTCGCGGCCCAGATACTCGTCCAGGGCGCCAGCCCGGTTTCCATCAGCAATCTGACGGTGGACGGTACGGGCAACGGCATCAGTTGCGGACCCGACATTCGTGGAATCCTCTATCAGGATGCATCCGGAACCGTGGATCACGTCGCCGCGCGCAACGAGGTGCCCGATGAAGTTCCCACCGGTTGCCAATCCGGACAGGGCATCATGGTCGAAACGACAAGTTCCAGCAGCGCGGTTCTGACGGTCGAGAATAGCTCCGTTCACAACTACAACAAGAATGGCATCGTGGCGCGCTACGCGGGCGCCAACCTGATTGCGACTGGCAACTATGTTCAAGGCAACGGCGTGGTTGCGAGCGGCCTCGCGGCGCAAAATGGCATCGAGATCGCTTTCGATGGAGCCACCGGAACCATCAAGAACAACACGGTGATCGATAACATCTACGGAGACCCGAACGTCGCGACTTCGAGCGATATCCTGCTCTACGACGCGAAAGAGAATGGTGGAATCGTCGTGTCGGGAAATATCGCCGGCAACAGCCAGGATGCTATCGGCTTATACACCGATGCCACGCCCGGCACTTATGGCGATGGCGTAACCGTCACCGCGAATAAGATATTTGGCAACTCGACGGGGGATGCCATCGATGTTTGCACGAACGGTAACACGATCAGCGGCAACACTGTATTCAACACGGCGGAATCCGCGGTGCATCTCGATTCCTCCTGCGGCAGCACCGGGAACAGTAACACCGTCACGGGCAACGTCGTTCTGGAGAGCGCCTGCGCGGGCTATCTGATCGACTCGGGCACAACTGGAAACGGAACTCCCACCGGCACTTTCTATACCGTGCCATTTGCGACCACGAATACGACGGCGTCGTGCACGATTGCTTCCCAAGCGACACGGGCTAAGACTGCGGCCAGGTTCCAACCGTAGAAACTGGTTTTGCAACGGAATCGATCATCAGCTCGTAGAAAAGCGCCGCCGGTGCAAGCGTGTCATGGCTTGCCCAGGCGGCGCTTTTAATTGCCTAACCAGCTCTGTTAGTAGACGGTAAGTACCGTGCTCGCACTTATGCCGTCGACGCTGGCCGTGATGGTCGTTGTTCCCGTTCCGGCGGTGTTTACTAATCCGCCGGCGGTTATGGTTGCGACGTTCACGTTGGAAGATTCCCATGCGACCTGCGCTGGCAGGTTTTGAGTTGTGCCGTCGCTGAAGGTGCCGGTGGCGGTAAATTGCTGGTAACCGCCCATCGGAATGCTGGCCGCGTCCGGCGCAATCGTGAGTGCTGTCAGCGTGGCGTCGGTCACCGACAGCGTTGCCGTTCCCACCTGCCCTGCGAACAGAGCGGTGATGGTCGCGGTCCCGGGGGAAAGTCCGGCCGCCAGGCCCTTCGTTCCCACCGCATCGCTCACGGTTGCAACCGCGGCCGGCGACGAGGTCCATGACACAGAACTCGTCAGGTCCTGGCTGCTGCCGTCGGCGAATGTACCGATGGCGGTGAGTTGCGTCGCGGTCTGCTGTGCGACCGTGCCATTCGCCGGCGTGACCCGGATTGAAATCAGCGGGGATGAATCGACAACCAGGTTGGCAGTACCGCTGATTGCGCCTTGCTGCGCCGTAATAACGGCGGCGCCCGCCGATTGACCGGTCGCCAGACCCCCGTTGATTGTAGCCACTGCGGGAATGGAGGAAGTCCACGTCACGGAATTGGTGATGTTCTGTGTACTCCCGTCGCTGAATATGCCCTTGGCCACATAACTCAGCATCGACGCGGGAGCGAGAGTCGCGGTAGCCGGGGTAAGTTGCATTGAAACCAACGTGATGCCATTCACAGTAATGGGCACCGTCGCAGTGACTCCGCCCAGGCTGGCCTGGATGTTTGCACCTCCCGCGGCTATTGCTGTGAGCAGGCCGGTAGGCCCTACTGTGGCAACGCCGGCGTTATCGGATGCCCACGTTACATCGCGATTAATGACCTGGGTGCTCGAATCGCTGAATGATCCAGTAGCGGTGAGCGCCAGTTTCGTGCTCGCTGCAATCGTGCTCCCCGCCGGGGTGATTGAGATCGAAACGATTTGCGCGTTGCTCACGTTGACCGTCATGGAAGCGCTCACCGATCCCAGACTCGCGCTGATAGGCGCGGTTCCGGCAACCAGCCCCCGGACCAGGCCATTGCTGCTGATCTTCACGACCGGGGCGTTGGAGGTAGCCCACGCGACCTGGGACGTCAGATCGCGGGTGCTTCCGTCATTGAAGGTTCCGACCGCCGTGAGTTGCTGACTTGTGGTTGCGGCCAGCGTGAGGTTGCCGGGCGCAATCGCAATCGACGCCAGGTTCGCGGCGTTGACGGTTGCGGGCGTGCCACCGTTGATAGCGCCGGACGCGGCGGTGATCGTGACCGTTCCTACGTTGCGGGCGGTCAGCAGGCCGCTGACGGTAATCGACGCAAGGCTGGTGTTTGACGAACTCCAGTTCGCGGTCGCCGTAATGTCCTGCGTGGTTCCATCGGAAAATGTCCCGGTTGCCGCAAACTGCTGCAAGGTGCCCAGCGGAAACGAGCCAGCCGCAGGCGTAACGGCGATGGAAGTTAAACTGGCGTTGGTCACCGTCAAGACTGCGCTCGCTGAAAAACCGCCGGACGTGGCTGTGATGTTTGCGGTGCCCGGCGCGTTTGCCTTAGCAAGCCCACCGACTGCGTTCAGACTGATACCCGCCACCGAGGAATTCGCCGATGCCCACTGCGCCGACGAGGTAAGGTTTTGCGTGCTGCCGTCCGTGAACGTGCCGATCGCAGAAAACTGTAAGGTCGTGCCCTGCGCAATGGCAGCCGCCGGAGGCGAGATCACGACCGAAGTCAGGGTTGGGCTGGTAACCGTCAGCGCCGCGCTCGCAGAAACAACGCCCGAGGCCGCGGCGATGGAGGTGGAGCCCATCGCTATCCCTTTCGCCAGTCCTTGCACTCCATTTTCGTTGACAGTCGCTAACGACGAATTGGCAGACGTCCATTGGACCGACGAGGTCAGGTTCTGCGTGCTTCCATCGGTGAAGGCGCCAATCGCGGCGAATTGCACGGTCGTGCCCAGCGCAATCGACGGAGTCGCGGGCGAAATGGCCAGCGATACCAGCACCGGGGACGTCACCGTGAGCGTCGTGCTGCCACTGACGCCGGAAACGGCCGCCATAATCGTGGCCGAGCCTTGCGCCTTGCCATTGGCGACTCCGGCATTCGAGATGGTCGCCGCGCCGGTATTCGCAGAACTCCAGGTGGCCGAACTCGTCAGATCCCTGCTCGTGTTGTCGCTGTAGTTTCCGGTGGCCATGAATTGCTGGGAGAGTCCAGCGGCGATCGAAGGCGTCCCGGGAGTGACCTGGATGGACTGCAGAACCGGTGTTACCGGCCCTTTGGGCGTCGTCGTCGTGCCGGAGTTGCTGCCTCCGCCACAAGCGGCGAGGAGGACGAGAAACAGAAGCGCAATTCCAATCTGAAACTTGTTCATAATTTGTTTCCTTCCGGTAATTGTTGGCATTGCCAACCATGGAACCTGTGTCACCTTCATTCAAAGCGCAACCTGAGAACGAGTGGATGCATACAAACAGTGCAGTCCTTGTGCCAGAGCGCGCGCCGCGCTCTCCTCGTTCTTCATGTTTGCATTCGAATACTTAGCGGCAGGCGGAAAGAGTTGCGATGTTTCGCATGCGGAGACCTGCAAATATTTTCATAGGAAAAGCAGTGTTAGTTCCATTGGCAACTAGACCGATTGTTAGTTAGTTCATTCTTGGGAATAAGTTCCATTACGGGAATCGCTACAGGAAGTAACTGCTGTTATAAGTTACTAAATTGCGGAAACTCGTAGTAAGTGCTTCGTAAGACGCAACGCGTCGGCGCAAGAAGGAGCGCAATCGGCACACGCTGCCAGGCTGCGAACGCTGTTGGGAGCTTTGACGGAAAATCGGGGCGGGACGCGCCGGAGTAGGCGGAATCGAAGCGTATGGGTGAGTGCGGTCCGGTTGTCGGAGGCGGAAACTGGCGGTGGTAGGCCCGGAGGGAATCGAACCCCCAACCCTCGGATTAGAAATCCGATGCTCTATCCGCTTGAGCTACGGGCCCATCGGTCTACCAATTTTACACATTGTCGTTGGCACAGCGGGTGTTTTACAGTGGCTTTCCCGGGGTGCCTATACAATCGGCGCTGCTTTTGGCTTTGACCGCTGGTGGCCGACGAGCCGGGATTGCCTTCATCGTCGTAGAGAGGCGTGACGCTCGCGGCTCGACTGGAGAAAGGGCCGCTGCCCACGGCCGAAGTGCTGGCGTATGGAATCCAACTGGCCAGCGCCTATCGACCGTGAGCAGCGGGGACGAGCCTTCCATGCAAAGTTCTAATGCACCCTTTGCTTACTGGATACAGCTCGGCGACTTGGTTCCATACGCGTCGCTCTGGTAGCTGTCGTAAACGCAGTTGCCATCGCCGTCGATGATATCTTTGGTGACGTTCAGGTACGCCGAGTTTTCGCTGAAGCTGTTCCAGAAACTCTGCCGTTCGACGGCGATCCCATAACGGCCATTACTATAGGCGCCATTGGCAACCAGACTGTTGCCGGTATTTGTGTTCTCCGTGCACGGGATTAAGGGTTTTACATTCCCGGTGGATGAGCAGCCCACGTAGTACCCCGCGATGCCATTGTAGAACGAGTTATTATCCGTGATCTGGTTGTGCTTGCTGCCGTCAATCCAAAACCCATATTGGGTGTTATAGCCATTACCGTTATTGGTCAAGGTGTTTCCCGACCCGCCGGAGATCTGAAGCCCGGTGATGTTGTATCCACCCTCACAAAAAGCGCAGGCGTTGTCGGTGGCATTGTTAAAAAGGAAGCCCACATTGTTGTCCCCGGCCAAGACACCTATGATGCTTACATTCGTCCCCTCGCTCTCCAGTCCGTAATTCCACCCGCAGATGTAGTCCCCTTCTTCATCGTCCCCGCCGGCGGTGATTTCGACATTCTCCGCGCCCGGCATGACATGGATACCCACTCCGAAATTGGATTTCGATAGAGGCCCCCGTTCCTGGCGGAGGAATGGCCCTTCCCCTTCGCAGTCTCCGATATTGCCCGACCCGAAAATGTTGTAGCCGTTCAGGTTGAGATTGACGTGTAACTGGTCGATATCGATGCAACTGTTGGTCAACGTCAGTCCCTGATAGGCATACAAGTTACTTCCCAGTTCGTAGTTGCCGTGCGCTCCAATGGTGCAACCGCACGATGTGATCGTGCTGGGACATTGCGGCGGAACTCCTTCGGCGCTGGCAAATCCGGTGGCCAGCAACGTGAAAACAGCGAACATCATGGCGACGACAGCAAGACGACTTAGGGTGATTTTCATATTTCCTCTCTGATTTTCATTTTTGTTGCAGGTTCCAGCGCGTGCTGCCCAGGTTTCCGTTGCGCTTTCCGGCGTCACCCCGCGACGCCATTTTTGCGCGGCATCACCAAGCTGATTCCCAAGCTCACCCTGAGGGTTAGTTCAATCCTGGGTTACTCCGAAAGTTGGTTTATATCGGTTGAAACACCGCGCCCACAGCCGCGAATCATCGTATAGAAGGCTGTGGGTTGTCAATCGATAAATCGGGGCGTGGTCTGCTTTCGATTTGCCAATCGCGGCCGGCGGGGGATCCAGGCAGCCCGTTTGCGAAGGCCACGGAGTTGTAAACAACTGACGACGAAAGAAATGAACGCAGGGATCGGCCTTTAGAAAGTCCTGCAGGCCCGCGCTTACAAGCGCTTCAGCGGATACCCCCGAAGCACAGGTACTTGATCTCCAGATATTCCTCGATGCCGTACTTCGAACCCTCGCGGCCGACACCTGATTCCTTGACTCCGCCGAACGGCGCCACCTCGGTCGAAATGATGCCCGTATTGATGCCCACGATCCCATATTCGAGCGCTTCCGCAACCCGCCACACGCGCGCGATATCGCGTCCATAAAAGTAGGCGGCCAGGCCGAACTGGGTGTCGTTGGCGAGGGCGATTGCATCCGCTTCCGTCTTGAATCGGAAAAGCGGCGCCAGCGGTCCGAACGTCTCTTCTTTCGCGACCGCCATCGCGGGCGTCACGCCGGTCAGGATGGTCGGTTCGAAAAAGCGCCCTCCCAGCGAGTGGCGATGTCCTCCCACCAGCACGCTAGCCCCTTTCGAGGTCGCGTCACGGATGTGGTCTTCGACTTTTTCCACCGCACTCTGGTCGATCAGCGGTCCCTGCGTTGCTCCGGGCTCGAATCCGCGAGCCGGTTTGAGCGCCCTCACTGCCGTTGCCAGCTTCGCGGCAAAGGCGTCGTACACCCTGTCCTGCACGAGGAAGCGGTTGGTGCACACACAAGTCTGGCCGCTATTCCTGTACTTGGACGCGATGCCGCCCTCGACCGCCGCATCCAGATCGGCATCGTCAAACACAATAAAAGGAGCGTTGCCCCCCAGTTCCAGCGATAGCTTTTTCACCGTCCCGGCACACTGTGCCATCAGAAGCTTGCCGATCTCCGTCGATCCGGTGAATGAAAGTTTTCTCACGATTGGATTGGCAGCCAGTTCTCCGCCGACTTCGCTTGCCTTGCCGGTGATCACATTGAATACGCCTTTCGGCACCCCGGCCCGCTCGGCAAGTTCGGCTAGTGCGAGCGCGGAGAACGGTGTCTGCGATGCCGGTTTCAGCACCACTGTGCACCCCGCCGCCAGAGCCGGGCCAGCCTTCCGCGTGATCATCGCCAGCGGAAAATTCCACGGGGTGATACATGCGACCACGCCCACCGGATCCTTGATGACCACAATTCTCTTATCCGGCTGGTGCCCCGGAATCGTATCGCCGTACACCCGCTTGGCCTCTTCGCCAAACCATTCCAGAAACGAAGCGGCATACATCACCTCGCCGCGCGACTCGGTCAACGGCTTTCCCTGCTCCAGCGTCATCAGGTTGGCGAGATCGTCCTGGTTGGCGACCATCAGGTCGAACCACCGCCGGAGTACGCCAGCCCGCTCTTTCGCCGTCCGGCTGCGCCATGCTGGAAGCGCCCGCGCCGCTGCCTCAATCGCCTGCCGCGTCTGGGCCGCACCCATATTGGGGACGGTCCCGATGATTTCGCCCGTGGCCGGATCGTCAACTTTGATTGCATCCGCGCCGCTTCCCTCCACCCACGCGCCATCGATGTAGCAGGCTTGCCGGAACAGCCGCAGATCTTGCACCGGAATTTGTGTTGCCGTCGGGCTGGACATAAACGTATCTCCCAATAAAGGCCGCTGGGCGGAATCTCCCGCCCGCAACCATTTTACAGATGCCAAAAGACTTGGAATAGAACCGGGGCTCCAGCAGGAGCGGGAAATCGTGAATTGTCGATGGGTGCGCGGTCGTGCGCTTGGGCTGCATGAGTGGGAGATGCCGGTGCGGCTGCATCCCGCACCGGCGTCAAAACCGGGCCCGTTTACTTCGGCGGGAAATGATCCAGCATCTTGTCGACTGCCTTGTCCAGCTTCTTCTCATTCTTATCCGGCTTGTCGGAGAGCGTGTCATTGGCCACGCCGCGCCAGATCAGCTGTTTGTTATGCCCATCGTAAAAATCGAGCACCAGCGAGCCCACGCGATAGTTTTCCACCTGAGTTGTGGTCTCGCCAAAGCCGCCCCACCGCCAGCCTCCCAGCCCGTTGTAAAAAGTCTCGTATTCCTGCTGGTTCCGGGCGCTGCCCACCGCGGTCACCGCGACATCCCCGCCGTTTTCGACCCTCTGCCAGCCTTTTCCCTGAAGTTCGTGATCGACGGCGTCCTGAATGCGGCTCTGCCATAACGGGTCGGTCGTCTTCACTTTCTCCCAGTAATAGGTGTGATACTGCGAGAAATTGGCATGGTGGTCGTAGTCGGTTTTGACGTCCTGCGCCCAGGCGCCGGAAACGGCCAGCACCGTGAGCAAGGCCGAAACCCAAATGTGCATTGCCTTCAAAGATCTTTCCATGATTGATCGCTCCAAGATCAGAAAGATGGTGCGCAAGGCCGAGGCAGGTTCTCCGTCGGCGATTGCGCACACCTGTGATGCGGACACCAGGGGCCGGGATTGCGTCTACAGCGCCCCCGGTCGAACTCTACGGAGTGCAATCTAGGGCGATTACTGGATGAGAGCCGGGTGCTTCTTCGTGAACTCCCTGATCTTAAGCCCGGACGGAGTGCAGCTTCCGGCGGAGGTGGCAAAAGCGGGCTTCAATTCCCAGCCATTTGGATTTCCCCGGAGTCCAGTTCATCGAGAGGACGGCTGCTCATCCACGCCAGACCCAGGCTCAATACCGCAACCACCCCGAAGAGCGCACCGCACCCCGGCCAGCCCTTCCACCGCCAGAACCAGTCCGTCAGCGTCGCCCCCGCGCTCCCCCCCAGGTAGTAAAACGTGACGTAAAGCCCGGCGGCCGAGGATCGAGCGCGTCCCGCAATGGCCCCCGTCTGCACCGTAGCCGCCGCCTGCGCAATGAACACCCCCGAAGAAAAAATGGCGAGCCCGGCAATTACCGCCGGCAGCGACTTCACCAGCGTCAGAAGGATTCCCGCAATCATCATCGCCGTATAGAACAGGCTGGTATGCCGAAAGCCGAAGCGGTCCAGGAACCGCCCTGACTGCGGCGTAACGATCACGCCCAGAAGATAAACAAAAAAGATGCTTCCCAGCTGCGCCGAATTCAGCCGGAACGGCGCGGCTGCCAGGTAGAAGTTCGCATAGGTAAAGCATCCTACCAGCGCGAAAAGCGCGGCCGCGCCCATCCCGAAATTGGCAAGCAGTCGCGGATTGCGCAGATGTTCCCTGGCCTGATCCACAACCTGCCCTAAGTGTTCCGCGCGCACAAAATTCCTGGCCAGCGGGAGCCACGCGCGCACCATAAACGCGCCGATCAGATTTAACGCCGCGAGCGCGAGAAAAGTGGCTCGCCAGTGCCAGTGGGTTGCGATCACGCCGGAGAGGAAACGGCCCAGAAATCCCCCCAGCACGGTTCCCGCCACGTACGATGACATGGCTCGCCCCACGCCCCGTCCCGCCCATTCCTCATTCACGTAGGCGAGGATCACGGCAATCACGCCCGGCACAAACAGGCCCTGCGCAAAACGCCAGAAGATGAGCGCGCCCAGCGTGGTCGAAGTCGCCGCCAGCGCCGTCGGGATCGTCAGCAAAAACAGCGAGGGAACAATCACCTTCTTGCGCCCGCGCCGTTCCGCAATCATCCCGATGAAGGGCGCGGTCAGGGCGGTGGCAAGAATCGTGGCGCTGACGGTAAGGCTGACTTCCAGCTCCGACGCGTGAAAAATTTGCCGCAGCAGCGGAAGCAGAGGCTGTGTGCTGTAGACATTCAAGAATGTGCACATGCCCGCCAGCATGGTCGCAACCGTCGCCTTGTCCAGCTTAGCCAACTAGACCTCTGCCTCCACCTTGAATACGTTAAGTCCTTAAATTCACCGGGTTTTAATGCTGCTCCGGCAGGCTTCAATATATGATCATTAGGGGGCACTGTGTACCCCCTCAAGCGCCGGTGTTCTTTCTGTAAGGGGATCGACACCGGTCAGACGGATGTCCTATGACTACGGCCAGCGTCAAAATGCCTTCGCCCGATCCCGGAGCGCTCGACTTCGCCAAGCGCACCGTCGAAGCCTGCGAACTGGCGCGCGCCGCTGCCGCCATCGCGGCCGAAGGCATTGCCACCGGCTCCATGTCCCGCCTCAATGACATCCGGCAGTGCGAAAAAAGTCTGGACGCCATCGACGTGGAAGTCGACTCGGGTGTCACCTCGACCATCACCCGCGTTCCTGAATCCGAAACCGGACTCCTGCTCGCCTGCATGAAGCTCATGATCGGTCTCGAGCGTATCGGCGACCTGCTCCTGAGTTTTGCCACCAGCGCCCAGGCCGCCGGCAGCCGCATCGATCCGCAGGACGCCCGCGAACTCACGCAGATGGCCACCGTGCTGGAAAAAATGCTCTCCGACGTAGGCCAGTCTTTTTCCCAGCGCGATGTCAAGAAAGCGATCGACGTGCTCCGCGCCGATGCCGAGATGGATCGCCTCCGCAACCTGATCTTCCTCCGTCACATCGAAAACCCTGAGAATGTCGCCCGCCATGCCAGCCTGCAGGTGATTTTCATGACCCAGTCCCTCGAACGCGCCGGCGACCATGCCAAGAACCTCGCGGAAGAGGTCTGCCACTTCGTCAGCGGCCGCAGCATCCGCCACCTTCTGATGGCCTATGACAAGCCAAAAGAACAGATGTTCATCGAATGGCTGCGCCACAAAGACGGCAACTCGTAACCAGGAACTCCCAGCTAGATACGTATTCTCGTCTCGCGCCTCGCACTCTTGACAGTCAGAGCCTCCAAGGCGAGACTCGTTTCATAGACGTTTCAAGATGCCGGAATCCCCCCAATCCGACAATCCGCTCCTCTCTGAGGATCCGCAGTATCCAATCTCCGGCACAACTTCACGTGCCGCGCAAAGCGAAGGCCATTCCCGCGGAGGCTTCGCCCTCGAAGAACCGGAACTTGACGCCGCCCTTCAGTTGCTTGTGGAACGCGCCCAATACATCACGGGCGCCACCGGAACCGCGCTCGCTTTACCTCATGGTGATGAGATGGTATGCCGCGCCAGCGCCGGAACCAGCGCGCCCGCTGTGGGTGCGCGCCTCCAGGTGCTTTCCGGACTCACGGGAGAAAGCATTACCCGCCGCCAGCTGCTGCGCTGTGATAATGCCGAAACCGATCCGCGCGTCAACCTGGAAGCCTGCCGCGCCCTGGGCATCGCCTCGATTGTCGTCCTCCCGATGCTGCGCGTTAATGGCGAGATCCGCGGCCTGTTCGAACTCTTTTCCGATCACCCCTACGCTTTCGAGGAGCGCGACCTGATCGCGCTCGAACGCATGGCCGATCTCACCACGACCGCGCTCGATCTCGCCGAGCAACGTTACGGTGCCGTCCCTCCACTCACGCACGCGACGCATCCGAACCACGTCTCGCCGCTGGTAAATATTTCTCCGGAACCTTCTGCGGCTGCCCCTTCGTCCGCGCCCTCGGGGAGCGCTTCTCCCGCCGGCGCCTCCATGGCAACTCCCCTCGCCTCGCAGCCTGAGGCCTTGCATGTTGCCGATCTCGCGCCAGCTCCAGCCACGGCAAGCCCTACCGACAAATCCGCACACCTGAACGACACCGGGCTGCACGTCCAGAAATGCGCGTCCTGTGGATTCCCCGTCTCCGAAGGCCGAACTCTTTGCCTGGACTGCGACCGGCTGGAAAATGAAAGGCTCGCACTTCAAAAATTCAATCGCGAGAAAGAAGAAAGCGAGAACAAACTCGCCGAAAAAACTGAAGCGGACAAAACAGAATCCCCCGTTCTTCAGGCAGGGACTGATAATGAGGGTACAGCACAGGCAATGACGGCGCAGCCTTCCGATGACATTCCGGCTTTTCTGGCGAATTCCCTGGCGGTGAAGGAATCGTGGATGGCCAACCACGTTAATCTGTTAGCTATCATCGTCGTTGTACTCGGCATCCTCGTCGCTATCGTCGTTTTTCGGTGATCTCTTGTATTCGCTGAGGTCTGTTTTCCTTGACAACTCGCACGCAAAACTCTTACCCTGCGCTTACCACTCGTCACATAAACAAAGGTGCCTGCGAATGAAGAATGTGTACGAAGTTTTGCGCCAGAAAGAACTGGAACTGACCCGGCTGGAAAAAGAAGTGGAAGCCCTCCGCGTCGCCGCTCCTCTGCTTTCAGAGGAAAAAGAACAGATCTCGGAAGCTCCCAAGCCCACGCTGACCGCGACTCCCCCCCAGCAGCCGCTCCGCATTCCGGCCCCAGTAGCAGCTCAGGCTGTAAATCCCCCAGCCCGCGCCGCAGGATGGGAAGACGCCGCCAAGCGCTGGCCCTAGTCCGTAAAGCACAGCGCATCAAAGAAGCCCGAGCCCAAGCTTGGGCTTTTGGCTGCAACCAAAAATGCGCAGCGTAGATAAGATACACCTCGGCAGCGAATGAACCGGGGTCCTTCCCCGCAACCAAGCTAGTGCTTTACGACAAGGACCTCAGTACGCCGTTCGCAGCGCCGCAACTTCTGCAATCTGACTTCTTACTTCTGACCTTCCCTACCCTTGCGTCGTAAACGCCAGCGTCAGGATCGTCTTCTGTTCCACCTCGTGCGCCTTCGCCGAGCCGGTCGCCGGACTCGCGCTCCCGGAACGTTTCACCGAGAGCACCGGACGATCGTGCGAAATCCGCCGCAACCGCGGCAGCACATAGAAACCCGCCCCCATGTTCGAAGGCTCTTCCTGCACCCAGACGATGTCCCGCGCCTCGCCGTGACGCTCGAATTCGGCCGCCAGTTCGGCCTCCGGAAACGGATACATCTGCTCCAGAAACACGATTGCAGTCGTCATGTCATCGCGTCGAAGCCGCTCCGCGCGCAGTTCGTGCCCGATCTTTCCCGTGCAGACCAGGATCCGCTTCACGTCATGTGCCTCCGCGTCCGGAATCACCGGCAGAAACTTCTGGTGCGTCAAGTCCTCCAAAGGCGACAGGGCATCCGGATGCCGCAACATGCTCTTGGGAGTAAACACCACCAGCGGCTTCCGCCAGTGCCGCAGCGCCTGCCGCCGCAGCAGATGAAAATACTGCCCGGCGTTCGAAGGCTGGCAAATCTGAAAATTATCCCGCGCCGCCAGTTGCAGAAAGCGCTCGATGCGCGCGCTCGAATGCTCGGGCCCCTGTCCCTCGTAACCGTGCGGCAATAGCAATACGAGTCCCGACAGAAGTCCCCACTTGTCTTCACCCGCGCTCACGAACTGGTCGATCACCGCCTGCGCCACATTTGCGAAATCACCGAACTGCGCCTCCCACAACACCAGTGCCTCGGGATAATCGCGGCTGTACCCATACTCGAAGCCCATCACGCCCGCTTCCGAAAGTGGAGAGTTGTAAATCTGGCAGGCCGCCTGCCCATCTGAAATGTGACACAGGGGAACATACTCATTCTCATTTTCCGTATCGATCAGAACCGAATGCCGCTGGTTGAATGTGGCTCGTCGCGAATCCTGCCCGCTCAACCGCACCGGTATACCCTGCTTCAGCAGGCTGGCAAAGGCCAGCGCCTCAGCCATCCCATAATCCAGCGGCTTTTTTCCCGAACCCATTTCCGCCCGCTGCTCCAGCAGCTTCTTTACCTTGGGATGGATATGGAATCCTTCCGGATACGTCGTCAAACGCGCGGTCAGTTCCGCCAGTTCATCGCTGCCGACGCCCGTTGGCTGTTCAAACTCCGCCTTGTAACGCCCGCCAAAATAGTTGTCCCAGTAACTGGGCAGGTCCCGCAGCAGCGGCTTCTTCCTGACTTGCAGAGCCGCTTTCTGCGCGCTCTCAAACTCGCCACGGATCGTCCCCACCCGCTCCGGCAGGTTCTCGAAGCCGATCTGCTTCCCGTACAGCTCAAACAGCGGACGATGCTCTTTGATCGCCTTGTACATCAACGGCTGCGTCACCGTTGGATCGTCCACCTCGCTGTGCCCATGACGCCGGTATCCGATCAGATCCACCACCACATCGCTGAAAAACGTATATCGATATTCAGCCGCGATACGGGCGACGCGCATCACCGCGTCCACATCTTCGCCGTTCACGTGAAATATCGGCACCGCCTGTCGCCGCGCCAGCTGCGCCGAAAAACGGGAAGAGTGTTCTTCGCGCGCGTTGGTCGTGAAGCCCAGCAGGTTATTCACGATCACGTGGATCGTTCCGCCCACTGTGTACCCGCCCAGGTCTGCATAATTCAGCGTCTCGGCCGTGATCCCCTGGCCCGCGAATGCCGCATCGCCATGCACCAGCAGGGGAAGATATTTCGCCTTCCCGCCTTTACCCGCGCGATCCTGCTTCGCGCGCGTTCGCCCGATCGTCACCGGATCGACCGCCTCCAGATGGCTGGGATTCGATGCCAGGTGAATATGAATTTTCTTCCCACTCTTTGTGATGTACTCGCCGGTCGCGCCAATGTGATACTTCACATCGCCCGATCCCAGCACACTGCGCGGGTCCACGTCCTCAAATTCGGCAAACACCTGGTCCGCGGGGCGCCGCTGCCACATGGATGATCACGTTCAGCCGGCCGCGATGGCTCATCCCCATCACCAGTTCCAGAGCGCCGCTCTCTCCCGCGACGTCGAGAATCTCATCCACTGCCGGCAACAAAGATGTATTGCCTTCCAGCGAAAACCGCTTGTTGCCCAGATACCGCGCCTGCAAGCGTCTGCTCGAACAGGTCCGCGCGCATCAGCAGATCGAGCGCCCGCTGCTGGTCGACCGCCTCCGGCTCCGCTTCCAGGCGTTCCTGAATCCAGCGCCGCCGCTCCGGGTCCGCGATGTGCATGAACTCGACGCCCACGCTCCCGCAATAAATCCGCCGCGCCTCGCTCGCATACTCATTGTCGATCTGCAAATCTGGATGCGGCTGCGGAGGGAGCAATCCCAGCGGGTTCAGTTCCGCTTGCAGATAACCAAACTGGCGGAACAATCCGAACACCCGTTCGCGCTCATAGTTTTCCAGCGTCCCGTTCGTAGAACCGTTGAATTTGATATTTTCGGGAGCCACGCTCCCAGCAGAATTGCGGGTTGAAGTCGGCATAATCAGTTGTCTATAGGATAAATGAGGTGACTCTAGAATAACGGATGCTCGCCACTCCCTGTCTGATTCACCGCGTCTATAAACTCCTCGGGAGACGGACTAGCATTCATTTCGAAGAGCAAGGTCATCCTGGGGGAGCCGGATAGTCCCTTGTATCCAGATTGCGGTGAGACTTTCTATTGGGAATGTCGCTCAAGCGAGTTGAAGGCCTGCGCGCGCGCGCGATCGAGTCCTGCGACCCGTGCCAACAACCGCCCCCACCGGATAGAGATTTGCCTCAGACTCAAGCCTGCATGTGGAAGCGCCGAAACAGAGCAGGATCCGGTTCAACAGGTTGAAGTCTTTATTAATCAATAATATGCAGAGATCGCGATCATCTTCTCCTAAACGGCGTAGGATCAAGAATAGGTCAAGCTAAGTCCTTATTTTTCAAAGGTTAAGCGACAATTTCCTTTTAAACCCTTTGTTTTCATAGATCACTAGGAGGGGGGAGAGGTGACAAACTGGTAACTCGACGCTTACTGCGGCACCAACTCCATCTCCGTAAGCTGATCGGCCCCGCGGAGTTCCGGAAACAGCCAGGCCCAGGTTGCGATTACGAGCAGCGTTCCGACTCCTCCCAACACTACCGCTGGGACTGTGCCGAACCACTGCGCGGTCAACCCGGATTCGAATTGCCCCAGTTCGTTCGAGACCCCAATGAAGAGCATGTCGACGGCATTGACGCGTCCACGCATTTCGTCCGGAGTCGCAACCTGAATCAGGGTCGCCCGTATGATGACGCTGATCATGTCGCTCGCTCCCAACAGCGTAAGAGCCACCAGCGATAGGATCAGGCTGTGCGAGAGTCCGAAGATGATGGTGAACACGCCGAATCCTCCCACGCACAGCAACATGGTCAGCCCCGCGCGCCGCCGGATCGGCCAGTGGGCAATCACGATCGCCATCAGCGCCGCGCCCACTCCAGGCGCGCTGCGCAGCAGCCCCAATCCCCACGGACCGGTGCGCAGGATGGTGCGCGCATAGACCGGTAACAGCGCAACCGCTCCTCCCAGCAGAACGGCAAACATGTCGAGAGAGATTGACCCCAGAATCAGCTTCTTCTTCCCGATGAACCGGAATCCAGCCAGCACGGTGCGCAAGCTGATCCCATCCTTCTGTGCCCGTTCCGTTGCTGTTGAACCAGACGAAGCATCGGCGGAACTGGCCAGCGGGTGAATCCGGAAAGTCATCCCCACCGAGAGGATCGAGACCAACACCGCACTCAGGTAGACTGCCCCAGGTCCGCGGAACAAAGCATAGGCGAGACCTCCAAGCGCAGGGCCCGCGATGGTCGCCACCTGAAACGTGCTGGCATTCCATGCCACCGCGTTCGAGAAGTGTTCGGCGGGAACGAGATGCGGCAAGATCGCCCGGCTCACAGGAAAGCTGAAGGACCGGACAATTCCGACCAGCACGAGCACTGCATAGATCCAATGCACCGACCGCGCCGCGCGCCAGTTGATAACCAGCAGCAGCCCCGAGGAGAGCGCAAATCCCGCATAGCAGGCCATCAGCAGTTTGCGGCGGTCGAACAGATCGGCCGCGTGCCCCGCGAACAGGAACAACGCGAATCCGGGCAGGAACTGCGCCAGGCCAACATATCCCAGGTCCAGCGGACGCTTGGTGATGTCGTAGACCTGCCAGCCGACAGCCACCGACTGCATCTCCAGCGCGAGGACGATGAAGAATCGCGCAAACGTGTAGGAGACGAAATTGGGATAAGTAAAGGCAACGTGCCCCGCAAGCCGCGGGTCTCGGGAGGTCAGCATTCCCTACTACTTTGACACAAACAGTGGGATCCCGGCTTTAGGCGTTAGGCTTTGCGCTCCAGGCTTTGGGCTTCATGCTCAGGGGAAGATCTAATCTCTGGCTGAACTGGGGCGAGTCAGCTTGCCGGGTTTATTAGAGCCTAAAGCCCAGAGCCTGAAGCCCAGAGCTTAGAGCCAGGTCCAATGTTGCCGAGAGCCAGAGCCGAAACCCGAAACCCGAGAGCCTACTTCCGATTAATCAGCGACGCCACGTACCCCGCTCCAAACCCGTTGTCGATATTAACCACGCTGACGTTGGAGGCGCAGGAGTTCATCATCCCTAGTAGCGCAGCCAGCCCTTCGAAAGCGGCTCCATATCCAATGCTGGTGGGAACCGCAATCACTGGCACGCCCACCAGTCCTCCCACCACGCTCGGTAGAGCACCTTCCATGCCCGCGCAGACGATGATGACCCGTGCTTGGGCAAGCATGCTGGTGTGGGCCAACAACCGGTGGATTCCAGCGACTCCGACGTCATAGAGATGCTGGACGCGATTCCCCATCAGTTCCGCCGTGACGACCGCCTCTTCGGCAACGGGGATATCGCTGGTACCGGCAGAAACCACCGCGATGATCCCTTTCCCGTAACGCTTTCGATGTCGGCGCAGCGTAATGGCCCGGGCCAAAGGAAGGTATTCGGCCTTCGGTATCTGGGCGGCAACCGCTTCGTATTGCTCTTTGGTAGCGCGCGTGGCCAGAATGTTCCCGCCGTGCTCGGCCAGCTTGCAGAAGATGCCGGCAACCTGGGCAGGAGTCTTCCCCTGCCCGAAGATGACTTCCGGCATACCCACCCGGAGCGCACGGTGATGATCGACCTTGGCAAATCCCAGGTCTTCAAAGGGCAGATGGCGAAGCCGCTGCACCGCTTCGTCCGGGGAAAGCTTTCGATCCCGTACATCCTTGAAAATGCCAGCAAGCGAGGCAGCGTTCATTGTCCGGTCATTGTAAAAGAGCCCCGAGGTCAAAAGGCCAGACCTTAGAGGTTAGAGGATCAGGTTGAGGTTGTAGAAGGTCAGGTTTTGGCTGAACGGTGGTTAAGGCTCTGAGCGGCAGGCAATTCGCTCACGTCCCCAGCAAGGCGACTGGGTTAACCTCTGCAATCCGCCCTCTGACTTCTGCATTATCCCAAGATCTTCAATAACTTGCCCCTATTACTCCAGTGGTTCTAGGACCTTTGGAGAGATTGCCGCGACTGCGACCGCACCCTATAATCGGGTCACTCTGGTTCTGGATTCTCTGTCAGGTTTGCGGGTAGGTGGCCCCAAAGGTATCCGTGTGCCTTTCGGGCAAACCGAATCCCCTATGCGAAGAAACCTGAAAATCGCCCTGATGGCCTGTTTGGCAGCGACCTCCACCCTTTCAATCCTGAGCGTCACGCAATCCGCGTGTGCCCAATCGGCGGGAATTACGACTTCGACCGACGAAAACGGGCGCAGGATTTTCGTCAACGACGATAGCGGCGCGGGTGCCTCCTCGGCTGGCAGAACAGGTCTGCGGCAACAGGGGTCGGCGGTTTCCGGCCTCATGTACTGGAGCTCAACTGAACACCGTTTCAAGCCGGTCCCGACCAGCGGAGCCGTTATGCGCGCCGCCCGCTCGGCGGCCTACGAGGTCAACTCGTACCTTGATACCAGATCGCGTGCGCGCCCCAGTTCTGATCCTTCTACCTCCGCCCCTGACTCGATGACTCTTGTTCCGCACCATGGGTTTACGCAACAGGACATAGATGCCGCCATCGACCAGGCCGCGGCCCGGCACAACGTTGATCCCAATCTGGTGCGCTCCGTCGTCAAAGTGGAGTCGAATTTCAACCCCAACGCCGTGTCCCGCAAGGGGGCCATGGGCCTGATGCAACTCATGCCCGCCACCGCCCGTTCGCTCAATGTTTCCAATCCGTTCGATCCGCAACAAAACGTGGATGCCGGGGTTCGACATCTAAAGAAGCTGCTGGAGAACTATGGGGGCAATGTTCCCCTGAGTTTAGCGGCTTATAACGCGGGCGCCGGAGCAGTGGCACGGAGCGCCGGGGTGCCCCATTTTGCGGAAACACAGAATTACGTGCGCCGGATCACGAATCTGTATGCGGGTGGAGGCGCAGGAGGTTCGCAGGTAGTTTTCAGCGCCGTCCACGAACCGGTACGCGTAGGGCGCGATGAGCGCGGCGTGCTCCACATAAGCAACACGGATTAGGTCCGAACGGAGACGTCGGATTGCAAAAGTACACCAAGGTCAGAAGGCAAGAAATGAACGACTGACCCTCTGCTCCATAAAGGCGGGGAGCATCCCGCAGAGAAGAAGTAAGTGGCATCCCAGGCTTCCACGACCCTAACTCGAGGCCAATCGGGCTCGTTGCATCGCGGACCGCGGTGGATAGCCGCAGTGTTTCTGCTTGCATGGCCGGTCTTTTTTGCAGCGCCGCCAGCAATGGCCCGCACTCACCACAACGACGTCTGGGCTCGCCAGCAATTCTCCAAAGCTGAACGAATGCGCGAGGCGCTTAACGGACGTCCGGCGAGGGAGCGGACTCCTAAAGAATACCAGCGCGTGATTGATGCCTACCGGCGCGTCTACTTCGGCAGTCCCGCATCCGCCAAGGCGGACCCCAGCGTGGTGGCGACCGCTGAACTGATGGTGGAGATGGGACGCCGCTTCGACGACAACAAGATTCTGCGCAGCGCAGTCGACCAGTACCGATTTCTTCGCAAGGAATATCCTGGAAGCAAATACCGGTTCGACGCCTTGTTCACGATCGGCGAGATCTACAAGGACGATCTGGACGATCCCGAAGAGGCACGCACCACCTTCGGGGATTTCGTGCGCCGCTATCCGCGAAACCGGCTCGCGGAAGATGCCCGTGCCGCGATCAAGGAAATCGACGATGCCGCCAACGCCATGGAACTTGCCGAAAGCAAGGGTAAGCGCAGTGAGGCAAAGGAAGTGGCGCGCACCGTGGGGCGCAGCGAACTGCCGCGCGTCACCGGAGTACGGCACTGGTCGACTCCCGATTACACCCGCGTGGCCATCGACGTTGAGCGCGAGGTGAGATTCAATTCGTCGCGCATCGCCAACCCCGACCGTATTTTCTTTGACCTGCGCGACACCAAGCTTGCCTCCACGCTGGTCGGCAAGACGTTCGACGTGGACGACGGCTTTCTCAAGAAGATTCGGGTCGCGGAATTTAAGCCCGGGCGCACCAGAGTCGTGCTCGAGGTCGATGACCTCTCCAGTTACGACGCATTCCTGCTCCCCGATCCCTACCGGCTCATCATCGACATTCACGGAAGACAGAACCCGGCGACGATGCTGGCGAGAGCGCATCGTGATGGCGACGCGCTGACCGCGTACTCAAAAGATCTGACCTCACCCGGCGCATCGCCCACTTCGCCATCGGGCGCCGTTGCCAATGCGGGCACATCTCCCCTCCCCGCTTCGTCGGAGACAGCTTCGGAAAAGAGAGATGAAGAGGCCGGCGATGCGGCTCTGGGAGCGAGTGGCAACGACAGGAAATCGGAGAAAGAACACGCGATCGTAGTGAAGACCGGGAAAGACGCATCGGACGCGGACGAGGAAGAAGAGACCGACGCGTCGACATCCCCGAACCTGGGTCTGCCAGCCGCGGCGCCAAAGGCCGAAGACAAACAATCAAACTCAAACTCGGGCGTGGTCCGAACGACCGTCACGGTGAAAGGATCGAACGTACGAATTCCGAAGACAATTGTGTCCGCCGATGATGAAGCTTCGTCAAAACCGGCGCGCGGGAAAAAGCTCAAGAGCGGAAAGTCTCTCCAGGCAAAAAACAATTCATCGGACGCTTCACTTTCTGCTGCTTCGCCGTTGACCGATTCGGCATCAGCCGATTCGAGTGCGGAAGAGGCGAGTGCTTTTGAGCGGGATGCGCCCCCATCGGACAAGTCCCCGGTCGCAGGGCGCGCGGATCTGCCGGGAAGATCGTCGCCAAGGGTTTCGGCGTCGTCTTCACGGCGCAGAAAGAAAAATCAGCCCTCCGCAAACGACGATACCGCCGATCTGGAGAGCCGTGAAGCCCAGCCCATGGCTGCAGGCGACCGCTCATTGACCCGCGCCCTCGGACTGAAAATCGGCAAAATCGTGATTGACGCGGGGCACGGTGGACACGACACGGGAACGATCGGTCCGCACGGGTTGCTGGAAAAAGACCTGGTGCTCGACGTCGCCAGGCGCCTCGGCCGGATGTTGCAGACCCGGATGGGCGCCGAGGTCGTCTACACCCGCCGCGATGACACGTTCGTTCCCCTCGAAACGCGTACCGCGATTGCAAACCGCGAGCGGGCTGACCTGTTCATTTCCATCCACGCCAACTCGAGCCGCGACTCCGATGCCCGTGGCGTTGAAACTTATTATCTGAATTTCACCTCATCACCCGAAGCACTGGAAGTGGCGGCTCGGGAGAATGCCGTTTCCGAGAAATCAGTCCACGAGTTGCAGGATCTGGTGAAGAAGATTGCTTTGAAGGAAAAGATCGATGAGTCGCGCGAGTTTGCCGGGGACGTGCAGGAATCGCTCTACGGCGGGCTCGCCTTGAGCAATGCAGGCATACGCAATCGCGGAATCAAGAAGGCTCCTTTCATCGTGCTGATCGGAGCCAACATGCCATCGATCCTGGCCGAGATTTCGTTTGTTTCGAACCCGGCTGACGAGCGCAAACTCGAGACGCCCGAGCAGCGCCAACGCATCGCCGACGCGCTCTACCGCGGCGTAGCCCGTTACGCAGGCGGCCTGAGCGGAGTGAAAGTAGCAAGCAAAAGTCTGAAGAACGAAGGCCAGTAACGGCGATGCCAGATCGAAAGAACGACAGCCGAGTCAAGCTTGTGGGGGGGCGGGTCTCAACCGAACACCCGCCCATAGGCCCGTCCCACCGCTGCACTTCACTGCTTCAGACCACCTAATCGGGAATGCCGGATGATCCCGGCACTTGGCACCGTCTACTGCTTGTCGTAAACAGCGGTGGAATGCGTCTTTTTGCCCATCGCATCAGTGCCCGTCAAAGTCAAAGTACGGGTCTTGCCGTCAGGCGCAATCACGACGTGGCCGCTGGTTGTGACTTTGCCATCTTTCTTGTTCGTTGCCTCCATCTTGCGGTCCGTAATTTTCTTGATGGCACGCGTGTTGCCTGTTTCCGTATCGCCGGTGACGGGATAGTCCTTGCCGTCGAATTTGCCGACCCACACATTGTGGTAGGGCTTGCCCTTGCCGTCGACGCCGTCGATGGTGCACTTCATATTGTCGCCGTCGGCTTCATAGACCACGGTGACGCTCTTGGAGGCTCCGGCGCTGAACTTCGACTTGGCTTCGTTCAGCTTCCAGGTGCCCATCATCGGACTCTCGGCAAAACACAGCGTCAGCCCGACAAAGCACGTGATGATCGTCAAGGCGATTGTTCTGGTTCTCATCTTCATTCCCTCCTGGTACGAATTGTCGCTTTGTTAGCGGCGAGCCATGGTGCTCTTTACAATCGGGGCTGTCAAGCCAACGAGTGACTCATGCCTGAAAAAGCAGCCAGACCGTGGCGCCGGTGGTCGGGAGAGCGCCCCGCTCTTGCCGCTACCGAACCGGTCACCGCTGGAAACTTTATCCTGCTGACGGTAGTCTAATCGGGTAGCAGATGTGTGCTTTTTCCTAATGAATTTCCTCCGATCGTGGGTCGTTTTCCTCTTCTTGTGCCGGGCCGCCTTCGCCGCGGATGCCCTCGTCCCCGTTTTGCCCAGCGAATTTGCGGGCTGGCAAAGCGGCTCAGTTTCCAAAAGCGCGGACCCTGCCGTTGCCGATCCCGCCAACGCGGCGGTGCTCAAGGAATTCGGCTTCAAGGGCCTGGAGAAAGCCGAGTACACACGTGCCGATGGAAACAATGACGCCGGGCATAAACTCGTAATTAAAGCCGCCGTGTTCGACGACGCCAGTGGGGCCTATGGCGCCTTCACCTACTACCAGACATCCGTAATGCTGAGCGAGCAAATCGGCGAGCAGGCCGCTTCGTTGAACAACCGCGTGCTGTTCTTCCAGGGAAACGTGCTGGTCGATGCGGTATTCGACAAACTTAGCGTGATGTCTGCAGCCGAACTCCGCGAACTGGCAGGCTTGTTGCCCAAGCCGGCAGGCAGCGCGGGTAAATTGCCCCCACTCAAGAACTATCTGCCAACGCGTGGATATGAAAAGAACACGGCGAAGTACGTCCTGGGCCCAGTGGCACTCGATCGCGTGGGATCTCCCTTGCCCAGTGCGACCGTCGATTTCAAATCCGGCGCGGAGGTAATCCTGGCAAGGTATTCGGCAACGGCGGGCGATGCCACGCTGATGCTGATCGAGTATCCGACCCCGCAGATTGCCGCGGAAAAGTTGCGCCAGATCGATGCCGCGCACCAGGTGACGGCCCAGCAACCGGGAGTCGCCCCTATTGTCGACGTCGGCCCGTTCTTCGACAAACGCACCGGGCCGATCCTGGCTATCGCGGCCGGTCCGCTTTCCCAAGGCGAAGCGCGTTCCATGCTCGGGGCAATCAGCTACGAAGCCGACATCACGTGGAATGAAAATACGTTCGCCACCAAGCGGGATAATCTCGCGAACCTGCTCTTCAACGTCATCGTCCTGTGCGGCGTGGTAATCGGACTTGCATTGGTCGCCGGAGTCGGTTTTGGCGGTATTCGAATCCTCATGAAGCGCATGTTCCCCGGCCGCGTGTTTGATCGTCCCGAGGAGACGGAAATCATCTCCCTGCACCTGGAAGACGCCGCTCCGCGGCACCGGGGCAGACGGTAAGTGACTCAATTCACGGTTGTTAAGCTGGAAAGGGCAGGATTTTGTCCCATTTCGACCCCGTTTGCTGACTTGTGGACTCGTTCTCTAAGTTATTGAAAATAAGACTATTTAAGTCGCAAATTTTGCTTGACACTCGCCTTTTCCGGCTCATAAGATGCCCGCAGAAAGTTCTGATGGATTCATCCTCCGTTGGAACTATTCTCCCTTGAAAGAAAAGGCCGCCCAAGTTGCCGGGTGGCCTTTTCGTTTCCGAGTTCCGGCCGCGGGTCTTGGGTGGCGAGTTTCGAACAAAAGCCGATGGGTCGGGCTGGCTCGAAACTCGAGGCTCGAAGCAAGTGGAACCCATTGCGGCGTTTGCACGTATCCAATAGGTAGCAGCAAGTGCGCAGCGGAGGAAACATGTTTTGCGATCAATGCGGAACGCAGTTACAGGCAGGCCAGGCGCATTGTGCGAACTGCGGTAAAGCTATCACCGGCAACGCCGGGTACGCCCGCAATCGAGTGCGCGATCACATAAAGCTCGTCGGCATCCTGTGGATGGCTTACTCGGCGCTGCACTTGGTTGGAGGCGTTCTAATTCTTCTGGCCGCGAAATTCGTCGCGTTGAGAATCGGGGCGATCCCAAACGGCCCTCCGCCCGAACTGATGATTTGGATCCGTCCCATCATGACCATCTTCGGTTGGCTGATCCTGGCGAAAGCGGCCGCCGGATTTTTTGCCGGATGGGGTCTGCTGCAACATGAGGAGTGGGCAAGAGTGTTCGCGCTGGTGGTCGGGTTCATCGCGCTATTGAATGTCCCGTTCGGGACCGCTCTCGGGATCTACACGCTCCGGGTCCTTCTGCTTTCGCAGTCCGATGAACAGTACAAGGCGCTGGCGCTGGCCGCATAGCAACGAAAACGAGAGGACTCCCGCGCTTCGGGTGCTTTCGGGAAAATTGGCAGCCGGAAAATGACCAAAGTGCAGCCGCTGCCTTAGCCTGTCTGCGACTCTTTGGTAAACTATGGGGACACAACGTGAAGCCGACGTAGCTCAGTTGGTAGAGCAGTCGATTCGTAATCGACAGGTCATCGGTTCAAGTCCGATCGTCGGCTCCATCCCTTTGTTTCTCAATCCCTTTCCAATACCGGCTCACTTCACAGAAGCCGATTTCGTAACATTTCGTAACAACTGATTCGCAACGCTGTCGAGCGGAGCACGAAAGTCCTCTACCTTGGGATGGTCGTAGACTCTCAACAACGTCTCGCCGTTGTGGCAAGAAAATTCACCTGTGACACTTTTCATATGGACAAAGTGATGTCGGTACTTTGTTTCGATAACCTCGGCAAAACCTTCAAAACCTCAAAACCTGTTGCACACCCCATTCGCCGGAGGATGTACGGCTCTGTAGATTCCATCAGATTAAATCTCTGTAACGCTCCAATGCCACGCGAACCAGTTGGCTTCGAGTTCGCACTTCCGTCTTGCCAAACAGCTGCTGCAGCGTATTCTTGACCGCGCTCTCGGAGATGTTCATGCTGGACGCAATTTCTTTGTTCGATAAACCTTGAACAACCAGCCGGAGCGCGTCCATCTCCCGGCCATTAAGAGAGGGCCGCTCCTTCTGTTCGAGAGGGGCTGAACCCGTTCCCGCCGGGACGGTCTGTTCCTCACTAACGTCTGCGATGATGGCTGCGAGCTTTGGCGTCACCCCTTCCTTGTAGCTGGAGAACCAAACTTCGGCGAGAAAAGACTCCCCATTTCCCCGATGCCCTCGGCACTGCATCGATGCCCGGAACTGGGGTCCCTCTTCCGGACGCAGCGCGCGATGCAGTTCGGGTAAGAATGCGGCGATCGGTTCCCCGATCAAATGACCATCGCGGGGAGCCAGCAGTTCGGTCGCGGCATGGTTGGCGAGTTCGATCAGACCTCCCTCATTGACCGTAAGAATGGCGGCCGGACTCGTTTCCACGAGTATGCGCGTTCGTTCTTGTGCCTCCTGGTTCAAACGCTGATTACGCAGCACCTCCGAAGTCAATAATCCGCAGCCGCAAAGAGCAAGGGCTTCGAATCCTAACCGGATATTCGCGTCCGCCGGGTCAAGATTGCTGAAACGTTCACTTAGCAATGCGCATGAAAGTCCCAACAAGACAATTGCCCAACGCGGCAGAAACCCAGCAGCCAGCATTATGGGAAACAAATACAAAAAGCCCAGGGAGAAGTAAGGCTTCGTCCACCAATCGACTGTTGCGATCGCGACGACAAGCACAGCACTGGTCAGCAGAATCGCCATCCGGTTTCGGCGATCCCAGATTATCTCCAAATGAGGCATGGTTTTAGTTGCAGTGTCCCTTATCTCACGCTAGCTCCTGTGCAAGGAACCCAATCAAACGATTTATCCATAAGATTGGGCTAGCAATTAAATTAGCCCGTCCCGGTGAAAACAATCAAACGATTGGCCGTGTAATTCCCGCGACAGGGATCGAAATACTATTCGCGCTGTCTTTTTTAGTGTCTCCCCCAAATCGAACACTTCCCATACAAAGGAGTTCACGGTCCAAATTTGTCTTTCACGTGGACAGGCGTCCTCCGTGAAACCGTGAATCAAGGCGAGACGTAGAGCTGGGCGCTGGGGCAACTCCTTGAATTATGAAGCATGGAACGGCTACGTCTTGATGACAATTGGTGTTTTCGCAGCGCTTTTGTATGTCGGTTTGGTGTACGCGGGCCTGGTTGAGTTTATAGGGCGTATATCAAAGAGAAAAAACTGTAAGAGGCGGCGTCGGAATGCGCGAAGTCGTGGATTTCGAAGTTAGCGAGGGTCAGTTTGACCCGGGCCTCAGGAATAGGGGACGACTGTTCGAGTGAAAGTCATGAAGTATCCATTTCACATTCGCAACGAGGTCGGTGCGGCGGTTTTTATCTCTGTGGCGATGGTTGTTGCGGCAGCGCTTCTGGAATCAGCCTGTAGTCAAGGAGGAGCCACAAGCGCAAAGGCCGCGCCGAGCACGAATTCGACCGCTCATCCGACCGTGGACCTTTCGCCAAGTCAGCTGAACTCGATCAAGGTCGAGACAGTGGGAATGTATCAATTCCCAATCGAAAAGGAAGCAGTTGGGACCATCAGCTTCGCCGATGATCTTTCAGTGGATGTCTACCCTGCCTATCAGGGCACGATTATCAAAGCTTTTGTTGAGCTCGGGACAAGAGTGCGGAAAGATCAGCCCCTGTACACGATCAAGAGTCCCGACCTGATTCAGGCGGAGTCGAACCTCATCGGGGCAGCGGCGGCCTTCGATTTGACCAATAAGGAGACTGGCGCGCGTTGAGGGCCTCCCGGGAGTTTCTCAACGGGAAAAAGAGCAGGCCATTTCGGATCAACAGACGGCGGATGGCGCGCTCAAAGCCGCCCAGGACGCGGTGTTCGTCTTCGGCAAGACTCAGGCTGAAGTTGATCAATGATTGCATCCCGCAAAATTGATCCTGCTTTGGTGGTGCGCAGCCCGATTGCCGGCAAGGTTACAGCATTCAATGCGCCTGCGGGACTTCTGGTGCAACCCGGAAACCCACCCGCGCCTTACTCAGTGGCCAATGTTTCGGTCAAGTGGATGCTTGCCAACGTACCGGAAAGCGAGAATGCTTTCTTTCAACTGGGACAACCTGTATCCGTCAAACTGCATGGCCTTCCCCGACCGCATCTTCAAGGGAAAGGTTTCGAAGATCTACGAGACGGTTGATCCAAACACGCACCGAGTGACGATGCGTTCCGAAATAACAGATCCCAAAGACGAGCTTCGTCCGGGTATGCTCGCCAACTTCGTCATTCGTGTTCGGGGGCCGGTTGAAGCCACCGCGATACCGGCCAACGGCGTGGTCCGCGAGCCCGATGGCACCATGGTCGCCTGGGTTACGACGGATCGCCGCCGCTTTACCGAGCGCATTATCAAGATCGGGCTGCGAACCGACGGTCGGGTTCAAATTCTTGACGGATTGCAGCGTGGAGAACTGGTGGTCAGCGACGGTGCGGTATTCCTGAGCAACATGCTGGAGGCGCCACCCTCCGACTAGATCAGAAGACCCAGAGCGATCATTTTTCATTAAAAGACAACAATCATGTTCAAGTCTCTTCTTGCGTTTTGCCTGAGCCGCCGCACGATCGTCGTGTTGGGCCTGCTGCTGTTTACCGGCGCCGGATTCGTCGCTTTCAAGATGCTGAACATCGAAGCGTATCCGAATCCGACGCCCGTGATCCTGGAGATCACCGCGCAGGCGCCCGGCCTCTCTGCCGAGGAGATGGAGCGTTACTACACTCGGCCCATGGAGATTGGCCTCTACACCACGCCCGGGATCGAGGTTATCCGCTCGACATCGTTCTATGGACTGTCTTTCGTCCGCGTGAGCTTCAAATACGGTGTGGATTACTTCTTCGCCTACAGCCAGGCGGCGGTGGCGTTGCGCAGAACGTGAACCTGCCCGGCAATCAGGTTCCGAGCATCCAGGCCAACAGCTCGACCGGGGAAATCTATCGTTATCAGGTTGTCGGTCCGCCGCATTTTGGAATCACCAATCTCCGCACGGTTCAGGACTGGATCGTCGCGCGCCGGCTGCTGACCATCCCCGGCATCGCTGCCATCAACAGTTGGGGTGGACCGACCAAAGAATTCCAGGTCGAAGTCGACCCTCACAAGCTGGAAGCCTACAGCGTCACCGTGCCTCAGATTCTGACCGCACTGGGCAACGCCAACATCAACGTCGGCGGCCGCGAAATCCGCATCGGCCAGCAGTCCATCAATATTCGCGGCGTCGGCCTGATCGACGACGGCGGCAGTGATGATTTAAGGGAGGGGTACAAGGTTGACGACATTGAGAATGTGGTTCTGAGCCAGGAGAACGGCGTGCCGGTGTTGATGAAAGATGTCGGAAAGGTCTCCGTCGGCTACCGGCCGAGGCTGGGCATTCTGGGCCGTGACACGCACGATGATGTGGTCGGCGCCATCGTCGTACAGCGGCGCACCGAGAAGACCGCCGACATGATTCCGAAGGTAAAGGCAGAAATCGACCGGCTCAATCACGATGGAAGTCTGCCGCCCGGAGTCAAGGTTGTTCCTTTTTACGACCGTTCCTCGCTGATCGCTTTGACGACCCACACGGTTCTGCACAACTTGATTTTCGGGTGTGTGCTGGTGTTCCTGATCCAATGGATTTTTCTCGGCGATCTTCGCAGTGCCCTCATCGTCGGAGTCAATATTCCGTTCGCGCTGTTCTTCGCGACGATTCTGCTGGTGATTCTCGGCGAAAGTGCCAACCTGCTTTCCGTGGGTGCCGTGGATTTCGGCATTATCGTGGATTCGGCCGTAATTCTGGTCGAGAATATCTTCCGAAATTTCCAGCGCAACCACGAGGAACGTCAAGAGTTGCTAGACCGGCTGGCCAAAGGCCGTTGGGGACCTGACCCAACACAAACTACGGATCCCACAATGCCAGGTCACGGCTGGACGCAGCGCCTGCGCTTGATTTTGATCAGCGCGCTCCAGGTGGACAAGGCAGTTTTGTTTTCCGCTCTCATCACGGTCGCCGGTTTCGTGCCGCTGTTCACCATGCAGGGAGTCGAGGGACAGATTTTCGGCCCCATGGCCCGCACCTACGGCTACGCGCTGGCCGGCGCTTTGATCGCGACCTTCACTATCACTCCCGTGCTCGCTTCGTTCCTGCTCCCGGCGCGAGTGAAAGAAGTTGAGACAATCGTCGTCCGCACTTTGCACCGCTTGTACGATCCTGCCCTGCGTTTTGCTTTGTCCCATCGTGCCCTCGTCGTTGGAATCGAGTTGGCGATCTCTTTGGGAACCCTCTTCCTGATCGCTCCCCGTCTGGGCAGCGAATTTCTTCCCCACCTGGAAGAAGGCAACTTCTGGATTCGCGCGTCCATGCCAATCACGCTTTCCCTGGAGGATGGCGAGGCAGCCACGCGCAAGATGCGCGAGATTCTCAATCGGCATCCCGAAGTCCTTACAGTTGTCTCGCAGCACGGCCGGCCCGATGATGGCAGCGACGCTTCTCCGTTTTCGAATGTCGAATTGTTTGCGCCGCTGAAACCTCTTGACGAATGGCCCAGAGGCTTGACCAAGGACAAATTGACCGAACAGATTCAAGCCGAGTTTAACAACGAATTGCCGGGAGTCGTCTTCAATTTCTCGCAATACATCGAGGACAATATTGAAGAAGGGATTTCAGGCGTCAAAGGCGTGAATTCGGTCAAGATCGTTGGGCCCAATCTTGAAGTGTTGACGAAGCTTGCCAGGGAGGTCCGCGATCAGATGAACCAGGTTCGTGGCGTTACCGATCTCGGCATCTTCCCGGTGCTCGGCCAGCCGAACCTGAACATCAAAGTCGATCGTGCGAAGGCGGCACGCTATGGCCTAAATTCCGGGGACATAAACTCCGTTATTCAAGCCGCGATGGGCGGCGCGGTGGCGAGCGAGGTCCTGGAAGGCGACCGCCAGTTCGATCTCGTCGTCCGCTACACGCCCGAATATCGCGACAGCATCGATAAAATTCGCAATATTAAAGTCGCGTACGCAACCGCCAGCGGCGCCACTGCTTACATCCCTTTGAGCGAACTGGCCACCATCAGCCTCGATACCGGCGCGGCATGGATTTATCACGAGAGCGTGCAGCGTTTCATCCCGGTGAAGTTCAGCGTTCGTGGCCGCGACCTTGGCGGCACTGTTGAGGACGCTCAGACAGCGAATCGCCAACAACGTGAAACTTCCCTCCGGCTACCACCTGATCTGGGCTGGCGAGTTCGGAGATCTTCAGGAAGCAAAAAAACGATCTGGAGATCATTGTGCCGATCAGCTTCATTCTGATTGCCGGGGCGCTCTACAGCTTGTTCAACAATTTCCGCGACTCCATTCTGGCGCTCGCGGGCATTCCTGACGCAATCGTCGGCGGCATCCTCGCGCTCTACGTCTCCGGTCTCAACTTCAGCATCTCCGCCGCCATCGGTTTTGTCTCGCTGTTTGGCGTCTCGGTGATGGACGGAATCCTGATGATTACTTTCTACAATCAGGAGCGAGCGCACGGCTTTGCGCCCGCGGATGCAATGTATCGTGCCGCCTCGACACGCATGCGGCCCCTGCTGATGACGGCTCTGTCGGCGTGCATCGGTCTGTTTCCCGCGGCAATTTCAACGGGTATCGGCAGCCAGGTGCAGCGCCCGCTCGCCACCGTGATCGTGGGCGGAATGTTAGTTGGCCCCGTGATGCTGCTTCTCGCTGTGCCTGCACTGCGGATGCTTTTCCTGGGCGGCGAAAATCACTTAGGCCGACACCCCTCGGAGGCGGAATCACAATGAAGATTTCCTGCCTTGTTCTTTTGGCGATCAGCAGCGCGCTTAGGCTCGCAGCCAGTGAGGCGACCGCGTCGAATCCGGCACCCCAGAGTTTAGAAGGCGCCGCGAGCACAGTGTCAGCTGGCAAACGCCGAGTCCAGCATCGTGTGGCAAAACGGAATCGAGTGCCCAGTCCTCCCCAGGTAGCGAAGACGAATCGGCTCAAACGCCTTGCGAACAGCCGAGGGAGGTCTACGACTGCAACTCGTCGCCTTCAGCCTCAATCGCGACCAAGCCAGTCCGCCGTGGATAAGAAAAGAGGATCGATCCAGAAAAAGTCCGTAACCGGCATTCTTGCTGTGCAGCGGCCGCGTCCGTTCCCGTCTTCCTCTCCGTCGCTCGACAATTCGCGCCATCGGGGCCCGAACCCCGCGGTGATCGGCGGACTCGGAACTTCAAACCTCGGCGGCACACGAGCGATTAACGGTAGCCGTTTCAGCCGCAGGTCTGAGGAGCAGTTTCGATGATTCAGACTCGTAAATCGCGCCTCTCCGGCTTGCCAAAGACTTCGGCATTGCTCTTGATCTTGCTGCTCTTTACGTCCGCTTGCGTGGTGGGGCCGAGGTTCAAGAGGCCTGCGGCGCCCGATGCCGGCGGCTACACTCGGGCTCAGATTACGACCACCACCGCCACGCCTAACGTTGCGGGCGGTGAAGCACAATATCTCACTGCGGGTGGCGACATTCCGGGAGATTGGTGGACCTTGTTTCATTCCAAGCCGCTCAACGACTTGATCGAACGCGCGCTGAAAGCCAATCCCGATCTCAAAGCGGCGCAAGCGGCGTTGCTCGTGGCAAGGGAAAATGTGCTGGCACAGCGGGGCGCTTACTATCCGAGCGTGTCGGGCAGTTTCTCGGCGACGCGCGCAAAGACCTCCAATGAACTGTCACCCGTGCCAAACGCAAGTGTCTTTCAGTACAGCCTCTTCACCCCGGAGGTGAGCGTTTCGTTCGTCCCGGACGTCTTCGGCTTGAACCGGCGAACGGTCGAGTCTTTGAAGGCGCAGCAGGAGCAAGCGCGCTTCGCGCTGGCGGCAACCAATATCACGCTCAGTTCCAACGTCGCCGCCACAGCCATCCAAGAGGCTTCACTGCGGGCACAGATTGATGCGACCAACGAGCTAATCAAGATCAACACGAATATGTTGGAGATCTTGCGCAGCCAGTTTGCTAAGGGATACGCCAGCGAACTTGACGTAGCGGCACAGGAATCGCAACTCGCACAAGTCGCCGCCACGTTGCCGCCGCTCATTAAGCAGTTGGCGCAGCAGCGAGACCTACTAGCCGTGTTGGCGGGAGGCTTTCCAGATAAAGGTCTGCCTCAGAAATTTGAACTCTCGAATTTGCAACTGCCACAAGAACTGCCGGTGAGCCTTCCTTCGAAACTCGTTGAGCAACGCCCGGACGTGCGCCAAGCGGAAGAGAATCTGCATTCCGCAAGTGCGCTGATCGGCGTGGCGCGTGCCAACCGGCTGCCAAGCTTCAGCCTGACGGGCGATATCGGCAGCATGGCGCTCGCCTTTGGCAACATATTCGCCGCCGGCAACGGCTTTCGCGATGTAGGCGTCGGCGTCACGCAGCCCATCTTCGATGGCGGAACTCTGAAGCATCGAGAGCGCGCGGCGAGAGCGGCCTATGTTCAAGCCGACGAGCAATACCGGAGCACGGTCCTCACGGCATTTCAAAATGTGGCGGATACGCTGAACGCACTCCAACAGGATGCCGATGGACTCAAGGCCGCGGCCGCCTCAAAACAGGCTGCCGCCGCTACTCTCGACTTGGCAAGGAAGCAGTTTCAGGCGGGCTATATCAACTATTTGGGATTACTAAGCGCTGAGCAAGCTTATCAACAAGGTGTGATAAACCTTGCCCAAGCCGAAGGTAATCGTTACGCCGACACCGCCGCACTATTTCAGGCCCTCGGCGGCGGCTGGTGGAATCGCTCGGATGTCCCGCAAAACTAATTGGATGCAAGATAGGAGAAATGTTAAATGTAAATGGCCGGCGGCTCTGCGGTCTGCGGCTTTATGAAGGGTCCCCAGCAAAATCTAGAGCGCGGGATGCTTAGCGGGAATCTTTCGCAGACATCTCCGCTCCACGTTCCCTCAACTTAGCCTCCAAGTCAGCGCGCAGCGCCCAACACCTCAGCAAATTTGAAAGCTCATTTTGACATTCCCACTTCACTCTCAATTCAATGAGGACTGGGTGTGGACTCTGACGTGACGTTGACGCCCTGTTAACGCGACTCAGCTCAACGCGTCAACCGTTCCTGCACGAATTGACTTCAACTGAACTTTACGTCCACGCCAGCGCCCGCACCTTAGCAAATTTAAGGCTCATTTGCATGTCGACTACTTTGTCAAGCGCTCTAAGCGGTGCTCCGTTCCCTTTTCTGGGAGACATTGACTGCCGCATATTCGAGCGCGCCCGCACGAAAGGTTTTGACGTGATTTTTTTGTTCGAGGTGCTGGAGCATATATCGGACGAAATGCGTTTTTTGCGGGCACTGCCGTTTCATCTGGCCTCACATGCATCAGAGGGGTTACCCTCATGTGGGAGTACTTTACCCCGCAACACAGTGAGGCGATTTACTCTCGCGATCGGCGGAACCGAGAGAGGATCGACGATCTCACAGGTTTCGTACACCGTCGATAAATCGGTCGTCCGGCGGTGGGAAGACTGGCCGCATTATTGGGTTTTGACTCTCGTTCCGCCAATCTCGAAGTAATCCCTAGAAATGAAAGCCCACCTCCGCCGTTAACGCGCGCGGGGTTACAAAATGCGTGCCGCTGAAAGTTGACAGGAAGTTATAGAGCGCCGTCTTGTTGGTCACGTTGACGGCGGTGAGAGTCAGGCTCCATTTATAGTGATCGCCTTTGAACAGGTTGTCGTCGCCGGCGGCGATGTCGAACAGGTTGCGCGATGCGATTCGCCCCGGATTATGGTCGTCGTTTTCGGTGTTGATGGCGGGAATCTTGATCAGGCTGGATCCGAACTGCGATGCCAGGCAGGTCGAGGGCAGCGGACTCGTCGGAGTGGCGTGCACTCCCGCGCACGTGAAGTCGGCTTCGTATTCCTGATCGGCGCTCAGCGGGTGTCCGAAGGCGTCCTGCAGCAGGACGGCTGGTTGCGCGCCCAAAGTCGTTGACTGCGGGCAATCGTTGAATCCCTCGACTCCGTAACAGGGGGCATTGCCTGCGACCAGGCCGCTGTCATATCGCCAGTTGCCGCCAATCCACGGTCCGGCCTTCCAGGGTTGGTATTGCACGTGGGTGGACTCGTTGAACTTTTCGTCGTGATCGATGCGGAAGGGAAGTCCGGCCGCGGTCGACACGGTGGCGCCCGCTCCGCCGATCTGCGGCTGGAAGAAGCGCGCGGCAACGCTGGAGAACACCATCTGCGCGGAAAATCCATGCAGGGTTGGTACGCTTACACGGCCGGCGTATCCCGGAATCTTGGCGTTGTGCCACTCGATCGGGAAGGTGATCGGAGTGTTGCCCAGCACGCTGAAGTCGTATCCATTGTGCGTGTACTTGCTGATCCATTCTCCGGAAAAAACCAGATAGTGCCCGATCGCCTGCTCGATGCCGACGTGAAATTCGTTGCGGAAGCCGGGGCTCAGCGGGTTGGCGACGGGCGCGTTCGGTGAACAAGCCAGCAGGGGATTCAACACCGCGTTGCTGCATCCGACGCTGGATAGAATCAGATTTTCGTTGAACGGAGACTCCAGCGTACGCGCATAGCTGACGCGAAGAATCGTGCTCGTCTTCTTGATGTTGTAGGAGATTCCCAGACGGGGTTCCGCTTGCCGCGCGACCGTGAGACCGTTATAAAGATCACCGCGCATTCCGAGGTTGAAAGACCATTTCCCGGCGGTGATCACGTCCTCGAGATAGAGAGCGATCTCCTTCACGTCGGTGTGGCCGTTGAATTTGAAGAGCGCGCCCCCGCGCGTCAAATCGTAAGGAGCGAGTGTCGGGTTGAATAAAGGATAGAAGTTGGTGTTGGGTGCGTTGACGTTGACGCTGGTATTTGGAGCATAACCGGCCAGTCCGCACTGCGACGGATCGGTCAGTCCGGGCACGGGAACATTCGGGTTGGCCGCGCCCGCCAGCGTCAGGCAAGGCGCGTTGTACGCCGGATCGACGATGCCCAGCGTGTCGCTTTCATTCAGAAAAGTCTGTCCGTAGCTCGCTCCCGCCTTGACGTTGTTGATGCCCTTGACATAAGAGAGATCGGATCGCAGGCCGGCATTGGTCAACGTCCGGTTCTGCCCCACCGACTGCCGTTGCAGACTGGGCGGGCCCAGATCGGCGAAGGGATCGCTGCTGGGGTAGTAGTTGTAGTCGTCGCGCCGCACGAACGCGCCCAGGGTAAACACTTCGGTGTTGCTCAGCAGGCGCGTCCAGGAAGGAGCTATGTTATAGGTTCCGATCTTGGAACGCTGGTCGGTTGGCCCCACGGTAATGTTTGTGCCTGGAACTACGCCTCCATAGTTCTCTACCGAAGGCAGAACTCCATCGAGTCCGCTCCATGCCGTCGCGTTTTGCGCGTCCAGCGAATTGGGCGTCTGGAACCAGCTCCGGCTGTATCCGACATTCAGGTGAATCGAGTCGGCGGTCGAAAGCTGGAGGTCGATCCGGTCGAACACATTTTGCTCATTGCCCTTGTCGTGGATGACGGCGAACTCCGGTGCATCCAGGAACCGGCCGCTGTTCAGGCCGCCGAGCGAAATGAAGTTACCCCAGTTCTTGCCTCCGTAGGCTAGATCGGCGGACAGATTGGTCGAGCCAAAGGAACCGTATGAAGTCGTGATGCTGCCGTGAGGCGTCGTCACTCCCTGTCCCGACCGCGTGGCGGCCACGATGACCACGCTGGTTTTGCCGCCGTACTCCGCGGGTGGCGCGCCCGAGATCACTTCCATGGACTGGATGGAATCGAGCGGAAGCTGGTTGGAAAATACTTTGCTCATCTGATCGGTCATCTGCTGACCGTCGAGCGAGATCGAATTCTCCGCATGATCGCCCAGTCCATGAAGCTGTCCATTGGAGTCGGATGCGATGCCCGGCGTCGAGGTCCCCACCATCGTGCTCATTCCCGAAGACGAGTTGCCCATCGGAATTCGCGAAAAAAGCTCTCGGTCTACGTCAACATGCGAGGTGGGATCGTTCTCCACCAAGTCACCGGCGGCCTCGACTGAAACAGTGGTTGAAGAAGCAGTCACTTCCAGATTCACCTGCACCGCAACCGGCACGACCGAACGGACCTGCACATCCTGAGCGCTGGTTGCGAATCCTTCGGCGGACGCCGTCAGGTGATACGGGTTGAACGGCACATTGGGAAAAACGAAGTTGCCCTTGCTATCGGTCACGGTCTTGGCGTCATAGCCGCTGACCGGGTTATGTATCTCAATACGGGCATTGGCAACGACCGCACCCGAGGGGTCGAGCACGGTACCGTTGATCGATCCCGAACTGCCTCCGGATTGCGCGTTGGTCGCGCCGGCACTCAATCCCACCGAAGCCGCCAGCATAGCGGCCGCCAGACAGCTTTTATGAAACAGATGCATGATTCCTCCACGAATGAAAAGTCTGAGCGAGGCCGCTGCGATCTCGGAGCTCGCGATCCCTAGTAACTGCAAGAATCAGGCGGGGGGATCAGACGGCGGGTGGAGGACGGATGAAGTGAACGGCTGGGGCGTGAAATATCTTCGCCAGCTCGCGTACTGGAGTGGTTAGCGCGGCCGCGATCAGGATCGGCGCCGTGGCAACGACCTCCGTACTCAAGCCCGCATGCGCGGTGGAGCAGATGGAGCAGGAATGGTGGGAAGCGGTCGAATCTTCAGGATGCGTGTGGACTGCTTGAATCACACCCACGGCGCAGACGAGGGCGATCGAGAGCATGCACAGAACTCTCACCACGACGCCCCGGTTTGTGGATGCCCTGAACATGATTCCGGTAAAGTTGCGGATCCGGCCCGTTTCTCTGACTGCTGCTTACAACGATTCTACCCTTAGATGTTAACGCGCGGATACTGCGTCACAGAAAATGAGGAGATCCATGTCTGTTCCGAGTAAGGGGTAATGGAAAACCCCAAGCCGCGCGGGCCGTCCGGCCGGTTGGTCGGGAGAAGTATGGGCTCCACCCAATTGCTTTGTTAACAATGGTTTATCGATGTGATTCCAGTCACAATCGGCCGTGCCTGGTGTCACACACGTCTTTGGTTCCCGGATCGAAACTGAGGTTGAGGAACCAGGAGGCGGTCATGATGCTAGCTTACCGATTGGTCCGTCTGATTGAGACGCACTCCGAAGCCCTGGCTGCCGGACTGGTCGCGAAGGTGCAAACCTCCGAGCTGACACGCTCTTATCGCAATGTCCCACCCGAGGATCTGAAGGAGAAAGTCGGCGAAATTTATCGCCACCTGGGCGATTGGCTGCTTGGCAAAAGCTCCTTTGACATTGAGCGGCGCTACGAGGAAATCGGCGCCCGGCGCGTCCACCAGGGCGTGCCCGTCAGCGAGTTGATCTGGGTCATCATTCTGACGAAAGAAACCTTATGGGAGTTTCTGCGGAAGGAGGGCGCGCCGGAGCGTCCGGCCGAAGCCTTCGGCGAACTGGAGATGTTGCAACTCCTCGATCAGTTCTTTGATCGCGCCATTTATTACGCGTCCGTAGGCTATGAAAGAGCAATGTCGTCGGCGACGAAGTGAGAGTGGAAAGCGGAAGGTTAAAGGGGGAAAGGGAAGCTGATGTCGTGGCAAATCGATTACAAGAAAAAGTTGCGTACGCCTGACGAGGCCTTGCGCTGCGTATCGTCTGGCATGCGCGTGTATATCCAGCCCGGCTGTGCGGAACCCGAGACGCTGGTCGAGGCACTGATGAAGCGCGGACCTTATGTTGAGGATGTGGAAATCGTCCACATGATGACGATGGGAACCGCGCCTTATGTAGCTCCCGAAATGGCTGGACACTTCCGGCACAACGCGGTATTCATCGGTGCCAACGTGCGCGATGCCATCAATGATGGCCGCGCCGACTATACCCCGATTTATCTGAGCGAGATCGAGGAACTGTTTACCAGCGGCGCCATGCCTCTCGATGTCACGCTCTGCCAGGTCTCGCCGCCGGATTCTCATGGCTTCTGCAGCTTTGGCGTGGGCGTCGACACTACGCTGACCGCCGCCCAGCAGGCCCGTTTTGTGGTGGCCCAGGTCAACGACCAGATGCCGCGCACCTACGGCGACAGTTACATCCACGTCAACGATATCGATGTCGTCGTCGAGTCATCGCGGCCGCTCTGCGCCATGAAAAAGCCCGAGGTCACCGACCTGCATGTCGCGATTGCCCGCAACGTGGCCAGCCTGATCGAAGACGGCTCCGTCCTGCAGACCGGAATCGGCGGTATCCCCGATGCCGTCCTGCCACTGCTCACCGACCGCAAGCATCTCGGCGTCCATAGTGAACTGGTTTCCGATGGCGTCATTCCGCTGGTCGAAGCGGGGGTGATCACGGGCGAGCGCAAGAACTTCAAGCCGCGCAAAATCATTGTCGGATTCATTCTCGGATCCAAACGCATCTTCGATTTCGTCGATAACAATCCTATCTTTGAGTTTCATCCCACCTGCTATGTCAACGATCCCGTCCTCATCGCCCGGAACGACCGGATGGTGGCCATCAACTCCGCGTTGCAGGTCGATCTGACCGGGCAGGTTTGTTCCGACTCCATCGGCAACCACTTCTATAGCGGGATTGGCGGACAAGTGGACTTCCTGCGCGGGGCTTCGCGTTCCAAGGGAGGGAAGCCGATCATCGCCATCTCCTCGACCGCGAAAAATGGCGCGATCTCACGCATCATGCCCATGCTGAGCCCAGGCGCCGGCGTGGTTACTTCGCGCGGCCTGGTGCGCTACGTTGTCACCGAATTTGGCGTGGCGTACCTGCACGGCAAATCGATTCGCGAACGGGCCAAGGCGCTCATCGAAATCGCACATCCCAAGTTCCGCGAAGAGCTTTATACGTATTGCGAAAAAACAAAGTGGCTGCAGCGCCCCGAAATGGTAACGGCAACGAGGTGAGTATGACTGGACCGAACAAGCTTGAAACCAAGGCAGCGCGCGGCAACATCCTGATCGACAGCGCGGAGTGCAAGGGCTGCGGCCTTTGTGTGGAGTCCTGTCCTCCCGAGTGTCTGGAACTCCTGCCCGAACTGAATGCCTATGGCGTTCATCCGGCGCAGTATTCCGGCGAAGGGTGCACGGGATGCGGCATCTGTTTCTATTGCTGTCCCGAGCCCGGCGCCATCACGGTCTACCGTCTCACGCCGCCCTCAAAACCACTTGCGCTACAGGACGGCCAAAGCAGCACCGTTTTAGGAGAATCCCATGCGGCAGCTCTGTAAAGGAAATGTGGCCATCGTGAAGGGCGCAATCCTCGCCGGTTGCCGCTCCTATTATGGATATCCCATCACCCCAGCCAGCGAGATCGCCGAGGCGGCGGCTCTTTATATGCCGCAGGTGGGCGGAACATTCCTGCAGGCGGAGAGCGAAGTCGCCGCCATCAACATGGTGTATGGCGCAGCTGCGGCCGGGGCCCGCGTCATGACCGCATCCTCCGGCCCCGGCCTCAGCTTGATGCAGGAAGGAATTTCTTACTGTGCGGGCGCGGAATTGCCGTGCGTGATCGTAGACATCGTGCGCGGTGGACCGGGATTGGGCAACATCGCTCCCGAACAGAGCGACTATTTCGCCATGGTCAAAGGCGGAGGCCACGGATGCTATCGAAACTTCGTGCTAGCCCCGGCTTCCGTGCAGGAGATGGCGGACCTCACGGTTCTTGCCTTCGAACTGGCCGACCGTTATCGAAATCCGGCCATCATCCTGGCTGATGGTTTTATCGGCCAGATGATGGAACCGCTTGAGCTCGAAGAACGCGAAGTCAACATTCCAGAAAAACCATGGGCCGTACAGGGCACCCATGAGACGCGCAAGAACGTCGTCAGCTCCATCTTCCTCGAGCCCGACGACCTGGAAGCGCACATTCGCAAGCTGGAAGCGAAGTATATTCGCGCTTCGCAGGTCGAGTGCCTCCACGAAAACTTTGAGACCGACGACGCCGAGATCCTGCTCGTCGGCTATGGCATCACTTCGCGCGTCCTTCGCTCAGCCGTCGAGATGGCTCGCCGCGAAGGCCTGAAGGCGGGCCTGTTCCGTCCCATCACGCTGTGGCCATTCCCGAAACAAGCCCTTCGCGACGCCGCCAAGAATGCCAGCAAGATTCTGGTGGTCGAACTCAGCAACGGCCAGATGCTTGAGGATGTGCAACTGACGATGGGCGGCAAGGTCCCGGTGGATTTCTACGGGCGCGCGGGCGGCAACGTCCCGTCGGTCGAAGAAGTGCATTCGCAAGTGATGCAGCGCGTGATGGCGCTGGTGTAGCCGGATTGAACAGGGAGAGGACGAATATGGCAAGCGATACGAAACTCGACGCGAAAGCTTCCGAAATCCTGGCTGCGGGCTATGAGGTACTACACTCCAAGTCGCCGCTGTTTTATGACGGCTATGAGCGCAAAGGCGATCTGCAGCAACAAACTCATTACTGCCCTGGCTGCGGACACGGCGTCGCCCATAAGCTGATTGCCGAAGCCCTCGAGGAACTCGGCTTGCAGGACAAAACCATCTTCGTGAGCCCCGTCGGCTGCTCCGTCTTCGCCTATTACTACTTCGATGTCGGCAACGTGCAACTAGCCCACGGCCGCGCTCCGGCGGGAGCGACCGGCATCAAGCGCACCTGTCCCAATAAGATCGTCATCTCCTATCAGGGAGACGGCGACCTCGCCGCCATCGGCACTGCAGAAATCATTCACGCGGCCAACCGCGGCGAAAAGATCACCGTTTTTTTCGTCAACAACGCGATCTACGGCATGACGGGCGGCCAGATGGCTCCCACCACGCTGGTAGGCCAGAAGAGCACGACGTCTCCTTTTGGGCGCCGTCCGGGCAATGAAGGCTTTCCGCTACACATGGCCGAGTTGATCGCGACCCTCGAAGCTCCCGTGTATGTGGAGCGGGTCGCGCTCTGCGACGCGAAGAACATCATGAAGGCTCGGAAGGCGGTGCACAAAGCGCTGGAAATCCAGCGCGATGGCATCGGCTTCTCGTTTGTCGAGATTCTCTCACCCTGCCCAACAATCTGGTCGAAAGATCCGGTCGAAGCGCGCAAGTGGGTCGCCGAGAAAATGATTCCGAACTTCCCGCTGAATGTATTCAAAGACAAAGTGCATGAACCTGTCGAGAACACCGTGATTCCGCAGCGTTCGATACCGGATGTTCTTGAGATTACGGCTAAGGACTCTGGCCTGGAAACCTCGCTCCCCCACCACGAGCATCACTTCAAGGAGTTCGAAATCAAGATTGCCGGCTTCGGCGGACAGGGCGTTTTGCTGCTCGGACAGTTGCTGACCGAGATGGGAATGCGCGAAGGGCTTGAGGTGAGCTGGCTTCCTTCTTATGGCCCGGAGATGCGTTCGGGAAGCGCGCACTGCCACGTATGTCTTTCGAAGAAGCGGATCGGGTCGCCGCTGGTTTCGCATCCGGATGTGCTGGTCGCGATGAATGAGCTCTCGCTTCGGAAGTTCGCTCCGCATGTCGCTTCGGGTGGACTTATTCTCTACAACAACGACCACTTGCCGCAGGATTTTCCGCTTCCGCAGGCGCGCGTGATCTGCATTCCAGCGTCCGCAATGGCGGACAAGTTGGGTTCAACGAAGGCCACGAATATCGTCATGCTGGGCGCGCTGCTCGAAGAGACTGAGTGCTTGCTACCGGCGACGGCCGAAGGGGTTCTTCAATCGAAGATAAAGAAAGTGGAGATGATGGACGTGAATCGCAAGGCCCTGGCCGCGGGTCGCGAATTCATCGATCACTACGTCCGGGTTGGCGCGGTGAGCCAGCCGGATGGGTTCGCCTACTGATCGGGAGATTCTTCGAGCTCCAAGCAATGCTCGGCGTGGAATTATCTATCCGTTGGCCAGTTCGCATTGCGCGCACGATCTTGACCCGCCGCGATCAAAACATCGCTCTTGTATAACGGCCAATCCCCACGGGAAGAAAAATCCTGTTGCAAGTTGACACCAAATGCGTAGGATGGTGTACGTCCAAACGACAATGACGTGATGGGTACTTGTTGTATCGTAGTGTTCCCAGAATCGTCCTATCTCAACTACTCGAACTAAATCCCAGGAGCGTTTCATGAAAACCAAGTTTTTATTTGCCGCCATTCTGGCTGGCATGATTTTCTTCACTGCTTGCGACAATGCACAGAAGACGGGAGCTGACGTCGCGATCAAGAGCGCACAGACGGCCTACGCTGCGGTGGCCGATCAAGCTAACAAGTACGTGCCCGACCAATCCAAAGATGTTCAAACCGCTATACAGTCCGCTAAGGACGCTTACGACAAGGGCGATTACGCTGCCGCGTTTGAAGCTTCTAAGGCGCTACCCGGCAAGGTGAAGGATCTCGCCGCCGCCGCATCCGCCAAGAAAGATGAGCTGACCGCGCAGTGGAAGGAAATGACCCAATCGATGCCCGGCTTAGTGGCGGCCGTGCAAACCAAAGTCGACGCGCTCACCAATAGCCATAAGCTTCCCGCTGGTGCTGCCGACGGCCTCTCATCCTTGAAGCAGAGCTGGGCCGATGCCTCGGCCTCATTCGAATCCGGACAGCTGTCCGACGCGATGGCGAAAGCCACCGCTGCGAAAGAAAAACTTGCGGAACTGCAAACCATGCTCAAAATGAAACCCGCAGCATAGTCCGCCCGCGCCCGGACGCTTTTTTCCGTGCGCAGCCAGACTATTCCCAAGACGCAAATCAGGCTTCCGTGATCGCAGGGGATCACGGAAGCCTGAAAGTTTGTTCGTTGAGAGCGGCCCTGCCTCGAAGCGACCGGGCATGGCGACGCTGACTGCCACTCCAGATACATCTGTTTACAAACAGCTCTTGACCTTCAAGGCGACTGCTGTTTCGACCCAGGAAGGGCCAGCAAAGATGTCACGCGTGCTTAGCGCTCCCCATGACTTGCAGATAAAGCGCGTTGAACAGGATCGACGCGCAGTTTAGCGGAAACCTCGTCGACCGTTAGAGGCTTGCTGAAGTAGAAGCCCTGAATCTCATCGCAACGAAGCGCGCGCAGAAACGACATTTGCGCTTCGGTTTCCACTCCTTCAGCAATTACCTTGAGACTCAAACTCTTTGCCATGCTGATGATCGCGGTCGTGATCGCAGCGTCATCCGAATTCACGGCGATGTCGCGGATAAACGAGCGGTCGATTTTAAGCTTGCTGAAGGGAAATTGTTTCAGGTAGCTGAGGCTCGAATAGCCCGTCCCAAAGTCGTCGATGGCCAGCTTCAATCCCATGACCTTCAATTCCCGCAGAATTGAGGAGGTAACATCAGCGTTCGAGAGCAGAAGGCTTTCCGTGAGCTCCAATTCGAGGTATTCGCAGGCCAGGCCGGTCTCGCGCAGCACCCGGCTGATGAGTTCCCGAAAGCCCTGCTGCCGGAACTGTACCGCGGAGACATTCACGGCAACCGGTATTGCGGGAAGCCCCTCGTCCTGCCATTGGCGGGCATGGAAACAGGCCGTCCTGAGCACCCATTCTCCAATGGGCATGATCAGCCCGCTGTTCTCCGCGATTCGTATGAACTTGTCTGGCGGCACAAGGCCAATTCCGGGTGTTGCCAGCGCAGGAGAGCTTCCAATCCCGTAATTCTTCCCGTGGCCATATCCATCTGGGGCTGGTACACGAGAAAGAGTTCATGGTTGTCGAGGGCAAGACGCAAGCTGTTCTCCAGGGTCAGCCGCTCTACGACCTGAGCGTTCATGTCCTCGGTAAAGAAGCGGAAGTTGTCACGCCCATAATCTTTGGCGCAATACATGGCCGCATCGGCATTCTTGATCAAGGTTTCGCCGTCCGCGCCGTGATCCGGGAAAATGCTGATGCCCAGACTGCAGCTGATACTCAGCGGGTTTCCTTGAATGACAAATTCCGGTGTCATTGCATCCATGAACCGCTCAGCGGTAACAGCCGCGTCGGGGACGTTCTTCACGTCATTGACCACGATGAGAAATTCGTCTCCGCCTAACCGGGCCACCGTATCCTGTTCACGAGCCGTTCTTTTGAGCCGTTCGGCAACTTCCTTCAGTAGAAGGTCGCCGACCGAATGCCCCAGCGAGTCATTGATGTTTTTGAACCGGTCAAGGTCGAGGAACAGGAGAGCCACCTTATCATTTTGGCGATGAGCACTGGCCAGCGCCTTCGACAACCGGTCCTGCAGAAGAGTGCGGTTGGGCAAGCCGGTGAGAGCATCGTAGTAGGCCAAATATTGGACGCGTTCCTGGGCGACTTTGCGGTCCGAGATATCCTCGACTGTGCCTTCGTGGAGCGCGACGATACCGCTGGCGTCGCGCACGGCGCGCAGACTCAGCAGCAGCCACTTTTTCGTTCCGTCCCGGCGGTAAACTTCGACCTCGGCTCCTCGAACTACGCCATTCTCATCCAGGGCCTGCACCAGTTTCGCCATCCGGCCGGGGTCCACGAACATCTGGCGGGCCACGTTCGACACCTCTGCCAGCATCTGCGCCGGAGAATCGTATCCATGGATGTGCGCCAAGGCGCGATTGATGTTCAGGGGACGCCCGTCCAGAGTCATCTGAAAAATCCCGACAACCGCATCTTCGAAGATGGCGCGGTACTTCTCTTCCGCATGCCGAAGCGCCGTATTGTGCAGCATCAGTTCCTCGGCCCGCTTGCGCTCGGTGATATCGCGATTCACGATCACCAGTTTGTCCGTCTGACCTCTGGCGTTCCGTACCGTGCAGGCGGTCGATTCCAAAGAGCGCCAGGTCCCGTCCTTGTGGCGCATCCGGTATTCCACCCGCTCTCCCTGTCCGCTCTGGCGCGCTTTCTCTGCTGCATTCAATACCTGTTGGCGATCGTCCGGATGGATCTGTTCGATTGACGAGGTCGTTTTTAACTCTTCGGGAGAGTAGCCGAGTATTTTTTGATAGGAGGGGCTATTATAAAGCCGGCGGCCATCGCTGTCCACTACGGCAATCATGTCAGCGGCGTTTTCCGTGACCAACTGGAATATCTGATCTCGCTCGGCCATCCGTTGTCGAATGCGCCGGAGCTGGGAATGCTGATATAGCGCGTATAAATCGAAGAGCACTAGGAGAGTCGCAATCGCGGGCACCCAAGGGCGGAGGTCGAACCAGTAGGGAGCTTCAGTTGCCGAGCCGAACCAGTGATAAGCAAAAGATACGAGACCCAGAGTCAACGCTACAGTGACGGAAACCGTGAAGCCCAACAGCCAGCGCGCTCGCCCTTCGATCTGTTTTACGTCAACCGGAATTGCCTCGGCTTTGTTCTGGCTGACCTGGTGGAAGGATGGCTGGTTCATGTCGTTCGCGAATTCGCCTGGCCCCTTACGGGATTCTAGCCTGCCGAAGGGAGGCGGGAAGAGTTACGAGAGTAAGACCATGCCTTGTATGAATCGGCGATTCTGCAAGGTATTTTCTGCTTGGGATGATTCGCGGCCCTTGAATTGCGTATATGGCTTTCGATCCGTCGCGATGGCGTAACGGTTGACCAAATCTCATTTTGCACTAACACGGCAAAAAAAAACGCCCCAAAACTCTTGCGAGTCGTGGGACGCTAGTCGAACAGCCCTCCCCCGAAGACTATTCAATCAGGAGATTATCTTGTGTTGCACTGTGTGGGAATGGCACTCAGGTGGGGGCCTGGTAGGTTGACGCAATCAACCTCGCATTAGAGGCTTGCACCGCAATCAGTGCTAGCATTCCTTGGGCGTGCGCATCCGAGACGTTCAGCCGTCTCCAGAGATGGACGAATTTGTCTCGTCTCATACGCCATTACCGAGGCAGTTTTTCGCTGAACCCTTTGGCGTCCGATTGCTCGACATCGATGGTGTTGGCGGCGAGTTCCTCCGCCCCCAAGAACGGATACATGTCTTCCAGGGGCGGCGAAACGATCTTCCCATCCGGCAACTGTTTGGCGCGCGAGCGAGGCTCAAACTCCTGATCCGGATC
>CAWIQW010000013.1:0-45700 GCA_963838315.1 uncultured Acidobacteriaceae bacterium
TGATTTTGAGGTTCCGGCGCGGCGCATGATCCAGCAACCTTTGTTCTTGCCTTCAGATTCGTAGGTGAGCACGCCGGCTTCTTTGAGCTTGGTGAAGGCGGCATCCCAGAAATGCAAGTGGAGGATCTCGCTCTCGCGGGGCAGAAAGTCGTATTCGATATCGAGGCGATCCATCGTCTCGAGATGGCGCCGGAGGACGGCGACGGAAATCAGTTCGGCGATTTGCGCGGTTTCGTTGTTCCCTTGCTCAAGCGCGTGAAGGGTTGCGAGGCGGGCTTCGCGGTTCTGCTTGTCTTCTTCGTACCAGCGCGAAACACGGGCGTAGAGATCCCAGCAGTAGAAATCAAAACGCGGAGCAGCGGCGAGGGCTTCGATCTCGGCGCGCGACTTCTTCTCGACGTGCATGAATCCGACGACCACATCGGCGACCTGAACGCCGGTATTGTCGATGTAGTTCTGAATGTCAACTTCCCTGCCCGCGAAGCGCAGCAGGCGAACGAAGGTATCTCCCAGGATGGCATTCCGCAGATGTCCAATGTGGGCCGCTTTGTTCGGATTGATACTGGAATGCTCCACCAACACTTTGCCGCTGAGGGGGGCGCCGGTCGGCGTTTCGCCGGCAGTGAGAGCGGCGGCCACTTCGGCGCGATTTACGAAGACGTTAATGTACCCGGCTCCGGCAGCTTCGAACTTCTCAATGCCAGCAACCGGGCCGATTCCGGCAACGATCTCGTCGGCAATCTTGCGTGGAGCCTTGCGCAATTTGCGGGCGAGTTCGAAGGCAATCGGGAGGGCGTATTCTCCAAAGTCGATCTTCGGAGGTTGCTCAATGACAATATTGGCAACTTCGAGCTGAAAACCGCGGCGCAGGAAGTCGCGTACAGCCTCGGTCAGACGGCGTTCCAGTTCTTGATACAAGAAATCCCTCAAGGTATTGGAGAAAAGTGATTCTAACAAAGTCGCATAGTGCAGCGGGTTTGACGGTGGGTGACGGCGAAACCTATCATGACAAACAACTGCTCGTCCTTCGCTATCGGTCGTTCGCTCCGTGTGCGAACTAATGACTCTCGCGCACGGATGGCGGGGTGGACCTCCGCCGAACCAGCGGGGCTCGGGCCACGTGGAAACATTCCGATCGACGGACAGCGACACGACGAGACTTTATGCGCATTGGCTACCTCGACTGCTTTTCCGGCATCAGCGGCGACATGTTTCTGGGCGCGCTGGTGGATGCGGGAGCGCCGGCGAAACTCTTTACGGAAACCGTGGCGGCGCTCAATCTTGGCGCCAGGCTTGAGATTTCACGGGTCGTGCGGGGAGGGCTCGCGGCTACCAAGGTAGACGTTTATGCCGGCGGGGAGAAAGATCTTCCCCGCGAAGTTTTCTGGGAGCAGCGGGAGGATTTGGGAAGGCATTCACACGGGCACCGGCATGAGCATGACCATGAGCACGGGCATCCGCCCGAGCTTGATGATGATCACCAAACCACACTGCAGCATGGCCGCGGCTTGAACGAGATCCGCCAAATTATTAGCAAGGCGGCGATCGGCGGCCCTGCCAAATCCACTGCGATCCGGATCTTTGAAACGTTAGGGGCGGCGGAAGCGGCGATCCACAACACGTCGATCGAGCACGTTCACTTTCATGAAGTGGGCGCGGTCGATGCCATCGTCGACATTGTCTGCGCGGCCGTGGGAGCGAAGGCTCTGGGAGTGGACGAGTGGGTGTGTTCTCCGCTCAATGTGGGCGGAGGTACGGTCAAGTGCGCCCATGGAACCCTGCCCGTGCCCGCTCCGGCGACGGTGAAGCTGTTGCAGGATGCACCCGTATATTCGTCCGGGCCGCAGGTTGAACTGGTGACGCCGACGGGCGCGGCTATTGTTCAAACGCTGGTGACGCGGTTCGCGGCGTTCCCTGCGATGAAGATCGAGAAGGCGGGATACGGCGCGGGGAGCCGCGAGTTGGCTGATCATCCCAATGTGTTGCGGCTGACAATAGGTGAGGTGGTTGCGGAACTGCCAACGAGTGTGGGGCTTAACCATGGACCTCACAGTGATCGGATCGCAGTGCTCGAATCCAATCTCGATGACCTGAGTCCGCAAGTGCTGGCCTATGCGATGGAGCGGTTACTGGCAGAGGGCGCGCTTGACGTGTTCAGTGCCCCAGTCCAGATGAAGAAGAACCGTCCGGGGGCATTGCTTACCGTGCTGGCCAAACTGGAGGATGCAGATCGCCTGAGCAACATCATCTTTGCGGAGACGACCACGCTCGGGGTGCGCCGGCGCGACGAAGAAAGAAAAATACTGACGCGGAGATGGGAGACCGTGGACACAACATGGGGGCCAGTACGAATAAAGATTGCGAACATGAACGGGACCGTTTCCAATTACGCCCCGGAATTCGACGACTGCCGGCGGATCGCCACAGAACATCAGGTGCCGCTGAAACACGTCATGCAGGAAGCGATTCGGCTCTTTTCCGTCGGTCACAATTGATGGTCCAATCGCGGGCCGTGGTTGCAAATCCAGAACTCTAAGGAGCACTGATGCGAGCGCTCACTAACTTACAGGAGCTCTTGAAAGTGGTGCCGGAGCGCCTCCGAAAGCTCCCCGCGAACGTACTTGAGAGCAAGCCGGCGGCGTCGAACTGGTCTCCGAAGGAAGAACTCGGGCATCTGCTGGATTCGGCCGCGAACAATCATCAGCGGATTGTGCGCGCCCAGTTCGAAGACAAACTGGCTTTGCCGGGCTACGAGCAGAATCGATGGGTGGCAGTCCACGGGTATCAGCGGCGGGAGTGGAAAGAATTGGTTGAAATTTGGGAGGCACTCAACCGGCAATTGCTGGCCGCCGCCGAAGCGGTGCCGGAATCAGCGTGGTCGCACACGTTGACGGTCGCGGGGTCCGAAGCGATGACGCTCCAGTTTGTCTTCGAGGATTATCTGGCCCATATGATGCACCATCTGCGACATATTGGAATCGAGGTCGGCGACATTAAACTGAATCCGACGACTGCCGCTTAGCGGCAAATACGGACGCGAAATTATTATGAGTAAGGCAGGGGAATGACCAAGAAGTTTTACATCACGACTCCGATTTATTACGTCAACGCGCATCCGCATATTGGACACGCCTACACCACGATTGCGTGCGACACGATTGCCCGTAGGCATCGACTGCTGGGCGATGACACATGGTTCCTGACGGGCACGGACGAGCATGGGCAGAAGATCGAGCGGGCGGCGCAGGCGGCGGGGAAAACTCCGCAGCAGTTTACCGACGAGGTCTCCGCCGAATTCCGCGCGCTTTGGGACCGCATGGGATTGACTTATGACGATTACATCCGCACGACCTCGCCGCGCCATAAGCAGGGGGTGCAGGCTTTGTGGAAGCGGATCGCGGACGCCGGGTTTATCTACAAAAGCCACTACACCGGGCAGTACTGCGTGTCTGACGAACTCTACGTGGATTCGGTTGGACCGGGCGCGCCTTGTCCGGAATGCGGGCGTCCCACAGAGACGGTGAAGGAAGAGAATTATTTTTTCAAACTCTCGGCCTTTCAGGATCGGCTGGTAAAGCTCTACACCGAGCAGCCGGATTTCATACGTCCGGAAACACGGCGCAATGAAGTGCTGGCGTTTGTGAGCGGCGGACTGCGCGATCTCTCGATCAGCCGCAGCACATTTTCCTGGGGCATTCCAGTGCCCGGCGATCCCAGGCACGTGATCTATGTGTGGCTGGATGCGCTGGCAAATTACATTACCGCGCTGGGATTCGGGTCTTCGGACCCGAGCAAGTATGAGAAATACTGGCCCGCCGACGTGCACATGATCGGCAAAGAGATTGTGCGTTTTCATTGCGTCTACTGGCCCGCATTTTTGATGGCTGCCGGTTTGCCGCTGCCCAAAGGCATTACAGCTCACGGCTGGCTCCTGTTTGAAGAAAGCAAGATGTCGAAGTCGCGCGGCAATATCGTGCGCGCTGAAACCATTGTCGACGTGCTGGGGACGGACGCGCTGCGCTATTTCCTTCTGCGCGAGATCGTCTTTGGTCAGGATGGATCGTTTAGCTTTGACGCGCTGGTGCAACGCTATAACGCCGATCTCGCGAACGGACTAGGCAATCTGGCCAGCCGCACGCTGACGATGATCACGCGCTACTTCAAAGGAGAGGTTCCTTATCCTTCTCAGGCGGTGCGGACGGCGCAGGATGATGCGATCCACGAGGTCGCTAAGAAAGCGATTGCCGATTTCGGATCGTATTTCGACCAGTACCAGTTCTCACGCGCGCTGGAGGCGGCATGGGGATTGGTTGCGGCGGTAGACAAGTACATCGTTGAGAACGAGCCGTGGGCGCTCGGGGACAAGCAGGACGAGGAAAGCCGGCAGCGGCTGGCGACGGTGCTCTATACCAGCGCGGAAGCATTGCGAATCGTCACGGCCTTAGCGCATCCGATCATGCCGGAGTCTACGGTGAAGATCTGGGCCCAGATGGGGCTGGGCGACATCAAGAAATTCGACCTGGCGCAACTCGGCTGGGGACAGTTGCAACTCGGCACGAAACTCGGCGAGGTACAGGCCGTGTTTCCGAGGGCAGATAAATCGGCGGTAGAGAGGATGCAGAAAATGGAAGAACAGCGCGGTTCGGGTTCGGCGACGACGACCGTTCAGCCCGCCCCTTCGACGGCCAACTCCAGTGCACCGGCGCCGGGTTCGCCGGTAGGGGCGGCTCCGGCAAAACCGGCGGCTGCAATTCCGGAGGGTAAGATCAGCATTGACGACTTTGCCAAGGTGGAGTTGCGCGTGGCGCAGGTGAAGACGGCTGAGCGCGTGAAGGGGGCGGACAAACTGCTGCGGCTCGAAGTCGACTTGGGAACCGAAGTCCGGCAGCTGGTGGCTGGAATTGCCGAGGCTTACGCTCCGGAGACTTTGATCGGACGCAAGGTCGTGATCGTGGCCAACCTCGCTCCGCGCAAGCTTCGCGGGCTGGAATCGAATGGGATGATCGTAGCGGCATCGCCGGAGGGCGGGAAGCCGGTACTGGCGAGCTTTCTGGAAGACGTGCCGCTGGGGACTCGGCTGAAGTAAGAAAAGCCCCTGGGTTTCAAAAGTTCAAAGTTCAAGGGTTTCAAGTCGCAGGTATTAGGAGTTTCAGTTTTCGACTCGACGATTGACTCTTCCGGTTTGGGCCGGCGTGTCCCGCCTTCCAACATTATGTTTATCGACTCCCATGCGCATCTCGAAGGAAAACGGTACGACTCCGATCGAGACCTGGTACTGGCGCGGGCCAAGCAGCGCGGGATTGAGGCTTATCTTGCTATCGGAAACGGCGAGGGGCCGGCCACGGCCGATTGCGGTATCCGACTGGCGGAGAAGTATGGTGGGCGAGACGAATATCCGGAAATTTTCGCCAGTGTCGGCATTCACCCGCACGAAGCTCATCTCGCCAATGACGCGGCTGATTCGCAGTTGCTGGAATGGGCGCGGCACCCCAAAGTCATTGCCTGGGGAGAGATCGGTCTCGACTACTTTTACGATCATTCTCCACGCGACGCGCAGAAAGCGGTTTTCCGGCAGCAGATGGAACTGGCCGAACGAGCGAAGCTGCCCATCATTATTCATTGTCGACCTTCCGACAATAGCGAAAATGCATGGGACGATTGCCTGGCGATAATTGAGGATCAGTGGGTTTCTAACGGACGGGGCGGCATCCTGCACTGTTTCACTGGAAGCGTTGAACACGCGCGACGGGCGTTGGAGTTCGGCTTTATGATTTCGTTTGCCGGGAACATCACTTTCCCCAAAGCGCAATCGATTCGCGAAGCGGCCCAATTCGTGCCACTCGATCGCATGCTGATTGAGACGGACTCGCCTTATCTTGCGCCGCTTCCTCATCGCGGCCAGCGCAACGAGCCGGCGTTTGTCACCGAAGTCGCCCGTCAGATCGGGCAATTGCGCGGCTTACCCGCAGAGACAGTCGGACAGCAGACGGCGGACAACTTCCGCGTTTTTTTCAAACTGTCCTAGACAAGCGACTACTGAACAAGCGCGCTTTGCCTGCCCAGAGATTGCTTCTTCTGATAACCTCATGGGTACGAGTTTTCGGTGTAGCGGGGAATCTTGACTCCAAAGGCAGAGCGCCATGCCCGATAGCAGTTTCGATATCGTCAGCAAAATCGATTTGCAGGAAGTTGCAAACGCCATTCAACAGGCGATGAAGGAAGTCAGCACCCGTTTCGATCTGAAAGACTCCAAGTCGCAGATCGCGATGGAGGGACACGAGGCGATTATTCTGCACTCGGCCGATGAATTCAAAATGAAGGCCGTCAATGACGTGTTCCAGCAGAAATTGGTGAAGCGCGGAGTGCCCCTGAAAGGACTGACGTACGGCGCGCTTGAACCGGCTGCTTCAAGCACGGTCAAACAGAAGATTACGCTGCAGCAGGGCGTTCCGATCGAGAAGGCGCGGGAGATCGTAAAGCTGATCAAGAACTCGAAAAAGAAAGCGCAGGCGTCGATTCAGGGCGACTTGGTCCGGGTCAGCAGCAAAGACCGCGACACGCTGCAGGAAGTTATCGCCATGGTCAAGGCGCAGGATTTCGGGATCGATTTGCAGTTCACGAATTACCGGACTAATTAGGCTTCCGGCAGATCAGAACAGGTTTGCAGAAATGCCAGGCTCCAGAAACGCAGGACGGATGTGAGTACGACGACGGACATTCACGGGAAAGAAATTTTTGACCTGCTGCGCGACGATATTGTCGCGATCGAGGAGCAGTTCGGGCAAGACACAGTCTCGAATGTCGCGGCCATTACCGAGATAGGCGAATACCTGCGCGCGGGAGGTGGCAAGCGAATTCGTCCGGCGCTGCTGTTGTTGTCCGCGAAACTTTTCGGCTACAAGGGCACAGGAGCCGTCCGGCTCGCGTCCGTTGTCGAGATCATCCATACGGCAACGCTCGTGCACGACGACATCATCGATGAAGCCGAGATCCGCCGGGGGCGCCCTGCCGCCAACACCCAGTGGGGCAACTCGAAGTGTGTACTGGCCGGCGACTGGCTCTACATGCAGGCGTTCAAGATCGCGGTGCAGGAGCGCAATTTTCGCATCCTCGACGTTCTGATCGAACTCACCCAACAAATGGTTGAGGGCGAACTGCTGCAGATGGAGAAGCTCGGCAAGCTGATCTCCGTGCAGGAATATCTGGACCTGATCTATCGCAAGACTGCATGCCTGTTTTCCGTGTGCATGCGAGTGGGCGGCATCCTCGGAGGCGCCGATCTGCAACAAGAGGCGCGGCTGGGGCAGTACGGACGCAATCTGGGGATGGCGTTCCAGATTGTGGACGACGTACTGGACCTGACTGCTTCCGAAAGTGTGCTGGGTAAGCCCGTGGCCAGCGATCTGCGCGAGGGCAAAGCGACCATGGCAGTGATTCATGCCCTTGACCACTGCACGCCAGCCGAGCGTCATCAAATCGAAAGCGTCTTGCGCGATCGCGCTTTCAACGGCGTCACACACGGCGACATCCTCACCATCCTGAGCCGTTACAACTCTCTCGACTTCGCCTCCAAAGAGGCGACCCGCTATGCTGAAGCGGCGCGCGAGGCCATTTGCATTTTCCCCGACTCGGAGATTAAGCGCGCTTTGCTCTGGGCACCCGAGTACGTCGTGGCTAGGGAGAAATAGGCTGGCGGGCCGCTGGTTTCAGGCCGTAATGGGAGTTTCGAGCCGTGAGATGCGAATTCCGAGCAATCATCGCATCCACCCTCCCATCTCGCCGGGCCACAGAAGAATCGCAAACTAACGAAAGCCTGCAGCACATTGATTGGCTTGTCCGCGACTTGTTGCTCGTGGGTGGCCACTCCCTCTCGTGGCGGATGCCAGGCGATTGCTATACTACACAGACCTTTTTGCGATGAACGATCTGTTCTCACTGATTTCGAGCCATGGCTACTCTCTGCTCGCAGCCATCTGCCTGGCGGAAGCCATCGGGCTGCCGGTGCCCGCATCGCTCGCGATCCTGACGGCAGGCGCGGTTGCGGCTTACGGACAACTTCACCTCCCCGTCGTTTTTCTCGTCGGACTGATGGCGATGCTTTTCGGCGATGTGTTCCTCTATTTCACGGGTAGAGTGAGCGGATGGGCGCTCCTGGGCGTACTGTGCCGGCTTTCGGCCAATCCGGAGACCTGTATTCTGCGATCAGCGGAGTATTTTTACCGGCGTGGCAAGCAAACCTTGCTTTTTGCCAAATTCATTCCGGGGATTAACAGCATGTCTCCGCCTTTGGCGGGAAGCATGCGAATGCGGCTCGGGCAGTTTTTGACCTTTGATTCCGTTGGCGCGGCTCTTTACGTCGGGGTCTACGCGGCGGCGGGATACGTTTTCAGCGACGCTTTGCGGGCGATCACTCGCGGCCTGCGTTCCGCTGGGTTTGCGGCCGAGGTCGTCCTGGGCGTTGGACTGGCGGGCTACGCTATTTATCGCATCGCGATCTATCGCAGGTATCGCATGCTGGACGTTGCGCCGCGGGTGACCGCAGACGAAGTGGCGCGCCGACTCGCCGCAGCCGAACCGGGAAGCATCCTGATCGCCGATGTGCGCAGTCACGGATATTATGACGCGGAATCGGAACGGATCGCGGGTTCGATTCGGATCGAACCTAATCACCTCGAGGAGGAAGTCAAGAAAATCTCCAAGGATCGTGAGATTTATCTTTACTGTACTTGAGCGCGCGAAGCCACGAGCGCCCGGGTGGCGCATCTGCTACAAAAAGAGGGCTTCAAGGTTTTTGTCATCTCGGGCGGCCTGCGGGCATGGAGGAAGGCTGGGCAACCAGTCGAGTCAGTCCCTAACGACGATGTCGTAAAACTGCCCATGTTCAGTTAAGCAGGGAACGGACTCCAGGCAGATAGAGCGTTTTCTGAACAGCTTGCGTGGTAATTGGCCGCGCGAGTGGCAGGGCGCGTGACCAATGCACGTAAGTCCCCTTTTCATGTGTCCTCGTGTTCCGCATCCTTGGCAGGGCTCATGCGGGATGCTATCTTCGGCGTATGGGACGAGCTTCGGCTTTGTGCGGCGTGATTCTGGCGGCTGGTGAATCTTCGCGGATGGGACGCGACAAGGCGCTGCTACCGTGGCCTCCTCTGCCTGCAGGAATGGGTGCGGGCGGCACGTTTCTTTCCGCTGCGATTGCGCTCTTTGATCCGTTTGTGGACATCGTACTTGTAGTAGTGGGAAAGAATGAGCGCGAACTGGCGCCGATCGTGTATGCGGCCGGTGCGGCGTTAGTCGTTAACCCTGATCCCGCTCGTGGGCAATTCAGTTCTCTGCAGGCTGGGTTACATGAAGTACTGAATCGAGGCCGGGACGCGGCGATGATCACGCTGGTGGACCGGCCTCCGGTAAAACCGGCCACGATTCAGCTTTTGGACGAGGCCTTCGAGCGCGGACTCCCGGAATCAAAATGGGCGGTGGTACCTGAATGGCAGGGCAAACACGGGCATCCGATTCTGGCGGGACGTGAGTTGATCGAAGCATTCCTGCGCGCGCCCGCGTCGTCAAGCGCGCGCGATATCGAGCGCGCCCACCTGGAGAAGATCATTTACGTTCCGGTGGATGATCCGCAGGTTATCGCCAACGTGGACACGCCGGAACAGTACGCCGCGTTGCCAAAGGCGCCAGTGAACTAAGACTTCCCCCCTGATTTACCGCAGAATCGTAAGTATCATCTGGTACGTGCAATAAAATACTGTAGATAGGTGCCTACGGAACAATAATGACAAATCTCAAGCCCGCCGAATTCATCGCCAGCGTTATGAATCTTAAGCCGAGTGTCGCCGCTTTCGATTGCGATGGCACCCTCTGGTCGGGAGACGCGGGTGAAGGATTTTTTTCCTGGGAACTGGGACAGGGATTAGTGACGGATGAGATCGCGCGCTGGGCGCGGCTCCGCTATGCCGATTACCGGGCGGGCAAGGTTCCGGAAGAAATCATGTGCGGAGAGATGGCCACGATGCACCGCGGGATGCGCGAGGAAATCGTGCAGCAAGCGGCGGACACCTACTTTGCGCTGGGCATCGCCGCCAACATTTTCCCCGACATGCGCGAACTGGTGACGCGCCTGCACGCTTCGGGATGCGAAGTGTGGGCGGTTTCGTCCTCGAACCAGTGGATCATCCGTTCCGGGATGCGGCATTTCGGCATTCCGCAGGACCGAATTCTAACGGCGGAAGCGGTGGTCGATGGGGGCGTGATTACAGACCGGCTGGTACGTGTGCCGAGCGGACCGGGCAAGGTGGAGGCACTACAATCCGCGATGCAGCATCCGCCCGATTGTGCATTTGGCAACGCCATCTGGGATCGGGAGATGCTGTCGCTTGCAAAGCATGCGTTCGCGATCAACCCCAATCCCAACCTGCAGGAGATCGCTGTCACGAATCGTTGGGCGATCTACCAGCCAGACGTCGCCCGCCGGTTTCGCAGCCCCGGTGCCCGGGACACTGAGCCCTCCCTTCCAAGTGACTGAAACGGTTCGTTCCAGCGTGGCCAGCGCTCTCGCCGCTCATCAATCCGATCCCAGACCGCAGCGTGAAAGTTAGAAACTCAAAGTCAGCCCATGTTACCTGCGGTGCTCCGGAGTCTTAAGTTCGAGCTGTAATCATCCGATAGGTAGAAACGAAGGAGTGTACATCCTCTCGCCCGCCGCTCGGACAAGACTTGGCGCTCCCGCATTTTACGGTTGCTGCGACGCTTGCGAACGATAAGTCGATCGATCCCTGGGGCAATCATGGCGCGTTGGTCAATCCGAAAGAAGGTCCAAGCCCTCCTGCTGGTTGTATTTCTCCCCGCGGTTGCAGTCATTGTGGCTATGGGCGTGAACCAGCGCCGGAGCGAGATTGAGGATACGCGCGCCAGCGCGCAGCTAGTGGTCAAGGGGTTGGTCGCCCAGCAAGAGCAAATTGCCAACGCGACCAGGACGCTCCTCACTCTTCTGGCACAATTGCCCGCCGTGCGCAATCGGGACACGAAAGAATGCAACAAACTGTTCGATGAGATCCATCGTCGTTTTCCCCTGTACTCAGTCATTCTGGCGGTGTCGCCAGATGGAAACGCATTTGCGGCGTCTATGCCATTCAAGCCCGGCACTATCAACCTGGCTGACCGCAAACACGTTAAAGATGCCATCCGCACAGGTGACTTCTCCGTGGGGGAATACATTGTTGGGAGAATCAGTAACTTACGATCGCTGAACTACAGCTTCCCGGCCTTCGACGAGAAAAACAACCTGACCGCCGTCGTTATTGTCGGCTTCAATCTTGACGAGTACACCCGCTTCATCTCTAAGGCGCGCCTCGCCCAGGGGGCATCCATTGCAATTACTGATGGAAAGGGGGTACGGCTATTTCGAATGCCCGAAACACCTACCACAACTCCAGGGACTCCCCTCCCGCCCGACCTGATGGAATCTCTGGCGCACTCCCCACAATACAGTTCGTATGACCGAGTCTCACAGGATGGCGTGTCACGGGTTTACGCCTCCGGCCAGTTGCGCCTGAAGGACGACCAGCCTCCGTATATGTACATGCTGGTCGGAATTCCCAAGAACCCCATCATGCACAAGGCAAATGTTCGTTTGCTGAAGAGTCTCGCGATCCTTGCGATCTCAGCCCTGCTTGCGGTGCTCGCAACATGGATTTTCGTGGGACATATCCTGATCGAGCCCATGAGCCGGCTGGTGACGGCAACGCGACTATTTGGCAAGGGCGCAATGAACGTCCGAACGGGCGTGGCACACACCTCGGACGAAATAGGAGAATTGGCGAAATCCTTCGATGACACCATCTCGCTGCTCCAGATCGAAGACGCTGAGCGCAAAGAAGCGGAGGAGGCTTTGCGCGTGGCTTCCGCGGAGACTGAACTTTTCCTGAAGTGTATTCCTTCGATTCTCATTGGACTGGATGCAACGGGCGTGATCACTCGCTGGAACGCCGCCGCCGTGGATACCTTCCAAATCGATGCGGCGACGGCCATCGGCAATAGTCTCGAAGCGTGCGGCGTCCAATGGTCGCTTCCAGATCTTGGAAGCGAAGTAAGGCGCTGGCTATCCGCCAGCAGCTTTTTCACGCCTCACGATCTGGCGTTCAAGCGCGGAGACGAGACGCGTTTTGTCGCTCTAGGCGTCCAGCCAATTGAAGGATCGGGCCGAAGTTGCGGGCTTATCGTTACAGGGGCCGATGTAACCATCCGTAAATGCCTGGAGGAGCAACTGCGCCAGGCGCAAAAAATGGAAGCTGTTGGCCAACTGGCGGCCGGAATCGCACACGAAATCAACACACCCGCGCAATTTGTCGGCGACAACATCGTTTTCCTCAGAGATTCATGGGCTAGCATTGCGGGGATCATTCAACTCTCGTCCCGTATTTCGCAGGAGGAAGGTGGCAAATTGTCGTCGCAGGCACCCAGCACCGCTGATTTGGAGGAGGCATGTCGACTTGCCGATGTCGATTTCCTGTTGGCGGAAGTGCCGAGCGCGCTTGATCAAGCACGCGAGGGAGTGGAACGAATCTCAAAGATCGTGCAGGCGATGAAGGAATTCTCGCATCCAAGCGGAAAAGAAAAAGGTCCGGTCGACATCAATCGCGCCATCAGCACTACCGTTACCGTGGCGCGAAATGAATGGAAATATGTGGCCGATATGGCGCTGCGGCTCGACCCAGACTTGCCTCCGGTGGTTTGCATCGCTGGAGAGTTCAACCAAGTCATGCTGAACCTCATTGTTAATGCGGCGCAAGCCATCGGCGCGAGGCTTGGCGGAAACGAAAGTCCGAAAGGTACGATCACAATTTCCACGACGCAACTGGGCGATGAAGTCAGGATTTCTATCCACGACACAGGGAGTGGAACTCCGGAGGCCATTCAGTCGCACGTGTTTGAACCCTTTTTCACGACAAAGCCGGTCGGCAAAGGTACTGGCCAAGGGCTGGCGCTGGCTCATACAGTAATTGTGCAACGCCATAACGGACGAATCTGGTTCGAAAGCGCGGCTGGCGCCGGCACGACTTTCTATGTGCAGTTGCCGGTCTCAGCAAAAGGGAAGGCTGTAGCTGGCGATACCGCGGCGGTTCTCAAAGGCGCCGCAGTAACGCAATAAGCGCCTCGATCGCTAACGCACCTGCATGGCTCGATGCTCGCGGCAGTCGACCAACCTTGTCCAGCAGTTCTTCCAGGGTGAGGTTGCGAGCCGCATCTACGCTCTTGCCCTTGGCTAACTCCGTCATCGCCGATCCGCAGGCCATCGACGGCACACATCCTCTTGCGCGGAAGCGGATATCGGCGATTCGTTTGCCATCCAGCTTCACACTAAGTTCGAGCACATCCCCGCAAACCGGGTTTTCTACCCGCACTGTCGAGTCGGGCGCTTCAATCACGCCAGCATTGCGGGGATTCTGAAAGTGGTCAAGCAGTTCGGGGGAATACACGCTCCTAATTGTAAAGCGCCTGCATGAGGGCAATCACCTGCGGCTGGCGGCTCCAATTCATCCGGAAAATGCTTGTTGCGCATCAGGTGCGGAATCGAATGCGATTGAGCGCAAACTATGCCGGCGCAATCAACGTAGTCGGGAGCAGTTGCTGATTGGGATCGCACCTCCTGTCACGGTTGCTGATTCGCGGCGGCTGATTAGTTTAAGATTGAAAGCCATAGCTATGACGACTCCTAAGTCAGACAAACATGCGCAAGCGCGGCAGGCAGCGGAGCGATTGGCCGCGGAAGCAGGTTCGGCGGATGCTCTGATGCAAGGCCTCACCGTTGTCCTCAATGAACAGATGCTCAAATACAACTGGGTGGGCTTTTACCTGCTGGAACCGGGCGCCGATCCGCCCATTCTGGTTCTGGGGCATTATCAGGGGGCGATGACTCCGCATACTCGAATTCCATTGAATCAGGGGATCTGCGGCGCGGCTGCATCGGCGGGCAAGACCGTCGTGGTCGATGACGTGTCGAAAGATTCGCGCTATCTATCGTGCTCGCTGGAAACGAAGTCGGAGATTGTGGTGCCGATTTTCGTGCACGGCAAAGTGGCGGGAGAACTGGACCTTGACAGCCATTTTCTGGCTGCGTTCGGCGACGAAGATCGAGAACTGGTTGAATATTGCGCTCGCATAGTCGGCAACCGCCTGGCGGGCGAAACTGGCCAACACTAACCGATTCCACAATTCCGGAAGGCTCATGAAGCGGGTCGTCGCTGCTCTGATTGTTAACGATGGACGTATCCTTGCATGCCAGCGCACCCGTCACCAGGTGATGCCGCTGAAGTGGGAATTCCCCGGTGGGAAGATCGAAGAGGGCGAACAGCCGCGCGACGCCTTACGGCGCGAACTGGAAGAAGAACTGGGCATCGAGGCGACGATTGGGAATGAAGTGGTGCGCATTGTTCACGAGTATCCGGGCGGAGGATCGGTGGAGCTGCGATTCTTTGAAGTCCGGGAATATAAAGGCGAGCTTGAGAACCGCATTTTCCGCGAAATCCGATGGGTGGGGCGAACTGAACTGCTCGACCTGGACTTTCTGGAAGCGGATCGCTCGCTCGTGAAGGACCTGGCCGCTGGGAAACTTCTCTGAGCGTTTGTGACTTTGATCCAGATCCAGCGCGCTTTTTAGCTTGCCTTTTTACCAAAATGCGGGGGTACCCCCCCTCCCCCCTGTTTTCCCGCAAATTGTTGAAAAATAAGATACTTAACTCCAAAGTATCCAATAATAAGGACTTAGCTTGCGCGATCCTCTTATTTCCCGCCATTTAGCCCCATCCTGGTGACAACGATGACTTGTCAAAGAGCACTTTTTTCGAGAAGTTTTCGCGAGCCAAATTGCCATCTCTGGAGGCGGGCAGTCTTCCGCCTTGACACAGGTTCATGACCAGTATGGCCCACAGTGGGTTGGAAGTCTGTGACGGGATGCACTCGAGTTTTGTGATGAAAGAGGGTCGGGTCCATGACTTACGGGACGGACCTTGACCTAATTTGTGCCACGCACCTGACCATACACATACACCACGGTTAATCCGATCATGATCACGGTGGTGGCCCAGGCGATGATGTTGAACAAGCGCTTGTTCACGTATTCGCCCATCAGTTCTTTTTTGTTGATGAGCAGCAGCATGAAAATCAGCACGAAGGGGAGAACCGCGCCATTGACGACCTGCGAGAATACGGCGATCTTGATGAGCGGCAGGCCGGGGATCATGACTACCGCAGCGCCGGCAGCGATGAGAATCGTATAGAGCCAGTAAAACGCGGGAGCTTCCGAGAATTTGCGTTCCACCCCGGACTCGAAACCCAATCCTTCACAAACCGTGTAGGCGGTCGAAAGCGGCAGGATCGAGGCGGCGAAAAGAGAAGCGTTGAAAAGTCCGAGCGCGAACAATATGTACGCCCAATCGTTCGCGAGCGGGCGAAGAGACTGCGCCGCATCCGCTGCATCCCTGATATCGCGCACATCATGTACGTACAGCGTGGCCGCGCAGGCGACGATGATGAACCAGGCTACGATATCGGTAAAAATGCAACCTACAATGACATCGAGTTGCGAAGCCTTGTATTGGCGGCGGGTCACTCCTTTTTCCACGATCGACGATTGCAGATAGAACTGCATCCAGGGCGCAATCGTGGTCCCGACCACGCCGATGACCATGTAGAGGTATGGCCCATGAAAGGTCGACAGCGAGGGAGGCTTCATCGTGGCCTTGATGGCCTCAACCCACGCGGGCTTCGCCAGGAGGCCGGCAACCACATAGGTAACATAAAAGAAAGAGGCGGCGAGGAATACTTTCTCGACGCTCTTGTACTGTCCCTTCACTGCGATCAGCCACACGATCACGGCGCAGATGGGCACCGCGATATGCTTGGGGACTCCAAACAAGCCCATGCTGCCTGCGATGCCGACAAACTCGCCGACCACGTTACCAAAATTGGTGATGAGAATGCCGAGCATCATGAAGAAGGTGATGCGCAGGCCGTATTCTTCCCGGATGAGATCGCTCAGGCCTTTGCCAGTGACGGCTCCCATGCGGGCGCACATTTCCTGCACCACGATCAGGGCGACTGTGGTGGGAATCATGGTCCACAGCAGCAGGTAACCGAACTGCGCACCAGCCTGCGAATAGGTCAGGATGCCATTGGCATCGTTGTCGACATTCGCGGTGATGAATCCAGGTCCAACGACGGCCAAAAACAGCAGGATCTGGATCTTCCAACGTCTGAGAAATTTCATGCGCGCAGTTCAAGGTTTCGAAATCGCCGAGCAGACGGTTCAGGATAAACGCCCGCAGGGTTTTCTGAACAGGTGAAACTGCCGCGGGGATGAAAAATAATCAGAGTTTACTGCGGAGCATGTTGATGACGTCATCGGGAGTAATGACGCCCTTGAGACGATTCTGGTGGTCGATCACCGGCAAAGTCAACAGGTTGTATTTGTCGAAGAGTTCGGCAAATTCTTTATCCAGGGCGTCTTCGTGGCTGGAAATGAGGGGCTCCTGGGCCAAGCCCAGCATCGAGGTTGCGTGCGGCGCGAGAACGATCTTGGCCAACGGGACTGCGCCCACCAAAGTTTCGTGGGAATCGACGAGAAAGATGGTGCTCATGTTCTCCATGCGGCCCTCGAAGGAGCGCATGGCAGCGATGGCATCGTCTATCGTGGCGTGCACCGGGAGCGCGATGTATTCGGTGGTCATGCGGCCGGCGGCGGTGTTTTCGCGGAACTCGAGTAGTTCCGTGACTTCCTGACGCTCCTCGGGTTGCATCTGCACGAGGATTTCGGCGGTCCGCTCCTCGGAGAGATCAGCGAGTAAGTCGGCGGCCGCGTCCGGCTGCATTTCCTCGACGATGTCAGCGGCGCGGTCGTTGTCGAGGGACTCGACAACCGCTTTCTGCACCCTGGGCTGGAGTTCCTCCATGGCATCGGCAGCCACGCCCTCGTCGAGCGTCTCAAAGACGGCTTCACGTTCGTCGGGAGCGAGGTCTTCAATGATGTCCGCAAGGTCGGCGGGATGAAGCTTGGCCAGCCGCTCATGGGAAATCTTGAGCTTGACGCGCCGGGCGGGATCGGTCTCGATGATGTCGACGAAGTCCCATGGGATCTCGCGCGGCGGGATGCGATGGAGCAAGGCGCGCAGAGCGGATGCCGGGACTACGCCTTTTAAAAGCCGCCGAACTGCTCCGCGGGCGCCAACATCGACTCCTCCAACCTTAAGCAGGGGACCGCCGAGGCCGGAGTCATGGTGAAAATCGACGTCATTGACGCGCACAACTTTACGGCCGTGGACATCGATCACCTGCTGATCGAGCAAGTCTCGGCTCAACAGCAACAACCCTTCCGCCCCGTCCGCCAGAACCCAGTCACCGAGCGCGGAGGAGGCGCGGACGCCGCCATTGATGGCCGAAACGGCGCCGATGGGCAGCAGGCGATTCCCGGAAGAAGTCTTGACGATGAGCACGGAAATCTTCGAGCGATCCTCCTGCGGGGCGAGCGCGACCTCGTGGACACGGCCACTGGCCGCGCCCGTCGAGTCGTACACGGTCAAGCCCAACAGTTCGCTGAGAGCCAGCGTGCTCATGGTCAAGAGCATACAAATGTTTTCTGACGGAAGCCAGAATATTGCCAATCTTTTTTGCGAGGAACAGTTGCGGAAGGCCGCAGCACGAGACCGGGAAGTGCGTACTTCTTGCGGTCTATCTCACGGCTGCACGAGGCCAGTGTTCGATGAGGGGCGGGACAGCCAACCGCGGGGACGAAAGTAATACCCCCGCTTCCCCGACTAACCCTATTGATGAATTGACACCGGATGGCGTTGGAAGGATACTTCGTAGGATTAATCCCGCTGTATCCTCCCCTTTTTCCGGGCCCAAGCAGAAAACGAAAATTGCTCCTCATCTGTCGCCGGAGGTTCCTATGAAGCAATGCCGCTTGGTGACCTTGATCGTACTTTGTGTTGTTTCCACGCTCGTGGCCGCGGTGGTGGCGTCGTATTCCCCTATCTCCGCACAGGCGTCCCTACAAAAGCCGACGGGCAATTTTGCGTATCCCGTGACTTATGGCTCGATCAGGGATGGGTCTGACGCGGTGGCCATCGCCGATCTCAATGGCGACGGAAAGCTGGACTTGGCGGTGGCGGACGAGTTTTCGGATACGGTCAGCGTGCTGCTTGGCAATGGCGACGGCACGTTTCAGACGCCTGTCAGCTACAGCTCGGGCGGAGCGCAACCGCTGGGGATCGCAATCGCGGATGTGAACGGCGACAAGATTCCGGACCTGATCGTCACCAACGTCACTCCGGGGACGGGCGATCCTACTTACAGTGAAGTGAGCGTACTGCTCGGCAACGGCAACGGCACGTTCCAGACTGCCGTCGGATACAGCTCAGGCGGTTATTTCAACTATTCGGTCGCCATCGCAGATCTGAATGGCGATGGCCATCCCGATCTGGTTGTCGCCAACTACTGCCCCAGTTTTAATAGCTGCGCGAATGGCGTGGTGGGCGTGCTGCTGGGTAAAGGCGACGGCACGTTTCAACCTACCGTAAGCCTCAACTCGGGCGGGGGCGCGGCGGCCGCGGTGGCGGTGGCAGACATCAACGGGGATGGTCACGTGGATATCGTGGTTGCGAATGATGACGGAACAGTGGCCGTGCTCGCAGGGAATGGCAATGGAACCTTCCAGTCTCCGGTAAGTCACGCCTCGGGCGCCGACACCTATTCCATGGCCGTCGGGGATTTGAATGGGGATGGTTACCCGGATCTGGTTTTGGGTGGATTGCAGGGACTGACTGTGCTACTTGGAGGAAGCGGCGGCCAATTCAGCACGCCCGTCGGATACGGCGCGGGAGGGGAGAGTGCACATGGCGTGACCATCGCGGATATCAACGGAGACGGCTATCCCGACATAGTTGTGGCGGAGTGTTCGGCAACCTCTTGTTCAAGCTTTGGGGAGATGGGACTTCTTCTGGGCAACGGCGATGGCACGTTTCAGGCGGCGGCTACGTTTCCCTCGGGCGGGTCGTTCGGTCTCGGCGTGGCAGTTGCGGACTTGAACGCTGACGGGAAGCCGGATGGCGTGATCGCAGGGGGCAACGTGGGAGTGCTTCTAAACAACATCTCTCCCACCAAGTCGACGGTCGTGCTCACATCGTCACCCAATCCTTCGCAGGCCGGTCAGAAGGTGACCTTCACGGCAACGGTGGGCTCGAACAGAGCTGTGCCCAACGGCTCGACGGTGACCTTTACGCACGGTAAGGCACTGCTTGGCAAAGGAACTACCACAAAGGGCGTGGCGAGTTTAACGACATCATTTTCCGCAGCTACGACATACGCGATCAAGGCAACCTATGCGGGTGACGCTTTTCACGATGGCAGCTCGGGAGTAGTGAAACAAGTGGTACAGCACTGAAGGTGGCCGCGTAACTTATTGCGCCGTGAGATCTCCGCGGCGGGGTCCATCGCCGGGGCCGCGCGTTGACTTTTCTTCACGCTACAGGCACACTTCTGAATTCGCACCTCAGCGATGCAGGACTGGCGCGCTGGCGGCGGTGTCATTATCATAAGCATGCGAATGACGGCTCAGGAACGGTTCGCTCTATGTCCGTAGACCGTGTCTCCTACACGCTCGATTCGACGCTGGAGACGGTAAACAGCGCCGAAGAGACGGCTGGCCGCATGGCGGCCGAGGCAGGTTTTGACGACGAAGAGGTCATGAAAATCGCCATGGCAGTGCGCGAGGCGGCCGTCAACGCGGTTTTGCATGGCAATGCCTACGACCCGAATAAGAAAGTGACGCTCGCGTTTGAGCGGACACCGAAGGATCTTGTTATTATCATTCGCGATCAAGGCAAGGGGCTGGATGCGGGCAGGATTCCCGATCCGCTGGCTCCGGAAAACTTGATGAAAACCTCGGGGCGGGGTATTTTTCTGATTCGCTCGTTTATGGACGTGGTGGAAATCCACCCCTCCCAGACGGGCACCGAACTTAAAATGATCAAGCATGTCCACGGGAACGTGGATTCCAAGGAGGCTCCCCAGTGACCATGAAGTCCAGTACTCGCCAAGTGGATGGCGTCACCATTGTCGACCTCAGCGGCCGAATCACCCTCGGCGAAGGCAGCGTAGTTCTGCGCGATACAGTGCGGGATCTGCTTTCCAAAGGGCAGAAAAAAATTCTGTTGAACCTTGGCGACGTCAACTATATCGACAGCTCAGGAATCGGTGAACTGGTCAGCGCATTCACCACGGCCAAGAACCAGGGCGGCGATCTGAAGTTGCTCAACTTGACCAAGAAAGTGCACGACCTGCTGCAGATCACCAAGCTTTATACCGTCTTCGACGTGAAAGACGATGAAGCAGCCGCGGTAAAATCCTTCAATAAATAGCAGACCGCATTCGAAGGAATTGGGCGGGGTCAGAGGGTAACCTTTGGCTCTGCTTTTCCTTTTCTGGGAAGTTTTCGCGGGTATTTCTACGTCATTTCTTGTCGGTGAGGAACACTTCCCCGCTGCTCGTCCTAAAATCAAGCTGAGCCTCCCACGCTCGTGAGGCTCGGCTTTTATGCGTTCCGCTTTTCTTATTTTTCTTACTGGAACCCTGCTCGCGACAAGCGTGGAAACCTGGGCCAGCAGTCGTTCGTCGAAAAACTCATGGCCGTCTTCGCAGACTGACTCTTCCCCCGATAATTCTCTGCTCCAGAACTGCCTGACGATTGCGGAAGCTCGCAAGCATGTCGGGAAGACGAACTGCGTCAGTGGAACCGTGCTGCGCGTCGAAACGGGCAACAACGGAGTGACCTACCTCGACTTCTGCGCCGATTACCGGTCGTGTCCGTTTACCGTGGTGGTGTTTCGGGGAGATCTCAGGAAAATCGGTGACGTGCGGCAACTTCAAGGGCGAGTGGTGGCCATCCGGGGGACGATCGAAGAGTATGACGAGCGCGCGGAAATCATTCTGCGTCACGCGCAGCAACTGGGTGGAGGCGCGGCGAAGCTGACGGCTATTCCCAGGGATTACGACGTCGAGCGGCAAGGCAAATATAGTGCGGGATCGCCGAACTACCCAAAGCGCCCAAGGGGACACACACGCGGCAAGGGCCGCCGGTCCCGCTGGAGGATCCGGAAGAACCTTAATCGTGAGTATCTTACGATTGACACATAATACGTGTTCACATATACTGTGTGGATGAATCTTACCCTTTCGGTCGATGAGCAACTTGTCGCGAAAGCGCGGGAGAAGGCGAACATGCTGGGCAAGAGTCTCAACCAATTGATCCGGGACTACCTCCTAACCTTGGCGGGCGGGGATGATCCGGAGCGAAGCATCGAGGAGTTTGAGAGTCTCTCCGGTCGCGGCAACTCAGGCGGCTGGCGTTTCAATCGCGACGAGATTCATCGCAGACAAGATTCATGAGCGCTCGTAGCTTCCTCGACACGAACGTCCTCGTTTACACCGACGATCGGGCCGCACCAGCTAAGCAGCGAATCGCCCGGGACGTTGTGGCCACCCACCGCCGGGCGGGCACTGGCGTTGTGTCGCTACAGGTTCTGCAGGAGTATTTTGTAACGATAACGAAGAAGCTGCACGTTGATCCGCAGACCGCGCGCCGGAAGATCGAGTTACTTGCCGAATTCGACGTTGCCGCTCCGGATGTCGCGGACATTCTTGCCGCCATTGACCTCCACCGCCTTCACGGCGTCTCTTTCTGGGATGCGCTGGTGCTGCGCTCGGCCAAGCAAGCCGGGTGTACCGTGCTCCTGACCGAGGATATGCAGGACAAAAGAGAGATCGATGGGGTACGAATTATGAACCCGTTCCGCTGAAACCTTCAAACCATTCCCCGCCGCAACTCTTCCAGCGAGTATTTCGTCCCGCGCCAGACAATTCCGTCCTGGCGAATCGTCAGCACCATGGAGCGGGTCAGTGTGTACATGAACAGCGTGGTGCTTACGGGATGCAGGAAGAAATAGTAGGGCGCGACGTCGGAGCGTCCGGACATTCCCCAATAGATTGCAAAAAGCGAGAGCAGCGCAATGGCATAAGGCAGGCGCGCCCATCCGTGGGCCAGCCAGACGCCCAGGAACGGCCCCAGATTCAGGAATGCGAGCCCGAGGATCACAGCCACCGTTCGCAGCCACTGAAACGAGAGCACGGCGAAAAAATTCTTGGTGAGATTATCGACAATGCCAAATGCGCCCTTGGCCCAGCGCAGCGAAATCAGGTCTTCGCCGAACACGTTGCGCTGCGCGTAGCCTGCGTTTTTTATTACCTTGCCGAGTTTCATGTCGTCGAGCACTTCCATACGCAACGCCCTGTAGGTGCCGACGGCGTCATAGACCGGGCGTCGAACCATATTGAAAGCGCCAACTCCCATGTGGTCCCTGGCATTGGGGTCCGCAACTTTCCAGGGACGGTGACCGAATACAAATAGAGCCTGGAAGAAAGCGATCATCATGCGCTCGCCTGGACGCTTCATGATCATGCGCGGGAAAAGCACGACGTGATCCGCCTTCTCTGCCTCGGCATAGGCCACCACGCGGCGCACCGAATCGGGTTTGAAGAGCACGTCGGCATCGGTGAAGAGCAGCCAATCGCCGGTCGCCTGGGCGGCGGCGGTCCACATGGCATGGGTCTTGCCCATCCACCCGGAAGGCAGTTCCGCTACGTGCACCACGCGAAGCAGGCCGTGGGCGGCTGGACTGTCGGCGACTTCATCCATGCGCGGGCCGGTCGCATCGGTGGAGCGGTCATTGACGGCGATCACTTCGTAGTTCGAGTAATCGAGGGCAAGCAGGCCGGCTAGCGTCGCGGCAATATCCTTCTCCTCATTGCGCGCTGGAACGATGATGCTGACACGCGGGTCGCCTGTCGGAGTGGCAGGGCGGCGGTCCCATGCCGGACGGGCAACATCGGCGATTTTCGGCATGCCGACGGCGGCCTCGACAATGCGAGAGGCCCAGGCGAGGGCGAGGATGGTGCCAGAAATCCAGTGAAAAGCTTGCCAGTTCATCTCAGGAGGATGCTCCGGCAGGGGCTGGCGATGCACCCGGCTGGCTCGCAATCCTTATGGCGGGTGCGAATTTCATGCCGTAAAAAAGTATTGCGGAAGAAACGACCATCGCGATTACGGGAAGAACAAACGCGGCCTGGAGGGAGCGCTTGTCGGCGACCCAGCCCATCATGGTAGGCGAAGGGACGTCGCCGAGAATGTGAATGATGAAAATATTTGCCGCAATGGCGGTCGCGCGAATATGGGCACTCACCGAATTGATCAAGGCCGCATTCAGGGGCGAAGTATTGAGCAGCAGGAGAAAGGCGGCTACCGCAATCGCCGGGACCATCGCCCGGCCCCGGACAAAGAGCGCGACAATCATGACGGGCACGCCCAATCCCATGCTCACCGCCGAAACCATGTAGTAGGAACTCTTCATGCGTGGCAGAAGGTGATCGCCCAGCCAGCCGCCCGCGAGAGACGCGAGAATTCCGTCTCCGACAATGATGATGCCAAATGTGAAATTGGCGGCCTGCAGAGAATAGTGGCGCTCGCTGTAGAGGAACTGGGGCATCCACACCTGGATGCCGCCCAGCGAAAAAGTCATGGCGGCCATGCCGAGCGTTGCCGTCAGAAATGCCGGGTTGCGCACGAGGCCCAGAACAGTGCCGCGCTCGGGGGTCTCCTTGAGCGAGTCGAACTGGCCTCGCTTGGGCTCCTTGAGGAACAACACGGCCAGAGCCAACAGAAAGCCAGGCGCGGCCGCAATGTAGAAGGGGAAACGCCAGCCGTGATGCGGGGAAAGATACCCTCCCAGCAAATACCCAGCGGCCGATCCCACCGGAAGGGCGAGGTAGAAGATTCCCAATATCCGTCCGCGTTTCTCCTCGGCGAAAAGGTCGGCGACGAAGGTGGGCGCAATCGTGACAAACGTAGCCTCGCCGATTCCTACCAGCGTGTGGCGAATCAGCAGCTCTGTGTACGTGTGCGTGAACGCGGTCAGCAAGGTGAGAGCGCTCCAGAAAACCGCCCCTAACACGATGATGAGTTTACGGGAATAGCGATCGGCCAGCGGTCCCACGAATGGCGCAGCCACCATGTAAAAGCCGAGAAATGCGCTGGTGAGATAACCAATCTGCGTTTTCGTTAAGTGAAACTCATTCTGTATCAGGGGCTGAACCGCGAAGAGCACATTGCGATCGACGTAGTTGAGCAAGTTCAGCGCGGTCAGCGTGATGAGCGCGGTGCGAGGATGGAGTTTGGCCGGGGTCACGGGTCTGGCGAATATAGCACGTCGGAAATGCAGAAGTTAGAAGTCAAATTGCAGAAGTAAAACCTGGCGATCTCACTTCATCAATCTGACTTCTGACCTTTCACTTTTTCCCTCTCGGCCATCGCGCCACGACGACCGTCGAAATGCCTCCGCGGGGACGGAAGTCGCCTTTCACTTCGGCCCAGACCGGCTTGGCCCAGCGGACCACGTCCTCGAGCACCTGGTTCACGATGTTCTCCTGAAAGATCCCCAGGTTGCGATAGGCCTGCAAATACTCTTTCAGCGATTTGAGTTCCAGGCAGCGCTTATTGGGCTGGTAGCGGATCGTGATGGTGCCAAAATCGGGGAGACCGGTCTTGGGACACACCGAAGTAAACTCGGGATCGTCAACCACGATTTCGTAACCGGGAAACTGGTTGGGCCAGGTTTCGATTTCGGGGAAATTGTGATCGAGCCCCGCACTGGCGTGCTCGTCGGTATAACGGCGCGGTTTTGGCATGAGTTATTGTATCGAGATCGACCGGACCAGTCCCGCGGTCTAAATACGTTTCATGGCCGCCAACCATGACGGCGCGCCGTTTGTAGCCCCAAATCCACTGGTCTTGATGCTGGCTCCAGTTCAATATTCCGCGCTCGGAATGGCTAGTCGGCCCATATCGGCCGCTCAAAATTGATGCTAATTCAGGCTCTCTCGCATCCAATAAGCAAAACCCCAATGAATGCTTTTGCGCGCCTGGGCGGCGGGTGGATGATACATTGGAGGTTGCATTTTTCTCTGCATGCCATTGAATGGAAACAGTTCGGAACATGCACCGCGTCGCCGTTGGACGACGGCGCTAGTCATCCTGGCCGGGGTCGCGATCATGGCTGCGGTTGTGTTCCGGCGCGACGATACGATTCCGATTCGCACCGCCGAGGTTAAACAAGGCAACATCCGCAGCGTGATTTCCACCAATGGAAAGATAGAGCCGGTCAACAATTTTGAGGCGCATGCGCCGACTTCCACGAGCGTGCAGCGCGTTCTGGTAAAGGAAGGCGCGTCCGTCAAAAAGGGAGAGTTGCTGGTCGTGCTTGATGATGCCGACGCCCGCACGCAGGCGGCTCGTGCCCAGACCCAACTGAAGGCGGCACAAGCCGACTTGGCTGCCATCGAGCGCGGAGGTAATCAGGAAGAGGTGCTGAACCTTGACGTGCAAATGGTGAAGGCGCGCACCGACCGCGATTCCGCGCAGCGCAATCTTGATGCCCTCAGGAAACTGCAACAGCAAGGCGCGGCATCGGCGGGAGAGGTGCTGGACGCGGAGAACACCCTGGCGCGCGCGAATGCGCAGCTCGATTTTCTGAAACAGAAACAGACCAGGCGCTATTCGAATGCGGAAGTGGCTCGCGTGCAAGCGCAGCGCGGCGAAGCGCAGGCGGCCTACGATGCGGCGCAGGATACCCTGTCGAAATCGAATGTGCGCGCTCCGTTTGACGGCATCGTATATTCGCTGCCGGTCAAACAAGGAGGCTTCGTCGCCAGCGGCGATTTACTGCTGCAGATGGCGGACCTGCGAAAAGTGCTGGTGCGCGCGTTCGTCGACGAACCTGATGTCGCCCGGCTGGCTCCAGGCGATCCGCTCGAGATCACGTGGGATGCCGCTCCCGGCCGGGTGTGGCAGTCGACAGTAACCGCGGTTCCATCCACGGTAAAGCTGCGTGGGGCCCGCAATGTTGGTGAGACGACCAGTATTGTCGATAATAAAGACTTCAGGCTTTTGCCGAATGTAAACGTCGGCGTGACCATCATCACTGCCGAGCACGAGAACGTGCTGGTCGTTCCCCGCGAAGCCGTCCGGAGCGACGATTCGCAGCCTTACGTTTTGCAGGTTGTCGGGCACACGCTCAAGCGCCGCAATGTGGAGATGGCGATTTCCAACCTGACGCAGGTGGAAATTACGCATGGCCTCGCCGCCAATGATTTGATCGCCATTAATTCGGTGAACGGCAAGCCGATCGGCGATGGCACACAGGTTAAGTTCTGAAGGCATTTTTCAAAGGTCGATTTCTAAACGGATGATCAAACGCCTTACTCAATTGCTCCCGCTTTTGTTGCTGTCGTTAGCAAGCATCTGCACGACTGTCTCTGCCTCGGTGGTGGACTCCGCCCGTGACATGCTGGCGGCGGGCCGTGTGGATGAAGCGATCACGGTGCTCAACACGCACCTATCGTCCGCGCCCACGGATGCGGAATCATCGAATCTGCTCTGCCGGGCTTATTTGGCGATCGAAGAACTGGATCGCGCAGAATCTTCCTGCAAGCGTGCGGTCACGCTCGATCCCGGCAACAGCCGTTATCATCGCTGGCTGGCTCACGTGTACGGGGAAAAAGCGGACCGGGCAAGCTTCCTTTCGGCCGCTGGCCTCGCGGGAAAAACTCGCGAAGAACTCGAACGCGCCGTGCAACTCAATCCCAATGATATGGACGCTCGCGCGGATCTGGCAGAATTCTACTTTGAGGCGCCCGGACTCGTGGGCGGCGGACAGGATAAGGCGCGCGCGCAAGCCAAGATCATGAGCGCGAAGTCTCCTGCACGTGAGCATTGGGTGTATGCGCACATCGCGGAAAAGAATCACGATCCTGCAGCGGCCGAACGCGAGTACCGCCAGATGATCTCGTCCAGCAACGGCGATTCCGAAGCCTGGTTGAGCCTGGCACTGTTCTACCGCCATCAGAGACGCTTTGATGACATGGAAAAGACTCTGGTAAGCGCCAGCCAGGCTCCGATGTCGAAGCCGGACGTGATGGTGGATGCGGCGCAGAACCTGTTTCGCACTGGCCGTAATCCGGCGCTCGCCATCCAACTTCTGCGGCGTTATCTGGCGTCTGGGCCGGTCGAGGAAGCTCCCGCTTTCAAGGCGCACTACCTCCTGGGGATGCTGCTCGAAAAGCAAGGCGACAAAGCGGGCGCAGCCGAGGAGTATCGAGCTTCCCTGGCGCTGGCGCGGCAATTCGGGTTGGCACAGCAGGCCCTTAGCCGACTGAGCCATTGAGAGTGCTGCTACCGGCCTCTGCTGCGTTCCCAGAGAGTGTCAAAGCTTCTGTCCGACTTCACCCCAGAGCACTACAATCTCCTCGTCGCGGGGCAGCCGCGTTTTGAACCATTGCGAATAGAAAATAGTGGTCGAGATAAGAACAAGGTGACGATATGAAGCTACGATTGCCACGGTGGTCGCGATCTATAAATCCGTTTTCTTTACCTATCCTCTTACTGGTGTTCGGGGTAATCGCTGCGGCTGAACCCTTGCCGCTGGAACGCGCGATCCGGCTGGCGCTGTCGCACAGCACGACGACAGCGATTGCAGATGCGGATGTGCAACGGGCGATCGCATCTTACCGGGAGCTTCGCAACCATTCCATTCCGCAACTCGCCCTGGGCTCGGGCCTTGGCTACTCGTATGGTTTCCCATTGACCATTGAAGGGGCCGCGCCTTCGCTGGCGACGGCGGTCACTCAAAGCTCAATCTACAACCCGGCAGAGCGGCAGTTTCTGAGTGCGGCCAAGGCTGAGATTCATGCGTCGGAGCTTCAGGATAAGGATCAGCGAGTCGCTCTAATCCAGGATGTAGTAATGAGTTACGCGGAACTTGCGAAGTGGGAGGCGCGGTTGATCCGGCTGAAGCAGGACGAAGTTGAGGCGCAAAAATTGGAACAGGCGGTCACCGAACGCGTGCAGGGAGGGGTGGACAGCGAGACCGATCTGAATAAGGCCAAGCTGGTTGCGGCGCGCATGCGTCTGCATCTGGCGCAGGCGCGTGGTTCGTCGGACGTGCTGCGGCGCCACCTGGCGGATCTGACGGGCTTGCCGGTGTCCGCCATTGAACTCGCGCCGGAAAGCATTCCCGCACTGCCGCCGGTCCACACAGAACAAGACGATCAGGATCGAGCCGTTGCTTCCAGTCCGGTCATCAAGATTGCCGAGGAGCGCGCGCTGGTTGAGTCGATGCGGGCATCGGCGGAACATCGCGCCGCCTATCCATCACTGGATTTCTCGGCTCAGTATGCGCGGCTTTCGAGCATTAACAACTACAACCTGTATTACAAGAAATTTCAGCCGGACAACGCGACCATAGGGATCGCGATCCGTTTGCCACTGTTCAATGCCAGCCAGCGCGCCCGCGCTGAGGCCGCCGATTCCGAAGCCCTTAAAGCAAAGAAACAGGCCGAGGCAACACGCAACCAGGTTTCCGAGGAAACATTGAAACTACAAGGTGCCGTCGAACAACTGGAGGCCGCGCGCGATGTCGCGCAACTGGAGTATCAACTGGCGCAGTCCACCATGGAGGCGGCCCAGACCCGCATCGATGCCAAGACCGGCACCTACCACGAACTGGCGGACGCCAGAGTACAGGCCGATGAACGGTATCTGATGTTTCAGGATGCCGATTTTGAGTACCAGCGGGCCCGCATGAACCTGCTGCGCGCCACTGGCGAGTTGGAGAATTGGGCGCTTCCGGCGACCGCTGCAAAATAAGAGCCTGGGGGGCTCGCCAGCCGCTGCTCGATTCTCGCCCCTCAGGGCCGAAAACCGTCGCTCGGCGCAGTTCGTTTGGCGTTCCCGCCCCGCTAAGGCATGATTACTCATGGGGTTTTCAGCTGTTCTTTGTGTCCGCGAAGTGTGCCTAAACGGTAGCTAGCCTGAGAAGTTGCACCCCGTAAAGAATGTTAGAATAGGTAATTGTCCATATGCCATTGAAGACACTGTTTTTAAATCCCCCGTCCTTTGAGAATTTTGACGGCGGAGCCGGTTCGCGCTGGCCCGCTACCCGCGAAATTGAGTCGTACTGGTATCCCGTGTGGCTTGCCTACCCAGCCGGCATGCTGGAAGGCGCGCGCCTGGTGGATGCACCGCCGCACCACATTAGCGCGGAAGAGACCATCAAAATTGCCAAGGATTACGAACTGCTCGTGCTGTTCACCAGCACTCCGGGTTTCCAGGGGGACGTCCGCATTGCCGAGACGATTAAAGATGCCAACCCCAAGATGAAGATTGCGTTCGTCGGCCCGCACGTCAGCGTGTTGCCCGAAAAGGCGTTGAACGAGGCCAAGGTAATCGACGTCATCTGCCGCAAGGAATTCGATTACTCGATTGTCGAATATGCCAATGGAAAACCGATCGATGAGATCCTAGGAATTTCCTACCGCAAGAACGGCAAGGTCGTGCATAATCCCGACCGCCCGACGATCGAAAATCTTGACGCCCTGCCGCACGTAACCGACATTTACCGGCGCGATCTCGATGTCCGCCGCTACAATGTGCCGTTCCTGCTGCACCCGTTCGTATCGCTCTACACTACGCGGGGATGCCCGGCGCAATGCACCTTCTGCCTGTGGCCGCAAACGCTCAGCGGACATCCGTGGCGCAAGCGCTCCACCGATGACGTGGCCCGGGAGATGGCCAAGGCCAAGGAATACTGGCCCTATGTGAAGGAGTTCTTCTTCGACGATGACACCTTCAACATTCAGGCGGCGCGCACGATCGAATTGTGTGCCAAGCTGAAGCCGCTGGGGCTTACCTGGTCGTGCACGTCGCGCGTCACCACCAGCTACGAAACCTTGAAGGCGATGAAGGAAGCGGGTTGCCGTTTGTTGATTGTCGGCTATGAATCCGGCGATCAGCAGATCCTCAAGAACATCAAGAAGGGCGCCACCCTCGAGCATGCCCGCCAGTTCACCAAGAATTGCCACAAACTGGGCCTGGTTGTGCATGGAGACTTTATTCTTGGTCTGCCCGGAGAGACCCGCGAGACCATCAAGAACACGATCAAGTTCGCGAAGGAACTCGACGTCGAGACGATCCAGGTTTCCGTGGCTCATGCCTACCCAGGCACCGAGCTTCACGAGTATGCAGTCAAGAACGGGTTCATGACGGCGGAAACGAAAATGGTGGACGATGCGGGGCATCAGATGGTGCAGATCGAATATCCCGGACTGCCGGCCGCTGAAGTTCTCGAAGCGGTGCACCACTTCTACGACGAATATTATTTCCGCCCGAAGGCTGCCTACCGGATCTTGAGAAAAGCGTTCTTCAACAACGACGAACGCAAACGCCTGTATAAAGAAGCGCGCACCTTCCTGAAACTGCGGGCGCAGCGCCACAAGTGGGTCAAGGACAACCGCAAGGAAGAAACGCCCGCTCCGGAACCCGCCAAAGCGTAGGCGATGACGTTTCGCAAATACCTCGTTCTTGCAGGCATCACCGTGTTCAGCACGCTGGGTGATTCCCTGCTGGCGCGCGGCATGAAGCAGTTGGGCGGCGTCTCGCTGCACGACGTTTCCGGGCTGCTCCTCGCCATTCTCAATCCCTGGGTGACGGCCGGAATCCTGCTGTTGCTGGCCTTTTTTGCCTCCTACATGTCCGCGCTTTCGTGGGCCGACCTTACCTATGTGCTGCCCGCAACGTCCATTGGATACGTGCTCGTCGCGTTGATTGCAAAAATTTCTTTCCATGAGGAGATCTCGCCGGCGCGATGGGTGGGAATCGCGCTGATCGCAGCGGGAGTGGGCTTCGTCGCGGCCGGGCCGTCCGTAACGCCAGTTCGCCATTCAGAAGAAGCGGCGCCACCCGTTCCCGTAGAAGAGGTGAAGTCATGAACGACCTCTACGCCTGGGCTGCGATTGGTCTGATCACGCTTGCGGCGACTACCGGAGACGTTCTGCTTGCGTATTCGATGAAGCGCGTTGGCGACGTGGCAGAACTCTGGAAGAGCCATGGCCTGCTGGCGGTTGCCGGTCGCATTTTGAGGACTCCGACTTTTTTCCTTGGAGTGCTTGCCATGGGCGTGGCGTTTTACAGCTTGCTATTCGGACTTTCGTGGGGGAATCTAAGCCTCGTCGTGCCAGCCTCGGCGTCGCTGACCTTCGTTGCTAACGCGGTCGCGGCTCGTATTTTTCTGCATGAACGGGTCGGACGCAGACGCTGGCTGGCTGCATTTCTGGTAGCTGCGGGAGTAGCGTTGATGGCGGTGTAACGGGTGCTCTATCCGAGCAGGTCGAGCTTAATTTTCGGGGAAGAAATTCTCATAACCTCCAGGCACGCGCTCTGCGTTTCCGGTTCACCACCTGGATCGACCGCTTTCGTCGCCAGCGAAAAGGCCCGCTCGCAAAGGGCCGTGCGCACTCCGGCATCTTCCAACTCGCGCGACAACTCCTCTGTCATCTCGAGTCGCGTGGATCGAAGTTTTCTCATAACCTTCTGAAGTCTTGCCATCTGATCGAGCAGATCCGCCAGGACGCTCTTACCGGCAGCAGTCATCTGGACGAACTCGAGGCAGGTCCGCGATTGATCGGAAACCGCCCTCACAAGTCCCAGGGTCCGGAACGTCACGGCATTTACATGAACCAAAATTTCCGTTTTTGCGCCCAGATCAATGGGGCAAGTGCTGTCAACACAGATCCCACCCATGCTGAGGTTTCGCAGCCTTCCGGCAACCAGCGCGCCGTCGGAGGGTAAGCGGACGATTTGGGCTTTGCCCCCACAAACGAAGCGCGGATTTCTCCGGCGATCATCATCCTCGTGCAGTCCCGCCATCACCTATACCATCGTGCGAAAAGTCCGAACTCTTTAGCAGGCTCAAAGCAGTTGGAACATAAATGGAGTCCTCGTCTTGTGCGGACGGGGCTATACCCCCGTCTCGCCGGAGTTTGCGGTCTGCGGAGCCATAGGAGTAACCCAGCGCGATAGACTCAGGAAATGAGCCGCCGCTCGCATCACCCAAACAACTTCATGAACCCTGCTGCCTTCAGGTCGGAAACGAGAAAGCGCGGACCGCTTCCTGTACCTGTCCGCGCCACTGCCTCGGCGGCCAGGTAGCCGCTTCGGACGGCTCCTTCCATGGTTGCCGGCCAGCCTGTGGCCGTCCAATCCCCCGCCAGAAAGACGCGCGGCCATTCCGTTGCCGCGTTCGGCCGGTACGAGTCAATCCCAGGACGTGGCGAATACGTAGCATTCAATTCCTTGACGACCGTCGCCTTCAGCAGAGTCGCCGCCCGGGCTTCGGGAAAGAATTCGCGCGCCTCCGCCACCGCCAGGTCGATGATCTCTCCCCGTGTTTTCTCAATCAAACTTTTCGAACTGCTCACCACCAGTTCGACATAGCTTCCGCCTGCCTGATTTTCTCTGGTACTCAAAAGTCGCGACTTGTGGAACATCCACTGAATTGTGCGATCCAGGAGCACGGCATGATCGAGATCAGAGATCTGGCGGTCAAACCACAAATGGATTCCGGTGATCGGGGAAGTCTCGAAGTGGCTGAGTTTCTCCGCGAGAGGCGCGGCCTCGGGCGAATCAGGCAGCAACTTCGCGACCGCGTCAAACGGCAGCGCGAGCACGAAAATATCGAAAGTCTCTTCCTGTCCGTTCGTCGTGACCCCTACACCAAGAGGCGAGGGCCGAAACGATTCCACGCTCGTCCGCAGCCGCAACTCTCCTCGGCGCGCTCGTATATAGGCATCCGCCGCGTGATAAAGGTCGGTAAGCGGAATCGACGGGATACCCATCAGCCTGGCGGATGGGGCTTTCATCGATTCACGAATCACCTGGGCCGCGTACGCGATCGAAACCTTATCGAGGTCTTCGCTCAGCGCACTCACCAGAACCGGTTTCCAGAAGCGCTCAATGGCATTGTCTGTTTGATGGTGACGGCGGAGCCAATCCAGAAAGGATTCCGGGGTATCCAGGAGCGGCGCGGGCATCAGTGCCGCCATCGCTCGTCCAATTGCGACCTTGTCGGCGGGGCCAAGAAACGGGAAGGTGAGAAACGACGGCGCAGTATGCAGCGGCGCCGGCAGAACGCTCGCCTTGAGGACCGACATGCGGCCGCCCGGTTCGATAAACGTCATCCGGTCCGACCAGCGGATGCTGCCTTCTACGCCAATGCGGCGGTAGAACTCGATGAGATTCGTGCAGCAACCGAACAACACATGCTGGCAGTTGTCCACGACTTCGCCAGTCCCTGGATGTTGGTACGAAGAGGCGCGTCCGCCCAGATAAGGGCGCCGCTCAAACACGGTCACGCGGAATCCGGCGTCGGAGAGCGCGCACCCGGCGGCCAATCCGGCTAATCCGCCTCCGGCAATCGCAACTGTGCGCGGAGTCTCTGGGCTTGGAGTCAAAGAAATTGGCATGGAAGGGGCGTTCCTCACAAGAGGCGTTTCAGCATTCCTTTGCCGAGCACGCGCAGCTTTTCGGGAACCGTCAAGCGGATGCGGCCCTTGAAGACGTCGTAATCATTAGTGGAAATTTTCTCGAGCAGACGATGATAGATCGTAATCAATACCCACAGGCCGGGCTGGCTGTCTTCATTTACCAGAGGAATCAGCTCTTCACCTGCGCGGTAACATTCACGGGCCCGATCCGCCTCCATCGCCAGCAGTGGGCGAATGCGCGAAAGCTCGGGTGTCGCCAGATCGCCCGCCTGCAGACCGAACTGGAGAAGGTCCTCCTGGGGCAAGTAAACCCTGCCCATAGCTGCGTCTTCTTTCACATCGCGAATGATGTTCGTGAGCTGAAACGCCAGGCCGCAGCGTTCGGCCAGCGGCTCTGCCGCGGGATCGCGGTATCCGAAGATACGAATGCAGACCAGACCAACCACCGAGGCCACTCCGTAGCAATACTGCCGCAAGTCGTCGAAGGTTTTGTAGCGTGCGACTAAAGCGACGCCGGCAGGCTGAGCGTTCGGCAGCGTCCCCTGATCCAGATCGGCCGCCGTGCCAAAGGCTAGCTGATCCAGAAGGCCGATGGGAATCTGGTAACGGCGCTGCGCATCGGTAAGCGCCATCAGAACGGGGTCGTCGGTCGGTTGGCCCGCCAATGCACGATGGACTTTATCGAGCCAATCGGAAAGCTTGTTTCGCCGATCAACCAGAAGCAGCGCATTATCATCCGCGATGTCATCGCAGCGCCGCATGAAAGCATAGACGGCAGCGAGGGCATTGCGCTTTCGCGGAGGAAATACCACGAAGCCATAATAGAAATTCTTGGCTGCCGAGCGTGCGATGCTCCGGCAGACCGAATAGGCCATCTTGAGCTGCGAACGGGTGGGCGCGAACTGTACTTGAGGACTTCCCACGGCGGTGCTCATCGCAGTTTTCCCAGCGCGGCGCGAGCCACCAGCGCCAATTTTCGAGCCTTTGAAATGGCCGGACGACGTCCCAATACCGCATATGCCTGGCGCTCGATGGCGTTCAGAATTTCCTGTCCGCCGCGAGTGAATAGATCGAGATCGACTGCCAACTCGCGATTAACATTCTTTACCAGCGGCAATCCCTGCGCGAACCACTCGCGCGCGCGTTCGACCTGAAAGCGCATCATCTCGCAGAACGCTGTGGAATTGTCGGCTGCGCGAAGAGTGTGCTCACCGACGCCGAAGCGACGCATATCCTCCAGCGGAAGATAAATTCGTCCCTTCTCGAAGTCGGTGCTCACATCCTGCCAGAAGTTCGCCAACTGCAGCGCGGTGCAGGTGTAGTCGGAAAACTGCTGCCGCTCGAGGTCGCGATACCCACACAGGTAAAGAACCAGGTGGCCTACAGGATTCGCCGAATAATGGCAGTAGCCGAGCAAATCATTGAAAGTTTCGTAACGTCCAACGCTTTGATCCTGGCGGAATGCGATCAGCAGATCCGCAAACTCCTGTTTGGGGATCTCAAACTCGCGCACAGTTTCCGCAAGCGCGACAAATACAGGATGGCGAGGCTGGCCCTCGTAGCAGGCATTCAGCTCCGCTTCCCACTGGTCGAGAAGTCCCAGAGAAGCCGAGGCATCGCCCACTTCATCTCCAAGATCGTCAGAGATGCGGCAATAGGCGTAGACGTTGAAGAAATGCTGGCGTAACCGCTTCGGAAGAAACCACGAGGCGACCGAGAAATTTTCGTAGTGGGAGCGGGCCAGCCGCTGACAATATTCGCGCGCCTCGACCGGCGTCGGAGCCACCTCGGGAATCGCATACTCAGGCGGCAGGCTGGCCCATCCAGCGCCCGGCGTCACGGCTTCCTCGGAATCGTGTCTGGCAATTGTCGACATACATTAGTTGCAGGCGCCACAAATTGCTTGGAAATGCGATTCAATCGACTGTGCGGACAAATGACGTCCGACGCAGATTTGAAAAGGAGCAGCCGCCTTGCTGCACTTATGCCCTTCCGTGATTGCGGAACGGGTTTGGGAACAGGCCATCTCTACGCCGATCACAGGCTCTGCACCATCAGCGGCCCGGACGATCAGCGTCCCGACGATCGGCGTCCCGACGATCAGTGCCCCGGAATGATCGCCGTCTTAATATCTCCGTTGCGGTTCAGCATGTGGCGCAGAACATCATGCAACCGTGAAAGCGGCGCCTCACCGGTAATGTAGTCCGTGCCTCGAACTTTCTTTTCCGCGATCAGTCCAAATGCCCGGCGCACCGTCTCCGGCGTGTGATGGAAAGTCGCTTTCAACGTGATCTCGGAATAGTGCAGCCGGTTGGTATCCAGTTGAACTTTTGTACCGGCGGCACACCCGCCGAAGAAGTTCACCGTCCCGCCCTTGCGGACCATCTGGACGGCCCACTCCCACGCCTCGGGACGTCCAACAGCTTCGATGACAACATCCGCGCCGCGCCGTTCCGGACTCAGTTCGCGCACGGCTTCGACCGGATCTTTCACTTGCGTGATCTGCACAACTTCATGCGCACCCTTGCGCCGAGCCAGCGAAACCTGGGAGTCGCGTTTTACGACCGCAATCACATTACATCCGATTGCCTTGGCAACCTGCACAAACATGAGGCCGATGGGGCCCCCGCCGAGCACGGCCACCGTGTCTCCGATTTCGACATTGGTTTCATGCAACCCGCGCAACACGCAAGCGAGAGGCTCGGTCATCGCCGCATCTTCGAAACTCACATGCGATGGAACGACCAGCATGTTGGTTTCAACAATGCGGCGCGGTACGCGGATGTATTCGGCGTACGCGCCGTTGTTAAAGAGCAGGTCTTCACAAAGATTTCCCTGGTGTTTGGAGCAGTAGAAACACATTCCGCAGGGAGCGGAATTGAGCGCAACCACGCGCATTCCCTTCTTGAAGCCGCGTACTCCTTCGCCCACATGCTCGACCGTCCCTGCCAGTTCATGCCCGAAGAGCGCGGGCGGGACAATCATGCGCGCGTGATACCCGCGCTGATACACTTTCAAATCGGTCCCGCAGGTCAGCGCTACATGCACCTTGACCAGGACTTCGCCGTCGCCTACGCGCGGAATCGGCACTCTCTCGATTTTGATATCTTCTTTGCCGTACAGGACGGCCGCCGTCATCTTGCCAGTCACAGTTGATGTCCTTCCTACGCCCTCGACCCCGCTACGTCAGAACCGGATGCGCTCGGGGTCCGCGCGCCACCCGGTTGGATAACGATCTTCATTGAGTCCGGCTGAGGATGAGAAGCCAGTTGTAGCGCTTCGACGCAACGATCAAGCGGAAAGCGATGGCTGATCAGCCGTTCCATGTCCATTTCTCGGCTCATTACGAACCGCACCGACTCCTCCTGCAATTCCACCGAGGCGCTGTAGGAACCGCGGAGTGTTTTTTCATCGACACACACGGCCGCCGGATCGATGGTGGCTTCGCCGCGCGTGGTCTGCGCAAACAGCAAAACGCGTCCTCCCGGACGCGCTGCCTCCATTGCCGGACGAATCAGACTGCTCCCGCCGACCGCTAGAATTACGGCGTCGGCGCCGCGGCCTTCGGTCATTCCACGCACCGCCTGCACGGTATCAGCTTCTGCAGCATCAAGTGTCAGGTTGAGCCCAAAGCTCTTAGCTATTGTAAGCCTCGCAGGATACAAATCGGAAGTAATCACCCGTGCCCCGGTACGCTTCGCCAACATGGCCAGAATCACGCCAATCGGCCCTTGTCCGATGACGAACACTGTTTCGTCCGGTTGCAGACAAAGCGTGTGGATTCCCTTCAGGCAGGTGTTGACCGGCTCGACAAAGCAGGCCTGCTCGAAGGACACTGCGTCGGGAATACGGACTGTCCCCTTTTCGACGATCCAATCCATGACGCGCACGTATTCGGCAAAACCTCCGCCGGAGGGCTCGAAGCCCGCCGTGCAACCTACTTTCTTATAGGTCGCGCACTGCGCGAATGTCTTGTGGCGGCAGTAGTAGCATTCGCGGCACGGAATGTGGTGAAAAACCATCACCCGATCGCCAACGGAAAACTGCCGCACTCCTTCGCCGACCTTGGCGACGACGCCCGAAGTTTCATGGCCGAAGATGCGGGGCGTGGAGTGCGATCCGGTCGCAATCTTCTTCAGGTCCGTCCCGCAGATTCCGCAGGTGTGCACACGCACAAGGATCTCGCCTGCGCCGATTTCCGGGACTGGAACCTCCTCCAACCGGACATCGTTGACGCCAAGATAGACTGCGGCCTTCATGGTGGCGGGAATTGCGAGCGCTTCGTTTTCAACGGCCAGAGGCCGCGCAATCGACATGATTTACCGCATCTCCAAGACTTAGGGCCGCCCTGCCAGATCGGGGCTTAAAGTGTTTTGATTAAGATCGGCCGCGAAAGACTCACGGCGAATGTACGAATCAATCGCCGCGCAGAGGCTCTTGCTTGCTCTCGCGCTATTACGTGCCAGCACCATGGTAGGTGTCCAAAGCCAGGGACGCATAGCAACATGCAGCGCAAATCGCGCGGAACGAAATTGTCCATCGCTGGAAACAAAACGTTCTACGGCTGGCATATCAAAATGGGCGGCATCAGAGATCGACTTTATGGCCGCGAACTCGATGCCTCCAGCCTGGGCTCCCAGCGCGACGGCGGCAGCTTCCATATCGACTGCGGCCGCCCCATAGGACTTTGCCAGACGCTGCTTCTGGTCCCGATCACTCACGGCCGCGTAGCTCACCAGCGTTTCTTCTCCCGAGGCCATTTGTCCCGATCCCACCGGTTCCAACGCTGTTACTGTTTGGATGCGCGCGCCGTCGGCAGCGTTAATTACGGTGTGGGGCTCAAGCACATCCGCAATTTTCATGGTCGCGTCAACTGCGCCGGCGAATCCGACCGAGAGCACCCGATCCGGATGCGACTGCTGAATTACTGCCTCAGTTGCCCGGCGGGCGGCCTCGGCGCCTATGCCACCGCAAATCAACACGGTGCCGCCGTATTCCCCGGCATGGCTCTCAAAGAGCCGGTAGTGGCTGCCTCCGTGCTCGATCTGCCGCACGTTCCAGCCTCGGATGAGCGGCGCAACTTCCCTCTCCATCGCCGCCACGATCGCGAGCCTAGACATATCCATTCGCCCGAAACCAGTCCACCGAACGCCGCAGCGCCCCATCCACCGGGACCGACTGCCAGCCCAGATCCCGCTCTGCCTTCGTAGAGGTAACGAACATCATTTTACGTCCCATGCGGACGGCATCGATGGTCGCGCGGGGTTCGCGTCCCAAAAGCCGGCCGGTGACCATCTCGTCCACAACCCCTGTGGCGAGCGCGAAGATGTAGGGCAGTTTCACGGTTGGCGACTTCAATCCCGTAATCGCAGCCAGCCGGTCGAGAATCTGCTTCAGGGTCAAATTCTCGCCGCCTAGAATATACCTCTCTCCGGACTTCCCTTTTTCCAACGCCTGCACGTGGCCGCGGGCACATTCGGTGGCATCCACCAGGTTGAGGCCCGTTTCCACGTAGGCAGGAAACTTGCGTTTTAGAAAATCAAGCACGATCCGCCCGGTCGGCGTTGGCTTCACATCGCGCTCCCCTACGGGCGTCGTCGGATTCACAATTACGACATCGATTCCCGCTTTTGCAGCTTCGAAGGCGACCTGCTCGGCCATGAACTTCGAACGCTTGTACGGTCCGATCATGTCGCCTAGAGAAACCGGACTGTCTTCATCCGTCAAGTGCGCTTCGGTCATAGAGGCGCCGCCATTACCATTCGACCCGAAGCCCATGGTGGCCACGCTTGAGGTGTACACGACGCGGCGGACGCCCTGCTTTCGAGCCGCATCGAGGAGCGCCCTCGTGCCCTCGACATTCGACCGGTACATCTCGGCGGGGTCGCGCACCCAAAGCCGGTAGTCGGCCGCCACGTGAAACACTACCTGGCAGCCGGAAATCGCCTTCTCAATCGAAGCGGGGTCGCGCAAATCGCCGACGACGCGTTCAGCGTTCAGGTCTGCAATGTTCCGAAGATCGCTGGTGGGGCGCACGAGCAGCCGCAAATCGGCACCCTCGGAGGCGAGTACGCGGGCCACATGACTGCCGAGAAATCCCGTTGCGCCAGTGACAAAGACCTTCAATAACAGTTCTCAGTTCTCAGTTCCCAGTAGTCAGTAAGAACCTCATTGTCCGCGCCCTTGGTCCCGCTGAGAACCGAGAACTGACAACTGAGAACTAGTTCTTCTCCCCCATCACTTTCGCGTACGTCGTCAGCGCGATCAGCGGGAAGTACTGGCGGTAGAGATGGTACTTGAGATAGAACACGCGCGGAAATCCCGTGCCAGTAAAGAATGCTTCGTCCCAGGCTCCATCTTTCTTCTGTGTTTTCAACAGGTACGCGATGCCGCGGGCTACGCACTCGCTACGCGTGTCGCCTACGGCCAGCAATCCCATAATCGCCCAGGCGGTCTGGGAGGCGGTGCTTTCGCCCTGGCCGCGCAGGTTCGGATCGTCGTAGGAGCCTACCGTCTCGCCCCAGCCGCCGTCGGAATTCTGCACCATGCGCAGCCACTCGGCGGCCTGCTGGATCATGGGCTCGTTGCGGTCCATACCCATGGCTTCCAGACCACGGAGCACCAGCGCCGTGCCATAGATGTAGTTCACGCCCCAGCGGCCGAACCAGCTTCCGTCGGGCTCCTGCTCATCGCAAATGAACTTGACGGCTTTCTTGACGGCGGGATGATTCTTGTCGTAGCCGTAGGTTGCGAGGCATTCCAGAATGCGCCCGGTAATATCAACAGTCGGCGGATCGAGCATGGCGTTGTGATCGGCGAAGGGGACGTACTGGAAGACCATTCGGTCGTTGTCTTTATCGAATGAGGCCCAGCCGCCGTTCTTGCATTGCATGGAGAGTACCCAGTCGAGCGCGCGCTGGACCGATTCGGACTGGTAGCGACCGTTGGGGTGCTCAACGCGACTCAAGCCGAGGCAAACCATCGCGGTGTCATCGACATCGGGATAAAACTCATTGTTGAACTCGAAGTACCAACCCCCGGGTTCACCCTTTGGATTCTTTACTTTCCAGTCGCCCGGCTTGCGCACCTGCTTTTGGAGGATCCAATCGGCGCACTGCACGAGGCGCGGATCGTTGGCTGGCACTCCGGACTCGCCCAAGGCGAACAGCGCATACGCGGCATCCCAAACAGGAGACATGCAGGGCTGCATGCGGAAGGTGTCGCCCTCTTCGATGCCGAGCTTTTCGAACTCATCGAGCGCGCGAATGACCTGCGGATCATCAAGCGAATATCCCAGACAGCGTAGCGCGATGATGGCATTCATCATCGAGGGATAAATGGCACCCAAGCCATCGCTCATCTCGAAGCGCTCGAGCATCCACTTTTCGGCCTGCCTCAACGCAATCGAGCGCAGGGGGCGGACGTGGACGGCCTCGAACCAGTGCACGACCCTGTCAATGACGAGGAAAAAATTGCGCCAGGAAATTTTTTTCTTTTTGTCCCAGTGCAGGTGCATGCGCGACTTGTCGCGGCCACCGACGAAGAGCTCTTCGACTCCCATTTCGTCGGGAATTTTCTTGAACGGCTTTTTGGCATAGCAGATCGAGAGTGGGACCAGAATGGCCCGCGACCAGGAAGAAATCTCGTAGATGTTGAACCAGAACCAATTTGGGAAAAGCACGATTTCCGGAGGAACAGCGGGAACAGCGTCGTAGTCGTATTGTCCGAAGAAACAGAGATAGATCTTGGTGAAGGTATTAACTTCGGTGACACCGCCCATTTCCAGAATTTTCTTGCGGGCGCTGGTTAGAGCGGGGTGGTCGGCGGTAAATCCAGCGAGTTTCAGGCCGAAATAGGCCTTGACCGAAGCTGAGATATTGGAAGGGCCGGAGGCGTAGATGCTCCAGCCTCCGTCTTCGTTCTGGTGATTGAGAATGTACTGGGCGGCCTTCTTGAAGCGTTCTTCATTACCGGTGCCGAGCAGGGTGTGGAGCAGAATGTAGTCCGACTCGAGCGTGGTATCGGCCTCGAGCTCACCGCACCAGTAGCCTTGTTCGTGCTGCTGGGAGAAGAGAAACTTGCGCGCCCCGTCGATGGCGACGGCCACCCGGCTGACCAGGTCATCAATCTTGCCGAATCGCATCTGGGGGGCCGAAGCCGGACTGGATGAGTCGTCCATTCAAACTCCTGTCGATTGAAGCCAATCTAAACGTGGCCTGTGCCGTGTTACCCGGGGGCGAGACGCCCCGCGACTGCCGGCGCTACGTTCACACACAAGTTGCGTTTTATGCCCCTACTCCTGCGCTGTCGGGAGCGGCCGCTATTGTTTCCACAATTTCCGGAGGCAGGCCAAATCTGACGTTTTCGGGCATGATTTCCAGTTCCTGTACGTCTGAGAAGCCCTTGCCGCCGAGGTACTCGACTACTTCCTGTACAAGGTGTTCGGGAGCGGATGCCCCGGCCGTGAGCGCGACCGTATTCACGTTTCTGAGCCATTCTGGCTTGATGTTGCTGTAATTATCGATTAGATGCGCCTCGGTACCCAAACTGCGAGCTACTTCGACAAGGCGTTTGGAATTTGAGCTGTTATCGGACCCCACTACCAGGAGCAGGTCGGCATCGGATGCCACATGCTTGACCGCAACCTGCCGGTTTTCAGTGGCATAACAGATATCCTGCGCAGCCGGACCCTTGATGTTGGGGAACCGCTGACGGAGAGCCGCGATGATGTCGCGGGTTTCATCGAGGCTGAGCGTGGTCTGGGTGAGATAGGCAACCCGACTGGGATCGGGCACCGTAACGGACGCAACTTCCGCAGGAGACCCTACGACCTGCGTGACGGTGGGCGCCTCGCCGAGGGTTCCGATGACCTCGTCATGATCGCGGTGACCGATGAGGATCAGCGAATAGCCTTCCTTGGCGAACTTGACGGCCTCGACGTGAACCTTGGTGACGAGCGGGCAGGTGGCATCGATGACGCGCAGTTTGCGCAACTTGCTATTGTCGCGGACCTCGGGAGAAACGCCGTGGGCGCTGTAAATCACGCGTTCGCCCTCGGGAACCTCGTCGACGGAGTCGACGAAGATGGCGCCTTTATGCTGGAGTTCCTCGACCACGAAGCGGTTGTGGACGATTTCCTTGCGGACGTAGATGGGAGGTCCAAAGGCCTCGAGGGCGATGCGGACGATGTCGATCGCACGGACCACGCCCGCGCAAAACCCGCGCGGCTTCAACAGCAGAAGTTGTTTCCTCTCAGACAATGCCATCCCCCTGACACCTATTAGGGTAGCGCCACCCCGAAAAAGATGCTTAAAATCTAGCGTAAGAGTACCGAAGAATGCACCCTGGGGTCAATGTAAGCCTCTGAGGGTGCGAGGATTAGCAGCAGATGGAGGATAGGGGCAGCGAACGGGATTTATGTCCGGCTTGTCGGAAGCGGACGACAGTCTTGTCGCATCACCATATGCGGCGCACGTCGTATTCATCGAGCCCGCGATCCGCGCTGAGGATGGGCAGGTTCAACACTTGCGCCTGTGCAACGAGCAGGCGATCGAAAGGGTCGCGATGATGCAAGGGTAGAAGTCCCGCTTTTACGGCGTGTTCGAGCGTGATAGGCATCTCCTCGAAACGCTGCTGGGCCATCGCGGCCTGCAGGCCGGAAATCAGAGTGGACGGCTGAATTTTCCCGGCGTTGATCTTGATGGCGAGTTCCCAGGCTACAACAGCGGAAACGACGACCCGGTTGGCGGTGCTTCGAAGAATCTCGGCCGCCCGGCTAGACAGGCGCGAGGCGTCGAGCATCCACCAGATGACGGCGTGCGTATCGATCAGGATCTGCATGGAATTGACGTCCGGGCGGCGCGTTTATTCGAAGCCTAAGTCCTTTAGTTCCTGATCAGTAAGCGGGTCAAACGCGTCGGGGGTGTGGCTGACCAGGCCTTTCCACGCGCCGGGCTGACGCTGACCCTTTTTGTCTTCAATGGCGACGAGGCGGACGACGGGCTTTTTGCCGCGGGCGATGATGATTTCTTCTCCGCGACAGGCGCGCTCGATTAAGCGGGAAAGCTCGGTCTTGGCCTTGTGGATGGTGATGGTTTCCATGGGGATTATGTTAGCTAACTTTGGTTAGCTAAGTCAACTCAATCTACCCCCAAACACATCGGGCACCGTTAGGAAGTCTCTACGCGTTGGTCTTCAGCATTTGTTCGGCGTGTTTTCTGGAGGTTTCGGTGAGCTTCGCTCCCGAGAGCATGCGGGCCACCTCTTCGGTGCGCTCTTCGTCTTTTATCTGGCGTACCGTCGTTCTGGTTCTTGCCCCGGCGGAGTGTTTTTCTATCAGGTAATGATGATCGGCGAAGGTTGCGATCTGCGGGAGGTGGGTCACGCAGAGGACCTGATTTCCCCTGGCTAGCGCTTTCAATTTTTTGCCTACCGCTTCGGCGGCGCGGCCTCCGATGCCGGTATCGATTTCGTCGAAGACCAAGGTGCGCGGCGCGGAGTGCCTGGGCTCGCGGTCAGCGCTTGTCCCTGTTCCACTTTCATTTTTTTTGCGGGTGGGAGTTGCTCCGGACTCGACGCTTACTTTCAGAGCCAGCATGACTCGGGATAATTCTCCACCGGAGGCGATCTGCTCTAACGGGCGCAGGGGCTCTCCGGGATTGGTGGCAATGTTGTAGACGACCTGGTTGATGCCGTGCGGGGTCCAGTGCTGCTCGGCTTCGTTTTCTTCTACCTGGATGGCGAAGTGGGAACGCATGGCGAGGTCGTTGATTTCGGCTTCCACCATTTTTTCTAATTTGCGGGCCGCTTGCTGACGGCTGCGGGAGACCTTGTGGGCCGCATTGCGGTAGAGTCCGGCGGCTACGGCTTGCTGGGCGCGGAGTTCGGCCAGGACCTGATCTTTGTTTTCCATCTCAGCGAGCTTGCGCTGCACGTCTTCTCCGAAGACGATGACCTGCTCTAATGCGGGACCGTATTTGCGCTTGAGGCGATCGAGCGCGGCCAGACGTTCTTCGAGTTCGGCGAGGCGTTCGGGGGAGGCATGGATGCCTCCGGCATAGTCGCGGACGGTTGCGCCCACGTCTTCGACGCTGATGCGGGCGGATTCGAGAGCGGCCACGGCTTCCTGAAATTTGGGCTCGTAGCGGGCCAATTCTTCGATGTGCTTCTGGGCGGCGCGCAGACTAGACGACGTGGAGGCGTTGCCTTCATAGAGCAGATCAAAGGCGTTGATGGCGGCGGCGTAAATTTTTTCGGCATTGGCGAGGACGCGCTTCTCGGTTTCGAGGCGGTCGTCTTCGCCTGGAGTGAGACGCGCGTCGGCAATCTCGTGGGACTGGAAGGTCCATAGATCGAGGAGGCGCATGCGGTCCTGCTCGTCGTGTTCGAGCGCGGAGATGCGTTCGCCGATCTGCTTCCAGCTAGTGAAGGCGGCCGCTATTTCGTCGAGATCGACTCCGGCAAAAGCGTCGAGCAAAAACTGGCGGGCGGAGGCGTCGAAATTGACGATGGATTCGTTCTGGGCGTGGATGACTCCGAGGTGAGGGGCGATCAGTTTGAGGACAGCGACGGTGGCGGGCTGGTTGTTGATGAAGACGCGGGCTTTTCCGGCGGCGGCAATTTCGCGGCGAAGAATTAATGAGGCGTCGGTGGGATCGGAGTCGAGGCCGTTACTTTCGAGAATTTTTTCGATGGCCTTGGCGGATGCGCCTTCGCTGTCGAAAACGCCCATGACCACGGCGCGATCGGCCCCGGCGCGAATGATTTCGGAGGAAGCTTTTTCGCCGAGGAGCAGGCCGAGCGCGTCGATTAGGATCGACTTGCCGGCTCCGGTTTCTCCGGTAAGGAGATTTAGGCCGGGGGCGAACTCGATTACGGCGTTGTCGATGACGGCGTAATTTTCGAGGCGGAGTTCAGCTAGCACGGGAGTCGGGAACCTTGATTCAGGCGCAGCATAGCATAGTTGCTTGTGAAGTGCCGCTCACCACGGAGGCACAGAGACACGGAGGGAAGCTTTCACCTTTCCCAGATTCGAGACAGGTAACGCGGCCTGAAGAGTACATGAGAACTCAGTCGTCCCTCCGAGACTTTATCTGGATGTGCGCGTATTCCCGGCGCTGAAAGCGCCGGGCTATTGTCGGGCGTCCCTACCGGGACTTGGAACGCCGCCGAGGCCTAGCCTCGGCGCCAGAGCACCTGGCCATTGTTCGGCACCCCC
>CAWIQW010000014.1:0-106546 GCA_963838315.1 uncultured Acidobacteriaceae bacterium
CACGCCTGTTAACAGCAGTTGACGATAGACCACGCAAGCTAAGACGATAGGACCGTTCAATTCTTATAGGAAACTCTGTGATCCCGTTGAACAATTCAGGTCAGAGAATTCCGCGAATCGTCCGCGCTCTTTTGTGGGTAATGGGCGGCCTGATATTGGCGGCTGGGCTGTTTCTGGTGCTAATTCCGACGCTTGATGGGCCGCACTCGCGTCTGTTGGCAAATGAAGCATCGGCAGTGAGCACGCTTCGTACTATCATCACGCTTCAGGGCCAGTACTCAGCCGCTCACGCATACAGCGGATTCGCGTGTGAATTGCCCCTGCTTAGACCTTTAGGTCAGCAGATGTTTCCCGATTGCTCATTGGAGTTCCTGATTACAGGGGTTCGGTCGGGGTACAAGTTTTCGATGGAGAGTTGTGGCCCCGACGCCAACCGAGCCAGGCTCCACTACCAAGTCACTGCGGTTCCTGTCGAGAAAGGCGCGACGGGCGCTCGGACCTTCTGCGCTGACGAGTCGGGAGTGATATGGTACGACTTCGAAGAATTTGCGACGAGATGCTTAACTTCACGTCATCCCCTTGAATGACGCCCCTTTGGTTCGTAGTTGGCATAATATCCCATAGCACCAACTAGCCTGCCATGCACCTTTCCGCAGAGAAATACCTTGACTTAGACCGGGAACTTACCTCAACTACGGACAGCACAAACGTGCAGCCGATCCCGCTGACCGGCCTCGGTCTTCGGGCAGCCGGGATCAATCTTTGAAAACCTGATTGAGTACCCCTGCTGCGGGGTTAACTGCCGTGTTGTCAATACTTTGAAGATAACGCCATTTAGAATCAATACTTTGCACGGGAAGGACTCATAAAAGCATGCGGTTCACCCCGATTTATGCCGCTAACTATCGCGCAATCAATACTTTGCCTCTAAGCCACATTTCGTCAATACTTTGGCGCTAAAGTATTGATTCCAATAGACCGGTACGGGGGGTAGGGGGCCCAAAACAGGCTGCACAAACGATCTTCCGCAAACTGGGAACACAGGACGCGCACGGAAAACCGGGAGCATACCCCCGAGGGCTGAGGGCTGATACCTGACGGCTGATACCTGATGGCTGATACCTGACGGCTGAAACCTGACGGCTGACGGCTGCAACTAATCGACGACAGCCTTGTCCGCGATCTCGAGCCCTTTGTCGATGATGGCGAATGCCTCGCGTAACTGCTGCTCGTTAATGCAGAGCGGAGGATTGGTGAAGAACGTATTCCACCGCACCAGCGTGTAGAGTCCGTTCTCGCGGAAGAACTTTCCGAGCGCGGCCATTTCATCGGATGTGCCGTTGAAGGGAGCCATGGGCTGGCGCGTCTTCTGGCTGCGGATCAGTTCCACGATGCCGAATAACCCGATCGAGCGCACCGCGCCCACCGAGCGATGTTTCTTTTGCAACTCCGCTCCCAGATTTTTCATGATCGCGCCCATCTTTCGCGCGTTCTCGATCAGGTGATCTTCTTCATACACGCGAATGGTGGCGAGCGCGGTCGCGCATCCCATCGGATGCGAGTTATAAGTCAGTCCGCCGTAAAACACTTTGTCCTGAAAGTGCTGCGCGATGTGATGACGCATGCCGACCGCTCCCAGCGGAAGATAGCTGCTGGTAAGGCCTTTCGCCATGCACATCAGATCGGGGACGACTTTCCAGTGATCGATGGCAAACCATTCGCCCGTGCGTCCGAAGCCGGCCATCACCTCGTCGGCAATCATCAGGATGCCGTACTTGTCGCAGAGCTTGCGGACACCTTGAATGTATCCATCGGGAGGAACGAGAATGCCATTCGTGCCCGTTACTGTCTCCAGAATGAAAGCCGCAATCGTGTGCGAGCCTTCGAGCTGAATCGTCTCCTCGATCATGGCGAGCGACGATTCCGCCGATTCCCATCCGCGCTCGATGCCGTGATAAGGGTCGAGAACCCGCACCACGCCCGGCATTCCGGGCTCAAATGCCCAGCGGCGAGGATCGCCGGTCAGGCTCATCGCGCCGGCGGTTGCGCCGTGATAGGAGCGGTAGCGCGCGATAATCTTGTGGCGTCCCGTGAACGCGCGGGCCAGCTTGATGGCATTTTCCGTGGCCTCGGCGCCGCCGTTTGTGAAGAAGAAAGTGTCGATGTCGCCCGGAGTAATCGCAGCCAGTTTCTCGCCCAGGCGCGCACGAACTTCGGTCGCCATAAACGGATTCGCGTAGCAGAGCGTGGACGCCTGTTCTTTGATGGCATCGATCACACGCTCGTCGCCGTGTCCGATATTGACGGACATGAGCTGGCTGTTGAAGTCGATGAAGCGCTTCCCTTCCGGCGTCCAGAAATAAATGCCCTTGGCGCGGGCGACCGGAATGGGATCGACCTTCGACTGCGCGGACCACTCATAGAGCGTGTGCTTCCTGCTCAGGTCGACAATCTCTTTGCCAGTCATGGTGGGATTCGCGGTGGCGGTCGTCATGCGGTCCTCGCTTTCGTTACGAAATCAATTCACCACAGAGTCACAGAGGCACAGAGAAAAACCATCTTTCGCCCCGATTTCTCTGTGTCTCTGTGACTCTGTGGTGAGAATATGCATTGAAACAATCTAGACGATCTGCGCACTCAGCGCGGGCTTCTTTTCCGCTACATGCGCCAATGCGCCTTCGAGCACGTCCATGGCCTCGTCCATCTGCGCGTCGGTGATGACTAGCGGCATCAGCAGCCGGATCACGTTGCTGTACGAACCGGCAGTGATCAGCACGAGCCCGTGCTCGTAACAATATTGGGCGATGTGTTTAGTCTCTTCGTCGGCGGGCTGGCGCGAAGTCTTGGAGCGAACAAGTTCGAGCGCCTGCATCGCGCCGAGTCCGCGAACCTCGCCGACCAGTTCCCATTGCGCCTGCCACTTCGCGGCGCGCTTGCGGAAGCGCTCGCCCAGCACGTTGGCGCGCGCGCAAAGGTTCTCTTTGTCGATGATGTCGAGAACCGCGAGCGCGGCTTCGCAAGCTGCCGGATTGCCACTGAACGTTCCGCCCAACTGGCCGCTCCCGGCAACATCCATGACATCGGCGCGGCCCGTGACCGCTGCCAGCGGCAGACCTCCGGTCAGCGACTTCGCCATGGTCACGAGATCGGGCTCGAGCCCGAGGCGCTCGCAGGCAAACATGGCTCCAGTGCGGGCGAATCCGGTCTGCACTTCGTCGGCAATTACGAGGATGCCGTGCTTGCGGCAGATCTCGCTAAGGGTTGGAAAGAACTCTGGTGGAGGCGTGACGAAGCCACCTTCGCCGAGGATCGGCTCGACGATCACGGCAGCAACCGTTTCGGCCGCGACGACGCGCTTGAATGTGTCTTCTATATGCTTCGCACAAAACACTTCGCACGAGGGATATTTCAACGAGTACGAGCAGCGATAGCAATAGGCGTAAGGAATCCGATAGACCTCGGCTGGAAACGGCTCGAAACCGGCTTTATACGGATGCGTCTTGCTGGTCATCGCCATCGCCATGTATGTACGTCCATGGAACGCGTCTTCGAAGGCAATGATGGCCGGACGTCGCGTGTAGGCGCGCGCGATCTTCACCGCATTTTCGGTGGCCTCGGCTCCGGTATTTACCAGCAGAGTCTTCTTCGGACCTCTGCCCGGAGCGATGGCATTCAGTTTCTCGCAGACTGCGACGTAGCTCTCGTAGGGCAACACGTTGAAGCTGGTATGCAGAAAGCGGTCAAGCTGACGGCGCACGGCGTCGACGACGGCGGGAGCGCGGTGTCCGGCATTGAGGCAGCCGATGCCGCCCGCGAAGTCGATCAGCCGGTTGCCATCGACGTCTTCGATGACTGCGCCTTCCGCCTTCGCGACGAAGACTGGCGTGGCGTGATAGGCAGCCTGCACGACGGCAGCATTACGGCGCTGCATCAGCGCTTGCGAGCGCGGGCCGGGAATGGAAGTGCGTAATTGGATTGTGGACATGATCAGGTCTCAAGTTCTCAGTTGTCAGTTGTCAGTTCTCAGTTCTCAGTTCTCAGTCTTCTCAGTTCTCAGTTCTCAGAATTGGATCAGACCTCGTGGTGCGGCGGTTGCCCGTGGCTCCCGAGGCACTGGTTGCAACTCAGTACCAGCCGATCGGAGCTTCGTTCAGGTTGATGTAGACCTGCTTGGTTTCGAGATATTCTTCGATGCCCCAGGGGCCGAGTTCGCGGCCGAAGCCGGATTGCTTGTAACCTCCCCATGGCGCTTCGACGTAAGTTGGCTGCATGTGGTTGACCCAGACGATGCCCGCGCGCAGCGACTTCACGGTGCGCATGGCTTTGAAAATGTCGCGGGTCCAGACGGCGGCCGCCAGTCCGTAGGGAGAATCGTTCGCGATCTTGAGCGCGTCTTTTTCGTCGTCAAACGGAATTACGGCTGCCACGGGACCAAAAATTTCTTCGCGCGCGATGCGGGCATTGTTATCCACGTCGTAGAAAATCGTCGGCTGGACGTAATAACCCTTGGCGAATCTTTCGGCACGGCCTCCGCCCGACGCGACCTTCGCTTCTTTCTTCCCGATATCGAGGTACGACAGCACGCGGTCATACTGCTCTTTGCTGACCAGCGCGCCCATTTTCGTTTCGCGTTCGAGCGGCGGCCCGATCTTGATGTTCTTCGCTTTTTCAGCCATGGCTTCGACGAACTTTTTGTAGATCGATTTCTGCACGAGAATGCGACTGCCCGCCGAGCAGACTTCACCCTGATTGATAAAGACGCCGAAGAGAGCGCCATCGATCGCTGCTTCGAAGTCGGCGTCGGCAAAGAAGATGTTGGGTGACTTGCCTCCGAGCTCCAGAGTCACGCGCTTCACCGTGTCCGCCGCTTCTTTCACGATGATCTTGCCGACGGTGGCCGATCCGGTGAAAGCAATCTTGTTCACGTCAGGATGCTTCACGAGCGGCGATCCGCAGGACTCGCCAAAGCCGGTGATCACGTTCACCACGCCTTTGGGCAGGCCAACTTCATCGAACCACTTCGCGAGTTCGAGCGCGGTAAGCGGAGTCTGCTCGGCCGGCTTCAGAATGCAGGTGCAACCAGCGGCGATTGCGGGGGCCAGTTTCCACGCGGCCATCAGCAGCGGATAATTCCACGGGATGATCTGGCCGGCGACTCCGACCGGCTCTTTGAGCGAGAGGCTCATGGCGTTGTCGGGAACGGGATTCACGTAACCGACAACCTTGGTCGCGAGGCCGCCATAATATTCGAAACAGGTGGCGGTGTCATTGACATCGAACTCGGCCTCGACGATCGGCTTGCCGGTGTTGCGGCACTCGAGTTCGGCTAGCATCGGCACATGCTGACGGATTTTTTCAGCCAGGCGAAACAGCACGCGGCCGCGCTCCTGGGCGGTGGAAGTCGCCCACGGACCTTCCTCAAATGCGGCCTTGGCGGCGGCGACTGCGCCATTTACATCGTTCGCGTCTGCATTGGGAACCTGCGCGATGACCTCTTCGGTAGACGGATCGTAGACGGGAAAAGTCCTGTTCGTCTTGCTGGCGACCCATTCGCCATTGATGAACATCTGGTACGTCTTGACTTCGGTTTCAACTCCAGCGGGCATCAGAACCTCCTTGCGATATTCAGGACAGCTTGCTCGGCACGAATCCTTCGAGTCCGCTCGTGCTCGGCTACGGCACTACGGTCTCGATGTGGACCGTGGCGGGCGGCTTCAGCCGTCCATAAACAAAGAAAAAGAATGCGGCGAGCGCGAGAAAGAACAGGGTGAAGCCAAACATTTTCGCCTCATACTTCCACACCGACGTGATCTGCTTCGCCGGGAAAAATGCAAGCACGATTCCGAGACACGTCGTGACGAAACCGCTCAGTCCGGCGAAGATCAGCGTGCCCCGGCCATAACGGCCACCCGCAAGATCGCTGCGAAATGCAAACCTGAGCAGGGCCGCAAAAACGTATAGAAACGGAACCAACTGTAAGACCACGGCAAGCGAAAGCATCGTCTGAAAGGCTTCCTGTACGCCGCCCGAAGCATAAAAGTTGATGACGATCAGTATGAGCGAAACGATGGCCTGGACGATCAGCGCGGCGTGAGGAGTCGCATATTTCGGATGGACCTTCCCCAGCCATGACGGCATATAAGAATCGAGTCCAGCGACGAATGGAATTCGCGCCGACCCTCCCATCCAGGCCGAGCCAATGCCTGCGATCGACAAACTGAGCATGACGGCGAACGGCGCGATGATCCAAGTCACTCCTACGCGACTCGCGAGATGGCTGACGGCCTGCACGATTCCCTGGAGCACGTTGATGTCATTCTTGCCGACCGCAATCAGCAGCGTGAGCGTCGCGCCAATGTAGAGCGCGCCGGAAACGACGCCTCCCAAAGCCACGGCAGGAGGGAGCGTTTTCTGCGGATCACGGATTTCGTCGCCCATGACGGAGGCCAGTTCCAGCCCCACCAGTCCGAAGCAAATCACGCCAAACGAATTCAGAACAAAACGGGGATCAGGCGGAATGCGGAAATCCGCGGCGGTGACCGTGGTGCCAAAGCGCGAGGCAACGGTAACTCCGAGTCCGATCAACACCGCTGCCGCTACGAATGTTCCGATGGCGCCGATGTTGTTTAGCCATTTCCCCACGCCCAGACCGACAATATTCAAAACTGTGAGCAAGGCAAGAAGCGCGAGCGATGCCAGCATCGCAAAGGTCTTGTTATCGGCAAGCGCGGCATGCCCAGAACCCAGCGCGAACACCGACACGCCGACGAAATAGAGCATCACGGTAGGGACGTACAGCATGTTGTTCGTCCAGTAGCACCAGCCTGAGAGGAAGCCGTGGAAGTCGCCGAAGACTTCTTTCGCCCACAGGTAGACGCCACCTTCTCCGGGATAGCGATGAGCAAGTTCAATGACGGCGATGCCCTGAGGCCAGAAGAAGAGGAGCAGCGAGATGATCCACAGCCAGACTGTCACGCCTCCGTTGGCCGCGATGCTCGGGACAACATTCAGATTGAATACGGCTACGACAAACAGCAATACCAGGTCAAAGCGTCCGAGGACGCGCTTGAGGTGCGGCTGACTGTCGGGCGATTGAGTCATCGGGTGATCGGATGATCGGGCCATCTGACTTCATGCGATCATGGGCTTTTCACTCACCCGATGACCAGATGGCCAGATGACCCGATCAGGTTAGTGTGTCGCGACCGCTCCCAGGCGCTCGTGCTGCGCTGCGGCCAGTGAGTCGGCGATATCGGCAAAGGCAGCGAGGTGCTGGTCGATATCGGCTTCGGTGTGCTGCACCGAGATCGTCCACTGCTCGTCCCACCAGTAGGGTTGCGGCATGACTCCGCGATTCACCATGGCGAACCAGTAGTGCCGCCAGAGGTCGATATCGATGGCCAGCCAGTCGCGGTAGTTTTTGATCTCCTTGGGATACAACATCAGCGCGCCATTAACACCCGCGCTCGCGATGTAAGCCTGAAGACCGGATTTGGCGACGATCTTGCGGTAGCCTTCCGTCAGCTTCTGGCTGAGTTTGTCGGTGTGCGCGTAGTTCGCGCGGGTCAGCACTTCGCGGAAAATTGCCAGCCCGGCGGCCATCGAGATCGGATTCGTGTTGTAGGTGCCTCCGTGAAACACTTTGTGGTCGGAGATGAGTTGCATGACCCGCTTGTGCGTGCCGAAAGCGGCCAGCGGGAATCCGCCGCCAATCGATTTCGCCAGGCAGATCATGTCAGGCGTGACGCCGAAATACTCGGACGCGCCGCCCCAGCAAAGCTTTGCGCCCGTCTTGACCTCATCGAAGATCAGCAACGCGCCGTGCTTGTCGCATAGTTCGCGCAGGCCCTCGAGAAATCCCTTCTGCGGCATGCAGAGGCCGACGTTCATCATGATGGGTTCGAGAATGATGGCCGCGATCTCGTTGGGATTTTCGCGGAAGCGCCGCTCGACCGTCTCAAGATCATTGAAGGTCGCGATCTTCACGTTGTCGATGCTGGCCTTGGGCACGCCCTTGCCGCCGGAAATCGGCTTCGGATTCTTGATGTCACCGAAATCGTCGTCCGGCGGATGTGGCTTCACACTAACCAGCGCCGCGTCATGCAGACCGTGATAACCGCCTTCGAACTTGATGATCTTGTCGCGTCCGGTGGCGGCGCGCGCCAGACGAATCGTGTGCATGGTGGCTTCGGTGCCGCTATTGCCGAAGCGGCACATCTCCACCGGAAACCGGGTGCAGATCTCTTCCGCCAGTTCCCATTCCATGTTGTGGGGCATGCCGTAGGCCGCGCCTTTGTGCAGCCGGCTTTCCACGGCCTTAATAACGGCAGGGTGCGAGTGTCCAGCCATGACCGCGCCGAAACAGAGGTTGTGATCGAGATATTCGTTGCCGTCGAGGTCGCGGAACCTGCCGCCAAAACCTTCCGACACAAAGATTGGATACGGGTCATAGGCGCGGTAGTTGCTGGCCACGCCAAGGGGAAGGCGTTTCAAATTCTTCTTATGCGCTTCGGCGGACTTGGGGGTACGGCGCTCGAAGGTTTCGAGCTCCTTTTGCAGTGCGGGATACATCGTGATTCTCCAAAAATGCTCAGGCCGGAAAGGCCATTAGATTGGGCCGGGCGGTTTGAAGCCGCCCGGGTAAAAGCTAGAAATAAAACTTCAAAGCAAATTGTACCAGCCGGGGAGGAAGAACCTCCTGCACCTGTCCGAAGGTCGAGTCCGAGAAATTTCCGTCCGGGTTCACGAACTCCGTTCGATTAAAAAGGTTAAAAATGTCGGTCCGGAATTCGAAGTATTGAGCTTCCGTGATTGACACCTTCTTCATCAGAGTGATGTCCCACTGATTTTCACCGGGGCCGCAGCAAATGGACCGAGGAGTGGTGGCGAAGGTGCCATATGGTGGATCAGAAAATTGATTCGGATTGAGATAGTAGTGGACAATCTGACCATTGGGCAGCACGACCGGAGTCTTCGGATTCTGAATTTGTAGCGGTCCAGTAAGCTGCGGTGACGCGGTCCCGAAGAAGAACAGGCTGCCAATCAGCTCGTTGTCATCCTGAGTCTGCAACCGGATGGGGAAACCGCTTTGGAACTGCGTAATGCCAGAAAGTTGCCAGTTGTCGAGAACCCTACCCTTAACTCCCTGATACTTCGGCACCGGAATATCCCAGACATAGTTGATGACGAAGCGCTGTTTTGAATTGAACAATGAAAGAGCCCGGCTCTTCTTGTAGTCAAAAGGATTAAGAGTTTCCTCGAAAGAGGACGCCCAGTCAAGCGACTTACTGAAAGTGTAGGCTGCCTGGAACTGCAACCCGTGCGAGAACCTTTTCTCCAGCATGGTCTGCAGCGAGTTGTAGGCGGAGGCAGCAATCGTGTCTTCGGCGAAGATGTTCGTGAAGATTGGACTGCCTTGCATAGGACAGTTCACCCCAGCGTTCACGCCGTTGGTAACGCAGTTGGGAGCCGAATAAGGCCGCGTCCCAGCCAGAAAAACTGGAGTTCCTCCGGTGGCGCCCGTGATCATTTGGCCCGTGGGCAAGTGCAGGGTCTGACCCTGCAGCAAGGTGAACTGGTAAGTGTTGTCTTCGCCGGTCGGTCCACAGCCCTGGCTCAGATTCATCAGGTCGAGGCAGGTTTGCGGGTTGCCGGGGTTGATATCGTGCGATGCCAGCAGCCGGTGGCCCTGCGAACCAACGTAATTGATCTGCCATAACAGATCCTTTGCAATTTCCCGCTGGACGCTGAAATTGTACTGTGCCGTGTATTGGGTTCGCAGGTGAGGCTGGAAGTCCCCGTACATCAGGATGGGAGAGAAGTTCGCCCATCCCGGATCCTGCCCCCTGGTGGGACTAATAATGCCGTTGAACCCGTTCGGTGCAACATTTCCATATTGACCGATAAATGGAGTATTAAAGAACGTGTTGTAGAAGCTGGGACTGCTTCCAAAAGGGGGCTCGGCACCAAACTGCTCGAGCACGAGTTGCTCCATGGGGTTGTAGAACAACCCCCAACCCGTGCGAATGCTGGTCTTGCCGTTGGTACCGAATATTTTGCTCAGGAAGCCGTCGGTGAAGTTTGGGCTATAGGCAAGGCCGATGCGCGGCGCGAAGGCCTTGTAGTAAGTCGACGTCAAACCGGCGGGCACGCCTGGATCGCCTGGAACCACCAGTCCGGTGGGGCAATACGCGAGCGGAGTATTGGTGCAAGGATAGATCGTGCTATTTTCACCCGGGCGGAAGGTCTGCACGTGTCCCAGCGCGTCGGTCAGAGGAGTATCAAGTTCCCAGCGCAGTCCATAGTTCAAGGTCAGGTTGCTTTTAATTTTCCAGCTATCCTGAGCGAAGACATAGAGCCCGGTATTTCGAATGTTCTCTCGCTGCGCGGAACCTTGCGAGTAGGTGTCCACGAGACCCAGGAAATAGCCGGGATAGTTATCGAGAGAGCTTACGGCATTCGTGCCGGAACTATCGAAGGTGAAGTAGCCGTTGACGTTGTAGTACAACGTCTGGTCGAATCGATTTCGCTGGACGTCGGCGCCGAATTTTATCGTGTGATTGCCTTTCACCCAGCTGAGGTTATCGGTGAATTGGAAAGCGTTCCCTACCTGGGGCAGTTCTCCCTCCCAGCCGTTGCCGATGTTGAACCCGCCCGCGACGTCCACAAACGGTAGCCCGGTGCGGTTCGAAGGCAGACCGGTCGTAATGCCATAAAGAGGGTTCGTTCCGAGTTGTCCCTGAATTGAGCTCGGACCGGAATTCGAATCGGACACGCCGTTGAAACAATAGGCGCTTGCCGCTCCCGTGCAAAAACTCGTGATCGCACCCGAATTCTGCGGATGCTGGAACGTCAGCTCTCCTTCACGCAGATAGGTGACCCGAAACTCATTGACCAGGGAGTTGCTGATCGTCCAGGTGTGGCTGGGATTCCATTGCTGGAAGCGCTGTTTTACGAAAGTCCCGTAACCGGGGACATTCGCGCCCGATGCCTGAAAGTTGTAAAAGGGATTTAGGTCTCTCTCATCGTTGAAATAATAGTAGATGCTGAGGTTCTGGCGATCGCTAATCTTGTGATCCACGCGGAAGGTGAACTGGTCGGCGTCAACCGATTGCGTCGGCACGCCCTGATACTGGCTGCCCGGAAGGTTTGAGGCCGGCAAATATTGCAGAAGATTCAAGGCTACCGGGTCCATGCATTGCTGGGGAATGGCGACGGTGGGAAAAACCTCGCTCCACGGAATATATGTGGCCAGAGGATTATTCGGGTTGGGCTGTGAGGGGAGATTCGCGATCGGGGTTGTCACCCCTAACATGTTTAGGGCGGCATCACAGCCAGGACGCCCGTCCAGCGCCTGCGCCAGGAAAGGAGGGGTTCCGGCAGGCAGTCCAGTAGTGTCGATCCCGCCCCCAAAAGCCGGGTTCGCGCCGCCCGCGCTGAAGTCCCCTGGTAAGGTAGGCGTTCCGATCTCCGCCGACGTCGGGAACTGTACCAGCGGGCTGGCCAACCCCTCTCGGATACGGCGGCCCTCGTAAGAACCAAAGAAGAAGGTGCGATCCTTCCTGATGGGGCCTCCCAAGGTGCCCCCAAACTGGTTCTGATTGAATTGCGGCTTTGCGGTATTGAGGAACCCCTGCGCGTTCAGGACCTTGTTACGGAAATACTCATAAACGTCGCCATGCAGTTTGTTGGTTCCGGACTTGGTGACCACGTTCACCACCGCTCCGGAATTGCGTCCATACTCAGCATCGAAAGTGTTAGTGATAACGCGGAACTCATCAATGGCATCCGGGGTGGGCTGTACCGCGGCTCCATTAACAAAGGTGTCATTGGCGTCGCCACCATTTACGCTGAAGTTGTTGGCGCGGCCGCGGCCACCGTTGACGGAAACCGAACCGGGGTCATCGCTGCCGTAGAAAGTGCTGCCACTCGACCCCAACTGCGATTGAACGCCGGGCTGTAACTGCAAGAACTGGTAGGTATCGCGGGTGTTCAAGGGCAGTTCGTTTACCGACTTGTTGTTCACGATCGCGCCCAACTGCGTGCTGGTCGTATCCACGAGAGGAGCTTCGGAAGTTACTTCGACTACCTCTTTGGTCTCGCCGACCTGGAGCGTGGAGTTAAACGTGACCACCTGATTCAACTCGACAACGATACCTCTGCGCTCGTTGGTCTTGAATCCCGCCAAATCAAAGGACAAGGTGTAAGTGCCGATTGGAACCTCGGGAAAGCCATAGTCGCCGCTGGCATTGGTGACGGTCTCGCGACTAACGCCCGTCGCCTCATTGGTGGCGATTACTTTCACGTCGGCGAGCACTGCTCCGGTGGAATCCGCCACGCGGCCGAGGATTCGGCCTCCGGTTCCTTGCGCCAATACGAGATTGAAACAGACCAGGCAAAGACTCGCGGCAGCGAGCCAACGGGTTAACCGGGAAGGTTTCGACGGCAGCATAGACAAGTCCTCCAGATCCTCAAGGGGAGCGTTGAGATCCGATTTTTCAAACTTGATTTTCGACCTTGTGCGAAATGCGAACCTTGCTATAATCGCGCAAGGTTAGAGATTCCCCCGCCGTCTGTCAAGCGGAAAAGTGTACATCCCGCACCACGCCAGCAAGGATTGATTGAAAGTCATGTCGAGCGACGGACAAGTCTATCTGAAAATCGGCGACGTGGCCCGACTGGTCGACATTTCTCCATCGGCCATCCGGGGATGGGAAAGCCTTGGGCTGACGCGCCCACAGCGCAGCGCGGGACGCTACCGCCTCTATACCGACAAGGATGTGCGCTTGCTGAAAAAAGCGCGCTACTTGCGCAAAGTGCGCGGTATGAATGCGCCCGCAATCGTCGAGATGCTCAAGCGCGAAGGCGACATCAAACCGCCCGCGAGCCATGCTACCAACACTCTCGGTTCCCGTCTGCGGCAACTGCGTAACAAGCGCGGGCTGAGCCTGGCTCGAGTCGCCTCGGCGGCCGGGATCTCGGTCGGCTTTCTGAGCGCGCTCGAACGCGCGCACATGAGTGCTTCGGTGGGAACACTCCGCAGGCTAGCACGCTTCTACCGCACCAACATCCTTGATTTTTTCGATCCGCCCAAATTGAATTCCCGATTGGTGCGTCCCGCGCAACGCAAAGTGCTTGAAGCTGGCCCCGGCGTGCGCATGGAATTACTGGCGGGGGGCAACGCTGTCATGGAGCCGCACTTGTTCCGCATCAAGCCGCGTGCCGGCAGCGGCGAATCGTATGCGCACGAAGGCGAGGAGTTCCTGTTCGTCTTGCGCGGCGAGTTGAAGATTGCGCTCGCCGGCGAAGAGTACCATTTGAAACGCGGCGACAGCTTCTATTTCGAAAGCTCTACGCCGCATCGCTGGAAAAACCCGGGATCGAGTGAAACCTGGCTGTTGTGGGTGAACACTCCCCCGACTTTCTGATACATATTTCCGTGAGTGATGTTTCGGAAAATCGACGGACGACGACTGGAGTACGAAAAATGCCACTCCGAAAAACTGCGCTCGTTTTGCTCTCTGTTGCGTTCGCAATCCTCTGCGGATCGTGCACCCGGAAGACGCCGACGCTGAACCTGCTGGTATGGGAGGGTTATTCCGATCCTTCCTACGTCAAGGCGTTTGAGGAGCAGAATCACTGCAAGATTTCGGCTTCCTACATGGGATCGAGCGACGAACTGGTCGCCAAACTGCGCGGCGGCAGCGCGGGAACTTACGACATCATTTCTCCTTCCAGCGACGTGGCGACCATGATCGCGACCTCGGGATTGGCTTCGCCTCTTGATCTGGGCAAACTGCCAACTTACGGCCAGCTTTCACCCCAGTTGACATCGCTCTCGCTGGTGCGGGTGAAAGGAGATGTTTATGGCGTGCCATTCATGTGGGGACCCGACCCCATGATCTACGACACAACGGCCTTTGGCCAGGCGCCCGACAGTTGGAACGTGATGTGGGATCCGAAGCTGAAAGGAAAGGTTTCCGTGTGGGACGATCTTTCCACCGTCTACATGGCCGCGCAGGTGCTGGGCTACGACAAGCCCGACCCGGGACATCTTTATAACCTGAGCGACGACGAATTAAATGCGGTCCGGAAAAAGCTGATCGAGTTGAAGCCAAACATTCGAAAAATGTGGTCAACCGGCGGTGAGTTAACGAACCTTTTTCAGAACCATGAGGTGGTGATCGCGATGGGCTGGCCTCTGATGACCAACCAGTTGCGCAAGAGCAACTTTCCCGTTAGCGAGACGATTCCGAAAGAGAACACGACAGGATGGATTGATCACCTGATGATCACAGCAGGCAGCGAGAACAAAGAACTGGCTTACAAGTTTCTCGAGTTCATGATCCAGGCGCAGACGCAGAAGAAGGTCACGGATGTGACGGGCTACACCCCCGCAAATCCGCACGCCGCGCAGTTCATGACGCCGGAAGAAGTAAAAAGCCTGCACCTTGACGACGTCGATAATTACCAGAAACGGTTATATTTCTGGCAAAATGTCCCGCGCCGCGCCAGGTACAACGAGATCTGGAATGAGGTGAAGGCAGCGCAGTAGCAAATGCCGCGGTGCTGCCCTGGGCGAAGCCTAAGGGGCGTTCGCCCGCGCGAAAGTTTGCAGTGCCAAAGCGATTGCCATGGCCACAACAATGGAACCATCGACCGACGGGAACCTGCCGTTCAGCAGTGCCAATTTGCTCTCCATCCGCGCGGTCGCCAAGCATTTCGGCAAGAACGTCGTGCTGCGCGACATCACGCTCGAAATTGCCGAAGGTGAATTTCTCACTATCCTCGGCGAGAGCGGCTCGGGGAAAACTACTTTGTTGCGTATTCTCGCCGGATTCGAGCAGGCCACTTCCGGCGAAGTCTGGATGGCAGGAGAGCGCCTCGACGCGCTGCCTCCCTACCGTCGACTGGTGAACACGGTCTTTCAGAGCTACGCGCTGTTTCCGCACATGACGGTCGAGGATAACGTAGCCTACGGACTGCGCATCGCCAAACGTCCGCCCGCTGAGATCCAATCACGCGTAAGTGAAGCGCTCGCAAAAGTAAAAATGTCCGCCTACGCGAAATCGAAGCCTTCAAAGATCAGCGGTGGGCAGCAGCAGCGCATCGCGCTCGCGCGCGCGCTGGTGAATCGTCCGCGCCTGTTGCTGCTGGATGAGCCGCTCTCCGCTCTGGACGCCAACCTCCGACGCCAGATGCAGGTCGAACTCAAGGCCTTGCAGCGCGAGGTCGGCATCACGTTCATCTTTGTCACGCACGACCAGGAAGAAGCGATGGTGATGTCCGATCGCATCGCGCTGCTGCGCTCGGGCGAATTGGAACAGGTGGCCAGTCCCCGCGAAATCTACACGCGGCCCGCGACCGCTTACACGGCACAATTTATAGGACACACCAACTTGCTGAAGGCTGATGTGCACAACGGCGCTGCGACGAGCGGCACGCTCAAATGGCCCACCTCCGCGCCCGATGGACCGGCTCTGTTCTCGTTGCGTCCCGAATCTATCCGAATTGCAACGGGAACGGCTGGCGCGGTGCGCTTTACGGCTCGCGTCCGCGACCAGGCATTTCACGGCGCGAATGAGTTGTGGCGGGTCGAGTGCACCGACGGGCAGATCCTCACGCTCCGCATCGGCTCGCGCCCCGTCACCGATGGACAGGTTGAATTGGAATTTTCTCCGGCGGATGCGGTTCCCGTTCGCCCATCCGAGGAACGCGTCTGATGTTCTCCCGCGCCTACCGCGTTGCCATCACCGTTCCACCGCTGGCCTGGGTTGCGGCCTTTCTGCTGGTGCCCTACCTGCTGATGTTCTGTTACAGCTTCTGGTCGGTGTCGGACTCCCAAGCAGTCATTCACTCCTGGACCTTCGCGAACTACCACGAACTGTTCGTCAAACCGGTGTACTGGCAGACGCTGCTGCGCTCGATGTGGATCGCGGCTCGCGTCACGCTTTTCTCCATGCTGCTCGGATATCCGCTCGCATATTTTCTTTCGTTCCACGCCGGGGCCAGAAAAGACCTGTTTTACCAATTGGTGATCATTCCGCTCTGGGTGAGCTATCTGGTGCGAGCTTACGCGTGGAAGACGATTCTTGGCACCGACGGGGTTCTCAATACGCTGCTGCAATATGTGCACCTCACGCAGCACCCTCTGGACTTTCTGCTTTACAGTCCGTTTGCCGTGGTGCTCACCCTGACGCATATCTACACGCCGTTCACGTTCCTGCCGATTTACGCGTCGCTCGAGCATATTCCGCGCAACCTGGTGGAAGCTTCACACGATCTGGGCGCATCGCCCGCGCAGACATTCTGGCGGGTGATCTTTCCGCTCTCGATTCCGGGCCTGCTGGCAGGCGCCACTTTCGCGTTCGTCCTCAGCTTGGGAGACTTTCTCGCGCCGCTGCTGCTGGGAGGACCAAGCGGCATCATGATCTCGAACGTTGTGGTCAGCCTGTTCGGCGCCGCTTACAACTGGCCGCTGGGAGCGGCGATTTCGTTCTGCATGTTGCTGATTGTGGTTGGCCTGCTCTTTTTCTCCGAGCGTCTGGAAAAGAAATGGAGCTTCTCGTGAGCGGGCGCGCAACAGTTGTAAGGGGATCGCGATGGCTGACGGCACACGCGCTCGTCGTGTTTGCGTTTCTCTACCTGCCAATCGCGGTCCTTATTATTTATTCATTTAATGGCCAGGGCGTGGGCGGTTTTCCGCCGCGCGATCTCACGCTCAACTGGTATCGGATTCTTTTTCAGGACGGTCCCATCTGGGATTCCGTCCTGAACAGCCTGATGGTCGCTGTGGCGGCGATGTTTATCGCGCTGGCCTTTGGCATTCCCGCGGCGCTCGCCCTCGATCGCGCACAGTTTCCCGGCAAAGCTCTTTTTCGACGGCTGGTTCTTCTGCCGCTGATTCTGCCCGGCATCATCACCGGGCTCTCACTGCTTATGCTGTTCCGCGAGGTCAATGTAAAGCTAAGCCTCGTGACGATTGTCCTCGGACACGGCACCGCGCTGATCTCGGTCGCGACGACCGAAGTTTTTGCGGGGCTGCAAAAGCTCAACCGCGCGCAGGAAGAGGCGTCGCTCGATCTCGGAGCGAACTACTGGCAGACTTTCTGGCACATCACGGTGCCCAACCTCAAGCTTTCCATCATCGGAGCGGCGCTGCTGATCTTCACCCTCTCAATGGACGAAATTGCGGTCAGCTTCTTTCTCATCGGCCGCGACAACACCTTGCCGCTGGAAATCTGGGGACGGCTGCGCCGCGGGATTACTCCGGAGATCAATGCCATCTCGACGATTATTTTCGTGTTTTCGCTGCTCGCGATTGTGTTGTGGTACCGGCTGCGGACCCGGGGGGAAGCGACGCCGTAAGTTGTCGGGCGGCTGGTAGTGTGTATAAGATGAGCGTACTCTACCGATCCCCAGGGAAGGAATCAAAGTGCCCCCAGGAGGAAATCCATGGAATTTATCGCCTATCTTCACAAGGACCGCAATTCGGATTACGGCGTAAGCTTTCCCGATTTTCCGGGCTGTATCACCGCCGGGAAGACCCTCGATGAAGCGAGCCGGATGGCGTCCGAGGCGCTGGCGCTGCATATCGAGGGCATGATCGAGGATGGAGATGCCGTGCCGGAGCCGTCAAATCTCGAGTCCATTGCGGCAGACGCGGCAAGACATAGCGCCATCGCCTTCATGGTGAATGTGGACGCTCCCGACGCAACCGTGCGCGTTAACATTACGGCGCGCGAAAGTCAGATTGAAAGAATCGATGCCTTGGCTGAAGCCGCTGGCATGACAAGATCAGGCTATATGGTGCGAGCCGCCCTCGATAACGGCAAAGCGAAGCGCCCGGCAAGCGCACCATCGCGAGGATTGCGGACTTCGCGCTCCCGTTCGCATAGGCGCGCTTGATCTGCACACTCTCCGCGGCGAAATTGACGTCAGCCTTTTTCTGATCGGCTTTTTACCACGGTTTGAGAGCGCGGTCACGGAGAAGCTTTTTCTCGGCCGCGGCGAGAAGCGGGTCCTTCGCTACTCTCAGGTTGTAAATCATTAAGTGGTCCCTTTAAGCCAGTTGCTCCCAACCCACACCGAGCGCAGCCCCGAACTTCTTCCAGGTTTCGACCGACCCAGTCTTGCGCCTGGTCTCAATGGCCGCAATCAGCGCGCGCGATACTTTCGCCTTCCTGGCAAGCTGCTCCTGGGTAAGCTTGCGGTGCTCACGCCAGATTCGGAGCGCAGGCTCTCCCCTTAGTCTGCGCTCTGTAATTTCCAGCGGTATGAGTTCGTCCTCGCCCTCTTCCAGACGGGCTTTGGCAGCGTCGTAGGCCTTCACGTCGGCCAGCATTTCTGTGTCGATCACTTCGCCGCGCCCTCCGGCAGCAACCCCCGATCCTTCAGCATAGGCTCGATAGTCGGTTCCGCCCCCAGCCATGCGGCATACATCTTGCCGAGATCTTCGGTGTTGCCTCGGGAGAGGATCATTCGGCGGAAACGATCGCCATTGTCCCTCGTCAGGCCCTCATGGTCTTCGAACCACTGGTAGGCGGCATCGTCGAGCATTTCGCTCCAGAGGTATGCGTAGTAGCCGGCGGCGTAACCGGTGCTCCAGACATGCGAGAAGTAGCTGGAGCGATAGCGAGGCGGCACGTAGCTGATCCAAAGATGGGTTTTCTTCAAGGCCTGCACCTCGAACACATCGGGCTTTTCGAGCGGCGCGTTCGCCGGCAGGGTATGCCACTGCATGTCGAGTTCGGCCGCGGCTAGCACCTCAGTCAGCGAGTATCCCTGGTTGAATTTTTCGGCCTTCTTGATCTTGGCCGCCAGTTCTGCGGGCATCGCCGCACCGGTCTGGTAGTGCTTCGCGTAGTGATCAAAGATGCTGGGATAGGTCGCCCAGTGTTCGTTGAACTGCGAGGGGAACTCGACGAAGTCGCGCGCCACCTGCGTGCCAGATAGCGACGGATACACGGTATCGGCAAACATGCCGTGCAGGGCATGCCCGAACTCGTGGAACATGGTGGTCACATCGCGGAAACTAATCAGCGCGGGCTGTCCGGGCGCGGGCTTGCTGAAGTTAGCGACGTTGAAAACTACCGGCAGCGTGCCCAGCAGCTTGGACTGGTTCACAAATACATCCATCCAGGCCCCGCCGTTCTTGTTGTCGCGCTTGAAGTAGTCGCAATACCAGAGCGCGAGAGGCTTGCCATTGGTGTCGAACACTTCGAACACCTTTACATCCGGGTGGTAAACGGGGATGTCGTCGCGCTCCTTGAAGGAGATGCCGTAAAGCTGGGAGGCGGCGTAAAACACGCCATTCTGCAGAACGTTGTTGAGCTCGAAGTAAGGCTTGACCTGCGCTTCATCCAGGTCGTATTTCGCCTTGCGTACCTGCTCGGCATAGAGATCCCAATCCCACGGCTCGAGTTGGAATCCAGCTTTCTTCTGTTCCGCCATTCTCGCATCGATCACGGCCTGAATATCTTTTGCTTCGACGGCGGCATGGGCGGTCGATCCCGGCACGAGCGCATCCATAAACTTGAGGGCCGCTTCGGGAGTCTTTGCCATCTGGTCTTCGAGCTTCCATGCGGCGTAGGTTGAGAAGCCGAGCAGTTTGCCTTTTTGCGCACGCAACTGGGCGAGGCGGGCGATAATCTCGCGCGTATCGTTGGCGCCGCCGCGTTCCGCGCGGGTCCACGAATTCTGGAAAATCGTCTTGCGGGTCAAGCGGTCGGTGAGAACGGCCAGATCGGGCTGTTGGGTGGTGTTCTGCAAGGGGATCACGTAGCCGGGCACTTTGCGATCCTTGGCGGCGAGTTGAGCGCCTTCCAACTGCGCGGCGCTTAGTCCGGCCAGCGCGTTTTTGTCGGTCGTCACGAAGGCCGCATCCTTGGTCGCAGCCAGAAGCTTGGTGGTGAAGGCGTTGGTTAAGGTCGATTCTTCTTCGTTCAGCTTTTTCAGCTTGACCTTATCGGCCTCGGAAAGATTGGCGCCGGAATGGACAAACTCCTTGTAGTAGTACTCCACCAGCCGCAGCTGTTCGGGATCGAGTTTCAACGATTCGCGCTGCTTGTAGATCGCCTCGACGCGGTGGAACAGCTTGGAGTCGAGGAAAATCGCATCCTGGTGAGCGGCCAGCCTCGGCGCTTCAAAATCCTGCACCTTTTGCAGTGTGGGATTGAGGTTCGCGCCAGTAACACCGTTGAAGACCAGCATGACGCGCGTGAATAACTGGCCCGACTTTTCGAGTGCGACCAGCGTGTTTTCGAAAGTTGGGGGCTCGGGATTGTCGGCGATCGCACGCACTTCCTTACGCTGCTCAGCCATGCCGGCGTCGATCGCAGGTTGGTAGTCGGTGTCCTTTATCTTGTCGAAGGGCGGCGCCTGGAAAGGCAGAGAACTGGCGGCGTAAAAAGGATTGTCCGGGCCGAATTCGCTATTCGCAGCCAAGGCTGCAATATTAGTCGATCCTACTGCCAAAATGCCGGTAGCTATAAACTTTCCCATTCTTAAGAGTCTTCCCTTTAAAGTTCTCAGGCCATTATTCCTCATGTGGGCTCAATTCCTCGCCCTGATTGTAAAGGAGATGAGGTTCGGCTAACCAGCGTTTCACCGTGATTCCACGAGACTTGCAGATTCCACAGCACTGACAAATGGTCAGTTTTGTGCTTTTGCTCGGGACGGATCCAACCTTCCCCACTTCCGCATAGTAAAGTAGTAACAGACCGCAAATCTGGAAGGATTCCTTTTGAGTGCAAGCATCCGCAATATCGCTATTATCGCCCACGTCGATCACGGCAAGACCACTCTCGTCGACGCCATGCTGCAGCAGAGCGGCACGTTCCGCTCCAATGAGCACCACGTCGAGCGCGTTATGGACTCGAACGAACTGGAGCGCGAGCGGGGCATCACGATCCTCGCCAAAAATACCGCCATTTTTTACCACGACGTAAAGATCAATATCGTTGATACGCCAGGCCACAGTGACTTTGGCGGGGAAGTGGAACGCGCGCTGAAAATGGTGGACGGCGTCATGCTGCTGGTGGACGCCAGTGAAGGGCCCTTACCGCAGACGCGCTACGTGCTCAGCAAGGCTCTGGAGGCGCACCTGCCGCCGATCGTCGTCATCAACAAAATCGACCGTGCCGACGCGCGTCCGCAGGAAGTTCTCAACGAGATCTATGACCTGTTCATCGACCTCGACGCCAAGGAAGAGCAACTCGATTTCCCGGTGCTCTACACGAACGCCAAGACGGGCACGGCTTCAACAGATATGAAAGGTGGCGGCGAAGACCTGCGTCCGCTGTTCGATGCCATCCTGAAGACAATTCCGCTCCCAAAGGGAGACCCGGACGGTGCGCTGCAAATTCTGGTGGCGAATCTCGATTACAGCGACTACCTTGGGCGGCTTGCCATCGCGCGTGTGTTTAACGGAAAGATGCACACCGGCGAAGATGTGGTCATCGCCAAGCTCGACGGAAGCCTGCACAAGACCAAGATCACGAAGCTGTTTTCCTTTTCCGGCCTCAAGCGGACCGACATCACGGAGACGGAACTGGGCGACATCATCGCAGTTGCGGGCGTCGAAGGGATTACCATCGGCGAAACAATTACCGACGTCGAGAACCCTGCGCCGCTGCCCCATATTGCGATTGATGAGCCAACCATTGCCATGCTGTTTACGGTGAATACATCTCCATTTGCCGGTAAGGATGGCACCTACGTCACATCCCGCAACTTGCGCGAGCGGCTGGAAAAAGAGTTGCTGACCAACGTGTCGCTGCGCGTCGAAAGCACCGGCACCACTGACTCGTTCAAGGTGCTGGGACGCGGCGAACTTCAGCTCTCCATCTTGATCGAGATGATGCGGCGCGAAGGCTATGAACTGATGGTCGGCAAGCCGGAGATCGTCACCAAGCGAATCGACGGCAAGCTTATGGAACCGGTCGAGCATCTCACGGTAGACGTACCGGAAGAGTTCGTCGGCGTGGTCATGGAGCAGCTTGGCTCACGCAAGGGAGAAGTTCGAAACATGCACAATCACGGCTACGGGCGAGTGCGAATCGAGTTCCGTGTGCCCAGCCGTGGTTTGATCGGCCTGCGCAGCCAGTTGCTGACCGACACGCGCGGGACCATCGTCATGAATTCTCTTTTCGATGGCTATACCGAGTGGCAGGGCGACATTCCCCACCGCTTGACGGGAGCGCTGGTCGCCGACCGCCCGGGTCCGTCAACCGCCTATGCGCTCTGGGGGCTCCAGGAGCGCGGAGTGCTCTTCATCGGACCGGGCGTCGATCTCTATGAAGGTATGATCATCGGCGAGAACGCCAAGGATACCGACCTCGACGTGAATGCGGTCCGCGAAAAGAAGTTGACCAACATGCGCGCCTCGACCGCGGATGAGGCGATTCGCCTGGTGCCGTTCCGCAACCTCAACCTGGAGCAGGCAATCGAATTTATCGCCGACGACGAGTTTGCCGAAATCACGCCAAAGTCGTTGCGCTTGAGAAAGAAGGTTCTGCAATCCAATCGTCGGAAGAAACACCTGGCCACCGTCGAGGAAACCTCCGGGTGAGAGCGGCCGCTGGCAAGGGCCCCGCCCCGGCAGAAAAAAGCGGGGCTCTGTCCGTGTTTCTGATCCCTTGCAGTTGCGGCACCAGCTTCGCGGTGGCCGAAGACTACGATCGCAAAGGAATGCACCTGCGCAGCTTCCTTCCCTGCCCCGGTTGCGGAAAGCGCCACGACCCGCGCAATCGACTGCTGCGCCTTGGATATCATCAGGAAGGCTTCTGGACGGTGGACGAATCGGATGGCCGCCCCAAGTAGCGTCACCCGCGGCCGATAGATCCGCCGTAGACCCGGGATACAAACTATCGGAAATTTTGAGAAGGAGCGTGTCCCGATGACTTCGCCATACCGTCTCGGATGGCCGCTGGTGACCGGCGCGGCGCGCACCGCGATCGCCGCCACAACTTCTTTCCTGATCGCGCGCCTTTTTGCCATGCCCGAAGCCTACTGGGCGCCGATTATTACGCTCGTCATCATGCAGTCCACGCTGGGCGCGACTCTGCGTATCTCCGGCGAGCGCTTCATCGGCACACTACTCGGAGCAATCGCAGGCGGCTTGCTCGCCCGGTATTTTCCCCAGGCGTGGTGGATTGCTGTCTTCACCCTCGGAGTATTTCTCCTCGGCATTCTCTGCCCGCTGTTTCACCTCCAGAATTCCTACCGTTTTGCCGGCATCACACTGGCCATTGTGATCCTGATACCCCACAGCGCGCCGCCGTGGATCGTGGCCCTGCACCGGTTCATCGAGGTGTCGATCGGCATCGTCGTCGGACTGGCCTTAACCGCGGTCTGGCCAGACCCGGAAGCTCAAGAAGGCTGACCGTTTCGCGCCCTCGATTCGCGGCTGATTTGATGGGCAGGCGCGGAGGTTGTAAACTCATGAGGATCGATGCGCGCCCGTAGCTCAGCTGGATAGAGCGGCAGCCTCCGGAGCTGTAGGTCGGGAGTTCGAATCTCTCCGGGCGCGCCATTCCCCCTCTTAACGGACGCCCGAAAACTGCCTGGTTCCAACTGGTCACATTGCCCCATATCACGCCCGGGGAGCCTGTTTTGATATGTTTGCCACCTTACGCTTCGAGCGGCTCATGGCGCGAAGAACACCACTTTTGGGCGTATCCGGAAAGCGGAAAGGGGAGTAAAATTGAGGTTTGAAAGCAAATTATCGAGGAGATTTCGGGACAAGTTTGAACTACCTGCGGGCGTCGTTCAGAATCTTCAGAAAGCTCATTCCTGAGTAAAATAGCAATGATCCGTCACGTCAGTGGAAGTTTGTTTTTGCGCTCTTCGTTCGTTTTGGCGGGTGCATTACTTTGCCAATTCTTCGCCCCCAATAACCCCGTGCTGGCGCAGGGTCCACCCTTGGACCCTTCCACAGCCGCCCGTTTCGCTGATGTAAAGCTCGGCGTCGGCGACAGAAAAAACGTAATGCTCACCGTTTTGAACGACGTGAAGTCTCATCTCGACCGTCAAGCGGTCATTAAGCTCCACGATCAGAAAAGGGATTTCACGGTTTGGCAGACCACCGACGGCGAATCTCTGGCGGAGTTTCACGACCTCGACTTCGGAGATTACGACGTTGAAATCAGCGCCTTCGGATACTTGCCCGAGCACAAAGTCGTGCACGTCACCACCACCCCGGATCCCAGCATTGAATTGAAAGTCGTCCTGCAAAAGGATCCGGAAGCGGTTGAGTTGAGCGCCGCTGACGACACAATCCCCGTCAACCTTCGCAAGGATGCTGCGCGCGCCGTTTACCTTCTGAAATCCTCGAATTACAAGGAGGCTCAGAAGAAGCTCGATCGGGTTTATGCCGCAGTTCCTGCAAGCGCCCAGATTAATTTCCTGATGGGATATTTGTATCTGCAACTCAAGGATCTGGATAAGGCGCAAGCCTTCCTCGGCAAGGCTGCTTCGCTCGATCCGCGAAGGAACCAGACCCTCACGATGCTGGGGCGGTTGCAGTTGCAGCGGCAGCATTACGATGAGGCGCGCAAGTCGCTCGAGCAGGCCGTCGCAGACGACAACGAAGCCTGGATGTCTCATAACCTGCTGGCCGACGTTTACCTCTACCAGAAGAACTATGACAAGGCGCGGGACCAGGCTGAACTTGCGATCGAAAAGGGCAAAGGCGCCGGGAGCGCCGCGCAGCTGGTTCTCGGACAAGCTTTAGCCAATGTGGGCCGCGATAAGGAAGCCCTCCAGTCTTTAAACGGATTTATACAGACGAATTCCTCCAATCCCGTGGTGCCCCAGGTAAAAGCCCTGATTGCGCAGATCGAGGCACGGGACGCCAATCCAACTGGAGCCGGCAATTCACTGGCGACCTCCGATCTGGCGCTCGCCGCGTCGGAGCCGTCGCTCCCACCCAGCGCCTGGGGACCTCCGGGAGTCGATGACGTGAAGCCTTCGGTTGCCGCGGGCGTGGCCTGCCCCTACGACCAGCTTATGGAGATGTCGGGCGCACGTGTGAAACAGTTGGTGGACAGCATCTCGCAATTTGCCGCCACCGAAGACATGCTGCACGAGCAACTTGACCCGGCGGGGACTCCTCTCACCAAGGTCAATCGCAAGTACGACTACGCCGCTTCGATTACGGAAGCAATTCCGGGTTATCTCCAGATCGATGAGTACCGCAACGATCGTTATGGAATCCCGGATCTTCCCGACCGGATCGTCACCACCGGTTTTATAAGTCTGGCGCTGATCTTCCATCCCAGCATGCGGGAAAATTACGAGATTACGTGCGAGGGACTCGGCGATTGGCACGGCCATGCAACCTGGCTGATGCACTTCCGCCAGCGCGATGACAAGCCCAGCCGGCTTGCGGATCTGGTCGTGGGGGGTAATACCTATCCGATCAATTTGAAGGGACGCGCATGGATCACCGCTGACAGCTTCCAGATCGTGCGCATCGAGTCTGAGCTGTCAAAATCGCTTCCAGTGCTCGCCGTCCAGCATCAGATCGCCGAATACGGGCCGGTCCATTTCCAGAAGAAGAACATCGACCTGTGGCTGCCCCAGACTGTCGATCTGTTTTTCGAATTGAATAAGCACCGGTATTACCGGAAGCAAACCTTCGACCACTTCATGTTATTCGCCACTAACGCGGAGGAAAAGCAGCAGGTGCCGAAGAAGACGCCAACTGCCGAGAGACAGAATCGGTAAGGCTTCGAATCGAACATCCGGGGGGGGCTCGTTTCAAGCCCTCCTTTCTTCTTAGAAATACGCCATCATCGACATATCGCAGTAGCTGGGGTAAGATTTGTTTCCTTTTTCGTCGAGGGTGGTCATGCCAACAATTGGAATTGCGCAAGCAAAAAACCTCTTCCAGCGCGAAACGGTCGATGAGGTAATCTCTCGTATCGACCGTCTGCAGCCTGCATCGCCCCGCCAGTGGGGCAAAATGGACGTCGCGCAGATGCTGGCTCATTGTTCCGTCACTCTCGACATCGCCTCCGGGCGCCTGAACCCGCCACGCGTCTTCATCGGAAGGTTAATCGGTCCGTTCGTCCGACCAATGTACAGCAACGACAAGCCGTTCTCGAAAAACAGCCCGACCGGCAAAGAACTCGTCATTTCCGACAAAAGAAATTTTCTTCGCGAGCAGGAACTGCTCAAACAGAAGTTGTGGCAATTTCACGAAGGCGGCGAGCCGCGATGCACCCGGCATCCACATCCGTTCTTCGGTGAACTCACCACCCAGGAATGGAGCCGGGGAATGTACAAACATCTGGATCACCATTTGCGTCAGTTCGCCGGCTGATCGTGCGTCAGGCTTCGCGCGAAAGTCGTTTCGCAACCGCACAATACAGTTCCACGGCCTCCTCCAGTTGCTTCTTCTCCACAAACTCGCCCTCGGTGTGAGCGACGTGAATGGATCCCGGACCGACCAGCAGCGGCTTTCCCCAGTTCGTAAGCGATGGCACGTCGGTCGTAAAAGCAGCGACCATGGTGGGCAGGCCGTCGAGTGTATGCATGCGCATGAACGCAGCCTCGCGGGTAAAATCGACCTCCGCCAGATCGCCGACCGCCTGGACAATTTGCCGGCGAAGGTCTTCGCCCGGCCCTACCAAGCGGTAGAAAAGTTCGGCGCGCGCAAAGTCGGGAATGATATTCCGGGCGCGCCCTCCTTCAATGATCCCCACGTTTTTTGTGCATGGTCCCACATCCTCGCTCTGCGGTAACTTCATCTCGTGCAGGCGGTGCAGGGCCTCGACCAGTTTGTCGATTGCGGACTCGCCCAATGCCGGGTAGGCGGAGTGCGCCATCTTGCCGCGAGCCGTCAGCACCACGTGCAGTGATCCCTTGCTGGCCAGCGCGAGGCGATTGTCCGTGGGCTCGCCGTTGATCATGAAGCGCGCTCCGATCGGATGCCGGTTGGCTTCCAGTGCACCGATCGAGTCCCGCTCCTCGCCCACCAGAAACAACAGGCCGACGAAAATGCTCTCCGCGCGCAGCTTTTCGGCGGCCATCACCTGCGCCGCGATAATTCCTTTGGCATCGCAGGATCCGCGCCCGTAAATCCGCGTTCCATCTTCGGAAGAAGCTATGAATGGAGGCACGGTATCCATGTGGGTGGAAAAAACGATGGCGGGCCGCGGTTGCTCTGACCACGTCGCCAGCACGTTGTTGCGCTCCCCTGCGACCGGCATCTTACGGGCATTGAAGCCGCGTCGGGTGAGTTCCGCGCAGAGGAAGTCGCCCACCGGTCCCTCGATCGGCGTTGTAGATTCAATGTCAACTAACCGTCGCGTCAGCGCAAAAAGATCCATGCCGTAAAGCTTACCAGCCCGCGTCCACCCGCTTCGATTCAAATGCAGGTTCCGCTTGCCTCGCGGACGCCGTCTCCCATAAGGTAAGCTGAATTTCGTGCTTTCCGAAAATGCTACGATCCGCTCGCTATTTCTTGAAGGCCCGGAGGGGCGTTTGGAAGCGCTGCTCAACGCCGGCTCTGCCACGGCGACACACGCGGCTCTCGTATGCCATCCTCATCCGCTTTATGGCGGCACTCTTCACAACAAAGTCGTATTCCACGCCATGAAAGCTCTCAACAGCTTCGGCTTTCCCGTCCTGCGCTTTAATTTTCGCGGCACCGGGCTGAGCGAGGGCGAGCATGCTGGTGGCGTCGGTGAAGTCGAGGATGTCCGGGTAGCGCTTGACTGGCTCGAACGCGAATTTCCTCTTCCACTCATCTTTGCCGGATTTTCCTTCGGGGCCGCAGTCGGCTTGCGCGCGGCTTACAACGATGATCGGGTGCGGGCGCTGATCGCCCTCGGCTTGCCGGCCGTGCCCGTACCTTCCGAATCGGGAGAAGCCCGCGTCTACGATTTTGAATTCCTGCGCGCCTGTCTCAAGCCCAAGCTTTTTGTCAGCGGATCACGGGACCAGTTTGCCCCGCCCGGAAAACTCGAGGCGCTCGTCGGCACCTTTGCCGAGCCCAAGAAACTCGTTCGCATCGAAGCAGGCGATCATTTTTTTGAAGGGCGCCTGCGCGAGATGCGGGAAACCGTCGAAGCATGGGTGAAGGAGGTCTTAACCGGTAACGCATAATTTCAAGCCCGAGTCGCTGTGAGGAAACGGAAACTCGTGCCGTCACGGCGGTCAGAGCCCCGCCACCACACGCATACAAATTCTGCCTGTTCTCTATAATCGTCGCGATGCCCGCTTTGCCTCCCGAGCGCGATCAGCAACTCCGCGGCATGCGCGATACCGCCCGCCAGATATTCTCCGAAGCGCTCCGCAACGCATCGATTTCCAGCGGCTTCTCCCGTCATGTGCACTGCGAACGGGGGCTGCTGCGGATCTGTGAAGACCTCTACCATCTCGACTCCTACAACCGTGTTTTCGTCGTGTCCATGGGCAAAGCCGCACACACCATGGCCGCCGCTCTCGAGGACCAGGTCGGGAGTCGACTCGAAGGGATCGTCGCCTCTTCAGTGGAGGAAACCAGCCAGGTCCATGGGTTTCGCTATTTCCATGGCGGACACCCCACTCCCACGGCGGAATCCATTCATGCCGCGCAGGCCATTCTCAAATCGCTCGACTCGCTCGACTCCGCTTCGCTCGTGATCTTCATGATTTCCGGCGGAGGTTCATCCATCGTGGAAAAGCCGATTGATGATGAGATTTCACTCCCCGATCTGGTGCTGACCTACCACAAGCTCGTGCATTCCGGCGCGCCGATCGCGGAAATCAACGCGATTCGCAAGCACATCTCGGCCGTCAAGGGTGGACGCATGGCGCAGGCCGCTTATCCCGCGCAGCAGGTTTCCATCCTCGTTTCCGACGTGCCCGATGACACTCCCGACGCGCTTGCCTCGGGGCCAACCATGCCCGATTCCACTTCGATCCATGATTGCGAGCGGATTGCCGCGCAGTACAATCTGGTCGAGCAGTTTCCAGATTCCGTCGCAGATCTGTTCCGCCGCCACGCTCTCGACGAAACGCCAAAGTCCGACGATCCCGCTTTCGTTCGCGCGCGCTGGTGGACGGTGCTCTCCAACAGACTGGCTCTCGATGAAGCCGCCGCGGCCGCGACTCGCGCCGGGTTCGCGGTCGAAGTCGACAACTCCTGTGACGATTGGGACTACCAGAAAACCGCCGACTACCTGCTCGACCGCATTCGCCAGCTCCGCAACCAAAGGGAGCGCGTATGTCTGCTGTCCGGCGGCGAAGTGACCGTGACCGTACGCAATGGAGGGACGGGCGGACGCAACCAGCAGTTCGCGCTCGCCTGCGCCGAGAAGATCGCGGGAGACAACATTACTATTTTGAGCGCCGGAACCGATGGCATCGATGGCAACAGTCCCGCCGCGGGAGCCATTGTCGACGGCACCAGCCTCAGCCGCGCAGGGGGAGCCGAAGTTGTGCGGACCGCTCTCGCAGGCTTTAATGCCCACCCCTTGTTCGACTCAATCGGCGATGCCATAGTTACGGGACCGACCGGCAATAATCTCCGGGACCTCCGCATCTTCTTAGCCTACTAACTGTCGGCGAATCATGGGTTTAGGGAAAGTCCGCCCGGGCAACGATCCTCCAGAATTTCATAGCTTCATGAATTCACAATTCCCCGTAAAGTCTTGTAAAGAATAGTTCGATCCGCAGCGCAGGCCTGTTGCCGTGCATCTAACTACCCAAAATCTAAAAACACATTTTCGGAGGCTTTCTTGAAACCGACATTGCGTACCGCTCTATTCTCGTTTTTCGCTTGCGCGCTCCTGGCCAGTGTCTCGAACTTCGCGCAAGCCCAGAAGGTGGATCTTGCATTTGGCATCAGCACCATGGACGCGCCTGGAATCGGCAACATCACCATCAGCGACACCAATCACGCACCCGTCTCGCTGCCTAGCGGCGCTTATCCCGGCTTTAGTGGAGACGTGCTCTTCTATCACAACATCGGCGTCGGCGCCGAAGTTTTCTGGAGAGCCTCCCAGGCCGACAATTACGCGCAGCAGGGCTTTAACTACCGTCCTCTGTTTTATGACTTCAACGCCGTCTATGCACCCAAGCTCGTGAACCACGTCTCCGCCGAGTTGGTGGGCGGCATCGGTTCGCTGAGCACCCGCTTCTATACCGGCACCAGTTGCGGGTATTACTCTTGCACCAATTACCAGTCCAGCAACCACTTTGACGTGGATCTCGGCGGGGGCATCAAGCTCTATCCCACCCACAACTTCTTTATTCGTCCGGAAGCGCGCTTTTATCTGGTCAACAACAACACCGATTACAGCTCGAATCACCTTCTGCGTTACGGGCTGTCGATCGGCTACACGTTCCGCTAGATTTCATCGCTTCTCCGCTGCTGGGGTGGGACTGGGTCCCACCCCGGCGGGTCTCCCACAAATCCAGCCCGTGATCTACCTGCGCGCATTTATGATAGCCAGGATGATGCTTGGGTAATTCCGTGTTTTTCCTCGCTCACACCACATTTCGATTTTCCAGCAGCAGAGGAGTTTGCCGAAGGTCGGCCACTCGATTTACCCTCTCATGAATGGCTTCCGCCCTACTCCAACGAACTCTGTTGGTGAAAATGACAGTTTGGATGGTCTGAATTGATAGTGATACGCATGCAACGCCTTGCCCTGTTTCTACTTCTTAGCTGCGCGGCCCTGACCGCTTTCTCCAACACTTCCCACGCCCAGCAAATTGACGCCGCCGTTGGCGGAGGATCCATTTTCGCTCCGGCAGGCAGCACAGCCACCGGCGATCACCAGCCGCAGTCATTGGGAGGCGCGGCTTATGCGACGGGCAGCGTGGACTACCTGTTTTTCAGGAAAAGCATCGGCGTCCAGGTCGAAGCGGCCGTGCGCGAAGACACTGGGACCTACGCGCAGAATTTCCTGAACATCCCGTTTCGCCCCATGTTTTTCGATGGAAACGCCATCTGGGTGACGCCATTGCGCAAACGAATTGCTCTCGAAGTGGAGGGCGGCGGCGGCGTGCTGAATACGCGCTTTCAGACCCAATTCTGCACCAACTCGAAGTGCTACGCCAACAGCACCCATCCCATGGGGGATGTCGGTGGCGGCATCAAGCTCTATGCGTGGCGACGGCTCTTCGTCCGTCCCGAGGCCAGGTTCTATCTGATCAACAACAATACGGAGTTCAGTTCGGGACACGCGCTGCGGTACGGGTTCTCGATCGGGTACACCTTTCGAGCGGCGAGGCCCTGAGTCGGCTCCTTAAAAGCGGACGCGTAGCCCGGAGGCTTCTAATCTCGCGAAGGCTGCGGAGTTTCGCCTGTGCTGGTGCAGTTTGAGAAATGAAACATCACCGTCGGTCTCCGGAAAACCCCCTGCCTCCTCAACCTTTTTCATCACATTGTTTTCGTACGCTGATCACAGACTTTAGGCCACCGTCGATGAGAAGATTGCTCGACCGTACACCATCGAAAACGGCTCCCGTCTCCAGAGACATAGCCTTTTCCGGTTGCAATTTTTTCCTCGCTATTTGACAACTCATGGCCCCACTCCCCACCCCGCAAGTGCACGCCAAACGGAGAGATTCTAGGCTAAGTCCAATGTTTTGGATACTTTGGACTTAACTATATTATTATCAATTACTTAACTCATTTTGAGGTAGGGGGGGGTACCCCCCCACTTTTCTTGAATTCAGCCTCCGCCTCCCGCTGCAGTCCGCTCCAGCCCTGCGGCTTTAAAAGTGTTCGTGAGAACGAGAATCCTGCCAGACGCGGCGTGTAGAAACAAAAGAAGCGGAAGGTTTTCCTTAAGAAGTTGGTTTCTCTGTGACTCTGTGGTGAGAGACTGAATGCGGTGAGAAAATGAATGTGGTGAGAAACTGAAAATCGAGACCGTGGTAGTCATCCCGCGCCCGGGCGCATTATGATAGCCATATGAATTTCGGCTTCTCCGGCGAGATGATCTTTCTGTTTTTCCTGGCGCTGATTCTATTCGGCCCCAAGAAACTGCCTGAGATCGGACGCCAGATCGGGCGCTTTATGAACGAGTTCCGCCGCGCCTCGAACGAATTCCGGTCGCAGATCGAGTCCGAAATCAACGCCGCGGAATACGGGACCAAGCCTCAGATCCTCCCCCCCAGTCAGGCGCCCCTCGGATCGCTCGCCAGCCGGATCTTCAATCCGCCACCCCCCGAGCAACTCGAAGTCGCCGAAGAGAAGGCAGCGGAAACACCCAGCGCATCCGCCGTGGAAGTCGAGCATGCTGCGGTCGCGCCCGAGAACGCTCCCCCGCCCGCGCAAAATGCCCTTGCTGTAGAAACCGGGACCTCGTCTCCCGCGCCGAAAGTTGCGGCCGATGCCTGAAGCGGCCATCTCTTCCCCTGTGACCGAATCCACCAAAGAGCCGATGCAGACCATGGGCTTCCTCGACCATCTCGAGGAACTCCGCAAGCGCATCGTCTATTCCATCATCGCGGTCGCCATCGGATTCTTCGGCTGCTGGTTTGCCGCCTCGCGTCTGGTCGGTATCATGCAGCGTCCGATCATCGACGTGCTGCACAAATACGGTCTGCCGGAAAAACTCGTCTATCTCAATCCCGTCGACCCCTTCAACCTCTATCTGAAAGTTGCGGGCGTCGCGGGCCTCTTCGTCAGCTCGCCCTTTGTCCTCTACCAGCTCTGGCTGTTCATTGCTCCCGGACTCTATCGCCATGAAAAGCGCTATGTCATGCCCTTCATGGCTTCGAGCGTCGGCCTCTTTATGGCCGGAGGATATTTTGGTTACCGCATCGTCTACCCGCAGGCGCTGACCTTCCTCATCGATTTCGGCAAACAGTTCCAGCCGATGATCACCATCGAGGAATACACTTCGCTGTTTGTGACCATTATCCTCGGCATGGGCGCAATCTTCGAGATGCCCATCCTGGTTTTCTTCCTCGCCCTCATGGGGATCGTCAGCGCAGGCTGGATGTGGCATAACATCCGTTATTCGATCCTCGGCATCTTCATCGTCGCCGCCATCATCACGCCCACCCCCGATGTTGTGAACATGTGCATCTTCGCGGCTCCCATGGTCGGCTTGTATCTTCTGAGTATCGGGATCGCGTGGCTCGTGCATCCCACGCAACGCAAGAAGCGGGCGGATAAAAAGGGTTCCTAATACCAACGCGGACGGAGGAAGGCTTGAATCCGAGATCGACTTCAAGAAACATGAAAAAGGACACGGTCTCTCCGCGCCATAAAGTTCCCTCTGCTCCTTCATGCCCCCAATGGTTGAAGCTTGCGCTGGCGCTATTGATGTTCGCGCAGTTGGGTACGCTCGCGTGCAGCAAGGGTAGTCCCACAGCCACGGTCACGCCATCAAGTGCCGCCGCAGCCGCCGTTGCGAAATCAGAAACCGCGAGCGCAGCGGAAGCAGCGCCCCCGGATACCAGCCCACTCCCGCAAGTCGACGCCAAGAGGGCTTTCGAATATACCCGCGAAGTCACTGCCTTCGGTCCACGCTACATGGGAAGCGAGAACCACAAAAAGCTGGAGCGCTATATTGTCGACCACCTCAAAGGCGACCAGGTGGAGGACGACGCTTTTACCGCCGACACCGTCGAAGGCAAGTTTCCGGTCCGCAACATCATCGCCAAATTTCCCGGCAGGAAAGACGGCATCATCGTCATCATGGGGCACTACGATACCAACTATCCGCTTCGCAACACCGGATACGTTGGCGCCAACGACGGCGGGTCGTCGACCGCGATCCTGCTTGAGTTCGCCAACGAGCTGCGCGGCAAAACCCGCGACGGCTACAGCGTCTGGCTGGTCTGGACCGATGGCGAGGAGGCGGTAAAAAGCTGGTCGGATACGGACAGCCTGTACGGCACGCGTCATCTCGCCGAAAAATGGGAGAAGGATGGCACGCTGAAAAAAATCAAAGCGCTCATGGTGCTGGATATGATCGGCGATGCCGATCTGGACATTCAGCGCGATCTCAACTCGACTCCGTGGTTGCTCGACCTGATTTACGCAGCGGCGCAGCGCGAAGGCTACCAGTCACACTTTTACGCTTTTCAGGGCCCGATGGAGGACGACCACCTGCCGTTTGTAAAACGCGGCGTCCCGTCCGCCGATGTGATCGATCTCGACTATGGCTACAACAACGTCTTCCATCACACCCCTCAGGACACCATGGACAAGCTCAGCCCTCGTAGCCTGGAGATTACAGGCAACACAATTCTGGAAACGGTTCGAATGCTGGATCAACGTTAGCCGTGCCCGCCGCAGCTCTTTCCCATCGGCCGAATGTCAGAAGAGTGATACTTCCAGGAGTCAAGCCGAGCCAAGCCAGCGAAGGGAGGAAGCAAACGGCTTGTAGTCAACAGCCTTAATCCCAACGGCGTAGTTCCCGCAAGAAATGCTTCTTATTGGCCGATCGCTCCACTAAAACACCGCAATCTTCTAACGCGTTGCCGATTTTTCTTGATACAAGAAACGTTATCCATATACTGGATTTCGGCCGTGAGGCACGTTCCCCACTCGCCCACAGGAGAACTCAAATGAAACTCCCGGAGCCTGCCCAGCCCTCACGACAATGGCATCCGCCTGATTTCGATCTTCGAAAGCGCGACGTATTCGACCTTGTCGAGGTTCTTCTGCGCCCGCCCCAACTTTCGGGAAGAGAAAGCGCGCCTTCCGGGCCTGGCAGCGTGGAATCGACCGACCTCGATGGCCCTGCGAAGCGTTAAGCGCACCTATCCCACTCGTGCCGCGTGAAAGATTTCGGCGATTAGGCGTCAGAATACCGGCTCAGTGACCCTGCTAATTCTGGTCCTCGGCTATTGCTGACTGCATCCAAAAAACTTAGGATTTAACCTGCATGTTCAAAGAAATCTTTCTGTACGCTGCGCTGGCAGCTTCCACTTCTTTCACGTTTGCCCAGGCTCCCGAGGCACCGGGAAAGCCGCTTCCTCCCGGCCCGATGCAGGCGAAAATTAAGGCCGCATGCACGCAATGCCACAACGCGAGTCGCATCACGGAGCATCACTTTTCACGCGCGCAGTGGTCGGATGAACTCGACAAAATGGTAGGCTTGGGAGCCAACGTGCCTGACTCGGAACGTAAAGCTTTTCTCGATTATCTGACCCGGAATTTCGGGCCGCAGAAAGCCGGCGTCCGTGCCACGCCCAGATCCGGCGCGAACTAGGAAAGTCGCGGGCTAGTAATTCCCAGTCATCTCCAGCACTGCGCCGCCGTCAGTAGCCATCTCCGACGCGTCGACTCCACGCAACTTTAATCGCAACCGCGCCGTCGCGCGGCTGTTATTCGAGACCTCGAACGTGCCCGAGCAATCCGTCTTGACGTAAGGCAGGCGGTGCAGCGAAACCCCGCCGCCATCCACATCCAACTCCAAGCTGCCCGCCGATGATGTTGCTATGAAGGCCCAGCGCATCTCGTCCCGAACGCGAAATGATTCGCGCACCTTGCCGAAGAAATATGCTTCTCCCTCGTGCCAGAAAATCACTTTGCGGAAGCGCAGCCCAAAAGGCATCTCGTAGACCAGCGCCTCCAGCGTGCTGATGCGGCCATCCAGTTGCGAAAAGCTCGCATGCATCCAGGTCCAGTAATGACGATGCCGGAATCCGCAATTGTGTCCTTGTACGCCCATGCCCAGCGGCTCGCCGCGAAAAACACGATCGCCAAATCGGATCTCCCCCTTGAACACCGCGTCGGAATGCGGTGTGCGCGAAAATCCGATCCATCCTTTATTGCTGAGCGTGACGCCGAAATGTGAGCGATACTTCAGATCCCAGCCAATCTTCTGGCCTCGAGCTTCGATCGCTCCGCGACAGCTGTTTTCATCGATGCGGTTGGGCCCAATCTCCAGCGCGAAGGGTGATGACGCATCGCCGCGACGCGCGTCCACGGTCAGCGCATCGAGCGGGAACTCCTGGATGTACGTCTCGGGTTGTCCATCACGCGGAAACCATGTCGCCCAGACCTGTGCGGGCGCGCCTCCCGCAATGGCGGAACATCCCTGACGGCCCAAGTTAGTCAGCAGATAGCGGAACCACCAGGCTCCCGAACCATCCGCCAAGCCAAGCCGCAGGAACCACGCCTCGTAGCGTCGGGCCATGCTTAACCGCGAATAGGGCTGATTCAAGGATCTCATCGCGAACGCCTCAGAGGGGAACTCTCAGTTAAGGAGCCGTGGGATAGGAACCCGGGACCGAGAATACAAAATGGACTTCAGATTCTACGGGTAAGTGGCAGGCGAGAGCAAAGCGCTACCGACCAAGCGTCGGAAGACCACTACGGTAGCGCTGCCCGAGCAGTTACTGGCCCAAGCATGCGCGCACCGAAGTCATCTTTAAAGTGTTTGTCTAGGTTCAAGTGCGCGCGAGCAGCGCGTCAGACCGGTGCTGCAAAACAACGACGCTCATTTCTGTTCCGCCTTCCCCTCGTCCTCCACGATTGCGTGTTTCTCCGGCCGAAGGAGCGGAAACAGAATCACATCGCGAATCGTGTGCGAATCCGTGAACAGCATGGCGAGCCGGTCGAGTCCGACTCCTACACCTCCCGCCGGAGGCATGCCATACGACAGGGCGCGGATGTAATCTTCATCCATCTGGTGCGCCTCGTCGTCGCCGCGCTCGCGTTCCTTCAACTGTCCTTCAAAGCGCCGCCGCTGGTCCTCAGGATCATTCAGTTCGCTGAAGCCATTGGCAATTTCCATCTTCCCGGCAAACATTTCAAAGCGCTCGGTCCAGTCGGGCTCATCGGGCTTCTGTTTTGAGAGCGGAGAGACGGCTGTTGGGAATTCATAAATGATTGTCGGCTGCAGCAGATGTTCCTCGGCAATGGCCTCAAACAGGTTGGCAATCGTCTTGCCGACAGGCTCGGCCGCGTCATAAGCCAGTTGCATCCCGGCGCCGCGAACCCGCATTACGAGCGCCTCCACTGACTCATGCGTCGAGAAATCCTCCCGCGTGGGTGCTGCACCGGCCTTTTCCGGCCAGAATTTTGCGATTGCCTCGCGCATGGTCATGCGCCGCCAGTTGCCGTGGGACCAGTCGATCTCGTCTTCTCCCCACTTCGTTTTCGTTCCGCCTGTTACATCCTGCACGGCCTGTTCAATCGATGCCTGGGTTGTATCCAGAATGCCGAGGTAATCGGTGTACGCCTGGTACGCCTCGAGCATTGTGAACTCGGGATTCCATCGCCAGCCGATACCCTCGTTGCGAAAATTTCGGTTGATTTCATACACGCGGTCGAAGCCGCCCACCGTAAGCCGCTTCAAATAAAGTTCGGGCGCAATGCGCAGGAAAAGATCCATGTCGAGTGTGTTGTGATGCGTCTTGAACGGACGCGCCACCGCGCCGCCCGCCATTGGCTGCATCATGGGCGTCTCGACTTCCACGAATCCGTGCGCGTCGAAATACCGCCGCAGCGATTGCACCAGTTTGCTGCGCTTCAGGAAAACCTCGCGCACCTCGGGATTCATCACCAGATCGACATAGCGCTGCCGGTAGCGCAACTCAACATCCTGCAGCCCGTGCCACTTTTCGGGAAGGGGCAGCAGGTCTTTGGACAAGAACGTAAGTTCCTCGGCATGAATGCTCAGCTCACCCGTGCGCGTGCGAAACAGATATCCCCGGACGCCAATGTGATCGCCCAGATCGAGCAGTTTCCAGAGCTCGAACCCGGCGTCGCCCACCGCATCTTTCTTCACATAGAACTGCAGCCGCTGCCCGTCCTGCTGCAAGTGCGCGAACCCGGCCTTCCCCATAAGCCGGATCGCCATGATGCGTCCGGCCACACGCACCGGCACGCGCGGCGATTCCAACTCCTCCGCCGTCTGCCCCCCATACTCGCTCAGGATCTGGGGGACCGTATGGCTGAAGTTGTACTTGCGTGGATACGCCGGTTGGCCGAGAGCTTCGATTTTTTTCAACTTCTCGCGCCGGATTTCATAGATGTTGTCGTCGAGTGCCAATGAGTGTCCTTGGATATCTCAATTTCCAATTGCTGCGATTGCGGAATCATTGATTATAAACATGCGTCGAAAGGGGCGCAGGCGGCAAGGCTGGCTTGCAAGAACTTGCAGCGCACCCTTGTAGACTGTTGATTCGGCTGGTAAACGAATTGTAGACGATCTATCCTGGAACTGGGATAATTATATGGCGCGGCCCACCAGAGTACCCGGAGAAAAACCGCTGTTTTGGGTTGGATCCGCTAAGCGCGACTTGCTGGAGTTTCCCGAGGCAGCGAAGGAAGAAATCGGAATCGCTCTAAGTGTGGCGCAGTTCGGCGGGAAGCATCCCCATGCGAAGCCGTGGAAGGGAGAAGGCGCCGGCATTCTAGAAATCGTCGAGGAACATCGGGGAGATGCTTATCGTGCTGTCTACACCGTGAAATTCAGCCAAGCCATTTATGTTCTTCACGCTATCCAAAAGAAATCGCCGCGGGGAATCAAGACTGCCGGCCCCGACGTGGAATTGGTTTCTCGCAGGCTGAGAGCGGCGAACGAGGATTATGAGGCGCGATATGGCAAACGGAAGAAGCCCTGAACCGGTATCTCCTGGGTCTGGAAATGTATTCGCGGATCTCGGCCTGCGCGACGCCGGGGAAAAGCAAACCAGAGTGCGCCTGGCCGTCGCCATCAATCAGATCATTCAGTCGCGTCCGCTGTCGCAGGCCGCAGCGGCGCGCCTGCTCGACGTCAATCAACCGAAGATCTCGGCCCTGATGAATTATCGCCTGGACGGATTTTCCGTGGAGCGGCTCATGCATTTCCTCAACGCGCTCGATCAGGACGTCGAAATAGTAATCCGCAAGAAGCCCCGCTCCCGGCGGAGTGCAAGGATTACGGTGACGGAAGCGCAACTCTCAATTGGCTAACGGCCAGTGCTGAGTGAGCCATCCTTGACGCTCTAATGCACCGGCGAAATACCGAGGGCGCCCCGCCTCTGCCGCCTTTCTGCGAAAAGCGTCGGAAGCGCCTCTGCGAACGACCTTGAAGATCGCCGCCTAAGGGGTTAACATTCTCCTTCTCATCCACGACACTTTTAGGAAGCTCGTCGAGGCCTCATGCCGCAAAATTACGTTCCCGCTTTTCTCTTCATCGCCGTCGTCGGAATCCTGATTCCGCTCACGCTGGTCATCGCGCGCGTCATTCGTACGCAGAGTCCCAATCGCACCAAGCTCATGCCCTACGAGTGCGGCATCGATCCATATGACGACGCCCGCGGACGCTACACCGTTCGCTATTACATTATTGCGATTTTGTTTGTCGTGTTCGACGTCGAAACCATCTTCCTGTTTCCCTGGGCGGTCAAGTTCAAGGCGCTCGGCGGCTTCGGGCTCGCCGAGATGCTGGTCTTTCTCGGCATACTGATCGTGGGCTACATCTGGATCTGGAAAAAAGGCGCGCTGGAGTGGGTGTAAATGCGAATTTGTAATCTCTGATTCGTAATTTCTGATTCGTAGTTCGTAATCTGCTTCCGGCCGCGTCTTCAGTGCGGACCGGTCGACAACCACCCCGGACAATCGATTCCGTTATTGCTTATGCCAATTACCATTCCCGACGGAGAGTCTTTCACCGCCAGCCGTTGGACCAAGGGCAATCTGTTTTTTCCCACCCGCATCGTCGTCAACGCCCAGCATGTGAGCCGCATCAAGCCCCGCCTGTTCGGAAGCAACGAAGAAAGCATCGGCATCCATCAGGTGGCATCCGTGCACATTTCGACCGGAGTCTTCTGGTCCGACATCGTGATTGAGTCTGCAGGCGGAGCCGATCCGATCACCAGCCATGGGCATCGCAAGGCCGATGCGCAGCGCATTCGCCAGCTGATCGAGGGTTATCAGACGGCTTCGAGGGCCTGAGCAGGGTTAATGTGATGCAGATCGTTGACAGCGCATTGGCAAGCTGTTAGAAGTGAACCTTTCCAAATCGTTTCGCGGCTGTTATAACGCCAGACCGAACGAAAAAGAATGGCCGAGGAAACCAACCCGCCCGCTCCACCGCCGCCGGAAGGTGAAAACAAGCCGACGGCGGAAACAGTCGTTCCTCCCGCGATCGCGCCGCCTGCTCCAGCCTCCGCAACTCCTCCAGCGTCGGCTCCAAAGCCCGCCACTCCTGCCGCACCGGCGGCGCCAAAGCCCGCGGCTCCCGCCAAACCGGCGGGCCCTGTCCCCATGCCATGGACTTCGCCCATGGTTGAGAAATACAAGGGTCAGTATGGATCGGGCCTGGCAGCGCAGAGTTATCTCGGACAAAATTATTTCAGCGTCGACCGCTCTTTGATTCCGGATTTCCTGCGCCTGCTGCGCGACGAGGAGCAGTTCGACTACTGCGTGGACATCACCGCGGTGCACTAGCCGAAGCGCGAGAAACAGTTCGACGTCGTGTGGATCCTCTATTCCTTCCCGCGCAACGAGCGCGTGCGCGTGACCACGCAAATTGCCGACGGCAAATCCCTGCCCTCGAGCGTGCCGATCTGGCCCACCGCGAACTGGCTCGAGCGCGAAGTCTATGACATGTTCGGCATCCAGTTCGACGGCCATCCCGATCTGAAGCGGATTCTGCTCCCCGACGGCTGGAAGGGCTTCCCGCTGCGCAAGGATTACGGCATTCTGCAACAGGACAAAGAGTGGGTGCAGATCAACCTCGGGATCGAGAGCGGCCAATGACCGACCAGCCGACAAAAGACGGCGCCCTCACCAAAGAGAGAAAAGATCTGCAGAACGCCATCCCGGACGCCGCCTCCTACGTCCAAGGCACAAAGCTCGACAGCTCCCATCACGACCTTGCGCATCTCGATCTCGACGCCCCAGAGCATCCTTATCTCGATTCCAACGAACTCATCATCAACATGGGCCCGCAGCATCCGGCCACTCACGGCGTGCTGCGCGTCATCCTGAAACTCGATGGCGAAAAGGTTCTGGGCACCGAGTGCGTGATCGGCTACCTCCACCGCGGAGTGGAAAAGATCGCCGAGAACCGCACCTACACGATGTTCAATCCCTACGTCGACCGCATGGATTACGTCGCCGCCGTCTCGAACGGTCTCGGCTACTGCCAGGCGGTGGAAAAGCTGCTGAACGTCGAAGCCCCCCCGCGCGCCAATTACATTCGCGTCATCCTCACCGAGCTGAACCGCATCGCCAGCCACCAGCTCTGGCTGGGCACGCACGCGCTCGATATCGGCGCCATGACGCCGCTTTTCTACACCTTCCGCGACCGGGAAGAGATTCTCAAGATCTTCGAGAAGTATTGCGGGGCGCGCCTTACGACCCACGCCTTCCGCATCGGCGGCTGCCTGTATGAGACCTACGCGGGCTTCGAAAAAGAAGTAAAGAATTTCCTCGAGTTCTTCGCGCCCAAAGATCGACGAGTACGAAACGCTGCTGACCGACCAACCGCATCTGGATCGAGCGCACCAAAAATGTCGGCGTCAATTTCTCCGCCGATGCATTGCCCTCGGCGTCACCGGCCCGGTTCTGCGCGCCAGCGGCGTGAAGTGGGATATCCGCAAGGCGATTCCCTACGCCAATTATGCCGACTTCGATTTCGAAATCCCCATCGGGGAAAACGGCGACACCTACGACCGGTACCTCGTCCGCATGGTCGAGATGCGGCAGTCGCTGCGCATCATCGAGCAGGCGGTGAACGGACATTCCCGAAGGCCCCATCATGGCCAAGGTACCCAAGGTGATCAAGCCCGCGCCCGGCGAAATTTATCACTCGATCGAAGCTCCCAAAGGCGAGCTCGGATACTTCATCGTCAGCGACGGGTCCACTCAGCCCTATCGCGTTCGCGTGCGTCCGCCTTCGTTCGTGAACTTGCAGGCGCTGGATCTGATGGTCCGTGGCATGTTCGTTGCCGACGTCGTCGCAGTGATCGGCACTCTCGACATCGTGCTCGGCGAGGTGGACCGCTAGACTGAGTAGCTAGGCAAGTAAAACATGCTAACGCGCTTCACTTCGTATCTCGGCAGCCCGGTGACGCCCGGCAGTGCCGGCAATCAGCTCTGGGCGCTGATTTATGTCCTCATCATCTTCGCCGGTGTTGCCGATCGCGGTCATGTGCCATGAACTGGCTGGAGCGCAAAGCCCTCGCCCACTTTCAGATTCGCCTCGGCCCCATGCGCGTCGGCCCGCACGGCTTGCTTCAGCCCATCGCCGACGCCCTCAAGCTCATGCTGAAGGAAGACATCATTCCCGACGAAGCCGACAAACTCGTCTTCTGGGTCGCGCCTCTCATCGGCCTCGTCGCTGCCTTTACCGTCTACACCGTCATTCCTTTTGGCCCATCTCAAGCCGTCAGCGACATGAACATCGGAATACTCTTCATGTTGGGAGTTTCATCGCTCGGCGTGCTCGGCATCGTCACCGCCGGATGGGCCTCCAACTCTCACTACCCGCTCATCGGCGCTCTCCGCTCCAGCGCCCAGATGGTCTCCTACGAAGTCGCCATGGGCCTCGCGGTCGTCTCCGCCATCCTGATGACGAGCCTCAACCGCACCGGCACTGGCACCCTCAGCATGATCGGCATCGTCCAGGCCCAGCAGCAGCAAGGTATCTGGTTCCTCTTCAAATTTTTCCCGCTCGGCCTCATCGCCTTCGTCATCTTCGCCATCGCCATGGTCGCCGAAACCAACCGCTCGCCCTTCGATCTCGCCGAAGCCGAGTCCGAACTTACCGCCGGCTTCCACACCGAATACAGCGGCCTGCGCTGGTCGCTCTTCATGCTCGCCGAATACGCCGCCATGATCGCCGTCTCGGCCATCGCCGTCACCCTCTGGCTCGGCGGATGGTTGCGCCCGTTTCCCGAACCACTAAATGCGCCCGCGTGGGAGTTCATCTTCTCCCTCTTCCCCGGCCTTACCTTCGCCGCGCTCGCGCGTATTTGCCGTCATCGGCACCGTCCGCATGCCCTCGCATTCTTTCTTCAGAATTCAGCGTGCCGGCCTCGCAGTCTTCGCTCTTCTGCTCGCCTTCATCGCGCTCCTGCTCTTCGTCATCGCGATCCTCGGCCGCAACCCCGACGCCAGCATCGCCGCCCGTTTCCGCGAAGGCATCGATTACGTTTATTGGTTCATGCTCAAGGTCGCCATCTTCATGTACCTTTTCATCTGGTATCGCGCCACCTGGCCGCGTTATCGTTTCGACCAGCTCATGAAAGTCGGATGGAAGGTCATGCTCCCCATCTCTCTCGGCGTGCTGATTCTCACCGCCATCGTGGGGGTATTCGTCTCATGAATCCCGCCCTCGCATCCCGCTGATGGCCGCGGCCCTCATCGATTCGGCCCCGAACCCGCCGCTCCGATCGGAACGCCTTACTTTTTTTATGGCCTCGCCGCCGCCGCCGTCATCAGCGGCCTGCTCGTCATCACGCGCCGCAACGCCGTCCATTCCGCGCTATCTCTCATTGTCACGTTGTTTTCCGTCGCCGGCCTCTACCTGATGCTCTACGCCCCGTTCGTCGCTGGCGTCCAGATCATCGTCTACGCCGGCGGAATCATGGTGCTTTTCCTGTTCGTCATCATGTTGGTCAACATCGAGCGCGTCTCCAAAGAGCGCCAGTTTAACCGCATCTGGCCGGTCGGATTGCTGGCCTCCTGCGCCTTGCTCGCGTTGTTTATGTCCGCGATCCAAAAAGGCAAATCGCTTTTTCTCGATCGCATGGTGCAGTTGCCCGAAGGAACCAATACGCAGCAGATCGCCGCCGCCCTCTACGGAGAAACCGGCAAGATGGGTCAATACACTTTCGCCTTCGAAATCGCCTCGCTGTTGCTGTTAGTAGCGATCCTGGGCGCAGTAATTATGACGAAGAAGAAGATCTAGCCGTCGGCTGTAAGCACTTAGCTGTCATAACGGGCGCTGCTCTAACAGATCGACGAATTCGAAGCTCGCGGCTACGATAGCTCGAAGCTAATATATGGTTCCTATCACCACATTGCACTATCTAGTCGTAGCGGCGGCACTCTTCGTACTCGGCGTCGTCGGCGTACTCACGCGCCGCAACGTGGTGATCATGCTGATGTCGATCGAATTGATCCTCAACGCCGTCAACCTGAACCTGGTAGCGTTCTCCCGCATGTGGGGAAACCTCCATGGCCAGATTTTTCGATTTTCATAGTTGTAGACGCCGCCGCCGAAGCCGCCGTCGGCTTAGGTATTCTGATCGCCTTCTTCCGTAATAAAGAGACGATCAACGTAGACGAAATTGATTTGTTGAAGTGGTAGGAAGCCGCGACGTTCGAGCCGCGAGTCTAGTTGGCAACTGTTGATGTTAGTCGTTAGCTTCTAGCTCTCAAGTTATTCCGATTGTCAAGCTGAGGAAGCGAAGCATTATGCTAACGACTGAACGACCACGAGCTGACGACATGTTCTCTTGACCAGAATCTACCTGATCCCGCTCTTCCCGGCCTTCGGCGCCGCGATGATGTTCTTTCTTCGGCCGCCGCCTGCAAAAGGCCACGGTCAACGCGGTTTGCGTCGGCGCAGTCGTCATCGCTTTCCTCTTCGCCTGCTTCACCGTCATCGACTACACGCACTTCGCTCACGGCACTGGCCAGCCCTTCGAAAAGATTGTCTACACCTGGCTCGGCTCCGGCGATGGCGGCCTCACCTTCCTCAAAAGAGACGGCTCTGCCGCCGCCTTCAACGTCGACGCCGGCTTTCTGCTCGACCCGCTCTCCGCCATCTGGCTGCTCTTCGTCACCGGCGTGGGCATGCTCATCCACATCTACTCCACCGGATACATGGCGCACGAGGGCGGCTACTACCGCTTCTTCGGATATCTCAATCTCTTCATGTTCGCCATGCTCACGCTCATCCTGGCGAACAACTACATTCTGATGTTCGTCGGCTGGGAAGGCGTCGGCCTCTGCTCGTATCTGCTCATCGGCTTCTATTTCCATCGCAAGTCGGCCAGTGACGCCGCCAACAAGGCCTTCATCGTCAACCGCATCGGCGACGCCGGATTCATCCTCGGCGCGCTCACGCTCGTCTGGTATCTGGGATCGTTCCGCTACGTCGACATCAACCACCTGCTGCGCAGCGGACGTTTCGAGATCGGCGACCCCGTTCTCACCGCCGCCGCGCTTCTCTTATTCGTCGGCGCCTGCGGCAAGTCCGCCCAGCTTCCTCTCTATGTCTGGCTGCCCGATGCCATGGAAGGCCCCACGCCCGTTTCCGCCCTGATCCATGCCGCGACCATGGTCACCGCAGGCGTCTACATGGTGGCGCGCTCGAATGCCATCTTCGTGCTCGCGCCCGACCGCGATGAAGACCGTCGCCATCGTCGGCGCCCTCACCGCCATCTTCGCCGCCTCCATCGGCCTCGTCCAGAACGACATCAAGCGCGTCCTCGCCTACTCCACCGTCTCGCAACTCGGCTACATGTTCCTCGCGCTCGGCGTCGGAGCATTCGCCGCCGGAGTCTTCCACGTCTTCACCCACGCCTTCTTCAAAGCTCTGCTCTTCCTCGGCTCCGGCTCGGTGATTCACGCCATGTCTGGCGAGCAGGATATGAAGTACATGGGCGACCTGCGCGAGCGCACTCCCACCACGTTCTGGACCATGTTCGTCGGCATGCTCGCCATCGCCGGCATTCCTGGGCTCGCCGGATTCTTCTCGAAAGACGAAATCCTCTGGCAGGCCTGGTCTTCGGAAGGCGGCGCGTATCGCATTCTCTGGTTCGTCGGCTTCGCCACCGCTCTCATGACCGCCTTCTACATGGGCCGCCTGATCTTCCTGACCTTCTTTCGGCAAGCCCCGCATGAGCCACGAGGTCGAGCATCACATCCACGAGTCGCCGAAGTCGATGACCGTCCCGCTCGTGATCCTTGCGATTTGCTCGGTCGCCGCCGGATGGCTCGGCGTTCCGCACAGCCTCGGCGGATCGAACGCCATTCGGCAAATTTCTGGAGCCGGTCTTCGCCAAAGAAGCTCACGTATTGCAGGCCGAAGAGCCACGCCAACTCGCCGCCGGCGAAAAAGAAGAAGAGCACACGGATCCGATGGAATACGCGCTGATGGGCCTCTCGGTCGTCGCCGCCATCGTCGGCCTCGGCCTCGCCTGGCGCGCCTACGCCCACGCCGGCAAAGATTACACGGAGCCAATCGCTGCCAGGCCTCCGCCGCTCTACAAGGTGCTCTACAACAAATGGTTCGTCGATGAAGGTCTACGACTACGTCTTCACCGGCCGCCGCAAAGTGGGAGACGTTCGCCTCGGCGTGCTCGGTCTCGGCGAAGCCTCATCGTGGTTCGACAGCAAAATCATCGACGGCATAGTCAACGATGCCGGCTGGGTCACGCGCGCCGTAGCGACGCTTTCCACATGGTGGGACAAGTGGATCATCGACGGTGTTGGTCGTAAACGGCCCGGCAATCCTCGCGCGGATCTTGTCCTATCCCGCGCGCCTGTTCGAATGGGGCTTGGTGCAGTGGTATGCATTGGTAATGATCGCAGGTTTAGTAGGTTTTGCTGTGTATTACGTGTGGAAGTGAGCACGGCTCCGGCTGCGAGCCACGAGCTTCTGAGCAACCTGAGCCGGACTGCATCGCAAGTCATAGCTGGATCGCTAGTGGCTAAAAGCTAGAAGCTCGAAGCTGAGATTTCTTATGCAGAATCACATCCTATCCATCATCCTCTTCACGCCGCTGATCGGCGCGCTCGTTCTCCTCTTCGTTCCCAAAGAGAACAAGGACGCCATCCGCTGGATCGCGAACATCTTTGCGCTCGGCGGCTTCCTGATTTCGCTGCCCGCTCGTGCCCATGTTCTGGGCGCAACGCTTTCGATCCGCAGCCCTTCAAGTTCCTCGAGGGCACGGCCAACAACTGGATCCCCTCCATCGGCGCGGGTTACAACCTCGGCATCGACGGCATTTCCTTCCTGCTGATCATGCTCACCACGCTGCTCGGCTGGATCTCGATCCTCTCCTCCTGGACCGCCATCGAGAACCGCGTCAAGGAATACTACGTCTGGTTCCTCGTGCTCCAGACCGGCATGCTCGGCGTCTTCATGGCGCTCGATTTCTTCCTCTTCTTCGTTTTCTGGGAAGCCATGCTCGTCCCGATGTATCTGCTCATCGGCATCTGGGGCGGCCCGCGCAAACTTTACGCCGCCATCAAGTTCTTCCTCTACACGCTGCTCGGCTCCGTACTGATGCTGCTCGGCATCCTGTTCCTGTATTTCCATCACCACACGCTGACCGGCGTATTCACCTTCAGCATTCCCGAACTTTACAAGACAGCTCCGCAGATTCCCTTCAGCCGTCGCCATCTGGCTCTTCCTCGCCTTCTTCCTTGGGCTTCGCCATCAAGGTTCCGATGTTCCCGTTCCACACCTGGCTGCCCGACGCGCACGTGGAAGCGCCTACCGCCGGCTCCGTCATCCTGGCCGGCGTTCTGCTGAAGATGGGAACGTACGGTTTCGTCCGCTTCTCGCTGCCCTTCTTCCCGCAGGTCCTCACGAATACGACCTCGACTTTCATGGGCCCAACCGTTCGCGGCTGGATGATCGGCCTCTCCATCATCGGCATCGTCTACGGCGCGCTCGTTTCGCTCATGCAGAAGGACATGAAGAAGCTCGTCGCCTACTCCTCGGTCAGCCACCTCGGCTTCTGCACGCTCGGCATTTTCGCGCTCAACCAGGCCGGCCTCAGCGGATCGGTGCTGCAGCAGATCAATCACGGCATCTCGACCGGCGCGCTCTTCTTGATCGTCGGCATCTTGTATGAACGCCGCCACACCCGCGAGATCGCCGAGTACGGCGGCATCTCCAACGTAATGCCCATCTACGCGACCATCACCATGATCATGTTCCTCTCGTCGATGGGCCTCCCGCTGCTCAACGGTTTCGTCGGCGAGTTCACCATCCTGCAGGGAGCGTTCACCGCCAACTGGAAGTGGGCAGCGTGGGCGGCGCCGGGCGTCGTTCTGGCTGCGGCCTACCTGCTATGGCTCTACCAGCGGGTCTTCTTCGGCACGGTCACCAATCCGAAGAACGAAAAGTTGAAGGACCTCACTCCGCGCGAAGTGTTGACCTTCGTCCCGCTCATCATCATGGCGTTCTGGATCGGTCTCTATCCAAAGCCGTTCTTCCAGATCCTTGAATCGCCCGTAAAGCAGATTGTGCAGAACATTCAGGCTAACAATCCAAACGCGCCCGTGAATGCGCAAGCCATGCCGGCGCCAGCCGCATCCGTAGCTCCCGTGGCCGAGCCAGCGAAAGCGAGCAACTAAGTGAAAGCGATCACTGCCATCGAATACCAGTTGATGCTGCCGATGGTGGAGTTGACCATTTTTGCGCTCGGCATTCTGCTGATCGACCTGATGATTCCCCGCGAGTGGAAGTGGCTGAACGCGGTCGGCGCATTTCTCGGCGTGCTGCTGTCCACCTTTTGTGTCTGGAGAATCCAGTACACCATGCCGCTGGGGAGCAATGGGTTCTACCGTACGCTGCTCGTCGACCGCTTCGCAATGTATTTCTGGTACCTGTTCCTGGCTTCGGCGGCGATCACGATTCTCGTCTCGGCGCGCTATCTGGAGATCGAGAAGGAACACCACGGGGAATACTACTCACTGCTGCTGATGTCCGTCGTGGGCATGATGTGCATGGCGGCGGGTATCGATATCGTGCTGCTGTTCATCGGCCTTGAACTGATGGCCATCTCGATCTACATTCTCGTCGGCTTCCTGCGCCGCGACCGCCGCTCCAACGAAGCAGCCTTGAAGTATCTGCTGCTGGGTGCATTTTCCTCGGGCATCTTCGCTTACGGGCTTTCGCTGCTCTATGGCATCTCCGGCAGCACCAATTTGCTGGCCAGCGCGCCCGGACGGCCATCCATAGCGGCCGCCGTCAGAACGCTTGTAGCGCAGGACCCTCACAATCCCATCCTGATTATTGCGCTCCTCACCGTTACCGTCGGCCTGCTCTTCAAGATCGCTGCAGTTCCCTTCCACCAGTGGGCGCCGGACGCCTATGAAGGCGCACCCACGAGCATCACCGGGTTCATGTCGGTGGCTGTGAAGGCTGCCGCCTGGGCCTTGTTGCTGCGCATTTTGATCTACGGACTTCTTCCTCTGCGTTCCCTTTACACGCCCATCATGGTCTTTGTGGCGATCGCCACCATGACCGGCGGCAACCTCGCGGCCCTCACCCAAACCAACACGAAGCGCCTGCTCGCCTATTCTTCGATTGCCCACGTCGGCTACATGCTTCTGGCCTTCGTCGCCATGGGAACATCGCCGATTGGCAGTGCTGCATTTTTCGACGGCTTCAAAGGAATCCTGATCTACCTCATGGTTTACACCTTCATGAACCTGGGCGTGTTCGCCGTGATCACTTCGCTGCGCCATCGCAACGTGATTGGCGACGAACTGGACGACATGGCCGGTCTGTACTCACGCGCGCCCGTCGAAGCCGTCCTCATGCTGCTGTTCCTGCTGTCGTTGGCCGGCATTCCGCCCGCAGCGGGCTTTTTGGGCAAGTATTACATCTTCCTCAGCCTGGTTGAGAGCGGACACTTCTGGCTGGCCTCGGCGGCCGTGCTCTATGCCCTATTCGGACTTTATTACTATTTGCGGATGGCAAACGTAATGCTGATGCGCGCGCCCGCCGAAACCGGGAAAATGCCAGTCAGCATCGGAATGCGCTTCGCCCTCGGGTTGACCGGCCTGATGACGATTCTGATTGGTGTTTTCCCCGAGCCGTTTATTCGTACCGTAAATTGGTCGTTGTTGATCGCGTCGCCGCACGTGTCCTCGATGGCGAGATAGCCACGAATTTGGAACCACGGGCCACGAGCGAGCCGACCGGATGCTTGACTGCCCTATATTCCGCAACTTTCTAACCTGAGATCTCATCACATACCCTTAAGGAACGTGTCACTCGCAACTCTCGAGGCTCGGAACCGAGACTCGTTGCTATTCACTTTGACCCAACGAAATCATTCTCAGGGAGAACTTTTGCCATGAATGAAGTGTCAACCATAAGCCTGCCCCGGCAAAGCCCGGCGGCAAACACCAAGAGCTATACGGCCAGAGCTTATTCGGCCAGGAGCGCGGCGGCACCGCTCGCGCCAGCCTCGATTGTGCGTCGCGAGCCCGGACCGCATGATGTGCAAATCGACATCCTGTATTGCGGTGTGTGTCATTCCGACCTTCACCAGACGCGAAATGAATGGGTAGACATGGCACCAACGGTATATCCCTGCGTGCCTGGGCACGAGATCATTGGGCGCGTCGTAAAAGCAGGGATCTCGGTCAAGAAATTCAAAGAAGGTGACATCGCAGGCGTGGGGTGCCTGGTCGATTCGGACCGCGTGTGCCCGAATTGCCGCGCGGGCAACGAGCAGTTTTGCGACGGCCCGGCGACTTTCACCTACAACGGCGAAGACAAACACCTTGGCGGCGTCACTTACGGCGGGTATTCGGACAGCGTCGTCGTGGACGAGGCGTTCGTGCTCCACGTTTCGGAAAAACTGAATCTCGCGGCCGCTGCGCCGCTGCTGTGTGCGGGTATCACCACCTATTCTCCGCTCCGTCATTGGAAGGTGGGAAAAGGCCAGAAAGTCGGCATCGTCGGACTGGGCGGGCTCGGACACATGGGGGTAAAATTCGCCAACGCATTTGGTGCCCACGTCGTGCTGTTCACAACGTCCGCGAATAAAACGTCGGACGCGCTGCGCCTCGGCGCCCACGAGGTTGTGATCTCAAAGAGTGAGACGGAGATGCAGAAACATGCTGGTAGCTTCGACTTCATTCTCGACACGGTTTCCGCCCAGCATAACCTGAATGCGTACCTCGATCTGCTCAAGTTGGACGGAACGCTGACGATGGTGGGCGCATCGCCCAAACCGCTGCCGGTCGCGGTCGGCAGCCTTCTGTTCAGGAGGCGCCGGCTTGCGGGCTCCCTCATCGGAGGAATTCGCGAGACGCAGGAGATGCTGGATTTCTGCGCCGAGCATGGCGTCACCTGCGACATCGAGATGATCCGTATTCAACAAATTAACGAAGCCTACGAGCGCCTGCTGAAGAGCGACGTAAAATATCGCTTCGTCATTGACATGGCATCGCTGAAATAGAACAACCGGCCGCGCCGGGAGATCTGCTCTCCCGGCGTGCCCGTGTGTTACACACCTCGACAGGGAAACCCGTCACGTCCAATCGAGACGTAAACCACGAAAATACTTGACTTAAGAAACTGAAACTCGAAGACTGGAGCAAGGCACAAAGAGCGCCCCTCATAGTCTTGCTGTTTGACAATAGAACCAGTTAAACCTCACGCGCTCAAGACTTTGCATATAAGTCATTGCGATTGAATACTTTGCGAGGGTCGTTTCGCTAACTGTTTCATAATGAATACTTTGCAAAACCCAGGGGTGGGGGGGGTACCTGGGGGGGAGTACAAACCGGGAGCATCCCTGATAAAAGTAAGCCGGGGACAACCGGGGCCTCTGTGGTCTCTCTGGTTGCCCCTTTTCACCGCGCGCAAGCATCCTTCGAACATCGCAGTTCGAGACTCGCGCCTGGTTTAGAATTCCCGCATGGCGCCTCCCAATTCTCCCGGGAAAAACGATCCCATTGTTTCGCTGGCGCGGTATTCGGAAGTCGGATTCATCATTCCTGCCGCCGTGCTGTTGGGATTCTTTCTGGGCAAACTGCTGGACTACTGGCTGCATACCAAGTGGCTTTATCTGGTCGGACTGCTATTTGGCGCGGTCGTCGGCTTTACCCAGATGATCCGCATGGCGCTGAGCGCGTCCAAAGAGGGCGATTCTAATTCCACTTCTCGTCAAGGAAAGGGCTCAAAGACACAAAGATGAATGCGCCCCAGAGTCCGGGTCTTTCGCCTGCTGACTTACGGCTTGAATCCTTCAACGCGCGCGCTCTTCCGCGAATGTTCAGAACCATGCTGGTGGTCAGCGTTTTGCTGTTCGCGCCCGCGCTTTGGCGATTCGGTTGGGCAGGGGCGATCGGATTCGCCGCCGGAGCGGCGGTTTCCTGCATCAATTTCCGCGCGCTCGAACGCAGCGTGGAAGGTCTCGCCGAGCGCATCGTGAACTCGCAGAGCCGTGAAAAAGGCGGCCGCATCGTGCTGCGTTTCCTGGTGCGATACGCATTGGTTGGAGCCGCTGCCTATGCTATATTCAGAGGTTCCGTTTTAGCCTTCCATGGCTTCCTCTGGGGCCTGTGTCTGCCCGTGGCGGCCATGATGCTCGAAGCGGGATGTGAAGTGTACGCGGCTTTGCGAAGGTGAGGCAGCGACTCGATTTGCGGAGACGGCCGGACCCCGGCGCTGTGGTCCGGATTGCTCGCAGCTCGCGGCGCGTAGCTCGCGGCTGGTTTTAATCATGGAACAACTTACTTTTACAAAATTCCTCAATCATCTCTTCGGTCCCGCGGTCACCGCGTTGCTGGAGTCTCTGCATATTCATGTAAAGCGTCCTTCCGCGCCGATCTCGAATTCGGTCGCGATGGAACTGCTGGTGGTGCTCCTGCTCACGCTATTTTTTATTGCGGTGCGCATGCGGCTTTCCGTCGAGCAACCGGGCGCTCTGCAGCACACAGTCGAAGGTATCAACGGATTCATCGACGGCCTGGCGAACGAGATCATCGGCCATCATTCGGCCAAGTTCGTTCCCTATCTGACTGCGTTGGGATTGTTCATTCTGAGCTGCAATTTGATCGGGCTGGTGCCGGGGCTGGAGTCGCCGACAGCAGTGCCCATCGTGCCTCTGGGCTGCGCGCTGCTGACATGGTTCTACTACCACTATGCCGGGATCCGCGAAAACGGCCCCGTCGGGTACCTGAAGCACTTCATCGGGCCACAGGAAGGTATGCCTTTGTTGGTCCGCCTGCTGCTCCCGATCCTGTTGTTCCCGATTGAAATTTTCAGCCATCTGGCGCGCGTGCTTTCGCTCACCGTCCGTCTTTTCGCGAACATGTTCGCCGGCGAGATGGTGACGCTGGTATTTTTCTCGCTGTTGCCATTGGGCTTGCCGGTCGTGTTTGAAGGACTGCACATTGGAGTGTCCTTCATTCAGACTTATATTTTTGTGCTGCTCGCCGCCGTTTATCTCGGCGAGGCCGTTGCGCACGAGCACTAAAGAGTTCCCGGTTCCCAGTTCTCAGTAAAATCCTTTGGTGACTAGGAACTGAGAACCGGGAACTGAGCACTGGTTTTAGCTTTCAGCGTGAGGGCGCTGGCTCATCGAGCACGGCGTCAACCACCCACTGGAGGCAATTCATAAGGAGAAAAGGAAAATGCGGAAAATGATGATGTTGGTTTTGTTGCTGTTATTCTGTTCGATTTTTGCGGTTCCGGCGTTCGCGCAGACCAGCGGTGGCGCGGCAGGCGGAACAAACTGGGTGGCGATAACCTCCGGCTTCGCCATTGCCATCGCTGCCGGACTGGCGGCACAAGGCCAGGGACGCGCGGCGTCTTCGGCTTGCGAAGCCCTCGGACGCAATCCGGCGGCGCGTGCAGGCATTCAGGTCGCGCTGATTCTCGGACTGGCATTTATCGAGTCGCTGGTGCTGTTTACGCTCGTCATTATCTTCGTGAAAGTAGCGTAGGAGCTCGGCTTTCGGCTCTGGGTCGCGGCCTTCGGAGATCTTAGTCTTGATAGTCGAAGCCAGACCTTGGACGTTGGAGTCATACAAAAGCCTCTGCAAATGCAGAGGCTTTTTGTTGATTACCAGATGCACGGGACTGAGTCCAAGAGCCGAAGGCCCAAAGCAGAAAGCCCAGAGCCGAAATTAGCTCTTTCGTCCGCCGTCCCAGTCAGGCGACCGATTTTCCGGGGATTTTTCCAGGGCCTCGACCAGCACGCGGCGCAGGCGGTAGCGGCTGTCGAGATCCATTTTGACGAACTCGAAGCCAAGCTCGTTGACGCGAGCCCGGCGCAAAAGGACCTGGCCCCGTATCTTCTTCACGCCAAGAGAAATCTCCACGTTGGCCTCGGAGCCTACCCGGAGATTGTCGTTGCGCGTACCCATGCCGCCGCCCAGGCTCATCTCCCGCATCACGATATTCGACCTTCCCCATGAACTGGATAGAGTCGCCGAAAGTGGCCGCGGGAGCATGATTCGCTCGTAGCGGCGCTGCCGGACCCAGGGACAGCCGGGCGCGGAGTCGAGCGGAGCAATCGCGATTTCCGCCGTCTCCAGCCCGCTGTCGGTGAGCGCTTGCGTACCATAACTCTGATCGATTTTCGAGAGCGACTGGATGGCAGCAATGCGCAACTCGCGATGCTGCGTATATCCAAAGAATTTCTTGTCTTCGGCGATTTCGCGCAGAACGGAAACCGCCTCGGTTTCTCGCAACCGGCCGAGCGATTCGATGGCCTTGAGTTGCACGAACGGCGACCGGGACTGTGCCTCTCCGCTCGCGGCCAGCGCAATCAGACTGGCGCTGGCGCTGTGATCCTGACTCATGCCGATTTCATCGAGCGTCTCGGGCAGAATCAGCGGATCCAGCAATTCGAGCAGTTCGAGAAGCGTGCGCCCGCGGTCGGGAGCGGCGGCATAGGCAATCTGCCGCACCAGGATATCCTGATAGAAGCGATTGAAGTCGCTCATGCGGCCGGGCAACAGCTCCAGCAGAATCGACGGGTCCAGGCGGCTCAACAAGCCCACTGTGGCAGCGGCCTGCCTCGGCTGGCCGAGGCGCAGAATCTCGCGCAGGTCGACCACCGCCGGCTCGCCCAGCTCACCGACCAGTTCAATGATGCGGTCGCATTCCTCGCGCTTCTGGGAACGGAAGAAACGGTCCGCGAGATGTTCAACCGCATTCTTGGGCAACTGCTCCAGAACGTGAACCAAATCCCGAGGTATCTGATCGGAGTTGATCGCCTCTTCGATCATCTCAGGCAGGCGGTTTTCCACGCCCACGCGCGAACGAAGATCCTGCGCCAGGTTCGGACGATCCTGCCCGACTCTCTCGAAGGCAGAACAAAGTTCGGCAATCGCCTTGTATTTCTTGCGGGCAGCCGCTTCCTGTCCAAAGCGAGCAAAGGAGGCGCTGAGCAGGCTCTGAATTTCTGAATCGCTCTCGCCCGCGATTTTCTCGCTCATCAACGCAATGGCATTGGGCATCACGTCCACGGGCGCACTGGCAAACAGGTCGGCGAGTTGCGCCAGACCCGCAGCCGCCTTGCGGCGCGGGTCGGCTTCTTTTGCATCCAGGCAACTGCAATAATTCGTGAGAATTTTGCCGGCTAGTTCGGCGTCGTCGCGCTCCAGCAGCACTTCGACAAACTGGCGGATATTGCGCGGGGGAACGCAGGCGGCCTCGCTGGAGAGCAGGACGCTTTTCTTGCCTGTCTCCGGAATCTCTGCCCAGAACATGCGATCCAGAATGTCGGCATGCGATTCGACCAGGATGCCCGCTTTCGACATCTTGTCTTCCTGTACGCGCAAAATCTGGCGCAGCGTGTCCATCTGACGGCTCAAATGCTCCATCATCTCGTGGACGGCGTTTACTTTGATGTCGCCCTTCTGATAACGGTCAAGCGCGAACTTGATGGCCATGCTCTCGGCCGCCTTCATAAGAAGCGGCGTGTCGGTTGCATCGCCCTGGTTCTTGATCGTCTGCGAAGCGAGCCCTTCCAGCAATTGTGCCAGATTGACCTTGGTGCCTTCGCCTATCTTGCCAAGTTCGACTTTCAGATTCTCGTCCGAGGAACTGGGATCCTGCATGGCCTGGCCGAAGTGCGTCAGCAGGCGAATGGTCTGGATCACTTCCTCTTCCTGCAGTGGAGCAACGCCACCGGTCCAAGCCACAGCCGCACCGGTCGCAGTCCCGCTGCCACTTGCAACTGCAACGTTGGGCGCCGTTCCCATGGGCGCGCCGGGCTGTCCACCGCCTTCACTGGCGCCCTGCGCGGCTGCAATCAGCTGCAGAAGCTTCTGCGGATCGTTCAGCCACTGCTTGAATTCTGGGCCGATGGATTGGGCCGCGAGTTGTGCGGCGATGGATAACTCGCCCGTTGTCGGATCTGCGGCGATGAACTTGACTTCATTGATGCGGATCGAAGAATTGTTGTCGCCCAACGATTCCTTGATCTGCTTTGCGAAATCCTGTGCCTTGGACCCACCGATGGCAAATGCATTTACCAGCCGTCGGAAATCCTCGAGCGTTACCTTGCTCGAAAATAAAATGCTGGAGAGGCCTGCGGCGTTGAGCAGTTGCGCGAAACTGCGCTCCGCCTGTCCGGTCTCAAGCGGAATGCCATCCAGAAGAAGTTTGTTGTCGGAGACGCCGAGTACAAAGCCCGTGTCTCCAGACTTCGGCAGCGAGTCCTGCAACTCCTGCCACGCGAGCTCAAATTGGCTGTCCGTGCGTTTGTGGTTCGTTCCATACAGCCGCGTGTATTTGACGAGGATGTTGAGACTGTGGAGGAACGCCCGCGCGGACGCGCTTCGTCCTGCATCGAGTTGTCCGACGTTCGAGATAAGGTCCTCCTGGTGGGGGTCTCGCAACCAGCCTATGCCGGAACGTGACCTATTGCACGATTACGGTGGTAATTGAACTAAATTGCACATATCTTTCAGCGGCACACCAGCCGGACATGCCCCCTCGGGTGGGAGCGCGCTACACTGATTGCGCAGATATCAGTGATGACGGACCAACCCTCGTCTTCGAGTTCTGCGATCGCTCCATGAAGATCAGAGTACTTTTTTTCGGAATGCTCAAAGAGCTGGTCGGACGGTCAAGCGACACTGTCGACTTGCCGGAGGGAGCGCGAGTCGAGGATGTGCTCGCCTACTATGCGCGCCAAGCTCCCAGACTCGCGGTGATCCGCCCGGTGCTCGCACTGTCTGTGAACCAGGATTACGCGCACGCGGACCGGATCCTGGCAGCCGGCGATGAGGTGGGATTGCTGCCTCCGGTGAGCGGTGGCTCTGCCCAAGTCGAGGCGACGCCAGGCGAGATCCGGATTGTGCGCGCGCCGATCGTCAGGGAGTCCGTTCTCGCCAGAGTAAAGTGTCCGGAAGATGGCGCGGTGGTGACCTTCGATGGTGTAGTGCGTAACAATACCCGCGGACGACGCACGCTTTACCTCGACTATGAGGCCTACGAAGAGATGGCGCTAAAACAGATGCAAGGGCTGGCCCAGACCGCTCGCCAGCGATTTGGCGTAGGCGGAGTGTCCATCGTTCACCGGCTCGGGCGGCTCGAGATTGGGGAGACGAGCGTGCTGATCGCCGTGGCGTCGCCGCACCGGGGCGCGGCGTTTGAAGCCTGCCGCTGGATCATCGACACATTGAAGAAAACCGTGCCCATCTGGAAGAGAGAATACTTTGAAGATGGCGCCGTGTGGGCCGACGGAGAGCCGTTTCCAGAAGAAATTCGGCGGCCGGGCAGGCCGCCGGCGTGAGAGGCCGCATCCAACAAAGAGTTCCCCAAATGTCGCTTATCCAAGTGAATTTAATAAGTCGGAGGCGGCGAGCCGCGAGCCGCGAGTTGTGTGTTGACCGGTCTGGCTCCTGGCTCGTGGCTCGTGGCTCGGCGCTCGTGGCTCGTTTCGTGATCTGCATCCTCGGCTGTACAGGCGCGTGGTCGTTCGCCCAACAGCCAGACACGACGATCAAAGTGGAAGTGAAGCTGGTCAATGTCTTCGTGACCGTGACTGATGCACGGGGCGCTCCAGTCTCCACCCTCGAAAAAGAAAACTTTCTGCTCAAGGAAGATGGCAAAGAACAGAAAATTTCCCTCTTTAGCCGGGAGTCTGCACTGCCCCTGTCAATCGTCCTTTCGATCGACACCAGCCTTAGCACACGCAAAGACCTGCCGCTGGAGTTGATCTCGGCGCGCAAATTCGCGCACACAATTTTGCGTCCCCAGGACGGGTTGGCGCTCTACAAGTTCAGCGAAGAAGTCAACGAAGTAGTGCCCTTCACGTCCGACCTGAAGAAGATTGACGCCGGAATCGACCGTGTTCGCAATGGGGCCGCGACCGCCCTCTATGATGCGATTTTTCTCGGATCACAGGCGTTAAGCCGCAGACAGGGCCGAAAGGTCATGGTGATCATCACCGACGGAGGCGACACGGTGAGCCAGGTGAACTACAAAGAGGCGCTGCGTTCCGCCGAGGAAGCGGAGGCGATTATCTACAGCATCATCATCGTGCCCATCGAAGCCAGCGCCGGTCGCGACACCGGAGGCGAGCATGCCCTGATCCAGATATCGGAAGACACGGGCGGAAAATACTATTACGCCACATCGCTGCCGCAACTGGATGACGCGTTCCGCAAAATAAGCGACGAACTCCGTACCCAATATCTTCTGGCGTATTACCCGTCGCAACGCTTTTCCGACTCCCCGTTTCGACGAATTCAGGTCAATCTGGCGAATACTCCGGCGGCGGCGTCTTACCAGGTCCACAACCGGGCCGGGTACTACACGAAGAAGGGTTCGTGGTAGGGAAATACGGCCGCAAAAATCGCATGCATCGCGCCAGTTGCACGGCCGCATCTAGTAAGATGTTCTATTCCATATTCAGTGGAAACTAAAGACCTTTAGACGCGGAATCGTTTCCCGTTCTGTTGGTGATTCTGCTCCCAGGAGAGTGGCGCTTTGTTGCAATGGTCTGCGTTGTGCTTTCGGCGTTCTCTGCCCCTTGCCCTGATCTTTTTCGTTTGGCTTGCGTTTGCTCCCACGGTTGCCTTGTGGTCCCAGGAAACTACAGAAAATTCGGCGGCTGCCACCATCCAGGGCAAGGTCCTGGATGAAGACGGAATTCCCGTGGAGGGCGCGCGGATTTCCTATAGCTCGCAATCCGGCGAAACCCGTGGTACCACGCGGTCGGCCAAGGATGGATCCTACGTCACTGAGCATCTTCCGCCCGCCGTTTACTCCGTCCATGTCGATGGACAGGACATGCTGTCAGCCGACACTGACGTGACCGTGACGGCGGGCGCCCCGGCCATCACCAACTTTAAACTGGACTGGATCAATCCTGGTCCGCCCCGCCTGGAAAGCCACTTCGCTGGCGATGCCCCCGAAAACCTTCCGATTAATGGACGCAATTACCTGACCTCGGGTGAGATTTTCCCGGCGGTGCAGGCAGTGGATGGCGCGATCTACGCGCCAGGAAAAAGTGGAACTCAATCGCTCTCGATCGACAGCAGCAGGGGACGGACCACTCATTTCGACGCCGATGAAGTTGAAATCATGGATGAGACCAAGGGAGGAGCATCCATGAATCTGCCCGCCGAGGGTGTGCGTGAGGTCACCGTTTCGCGCGTGACGCCCGAGCCCTTTCAATCTTTGAATGCCATGGGTTCGGTGCGCGCTACTACGCGCGCCGCAACTTTCGACGAGTGGCACGGCAACCTGTACGGCAATTTGCGGGAGCAGTTTCTGGGGCTGGCCGGATTTCCCTCGGGCAATTCGGACTATAGCCGCCAGCAATACGGATTTGGCGCCGGCGGCGCGGTCATCCACAACAAGGCGTTTCTATATGTAAGCGGGGAGCGCAGCAAGCAGGATGGCACGCTGCCGATGCCGTCCGAGGACCTGATTCTGCCCTCCTCCGATGGATCTCCGCTCTTCAATTCCTTAGCGCGGCGGAGCGCATTTTTCCGCGAAAATCTGCTGCTAGCCCGGCTGGATTACAACGTCAGCGAGAACATGAAATTTTTCGTCCGGCTGGGCTATGACAATGCCGGCCAGATCGGTCCGAATTACCTGACCAGCAACTCAGCATTCCATAACCAGATCAACGTGCCCTCCGTCGCCTTTGGACTGGACTGGAACCACGGAAGGTTCGTCAACAGCGTCCGCTTTGGATATCAGAAGCTGGTGGACGCCGTTACGCCAGATCTGGCCGCTTCCGTGATCGATCCCCTGGCGCCGTTCCATTTGCAACTCGGCTCCTTCGCACTGGGACCGTCAAACCTCGGCCCGCGACAGACTGTTCAGCGCGATCTGTTTGCGCGCTACGACAGCAGCACAAAGTACGGGGTTTTGCACACGCTTCGCTTCGGCGCCGCGGTTCATCGCATTGGGCAAGGAGACTATTTCGCACCGGGTGGCTCCGGACCGTCGGTGACCAGTTCCAACGGCCTCGCCACTCTCCAGGCGATCAATGGCGACCCAAATCTGTTCCCCTTGTATGCCGGCGATCCGCGCGGAGCGGCGGACGATCCGCTGAACTATCCCGTGGGCACGTTTACGATTTATAACGGCTTGGGAAATTTCAGCGAGAACTCAGGCTTCAACCGCCCTACGGGCGCGCACTACGACACTCGTTTTGAAGGCTATGTGGCCGACACCTACAATGCGCTTCCAAACCTCAACGTAACCGTTGGTGTGAATTACGTGCTCGACACCGGGCGCACGGACAGCGACCTGTCCTCAGTTCCATGTTCCGCGATCAACACCGACATCGTCACTTCTCCGCCCTGCACAGGTACGAGTCCGATCCTGAATCTGTTCGGTCAAGCCCCACCGTTTGGCATCGGCGGACAACTGTTGCTCGGGCAAACTATCAGGCGTCCCTACGATAACGTCGCACCCCAACTCGGGCTTGCATGGGATCCGGGCCACAATGGCCGCACGGTCGTGCGCGTTAGTGGCGGCCTGTTCTACGATAATTTCCTGCTTCAGAATACTTATCAGGATCGCATCAACCGCCTCTCGAACGGCCAATACAACCGCAGTTTAACGCTCTGTCCGACGGGATCCGTCCTGTTTCCGGACAGCGCCGCAGTCGGACACCCGGACATCGTCACTTCCGCCGATGGACTCGACATTGCCACGCAAATCTGCGGACAGCCGCTAGGCGCAACGCTGACCGGATCCCAGGGATCCGTGCAGGTTGCAAAAGCGATTCAGGATCTGCAATCGCAGTTCGAGGCCAATCAGGCAACTGTCACCAGCGGGCCGAATGTCTACTCGCTGGCCAACAGCGTGGCGAATTTCGGGGGCATGCTGGCGCCCACCTTCAAGACTCCCCGTGTGGTCCATATGAGCGCGGGAATTGAGCGCCAGATGGGGTTACGGAGCATGTTCTCGGTCGACTATGTTCGTGAACTGGGGACGCAGTTTCCGTTGGGAATCGACTCCAATCATGTGGGCGACTCGGCATATCTCACGGATGGACAAAATCCGAACGCCGCCATGAATACATACGCAGCCGAACTTTCCGCGATCAACAGCACGTTGGCGTCGAATCCGACAGCAAGTGCAAACTGCCAACCGGCAACGTCCGCTGGCGGGAGTTCGCAGGCGGCCGTGCAGTGTTACATCACCTACGTTCCCGGCGCGAGCATTGTGGACTTTGCTCGGAATGGCCTCGATTCCTCGAATGCTTTTTGCGGACCTTTTCCCTGCTCCGTCCTAGGCAAGCAACAAGCGGCTTTCGGAGGCATTAATCCGGCCGTGGGATCGAACATCATGTACTTCCCCTCCGGGCGCTCACAGTATCAAGGCATCCATTTCCTCTATCACACGTCGAGCGGACTCATGCCGGCGAGGAGAATTCGCAAGGTCGACGTGACGCTGTCCTACACCCTTTCCCGCTACCGCACCAACATCGCGGCGCCGGATGGCAGCGGAGGGGATTATTCCACGCTCTCAGTGGCCGAAGACTACAACCGTCCGCACCTCGGCCATTTTGGCTCTTCGGGATTGGATCGCACCCACCAGATCGCAATCACTCCGACCTTCGAGTTGCCGCGCGGGCCGCAGCTTTCGCTCATCACTCTGCTGGGATCGCCTCTGCCCTTGAGCGTTTCCATTCCGCAGATGGATGGCGGCGGCGTGGCGGGCGAGATCTTCCGCAGCGACATCACTGGCGACGGAACCGTCGGCGACCTTCTGCCCGACACCAACATTGGCAGCCCCGGAAAGTACAAGAACAACAAGTTGAACGGCGTGATTACCAACTACAACCGGAATTTTGCCGGGCGATTGACTCCCGCAGGCCAGGATCTGGTGAACGCACAGCTCTTCAGTACACTCCAACTGAAGACGCTCGGAGCGTATGCCCCGCTGATTTCATCCTGCACCCCGCCCACGCCCAGTTGTGGATTGCCCGGTCGCGCCGCTCAGGAAACCTGGCTGAAGACTCTAGATCTCCGGTTCAGTTGGCCGTTCGCGTTTGGCGAGCACATGAAGATCGAGCCCAACATTTCGGTATTTAACGCGTTTAACCTGGCCAACTTCGGAGGGCCGGGCGGCCAGTTGAGCGGCATTCTCGATGGAGCGCCGGGCACTTCTCTCAATAATTCCACTTCGCCCGGCGTATGCGGCAACAGCACGGCGTTCTGCACGTCGCGTCTGGACCGCGTTCTACCGGGTTCGGGTACCTATGCCAACGGGGCTCCGAGGCAGATGGAGTTCGGAGTCCGCGTGACGTTCTGAACTTTCCCTTACGGCTGGGCCGCGGTCTTGTCTCCCTGCGACTGCGCTTGGGTCGCAGCCTCGAAACCCACCGTGATCGTACCGGAGTTCGTGAAATAGTAGTCCATCCCGCCATTGCTGACGTAGAGAACCCATGTCCCGGCCTTCCAGTTCACGATCCAATCCGTATCGAACCCGGGCTCGCCGAACCAGTCTGAATACTCTGAGTCATGAAAGTCAAAAACCGTCCCGCTACCGACCTGGTAATAGGAAGACAAGGCGTGGACAAATCCGCCGACGTTCTCGATAGGAAACTGGCCGCAATGATGCGTTCCACTGATAGCAACCGCGGGCGCACCCTCATAAGCGGAATACGTATAAAAGCTGAATGTGTCGCAATAGCCGGTAAATCCAAAATTGTAATACCTCGGCTTGGTCGTCGCATTGGCGCAAAGACAAGTTGTCGCGAGAAAAATAAAGATAAGCAACATCTTCTTCATAAATCCGGCTCCCGGAACTTAAGTCGAGCCCGTCCCGCAATCAGGCGGGCTCGACACTCTTATCACAGACTTTCTGTTTGAGAAACCGCCACCAACTATTCGTGGCCCGTGGGCAGCCATGGCACTTTACGGCACGTAGGTCCCACCGAGTGCGACCGAGAATTGATCGCATCCAGAGCCACCGCAGGTGCCCGCCGAACCCCACGTGGGAGCGTAGTTCACGCTGAAATATGAAGAGGTAATAAATGTGTTGTAGGTGATATTGCCCCATCCAAATTGATTGGGTGCGGGCATATCCTCCACATCGGAGAGATAGGCATAGTTGCCTGCGGTGAAGGTCGGCAACATACTGACCCAGTAATTTGTTCCGATCGTGAGTTTGACAGCTTTCTTCAGCGAACAAGTGTACGAGTACTCCACAAATCCGGCGAAACTTCTGCCAGTTGACACTGCCGACACGGATTCGCAGGCGGCGGGCTTGCCTACACCCGGATTGCCCGAAGAGACCAGCGTCTTGAATTCGTAAGTGCCTCCATCTAAGTCGTCCGGAGCGCCGACCGAGAGCTCGTTGAATGTAATAGAGGTGACATTCACGTGTTTGTGGGCTGCCTCTCCATCGGATGTCGGCGAGAACGGAACCATGACCTGGGCCGCGATTGCAGCCGACTCGTCGTTAGCATTGAACTCGCCATTCGAGAGACTGTTTTTCGGATCCAAATCGCCTGAATACCAGAGACAGGGACTGCACCCTGCAGGCACCGTTAATACTTGCGCGGCCTCTGATCTTCCCTCAACCAGAGACTGCGCTACCCTGGGACTCTCCTGTGCGACGACCGCCAGACTAAACGACCCGAGCGCGCAAATTACCCCAAAAAGCTTCTTCATAGACATGTTCTCCTGGAAGTTAAAGTGATCTTTTGGGGGAATTGTCTTTTGGGGAATGGAACGATCTCGCTGCGCAGGGAGGGATGCGTTTCTAGCAGCGCAAGCCTATGATGGCGGACGACCTAGGACGTGTCAACGCAGAAAGTGCCAATTCTCGAAAAAAGATTGTGGCATCGGCTGTCGATTTTCATCATTTGGGTAAACCGCAGGGCACTCATTTGCACAATCCGTCGCCAGGCACGAACTCAACTGCTTCTCCGCGCCCTCCCGCGACCAATCTTCCTGAACAAGCCTCCAGTGCCCGCAGCCATCAGTTCACGACGGCGCAACAACTTAGCGGCGCGATGCCGCGGGGAAAATCGATAGGGCGCTGGGGAGGCGGCTCGCAAGCTTCGACGATCCGGGCGAAATGCAATATCTTGCAGCTTTAGGCCAAAACTTAGTGCCAATACGTGCAATAGTTTTCTCTTAGTATTCACTCTTGACACAAATTGACATATTCCCTTGACAGAAAACTACACTCGTCTAGACTGAGCAAACCGGTTGGGGCACGCTGCTCAACACCACCCTAGCCCACGTGGCGTCAAAACAAAAGCAAAGTCAAACTCAACTCTTCCAGGAGGGAAGTTCAGTGAAATTGAAGACCCTAGCAGTTTTAGCAGTTCTCGCCTTTACTTGCAGCGCTGCCTTGGCCCAGGGCTCGTATTCCTTCGGGTTCCTCAGTTACACGGGTGGTACTGAATATTGCAACTATGAACAGTTCACGACCGGCAACCCTTTTGGCGGTAGTGAACCCTTCTTCTTGCAGGGCGTTGACAACCTCACCGCAGCCTGCGGACTCTTTTACGACGCGACCATTGAAGGTGTTGCCGTATCGGTCCCGGGACCGAAGTTTACCGGCCTGCCGGGCGGCATCGCTGGCCATGATTACGTCTATGCCGACAATCTTTATGACGCCTTCTATCTGGGCTTCTCGCAAGAGCAGTGGATGGTCATCACCAAGACCGAAGCCAGCACAGTTGCGAAGAATCACTGGGGTTGGGCTGGATTCGCCTCCGCGGGTGGTTTGATCTTCGGCGACAACTATGGATTCCTGAGCGCCACGATCCCCGGTAAAGAAGCCGCTGTTCACGGAACCACAATCGGCCATCTCCTCAAGAAATAACTTAGGCCGTGCATTTCACATCGGGCCACGCTGTTTCACGGCGTGGCCTTTTTCTTGTATTCTTGAGCCTCAACCACTGCAAGGGAAACAAGTAATGATTCGATGGATTATCGTCCTGATGTTTGCAAGCAGCCTCACCGCACAATGCTGGGGAAAGTCGGTGGAGGGGCACGGTTCACCAGGACAAAACACGCCGGTACAAACCGCGCCCAGTGGGCCCTCCAAGGTGCAAACTCCAACTGCCCTCGCTGACGCTGCAAAGACCGATACGCCGCCGGCCAATCCGGACGATCCGCTCGATCAGTTCAAGAATTTTTCGGCTCTCATGGTGGGAACAGTGCTTCCGCACGACGAGCGTGAGGGCCATATCTACCGCTCTGGCAATCAAATCAGAATGGAGGGCATGGAGAACCGCGGCTACTTTATTACAGACTTGACAACATTCGATACCTACGGACTATCCATCATGGGCTGCGCCTCCATGAAGGAGCCCTACCTGCGCTCTTTTCCCTTCATGCTTTCAGGACACAATCACAAAATAGTGCGGGTGCCTGCCGGAAAAGATACCGTGGACGGACATCCATGCCAGGTGGAAGAAGTCACCTACACCGGAGGCCTTGCGCAACCCTGGAGGCTGAAGCTCTGGGAAGCACAGGACCTGCACGGCTTTCCAATCAGAATAGAAATCCAGCACGGCCCCAGCAATGGCGTTCCTGCGGTGATTCAGTACAAGGACGTGGTGCTCGGGCCACAGGATCCCACGCTGTTCATCTTTCCAAAAGACTGCGCGGAACTTCCTCAGCCCGGGGAAAGCGAACCAGCGGAATCTCCAAAACCGCCGCTTGCGCCGCCCGCACACCGATGATCGTTCGTCATGACTTTAGAGCGTGTTATGCGGCATTTGACCGATCAGCATTTCATGAGTCGCCAATAACGCAATGGACAACGCCCGCGCTACGCCATCCTTGAAGCACCCGCTTCAATATAAGTTCAAGGCACTCGCCCGGCGCGTGGCGCAGCCAGTTTTGTGGGTCGCACTTACGGTATGCGCGGTGGCGGCAACTGGCCAGCCCCTGGCATCGAAATCCACTGTGAACAGTACCGAACCACACGTTTCAGAAGCCGCCCCCACTCGCAACATCATTCTGATCACGCTCGATACGACGCGCGCGGATCGCATGGGTTTTCTCGGCTCCAAGCGCGGACTGACACCCAACCTCGATGCGCTCGCCCGGCAATCGGCCGTTTTTACTCGCGCTTACGCACAGGCTCCACTCACATCGGTGTCGCACGCGACGATTTTGACCGGCACATACCCGCAGTTTCATGGAGTCGTCGATTTCCCCATGGTGCTGGCCAAGGATCTGCCCTATGCTCCGGAAATTCTCCACTCCCATGGATATCAGACTGCGGCATTCCTCGGATCCCTGGCTCTTGATCCGAAAGGCGGCGCGCCCGGTTTCGAACGCGGGTTCGACACCTACGATGCCAACTTCCGCCCCGAGGATATGCGTAAGAAGGGCCGCTACCAGTCCATCGAGCGGCGTGGCGATGAAGTGCTCACGCGAGCGCTGGCGTGGCTGGATAAGCGTCCGCAAGGCCCGTTTTTCCTGTGGGTGCATCTCTATGATGCGCACGATCCCTACGATCCACCCGAGCCTTACAAGACTCGCTTCGCCGCACAACCTTATGACGGCGGGATTGCGTACGAGGATGCAGTGGTAGGGAAACTCATGCAGCAGTTGAAAACCCGCGGTTTATATACCGACTCCGTAATTGCGGTGATGGCCGACCACGGCGAGTCTCTGGGAGCCCACGGCGAGGACACTCATGGCGTATTTGTTTACGACGAGACCATCCATGTACCCCTGTTGATGAAGCGGCCACAACAAGAGGCGGAAGAACGCATCGAGAAGCGTGTTGAACTGGTAGATGTTTTGCCCACCCTCTTGCAGATCAACAGCCTCGCAATTCCACCCGAAGTGCAAGGCAAATCGCTGCTGGGACTGATGAAGGCAGGGACGCCGGAAAACATCGCTGCCGATGCTTGGCCCGACTCCGCCTATGCGCAGGCTGATTATGCCCACCTCGCATATGGATGGGCCGCGCTCCAGTCTCTGCGCACGGGAAAGTATCTGTACATCCAGGCCCCGCACCGCGAGTTGTACGATCAGGCTGGGGATCCAAAGGCAGAACACAACCTTGCATCCGCATCGGCAGCCGTGGCGGATACGCTGTCTGGAACGCTTGAGGCTTTCCGGCAGAAAACGACCAGTTCGCACCAAGCGCCTAAAGCCACCCTCGATCCGGCAAGAGCGAAGGAATTAGCCGCGCTCGGATACGTCGTTTCGGCCAGCAATGCCTCCAAGGCAGGTCCATCCGAGCAGGGAGCAGATCCCAAGGATCGGATCGGCACGGTCAACACGATCCGCGAGCTTAATTTTGTGATGGAGGAAGGCCGCTACGCCGATGCGATTCCGGTGCTAAAGAAGTTGGCTGCGGATTATCCCGACATGTCCATGGTGCACTTCAAGCTCGGCACTTGTTATATGGAGTTGCACGACTTTGCGAATGCCGTGCCTCCTTTGCGGAAAGCCGCGAAATTGGAGCCCGATTTCACCATGGCGCAAATGGATCTGGGAGAGTCTCTAATGCGCACGGGACACTTCGACGAAGCGGCTCCCGCGTTCGAGGCCGTTACTGCCAGAATACCCAACCTGATGGATGCGCAACTTCTGCTGGAGATCGCCTACGCCAAGGCAAACCGCTTTCCGGAGGCGATCAGGCAGAGCGAAAAAGTTTTGAAGATTCTTCCCGAGCACTTCGGGAGCTATATGATTCTCGGACGCGCCCTGGCCATGTCCGGCGATCTGCGCGGGGCAATTCCAAAATTGCAGAAGGCAGCCACGCTGCGGCCTGATTCCCCGGAACCGCACATCGCGCTTGCCGATGTATACGACCGCCTGGGACAAGAGCCTGACGCCGCCATGGAGCGCGAAAACGCTGTGCGCCTGGGCGCCGTCCCTGTGGACCCACCGGTCCCGCCGCCCTACCAGCCGCCAGGAAGCCCCCAGCAACAATGACATTGGAAAAGGCCGGGGCAGCGCCCTCTGCCCCGGCCCGACCCTAAGGCAGGTTGCCTCAGGCCGCGAGCGCTCTCTCACGGCGCTCGCAGAGGGTGATGCGCATCCCAGAGAGCTCGACCGGGTTGCGCCAGCCGCCTGCAAACTACCTCACTTCGCGTTTCTTTTCAGTGACCGATGGGCCAACCGGATGTGACAGGCTTTCAGCGTCAAACTAGGAGATCAACGACCCGCCAAAACGGGATTGAGCGTCTAAGGAGCCGGCTTTTCGAATGTTGCTGCTTTAGGCGGTTCAATTGGAACAATGAGTCAGTGCCATACGCTCCGCGATAATCGAGTAGGCGGCAGGATTGAACGCCATTCCTATATGCGTTCCTGGCACTTCAAAATCGACTTCTGGCCGCTTGGTCATACAATAGCGCCAGTCCACGATGCCATCATTGCGGGTATAAATCGCGGTCTCTACCACCGAATCCGGAATGTCGCGCCGCAGCGAGTCGAGGAAATTACAGGTGCACCGTCCAGTGTAGCAACTGGGCAGCACTCCGCTTCCATGCTCGTTCAGAATGCGCATACGAACCGCGTCCGCCGCGTGCAGAACAGCCCGGCTCGCCACAGTACCGCGAATCGGCGACGCCAGCGTGATCACGGAAGCAACATTCCTTGGCCTTTCTCCCGCTATCGAGCGTGCGATTACTCCGCCAAGGCTATGACCGATCAGGTGGATCTTGCGGCCCGTTTCGCGCAGCGCCCTTTTGATCGTCTCGCCCAGGCGCCGCTGCATCAGCAGATTCGGGCAGTCGGCGTTGATTCCAATGCCGGAGAAATAGGGGCGATATCCGATTCGATCGAGCCAGCCGTGCAGTTCTGTCAAGTAAAGGTCTGTGCCCAGGAATCCGGGGATGATGACCACTCCGGACCCATCGCCGTGCGGCACCCCGAATCCGTAATAGACAGGCGTCGCGTGCAACAGGAGGACCTCAGCACCGAACAGAGCCTCCGTCCAGAGAGAGGCGCTTTGGTCGAGGCTGGAAGTTTCCTTAGCGTCCCGGATTGCCGTTTTTGATTGACCGCAGAACCTTTGCTTTTTAACCACTCTAAGCCCTGATGTTATTGCGTCTGGTACGGATCTTCATAATTCCCATGTCGCAAACATTCACTCGGCCGGATTATATCCTCTGCACACTTATCCTCTCCATAGCATATTCGAGTACCCATCGCCTGACCGGGAGTCGAAATCATGGATATCAATGCCGCTTGATCTTCGCCCGCGAACTCCGCTTCCGCGTCGACTCGTGGAGCTTTGCTTCCAACTCAGCCACTCGTTTCCGCAGCCCATCCAGATCCGACTCGGACTCAGCTCGAGGACCAGCGGGCGCGGACCCGCCCAGGAACCGCTGCATCGTCTCAACCGGAGAGAGGATCGCGGATTGCACCTCTCCCAGCCGGTTCTGCACCGCGTCTTGCACCTTCTGATAGGAGTCGAACGCCGACTTGAGATACCACATCACGAATTCCTGCCGCACCTCGTCCGAAGCGATGATGAGCTGGCGGAGCAACTCCAGAGGCAGGCCGGTGGGCTTATCCTTCGCGTCTTCCGTAATGATCTGCGTCAGCGTAACCCGCGTCAGATCCTGCCCCGTTTTCGCGTCCACAATCTGGACCTGCTTGCCTTCGCGAATCAGGGCGGCAATCGCATCCAGATTCACATAGCGGCTGCCAGCCGTATCGTACATGCGGCGATTCCCGTATTTCTTGATCTGGATCACATCGGGCTTCATCGCGCTCCTCGGCCTCCGGTTTTACGGTAATCATGCTGCTATGCACATAGCATCAACTAACGCTTGACACATTTCAAGCATAATCGTATATTCTAATCGATGCTGCAACGCAGCATTTTTGGAGGCCCTCTATGCCAGTTACCAGCAGGACCGAGACTCATCCTCGGGAATCTTCCTTCGTTTCCATCCTATCGGGCTGGGCTCAGCAGGGAGTCCAGACCTTCTTTGCCACCCAGAGAATCATGCTGGACCTTGCGATGCGGCAGAATGCCAATGTAATGCATGCTGTCCGGGAACAGTTATCCGATCCTCACCACTCACCGTCCGCCATTCTCAGCGAAGTAGCCGGAGAAGGCATTTCAAATTTCATCGAAGCACAAAAGATCCTTCTTGATCTAGGCAAGCAACAGAACGAAATTCTCATGAACGGCGTCAAGGAGCGCGTCGGCGATTGCCCCCGGCGCATGGCCGCCGTCGATCTGCTCCGGCGCAGCGTAGACACCTTCATCCACATGCAGGAGGAGTTCCTCAAAATCACCGAAAAGCAAACTCACAGCTGGATGCAAGCTGCCAGGGCCGGCAAGCCCTATCAGCCGGAGCACGTGGTGGCGTTGGCCCGCGAGGGGATGGACGCCTTCGTGAAAGCGCAGAAGCAGTTTCTCGATGTAATCGCTGACGAGACCGCCAAAGCAACGGGCGCCAGGCACACTGAAGCCGGCAAGAAGATGAAGAAGACCGAACTGGCTGAGGTGGCGCGAAAGACGACGGAGTCACTCATCGATGCGCAAAAGAAATTCATCGACGTAGCCGGACAGCAGATGAACGCCAACGTGAAAACCGCGGGCAAGACGCTCGAACTCCTGCGGCCATTTCCGCTTTTGCCGCTGGCCGAGCTGACTCGTGAGGGTGTGAAGAGTTACGTCGATGCCCAGAAAGCATTGATGGAAGTGATTACAAAACCCGCGAACGGGCGGCACGCAGCCAAAACCGACCATCATGCGAAGCGGCCGGTTCGTGGCAAGCGGGTTGCGGTAGGCGCAACCGCCTGACATCGCTACTGGTTGGCCGGTGCGGTTTGAAGATGAGGCGGACTGGTCCGCTAGCGGCCATGACATCGGCGCTCCCGCCGAGGCGTTTTCGAGCGAAGGAAGTTTCTTCGCTCGAAGACGCCATTTTCATGCTGATGCCTGGGTCAGTGGCGGCCGGACGGGCAGCACCCGATCGAGGAGTGCACGTTCGGCGCGTAGAGCCCAACGGCTCGAACAGAGCAGCGCGCTGCATTGCAGCGTGACCCAGTCAGCCGTCTTTAGAGGTGACCGGAATGCCTTACGATTGCCTATCCAATTCTGAATAACATGCCGCGCGATAGCAAGTCCCATACCTTTGCTCGACCCGCCAATATCCCGCAAAATCCCATCCAGTGTGAAGATGACCTTTGACAGCATGATGAGCGGCGCGGGGAACTTTACATCCCTCATTGCGATGCGCTCCAGCAATCGCATGGCGTCCGCGCCGCTGGGCAGGCTCGTCACGGCAAGTTCATCGAGGAAGGCTGCCACAGTTTCCCGAATCATTTGGTCTCGCCGCGAGTCACTTCGAATTGCATGCTGGCTCAATGCCCGAATCTCATTGCTGGCGCCGACTGTGTCACGCAAGCTCACCATGAGAATCAGAAGGGCCAGATGCCGTCTCTGCTCACGCGTAAGGTGTTCCCGCAGCGCCCAATCCAGGATTACCAGCTCACCAGTCCGGACGCCATAGAGTAAATTCCCGGCGTGGGGATCGCCGTGAAAAATCGCGCTCTCCTGCGACGACAGAAGCGGGACGGCAACCAGAGCTTCGACAATCAGCTCTGCAATCTTCGTCCGCCGGGACGCTGGAAGCCGGGCAGCTGCGTTCGTTACCTTGATTCCATGTTCTTCAGTGAGAGCTGTAATGTTAGATGTGCATAACGGTGCAATCAAACGGGGCACACGCACGCCCGACATGCCCTGATAAAGAACCGCCGCCTCGATCAGAGTTTTCTGTTCCCGGACAAAATTTACCTCGTGCCGCAGCAACCGTTGAACTTTCCTGAAGGTCCCGGGCAGCAAATCCGCGGGAAATCCATACGTGTGATGACGGTCTCCGAAATACTGAGCCAGGCCCTGCAAATAATCCATGTCCTCGGCAAAGTACTCCGGGATATGGGGCTTCAGAACCTTGAAGACGCCGTGTTCACGCCGCCCGCTCTGCGGATTGCGCCATGTAAAGCGCACGACCGCGCTGACGCTGGCCTCGGAGAGTATTGCCGGAGTGATCCTGACCACATACTTGTCGACGCGTGAGCCCAACGCTCGCCGGATGATGGCGACGATCTCGGCGGGCGCCACGTCGCGAATTCCGTTTTCCAGACGAGCCAATGCACGGCGCAGAGCCGGTCGCAGGTTCTGGTTGCGAGCGATGACCTGTCCTAACTTCTGCAACCCGGGGACTTTCGCAATCAGCCGCAACAGGCGCACTTCGGGCGACGTGGTCCGCGGGAGTTCGATTTGCTCAAGCAATTTGGGCGCGAGGCGGGCCGCCGAAAGCCGTGCCACCACAAACATCATGGCGTCCCGCACCGGCGGACGCCACTTCAGGTAAGTTTCCGGCACCAGGCGTTCCACCGGAACAGTTTCATCCACAATCCACCGCGCCATCGCATCCCGCATGGCCTGGCCCATGGGACTACGCAGCCCGGTTTCGATGGCGGCGATCTTCGCGGCCCTTGATCCTTCCTTGGGCAGGAAATTCCCCAGAGTAGTGCGGAGCTGTTCCGGCGCGAGCTGGCGAAAGCCAGCTTCGATGGCAGACGGATCCCGCATGGGGATTGGCTAACCGTTCCCAGAATAGCCAGATATATTGTGCGCCGCTGTGACTTCAATCACGCGCGGGCGTCATCACGATCAAGTCCCCGCCGGAAAAGAAACGTGGAGAGCCCCATCGCAACCAGAATCCTGGGAAGGCCCGTACTTCCAACCGGCAGGCCGCACTTCAATAGGCCCACCAAGGTGCGGTGGCAGTTCCACTGGGAACCGATTGCCCATAGATCGAAGTGAAAACGTGCCGCCCGTAGAAGAAGGGCAGGCCAAAATCGAACCCGCATGGCGTCCCAGTTCCGCAGTTGGAAGTTCCGTTTGGTCCCGCCAGGTTCGCGAACGCAGAATCGCTGCCAAAGTTGTTGAAGTCGTTCACCGCATTGTCGACGCTGAAGTTCACTGTATTCTGCGCTCCACTCTGCGTCACATTCTGCGCTGTGAGATTCACAGTGTTGGCCGGACAGTAGAATCCGGGCGCGATGCTGTTCCCGGCACACTGCGTGATGGACGCATCCGGGAAGAAGTATCCGTTCGAGCCGCTGTCAATGAAGCTCTCGGTCAACGACTGCGAGTTAAACGTAGTCGTGAAGAACCCGTTGCTGCTGTTGATGGGATAAACGTTCGCAGAACCGAGCGCGTTGTTGGATTCAGTGCCAATGCCAAAAATCATCGAGCCGGTGGCCGTCGCCGACTCACCATCCACGGACTGCAATTCGATCAGCACGCCATTATTGTCAGTCGTAAACTTCGAAATCGGATTTACCACCTGCTGCGCCACCGTGATCGTGGACGACTGACAACTGCCGCTTTGCAGGCACGTAAAGTAGATGTTCGGTGAAGGATCGGTCGCACAGGCAATTCCGCAGTCCTGCGGATATCCCCCTACGCCCAGGATTCCATTCGCCCCGAGCCCCTGAAGATTATCTTCATCCACGCCGCCGTTCGAACAGGCGGTCGGCACCGTGAAACCCGTCGGATCTTCGATCACCTGCACGCTGGAGCCGCTTGCTTTTTCTCCACCCATTTCCAAATCCGCTTGCGCCACCGGTCCCCAAAGGTACGAGCCGTCAACAAAGCTCACACAGTTGTAGTACGTAGTGCTGCCCGAACCCGTCAACTGCGGAAGACTGAGGGAAGGAATCGCCGAGCCCAGAATTCGAAGTCCAACCGACCCAGTGTCGACCAGAATCCCGTCAACCGTTGCGCAGCTTGTTGTCGAGCCTGGCACGCAAATGGTGACGCTCGTGAAGGCGGCATCGGCATAGTTTTGCCCAGCGACCGGTCCCCCATCGACAGCAATCGCTTGGACGTTATTCGTCGATCCCCCTCCGCCGCCGGTACTGGTGCTGCTGCTTCCGCCCCCGCCACAAGCAGCAAGCAATCCGAAGGCGCTCACGACGGCAATGCTAAAGACTCCGCGGTACGTCGTTCGGCTCAACCTTGATCGGTCCCCCGTCAATGTGCACCTCGTCGATCTGCGCAAGATAGTCGTTACCACAATTCCTCCTGTTTCACTCCCGCGGGAACCTGCTGCGGAATGTAAGCGCGAAAGTGGTATGCGCGCATATACCCGTTCATCTGCACGATTAATCCCGGGAGTTGCAGGTTGAGTGGCCTGCGCCCGACATACGTCGCCTTATTGGCCTTCAAAGCGGCCGAGTATTGATCAAAATACTGCCCCAGCAACTGTTGCAGATCGGGAACAAACGGCCCTTGCCAGGCGATGGCAAAAATGTGCCCGTCCGCCGAGGCGTATTCGCGCACCAGGGTGCCACTGCTTCCTTTGATTTCATGCACTGTATAGGCGACAGCCCGCCGTTCGTGCGTGCTTCCCCGCATCTGGGCCCGGTCCGCCTCCACTGAAGCGACGTCGCCGCCAAGAATTGCATGGGCGGCGATTGGGAACACAAACACGACGACCGCAAGGAAGTTGAATAGGGCTTTCATGAATCTGTGAGATGCAGTACGGGCGGGCGCCGCTGCCTGTAAAGGCACTCGAAAGTGCCGGTTAACCGAGATTTACAATACTTTACTTTTCATTTCCAGGCAGACACATCGAGACGACGATGGAAGGAGATGAGGAACGACCGCTGCTATTTTCCCTTTTCTGCAGACGCCATTTGCTGCTTCCCCTGCTCCGGATACTCAAACACTCCGCGGCCAGACTTTCGCCCGAGTCGTCCGGCTTTGACATATTGCGCAAGCAGCGGGCAGGGACGGAACTTCTCTCCCAGGCTCTTGTGCAGGTATTCCAGAATGTGCAGTCGCGTATCGAGCCCGACCAGGTCGACGAGTTCAAACGGTCCCATCGGATGGTTCAATCCAAGCTTCAGCGCTTTATCGATATCTTCGGCACTGGCGATTCCTTCCTGCAGCATGTAAAAAGCCTCGTTGCCGATCATGGCGTTGATGCGGCTGGTGATAAAACCGGGTGCCTCTCTTACGACAACTACCTCTTTACCCATGCGCTTTCCAACATCGACCGCGGCGGCGAGCGTTTCCGCATCGGTTTCCAGCGCGCGCACCACTTCAAGCAACTTCATTTTGTGAACAGGATTGAAAAAGTGCATCCCCACGCATTTCTTCGCGCGATAGGTGACGCTGGAGATCTCTGTGACGCTAAGCGAAGACGTGTTCGAGGCAAGAATCGTTGCTGGACGGCAGATCTTATCGAGCAGGGTAAAAATCTCGATCTTCGACTCCATCTCTTCAGGCACGGCTTCGATCACGAGATCGGCCTGGCGCGCGGCTTCATCCACTGACCCCGCGTACTCAATACGCGCGAATGCGGCGTTTGCATCTGCGGCGTTGACTTTGCCGAGTTCTACCGCCTTATCGAGGTTGGCGCGGATTTCCGTTTCCGCCTTGCGCAATGCGTTAGGAAGAAGGTCCTCGAGGATGGTGCGGTAGCCGCCTAAGGCGGCCGCATGGGCAATCCCCCGTCCCATGATGCCGGCGCCGATAACGGCTACCGTCTTGACCTCTGCCACTACTTCGTCACCTTGTCGAGTTGCTTGTCGAGCTGTTTCAGAACACTCTCCAGGCTGGGATCGGATTTGCGGATGTATTCCGCGAGACGAACTTTTTCCTCCTCGCTCATCGTGGGAAGGACGCCATTGACGCGGCGCAGAATGGCTGCAATGTCGTCAACGTAGTTCATCAGGCGAATCAGTTCTCCGGTTGCGGGCATGATTGCTCCTTGCGTGAAATCTACTCCATTGTCAACGCAGCCAAGGCTTTTAGTAAAGCGCGCTCGCGCACCACGGTTCTGCATGGTTGCTCGGTGGCCTTGCATTGCGCGTCTGGCCTCGCCAGATGGCTCTTTCGTGCCCTCCCGAATTATCACGCGGAATCGTGATTTGGATCACTTCAATTCTCTGGTACGCGTGGCACACTGCGGTCATCGTCCTCCCCGGACTGTTTGTTCTTAGACACCCAGGCAAAACTATAGCTAAGGGATAGCACGTAACGATCGAACCTTCGTGATCCGTGGCGACCCCACCCCCTGCGGTTTCCCAGATCGCCTTCATTCTGTGGAGGAACTAATGAAACGGATATTGTTCGTCCTGGCTCTATTGGGGTTAGTGTTGCCAATTGTGGCCAGTGCAGACTCGATCAACCTCATTAACCAGTTCGGCACGGTCACGATCACTGCCTCGGGGATCACTTCCAAGGGCTCTGAGTTGATCAACTTCAACGGCATTCAAGCCCCCAAGAATCACTCCTTAGGCTCGGTCAGCTTCGCGACTGGCGCTCTCAACAGCGGAAATCTCTGGACGGGCGGCACTTTTTCTGACGTGGGATCAAGCTTCGTCGTACTCGGCGTTGGCAAGTGGGGAGAACCCAAGGGCCTGATCTTCGACGGCTCGTTCGTCGGGCCCATTGACTGGACCCTCATGTCGTCCAACAAGCAATTCCACGAATACCAACTCACCGGCGACATCGCAGGGCAGTCCTACCTTGGCCGGACCATGGTTGGAAGCACCACCCAAACCATTTACACATACTGGAACCAGGAAATCGTCGACCACAAGGGCAACATCAAATTAGGGACAAGCCATTTGACTACTCCCGAACCCAGTACCTTGGGATTGTTGGGCACCGGGCTCGTAGCATTAGCGGGAATGGTCCGGCGCAAGGCGACCAGAGCTAAGGCGTAAGCGGCGCGGGGGGAAGGCTCGTTCGTCCAGGGTGTCGCATGGGACCGCGTTTGCGATCCTCTGCGGCCCTCTGCGTCGTGCTCCCGCTAAGCAACGAAGTCCGCTCAGGAACTAGCTCTCCAGCTTGTAGCGAGTTTCGGCAAGGCGGTACAGGCGGCGCCAGACCAGGCGATTAGTAGTCACGACGACCGCGGCGAGCGCGATCGTCGCGGCGAGCAGCAGGTTGAAATTCTTGGCCTCGGTGGCGGCGGAGATCATTGCGCCGATGCCGATGGTGGAGTACGTCTGCCCCTTAAGGCGGGAATATTCCGCCACAATGCTGACGTTCCACGCGCCTCCGGAAGCCGTCACCAGTCCGGTAACGAGGAACGGGAAAATTCCCGGGAGGATCAGCTTGCGCCAGCGCTCCCAACCGCGCAGCCCGAAAACACTCGCCGCTTCTTTCAGGTCGGTCGGGATCGCCATCGCTCCCGCAATCACGTTAAATAGGATGTACCACTGCGTGCCGAGCAGCAGTAAAACGATCGAGCCGAGCCCCAGCCCTCCACCCACGCGGATTAGCACGAGCAGCACGACCGGGAACAATGCGGTTGCTGGGACAGAAGCCGCAATCTGCGCCAGCGGCTGAGCGATGCGCGCCATGCGCGGATTGAATCCGATGGCAACGCCCACGGGGATGGTCCATAGAGCGCCAATCAAAAGCGTGACATTGACGCGCAGGAATGTCGCGCCCAGGCCCAGGCCGATCTCGCGAAAATCCGCGCTGTGCAGGCCCGCCAGAATCATGACCACGCGGACGATCGCATAGCCGATCACTCCCAGCATCGCGACCCCAAACACACGCCAGGTCCATAACATGGCCCCGTTCTCAGATGTCGATTGACCCCCGGATTCGTTATTCCGGCTTGCAAAGTAGTGGACCATCTGCTCGCGCAGCGGTCGAACCGCGCGCTTGCGGATGAACGCCACTCCCCGGGAACGCCGAAGAAAATCGAGGACCCACGAAGTCGGAGCGCTGGTGCTCTCGACCTGCTCGATCTTGAACTTCTCAGCCCAGGCGATTACTGGACGCCAGACCAACTGGTCGATCAGTACGATCACAGCCACCATCGTGAGAATACCCAGCAAGATTGAGCGCGTGTCTCCATCATCGGCCGCGGCCTGCAGATAGGAGCCCAGTCCCGGCAACCGGAAGTCGCCGAACTGTTCACACGCCATCAGGAAAAACCACGCTCCCGCCACCGACATCATCGAATTCCATACCAGCCCGATCGTCGAAAACGGCAGTTCGATCTGAACGAAACGCTGCCACCAGTTAAAACGATAGATAGTAGCCGCTTCCCGCATCTCGCGCGGAATGCTCTTCAGCGATGCGTAAAAGCTGAAGGCCATGTTCCAAACCTGTCCCGTAAAAATCAACAGGACCGCGCCCATTTCGACGCCAAGTTGACGCCCCGGAAACAGCGCCGCCATCGCTAGCATGACGCCCGGAAGAAAACTCAGAACGGGAATCGATTGCAGAACATCGAGCAGCGGAATCATGAATCGCTCGGCGCGCGGGCGGTAAGCGGCAATGTAGCCGTAGACCAGTGCGAAGATCAGGCTGAACACATAAGCAAGAGCGATGCGCAGAAGGGAATATCCCGCATAGACAGGCAGGGCCGCCGGACTGCGGCTGATTGCCACTTGCGGATGAAATGGTCCTAGCCAGTTGCGACCAATCTCCACCACGCCGTAGAACAGCGCCAGGCCGGCGGCAAACATAACGAGATCCGGCAGGCTGGCCGCGCTGGGACGCGGAAGGATGGACCAGATACGTACGGGCGTCCGAAAGCGAATTCTTTCCCCACGTCTGAGAACCGGCAGTCTCAAGGCTGCACCGGAGCAGTAGGGGGATGCGGCTCGGAGACCGGCTCGGCCAGAATCAGCCGGTGCGACTCACGGTCGAAGTCAAAAATTTCCGCGTAGCGTCCCCAGTTCATCGCGGTTTCGAACTGGCGTTCCACCTCATCCTGGCTGAAGTGCTCGTCGAGAATGTCATAGAAAAATTCTTCCGAAATAGAGTGGTCGGTCTTGGCGTGCAGAATGCTGTCAATCTGCTGCAGGATCATCACGTACTTGAGCGCCGCGTGGCGAAACAGAATCTTGCGCGAAAGAATGTCGGCCTCAGCGAAATGAGATCCCTCGGCAGTAATCTCGACATCGCCTTCCTTGAGCGTGGCGAAACCAAGGAGAACCGAGGCCTCGACGATCGGTAGCAGGTCTTCCGCATCCATGATCAGCACTTCGGCCAGCCGGTAGAGGTCTTCCCTGCCCCCGCGATCCTGCAGAAGTTCTAACAGCCCGGCAATGCCGCCCACGCGAGCGTGCGGAAGCATTTGATACTTCTGCCGCGCCGGCTTCTGCGCCGAATGCTGCGCGCCAGGAACAGCGAGCGCCAGTTCCGGCTGAGTCATCACTTTGTAGACATAATCCACGAGCTCAACGAATCGTGGAGATTTGCGATCGCGTGGGTGTTGCAGTTCCACCGAAAAATCGGCGCGGACCCGTGCGGGGTTCCTGCCCAACACTAGCACGCGATCCGCGAGCAGAATTGCCTCTTCAATGTTGTGCGTGACAATGAAGATGGCGCTGGTCGGCATCTTCTTGCTCAGCCACAGCTCCAGCAATTCATTGCGTAAGTTCTCCGCGGTCAGCACATCGAGCGCCGAAAACGGCTCATCCATGAAAAGCACTTCGGGTTCGACCACCAGGGCGCGCGCAAATCCCACGCGTTGCTTCATGCCTCCGGAAAGCTCTTTCGGGTAGGCGCTCTCGAAGCCATCCAGTCCCACCGTATCCAGAATTCGCAAAGCGCGCTTGTGTCGCTCCATTGCGGGCACGCCCCGCGCTTCCAGCGGAGCCTCCACATTATCGAGCACGGTAAGCCACGGGAAAAGGGCGAAGCTTTGGAAGACAATCGCTACGCCCGCGTTCTGCGAGGTGATCGGCTGGCCATGCCACAGAACCTGTCCCGAAGAGGGTTTGCTGAGCCCCGTCAAGATTCGCAGCAAGGTTGACTTGCCGCAGCCCGAAGGCCCCAGCAGCGTGATAATCTTACCCGGCTCGACATCGAGGTCGACGGGCGCAATCACTTCAATGCGGCTGCCATCGGGCTGCGCGTAGAACTTTTCTACAGCCTGGGCGCGAATAATGGGTTCGCTCACGGCGCGTGCTCCAGAACTCCTGAATCTGATTTAAAGATCGGTATTTGATCGGTCTGTTTGACAGCGGATGCACGACTCAGGCAGTGAAATCTTCCCACGCCGCAGGCAGTGGCTGTGCCAGTCGATCGCAGATCTCGGTGAGCGCGGCGAGTTTCCCGGCCACTTCCGGATGCAGCACCCCGGCGTCGAAACGCCAGCGCCAGTTGCCCTCCTCCAGGCTCGGAACATTCATCCGCGCCTCGCTGCCGAGCCCAAGCACATCCTGCAGCGGGACAATGCACAAATTCGCGACCGATCCAAAAGCTGCGCGAATCATCGCCCAGGGAACGTCGTTTTCACAGCACCCGAGGTATGCCCGCACATGCCCCCGCTCGAGTTCGCTTGCGCCCGTGGCCCACCAGCCCTTCATGGTGTCGTTGTCGTGCGTGCCAGTATAGACGACTTTCTCGCTCGTGTAGGTGTGCGGCAGATGAATATGCGCGCCCGGATCGCCGAATCCGAATTGCAGCACCGCCATGCCGGGAATCTTCAGTCGGTCGCGCAGGGCATGAACGTCGGGAGTGATATAGCCGAGGTCCTCGGCGAAAAATGGAAGCCCGCCCAGAGATTCGCGCACCTTGTCGAACAGATCGTCCTTCGGACCCTCGACCCAGTGCCCATGAATCGCCGTTGGCTCGTTCGCCGCGATTTCCCAGAATTGCGAAAATCCCCGGAAATGGTCGAGCCGGATGTAGTCGAAGCTGCGCGTTGCCCAGCGTAAGCGATCGATCCACCAGCCGTAGCCTTGCTCCTTCATCACGTCCCAGCGATAGAGCGGATGTCCCCACCGCTGCCCGTCTTTGCTGAAGAAATCCGGGGGCACTCCGGCAACTACCTCGGGATCAAGTTCGGCATTGAGGCGGAACAACTCGGGATGCGTCCAGACGTCGGCGCTGTCGAAGTTTACGAAAATCGCAATGTCGCCTGCGACCCGAATGGAGCGTTCCGCGCAATACGCCCGCAGCGCCTGCCATTGCTCGTAGAAAAAGAACTGGACGGCCCTGCGGGTCTCGAGATCCTCCTGCATCTCCGTCCGCGCCTCGGCCAGCGCCTTGGCATCGCGGTGCGTCAGTTCGTGCGGCCAGTTGTTCCAGCTCTGCAGCTTGAAACGGGCACGCAATGCATCAAAGAGCACGAAGTCTCCAAGCCACCACTCATTTTGCCGGCAGAAGTTTTCGTAGCGCGTACGCGCATTCACCGAAGCGGAAGCTAGAAAATTGCGGGCCGCATCGAAAAGCAGCGGCAATTTCTGGTGGAATACCGATGGGTAGTCGACGAGCTCAGTATGAGTTGGAAGAATGTTGAGTTTGGCATGGTCTATCCAGCCGCGCTCGGCAAGGCGTTCCAGGCTAATCAGAAGCGGGTTTCCAGCAAAGGCAGACGTCGAGGAGTAAGGCGAGTTTCCGTACCCGAGTGGCCCCAGCGGCAATACCTGCCACACACCCTGCCGCGCCGAGCTCAGAAAATCCGCGAACGCATAGGCCGCTGGACCAAAATCACCGATCCCGCCGCGCGAAGGCAGCGAGGTGGGATGAAGCAGAATTCCGCTGGAGCGCGCGAACGACATCAGAAGAAGTTTCTCAACTCTCGGTTGTCAGCTCTCCGTCCTATGAACCTTCTTCCGCATTCTGGCGAGTAAGATTTTTCATCTCTTCCTGATTGACCTTGATGCGGTTGCTCTTCTCCATGTCCTTTCGCAGATTCGATACAAAGAGCTGGAACATTTCATTCTGCTTGGCTTCCAGAAGCGACTGGCGAATCTGGTCCTTCTTCTCCGCAAACTCCTGGTCTGTCGGCTGCTGCTTTTCCAGCAACTGCGCAACAATGCCATCCGCGCCGGCCACGATTGGACCGCTCATCTCGCCCGGCTTCAGCGAAAAGATTTTGCTCGCCGGGCCCGCCAGTGAGCCAATATTCGGCACCTGGCCGTCGGGCGCTACAAAATCGCTGGTCATGAAATTCGCTCCTAGATCCTTCGCAGCCTTCTTCAAGTCATGGTCAGCCTTGGCGCGGTCCGCCAGTTCCTGCGTTTTCTGCTGGAGCAGGAAACCGGCGCGCTGGTTCTTGAATTCAGCTTCGACGCGTCCTCGAATTTCTTCGAACGTGGGAGTCGTTGGCGGCTTGACGGCCACCAACTGGAAAACCACGTAGCCCTGCGGCACCTGCACAACATCCGGCGGAGCCTTGTCCGGTTCGTTGAAAACCGAGTCCATGAACTGCGCACTCGCCCCCAGGCCGGGCAAACTATCGTTGCGGGTAAAGAAGTCGGTCGTCACCACCGAATCCCCTTTGGCAGCGGCCGCCTTGTCCAGACCGTCGTTGCGCGCCGCGCTCAGCAGCGTGTTGGCGGCGACTTCCGTCGCGTGCTGAGATTTCTGTTGCTTCAGCTTTTCCTCAATTTCGGGCTTGACCTCCGCCAGCGTCTTTAGATGAGCATCCTGTTTATCTTCGACGTTGATAATGTGGAAGCCATAACTCGACTTGACCAGATCGCTGGTCCCTCCTTTGGGAAGCGAGAAGGCCGACTTCTCGAATTCCGGCACCGTCCGTCCGCGGCCGATCCAGTTCAGTTCTCCGCCATTCTTCGCCGTCCCGGAATCTTCGGAATATTTCTCCGCCAGCTTGGCGAAGTCTCCCCCGGCCTTGAGCTGCTTCAGAACGTCTTCCGCTTTTGCGCGTGCGGCAGCGACCGCCTTCTCATCTTCCTTAACTCCCGGAGTGGGCAAAGGCGTCTTGATCAGAATATGGCGCACTTTCACCTGCTCGGGAACGCGGTATTCGTCGCGATGCTGATCGTAGTAGGTCTGCAATTCCTGCGTGCTGACAGTCTCTCCCGCCGCAATCTTGGACGAATCCACAATCGCATACTTGATCTGCCGCTTCTCCGGGATGGAATTGTTGTAACTCGCCTTGTTGCGATCGTAAAACGCTTTGAGCTCTTCATCGGTGGGGTGCAAGCTTTTGAGAACGTCGCCTTGCGTGATCACCGCGTATTCAAATTTGACTTTCGTGTTCCGGCGCTCGAAATCGTCCCGAACTTCCGAGTCCGTCACGAACGCGCTCGCTGAAACCAGCGCCTGCAGTTTCCGGACGACAAGGTACTCCTTCTCGAGCTCTTCAAACTGCGGAATCGTCATGCCATTCCGCTGCACGAAATCTTCATACTGTTCCTGGCCAACAAACTTTCCATCAGGAAAGAAAGTCGCGCCCAGCGGCCCGTGCTGAAGGTCGTCGCGCAGTTCCTCGTCGCTGGCGTGCAGGCCCAAACGATGTGCTTCCGCAACCATCGCCTTCATATTGATGAGTTGTTGCGCCGCTTGTCCCGTGAAAAACGGCAACAGCATGGCGGCTTGCGCTCCGCCCCGAGGGTACTGCTGCGCGATCATCTGTTTCGCCTCGCGCTGCACGTCGAGCACGGTCACCTTCTCATCGCCGATAGTCGCCAGTACGCCGGCCGTAGGACCGCCCCCAAAACCAAGACTGGAGCCGAAACCACCCGGAATCAGCGTGATCACCATGCCACCGCAAATAATCAGCAGCAGCGCGCTGAGAATGATTTTCACGGTTGGCCCTGCATTCTGTAGCTGTCGAATCATAGTTAGATTGCTCCGTCAGACTGATGACGTCAGACTCAATGTTTTGTTCGTCAGATCAGACTTGTTCCTTCAGATTACTCCACAGGGAAGCTGGAATCATTGATTATAAACCAGCCGAAGGGGATGGTACGGACCCAGGCAGCATCCGCTGGTAACCGCTCTTGTAGTGACGGGGTCCCAGTGGCACCGCCCCCAGCACCAAAAAATCTTGGCCAAACCTAATCGAAGCTGTTGCGCAAGAAGCAACCGGCTTACGGATACTGAAACGAGTACCCGCTCGGCTCATTGCCGCTCATGAATCGCGTGTTGTATTCCAGCAGGTAATTCAGGTGATCGGGGTCGCTCGGAAACGACTGTTGCGGGTAAGGGTAAGCGTCCATTCCGCGAAATGGCAGAGGCTCCACTGAGTCGCCGCGATAGGCATAAAAATCCATATCCTTCTCATAGCCGTTAGCAATGAAAAAATAGTCGCGCACCCAACCGGACGGCAGCGCGGGCAGCCTCGCGGGGTCAAAATCGAGCGCAACTTCATCGCCCGAGCCAAACACCGCAAACTTGTCATCAACGGCCGTAAGCAGCGGCAGCACATCCCCGTACCGGGTGTAAGCTCCGGCAGGACGCGTGTAAGGCCCCGTGGCGCTGGCCTTCTCGTAGATGTATTTCACATTGCCAGGGGGCGAGTCCTCAATCTTCAACGGAAATCCGTGGAAGCCAAGGGTCGCCCGTACCAGTGGCACAGCAGAAATGGTGGCTTGGGCGCCCAGTCCGTGCGAACCCACCTGGGACGTGCGACTGATAAGAATGCTGTCCCAATAGATTTGCAAATTTGTAGTAAGCCGGATGCGCCCCGTCCCCAGCGGAAGTTTCCCCGTGAGATCGGCCGTCATCGTCCGAGCGCCGCCCGCCGGAAATCCCATATCGTCGACCACCCGGACCCACTTTCCATCTACATTCCGCTGAGTAGCCACCGCTTTGGATGGCGCAGACTCAGCCGCGCCGTAGGACCTACCCCGGTTCCGCTCTGACGGCCGAGAAACTGCATTCGACGATGGAGGAGTCGACTCAACAAGGGCCTCAACGTAGGGAGCGAACGGCCGCAACCCGGCCTGATCCGCCGCGTACATGCTGGTCGCGCTGTAGTATTCGATCTCGCCATGCATCAGCAGCCAGAGCGGCCCACCGTCATAAGGCGCGCCGAGATCAAGTTCCAGCGAGTGCGGCTCCGCGAACCCCAAAAACGGCAGCACCTTGAAATCTCCGAAGTAGCGGTGCGCCATTAGGTCGGGCAACACGTCGTGCCCATGCTCATCCCAGGCCCCAGCCGGAGGCCGCGCATCGCGACTGAACACCACCTTGAACGGAGGGTACGGCGGGTTGCTCGCAAAATATTCGTTGGGATACACGTCAAAATCCGCCGGATGATCCATCGCCAGCAACTGCACCTGGTCAAGATAAACGGATTCCTCCAGCGGCTCCATGAAGCGAAAACTAAGCATCCCTCGTTCTTCGCGAAGCATGTCCCGCTCAATCTTGATGGCCTCGGTCGGACGCGGTACGTTGCGTTCGACTTCGCCGTTCCCGGCCGCGATCCAGTGTCCAAGGACCCCCGCTCCCAGCATGTCGCCCACCAGCCCGTAATGCGTCCCATCCCAGGCAAACAGCGTCGGACACGAAGACCCCCGCCGGTCCAGCTCCTGAATGTGCTGCATCTTATTGGCGGCAACGTCGATTTCGTCCTGCAAAACTCCGGTCGGCCAAAGCATCCGAACGACGTCGGCCTGCTTCGCCTGCCCCAGCCCAATCGTGAGGTAAGGAGAGTTCTGCCCCAGATATCCCGACGAACCATAGACTTCAAACTTCTGCCGAATGCCGCCCGAGAAGACTTCAACCTTCGTGCCGATGGCCGACTTGTTATCGTTCAGACCCGTCAGCGCCAGCCGCAGCGAATGATTCTTGTTGCCGCCCTCATTTCGGAGCAGCACCGCCCGCCCATGATTCTGCGTGATCAGGAGATCGACCGCCCCGTCGTTATCGTAATCTCCGGCAATAATGGCCCGCGGCCCCTTAAGCTGAATCTTGTCAAGCCCAACATCGGCCGAAACGTCCTTCCATCCATCCGGCCCAAGATTGCGAAACAGCCGAACCTCCCCGCGACCGTCTTTTGTCTCTCCAACAGCAGCGAGATCAACCCAGCCGTCGTTGTCGTAGTCGATGGCAACGACGCCGAAGGCACGGACCCAGTTCGTCTGCGGAAGCTTCACCGGCGCAAAGTCTTTCCCCCCAATGTTGCGCCAAAGCACCAGCCCCGGCTCGCCCGACTGCGTAAATGCAATGTCCATCCAACCATCGTGATCAAAGTCGAGTACCGCTAAACCGTGCGCGCCGCCAGTCTTCTCGTCGTGTGCGGTCTTTAAGGGAATGAACCTCCCCTCGCGGTGATTTAAGTAGATGATCGGGTTGAGTGTCGCCTGGGCTGTTATCAGATCGACCGCCCGATCATTGTTAACGTCGCTGCCGATGGCATTCAAACCGCCCATTCCTTGGGAGCGGCTGCGATATTCGCCCGTCAAACCACGATCCACCCGCATGAAGGAACCGTCCCCGTTGTTTCGGAACAGCAGATTGCCGGGTTCGCAGGAGCCGAGAGGCGCATCTTCGGATGGGGTCTCGAGCTTCGGCCTGGCCTTCTCTTGTTCCGCTTCCTCCAGGTCTTGGCTGGTGGGCACATGGTCTGCCTCTTTCCGTCGATGCGAGCAATCTCCGTCGCCGCCACTCACGTACAGATCTAGGTCCCCGTCATGATCGTAGTCCACGAATGTGAGGCCGTAGACACTTTCCCCGTAACTCTCTATTTTTTCGAGCCTCGGCCGAGTCGCATCGGTTTGCTCATTCACATCCTTGAATGTCCCGTTTTTCTCGTTGTGGTACAGCTTGATTGCATTAATAAAGCCGAGCGCCAGGTCCTCGAAGCCATCGTTGTCATAGTCGCCTGCCGTACAGCCAACCACGCTCCCCTTCGGATCGAGTCCCGCCTCAGCCGTAACATCCTCGAACTTCCCATTTCCGGCGTTGTGATACAGCGTCATGCCGCCTTGTGCACCATTGTTCGCCAGGAAAAGATCGATGCGGCCATCGTTGTCGTAGTCGAGAAAACACGCGCCCGGTCGCAAATAGTCGGCTCCCACACTCGTAGGAGGACTTGGAACTCCAAAATACGGGCCCGCTTTCGACGGAAGCGACACATCCACAAACTTCACGTCAATCTGAGGCAGCACTTTTTGCACCGCCGCCGGCGAATCTTCCGCCCGTGAATATTTCCCCTGCTCCCCATATGACAAACTGATCGGCGTCCCCAGTTTTTTCTGCGTGACATACTGGAACCTCTTCATCGCCTCGTGCGCCGGATCGCCTTGTCCGGACTGCTGGTAAGCGCGCGCCAGCCCGAACTGAGCCGACGCATGCAGCGGATCGATCTTCAAAGCGCGCTCGAACGCGGCAATCGCTTCGGGAAATTGCTTCAGTTGCGCATAAGTCGAGCCCAGAAAATACCAGGTGTCGGCGTCGTCGGGATCGATGTCGGTAACCTTCCGAAATGCCACCAGCGCGCCTTCGGGACTCGCCGAGTTCTTGTAGTAGAGGCCAAGATTGAACCACGCGTGCGCGTCGCCGGGATCGTCTTTCGCCGCCTTTTCAAGCAGCGCCTTCGCTTCCTCAACCTTCTGCAAATTGAGTAATGCCACGCCGCGATTGAGGGTCGCGACCTTCAATGACGGATCTTTAACCTCGGCCTCGTCAAAAGCCTTCAACGCTTTTTCAAAGAGCTGCTGGTTCATGTAGGCGACGCCCAGATTGTTGAGCCGCGCTGCTTCCGCCGGATCGGCGGATGAGGGCGCCCCCTGCAACGTCAGAACAAACACAGTCGCAACTGTGAGCACAACTGCGACAGTCGGAAGAATAGGCTTCATCGCTCTAAGAGGGGAACCGTCGAATTATAGCGGTCTCCACCAAACCCATGTCATGCTGAGCGGAGACCGGGTTGCGCCTCGCGCGCAACTCGGTCGCAGTCGAAGCATCCCTACCCGAAGAAGGTCGCGCAAGATGTCTCGCCGGTAGAAATCGCAGCGATTCTTCAACGCGCGATTTCGACAATGAATTCCTTGTACGCAAGAAAAAACGAGACGTCCGGCAGGCTGGTAGTGGTGCGGTTTGAAAATTGCCATAGACATATGGGCTGCAGCAAATTTCGCTGAGTCTCCAACTTTTTTCATCACATTTTTCCCGTACGCTCATCACAGACTTACACCACCGTCGCCGATAAAATGGATTGACCGTAGACCACAAAAAACTGCGCCCGTCTCCAGAGGCAAAGCCAGTTCCGGTCACAAACTTTTCTTCGTTATTTGACAACTTATGGACCCGGTTCCGCCTCACAGGTGCACGCCAAACAGCGAAATTCGAGGCTAAGTCCAATCTTTTGAATACTTTGCCTGTAAACATCTTATTATCAATTACTTAACTCATTTTGGGTAGGGGGGGTACCCCCCTCATTTTTCTGAATTCAGAGTCAGCCTGCCGCCAGGAGGCCCCTGCTCCCGGCTCAATGCCGCAATGAAAAATGCGAGGATTGTCGCGCGACTGAAGCCTGTGCCCTTTCAAAGCCGGTTCAAACTGCACTACCGACAGGCGAAGGGAAATCCCTTATTTCTTCCCGTAAGCGCGCCCCCCAATCACGCCCATCCCTTCCTGAATCGTAACCGTCTGCCCCGCCGAAACCTTGGAGACTTTATCCACCTGCCCGCTAGGCCACTGAATCTCAACCGTGTCAGCCTTCGTTCGCGAGCCCAGCCCGAACGTCAACACCAGTTCGCTGGCCGACAAATAACTGGACCCCGAACGCATCATCTGCCACTGCTTTTCGCCGCCCGACGACAGTCGCACCACCGCGCCGATCCCATCGCGATTCGATTTTGTTCCCACCAGTTTCACCCGCAGACTCTGATTCGTCCCGCCCGAACTCAGGTAAAGATGAGGCGCTCCGCCGTTCGTCATCAGAATAATATCGAGTGCACCATCATTATTGATGTCCGCATAGGCCGCGCCCCGCGCAACTTTTGCCGCCGCAAAACTCGCCCCGACTTTTGCCGTGACCTCTTCGAATTTTCCTCGCCCCAGGTTGCGAAACAGATGCGGAGGCTCCGCGTAGCTGACGCGCTTCTGCACGCGCTCGATCTCGTTTTCGATGTGCCCGTCGGCGACGAAAATATCTGGCCAGCCATCATTGTCGTAGTCGAAGAAGAAGCACCCGAACCCCAGCGTGAGCAGCGTGGCGCGGCCCACCTCCGACCGCGGAGCCTCGTCTACAAAAAGTCCGTTCCCCTCGTTGTGGTAAAGCGCCAGCATCTGGTTGGCAAAATTTGTGATGATTAAACTGGCGCTTCCAGACCGGTCGTAGTCAGCCGCGTCCACTCCCATTCCCGCGCGCGCCACACCATCCTCGCTGAACGCGATCCCGGCAGAAACCGCGCGCTCCTCGAAGCTGCCGTTCTTCTTGTTCAGATAAAGTTTGTTCGGCTGCGTGTCATTGGTGATTAGAATGTCGGGCCAGCCATCATTGTTAGAGTCAAGAATCGCGACGCCGAGGCTCTTCGAGGTTTCGTCATAAAGTCCGGCTTTCCGCGTCGCATCTTCAAATTTCCCGTTCCCCAGATTGTGCCAGAGCCGAACCGACGTCCCTTTGTACGACTCCGGCGTGCAGTAGGACTTGTGAGCTCCGTCGAGCGTGCAATAAAGATCGGTTCGTTCCGACCACTGCACATAATTGGCAACGACCAGATCGAGCTTGCCATCGCGATCGTAATCTACCCACGCCGCGCTGGTGGAAAACTCATTTGGACCCCAGAGTCCAGCAGATTTGGTGACGTCGCTGAAAGTCCCGTTGCCGTTGTTGTGAAAAAGATGGCTTTGCCCGACGGCGGTAATAAAGATGTCGTCGAAACCGTCATTGTCGAAGTCGCCAATCGCGACGCCCATCCCGAAGAGCGCGACGCCCAGGCCGGATTGTCGCGTAACGTCAGTGAACGTGCCATCGTGATTGTTGTGAAAAAGCTTCAGAGTCGTCGGGCCACCCTTGGTGTGGCCAGGCCAATCCGTCCCGTTGACCAGGAGAATATCGGGCCAACCATCGTTGTCGTAGTCGATGAAAGCGCAGCCGGGACCCATGGTTTCTGGCAGCCACTTTTTCCCGAAGGCCCCGTTGTTATGGGTGAAGCGAATGCCAGCCTGTGCGGTGATGTCGCGAAAGGTGATGTTCTGGGCATGAGCCCCGGAAACAGCGATTAACCACAGAGATACGGAGGCTAAGAGGAAAAGACAAAGAGTTTTTTCTCTGTGTCTCCGTGTCTCTGTGGTGAGCTGAAGATTCCTGTTCGCAATCACTCGGATGCTCCTGCTGCGGCAGCAGTTCTCTTCTTTACCGGTTGCGAGAAAATCGCCAGCGGCACCGAAACATGCTCATGAATATTCTGGCGTTCGTTGTTGTCCTCGGGATGTAGCTGGCGATAGGGACCGGTAATCGCCTGCGAAGCTTCATCGGCCTTGAACCGCAGATAACGCACCTCATGCTCCTTGGCCATTTTCTCGTCGCCGAGCCCGTTGTAGCAGAGCATCAGGTTGTAATGAGTCTGCAGGTCTTCCGGATCAATTGCCAGCACCCGCTGAAGAATCTTCACCGCATCGGCGTATCTCCGCTGCAGAAAAAGCACGCGCCCCAGGTTGTTAAGCGCCACGCGGTCGCGCGGATATTGCGCAAGCACGACCTGAAGATGCGCGGCCGCCTGATCGTAATCCCCCGCGGTCTTCATCAGCGACGAGTAAAAAAAATGGGCGCGCGCCAGCTTGGGATTGATAGCCAGTGCCTTCTCGAGGACTTCCCGCGCCCGCGGCACGTCACCTTCTTGCAGTGCGGCGCGTCCGATGTTCACCCAACCATCCGGATTTTGCGGATCGATCTCCGTGACTCTTTCAAACGCCGACTGCGCGGCCTTCAGATCCCCCTGCAGCAGCAGGCCAATGCCGTAATCGTTCCAACGCTGCCAATCTTCTTTCCGAAGTTCCCGCGCAGGTTGCGGAGCTGGCGAGTTCGGAGCCAGCACCTCCAGCGCGACTTGACTCTGCGCCAGCGCGACGATCGGCACTTCGGGAATCGTCTCCTTCTTCGCCGACACTCCCTGCAAAGACGCATTCAGCAGAAATTTGCGGTCATCGTATTCGGGAGCGAGCTGCGACTTGGGTGCGGCTGGATCGGGTTGTCCCGCAAATGCGAATTGCGTGTTCGCCCACGCAAATTTTCGGTAGCACAGCCGCGCCGTGAGCGTAATTTTGTTTCCCGCTTTCGGAGGAATCTTCATTCGGAAATGCACTGTGTCCGCCGCGCCGGGCGGGATGAGTCGCACATAGACCACCGAACGCGTAGCCCATGCGTTCCGCTTGTTAATTGGATTGCCGTGCGCGTCCACCTGGAGTGAACGATAAAAGTGCGCTCCTTTTTCCACCGGACCCTTCCCGCCGTCCTCGACCATTCCGCTCCAGAAAACTGTCTGCCCATGGTCATCCACGCCTTTGAGTTCGAGCCATGTATCGTAAGCATCCACGGTACCGCCCGGGAAGAAATGTCCGACACGCTTTGTTCTCACGACAACATCAACCCGCACCGTGTCACCCCGACGCACCGAAGGATGCACACGATCAAGCGGCGCCGTAACCGGCGCAGCCTCACCATTGCTGGCCGGTGTCACATTTGTTTCCGCCTCTTCGCCGACCGCAAACGCCGTCGACAACTCATGCTCCGCGGACGCTCCCGCCGTTTTGGGTTCGCCCGTCGCGGCCGACAGCGCAAATATGTCCACGCTAAGCGCTCCGCTGGTCAGGAAGCCTTCGGCCGCTTTCAACTGCCCGGGATCCTCATTCGCAGTGGGCAACGCCGTGTTCGCGGCCGGAAAGCGATGGGAGTGCACTTTGCCGGCAACGTTGCCGGCATCATTTGAAGTCTCGGGAGGCATGTGGCAATCGGCACACTGCTGCGGCTTCTCGGGATAATAGAAGGAGCGCGCGCCCTGCCCCGAAACGCCGCTCGCCTGCCAGTTGTCATACTCGTTGAAGCCGCGCAGCCAGCGGTACCTGTTGACCGGGACATCCAGATGAACCTTGTGGCACGACGAGCAAAATTCGGCCGTCTGATCTTTCATGAACGGTTTGAGAAAGACGCGGCGGTGCGGTTCCGGATTCAGGCGGGTCATAAAATCGTGCAACCCGCGAACTACCGGATTGGTGCTGGCGGCCAGTTCGTGCAGTTTGGGATATTCGAGGTAGAAATCTCCCTGCCCCATGGTGCTTTTCACGTTGGCGATGGAGTGGCACATCATGCATCCCAGGCCCGCCTGCGCTTCGGGGGTGTGCACGATCTGCTTAATGGGGGTGTCCATTTTGCCGGCGTAAAGCACAGCGGGATCGTGGCATCCGCCGCACCATTTGGAAGGCTTTGTGCCGATTGTGTCCTGCATGTACTCGATCGACTTGCGGTACCACTGGTTGTTGAATGACGAAAAATGGTGAGCCGAGCTATTCCATTGATTGTAAATATCTTCGTGGCAGCGCTTGCACGATTCCGACTCCATGAAAAACTTGCTGGGAATTTTCTGGCCCCCGTATACCTGCGCCGAACTGGGGAAAAACGGGCCTGACGGTCCATCCCCTTCACCATTCATGGTCTCGGGGGGGAGCGTTGGATTCTTGATCAGGGAGTTCGCCTGCCAACGATTTTCCCGCTGGTAATGGGCCGCCCAACCAATCGCTCCGAGCGCGGAGAGGCAGACAAGCAACCGGACGAAGGCATTTGCATTGAACCACTTACGGCGGCCGAACCTGTCCGCTAGCAGGCAGCCGATCCCCAGCAGGCTCAGGGCGATGTGCGTGTACAGCCATTTGAACTCACCGCGCGACGTCCCGGTGTAGATCAGGAGCAGTCCCAGTAATGCTCCGCCAGCCAGCGAAAACCAGCCCGCTTTCCAGAGAATCGTTCCGCTCCTTAGCATGCGCGACAGCAAAACCGCACCTACGATGGTCGCCACGAGGCCCGCCAGGGCGTGGATCGCGACCACCGCCGGATAAACAATGTTGGCCTGGGGGAAGGGATACAGGTACGCCGCCGACGCCACCAGCATGACGATCAATACTCGTAAGGGATTTGGAATGTGAAGATTCGAGGCTGACATCTTATTGTCCTATTACGTTTGCGAGCACCCACGGCTCTTGGGAGGAGACAGTGTAGTCGGCAATCGAACGCAGGGTAATAGTAGAAAAATACTAAGCGAAAGCGGTGGGGGCTCTCGGAGGAATGTCAGTCCTTTTTCGGCCGGACACATATGTGCTTTCCGAGGAAGGACGGCTTGAATGGGCCACCTTCTTTTCTTCCACACCGGGCATTGCTCCACGGGCGTTTTCTAAGGCGGCCGCAACCGCGAGCACGAGTTCTTCTTCCCATGGGCGTCCGGCGATTTGAATGCCGATGGGCAAACCCTCCTCCGAGAAGCCCATGGGAACGACCACCGCGGGAAAGCCGAGCAGGTTGAACCACTCGCAATAGGACCACGCGTCCAGATACTTCACCGTCTGTGCTTCCACCTGCCACTCACGTTCGCCGTGACGGAAAGCCGGAATCGCCGCAACAGGACAAAGCAGCACCGGATACTTTTTCATCTGCTGCAAAATTTTTTCGCGAATTTCATCGCGGCCCAACCAGGTGGCCAGTAAGGAGTCACCCGTGTGCTGCAGTTCGGCGGCAGTCCACGAACAAAACTCGCGGAGGGTGGGACTCAACTCATCCTCGCGCCCGCGCAGCAGCGGGCCCAGAATCATGCCACCAGTCGTGCCGAATAATTGCCACCAAAGCTGGCGGGCCTGCTCCAGGCCAGCGGGGCGAAATGGATCGACGCGAAATCCGCAAGCCGACAACACGGTGGCTGCTCGATTCACCGCTAGTCTGGTTGCCGGGGTGACCGGAGTACGCCCGTCGTCTTCAAAAAAACCGACCGTGACATTTTTCAATTCCTGCTCGGCAATTTCCCGGATCGCAACCGGCGCCGCGCAGGGATCGCCTTCATCGGGGCCCGCGACTGCTTCGAACATGATTCGCAGATCGTCGACGGTGCGCGCCATCGGTCCGACCACTCCGAGCAACGCGAATGGGCCGCCCGACTTGGGGAAGTGCCCGGTGGATGGAACGCGTCCCGGCGTGGGTTTCAGGCCGCAGATGCCACAGAAGTGCGCGGGTTCGCGGATCGAGCCTCCGCCATCGCTGCCCACGCCGCCCGCGCTCAGCCCGGCGGCGATTGCGGCCGCTTCGCCTCCGCTCGAACCGCCCGCCGTGCGCGTCACATCCCACGGATTGTTCGTCCTTCCATAGAGAAGGTTGTCGGTTTCCCACGCCATCAGCAACTCGGGCACATTCGTGACGCCCAGGATAATTGCGCCCGCCGCGCGCAAGCGCGCGACCAGCGGAGCATCTTCCGCGGCGACGTATCCCGCGCGCAAGCGCGTTCCGGCTTCGCATCTGTGCCCGGCAACGTCGATCGAGGATTTAATGGACAGCGGCACGCCGTGGAGCGGGCCGAGCTTTTTTCCGGTAAGAACGGCTCGCTCGGCCTTTTGCGCCTGAGCCAGCACGGTCCCCGGTTGGCAATCCACAAAAGCGTTGAGGGAGGGATTAAGGCGTGCGATGCGCTCCAGATGAATGCGGGCCACTTCAACCGCGGAGATTTCCCGGGCGCGGATCTGGCTCGCGATCTCGCTTGCGGACGGCAACGGATTGGACGTCAGGATGGGGTTTGGAGGGCGCAAGAAAAACAGGATAGCAGCTACCGCCCGGCGCTGAAGCGCCGGGCTATTGTCGGGGCATCCCTTCGGGACTTTTTTTGGTGTACGGCTATCACCCGGCGGATGCGGTCACGGTACTTAGGCGCCGATCATTTTTTCGAGGGCGGCGCGGTTGCGGATGAGCAGTGTCGAGCCACGGAGTTGCGCGAACTCCTGGTCGCGGAACTCGCCCAGCACGCGCGTGACCGTCTCGCGCGAGGTGCCGATCAGTTGCGCGATCTCTTCGTGAGTAAGCGCAATCTTTACCCGGATGCCTTCTTTTGTCTGCTCGCCGTCGCTTGCCCACTCCAGCAACAGGCGCGCCAATTTCTCGGACACCGAGTGCGAGAGGCCCAGCGAGCGGATCATGTCATAGGCGGTCTGGCAGTTTTCGCTCAGGTGGTGGGCCGCGTTGAGACAGGCATCGGCATGGGTCTGGAGGAATTTAAGAAAATCGTCACGCTTGATGAAGTCTAGCTGGCAGGGCTGCAGGGTCTCCGCCGTCAGTTCGTAAGGTTTGCCGGAAACCGTCCCGTGCAAGCCAAGAACTTCACCCGCTTGGGCGATGCGGAGGATCAGGGTCTTGCCGTCCCGCGAGGTGGTCGTCAGTTTCACGCGGCCCGCGCACAGAATGTAGATACCGCGCGGCGCCTGTCCTTCAACGAACAGGACGGCCCCCTGCGGGAAAGCGCTGGCATACTTGATCTTCTCGAGGTACTCCAGCGAAGGCTTGGGAAGATCGCAGAAAAAGCCGGACTGGCGCAGCTTGCAGATAAGGCAGTTCTCGGTGATCTGAAGCCCGTACGGCGTATTCATGCGCCCTCACACGTTCGACGTTCAGCGGATACTAGCATTGTAGTCGGTATCGGTAAAGCGGGACGAGACGCCTATTGTGGCGTCCCAGAAAATATTGTGGAACTTCGAGGATCGCAGGTTCCTGGCTGGGTACGGTTCGGCTTCATCGAGGGCGGGGCGCCAACGCTACCTTCGCCGGACTGGCCGTGATTCGCTGGCGCAATAATTTCAATGGTCGATTCCGGAAACGATTATGATTCTCAGTTCGTCTTTCTCATGATGGAGTCATTGCCTTATGAAACGGATCAATAAAGTCGCCATCCTGGGCGCCGGCACGATGGGCGCGCGCATCGCCGCACATTTTGCCAACGCCGGAGTTCCGTCGCTGCTGCTCGATATCGTTCCGGCCGACGCCGACGGGCCCGCCCGCAACAAGATTGCCGCCGCCGGGCTTGAGGCCACGAAAAAATCAAAGCCCGCCGCGTTCTTTGAACCCTCGCTCGCGCGCCTCGTTTCGGTTGGCAATTTCGACGACGATCTGAAGCGCCTCGCCGAGGTCGACTGGATCATCGAGGCGGTGGTCGAGAACCTGGAAATCAAACGTGCGTTGCTGAAAAAGGTCGACGCCTTTCGCAAGCCCGGCACTCTGATCACGACGAACACCAGCGGCCTTCCCGTCGCGAAAATCGCGGAGGGATTTTCCGACGACTTTCGGCGCTGCTGGTTCGGGACACACTTCTTTAATCCTCCGCGCTACATGCGACTGCTGGAGCTGATTCCGACGCCTGAAGCGGATCGAGCGCTGATTGAAGCCGTGGCCCACTTTTCAGACGTCCAACTTGGCAAAGGCATGGTCTTCGCCAAAGACACGCCCAACTTTATTGCCAACCGCATCGGAACTTTTTCCGTGCTCAACGTCATGCGGCTGATGCAGGAAGCGGATCTGAGCGTGGAGGAAATCGACGCGCTTACCGGACAAGCCGTGGGCTGGCCGCGCTCCGCCACGTTCCGCACGATCGACATGGTCGGCCTCGATATTCTCGGCCACGTGGTCGGAAACATGACGCAGAACGTCCGAGACGAGCGCAGCGAATTGCAGATCCCGCCATTCTTCCGCCAGATGCTGGAACGCAAATGGCTGGGCGATAAGACGAAGGGCGGATTCTATAAGAAGGTGAAATCCGCGGGCAAAGAAGATGAACGCATGGCGCTGGATTGGAAGACGCTGGAATATCATCCGCGGCAGAAGCCGAAATTTGCCGCGCTCGACATGGCTAAGAATGTAGACGATACGGGAGCGCGCGTGCGCATGTTGCTTGGGCTCGATGGCGGCGCGGCGCAGAAGCCCGACAAGGCCGCAACCTTTTTGTGGACTGCGCTCTCGGAACTGTGGACTTATTCGGCCAACCGCATCCCGGACATTTCGGACTCGGTGGTTGAGATCGATCGCGCCATGCGGATGGGATTTAACTGGGAGCTGGGGCCGTTTGAGTTGTGGGACGCGGCGGGCGTGGAGGCCAGCGTCGAACGCATGAAGAAAGACGGGCGTCCGGTGGCGGCGAACGTAGAAAAACTGCTCGCGTCGGGACAGAAGTCCTGGTACACAGACGATCCGAAAACGGCGTCGGGGAAACTTTATTTCGACCAGGGCAGCGGCACTTTAAAGCCAGTCGAGGTGCCGGCCGGAGTCTGGTCGGTTGGAGTCGCGAAGAAAGCGAAGGGCGTGGTTAAGAAAAATTCGGGCGCATCGCTGATCGATCTGGGCGATGGCGTGGGATGCATCGAGTTCCACTCGAAGATGAACGCACTGGGCGCGGACATCATCTCGCTCATTCTGCAGTCGCTCAAACCGGGCGGTGCGGGCGATGGTTTCGACGCTTTTGTCATCACGAACGACGCGCAGAATTTTTCGGTCGGCGCGAATTTGATGCTCTTGCTGATGTCGGTGCAGGAAGAAGAATGGGACGACGTCGACATGGCGATCCGGCAATTCCAGGGGATGACGCAGGCCATCAAGTTCTCTCCAAAGCCGGTGGTGATCGCTCCGTTTGGACTGGCGCTGGGCGGAGGCTGCGAGGTTTCGCTGCACGCCGCGGCGCGGCAGCCTCATGCCGAACTTTATATGGGATTGGTGGAGGTGGGCGTGGGGCTGCTTCCCGGCGGAGGCGGCTGCAAGGAAATGCTGTTGCGCGCCGTCGATAGCGCGGCGTCGATTCGTCCCGACGGGCGAGGCGAGTCGGTCGAACTGATGGAGGCGATGAAGAAGGCCTTCGAGACCATCGCCACGGCCAAGGTGGCAACGTCGGCTAATGAGGCGCGCGGGCTTAATTTTCTCTCGACGTCCGACCGGATCACCATGAACCGGGAGCGCGTGCTCTCCGATGCGAAGGCGCGGGCGCTGGAACTTTTCAGAGCGGGATATGAGCCTCCGGTGATGCGCACGGATATCCCGGCGCCGGGAGAGGGCATTCTTTCCGCGCTGAAAATGGGCGTGTACCTGATGCGCCAGGGCGACTTCATCAGCGATCACGAACTGAAACTCGGCACCAAAATCGCGGAGGTTCTTTGCGGAGGAAATGTCACCCCCGGCACTCCGATCAGCGAACAGTACGTGCTCGACCTCGAGCGCGAAGCGTTCAAGTCGCTGTGCGGCGAGAAGAAGACGCAGGAGAGAATTCAGTACACGCTGAAGACCGGGAAGACGCTCAGGAACTAACAGCGAAGCTTATTGGATCAGCTTGGTGCCCAAGAGCCTGCCCTGAGTTTGCCGAAGGGTTCGCGCCCGTCCGTTGGGCGTAACCTGGGTGAAGGTGCCCAAGGTTATTTGCTCAGTGCGTGATCCACGGAGAATTTCCCTCCGCCACGCAACAGCAAAGCCGCCGACATGGCGAGCACGAGCAGGTGACACTCGAAGCCTTCACCCTTCTGCGTGCCCATCCAGTTCATAAAAAAACCGTTGGGCAGATGGACCATGAAAATCGCTCCGATCATCACCGTGCCGATGCCCAGCGCCGCAATGCGCGTCAGCAGTCCGACAATTAATCCCAGGGCGCCGAAAAATTGCGCACAGATCACGAGGAACGCAACGGGTGCGGGCATGCCTGCGTGTTGAAAGAAACCCATCGCCGCGTGAAACCCAGGGCCTCCGAACCATCCCAGCATCAGTTGCGCGCCGTGCGCGAAGAAGACAACGCCCAGAACGAGGCGCAGAGCCGTCAGCGCAACATCATTTGTGGTGCCCAACAGTCGCTTCATTCTCGTTTTCCTCCCACGGGGCGCTGTCCCCCGATTATCGTTACAACAATTATCCCGTTCGATTCCCTTCCTGGCGTCGCGATTCAGTTTTTTCTAGTTACGCATGCTAGCCGCTCTGCGCCTGCTTTCCAAGTGAGTTCAGTGGTCCGCCCACTGGCTCCCGGAAGGCCGGCAGCCGCCATGGGCGGGGTATAATCGCTGCTTAGACTTGCAAAGGACGGTAGATAGCGATTATGACGGCGACGAACGGCAATTCCGCGAATGGAAATAACGGCAACGGCTTCCACACTCCTCCTCAACCTCGCGCCGAGTGGCTGGCCAAGCGCAAGGCGGCGAACAAGGACGGCAACTTCTCGCAGATGCACTACGCGCGCCAGGGCGTCACTACCGAGGAGATGGAATACGTTGCTGCCCGGGAAAAGATAACCGCCGAACTCGTGCGCGATGAAGTCGCCCGCGGGCGCATGATCATCCCCGCGAATATCAACCATCCTGAGCTTGAGCCGATGGCCATCGGCGTGGCATCGCTTTGCAAAATCAACTCCAATATCGGCAACTCGGCCGTGACCTCTAACATCGAGGAGGAACTGAAGAAGCTGCACACCTCAGTGCACTACGGGGCCGACACGGTCATGGATCTCTCGACTGGCGGCGGCATTCACGAGATTCGCGAAGCCATCCTGCGGCACTCACCGGTTCCGATCGGCACGGTGCCGATCTATGAAGCGATTTCGCGCGTAAAGCGCGTCGAAGACCTCAACGCCAGCGTGATGCTCGAAGTGATCGAAGAGCAGGCACAGCAGGGTGTGGACTACATGACCATCCACGCGGGCGTGCTCATCCAGTACCTGCCGATGGTGTCGAAGCGCATCACCGGAATCGTCAGCCGCGGCGGCGCGATCCTGGCGCAGTGGATGGCCTACCACCACAAACAGAACTTCCTCTACGAATGTTTCGACGACATCTGCAAGATCATGAAGAAGTACGACGTCAGCTATTCGCTGGGAGACGGCCTGCGGCCCGGCTGCCTGGCCGATGCCAGCGATGAAGCACAGTTCGCCGAGCTGGCCACGTTAGGCGAGCTCACCAAAATTGCCTGGAGGCATGACGTTCAGACCATGATCGAAGGACCCGGACACATTCCGCTGGACAAGATCAAAGAGCAGGTCGAGAAGGAAAACGAGCTCTGTTATGAAGCTCCGTTCTACACGCTGGGACCGCTGGTTACCGACATCGCTCCCGGCTACGATCACATCACGTCGGCCATAGGCGCGGCGATGATCGGTTGGTATGGCGCCTCGATGCTCTGTTACGTGACACCGAAAGAGCATCTCGGACTGCCGAACGAGAAAGACGTTAAAGACGGAATCATCGCCTACAAGATTGCCGCCCATGCCGCCGACGTAGCCCGTCATCGTCCCGGCGCGCGCGACCGCGACGACGCACTCAGCTATGCCCGCTACAAGTTCGACTGGGAGAAACAGTTCGAGCTCTCGCTCGATCCCGAAACCGCCCGCTCGATGCACGACGAAACCCTGCCGGAGGAGGGATACAAGACGGCAGCCTTCTGCTCCATGTGCGGCCCGAAGTTCTGCTCGATGAACTATTCCAGCAAGGTGGACGAATACAACAAAGAAGTGCACGGGCTGGAGAAGAAGGACTATTCGGGGCTGGTGGAGAAGCTGGTCACGATCAAGTAACCGCTCAGATAGGGGCGGAAGCATTCGTCCGTCCGAAACTGATTGTGGGGTGCCCGCATTCGCGCGCCTTTGCGAATGGAGGGTTTGTGCACCGCGCAAATTGTCGCGAGAGCCTCAAGAGTTGGCCGGCGATCCCTTAGTCCAGTCCTCAACCCTGAGCCCCTTAATCCGCCTAAAGGCCTGGTCATTCGTAACAAGGATCGCGCCCCGGGCGAGGGCGTGAGCGCCAATCATCACATCGAGGTTCCCCATCGGCTGGCCGTCGCGTTCCAGAGCGGCGCGAACCTGGCCATATTGTTTCGCTGCTTCCGAATCCCATGGCAGGACCGCCACGCGCAGAAGAAAATCCTCGACCAAGGAGTGGAGTCTAGTGGCGTGAGGCATTCGCGCGGCTCCAAATCGCAGCTCGCCTTCAGTGACCGCGGATATCGCGAGCTCCGCCATCGCCACTTTCCCCAGTCGGCGATCTACGGGCGCGCTGTTCCCCTTGATAATGCAGCTCGCGATGTTCGTGTCGAGGAGATATCGAACCGCCATCAGAACAAGTCACGTTTCTGTGGAACTTCATTCTGACGATCGGCCATGAAGTCATCGGGCACATTCGCTTCCCGCCGGATTTTAAAGAAACTGTCCCACGACTCAGGATGCCGCGACAGAATCACGTCTCCGGTAATCTCGTCCCGCCGGATGAAGACCTCGCGCCCTTCAAATCGCAAATCAGCGGGCAAACGGACCGCCTGACTTCGTCCATTTAGAAATAACTTTGCTGTGCGCGCCATCTACATCTCCTCTTGATATATACCATGATATATTACACAAGTCAATCCAGGCTCCCGGCAATGCGCAAGCCGACTGCCTCAGTCTGGCGCTCTTCTGGAACTGAGCCATCTCAGGATCTTCCCGAATCCACGAATACTTAGTATTACATAATAATACGTGCTAATATCACTACGTTATGAATACCTCCGAGAAGACCATCAGCTTCCGCGCCGACTCCAAAAAGATTGACACGCTTGATTCGCTGGCTGCGGCGCAGGACCGTCCGCGCAGCTATCTCATCAACGAGGCCATCACGAACTACATCGAGCTTCACGCCTACCAGGACGCGCTCGTCCGCAAGGGCCTCGAAGAGATGCGGAAGGGCCACGTCGTAAGCCATGATGAGATCCTAGAGCGGCTTAAGAAGGCAGAGCGAGCGCGCCAGGCGTTGCCCCGGAGGTCGAACGGCCGATCAGGCCAATGACCGGGGAAAACATCGGGTCTCCCATCGACTGGACCGAGCGGGCCATCCGGCAACTCGCGCAGGCTTACGATTACATTGCTTCCGCAAATAGCGAAGAAGTTGCGCTCCGCATCACCATGCAGATCGTTGCCAGCATCCAACAGCTCGCCACTTTCCCAATGTCCGGAAGATTGGGCCGCGTTCCGGGGACTCGCGAGCTCGTCATCTCAAATACGCCCTTCATCGCAGCCTACGCTATCGATCATGACCGCATCGTGATTCTCGCCATCTACCACGGCGCGCAACCAGGGCCAGAGGGCTTTTAGGATCACTCTGCTGCATCCGATTACTGGTCCAATGGAAAGTTAGAGTCCCCGCCCTATCGCACAAAACGCGACCAGGACTCGCCACCCCGAGAGTTGGGATTGGCGGAAAGTTGGGCCATACCAGTCACTCTCAAGTAACGCTGCCAGAAGCGGCCCGGTATGAGACACTGAGCTTTCAAAAAAAGCTGATTCTGGAGGCAACGATGCTCAACCATCGCCGCCAGTTGAAATTTCGAATTATTCACTTCACGATCGTCGCGGGAATTAGCGCTGCGCTTCTTCTCACCCCGGTTGCGTTGTGCCCCCAGGAGCTGGCGCAAGCCTCCACGCCGAAGGATGCGCAGAGCGCGGCTTCGGCCGCTGAGGGCCATGTCGGCCTGCCGATCGACTGGAGCACGCGCCACATCATTTTCACCAATGGCGGCTCGCCCGAGGTCGCCGCTGCCGCAGCCAAAGACCCTCGGTTCGCGATCAACGCGGCCATTCGCCACATTCAGGACTCGAATTCCACGGATCAACCAGATCCAGACAGTCTTCAGAATCCCACGGCATCCCCCAGAAAAAACCAGCAATACGTAAATCTTCTTCGCATATTTTACTTCGTTCGTTAACTCTGTATTGCTTTTGAACCAGGCCTCGAGTACCATGTGACGACGCGGGTCGACTTGAAAGGCGAACTGGCGGTCCCGGCGGAAAAAGACAAGCCGGCCCAGCAGCTCAAGATGTCGGGCACGAGCCTGATCGAATATGACGAGAAAGTCTTGCCCGCCGATGGCAAAACAGCGGACAAGAAATCGATCCGGCACTACGGCGCCATCGACTTCCAGGCGCAAAGAAGGCGATCGCCGCCGTGAAATCAGCCTTCGTCCCGAGGTCCGGCGCCTGGTGGTGCTGAAACGACCCGGATCCAAGGTCCCCTTTTCACCGGATGGGCCGCTCACCTGGGGCGAGATCGACATGCTGCGGACCGACATTTTTGTGCCGGCTTTGGCCGGTCTCTTACCGGCGAACCCGGTGAAACCCCGGCGACTCCTGGCGGGTCGGCGCGGAGGCCGTCGCCGAGCTGACCGACATGGAAAAAGATCGAACGCGGCCAATTGACCGCCCGCTATGAAGGGGACGAGACAATTGGCGGCGAATCGTCCGTGGCGCACATCACGTTGTCCGGCGATTTGGAAGGTAAAATGAAGCGCACCAATCGGCAGAAACTGACGGGCCGGCTTTACTTCGACTTGAAGCACGGCCTCATTTGCTATCTGTGGATCGACGGCGTCCATTCCTTGCTCGACAAGAACCGCCGCGAAAACGGCAAGATTGCCGGCCAGTATGTCATGGTCCGCAAGCTGAACCCGCGCAATGAGAAGATCAGCCAGGCCGCGCTCGAAAAACTCAATTTGGAGCCGGACGCCAACAACACGAAGCTCTTGTTCGAAGAGCGGGAATTGGGGATCCGCATGCTTCACCCGCGGCGCTGGCACATGCGGCCGCATCACGCACGGTCAAATTACCCTCGACGAATCGAACGGCAGCGGCCTGCTCATCACGGTCGAGCCGTTCGCCGAGTTCCCGAGACAAACGCCTATTTGAACGAAACGCGAGCGTTTCTGGAAAAAACGAAGGCGAAAATCTATCCCGGCCAAGCGCCGGTGCGCCTGCGGGAGGCGCCCGAGGAGCTCGATCAATTCGCTTACCAAGCGGAGATCGGCGGCCAGCTCGCGTATATGGATTATTTCGTCGCCCGCCAGCACAGCAACGGCGCCGCCTTCACCGCGCCCGCATCGTGGAAACTGATCGGGATGCACTGGTTCGGGAGGTTGAAGCAATGGCGCGATCGCTAACGCTCACTGGTCGGTTCGAGGGCAAATAAGGGGCTGATCGGCTGCCGGCCAACGCGCCGATAGTGGGAAGCACAGCGGAGCCTTTGGCGAGGGTCGCAAAGGGTTGTCGTGACGGCTGGGGAGGAGACTAGAATGATGGTTGCCCTTTCCGATTTGCCGCCCGGAACGCCCTCCGAACGGACGCCATCGGAGACCGCAGATCGATGGCCGCCGCTTCAACCCTCTGTCCATTCTCCTCGCCAGTTCTGAAATCGTCGGCTTCGCCAAGACCGGCGGACTGGCGGACGTCTGCGGTTATTTGCCGCGCCGCCTGCAGCACGGGCACTCGGTCGCCGTCATCATGCCTCTTTATCGCAGCGTTCGCCACGGGCCGACAATCGATCCACAACACCGACCACTGGCTGCCGGTCCCGATCGGCGGACAGATCATCCCGACCCGGCTCTGGAAATCGAACCTGCCCGTTCCAATGTGCCGGTCTATCTCGTTGAGAACAGCGACCTGTTCGAACGCGACGATCCAGCGCAGGGACGCGGCATTTACCATGCCACCGCCCATGACGGCGGCAAGTACGACTACGGCGACAATGCCTACCGCTTCCTTTTTCTGCCGCGCCGTGATGGAGGCGATTCCCTGCCTCGGCTTCGTGCCCGACATCCTGCACGCCAACGATTGGCAGACCGGGACTGCTGCCGGTTTATCTCCGCGAACTTTATCAGAATCGGCCCGCCTATCGGCAGACTGCGTTCGCTCTTCACCATTCACAACATCGCCTACCAGGGCGTTTTCGGCCGGCACGATTACCACCTGACCGGGCCTCGATTAGCGGCTCTTCAATCAGCATCAGCTCGAGTATTACGGCCAGCTCAATTTCCTCAAGGCGGGCATCGTTTTCGCCGATTGGGTCAATACGGTCAGCCCGACCTACGCTCAGGAAATTCGCACGACCTATTTCGGCTGCGGCCTCGAAGGCGTGCTCACCGAACGGCGCGATCGGCTCAGCGGCATCGTCAACGGCGTCGATTACGACACCTGGAATTCGGCCACCGATCAGAATCTGCCGGCCCACTTCGACGTCCGAAACCGTCGACGCCGGCAAGGCGGTCTGCAAGGCGGATGTTGCAACGCCATTTCCATCTTCCCGAGCAGCCGCGCACGCCGTTGCTGGGCATGATTGCCCGGCTGGTGGAGCAGAAGGGCGTGGAATTGTCATGCAAGGCGGCCGACGAGCTGCTCCAGCAAGACGTGCAACTGGTGATCTTGGGCGAGGGCGATCCCGCAGTATCACGCCAAGCTCACCGCGATTCAGCAGAACGCTTCCCCGAACAAGGTCGGCCTGCTGATCGGCTTCGACGAAGGCCTGGCCCACCGGATCGAAGCCGGCGCTGACCTCTTCCTGATGCCGAGCCTGTACGAACCGTCGGGTCTGAATCAGCTATACAGCCTGCGCTATGGAACTCCGCCGATCGTCCGCGGCACGGGCGGTCTGGCGGATACGATCGTCGATGCCAGCGACAGCAATCTGGACGCCGGAACGGCGACCGGATTCCGTTTTCAGGCCTATACCCCGCAAGCCTTGCTCGCCGCGATTGCGGCGGGCGATCGAAATCTATCCGACAACCCGGAACATTTCCTCGCAACTGATTCGTTGCTGCATGAGGCAGGATTGGTCGTGGGACCGCAGTGCTCGCGGATATGAGGAGATTTACGCCCGGCTTGATCGATGAACGCGACAACAAGCCGGCGTCGACGCGACTTTCGGAGTGGCGTTGATGGGCCGGGTCCACAGCATCCGCAAATCGTACGCGATTCGCCAACCTCCTGAATCGCGGATGAATCCCGTCAGCGGCGAATGGGTGATCTTGGCGCCGGAGCGGGCGGCCCGGCCCATGCTCACTGAAGTCGCGGCGTCCCCTCCCAAGCCGTATGAGGCATGCCCGTTTCGCGCCACGAAGCGCACACGCCGCCGGAACTGCGCCGCCCCTTTCGAGCTCCCGATTCCGAGGCCAATGGGCCGGGCTGGCGCCTTCGCACGGTGCCGAATTCATTTCCCGCCGTGAAAACCACGCTCGACCCGCAACCGAGCGGCGACGGTTTTTTTTTCCGCCCCGGGCATCGGGCGTCACGAATTGTTCATCGAATGCCCCCATCACGAAACGAACTTCGCGCAGTTTGAGCGTCGAGCAAGTTCGCGACGTCATGCACATGTGGATCGATCGCCTCGACGACGCCAGCCGCGATCCGCATCTGCGTTACGCGCAACTGTTCAAAAATCATGGCGGCGGCGCCGGCACCTCGGTGGAGCACGCGCAACTCGCAGCTGATCGCTACGCCCATGATTAAGATCACGGTCCAGGACGAACTTCGGTTCGCTCTGAAGCACTACGAAGAGCACGACGAATGTTGCTATTGCGAGTTGCTGCCGGCGCAGAAGGTTGAGGCGGCCCGAGAAGTGGCCGAGTCGTCCGCCTTTGTCGCTGTCGCCGCCTATGCGAGCCGGCAACCATCGAGACTTGGATCCTGCCCAAACGTCATCGCAGCCATCTGGAACAGGTCGCGGCCGCCGAAGCGGACGACCTGGCTTTCATGCTCTGGACGGTGCTCCACAAGATGGACCTCGCGTTGCACGGCCCGCCTTACAACTTGGTGTTTCACACGGCGCCGTTCCAGGAACCGCCTCTGCCGTCTCCATTGGAGCGGCTCGTCGAGGTGCTGCCGCGCTTCACGCAACTCGCCGGCTACGAATGGGGGACCGGTTCGCACCTCAATCCCGTTTTGCCTGAAGACGCCGCTCAGGTTTTGCGCAGAGCATAGAATTCGCTCGAGAATTCCTCCCGAAACGCGTTGATGCGGAATAAAATCCAAGCAATGCGGATGGGGGCGGCAATTCGTTTGTCTTTCCTGCGCAGG
>CAWIQW010000015.1:0-90164 GCA_963838315.1 uncultured Acidobacteriaceae bacterium
CATACAGGGTAAGCGGATTATTGCTGTCGTCTTCCCGTTGGCGGCGTACAGGTTGAAGTTGTAAGTGACCCCGCCGAGCGTGGAGGACGCGAAGCTCATCGTGCCGACTCCGTTGGTCAGGCTGTAAGAGCCGCTCACGTCGCTCGCGGACTGGGCGTTGCCTCCGTCATTAATATCAAGAAGGCCGGGAACGGCGCCGCCCCCAGAGGTTCCGATGTGCCCAGCGCCATCCATGGGAAGGAAACCGGCATAGCCGACTCGCTTTCCGCTGGCATCCGCGCCAGTAAAGCCAAAGACAAAGCCTCCGTTCAGAAGTGCCGTATTAAAACCGGCCGGAGCCTTGGAGAACTGTTCGATTACGCCCGAACTGGTCCCATTGTTGTCGGACTCGATTCCATAGATATCGCCGCCGGCATCGATCACGACGGTGTAAGTAATCGCCGATCCGCCGTTCGGAGTCAGCGTAAGTGTTCCCGAATTGTTGGAAGTGGCAGTAAAGGTTCCAGTCAGGCCCGCGTAGTGATGCGGTCCCGCCGAGGTGTATGCGTCAGCAACCCCGCTGGTGATTGTCTGGCCGTTGGTGCTTACCACAAAATTGCCGGTCAATGCTTTCGCGGCGCCCGATTGATCGAAGCCCGTGAAGCGGAAAGCGTAGTTGGTGGGTTGCGTCGTATTTCCACCCAGGCGTGAGTTCACGACTGTAATGCTCGCCTGTCCGATACCAGAAGGATCAAGAGTGGATGTGGCCGTGATCGTGACCGGGTTGGAAGAACTGGCGGTAACAGGGGCGGTGTAGAGTCCGTTCCCGTTGATTGTGCCGCATGGGGGCGCGCCGCAGGTTGGAGCGCTCCAGGTGAAGGTCTGCGGCGCATCGTCCGGCACTGCGACCGCCGTGAACTGCTGGGTGAGGTTAGCCCCTACATTGGCGGTACCTGGTGTGACATTCACCGTGATCTGCGATACGTGGATCGTATCCGACCCCGTCGTCTTGTTATCCGCCGCCGAGGTAGCCACAATCGTCACGGTATTGGGACTTGGAGCAGTGGCAGGGGCCGTGTACGTGCCGGTCGTGGGCGTTGCCGAAACAATGCTCCCGCAGGGATTCGGCGTTCCGGTGCATGCCGTGCCGCTCAGACTCCACGTCACCGCCGTATTGGTGGTGTTAGTCACAGCCGCGGTGAATGTAATCCCCGTCTGCCCTACGTAGGCATCGGCGAGGGAGCCTGTGACCTTAACTACAATAGCGGGCCCAGGGCCGCTTCCGCCGGTTGCGCATCCACTGGCCAGAGCCAGACTCAACAAAGCCGCAGCGAACAGCAATTTCTTGGTCATTGTCAGGTTCTCTTTGGAATCGAGGGTACAAAAGTCGCCGCAAATCGGTCTTTTTCTGCGCCCCGCGCCCACTTCGGACAGGGCAAAAGTCCAATTTTGTCTTGTTAAATCAGCGAGTTACAAGTTTACCTTAAGCGTCGGAGCTTTGTCTGTTACGAGGCCAACACGGAAGTTCATGGCCTTTCGAGAGCGCGCGAGGTCGCTCAGTTTCACCCGACTACCGTGACTCCCCGACGCCCAGTCGCTTCGACATTTCCTCGTAAAGAAAGCCCTCGCCAGGTCGGTACGGTTGGACCCACTCCCCGTCGATAACGAACTGCGGGATGGCTCGCTTGCCCGTCTGCTTCACCACTTCCTCGGCTGCTCCGGGAGTGGTCTCAATGTTGATGTCGGTATAGGCGATCTTGTACTGGTCGAGGAAGCGTTTGGCCTCGCGGCAGTCGGGGCACCAGGGCGCAGAATAGACAGTGATTTCCATTTGGATTCGGGACCTGAACAGAGATTACGATAAACGCAGCGAGCTTGCGCGAGCTACGGTCTGGTTCGCGTCACACCCGCTCCAACTCGTGAACCGTTCGTTCGCTTTCAACGTTGCCTGTATTCACCGTGGAAGCCGGCTCAAACAAGAGTATCCAGCATTCCTCCTCGGCCACGGGACGGTGTTCCACGCCGCGGGGGACGACGATGAATTCGCCTTCTTCGATCCATTCGTGCCGATCGCGAAAGTCCATGCGGAAACGGCCCTTTACCACCAGGAACATCTCGTCCTCGTTCTCGTGATGGTGAAACACAAACTCCCCTTTGAGTTTGTCGAACTTCACATATTGACCGTTGAGTTCGGCGCCGATATACGGCTTCCAGTATTCGGAGATGTGAGAGAACTTTTCGGCGATATTCACTTTGTGCATGGAATCCTCGGAATTCGCGGTCATGCGGCTGCAGCTAGATGGATGTAGCGGAGGCATCCCCAGTCGCAAGAAAATTCGCGGACGACCAAAATCTGCGGAACGATGCCGACCAGATGGACGAGGGTGCCGACACTTTCAACCTCTCTCGACTAAAGCAAAGAAAGGCCGCCAGTGTTCGCTGACGGCCGATCCTGTACCCCCTTGAGGCGGAAATTCAGTAGCCCGCTGCTCCCGCGGTCAAATGGCCGCCAGGCAGCGATACCCGCACGCCGCGCTGCTGATTGACTTGTGTAGTGGTAGTCCAGTCGACCTCATCGGTGCCGATCACACCGTTCCCACCGCTGGCCAGTTCATAGCTGATGCGGCCGTCCTGGTAGGTGAAATTGCCCACCGCCAGAACCATGCCCGTTTTCAAAACAAACACCGGCACTCCTGGAGTCGTACCTGTGAACCGCGAGTCGCCTGCCGTCACACTCGTCGTAGTGTAGCTGGCATAGGTGACCTGTGGGACTTCTTCCACGACCGGCTCGCTCGCCGACGGGCGAATATGCCGCACCGCCAGCCGAGGCGTGACGCTGTCGCTCGAACCGTTGTAGGCATTGTTCCGGTACAGCTCATTTCCACTCGACTGATCGTAAGGATGCCCGAAGAAATGCCAGTCGGGACCAAAGGTCGAGGCGACCTGCTGCATCTGCACGTCGTCCATGAGGCGCAGAGTGAGCTGGCTCTCGCCCTTTAGAGTCGGCCGCGGGCCGCGGGCGGGCAGCATGATGATTTTCCATGGCCAGAGCGGCGGCAGCATCCATTCGACGATGTCACGCTTGGCGTGGCCCTTGCCATCGATATCGCCATACTTGTCGACCTTGTAGCCGCGCGTGCCGATCACCTTGGCGTCGAGGGCCATGTCGCCCTGCGGCAATCCAATGCGGTCGAACTGGATCTTCATGTAGCCCTTGCCCCAGAAATGTCCGGGGTCCTGCGCCGCCTCGAGATGGCCGACCAGGTAACTTCCGCGCGGGAAGGCCTGTTGGCCGAACTCAGTCAGGGAATGAAGGCGGCAGAGGACGGGGTCGCCTATGGCGACGGTGGCGGTGGAGAAATTTGGTTCGTCAAGCGTGCATTTCAGGATTGTTCCGGCGGGCAGGACCATTTCCCGCGCGCTGGCACAAAGGGTGAAAGTTAGCAGGAGGGACACTACGACAGCAGCACACACAGAGCTGGTCTTCATCGCATTACCTCGGTCTCACGCCCCTAAATTCGCTTGCCAAAACAACTTACTGTGAGCCAGCCCCGATTGAGAGCAGTAAATCATAAGTCGGGCCGGGGGTCAATTGCAGACTTCGGGGTCCGGTTTTCGGGCGTCCCTGACGGGCGGGGCGCCCTCGGGACGGCGGGGCGCCGGCGCTACGTTCCCACTTTCGCCGCCTTCGCTACTTTCGCTGTCTTCGCCTTCTTCACTAATCTTCATCGTCGGAGGTTTGGTCGGAGGAATCGGCGGCTACTTTCTTTTGGATATCGAGCTGGGGCAGGGGTGCTTTCTTTAGTTGCTGGTTCAGCTCCGGAATGTCTTTTGTGGTGATTTGATTCCAGGTGGACAACTGCTCGTCCAGGGCTTTTGCCATCTCTTCGAACATGGCGGTTTGCTGGGTGGTGGGAGCGGCGTCGGCGGTATCGAGAGCTGCCAGCATCGCTCCGAATCCTCCGTTCAGGCGAGCCAGGCTGCGGCCTTCGGGAGTGCTCAGGTAACGGGTGCCGTAGCCTCCTTCGCCTCCGGCGAGGGCTGCGGCTTTGGCGTCCAGTTCGCTCGCCTTTTTCGCAATCGCCGTTCGCGCCGTGTTGCTGGACGCGCTGTTAGCGTAGTGGTCTTCTTTGAACGGCTTCAATTGCGCTCGCAGGCTGCGTACCTGTTGCAGAGCTTCGTAGTCGCGGTGCAGGGCCTCAGCGATTTTGCGGTCGAGATTGAACTGACGGTCGAGATCGTTTGGCTGCTTAAGCTTGACGCGCGGGTCCAGGTTCAGGACAAAATGCTGCTCATCTTTCGGCATATTGCCATTTCGCACATCCAGGTGGGATTCGATGGTGAGCGTGACGTAGTAGTGGCCCGGCAGTGCGAGCGCTCCCTGCGGATAGAGCGGCGTGTCGTGAGGAATGGCTGAGATCGGGAAATCCCGGCTCAGGACTTCGGGTGCGGGATAAGTCAGATCCCAGACGAAGCGGTGCATGCCTTTCGTTGCCGATAACCGTTGCTCGGGGCGAGGCCAGTACATGGGCACGTTATAGTCTTTGGGATTAATGGGCTCGGGCGGGTCGACCGAGGTAAAGCGGCGGACGAGGTGATGGCCCGAATCCCAGATATCAAGGCTGAGGGGCGCGGAGACGTCGTCGCGAAGCCAGTAATCGAAGATGGCGCCATTGGGCGGGTTCTGGCCGGCGGGCTCTTCCGGCGGCAGAGGAGTGTCGGTCCAGTTGTTCCGGCGGAAGCGGTAAGCAGACTGCGGCGTGAACAAGTGGATTTCGGAGTGGGCCAGGCTGGGGCTGAGCTGGCGGAGCGGAGTGATGTCATCGAGGATCCAGAAGGAGCGGCCGTGGGTGCCGACGACTACATCGTCGTTGTGCACTACGAGGTCGCGAATCGACGTGGGCGGCAGATTCAGCTTGAGCGATTGCCAGTGGTCGCCGTCATCCCATGAGACGTAGACGGAGCGCTCGGTCCCGGCGAAGAGCAGGCCCTTGCGCTTAGGATCTTCGCGGACCGTGTTCACCGGTTCATCTTCGGGCAGGCCGGTGGTGATCTTCTGCCAGGTCTTGCCCGCGTCGTGTGTGCGGTAGATGTAAGGGTGCAGGTCGTCGAGGCGAAAGCGGTTGACGGCGGCGTAGACGGAATCCTTATCGAAATGCGAGGCGTCGAGCTGGGCGACCTTGCTCCAGGCGGTGAGATCGGGCGGAGTGACGTTTTGCCAGTTTTTGCCCGCGTCCTGGGTGACGTGGATGAGGCCATCGTCGGTGCCGACCCAGATGAGGTTTGGTTCTCGAGGCGAGGGCGCGATCGAATAGATGACGCCGCGGTGTTTGCCCTTGGCGGGATCATCGGCAACAAACTCCTGTCCGAGGTTCGCGGGAACGCCGGGATCTTCGCGCGTCAGGTCGGGACTGATTTCATGCCAGCTGTTTCCGTCGTCGCGGGTGGCGAAGAGGACGTTCGACCCGAGATAGAGGGTATGCGTGCCCAGGACTGAGAAGATCAGCGGCGCGGTGCGATTGAAGCGATATTTGCCCGTGCGCAGCACGACGGGCGAGACATCGCGGGTCTGGTTTGTGTTTTTATCGAAGACGGTGACTTTGCCGCCGAAGATCAGGTTGGGATGGACTGGATCGGGCGCGACGTAGCCGTATTCCTCGACGCCGATGACCGTCCAGTCGCGGAAGGTGATCTCGCCCCAATCGCTGCGGCTGGTGGTGCCGACCGAGCCGCTCTCCTGCTGGCCGCCATAGACCCAGTACGGAACCTGGTTGTCGGTGATGACGTGGTAGAACTGCGCGGTCGGCTGGTTATACCAGGAGCTCCAGGTCTGTCCGCCGTTGACGCTGATGGTTGCGCCCTGATCGACGGCGAGGGCGATAATGTCGGGATTTTCGGGATTGATCCAGATGGTGTGGTAGTCGTCGCCGCCGGGCGCACCCTTGATGGCGGTGAAAGTCTTGCCCGCGTCGGTTGACTTGTAAGTGCTCGTGTTGGCCACGTAGATGACATCTTTGTTGCGCGGGTCGACGCGGACGCAGTTGAAGTCATCGCCACGACCGGTGACGCGATCTTCGGAATTAACAAGTTGCCAGCTTTCGCCGGAATCGTCGGACCGGTAAATGCCGGTGCCTTTTTTCGCGACGACCCAGGCATACATACGATCGGGATCGCTCAGGGAATACGTGACGCCGACGCGGCCTAAGACTTCGGGTTCGGGCAGACCCTTGGTGATCTGCCGCCAATTGTTGCCGCCATCGGTTGACTTGTAGAGTCCGCTGCCCGGGCCGTTGTATGCGCCGCCGGTGGTCCAGGGCGGACGGCGCGAGGCCCACATGTCGGCAAAGATGATTTGCGAGTTGCGCGGATCGAAGGCGAGGTCGGGCGCGCCGATGTTTTCATCCTTATATAGGACTTTCTGCCAGGTCTGGCCGCCGTCGAGCGAGCGGAAGACTCCACGCTCGGGGTTGGGCCCGTAGGGGTGTCCCATGGCGCCGACGAAGACGCGGTTGGGGTCTTTGGGATCGACGATGATCGCGGAAATTTGCTGGGCGGCGCGCAGGGCTGAATCGGATTGGCCGAGGTGCTGCCAGGTTTTTCCGGCGTCGGTGGATTTGTACATACCGTCGCCAACCGAGAGATCGGGACGGCGGAGGCCTTCGCCGCTGCCGACATAAATAATGTCGGGATTCGAGGGGGCGACGGCCAACGCGCCGATTGAGCCGGTCGGCTGGTCGTCGAAGATGGGCTGCCAGGTGCGTCCGAAGTCGGTCGATTTCCAGACACCTCCGTTGTTCGGGGCCATGTAGAAAACATTTTGATGTCCGGGAATGCCGGAGATGGCGACCGTGCGGCCTCCGCGGAAGGGGCCGATCATGCGCCAGCGCAGGTCCTGGTACATGGACGGATCGAACTGCTGGGCGAAAAGGGACGGAGCGAGAAGTGCGAATACGGCGAGGAATCGCACGAGACGGACGGCCGACCGCTGGAATTGAATTTTCACGAGTGCCCCCACGAGACTAGTAAGGATAAACCAGAGCAGCGAGGTTCGGGCACCGATCGTTGCGGGCGAGTCGCGGCGGAAACGCTTATCTCAGCACTGAAAGTGTGCGCGTGAGGACTCAGTCGCCCCTCCGGGGCTTGAATCGGCGGAGATGCCTTGGTTCCCGGCGCTGAAGGCGCCGGGCTATTGTCGGTCGCCCGTCCGGGGCTAGTAGATTCAGGGGATGGGTTTTGCTGCCGGCGCATCGTGGCGTAGATATCGTCCGAGCGCATCCTGCCATTCGGGCATTTGAATTCCGTACGCGTCCAGGCTGGCGGGCGATAAGACCGAATAAGCCGGGCGGCGCGCGGGGCGCGGGAATTCGGCGGTAGTGACCGGCTTTACTTTGGCTGGGAGGCCGGATATCCGCACGATTTCTTTTGCGAACTCGTACCAGGTGCAATGGCCGGAGTTGGTGGCGTGCACGATTCCGCGCGCGTCTTTTTCGCAAAGTTGCAGGAGCGTGGAGGCGAGATCCGGGGTGAAGGTGGGCGATCCGCGCTGATCGTTGACGACCGAAATCTCTGGCCTGCTGGCGGCAAGTTTGAGGATGGTGGCGGGGAAACACTTGCCTCCATGGCCGAAGAGCCAGGAGGTGCGCACGATGCAGATCTCAGGAGATATTTCGAGCAGGCGCTCCTCGGCGCGGGCTTTGGTTTCTCCGTAGACGTTGATCGGTTGGCGGGCGTCGCTGGTCTCGTAGGGCGAATTCTTCGTGCCGTCGAAGACGTAGTCGGTGCTTAGAAAAATCAGGCGCGCTCCCGCCGTGCGCGCGCCTTTTGCTACGTTGACTGCGCCTTCGCAATTTACCGCCATCGCCAGGTCGCGATTCGTTTCGCAGCCGTCGACGTCGGTGAAGGCAGCGGCGAGGATGATCCAATCGGGCCGGGAATCGCGGATGGCGCGCTCAATCTGAGAGTAGTCCCGCAGATCGGCATCTTTGGAAGAAAGCGCGCTGAGAGGCGCGCCCTGGGCATGCGCTGCCCGCACTACTTCCTGGCCGAGCAATCCCGAGGCTCCGAAGAGGGTCACACGCATAGCGGCATTGTAGCCGGGGAGGATGCGAAGCTGAGGACGATCGAGTGAGTGGGAATCTTTATTTGTTGGCGGCGGGGCCGGCTTGCGGGAGTTGTGGCGCCTGGGGCTGGCGGCGGAGGGCATGCAGGATGAGGGATCCGCTGATGCCGAAACAGACGACCGCGCTGAATGCGACCAGTTCGAGCACCGCGCGCGTCATGTGCAGATAGTCGGCGAGCAAGGATCCCGCGGCGCAAAGCAGGCCGAGAATGTTGAGTCCGAGATGAGAGCGAACGGTGGATAAATCCTGGCGGAAACGCACTTGCAGCAACAAGGCAGCGAGGCCAATCGCGGCCACGACTACGAGGGCGATCGGGCTCAGAAAGGCGGCCGGTCCGGTGTAGATCACGACCAGCGCCAGAGCCAGCAGGAGCAGGCCGGCGGCAATCACCGTCCAGCGGCGGGCAATCACGGAACCGGATGGGGTCACCGGCGCGTTCTCTTCGCCATTCGGCATGAGGCCATTGTATCCCCGACGGCGAAGTTCAAGCGCTGTTTGGCATCCACTCGGACTGGCTTTTCTCGCCGTGGGACATGGCGTAGAGCACCAGCTCTACGCGGCTCGAAATGCCGACTTTATCGAAGATGCGCAGCAGGTATTTCTTGATGGTGTGCTCGCTGAGGCCGAGCTCGCCGGCGACGTCGCGGTTGCTGAGGCCGTCGGCAACGAGCGCGACGACTTGCTCCTCGCGCGGAGTCAGCAAGGTTCTGCCATTCGCATTGACGACGCGCAGGGTGGGGACTTCGGAGAGGGCGTCGAGCACGTAGTGGATTTGCTGGTTGCTGATCCAGACTTCTCCGCGCGCGACCTGGCTGATGCACTTGCAGAGGAGGCGAAAAGGATCGTGGGTAAACAGAAAAATGCCCTTGGCGCCGGCGCGCAAGGCGTGCACGACCAGCTCGCGGTCATCGCTTTCGGCGAGCAGGACAGTGGGGATTTTGGGATGTGTAATGCGCAACCAGCGGAGGAGGGCCCAATCGGGCAACTGGTTGCCCGCGATCAGGGCCACATCGGCGCGATTTTCCTGCAGGAAGGCTTGCAGCGCGGCGGTATCAAGGGCGACCGCCGATACCTCGAATTCGCGACGGCTGCGCAGCGCCCGGGTGAGCAGTTGGGATTGCAGCGGTCCGGAGTCGGCCACTAAGACCCGTACCACCGTGGTTTTCCTGGGCGCAGGAGCAGAGGGCGGGTTGGCAGAGCGTTTCGGTTTCACATTACTATCATGCTCCGGAAGACTGGGACCGGATGTAGGCGCGATCACATGGCATTCGTGATGAATCGGGCCAGCAGGGGATGTCTACTTTCGGAGAGCTACTCTCATGGACTTGCTCTGCGCGGGTCCCGCCTTTACGGGTGTCGTGAGAACCGCGCCTGGTCGCGGGGTTTGAAGAATTGATCACGGTTTCAAGGGTCGAATCGCGCCCTGTACGGCAGTAGACAGCACTTTCCAAGTCTTGTTGTCCTTGCGTACCCAGGATATTTTCTGGCAAACAGCTCAATCGCCCGAGCTGATGTTTCACCGTCCGAGCGACGGTGAAGGTACGGAGATGAATGTCCTGCTAAAGCACGTCGTGTTGATGACTGCCGGCCTGCTCAGCTTGCAGTTAGCCGTGGTCACGTCCGCGCAGGAGAGCGTTTCGTTGCCTGTTCCGGCCCCTGGATCCTTTGCTCCGCTATCCGGCACGCCCGCGGCGGCGGAGAGCTCGCAGGGCCAGTGCGGGACCAGTCAGGAAAGATCCTTGCGCGGTGCGATCACACAGCCCGGCAAAGCGGGTGGCGTGGGAGATCCTGTAGTCGGAGGGAATCGCCACCCTCTTTACCGGCTCACAAAGTCCGATGTTGTCGACCTGAACTTCACTTTCTCACCTGATTTCAACCAGAGCCTGATCGTGCAACCCGACGGCTTTGTCGCCCTGAAAGGTGCGGGGACAATTCTGGCGGAGGGGCTGACGCTGCCGGAGTTCCATGCGGAAGTCTGCAGCGCATACCGCGGATTTCTGCACCAGCCCGAGGTCACCGTCACGCTGAAGGATTTCGACAAGCCGTACTTTCTTGCCTCCGGGGAAGTGGCCAAGCCGGGGAAGTACGAACTTCGCGGAGATCTGACCGTGAACGAGGCAGTGGCCATCGCCGGCGGTTTCACCCAGCAGGCGCGGCACTCGCAGGTGGTGCTGTTTCGAAGGGCGGGCGTGGATGTCGCCGAGACCCACGTGCTGGACCTGAGAAAGATGCTGGATTCGCGCAATCTTCGGGAGGACATGCATCTGCAGCCCGGTGATTTTATTTTTGTGCCGCAAAGCCGGATATCGAAGATCCGCAAGTTTGTTCCGACCAACTCCATGAGCTGGTACATGAACCCAATGCAGTACTGAGAGAGAGGCGCAAGCGTCCACGATTGCAGAATCCGTGCCCGATTAACAGCCCATCGTGACTGTTTGCCACTGAGCCATGACCTCCGCATTAACGGGAAAGTCCTTTACCGCGCATACCCTGACGCCACGCGACCTGGCGGCAACTTTATTCCGGCGTCCGCGGCTCATGCTGGTTTCCTTTGGGTTGGTCTTGCTCGGCGCGATGCTGTTTGTAGTCTTCTCCGCGCGCTATGAATCACATTTCAAAGTTCTGATCCGGCGGGGCCGTTTTGACCCGGTTGCCTCCCCGCAAGCCAGCAGCGGAATGGACTTTACCCGGCCCGAAATCACCGAGGAAGAACTGAATTCCGAGGTCGAACTTCTGCGCGACGGGGATCTGCTCAAGCAAGTTGTGATCACGGTCGGCCTGGTTCCCGCCGATACGCCCGACTCCAAGCGAGCCTCGGAGGTAGAACATACGGCGCGCAAACTGGCGCGCCGGCTGGACGTGGAGGCGGTGAAGAAGTCGAACCTTATTCAGGTCAGCTACAAGGATACGGATCCCGAGCGGGCGGCGCGCATTCTGGCGGCGCTCTCGACTGCTTACATGAACAAGCACACGAACCTGCAACGGCCCTCGGGAGAGATTCAATTTTTCGACCAGCAAACGGCCGACAGTGAAAAGCGCCTGCATCGCTCCGAAGCGGAACTCGTAAATTTCACCCGCAGCAAGGGTGTGATTTCAGCCGCGATGGAGCGCGACATCGCGCTGCAAAAACTGGGCGAAGCGGACGCATCCTATCGCCAGATCGACCAGGAACGCGTTGAAGCCGAGCAGACGAGCCAATCCCTTGACCGGCAATTGAAATCATTCCCCTCGCGCTCGGTCACATTAAAAAGATGGGCCGACAATCCGGAACTGCTTGAAAAGCTAAAGACCCACTTGCTGGAACTTCAACTCAAGCGCACCGAGTTGCTCAGCCGCTTCGAGCCCTCCTACCGGCTGGTCCAGGAAATCGATGAGGAGATCGAACAGGCGAAAACGTCGATCGCTGCGGAAGCTCTCACTCCGGTGCGGGACGAAACGACCGACAAGGATCCAAACTTCGAGTGGGCGCGGCTGGAGTTGGAGAAAACCCAGGTGCAGTTGGACGGACTAAGGGCACGGGAAGCGGATGCCCTGTCTCAAGTCTCCGCGCTGCGCTCGATTGCGCAGCAGATGCAGTCCAGTTCGATGGATCAGCAAGACCTGATTCGGACCGCCAAGGCGGACGAGGACTCCTACCTGCTGTATCTGCGCAAACGCGAGGAGGCAAGAATCGGCGATGCGCTCGACCGGCAACGGATTCTCAACGTAACGATTGTCGAATCCCCGACGGCAGCTGCGTTGCCCGATCACTCGTTCGTACTTTACTTTCTTCTCGCCTTCGGTCTCTCCGTTGCGTTCAGTCTAGGGACTGCCTTTGCCGCTGAACATTTTGACGCAACAATCCGTACTCCCCACGAAGCGCACCAATTGCTGGAAATGCCAGTTCTGGCCTGGCTCCCGCCCCCGCCGGAGGTAGTACCCGCTCATGGTTCCCGGTCGCGCGGATCCACGGTGGTATTCCAGTGAGCACTCTCGTCCAGCTTCTTAGTGAAGCGCCTGCAGTCGATGATGGTCGGGCCATCCCAATCCGGCCGGAGACTCGCTCGGGAGTTACAGATTTCCCTGCGGTTTCCATCCGCGACGAACAAATCCATGCGCTCGTGCAACAGCTTTTCCTCCGGCATGAAGCCGGGATGGTACGAAACGTCGGATTTGCGCCCACGGAAGAATCTGTGCTGGTGGGACCACTGTGCCTCGATGTGGGCCTGGCTCTGGCTGGGGAGGGCAAGTATGACGTTGGGCTGATTGACGCCGGTTTCGACGCAATCACACTGCAGCAGCAATTGAAGGTTCCCGCCCCTTGCCATCCGAAAGTCACCTGGCCGGTGGCGGAGCGTCTGGAACTGGTTCCGAGGGAAAGCTGGTGGCCAGAGGCCGGTCTTCAGCCGGTAACAGACCAGAACCTGGAACGGCTCCGCGAAATCATGGCCGGCTTCGATTTCTCCATTGTCTGCTGCGCGCCGGTGTGCTGGATCACGGCAAGAATCAGCCACCACTGCGACGGCCTGGTGCTTGTGCTCACCGCCAATAAGACGCGCCGCCTGGTCGCTGCTCAAATCGTAGAGCGCCTGGGGAAGGTGGGCGTGTCTCTTCTCGGAACTATCCTCGCGGATCGCAGGTTCCCGGTTCCGCAAGGGCTATATCGGAGCTTGTGAATGCCATGGGCGAATTAACCACACATGACCTCTGGGGATCTGGAACGTGCGATTCCCCTTCCCAGTATGCCCGCATGATTCCGGGGACGTCCTCCGCGCCATCGCGGCGTTATGCACGAAAGACGGCGGAGCCGCCGGCCGAGAGCATCCCCCTTCGACAGGGGCGCGGGGCTGGTATCCGATCGGCGAAGCTGGCGCAACTGCTTCTGCCCCATCCGATCGCCGATCCATTAACCCTTTATCGGCTGGTGGTTGCCGATTGGATTGTTCTTGCAGCCGGGCTGACGCTTCAAGCCCTTCTTTTCCCGGCCTGGAGCCTCCCGCATTTCGATTTGCCGCTGCTTGCGGTGCTGGTAACGCTGTTCGGGTTCACCGAAGGAATCTACCGGCGACATCCCGACCCGTTTCCACGGGATGTGCTGCCTGGACTATTGCGGTCCGTATTGTTTGCGGTCACTCTGGTTTTCCTGACCGAGCCGGGCGCGATTCATGTCCGTGCTGTGCCCACGACTTTCGTGGGCGGGTTTAGCGCACTTCTGATGTTCCGCCAGTTGCGACAGTTTGTCTGGGCCAGGCGGAATCATGACAGCGGACGCCGGAACGTCCTGATCGTGGGCGGAGGCGCGGTCGCCCGTTCACTCGCCCGCACATTGCGCCATGAGCCACTCCGTCGGGCTCAAGTGCGTGGATTTATTGATGACGATTTACCGCTATCTCCCAACGTGCTTGGGCGGGTTGCAGACCTGGACTGGCTCGCCCGCTCCGAGTTCATCGACGAGGTCATTCTGGCACTTCCCGGCGAGCGCGAGCGAACGCGCGAGGCAGCCGAAGCCGCGCTTCGAAACCATCTGGACATTCGAGCCGTTCCCGATCTGCCGCCCGGACCATGGCCGGATGCGGGCGTCGACTACATCGGAGAAGTCCCGACCGTGACCCTTCACCGCGAGCCTGTGCCGAGTGCGGCGCTGTTCCTGAAGCGCCTGCTCGATACAGTGGGCAGCGGTCTTGGCCTGCTGGCGATGGGACCAATCATGGCGCTTATTGCATTGTTGATCCGGCTGGATTCGCCGGGGCCGGTCTTCTACGTCGCCGAACGTGCGGGAGCCAAGGGGCGCCGTTTCCGATGCTACAAATTCCGCTCCATGGTGACGAATGCCGACCACCTTAAGGAGGAGCTCCGCGGCCAGAACCAGAGGGAGGGCCCGATTTTTAAGATCGTCGGCGACCCCAGGATTACCCGCATCGGACGCTTCCTCCGGCGCTACAGTCTCGACGAACTACCGCAGTTGTGGAACGTGCTGCGCGGGGAGATGAGCCTGGTGGGTCCCCGGCCGCACCCCGTCGATGAGGTCGACCATTATGAACTTCACCATTACCGGCGACTGGACGTGAAACCCGGAATCACGGGCCTCTGGCAGATTACAGCGCGGCATTCTCCGTCTTTCGATCTCAACATGCACCTGGATCTGACGTACATCGAGAACTGGAGTTTGCGGCTCGACCTGCGCATCCTTCTCTGCACGGCGCGGGTACTGTTCGTGGCGGAAGGGGCATGAGGCGCTCATGAGCAGTCACGCCACAACCTGGGCGAGCGATGAGAACCTTGCATGGCAAGCCATTGGTTGGCTATTGCGGCCATTGCACCTGGCGCTGGCCTATCCTTCGATTCTCTATCTGACGGCGATGTCGGTTTTCCTGTTTCGGCCGCCCGATCTTTTTTCTTATTATGCGGATCGCATCGCATTCGGCGTCCTCGTCTTCTTCGTGGCTCTTCGTACCCTGGCCTTGCGGGAGAAGCTTCCATTCTTCGCAGGACTCGGTGTTCCTATGCTCGGGCTCACCGGTCTCGCAGTGTTGCGCGCGCTCCGTGAGCCTTTCGATCCGCAGGTCTGGAGCATTATCGCCAGCAAATTCATCGTGCCGTTCGCTCTGTTTCATATTGCGGTGCTCGTGTTTCGAGGGGCGGCCCAACGCCGACATTTCCAGATCTTCGTTGTTGTCTCGCTCGCTTACCTCGTATTCACGGCGATTGCGTTCCTGGTCGATGCTCGCTCGCTCATCTTCCCGCGCTTCATCCTTGACCCCAGTCTGGGCTTTCATCCCGACCGGGCGCGCGGCCCTTTTCTTCAGGCGGTCGCGAATGGAGTTTCGTTAAATCTCCTGGGCATACTCGCGTTCGTATTTGCACCGAAGAGCAAGTTTGTCTGGTTTCTATGGCTGATGCTGCCGCTGGCCGTGCTGGCGACGATGACGCGCGCGGTCTGGATCTCCTTCGCGCTCTCCACGCTGGTTCTTGGATATCGATTCATCGAGCGGCGGTTGCTGGCAGTATGCGTTCTGTTGGTAGTTGCCGGTCTACTGGGCGGGTTGGCCATCGGTTTCAGCGACCACTCGCTCAAGAACGCTCTTTGGGATCGCACCGAGGAGCGGGGCCCGGTGGAGGCACGTGTGGCCGTATATCACGCGGGCTGGTCGATGTTTCAGGAGCGGCCTCTGGCGGGATGGCCCGCCGGGCATATGTATGCCGAGTTGGGCCGGCGCATGGAGGGTTATCACCTGCGCATTTTCTATGTGCACAATACTTACCTCGCGCTGCTGGTTGAGTTCGGGGTGCCCGGATTGGCCCTCTACGGAATTCTCTTCTTCAATCTCTTTCGTCTCTCGGGGCGCGCTCCACCGGGAGAATCTGGCTCAGTTGCGGCGTTGCGCGCAGTCTGGCCGGTGTTGCTGGGCGTTTATCTATTCAACGCTTTCTTTGTCGACATGGCATACCAGTTCGTGATCGGACTGATGTTCACGGCTGCGGGTATGCTCTGCGCCTCCGAGGAGTCGTGCGGATGACTACGGTTGCCTACATTGCCAATGAGTTTCCTTCGCCAGTTGAGCCCTACGTGATGGATGAGATCGCGGAACTCCGGCGGCGTGGCGTCAAGGTCGTCTGCTGTAGCGGGAAGCGGGTGGCGCCGAACGGCCTTAACCTCGCCGAGCGCGCTTACTGGAAGGAGACACGCTATTTTCAACCACTCACCGATGATGCGCTCATGCGGGCGGCGAGGCGGTTGGCGTCAGACCGGCGCAACCTATGGCCTATTTTGCGGTCCTTGCTGCTCGACGGCGGAGCGTTACCCGGGCTCAGAATTCGCGCGCTGGGTCATACGCTGATGGGGTCTGCAATGGCGGAGGAACTGGCTCCTCTTAATGTGGAGCACATTCACGCTCATCATGGATACTTCGCGTCGTGGATGGCACTGGTCGCCTCTCGACTGCTGGGAATCGGCTTCAGTTTCACATTGCACGGCTCCGATCTTCTGCGCCGGGCGGACCTGCTCGCGACGAAATTAGAAGCGTGCAGTTTTTGCGCGACCATCTCGGATTTCAATCGCAATTACATTCTCCGCAAGTACCCCAGCGTTCCGGCCGCGAAAATAGTTGTTCAGCGCCTGGGGGTCGATCGCGTGCTTTCATGGCCGACCGACCCGTCACCCAATGCAACCGATCATCGTCCATTCTGCCTGCTGGCGGTCGGGCGTTTGCACCGGGTGAAGGACTACGACTTTCTGATTCGAGCGTGTGCCGCGCTGCGGGAGCAGGGACTCGACTTTCTCTGCTGGATCGTGGGCGAGGGGCCGGAGAGGAACGCTCTCGAACGGCAGATCCGAAAACTGGGGCTGAAAGGGCACGTTCACCTGGCCGGACACGTGCCCCGCGGCGATCTTGCCGCCTATTACCGCTATGCCGATTTGGTTGCCATCACCAGCAGAAGCGAGGGAATCCCCGTAGTTCTGATGGAAGCGATGTCGCAACAGAAGCTCGTGCTGGCGCCCGAAATCACGGGGATTCCGGAACTGGTTGAGCACCAGCAGACCGGTTTTCTTTATCAACGCGGCTCGCTCCCCAGCTTCATCCATGCGGTGAATTGGATATATGCCAATCAATCTTCACTGGCTGGAATTCGCCGGGCGGCAGCCGCCAAGGTGGCAACTTCCTACAACCGCCCGCGAAATCTGCTGGCTTTCGCGGAACAATTCATGTCCCGGATATCCCCCTCAGGCGGAGAGCATGCGCATTCTTTATTGCAACAAGTATGACTACCCCTTCAGCGGGACGGAGTCTTATCTGTTCGATCTGATTCGCCGGATGGATGACCGCGGTCACGAAACCGCGTTTTTCAGCATGGACCACGGCTCCTCTTCTGCTTTCAAGGGCCGGAGTTATCTCATTCCTTACAAGAATTTCAAAGATGCTGGAGCCGGCTTTCCACGCAAACTGCGAATGGCCGCGCATGCTCTTTATTCACCCTCGGCCCGGCGTGCCATGCGCGAATGCTTGACCGATTTCTCGCCCGATCTGGCGCACATCCGGGGAATTTATCATCACCTGTCGCCGTCGATTCTTTGGGAACTGAAGCGGCAGGGCATTCCCGTGCTGTATCACTTGAACGATTTCAAGCTTCTATGCCCCAACTACAATCTCGTGTCTCATGGGAAGGCCTGCGACGCCTGCCGAGGCGGCGCTTTCTACCACGTCGTCACCGGGGGCTGCTATGCGGGAACGCGCACCAGCGCCGTCGTCCTCGCGGCGGAAGCCTACCTCCACCAATGGTTGCGAACCTACCAGCGTTGTGTCGATCTATTCCTTGCGCCCAGCGAATTCGTGCGCGACGAATTCATCGCTCATGGATTTCCAGCCCAACGGATCGAAGTGCTTCCGCATTTTCAGGCGCTGCCCGGCGACGATCGACTCGATGCTGGTCAATCCGCTTATGATGAGGGCTACCTGCTCTACTTCGGCCGGCTCTCGTCCGAAAAAGGAGTCGACGAACTCCTGCACGCCCTGGTCCGCTTGCCGCACATTCCGGTGATCATTGCGGGTGAGGGGCCGGAACGCGCGCGGCTGGAGGCGCTGGCGCGTGAATTGAACCTGGAGCGAGTGCTTTTTGCCGGGATGGTCCGGGGTGAAAAACTAAAGGAACTCATCGCCGGTTGCAGCTTTTCTCTGTTTCCGTCTCATGCGTATGAAACTCTGGGAAAATCGATCCTCGAATCCTACGCATACGGGCGGCCTGTAATCGCCACCGATCTGGGATCGCGTCGCGAGCTGGTCGAACCCGGCGTCACTGGCCTTCTTTACCCACCGGGCGACCGCGATCAACTGGCCCGCGCCATCGGCTTTCTGTTTGACCATCCCGATGTGATTGCCAGAATGGGCGCCGCCGCCCGTTCCCGCGTGCAGCTCAAGCATGATCCGGAACAACACCTGGGGAGGCTACTCGATATTTATTCTCGCCTCGCCAATTCAAGAAAGGCGGCTTCTCTGCCGCCTGTAACTCAGGTCCCGCGCGCGCGCCAGAGTGTACGGGTTGCTTTCATCGGAGGACGCGGCCTGGTTTCCAAATACAGCGGCATCGAATCGTATTACGAGCAAGTGGGCCATGAACTGGCGCGCCTTGGGCACGAGGTCACAGTTTATTGCCGCACTTACTTCACGCCTCCCACGAACACACATAACGGGATGCGGGTGCGCCGGGTGCCAACCATTCGTTCGAAACATCTGGAGACTTTCATTCACAGCCTGCTGAGCACGCTGCACGCGATGAGCTCGGACTGCGACATCGTGCACTATCACTGTCTGGGGCCCGCACTGTTTTCGTTTCTGCCGCGGCTGGTCGGGAAGAAAACGGTGGTAACCGTCCAGGGACTTGATTGGCAACGCGCCAAGTGGGGTCCGATTGCCGCGCAAATTCTGCGCTGGGGGGAAGCGGCGGCCGTCACTCTGCCGAACGCCACCATGGTCGTTTCGCAAACTTTAAGGCGACATTTCCGCGACCACCACGGGCGCGAGACGATCTACATCCCCAACGGGGCTGCGACTGTGCCGCCCCGGCTTTTTCCGCAACTGGCGCAGTGGGGTCTTCTTCGCGACAACTACGTCCTGTTCCTGGGCCGATTTTCGCCCGAGAAGAATTGTCATCTGCTGATCGACGCGTTTGAGAAGGTAAATACCGAGATGAAGCTCGTCCTCGCTGGAGGTTCGAGCCATTCCGATTACTACGTGGAGACCTTGCGCCGCCACGAATCGGACCGGATCCGTTTTCTCCCGTGGGTATCTGGAAGCGATCTGGAAGATCTCCTCTCGAATGCCGCTCTCTTTGTGCTTCCTTCCGAACTGGAGGGACTGTCGCTGGCGCTGCTGGATGCCATGGCCGCCGGGATTTGCGTGTTGACCAGCGACATCCCCGAGAATCGAGAACTGGTAGACGGCGCCGGATTCACCTTCGATCTGGGGAACTCAGCGGACCTCCAACGGATGCTCGATATTCTTGTCCACAATCCCGGAATGCGCCGGCAGGCGGGAGATCGGGAGCGCGTGCGGGTGCGAGGTCAATATCAGTGGTCGGACGTGGCGCGCTCCATTGAAGGAACCTACCTTCGCGTTCTGGGTTGGCCCGCACGGGAAGGGGCTCGCCGCGAAAGCCCAGAGATCGCGCCAGTAATCGCGTAAAGCAGTTCACGGCCGAGACGCTGAGTGCGTAGAGCCAAAGTCAATTCACCGCCGAGACGCCGAGTCCACAGAGAGAACGTCAGGCCAAAATCAAAGACAAAACTTCTTCCTGGTTTTCTCGGCGTCTCGGCGGTGAACTGGCACCCACTACCGATCGCGCAGGACTTTGCCCGGCGCTTTGATTAGAATCGAAGCGCCGCCTCGAAATCGATTCCGACAGCGAAAACGGATGCGGCAAACTCCGGCATGGAAGATCTCATCCTCGTTACCGGCGGCGCCGGGTTTATCGGTTCGAACTTCATTCTGCAGTGGATCGCCTCGGAACGTGCCCGCGTCCTCAACTTCGACAAGCTGACCTACGCCGGGAATCTTCTCAATCTGCAGCCAGTTGAAGGCCACCCGCGTTACGATTTCGAGCACGGAGACATTCTCGATCGCGAGCTACTCCGAAAGTTGCTGGCCCGCGAGCAACCCCGCGCCATAGTTCATTTCGCCGCGGAGAGTCATGTGGACCGTTCGATTCATGGGCCGGACGATTTCGTCCGCACCAACGTCAACGGCACATTCAGCCTGCTCGAAGAGGCACGCGCCTACTGGTCTGCGCTTCCAGAATCCGAGCGCGCATCGTTTCGGTTTCTGCACGTTTCCACCGACGAGGTTTACGGTTCGCTGGGGCCGGAGGATGCCGCCTTCAGCGAAGCCACGGCGTATGCGCCGAACAGTCCATACTCGGCGTCCAAGGCGGCTTCCGATCATCTTGTCCGCGCTTATCACCATACTTATGGCCTGCCGGTTCTCACCACCAACTGCTCGAACAATTACGGCCCGCTTCAGTTTCCGGAGAAGCTGATTCCGCTCATGATCCTGAATGCCTGCCAGGGCAAGCCCCTACCCGTGTACGGGGACGGCAAGAATGTGCGCGACTGGCTTTACGTCGAGGACCATTGCCGCGCCATTCGCGCCGTGCTCATGCGCGGCAGCGTGGGCGAAACCTACAACATCGGCGGGCGCAGCGAAAAAAAGAATCTTGAAATCGTGAAGACGATTTGCCAGTTGCTCGATGAGTTGCGACCGAACGACCCCTTTGTTCCCCACGACCAACTCATCAATTTCGTGCAGGATCGTCCGGGCCACGACCGCCGCTATGCCATGGATACGCGCAAAATTGAGCGCGAACTCGGCTGGCATCCGCAGGAAACTTTTGATACCGGGCTGCAAAAAACCGTTCGCTGGTATCTTGATCATGAAGACTGGGTGCGTGGCGTGACCAGCGGCAGCTACCGTGAATGGATGGCCAAGCACTACGCGACCGAGCGCTGAATCTGAAATGAACACGACCGCCAATCCATCGTACAAAGGGATCATCCTCGCGGGAGGCTCGGGAACGCGCCTTTATCCGGTCACGCATGCGGTTGCCAAGAGCCTGCTGCCGGTGTACGACAAGCCGATGGTCTATTACCCGCTCTCCACGCTGATGCTGGCGGGCATCCGCGAAATTCTGCTGATTTCCACGCCCGACGATTTGCCGCGCTTCCAGCAACTGCTGGGCGATGGCACGCGCTTCGGAGTCCACTTGCAGTATGCGATGCAGCCCAGGCCGGAGGGCATCGCGCAGGCATTTCTCATCGGACGCGAATTCATCGGTGTGAGCGGTTGCGCGCTCGTGCTCGGCGACAACATTTTCTACGGGCACGATCTGGTGAAGGAACTGCGCGCCGCCGCCGCGCAGAAGGACGGGCGCGCGTGTTTTCGCCTACCGGGTCAACGATCCCGAGCGCTATGGCGTGGTTGAGTTCGACGCGAAAGGGCAAGGCGCTCAGCATCGAGGAGAAGCCGAAGCAGCCGAAATCGCGTTATGCGGTGACGGGGCTTTATTTTTACGATCGGCAGGTGGTTGAGATTGCCGCGAGCCTGCGCCCTTCCGCGCGCGGAGAACTGGAAATTACCGACGTGAACCGCGTGTATCTGGAGCGCGGAGAACTCAACGTCTGCGTGATGGGACGCGGCATGGCGTGGCTCGACACGGGCACGCACGAGGCGCTGATGGAGGCGTCCACATTTATTCAGACTTTGGAGAAGCGACAGGGGCTGATGGTCGCCTGCCCCGAGGAAATTGCTTTCCGTTCCGGTTATATCACTGCCGAGCAACTTGAGGCGCTGGCCCAACCGATGCGGAACAACGGGTATGGCGCCTACCTTTTGCAGTTGCTGAACGACCGCGTGTTTTGATACTGCGCTGCGTCCTTGAATGATGAAGAAAATAGCCACCAGCCTGGATGGAATTTTGTTGCTCGAACCGCAAGTGTTCGGCGACGAGCGCGGATTTTTTCTGGAAAGCTACAACCAGCGCGCTTTCGCGGCGCTCGGCATCGTGGACGCGTTCGTGCAGGACAACCACTCGTGCTCCGGGAAAAACGTCGTGCGCGGGCTCCATTACCAGATCCAGCAGGCGCAGGGAAAGCTGATCCGCGTCATCACCGGAGAGATTCTGGATGTTGCGCTCGATCTGCGCTGCAGTTCTCCTACGTTCGGAAAGTGGGAGGCCTTCACGCTCTCGGGCGAGAACAAACGGATGTTATGGATTCCGGCGGGATTCGCCCACGGTTTTCGAGTCGTCTCCGCCGAAGCCCACGTGGTTTATAAAACTACCGATTTTTACGCGCCGGAATATGAGCGCACCGTGGCATGGAATGATCCCGAACTGGCGATCGCTTGGAAACTGGATGGCGAACCGATTGTTTCCCCAAAAGACCAGCGGGGCGTGCCATTCGCGCTAGCTGAAAAATTCGAATAGAGAATTACTCACTGGCGTGGGATCTCAGTTCAGCCGGAAATCAACCGTGATCGTGGTTTCGACGGGGACGGGCTTGCCGGAGGATTGGTAGGGTTCAAATTTCCAGGTGCGCACCGCGTCCATTGCCGATTTCACGAGGACTTCGTCGCCTGAGACTGGCCGCACGCGCTGGACTGTACCATCCGGCGCAATCACGGCATCGAGGACGGCGAGGCCTTGTTTGCCGGCACGGCGGGCTTCCTCGGGATACGCGGGTTGAATTTTCGATACGGCCCTCATCTCCATGGTTTCGGGAGAGACCCGCAATGGCGCTACGCCGGCCGCGTTTGCTCCCACTTCCAATTCGTTCCAGGAGCGCTGCCACTGCCAGTATCCCAGCGCGGCGAGCGCCAGCAACGCGGCCAACAGAACATTCCATCGCGAGCGGCGGACCCGAATCTTTGGCAAAGCGAGCGGGATGGACGGACTCTTCACTAGTGTGAGTTTCGCGTTTGCCGGCTCCAGGTTGTCGCTTTTCGCCGGCGACTCCGCAGTTTGGGGTGCGAGGCGAAATGCCCAGTAGCGGATCAACTCCTGCTGCTCGAGCGACAGTCCCATGAACTCAAAGCCGCATCGTAGCCGGCCGTGATAACGAACCAGAGCGCGCGCCCGCACCGGCACTCCGACATTGGGAAGGCGCAATTCCACGGCGACTTGTTGTCCGGCGGCCAATTCGCCGGCCACCATTCCACCAACTCCACCTTCGCTGAGATCGGTGCAGCGGCCGGGAAGGTTTTCAGGAACGCCGGAGCGGAGCGCGATTACGTCGAATGCGACATTGACGGGATATCTGGGAGAACCGCGGCGGGGCGCCTTTTCCAGCGCCATTGAAGTAGCTGCACTCATCGGATGGCCTCCGCATGATACAGGACTTTTGCTGTCGCGCGGCTGGAATCGACGACAAACACGGCGTCTTGCATAAACTTTCACAAAGTATAACCAAAGGGCGTAAGCAGTTTTCCTCAGGCTGCCCTTAATATTTTTGTTTCCTAATCGAGGTCGCGCCAGTTCGGTCCCACGCCCAACTCAACGCGGAGCGGAACCGCCAGTTCGTGGGCGGACTCCATGTGCTCGCGCACCATTGACTTCATCGCATCTACTTCAGTTTCGGGAACCTCGAAAACCAGTTCGTCATGGACCTGCAGTGTCATCCGCGACTTGAGGTTGCGCTTGCTGATTTCTTCGTCGATCCGGATCATCGCCAGCTTGATCAGATCGGCTGCGGTTCCCTGCAACGGAGTATTCACGGCCGTGCGCTCGGCGAAGCCGCGCAGGTTCGAATTCTTGCTGTTGATATCGGGAATCGGGCGAACTCTTCCGAACAGAGTCTTGACCTTCCCATCGCGCCGCACTTGCGCGAGCGTCGCATCGATGAATGCGCGCACCCCGGCATATTTTTCGAAGTAGGCATCGATAAATTTGCGCGCCTCGCTGGGCTCAATCCCGAGTTGCTGCGAGAGGCCAAAGGGCGAGAGGCCATACACGATGCCAAAATTTACGACCTTCGCCTGCCGGCGGTGGTCCGGCGTCACCATGAGCGGAGGCACGCCGAAGACCTGCGATGCCGTCAGCGTGTGAATGTCGTCCTCGCGGCGGAACGCTTCGACCAGCAACTTGTCTTTCGAAAAGTGCGCCAGGAGCCGCAACTCGATCTGCGAATAGTCGGCCGCGAGCAGGACATTTCCCGGTTCCGCGATGAAGGCGGCGCGAATCTCGCGGCCGAGCTCGGTGCGAATCGGAATATTCTGCAGATTCGGGTTGGTCGACGAGAGCCTGCCGGTCGCGGTTCCCGTCTGCCCGAACGTGGTGTGGACGCGGCCGCTGCCGGAGCGAATGAGCGCGGGCAGCGCATCTACGTACGTCGACTTCAACTTGGTCAACTGGCGGTATTCGAGCACCAGGCGCGGAACTTCGTGCTCTTCCGCGAGACCTTCCAGAACATCGACCGCCGTCGATATTTTCTTGCCCTTGCCGTATTTCACGGGCACCGGCAAGCCCAGCTTGTTGAACAGGACGTCGCCGAGTTGTTTGGGAGAATTAATGTTGAACTCGACGCTGCAACGCTCGTAAATGTCGCGCGCCTTGGCGTCCGCCTCGCGCTGCAACTTCACCGACATCTCGCCCAGAACCTCGGGATCGATCTTCACGCCCGCGTCTTCCATTCGCGCGAGCACGGGCACGAGCGGTGCGTCGATGGTTTCGTAGACCGAGGTGAGGTCTTGAGTCTCAACTTCGGTGCGCAGGGCGCTGGAAAGCCTTCCCGTTATGTCGGCCGCCTCCGCCAGGTTGCCACTCAACTTCAAATTGAGCCGGCGCAACGCGACTTCCGGCAGCGAATGCGAGGAATAAGTGGGATCGAGCAGATAGGAATAAAGCATCGGATCATGCTTGACACCCACGGGCGCAATGCCGAGTTTCAAGAAATAATGGAGAGCGGCTTTATAGTCGTGAACGATCTTGGGCGCGGCGGGATTCTCGAGCAATCTCTTCACACGATCGGCCAGCGCGTGGTCGTCGATCCACAGCATCGCGCCCTCTCCCGGGGCTTTGGAGACCGCCATTTTCTTTTGCCACGCGGGCTGATCTTCTGAGACCTGCTCGGGTTGCAATGCTGGAAACTTGCCCTGCGCCGATTCGGCCTCGTCTTCTTCCACTTCTTCTTCCAGCGGCTTCTCTGCCTGCTCGACGGGAACTACGAAGACAAGAGGGGCGTCAGGCGGCAATCCCCAGAGATAATCCTCGAACTCGTCTTTGGACCTGATGTCACGGTAGTGGCCCTCTTTCACTTCCACGACCGGAAGAAGTTCCTTGAGCAATGAACTGAACTCGAGTTCGGCAAAGAGCGCGCGCAACGCCTCGACATCGGGTTCGCCGACCTTCATGGCGGCAACATCCAGATCGACTGCGACGTTGGTGTCGATGGTCACGAGTTGTTTGCTCAGCAGGATGTTGTCGCGGTTGTTCTGGAGCGACTCGCGGTAAGTTTTCTTTTCGACTTCGGACGCACGCTCCAGGGCGGCTTCCACGCTGCCAAAACGGCGGATGATTTCGACCGAACCTTTGTCGCCGATCCCCGGGGCTCCCGGAATGTTGTCGACCGAATCGCCGCGCAGGGCCATCACGTCGACCACTTTCGAAGGCGGCACGCCCAGCAACTCTTCCACTTTCGCGGCGTCGCAAATCAGATTGTCTTTGGGCGGATTCAGGACGCAGACATCTTTGTTTACGAGTTGCAGCATGTCCTTATCGCTCGACACGACGTAGACGGAATACGATGCTTCCGCCGCTTTGCGCGCCAGCGTGCCGATCACGTCATCGGCTTCGTAGCCCTCCAACTGAAGGATCGGGATGCGATACCCCTCCAGGGCGCGGCGAATGTACGGAACCTGCTGAACCAGGTCGGCGGGCATCTCGCTGCGGTTTGCCTTGTAGCCGTCGTACTGCGATTCCTTGAAGGTCTGCGTTTTGATGTCGAACTTGCGAATCGTGGTGATGGCCTCCGCCTGCTGGTTGCGGATGGTGGGCGCACCGACATCGAAAACCGCGGCCAGATATTCGGGCGAGAAGTCGTCGCGCAATTTGCGGAGCATGTTGACGAAGACATAGATGGCGGCGGTTGGAAGGCCGGTTTTCGTCGACATGGGGCGCTGGCGCGCCATCGCGTGATAGGCGCGAAAAATGAACGACATAGTGTCGATGAGGAAGATGCGGCCCTGGCCCGTCTCGTTCACCAGATGCGGCTTCGGGCTGGCGGTGGGCGAGGACTCTGCCGGCTCAACGGAGGTTTTCAGCGGAGATTTCTTTTTCGGCGGCAATTTGTAAAGTTTAGCAGTTCGATGCGCGCACGAAAAACCGGTGACGACAATTCCTGCCAAATCTTCGAAAGCCGCGTATGATATGGAGTTTTCGTCCACAGACCGATGAGCGCTTCATGCTGCCTTTCAAACTGATTTACAGCGACGACTATTATTTGCCTATCGGGTCGCATGTATTTCCAGCCGAAAAATATAAGCGCGTGCATGACCGTTTGCTTTCGACAAATGCGGCCGAGGCGGCCGACTTCGTATCTCCGCGGCCGGCAACTGACGAGGACATTCTGCTGGTGCACACTCCGCAATATGTGCACAAACTGAAGACCGGAACGCTCAGCCCGCGGGAAGAACTTGAAATGGAAGTGCCCTACTCCCCGGAACTGGTGCGCGCCTACTGGCTGGCGGCGGGCGGATCCATGCTGGCGGCCGATTATGCGCTCAATGACGGCATCGCCATCAGCATCGGCGGTGGATTTCACCACGCCTTTCCCGACCACGGAGAAGGGTTCTGCATGATTAACGACATCGCGGTTGCCATCCGCCGCATGCAGGCGGATGAAAAGATCCGGACCGCCATGACGCTCGATTGCGACGTGCATCAGGGCAATGGCACGGCGGTCATCTTCGCGCCGAAACCCGCGCCTGGAAACCGCATGCCGCCGCATATCGCCGCGGCCGCCAATCCCGCCGACCTTGCGCGGACTCGCAGGCCGTTGACCGACGTGTTCACGATCTCGCTGCATCAGGAAAATAATTACCCTGTATTCAAACCTCCATCATCGCTTGATTTGAACCTGCCCGACGGCATGCAGGATGGCGAATACCTGGCGTGCCTTGGGGAAGCCATCAGTTTGGGTTTGGACAAGTTTCCGAAGCCGGAACTCATCTGTTATGTCGCGGGAGCCGACCCTTATCGCGACGATCAACTGGGCGGCCTGTCGCTGACCATCGATGGGCTGAAACAGAGAGATGAGTTGGTGTTCCGTCTGGCCAAGGCCGAGGGCATTCCGGTGATGGTCACCTTCGCGGGCGGCTACGCGCTTCGCCTCGAAGACACGGTTACCATTCACTCCAACACGGTGGTCGCGGCGAAAGAAATTTACGGCAAGAACTAACTCTCGCAATCCTCGCTTCTTAATTACTTCTTCACCGCGGACCGGGCGCTGCGCCACGCATCGACTTCGTGCTCGGCGTCGGCGATTTCCTGTGGGCTCATGGTCTTCTTCAGGTCGTTCAGGGCTGGCTGACTTTCTTTGATCGTGTCTGCTGCCAGCGCCAGCCATTTGTATGCGGACACGCGGTCGCTGCTGGAGTGCGGGCTGCTTGCGAGCAATTGTCCGAGGCGAAACTGGGCTTTGGTTGCGCCTTGTTCGGCGGCCAGCTGAAGATAGTGTTCGGCTGCGGCTCCGTCGACGGGGCCACCTTTTCCCTCCTCGAACATAACTCCCAGGTTGTATTGCGCCTCGAGTTGTCCCTGACCGGCGGCCGCAGTGAACAGGCGGCGCGCTTCTTCAAGATCGACGGGAACGCCCTCGCCGAGCGCGTACCGGATTGCCAGTCCACACTCGCCGTCGCGTTCTCCTTGCTCAGCGGCCTTGCGATACCATTTCACAGACTGCTCATAGTCTGGTGTCCCCTGCATGCCTTTGGCGAAGATAGTTCCGAGCATGGCCTGCGCGTAAGCGTTGCCGAGTTCGGCTGCCTTTTCGTAATAGGAGGAAGCGCGCTCGATATCCGCTTTCGCCGATGGCGTTGCATGCAGATAGAAGTTTGCGAGATCCAGAAGCGCAGGCAGGACGTTTTGGTCCGCCGCCGCCGTGAGCCAGCGAAGGGATTCCTTTTCGTCTTTGGGGATGCCGTCGCCGCGCCCGTAGAGCAGGGCTAGATTGTACTGGGCTGCCGCATCGCCGCCCTCGGCTGCTTGACGAAGCCATGGCACAGCCTCCGACGGGTTCTTTGGGACGCCTCGGCCTTCGGCGTACATCAATCCAATATTGGTCGCGGCGTCGAGCGATCCGTGGCGCACCGCCTTTTTGTACCATTGGAGCGCTTCGGCCGGGGAGGGCTTGTCCATGCCAACGCCGCGCTCCGAAAGAATACCGAGAGATTCCTCGGCGGCCATGTAACCGCGATCGGCCGCTTTATGGAGCAGGCGGATTGCCTCCGCGTCATTTCGCTTCAGCAGAACTCCATCATGATAGGCAAGGCCCAGCGTGGTTTCGGCCTCGGGATCGCCGGCCTCCGCGTTTTCCTCAAGAGCCTGCAGGTCCGCGACGCTCAAGGCTTTGGCGGCTGCCTGCAGGCCGTAGGCGCTGGCTTTAGGACGCGCAGCCGAGGCGATTGGCTTGTCTGTATGTTTCTGAGCGCCGCCGCTGCCGGCCGCTGCGTGTCCTTCCTCCACCCGCGAGTTCGCTGCAGGCGACGGAGTGGCCGGGCCAGGGGGATCAGGGGCTGCTGGAAATTTAATGTCAATTACGACCTTTTTGGCGGCGGGCGTCAGTTTGAAATCCAGCGGCACTTTGGAGTCGACTACTACTCGCGCCACGGCGGGATGAATAGTGAACTGCGACAATCGCAACTCCCGCACAGGACCCTTATTGACCGGGATGTGTCGGGCGCTTCCCTGGAGCACACATCCAGGAAAATCGAAAACGAGGCGGTCGGGATTCGTCAAGCGATCGCTAGTGGGAACAAGCGGCGCGTTGGTTGAGATCTCGATGGTCATGCCATCCTCCTGTGGAATGACGTTAACCTGCGAGAGGATTGCGGGAGGCGGCGACGCGATGTCGCGAAGTTTCGAAGGCTCCTCTCCGAGCATCATGCTTGCGTGGGAGCAGACGAACGTCAGAAGGACGAGCAAGCCTGTGGTGAAGCGCGCAGCCAAGTATTTCCTCTAAAGTTTCAGCAGCATTGTACTGCCCGCCGGCGGTCGAGGGGGCATCCCGCTTCGCTTTCCAGGCTTCAGAATGGCTATGCAGAGCCGCCGCGGACAGGCTGCTAAAATAAACGATTGACCTATGTTTGAGAACTTACAGGAAAAACTCCAACGCGCATTCAAATCTCTTCGCGGACAAGCCGTCCTCACCGAAGAGAATATCTCCGAGGCGCTCAAGCAGATCCGGCTCGCGCTGCTGGAGGCCGATGTCAACTTCAAAGTGGTGAAGGACCTGATCGACCGCATCCAGGCGAAGGCGGTCGGCCAGGAAGTTCTTACCGCGCTCTCGCCGGGCGAGCAGGTGATCAAGATTGTCCGCGACGAACTGGTGGAGACGCTTGGCAAAGATACGGCCAAGTTGAAGTTTGCATCGCAACCGCCGACGGTCGTGCTCATGGCGGGACTGCAAGGTTCCGGCAAAACGACCACTTCGGGCAAACTCGCCAACTGGCTGAAGAATGGCGGACACCGTCCTCTGCTCGTTTCGGTCGACGTGTACCGTCCGGCGGCGCGGGAACAGTTGAAGGTTGTGGCGGCGGCCATCAAGGCGAATCTCTACGAGGGCGAAGTTGGCGAGGCGAACACGGCGACCGTCGAGCGGCTCGCAAAAGAAGCCCGCAAGGAAGCGATTAACTCGGGATGCGATGTGCTGATCGTCGATACGGCGGGCCGTTTGCATATCGACGACCAGTTGATGGATGAGATGCAGTCGCTCAAGCGGATGCTCAATCCGCAAGAGATTCTGTTCGTCGCCGACTCGATGACCGGGCAGGACGCGGTGAAATCCGCCGACGAGTTCCACAAGAAACTGACGCTGACCGGGGTCGTTCTCACCAAGATGGATGGCGACGCGCGCGGCGGCGCGGCGCTGTCGATCCGGCAGGTCACGGGGCAACCGATCAAGTTCATCGGCATCGGCGAAAAGTACGACGCGCTCGAGCCCTTTCATCCGGATCGTATCGTCTCGCGCATTCTGGGCATGGGCGACATCCTCTCGCTGATCGAGAAGGCGGAGTCGCAGATTGACAAAAAGAAGGCGCAGGAACTCGCCACCAAAGCGCTCTCCGGCGACGGCTTCTCGCTTGAGGACTTCCGCGACCAGCTGCGCCAGGTGCGCAAGATGGGATCGATGCAGAGCCTGATCGGAATGCTGCCGTCGATTGGCGCGTTCAAGGGACTGCAGAAAGCGGCGGACAATGTCGACGAGAAGCAGATCAACCGGGTTGAAGCCATCATCAACTCGATGACCGGCTTTGAGCGCAACCATCACGAGGCGATCAATGGCAGCCGGCGCAAACGCATTGCCCGCGGGTCCGGCACGACCGTGCAGGAAGTCAACAACCTGCTTCGCCAGTACGCGCAGATGAAGAAAATGTTCAAGCAGATGGGCAAGCCAAGCTTCGCGCGCAGAATGGCCGGGATGAAGTTCCCGGGCATGTAGCGGAGCGCTCGGATGACGACGGGCGCGATCTACATCCTGACGCAGGACGCGCGCTATCTGCCGCTCGCGCTCGAATCGGTGGCCACCGTAAAACGGGTCATGCCCGGGCTGGCGGTGACGTTCCTGTCGCAGTTCCCAGTGAGCAGTCCGCTGATTGAGCGGGTAATTCCGGTTCAGCCAGGTCACGACGGTTTTTACGACAAGACCCGGCTGATGCGCGAGTCTCCCTATGAACGAACCCTGTTCATTGATGCGGATATCTATGCGGTGAAGGCGTTTCCCGAGATGTTCAATCTGCTCGACCGCTTCGACTGTGCCGCGACTCATGAAGAATACCTGGACACGGACTGGTTTCATCACTACGCGCGTCCCGACATTCCTGCCAGCTTTCCGGAATTTAATACGGGGATCCTGATGTTCAAGCGCTCTCCGCAGATGGACGGCGTGCTGAACAGGTGGGAAGCGCTCTACGCGGACTATCTCCGGCAGAAATCAGATCAGCCCATCAGCGATAGGACGATCAACGATCAGCCGTTTTTTCGGGTGGCGATCTACGAGAGCGATGCGCGTATCGCCACGCTCACCCGGGAATACAACTGCAAATTTCGCGGGCAGGGATATCTGAATGGTCCCGTCAAACTGCTTCACGGGCACATCGAATACCAGTTCGACGCCAGGCAAATGAGCCGGGCCATCGCCGCGTTGAACGCCAGCGAGCGGCCGCGTGTCTACATTGCGGGCAAGGTCTATGAGCAGAAATTGACGGGCCGACTCGTGAGCCGGAGGAAGGCGCGCAGGGTAGGGAACTTCCCGGAATTGCCCGGGTCAATGATGCTGCGCCGCGCCCTGCGCTTGCGGCAACTCATTGGGCAGCATGGGTTGGGAAAAATGCTGTCCAAAACGTTGGGCGGGAAGCTGGGAACTGGATGAGATCGGCCGTGATGAGACTCGTATTGAGGGACCTCGCATGAAGTGGCGCTCGCTCGAAGAATCGGGACCGTATGACGACACCCGTCCCCTGCGGCAGATTTTTGCCGAGCGCAAGGCGACGATCGTGAAGTATGTTCCAGCGGACGTGCTCGCGGTGCATGCGCGCACGGTTGCTGCCTTGAAAGCGCGGGAGATGGCCGCGAAAGCGCTCGGGGTGGGCGCGAAAATTCCAGGGTTCGAACTGAACGATCATGACGGCAAGCGCGTTTCCTCGTCCGATCTGCTGGCGAAGGGGAAACTGGTGGTGTGCTTCATTCGCGGCCGCTGGTGCCCGTTTTGCGTGGGACAGATGGAGGCGATGAACTATATCGCCGCGCAGATCGTGGCTGCGGGAGCGTCGCTGGTGGCGATTTCTCCGCAGACCGAGAAGCAGGCCTACTTCATGCGCGACCAGCACAAGCTCAGCTTTCCTCTGCTGGTGGATGCGCACAACGACGTCGCAAGACAATTTGGCCTGGTGTATCGCATTCCTGACGAACAGCAGGGACTTTATCGCAGCACCTTTGTGAATCTTCCGTTTGCCAATGGCGACGCCAGTTGGGAGTTGCCGATTCCGGCGACCTACGTCATCGAACGCGACGGGACGATTGTGTTTGTGTCCGCCGACGAGGATTACACGGAACGTCCCGAACCTCTGGAGATTCTGAGTCTGCTGGAACGATGAGCACTGGAGCGCAGGTTGTTTATGAGCCATCGCCCCTTTCGTATCGTGCCCTGACGGGATTCCCCACTCAAACAAAAAGATGGCTTGAATGGGGCGCCAGCAGCATGCTGCATTTCTGCTGCTACTTCTCGCGGCCACGCGCCATCTCGACCGCTCTGAGCAACGCGCGCGACTTATTCTCGGTTTCTTCGAATTCGCTTTGCGGATCCGAGTCGGCCACGATGCCGGCTCCCGCCTGCAGGTACGCCTTTTTCCCCTGCATGAGTAAGGTGCGAATCGCGATGCAGGAATCAAGGTTTCCGGCGAAGTCGGCGTAGAGAACGGAGCCGCCGTAGACGCCACGCCGGGCCGGTTCGAGTTCTTCGATGATCTGCATGGCCCGCACTTTTGGCGCGCCGCTCAGGGTTCCGGCAGGGAAGCAGGCGGCGAAGGCGTCCATGGGATCGAGTTCGGGGCGGAGACGGCCTTCGAGCGCGGAGACAATATGCATCACGTGCGAGTAGCGCTCCACATACATCAGGTCGCGGACTTTCACCGAGCCGTAGTCGCTGACGCGCCCTAAATCGTTGCGGCCCAGATCCACGAGCATGACGTGCTCGGCCCGCTCTTTTTCGTCGGCGAGCATTTTCTTTTCCAGGGCTACATCCTCGGCTTCGTCTTTCCCTCGGGGGTGAGTGCCGGCGATGGGGCGGTATTCGAGTTTGCGTCCGGCGGCACGCACCAGCATTTCGGGCGAGGAGCCGAGGACGTGCAATGCTCCGGCGGCTTTGGTCGAATTGCTTGCGCGGGTCGTCCCTTTTTTCTTCGCGTTTCGCGCGTCCTGGTGGGAGACGCTTGCTCCGAAGCGCAGGAAGTACATATAGGGCGAAGGATTGACGGTGCGGAGAGAGCGATAAAGATCAAAGGGCGCAACCCCGGGCTCGAAGTCCCAGCGTTGCGAGAGCACGACCTGAAAGATGTCTCCGGCGGCAATGTATTCCTTGGCGCGGCGAACACTTTCCAGAAATTTGGGCTTCGCGGTGCGCGCCCGGACGGCTAACTTCGATTTTGCAGCGGGTTTTGGCCAGTGAGCGGGCTTCCAGCCGGCGGAGAGCTTGCGCTCGATCTGAGCGATATCGCGGCGAGCTCGATCGTAGGCAGCGCGCGGCGATTCGGCAGCTACGTCCGCCGATGCGACGATGTGAATCTGATGGCGGAGGTGGTCGAAAGCAAGCACACGATCGAAGAACATGAGAATGCAGTCGGGAACGCCGAGGTCGTCCTGGGCGCGATCGCCAATGTTTTCCAACTGGCGCACGATGTCGTAGGAGCAGTAGCCAACGGCTCCGGCGGTGAACGGTGGCAGTCCTTCGATTTGCGCTGGACGATGCTGGTGGAGCAGTTCCTTGATGACATCGAAAATGCTGGCCGTGCGGGTTTCGATTCGGGAGATGCGGGCTTTCGATGATGGAGGTTTTGCGCCGCGTTTCTTCGCGCGGGCATCCGCCGAGTGGCGGTGAATCGTGACCTGGTCGCCGCGGGATTCGAGTCGCAGGAATGGACGCACGCCCAGAAACGTGTAGCGACCGATTTTTTCCCCGCCTTCGACGGATTCGAGAAGAAATGCGTCAGGCTCGCCTTCGGCAACCGCGAGAAATGCCGAGACCGGCGTGAGTAAATCCGCGGAGATGGATTTGGCGACCGGCACTAGCGTCGCGTGCCGTGCCAGCCGTGCAAATTCGTCGTAAGAGGGACGGATCATAATTTAGTCGCAGAGACCGGGCTTGCTGCGCCTCTCGTCGCGGCCCGCGAGGGCTGCAAGTGGCGACATACGGCAAGTTCGTTCCTTGAGGGTTCTGATTATATGAAAGGTCATCGGCGATAGCCTACGAGGCTTGTATGTCCACGATATTCCACGGCTGCCCGATTCGAGGGTGAGCCACCTCTGAATTACCATGGCGGCACGTCTGCTTGCCTATGCTCGGGGCCACTACTATACTTGCAGTTTCGTCCATCCGAAGTGGGATTGGCGACCACCCTGCGCCAGCCGGCGCCTGAAACGCAATCAATATCGGAGCTAATCATGAAGACCATCGACCTCGAGCAGGAAACAAATCCGTGGCAGGCGCAAGCGGCGCGCTTCGACCTGGCGGCGCGCAAGTTGAATCTGGATGAGGGTCTATGGCGCGTGTTGCGTAGCCCCAGCCGCGAAATTATTGTTCACATTCCCGTCCAGATGGACGATGGGCACCTTGAGGTCTTTACTGGCTTCCGCGTGCAGCATTCGATCGCGCGCGGGCCGGCGAAGGGTGGCATTCGCTACGCGCCCGACGTAAATCTCGACGAAGTGCGCGCTTTGGCGAGTTGGATGACCTGGAAATGCGCCGTGGTGAACATTCCGTTCGGCGGCGCGAAGGGCGGCATCATTTGCGATCCTCACAAGATGTCGATGGGCGAACTGGAGCGCATGACTCGCCGTTATACGGCGGAGCTGTTCGAATTCATCGGTCCGGAAAAAGATGTGCCCGCGCCCGACGTAAACACCAACGAACAGATCATGGCCTGGATGATGGACACCTATTCCATGCACGCCCGCCAGACCGTAACCGCCTGCGTCACGGGCAAGCCGATCAATATTGGCGGATCGCGCGGACGTCGCGAGGCGACCGGACGAGGCGTGCTCATGGTCTGCGATCAGGCTATTAAAAAGCTCCGCCTGAATCGCGACACGACACGAGTGATCGTGCAGGGCTTCGGCAACGTTGGGTCGAATGCGGCTCGCCTGATGGCTGAAGCCGGATACAAGGTGATCGGCATCCTCGAAGTGGATGGCGGCCTCTACAACAAGAACGGCCTCGACATGGAAGCGCTCTGGGAATTTCGGCAGCGCAACGGGACGATCCACGGCTTCACTGGGGCGGAGGCCTACAATCCGGCGGACTTGCTGCTGGCCGATTGTGACATCCTGATTCCGGCAGCCACGGAGAACCAGATCACGAGCCAGAATGCCGACCGCGTGAAGTGCAAGATTCTTGCCGAAGGTGCCAACGGCCCCACCACGGCTGCCGCCGACGACATTTTGTCGGAGAAAAAAGTGTTTGTGATCCCCGACATTCTGGCCAATGCCGGTGGTGTCACGACGTCCTATTTCGAGTGGGTGCAGGACCGCCAAGGATACTTCTGGAAGGAGTCGGTGGTCAACGAGCACCTTGAAGACATTATGGTTACGGCGTTTGACGACGTGGTTCGTTACGCGGAAACCCATGGCGTCAATAACCGTATCGCCGCTTATATGCTGGCGATTGACCGCGTGGCGTATACGATTCGCCAGCGCGGCATCTATGCCTAGCCATATTTTCCGGGGGCTTCCGGCCGGAAGCCCCCTGCGTTAACTGTTGACCCAGCCTTGGTCCCGGTGTAATCATGCTGGGGCTTTCCCAACGCAACTTCCGATTGCAAGACAAACTTAGGTATGAGATCCGTAAAATACGGGACTAATGGTCCCTGCTCTTTAGGAGAGAAATGATGAATCACTCGAAGAACAAGCTTACTTTGTGGATGGCCGTTTTCTGTTTCACGTTCGCGCTCGCTCTGGCGCCCGCGCTGGCGGCGGCTCAGGCGGCGGCTACGACCAGCGACACGACCACTGATTCGACCATGTCGAAGAAGGCCAAGAAAAAAGCAGCCAAGGAAAAAGCAGCCGCCGATAAGGCAGCCGCGGGCGATTCGATGGCCAAGACCGATTCGACCAGCAAGAAGTCGAAGAAGGCGGCAGCGGATTCTGGTGCGGCAGCGAGCACACCGGCGGCGGCTCCCGCAGCAGCTCCGGCCAGCGCTCCAGCCACCAAACCGGCCACGGCGAACGCCATGGGCGGCGATGCCAAGATGGCCAAGACGTCCACGCCGGCGGCCTCCAGTTCCGATATCGCGGCGGCACAGTCCAGCGGCAAGGTCTGGGTCAACACCGAAAGCGGCGTTTACCACAAGAGCGGACGCTGGTATGGCAAGACCAAGAAGGGTAAGTTCATGAGCGAAGCCGATGCCAAGGCGGCCGGTTATCACGAAGCTCAGAAAGAGTAGGTTCGGGCTATGCGCGGGGAGGAAAATCGGATTCCTCCCCGCAATGTTTCATCCGGCGCTTTGAAGACGTGGAACGATCATCCCGAAAATAAAATTGAAGGAGGAACAATGACGAAACGTTTCTTAGGCATGCTTCTGATCGCAGTTTTCGCGCTGAGCCTGGTTAGCGGTATGGCGGTAGCGCAGGCCGGCAAAAAGCCCGCGACGGCTATGGCGTCCAGCGGCGATCTGGTCGACATCAATACGGCAACCAAAGACCAGCTTGATGCGCTGCCGGGAATTGGCGCAGCTTACTCGCAGAAAATCATCGACGGCCGTCCTTATGCGAAGAAGACGGACCTGGTAAAGAAGAAAGTTCTTCCGCAGGCGACCTATAACAAGATCGCGGACAAGATCATCGCCAAACAAAAGTAAGAAAGCTTTGACCGCATCGACGTCTGGTTGAACACTGGGCCATGCAAGACAGGCCATTCTAAGGAGGCAGTATGGGATTTCTCGACAATCTCGAAAATGAAGCGATGGGCAAGGTTCTGGGAGGCAGTTCGAATCCGATGGCCGCAAGCCTGTTGCAGATGATTCAAAACCAGCCCGGAGGTTTGCAAGGGATGGTGCAGTCGTTTCACGACAAAGGCATGGGCGGCGTGGTGTCGTCGTGGGTCGGCAATGGACAGAATCTGCCGATCAGCGCGGACCAGATTCATCAGGTACTGGGCAGCGATCAGGTCAAGGCACTTGCGGCCAAGGCCGGCATATCTCCCGATACCGCAGCTTCGACGCTCGCGCAGTTGTTGCCCGGCATCGTGGACAAGCTCACGCCCAACGGCCAGGTTCCCGAGCATAACAATGTGATGGAAATAGCGTCGGGATTGTTGGCGAGCCTGGGGCAGAAAGCCTCCTGAACCTGGTCGGTTCTTCTTAAGTACGTATTCGGGCCTACCCTAAAAAGTGGGCCCGTGCTTTTCTGGAGTGAGGGATCGTTTCCAGGAGACCCTTTCATCTCGAGTTACCGTCAAGAGACTCCGGTTTGTTTTCCCGCTGTCCGGCGACTCAGCGATCAAAGATGAATTTGGTCATCTCCCCTTCTTACATTGCCACGGGCGCGGTTGTGGAGGATAATCACATTGGCTGCTTCCTGGGCTGAGACCAGATTTTTCGCGTGAACCTCCCCAACTACATCACGCTGACCCGCATCGCCGCAGTGCCCCTTCTGATTTGGATTCTGGTCACTCCGTGGCTATCGGACAGCACGGGCGAGCGCGAGGTCCTGGCTTCGACGGTTTTTATCTTGGCTTCGATCACCGATGGCATCGATGGTTACCTGGCGCGCAAACGCGGCCAGATCACGACCATGGGGATGCTGCTCGATCCGCTGGCCGACAAACTGCTTATCGCAGCCGCCTTCGTCACGCTCGTGCAATTCAATCCCGCGCTGGTTCCGGCGTGGATTGCAGTCGTGATCATTGGGCGCGAGTTTTTGGTAAGTGGCCTGCGCTCGATCGCCGCCTCGGAAGGTTTCACGATCCAGGCGAGCGAACTGGGCAAGTTCAAAATGCTGGTGCAGATTATCTCGGTGGTTGCGGTGATTCTCGCCCGGCGCTGGCACGAGTGGCCGGTCGGAGGCGGGTACATTTTCCCCGTCTACTGGATTGCGTTCCTGGCAATCTGGTTCATGGTGCTGCTGTCACTGGTGTCCGCGATCGATTATTTCGTAGCCTTCTGGTCGCGCATCGACCGCAAGTCGGAAAAGCGGCGCAAGAAACGGTCCTTCGTTCTTACACGGCGGAGGAAACGCGATGTCCAGACTGTCTGAAAATCCCATTGCCAGCGACGGCCCTGCACACACGGGCGCCGAGCCGGAATTCAGCCGCGAGCAACGCCGGCTTCTGCTCCACATTGCGCGCGCGGCCATTGCCTCGGGACTGGTGGGGGCGCCACTGCCGGATTCGCCGCCCGATCGCTCTTCCATCGGAGGAATGACGGGGACACCAGACTGGCCGGGCCTCATGGAGCCCCGCGGGGTTTTTACCACCCTCTATTCTGGTGATCAGTTGCGCGGGTGCGTTGGCTATCCTCTGCCCATCCGGCCGCTCTTTCGCGCAGTGGCAGAAACCGCTCGCGCGGCAGCTTTTGAGGATTCCCGGTTCGTCCCGCTGACTCCGGAGGAGGCGCCCGGGCTGAAGATTTCACTGAGCGTGCTTTCGCCGCTGATGGCCATTGCGCCCGGCGAGGTCGAGATCGGGCGGCACGGCCTGGTGATTTCCGATGGCATCCGCCGCGGACTTCTATTGCCGCAGGTGCCGATTGAGCATGGTTGGGATCGCGAGACGTTTCTGCAGCAGACGTGCCGGAAAGCAGGCCTTCCCCTCGACGCATGGCGTCAGCCGGAGGTCCAGATTCAGGGCTTCACCGCCGACGTCTTCGGCGATGAAGACTCGGAATGAAAATCCTGCTGGATTGAGAGTCAAAACCGGTAAGCGAAAGGGCCCCGCGCAATCCGGCTAACCTGCGCGATCAAAGGCCGCATCCCAGCTGATAGGGCAAATTGCATTTCCTCCCACTAAGGTGGATAGCACGTTGGTACCGTTGTCTTTGCTCGGAAAACAAGTAAGCTGACCTCTGGCAGTTTGCCGTAGGGGGCCTTATGGAACTCGCCGTCGTCGTTGTAGTCCTGCTCGTTGCCGGGGCCGTGATCCCGGGCGATCCAAAGATCCACTTCTACCGCTGAAGGCACGGGATCCTCGTAAAACATCCCTGTGAATATCTGCCACGGGATTGCCGGCGGAGTCTCGCCTGGCCTGCCTCGTGTGTCACCCTACAAAGCAAATCGCCCACGATAATAGTTAGTGTTGGATTCCCAGCCTATCCACTCCGATTGTTGCCATCCTATCCTTAGCTTGTATTCCCGGACAGGCCAGCTTTCCAGAACGCCTGCTCTTAGTTCGGGACCACAAAAAGAAAGAGGGGAGACTTCATCTCCCCTCCGGCAAAAATCCTGAAAGCTGAGGACGGCTGGTTTATTCCTGCGCTTCGAGTTCCACCGTGTCGCCTGCATAGACATCTTCGAGCGCGAATACGACCATGGCCGAGGCCGATGTCGGAGTAGTGCCGACGACGACCAGTTCGCCGACCGCGCGCCGGGGCAGATCCGCGACGTGGATATTTGGGCCCTTACCCCTGGTGAGGTAATTGCCTTCAAAGGTTGGCGAGTGCATCTGTGTGTCTTCCGACAATCCCGTCTTGAACGAGAGCGAGTCGACGGGATCATGCAGATCGGCAGTGTAGGAGCGCACCACCCGGAAATAATCGCCGACTTTTACGCCCTGGTTGGCACCTACGTTGAGATACAGCTTCATACCAGTGCCAATGACCGTATCGAAGTCCTTGCCGAGGACGACGCGCCCGGTCAGCTTTCCATTGGCTGGCGCAAAGCGGTCGAAATGGCTGGGAACATGGAACGTGACGGGCTCCTTCTGGACGAAGGGCACGACGACATCGCCCGGGTTGATCGGATCGCAACTGAATTCGACCTGCGCGATGGCGCTCTTGCTGCGAGTATCGAGAACGCGTACCCGTCCAATTTCGCCGTAGGGATGCCCGATCGAAGCCAGCATCTTTCTCATCCCGGAATAAATCTCGTATTCGTTTACGTCGCGCAGTTCGCGGACCACGGAATACAGTTGTCCCGCCTGGTAGCCGGTGCCGGCCAGGTAGACAATTTCTCCGATCTCGAATTTCGTGGATGTCGGCGTCTGCAGGCCGCCGTTGACATAATTGGCATCGGGAACCCGATCCTTGGAAATAAATCCGGCGCAGTAAAGGTCCGCTTGCGTCGGGGTCTGGTAGCGAACGAAAGGAACGCTGACCGAGGTCTCGACAGTACCGTTAGGTCCGGGCGTGGCTGCCATGGTCGAGGTCAACTTAGGCGAGGATTGCGCTCCCGCCAGACTCGCCGTAAGCAGCAATAACAGTCCTGTTTTCTTCATGTTATCTCCGACTCTCCACCCGTCCAAAAACGGCTTCGGGTTTGACCCCGCTATCCCTCTGGGAAGACAAGGGTTACAGCCAAAAAGTAACAAGCGGCGGAGGGGGGGTCAAGGTTACGATCGTTCAAAGGCTTTGGCCTGCCAGAGTCGGCGCCCTTCGGGGCTTCCGCAATCCACTGTTGCATCTGGGCTTACAGCCCTTGTAAGATCGCGCACGTTCATAAGAACAAATGACCTTGGCCCTGACTTCTACAATTGCGCCCCGTTTTCTTCCGTTGCGACTGCCCAAAGTCTGCCTCGCCATCAGCGCCGAAAGCGCCGATGAAATGCTCGACATTGCCGAAGGCGATGGCGCGGGATAACCCCTTCGTCGAGTTCCGACTGGATTACCTGAAGCAGCCGGTGGCGGCCATTCCTAAAATCCGCCGCTTTCTGGAAACTCACCAGTACGTGACGGCGATCGCCACCTGCCGGCGGGTGGAAAATGGCGGAAAATTCAAAGGATCGCTGGCCGCCGAGCTGGATGTGCTGACCAAGGCCCATGCCGCCGGATGCCAGATCGTCGACGTGGAACTGGAAAGCGCGCTGAAGACCAAGGCCGAAGTGCTGGCCAAATTGCGGAAGAGCGCCGGCATAATCATCTCGTTCCACGATTTCCGCGCCACCCGCAATCTGGATGCGACGCTGGCGAAGATGCTGCCGATCCCGGCTGACTTCTACAAGATTGTCACGACCGCGACGACGCTCTCCGACAACGTTACGATGATGAAGTTTCTGCAGGCCCAAAGCGACAAGCATGCCCTCATCGGAGTGTGCATGGGCGAGCAGGGAGTCATCAGCCGCGTGCTTAGCGTGCGGGCGGGCAGCGTGTTTACCTTCGGCGCCGTCAGCGCCGATTCGAAGACCGCGCCCGGACAGGTCAGCGCCCGCGATTTGCGCAGCATCTATCGCATTGAGCAGGTCGATGCCGCCACCCGCGTCTACGGAGTAGCGGGAGATCCGATCGAGCATTCGCTCTCCCCGGTCATCATGAACACGGCGCTGCGCCGCGAGAACGTGAACGGCGTCTACGTTGCGCTGCACGCCAAGACGCTCAAGGATCTGATTCAATGTCGTGCGCGAGATTCCACTGCATGGCTTGAGCGTCACCATGCCCTACAAGCAGGCGATGCTCGAATATCTCGACAATACCGATGCGCACACCGCGAAGATCGGCGCCTGCAATACGGTGGTGCGCGGCCAGGACGGCAAGCTTTACGGCTTCAACACCGATATTGCCGGAGTGCTTCGTCCGCTCGAACAGCGCATGACCAGTCGAGGGCGCAAAGGTGCTGGTCCTGGGCGCCGGTGGCGCGGCGCGCGCGGCAGTATTCGGCTTAAAGGAGCGCGGCGCCGACGTCTCCATCTGAATCGCACGGCCGATCAAAGCGCAGAAGTTGGCCCGCCAGGCCAAGGCACGCGTCATCAAGCGCGCCGACCTGCGCAAGAGCACATTCGACGTGATCATCAACGCCACGCCGGTAGGCATGGGTTCCACGCGCGATTGCCCGCTTGAAAGACGAGGAGATCCAGGCCAAGGTGGTCTTCGATATGGTCTATGATCCGGTCGAAACCCACCTCTTGCAGGTGGCTCGCGCCAAGGGGATTGCCGTTATTCCGGGCGTCGAAATGTTTGTGCAGCAGGCCGCGCGCCAGTTCGAGATCTGGACGGGCAAGCCTGCCCCCGCCGCCGACATGCTGCGCGTGGTGACGGTTGCCCTGCAGGAACGAGCCAATGCCCGCAAGGGCAGCCAAGGATGTTGCCCAAAGCCGTGACCAACCGGTAGACGCCTGCTGAATTTGTTGTGACACGGGTTAATGGTCCACACTTCAAGATGGCTATGGGCCTCGAATTTCACTCTCCTGCTCCGAAATTCCGCGCTCGGATATTCATGCCCATTTACTGCGTTATGCAGGTGGTGAGATCGCTGAATTGCCGTGCTAGCTGGTGAAACGTTTGGCTCGCGGCGCAAAATGAGACGGAATCCGATGCATCCTTAGTAACAAAGGTTGCAAATAAGGAAGAACCAAAGTAATATGCACTTTAGGACGCAGCTTTCGCGTCCGTCTCGTCTCAAAACAAACAACCAATCGTCTTCCAGGTAGGAGCAGCCCTAAGTTTTAAAAAATCTAAAGGGTGCCCAAGGCCCCGGTGCAATTCGGAGAGAATGCATGTCGTGGTACGCGTACTGCCTCACGGAACACCAGACCCTCCCAAATGGTGTTCGCGCCCGTCGTCCCTTCGTTCTCGATGGAATTCAAGGTGTCAATGCCGCTCCCGTAATGAGCTACCCGAGCGGAGATTTCGCGGTTATCGTCAGTGAATACGACCGCGCAACCTCGAAACTGGACGAGAAATCGGTTCTGGAACACGCCCGTGTCGTTAGCCAGAGCTTCCGCACCGCAACCGTTCTGCCTTTCCGTTTTGGAACAATTTTCGATACCGAGGATGCGATTCGCCAGGCGGTTCGCTCCAACCGCCGCACCTTCTGCGAGAGCGTGGAGCGGTTGCGCGGGAAATCTGAAATGCGCATCAAGCTCGTCGTTCGCGACGGCTCGACGCGCGCCAATACTGGAGGAAATCGTCCTGCCAGACACGGTTGGACGGGAATATCTGGCCAAACTCCGGGAAAAGGCCTCGCGCGACCGCGAGCGCCAGACCAAGGCCCGGGCCCTGTCGGTGCAGGTCCACAAGCTTTTCAACCCGATCGACGAAGAAGTGAGCTGCAAGCGTGTCGCCGCCGATGGCATGCTCCTTGACATCGCCCACCTGATCGACACCAAATCCATTGAAAAGTACCAGAACCGCTACAGCACCGCTGCCAAGCAGCTCAAGAACTGCCAGATGGTAGTCAGCGGACCTTGGCCGCCGTATCATTTCCTGCCGGAAAAGCTCCGTCAGGTTGCCGGCGACAGCTAGGCCGGAGCGAACCAGCCGAATTGAAATTCTCGAAGGCCCCGTTCCCAGGGGCCTTCTCTCTTGCTAGCGGCAGCCCCCAATGGCCATACGACGTCTTCGTCGGCCTCCAGCCTGAATTCCGCCATCGACTTCAGCCTATGTGCAGCATTCTGCACCCACCCCAGCCCTTAGACCCGCCGCGGAGGCATGGCACCACCAAATCTCGTCCCGTAACCAACTGATTAAAAACGTCTTCCCGAAATGGCCCCACTACCTGCCCGGGGATTACCAATTTGGTTCCGCAAGTGCTGAGTCATCGTGTAATGAAGAGGCCGCAACTTTTGGAACACTTCACTCAAGCTTTGACTTCTCACCCGCTCGTCTCTTCCCCGGAGACGACGTCCAATTGAGTTTCCTCTGATTCCCGCCCACTTCGCCTCTTTGAAAAGGGTGGCCCCTAATCGGGGCCGCTTTTTTTGTTTGGGCCAGTCCTGTACACTCGCGGTTCCCGATGAAGTTACGAATCTTAGTCTGCTGCATACTGTTTCTCCTTCCCTTTCTATTGGGCTCCAGCCCTTTACAGGCCAGAGCGGCTGCCCATAAAGCGTCAACCAGCAAGGAGCAATCCACCTCCGATCAAACCGACTCGGTCGATACCGTGTTGCTCTCCACGCTGGAAAAAGAGCTGCATCGTGGTCAGGCCGAACTCGGCAAGCAGGACCCCGCTCCCTACTTCACCAGCTACAACATCACGGACGGCGAGACTTTGGCAGTGATGGCCTCGCAGGGAGGCATTCTGACTGCCTCGCGTAGCCGCCAGCGCGTGGCCGATGTCAGCATGAGGATCGGCAAGCCCGATCTCGATAACACGCACGGGGCAGACCGCGGCTCCGGCATTACCAGCGGCAACCTTCCCGTGCAGGATGATCCCGACGCCATCGCGCGGGCGCTGTGGCGCCTGACTTACGAGGAGTACCGCAAAGCCAGCAAGGCTTATACGAACGTCAAGACCAAGGCCGCCGTCCGCGCCAGGGATGAGGACGACTCGCCAGATTTTTCGGTCGAGAAGCCATCGACTTTTATCGAAAAAACCAAGCTTGCGGACTTTCCCGAGCAGAAGGCATGGGAAGACCTGGCGCGCCGTTATTCGGCCGCGTTCCGGCGTTACCAGATTCAGGAGTCGCTGGTCTATCTCTACGCCGGAAAGGGCCGCAGCTACCTGGTTTCGACGGAAGGGACAAAGGTGGTTACCGCAGACGCCATCTTCCGCATCATGATTGAGGGCCAGGTGCTGGCGGACGACGGCATGCAGCTGGAGCGCGTCGAAACTTACCAGTCGTCCGATCCGTCGAAGTTTCCTTCGCAAGCCGAGATCGAGGCGAGCGTTAAGAAAATCGCCGAGGATTTGAACGCGTTAAAGGCGGCTCCCCTGGCCGAACCGTATAGCGGACCCGCTCTGCTTTCCGGACGCGCCGCCGCCGTCTTCTTCCACGAGGTTCTCGGACATCGCATCGAAGGGCAGCGCCAGAAGGGGCGCGAGGAAGGTCAGACCTTCACGAAAAAATTGAATGAAAAAATCCTGCCCGACTTCCTGAGCGTGGCCGACGATCCCACGCTGCGAACTTTCGGCGGCACCGAACTCTCGGGATACTACCGCTACGACGATGAAGGCATGCCGGCGACACGCGTCGAGGTAGTCAAGGATGGCGTGCTGCAGAATTTCCTGATGGGACGCATGCCGGTAAAAAACTTCGGCACCTCGAACGGCCACGGACGCGCCCAGGCCGGGCAAATGCCTGTAGGCCGCCAGGGTAATCTGATCGTGACCTCGTCAAAGACCGTGCCCGACTCCCAATTGCGCGCCCGCTTCCTCGAAGAAATAAAGAAGCAGGGAAAAAGCTACGGCCTGTACTTCGAAGACATTCAGGGAGGATTCACGCTCACCACCAGCGATCTTCCGCAGGCATTTCAGGTGCTGCCCGTGATGGTGTGGCGAGTGTACGCCGACGGCCGCCCCGATGAACTCGTGCGCGGAGTCGATATTGTCGGCACTCCACTAACGGTTCTGACCGAGATCGAAGCCACCGGAGACACGAGCAGCGTCTTCAATGGCATCTGCGGCGCGGAATCTGGCAGCGTGCCCGTTTCAGCCGCATCTCCGATGATTCTGTTCTCCGACATCGAAGTGCAGAAGAAAAAGTACGGTGACACGCGTCCCCCCATCCTCCCACCCCCACCGGGCGCCGATGAGCAGGGAGGCAGGCAATGAGTAATAGACTGCTGAGTTATCGTGTGGGACGACGGTGTTTTCAAACGTTGGGGCTGATGGTGACCGCGGTCGTTCTTTTGGTTGTGGCTTGCGCGCTGCCAATTCCCGCCCGCGCCGCCAACGCTCCCGACGACATCCTGCTGCGCGCTCTCCAGGAAGAAATGGACCGCTCCAAAGCCCACCTCAAGATGGAGAACGTCCCCGCGCCCTACTACATTGAATACCGCGTCACCGAACTCGACGCCTACGAGGCCAGCGCGCTGTTTGGAGCCCTGCGCACGCAGCAACGCGGCAGCGGACGCTTTCTTCGGGTGGTGGTCCGCATCGGAGATTACAAGCAGGACAGTTATTACAGCTCCGGTGAAGGCTCCGTTGATCTCATCCCGGTCGACGATGACATCTACGCGATCCGCCATCGAGTATGGCTGGCCACGGATCGCGCCTACAAAGCTGCCGGAGAAGCCCTCTCGGCCAAGCAGGCCGCTTTGAAGCAGTACAAGGTGGATGAACCGGTGGACGATTTTGCGCGCGCCACTCCGGTCCACTCCATCGAACCGCTCGCCCATCTTCCCGCGACCGCCGACTTTGCGCCTTGGGTGGGCGTTCTCGAAGATGCGTCCGCGCAATACCGTTCCGATCCAACTCTGGAATATTTCGAAGCGGCGCTCCGCTTTCAGGCCGAGAACCATTACTTCGTAAACTCCGAAGGCACCGTCACCCGCTCGGGCAGAGCTACGTATTCGGTCAGCATCGCGGGCGCGACCCAGGCTGGCGATGGCATGCTCGTCCAGCGCTCGCATCAGGATGAGGGCGCCGACCTGGCTGCGCTGCCTACGCCCGAACAGTTCCTGAAAACGACGGGGCACATGTTGGAAACCCTGAAGCTCCTGCAAACCGCGCCCGTCACGGACGAGGAATACCGCGGGCCCGTCCTGTTCTCGAACGATGCGGCAGCGTCGGTCGTAACCGAACTGATCGAGCCCAATGTAGTCGGCATCAAGCCCAAGCTCGGAGAGAATGCGCGCACCACGGGCTATTGGGCGAGCAGTTACAAAACGCGCGTGCTGCCGGATTTCATCAACGTGTTCGATGACCCGACAATTTCTTCGCTGGACAGCCATCCACTTTTCGGCCACTACCAGTTCGACGATGAAGGCTGCAAAGCAGAGCGCGTTTTGCTGATCGACAAGGGACAACTCGTCGGCTATCTCACAAACCGGCAGCCCCTGCGCGATTTCCCGCTTTCCAACGGCCACGGCCGCGCGCCCGCGACGGGCGCTCCCGATCCCCATCCCGGCAATTTAATTCTTGAATCCACCCATCCCCTGTCCGATACAGAACTGACGAAAAAATTGATGGACCTGGCCCGCGAGCGCAATCTCCCGTATGCCCTCTACGTGGAAACCATGGCTCCCAAGCTGGAACCCCGCCTGGTATATCGCGTCTACGCGAGCGATGGACACAAGGAACTGGTGCGCGGCGCGGTATTTGGAGATCTCGACCTGCGCTCCCTGCGCGGCAGCCTGATCGCGGCGGGAGGCGTACCGTTCCTCGAGAATCATATCGAGTCGGTCCCGTTCAGCATTGCGAGCCCCGCGCTGCTGTTCGACGAACTGCAGGTGAAACGAACGCCGGCCGGCAAACTGGGCCTTCCCGAATATCCGGCGCCACCGTTGAGCGCGGCCGCGCAATAAATTAAGGAGAAGTCAGAAGATGCAAGTGAGAAGTAGGAAGTCAGATTGCAGAAGTTAAGGCAAAAACCAGACAGGCACGGTGGGAGGGCGACCCATCTGGATCCCGCAGCCTTTTGTTTCATCTTCCCGGTTGTCCCAATGGGTTTTACTTCTGCAATCTGACTTCTGACTTCTGACTTCCAGCCAGTGACTTCTGCCTTCTGACTTCCAGTTGACGCCCGTTCGCATGGGCGCTTACCATATTCGTTTGGCTTAATCTGAATGGAATCTGCCGTGCAGGTAGAGCGCAATCATGGATAAGAAGAAAATAGAGAACTTCAAGAAGCGGTTGGAAACCCGGCAGCAGGAATTGCGGCACATGGTGACCCGCAATCAAAAGGACGGCCGCGCCGCCGACGAAGAGGCCACGCAGGACGTTGCCGATCGCGCCGCCAGTTCCTACACCAAGGAATTCCTCTTCAGCCAGAGTAACAACGACCGCCAGCTGCTCAACATGGTCGAAGGCGCGCTCGCCCGCATTCGCGAAGGCAGTTTTGGGGAGTGCGTCTCCTGCGGCAAAGAGATCAATGCCAAGCGCCTCGAGGCCGTCCCGTGGACGCGCCACTGCATCGAGTGCCAGGAAAAAGCCGAAAAAGGTCTGCTGGAAGCCGCCCAGTAAAGTTGCCAGTAGCCGATTCTCGGTTTCCAGTTCCCAGTTCCCAGTTCTCAGTTGCCCGTTCCCAGTTCCTCGTTTTCAGTTCTCGGCAAAATCTAGGGAAGTTGCAGGAATGCGTTTGCGTGCGCGGAGGACCGCCAAATCGCCTCGTGTCGCCGGCGTGGCCAGGATTGTTCGGGCAGGAACCTTTGTTAAGACTGGGAACTGAGAACTGGGAACTGAGAACTCAGTATTCAGAACTGTTCCCCAGGAAGCCGTCGTCCTGAGAGCTGTGAGCCGGAAGCTGAGAGCTGCCGTCCGCAACCTGAGATTCCGGCTGCATACTCGACAGCCTGGACATTGCCGCCACCATCATCCCCGACAAGAATTGCATAGTCGCGACATCATTGTTGTCGAACGCGCCCGCCGTTGAAGAGAGCACCTCGAAAACTCCCAGCGTCCGCCGGAAATGCCGCAGGGGAGCTACCAGGATCGAGCGCACTCCCAGCCGGCGGCAGCTGATCGAGTCTACTCGCGGACTCGTCTCCGCATCGTTGCACAGCAGGACTTCTCCGGTGCGCACGCACTCGGCGGAAAGCCCGCGGTCGGTCTGGAGACGCACGCCCAGGTCGGGAGCCGTTCGCCCCGTGCGCGCGCGGCAAATGATTTCGTCGCCCTTGCGCAGCGCGATGGCCGCACCCGTCGCGCCGGTCAGCGATTGTGCTTTCTCGGCAATGATGCTGATGCCGGGCTCGAGGTCGAGTTCTCCGGGATTGATGAATGCCGGGCGCGGCGCAGTTGGCCCGTGATGGCGTACCCGCAGGTGATGCCGGGTTGAGAAAGCCGATGCGGGCATCCCGGGCGTGGCAAAACCCGGTGTGGTAAAGCCGGGGATCACCGAAAGTTCGTTCTCGCATTCCTCCACCTGCGGCACCGAGTGCAACAGGGAGCGCACCAGCCGGTCCAGTTCCGCGTCCGCAATCAGGTGCGTCGTTTGCTGGCCGCGCAGCGATCCGCCCAGCACCCGCGAAAGGCTCAGAACCGCATTACTGCCGCAGGCCAGGCAGCGCGGAGTATTGTTGTCGCTTATCAGCTCACACTGCACGCAGAAAATTGCCGTCGGAAGGGAGACAAAACTTACATCGGAGTATGTCATCGACCGTTGCATGGGAAGTGTTTCCCTTCGAACTGATCGGGGAAGGATGAATTTAAACACTTGCCCGGGTCCGACCAAGTGACCGCGCTGGTTCAACCTGTGGATAACTCGTCTCAAACCGCTTTACTGGAGCGAGTTTTGCCTGAAAGTGTCGGGAAAGTCCCGATGAAGTGGAGGGATTTCACTGTATCGCCTTGCGCGCCCTTGTTGAACAGGCTTTTTGGTGGCGGGGCGAAGTTCGAAAGGGGCGTCCTGGCGGTGAGTCCGGCAGCGATCGCCTTCGCCTATAATTCGGGGCATGTCATTCCTGCGTTTTCTGATGCTGCTCGCGCTCGTGGTGTGGATCGGCGGAATCATCTTTCTGGCCTTCGTGGAAGCGCCCACCGCTTTTACAGCGGGACTTCTTCCCACGCGCCACATGGCGGGCTCAATCGTCGGACGTTCGCTGGACCTGCTGCACGCGATGGGGATCGTCTCCGGCTTTGTCTTCCTGATCGCCTCCATGGTTTATTGCCGCCTGAGCGTGGGCAACGCGCGGCCACTCGCTTTGCGGCACCTGCTGATCGTGCTCATGCTCGCACTCACGATGATCTCGCAGTTCGCCATCTCTCCCCGGATGCATGCCCTGCGAGCGCAAGCCGGAGTCATCGACAGCCTCGCCCTGAACGACCCGGTGCGGGCGGAGTTCGACCGCCTGCATGTCTGGTCCGAGGATTTCGAGTCGGCTGTCCTCCTGCTGGGATTGATCGCTATCTTTCGCACCGCGCAGGAGTTGCATTAGCCTTCTGTCGAAAATCCGACCGCGTACCAACTCATCCTCAGAGCGTGTGACTTTTTTTCGTCGTTCACATCTCGTTTAGAATCGAGGTCGTCCTGAGCGAAGCGGGGTAAGCGAAGCGCGTCCCGCGCAGTCGAAAGATCCCTACTTTCTCCACGCCGTAGGATTCGTCGTGGGTTTCCTCAGTGCCTCATCCAGATACGCCAGATACTCGGCAATCAGCCGGTAGCTGTCGTAGTAATCGTCCATACTGATGGCAGCCAGTTTGTCGCGCGGCGAGTGCAGAATCGCCCATGTGTCCGGCGTGAGCGAATGGAGCGTAACGCGCGGAATGTGGAACCGCGCAAACGATTCGGAGTCGGCCGTCCCCAGATTGTCCACGTTCATCACCGACGCCGGAAGCCTGCTCTCTGTCGATACCGCCGCCAACGCATCGAGCAGCGCCTTATCGGCGTGCGAAGCCCAAACCTCGGTGGGGCCCAATCCCAGGCTGTCAAGATTAACCACGCCGTCAATGCGTGCGCGCTCGTCCGCCGTGAGGTGCTCCACATAGTATTCGGAACCGACCAGGCCTTTTTCTTCCGCCGAGAAGCCCACAAAAATAAACGTATGGTGACGTGCCTGCGAGCTCAGGCTAAAAAGCAGGCTCGGAAGCAGCGCCGCTCCCGACCAGTTGTCCACGACTCCGTCGCCGAAGTCGTCGACGTGATCGGTGTGAGCGCCTACGATGATGATTCGGCCCAAATCTCCGCCTTGCTTCTCCCCTGGAAGGATGCAGATCACGTTCGGAGGCAGCTTGCGTTCTGTCGCCTGCAACGCCTGCTCCGAGAGATTGGAATCCGCGCATCCTGATTCCGCAAGCCACTTGCGGATGACCGCTTCGCGTTTACTGTTATTCGTCGAGAATGACTTGAGGCGCTTCTCGATGACGGAGCGGGGCTCCAGAGGAACGCGGATTTGCCCCGCCGCGCCGTTCGAAATGCCAACACAAACGATTCCAATCAATAAGAATCGAGACCATCGCCCCCATGTAAAGCAATACGCCATCTATCGAGGCTAGCATGCAAGACAGCTATCTGGTTCAGGAACACCCATCGGGTCACACTGAATGATTTATCCTTACATGTTCGATCTTTTGCTAAGAGCTCAAAGCTGAGAGCTGAGACCTGATACTCGAGACTCAATCATGAAATCCGGCATCATCGGCCTGCCCCACGCAGGCAAGACATCTCTGTTTGGAATCCTTACGAAAGCGCATCTCTCCGAGCAGGCGTTTTCGAATCCGCGCGAAGCTCACATCGGAGTCGCCAAGGTTCCCGACGAACGACTCGACAAACTGGCCGCGCTCTACAACCCCAAGAAGCTGACGCACGCCTCGGTCGAATACGTGGACGTGGGCGCGATCGGCCAGGAAGCGCTGAAAGAGACCGCCTACATTGGCCATCTGCGGCAGGTGGATGCGCTCATCCACGTGCTGCGGGCTTTCGAGAACGATGCCATTCCGCACGTTGGCCCAATCGATCCGCTACGCGACATTCGCAACGTCGAGTTCGACCTGATGGTGAGCGACCTCGGCCAGATCGAAAAGCGTCTCGAACGCCTGGAAAAAGATCTGAAGAAGATGAAGACGCCCGAACTCGAAAAAGAAAACGAGTTGTTGATCAAGGCCAAAGCGTTCCTCGAAACCGAAAAGCCGTTGCGCGAAATGGAGATCACGCCCGACGACAAGAAGCGCATCCGCGGCTTCATGTTCTTGAGCGAGAAGCCCATGCTCTACGTGCTCAACATCGGCGAGAGCACCGAACTGGGCAAAGACCTTGAAGCAGCGGTCGCGAAATACAATCTCACGGAAGTAGCCTCGCGCCCCAATGCCGGAGCGAGCGCGATCTGCGGCAAAGTCGAAGCCGAACTCGCCGAGATGAGCGACGAAGACGCCGCCGAATTCCTGGGCAGTTATGGACTGAAAGATAGCGGCCTGTCGCGCCTCATCCAGAAGAGCTACCACCTGCTGGGCCTGATCTCATTCTTCACCGCCGGCGAAGACGAATGCCGGGCCTGGACGATCCCCGCACATACGCGAGCGCAAAACGGCGCCGGAGCGATCCACTCTGACCTGGAAAAGCACTTCATTCGCGCCGAAACAATTCGCTGGGATCAGCTTCTGGAAGCCGGTTCCGAAGCGAACGCCCGAGCGAAGGGCACATTACGGCTGGAAGGCAAGGACTACATTGTGCAGGACGGGGATGTTATGCACATCCGACATAGCGGGTGAAGGTTAGACGGAAGCTCAGAGCGTGTTTAGTCCTTGAGCCTGAAAATTAGACTCACGACGCGATAAAGTGCGCCGGTAAAGAAGAATCGGAGACAACCCCACAACACGACACCGAAACCGATAACTGCCCAGACCCACCCCACATGGTGATAGAGCCACTGGGCAGCAAGAAATGCCCCCAAAGCTACAAACGTAAAATAGAGGAGTTCAAGTAGTGTCACGAGCCTTCCTCCAAACGCTCAATGCACATGGGAACAATCTATCCAGTAGGAACATCATTCCGCCACCTCGCAGCCCAGACAAGCAAAATCATTCTGCTAACCTAACCGCCGCTTGGGTTATAATTATCCAGTGGGTTCGCTGAGGTTCGGCGGCATTCGATTTGTCGTTTACTCGAATGATCATCCGCCGCGTCATGTTCATGGCTTTGCCAGTGAAACCGAAGCAATTGTCGATCTTCAGCTCGACGGGAATGTGGCGCTGGCGAAACGCGAGGATGCGGTTCGGCCAGCCGGTGCGAAGCGATCGGACGTGAAGAAAATTCTGCGTGCCGCAGCTCGCCACTTTGAGGAACTCGTCGCCCTGTGGGAGAACATACATGGGTAAGTATAAAACGGTTCGGGAGAAAGTCGGGGGCAACAAGAGAGTAGCGGCGCACAAAACGGCGCACAAAATTGTTACCAGCGACGCCGACATCGACCGCGCGATTGACCACGCCAGGCGGGCGTGGCGAGAACCGCGTGTGGCCGAGGTGGAGTACAGGCCGGGGGCGGGATTGGATATGCTCATCTTGAAGTTGCGAGACGGCAGGCGTCATATGATTCCGCGCGAGGAGCTACAAGGTCTGCAATCGGCAACCAGTGCGCAAATCGCGCGCATAGAGATTCTTGGGGACGGTACGGGGCTCCATTGGCCGGCACTTGACGTCGATTATCATGTCCCGAGTTTGCTCCGCCACATCTATGGCAACAAGGAGTGGATGGCGGCGATAGGGCGCGGGGGAGGGGCGGCGAAGAGTCCCGCCAAGAAAAGGGCAGCGCGGGAGAATGGGCGTAAAGGGGGCAGGCCGAAGCAATCCGTTGCCATGGCCGATTAGCCAAGTATCTTCAATGCACGTGGAAGAATTGATCCAGCAAGAACATGCAAGCCGCTCCGACAAACACCAGTAGCGCCATCCTCACTCCCGGCTCTTTATTCACTTCAGGAATCAGATCTGACGCGGCCACGTAGATCGTCACGCCCGCCGACAAGGGCAGTCCGAAGCTTACCTCGTGGCGGAAGACGGCCATGGTCATCACTCCGGCAACTGTGGCTATGCCGAGCGCTACGGATGATCCCCAGGCAAAGGCACGACTGCGGCCGCTGGCGAGCATCACCGACGAGATGGTGAATCCTTCCGGAATTTTGTGCAGAAAAACGGCCACGAAGATGATCCAGCCGAGCGCCGGAGAAACGAGGAATCCCGAAGCGATCGCGATGCCATCGAAAAACGTGTGAATCAGCAGGCCGATCAGGACCGAATATCCCTTGTGAGAATGCACGAATTGCTCGGCGTGCGTTTCTTCTCCAAAGTGAAAGTGGGGAGTCACCGTGTGCTCGAAAAAATGGACGAGCAGGTATCCCGCCAGGATGAGGAATCCGGCGTACGGGCCGCGCAGTTGAATGCTGGCCGGCACCATTTCTACCAGCGCGGTCGCGAGCATGAAACCTGCGCCGAGCGCGACGAAGTAGCGGAGATAGGATCGCTCCCAGTGCTTCTGGACGATGATCGCGCCGCCAAAAACATTGGCCGCCGCCGCCGTGAGTCCCAGCAGCACACTGGTCAGAATGGGGGACATGAGGAAGAAGAATAGCAGGAAAAAAGCTGCAAGCCACGACCCGCGAGCCACAAGTTGCGAGTTGGGACCCTCGAGCCACCAGCCACGAGTTACGAGCATCCAGCCACGCACTGCGCGCCTCGCACTCTTGACCTACTTCTTAGAGCTGCACGGCGATTTCCGATCGCCTCGCCTCGAACTGGTAACATTTCTCGATGCGGCACTGTTTGCAGGTTATCGGCTGGATATTTTGCGTTCCATGTTCCACCGTTCCGGTGCTGTGGTTGATGATTCATCCCTTTGCGGAGCGCTGGCGGCAGAGGCCGCGCTCGCCATACTTTTTTCTCCTCCCGGCATGGATGGCGTTCTGGCTGCTCGCAGCTCTGGTGACCTGGCCGCTACGAAGTGTACTGCTCTATCCCGCAAACTTTGGGACAAACCTGCCATGGCTGGGCGCCGGGCTTCTTTTTGTCTCCGGACTCTATGTCTATTTCCGCGCCCGCGAGAACTTCAGTGCCAGCCAGCTCTCGGGGTTGCCCGAAGTGCACGCCGGCAATCGCGAGCAGCGTCTCATAACCCAGGGCATCCGTTCGCGAGTGCGGCATCCTGTCTATCTGGCCTATCTCTGCTGGATGCTGGGCTGGAGCGTGGGCACGGGACTCGCCGTGTGCTGGGGACTGACGGCATTCGCCATCGTGACCGGCCCGGTGATGATTCGAATGGAGGACGAGGAGTTGGAGAAAAGATTCGGTGAACCGTATCGCGCCTACCGCAATGCCGTGCCAGCAGTGTTTCCGCGGATCTTCGGCGATTGACGGATATAATCCGTTTACCGGAAAGCTGACGGCTGATGGCTGACAGCTGTCGGCTTTTCTCATGCGCTTCGAATTATTCATCGCAACCCGCTATCTGCGCGCCAAGCGGCGGCAAGCTTTTATTGGCATCATTACCGCGATCTCCATTCTGGGCGTCGCGGCCGGCGTCGCTTCGCTCATCGTCGCCCTGGCCATCAACAACGGGTTCCGGCAGGACCTGCAGGCTCGCCTCTTGGGTTCGACCTCGCACGTCAGCCTGCTGCGCGCCGAGAGCGATGGCATCAGCAATTGGCGTCCTCTGCTTGATAAATTGTCTAAGGAACCGCATGTCGTTGCGGCCGCTCCGGCGATTTACGAGCAGGTGCTGATTTCGCGTGGGCCGCGCGCTCGCGGAGCCGTGCTCAAGGGCATGCTTCCACGCTACGAGCGCAAGGTCAGCGACCTGCTGCAAACGGTCAACATCGGCTCGGCTGCCGCTCTGGATGAAATTCCTCCTGCCCCGCAATCGTCTGCGCAAGAAACCAGTCAGCCGGAGGTTGCGAATGCGACCGCGGCGGGAACAGCAAGCTCGAAGTCAAACTCAGCATCCAAGGACAGGAGTGTCCGCGCCCCGCAATCTACATCGCCCGACGACCTTGCTGGGGTTCAGCAGCGCTTGGCGACTATGCCTCCGATCATTCTGGGGAACGATCTGGCGGCTGGGATTGGCGCTTCCGTCGGATCCGTCGTGCTGGTCACTTCGCCGCAGGGAGAACTCACTCCCTTTGGGATAGTGCCGAAGTACATACGGTTTCGGGTGGCTGGCATCTTCAACTCCGGATTCTTCGACTACGACTCTTCCTGGGCGTTCATTCGTCTTGCCGATGCGCAGGAACTGTTCGGACTCGGCGACGTGATCTCGGTCATCCAGTTCAAGCTTGACGACATCTACCGCGCCGGCGAAGTGGGCGACGAACTGGAAAAGGCCGCGGATCGTGTTTCGGGAAGCAGCGGTTTCATGACCACCAATTGGATGGAGCAGAACAAGCCGCTGTTCCGCGCGCTGCGGCTGGAGCGGCTGGTCACGTTCATCACGATTGGGCTGATCGTGTTTGTGGCCGCGCTGAATATTCTGATCTCGCTCACCATGATGGTGATGGAAAAAACCAAGGACATCGCCGTGCTCATGTCGATGGGCACGAAGAAGCGGCAGATCCGGCGCGTGTTCATCGCGCAGGGCGTGCTGATCGGAGTGCTCGGCACCGCGATCGGCCTCGTCATTGGCTACGCGATCTCATGGGCCGGCGGACATTACCACTTCATCTCGCTCTCCGCCGAGGTCTACTCGATCGACTACGTTCCCTTCGTCCCGCGGCCGATGGATGGAGTGATTACCGCGCTGGTGTCGATCGGCATTTCGTTCGTCGCGACGATTTATCCGTCGTGGTCGGCGGCGCGGATTCTTCCGGCTGAAGCGTTGCGGTACGAGTGAGACTTCGGTCCCTCGCGAGATCACGAATCGAACAAAGACCGACCCTATATCAGCGAATTGGTGCGTCTTGATGTCCTCTTAAGAACAGGCTTTCGATTCATCACAAATTCAACGTGAGCCAGCGCACAGACAAACAAATCCCAAGAAGCGAGAATGAATCGATATTCGTTTCGGCATCCGGTGGGGTTTGATCCGAAATCGTCCATAACTGCAAGTGGGGAATACTAAGTATCTGTATTATCAAGACTTTAGCCGTAACTACCGACGGCTCAAGACTTTGCCGGGAATACCCCGTAAAGTCTTGATTCCAATAGGCCGAAAAAAGGGGGGTAGGGTTACCCCAGAGTCGCACTCATAAACCAGATTCATAAAGCGAAAGCGAAACCCCGAGTCCGAGTGACTCGAGACTCGCGGCTCGCAACTCGCAGCTCAAAGGAGTCCTTCATGGAAACTCAACCAGCCACACGATGTCAGCACGTCATGACCAGCGGCGTCCAATGCGGATCGCCCGCCATTCGCAATCTTATGTTTTGTTACTACCACCAGCAGGGACGTTCGCAAGCGATCTCCTATTACGCGGAGGCTCCTTTTACCGCCATCGAAACCGATCTTCCCTTGTTTGAGGACGCGCACTCCATCCAGCTTGCCGTCCGCCAGGTCGCACACATGCTTCTGCATAAGATCGTCGATGCGAAAACGGCCGGCCTTCTTCTTTACTCGCTGCAAATTGCATCCGCGAATCTGAAGCACATGAAAGCCGAAAAGCCGCGCCCAGAGCAGCTTGTCGTCGATCTCGATCGGGTCGCCAATTTGCCCTTCGAACCCGAACCCCCTCCGGCCGAGCCGCCACAACTCTCTTCCGCCGTGGCGCAAAGCTCGACTTACCCGAAACGCAAACGCAACAAGCCCGGCCAGTATTCCGAAGAAGAAATCCAGGCCGAACTCGAACATCTGCTGGCAATCGGGCGACACCTCGACGAGCCTGCCGGATCCGTCCCAGAGGTGGAAGAAGCCAGACGCGCCGCCGAACTCAGCCATAGAAAACGCGAAGCCGAAGATGACCTTCCCCCTGGCACAATTCGGGCATGCGCAAGAAAGACTCGCGACGATAGGCGACATATAAACTGAAAACCCCACCCCGACGCCGCAAACTACGCGACGTCAGGATGGGGTAGCTCTCGAGTTTCAATCGAGGCCGCGTTTAGAGCCGCGTGCAGACGGCTTTGGTTTCGGTGTAGAGGTTGAGGACGTCTTTGCCCATTTCGCGGCCCCAGCCGGATTGCTTGTAGCCTCCGAAGGGGAGAGCGGCGTCGAAGATGTTGTAGCAGTTGATCCAGACGGTGCCCGCTCGCATGGAAGCCGCGAGTCGGTGCGCTTTGGAAATATCTTTCGTCCAGATACCGGCGGCCAGGCCGTACATGCTGTTGTTGGCGCGGGGAACCAGCTCTTCGGGATTGTCGAACGGGATTGCGGCGACGACCGGTCCGAAGATTTCTTCCTGCACTACGCGCATGTTTTCTTTGGTGTTGACGAGGACCGTCGGCTCTACGAAATAGCCTTTGTCGCCCAGCTTTTTTCCCCCAGCCATCGCGGTCGCGCCTTCTTTCAGGCCGACTTCGAGGTAGTTGCAGACGCGCTGCAACTGCTCTTCGGAGACCAGAGGTCCCATGGAGGTGCTGGCTTCCATGCCCGACCCTACTTTGATTTTCTTTGCTCTTGCGGCTACGCCTTCGACTACCTGATCGAACACGGGGCGCTCGACGTAGAGGCGCGAACCAGCGCAGCAGCATTGTCCGTGATTGAAGAAGATGGCGCTTGCGGAACCGGCGATGGCGGTATCGAGGTCGGAATCGGCGAAGACGACGTTGGGCGATTTGCCGCCCAGTTCGAGCGAAACTTTTTTCAGGTTGCCGGTGGCAGCGTGCACAATGAGTTTGCCGACTTCTGTCGATCCGGTGAAAGCCACTTTGTCGACGAGGTCGTGCGCGGCAAGCGCGGCCCCGGCGGTTTCTCCGTAGCCGGGGACGATGTTGACGACGCCGTCGGGGAATCCGGCTTCGGAAATCAGTTCGCCCAGACGGAGCGCGGAGAGCGGCGTCTGCTCGGCGGGCTTTAACACGACCGTGCATCCGGTGGCGAGTGCGGGAGCCAGTTTCCAGACGGCCATGAGCAGCGGGAAGTTCCACGGGATGATTTGTCCGACTACGCCAACGGGCTCACGCAAGGTGTAGGCGTGATACTGCGCGCCGGGCGTGTAGGGAACGGAGATGGGGATGGTTGTGCCTTCGAGTTTGGTGGCCCATCCGGCCATATAGCGGAACATGTCGACGGCGAGGGGCACGTCGGCGGCGCGGGCAACGGTGAGCGGCTTGCCGTTGTCGAGTGTTTCGAGCATGGCGAACTCTTCGAGATTTTTTTCGAGCAGGTCGGCCAGCTTCCAGACGAGCTTGCCGCGTTCGGAGGCGGTGAGCCGCGACCACGGTCCGCTGTCGAAGGCCTTGCGCGCGGCTTTTACGGCGGCGTCGATATCCTGCTTGTCCCCTTCGGCTACCTTGGCGAGGACTTCGCCGGTGGCGGGATTATAGGTGGGGAAGGTCTTGCCGGAAATGGCGTCAACCCATTTGCCGTCGATCAGCATCTTGCGCGGTTTGCCGAGGAATTCGTGAACGCGGGAATCAACCTGAGTGGGGGAAATTGCGGTGGCCATTACATCCTCCTTGAGATAGGAAATCTGGCTTGCGAAAGCTCGAAAAGAAGAATTCCCCGGAGCGCTATGAATTAAGAAGATGGTAATGCGGTCGACGGGAGGATGGCAATAGAGACTCAAGTCAGAAGTCAGATTGCAGAAGTAAAAGCGTTAACCCGGATGTGCCCTGGGGGTTCACTTCTTCAATTTGACTTCTGACTTTTGACTTTATTCCTGCGGGCTCCGGTTGGTGCCTGGTTCAGCAGCAGGCCGCAGATTTCGTCGGCGAAGTTTTCTTTCAGTTCGGCGTGGCGGATGAGGAAGCGCATGTAGATCGGTCCGTAGAGCGAATCGAGAATCAGATCGAGATCGCTGTCCTTGGGGAGTTCTCCGCGATCGATGCCGCGTTGTAGAGTCTTATAGGCATTCTTTCGCCGGGGCCAGAGGAAGCGGTCACGGAAAGCCTGCATCAGTTCGGGATCGGATTGTCCGCCGGCGAGCAGGGCGGCCACGATCTTGCCGCGCGGAGAACGGAAGATGCGAATCAGGCGCCGCATCTGCAGGCTGATGTCGCGGTGGAGCGAACCGGTGTCGGGGAACTGGAGTTCCTGATCGGCGCTGGCGGAAAAGGCATCGACGACGAGGGCCGCCTTGGTCGGCCACCAGCGGTAGATGGTCGCCTTGCTCACGTTGGCGTCGCTGGCCACGGCCTCGATGCTCAGGTCGGCGAAAGTGCCTTCCTGACGCAGACACTTGAGGGTGCTGCGCAGAATGGCGCGGCGCGATTGCTCGCTGCGCGGGCGGCCCGGAGCGCGCTTGCCATTGTTGCCATTGCGCGCGGCATTACCGTTGAGCGCGGCCGGGGCGGCTTGATTTTGCATGGTCACGAAGATTGATTATAATTTAAATCCGAAACGTACTGTTTCGAATCTATTTATAAAATACGGCGGACCATGGGGACCGCGCAACCGCAACGTTTTTCCCCAGTTGTTCGTGATTTGAATTTGCTCGTCTTATGTGGATCGTCGCGTTAGCGCTCCGGCGCCCTTATACGTTCGTGGTGATGGCGTTGCTGATCGTGATTCTCACGCCCATCACGATTCTGCGCACTCCCGTCGACATTTTTCCGGACATCAATATTCCCGTCGTCAGCGTGGTGTGGAGCTTCGACGGCATGTCGCCGAGCGAGATGGCGGACCGCATCGTGAGCAACTCCGAGCGTGGGTTCACGGTGACGGTCAACGACATCGAGCATCAGGAATCGGTCGTCGGTGCCGGCGAAGGCCGTGATCAAGATTTTCTTCCGGCCGAACGTCAACATTTCGATGGCGATGACGCAAGTGACGGCGATGTGCCAGACCGTGTTGCGTGGGCTGCCGCCGGGTACGACTCCTCCGCTGGTCATTACTTATACGGCGTCGACCACGCCGATCGTGCAACTGGGATTGAGCAGCAAGACGCTTCCCGAACAGCAGTTGTTCGATCTCGGCAATAATTTCCTGCGCACGCAATTGACCACGGTGCAGGGAGCGGCGACGCCGTACCCTTATGGCGGAAAACCTCGCCAGATCCAGGTGGATCTGGATCCGGCGAAGCTCCAGACATACGGGCTGGCGCCGGCCGACATTGTGAACGCGGTCGCCGCGCAGAACCTGATTCTGCCCGCGGGCACGGCCAAGATCGGTCCCACGGAATACAACGTGGAGATGAATGGCACGCCGCGACACGATTGCGGAACTGAACGACCTTCCGGTAAAGACGACCAACTGGTCGACGTTGTACATGCGCGACGTGGCACATGTGCGGGACGGGTTCGCGGCGCAGACCAACATCGTGCGGCAGGACGGCGTGCGCGGCGTGCTGATGTCGATGTACAAGACTCGGCGGCGCTTCGACGCTGACGGTGGTGAATGCGATCAAGGCGATGGTGCCGAAGGCCTCGCAATCGCTGCCTCCCGAATTGACGATCAAGGCGTTGTTCGACCAGTCGCTATTTGTGCGCGCCTCGATTCAGGGAGTGTTGCGCGAGGGGTTGACGGCTGCCTTGCTGACGGCGGCCATGATCCTGCTGTTCCTGGGCGACTGGCGTCCCACGATCATTATTGCGATCTCGATCCCGCTCTCGATTTTTGTTTCGGTGATTCTGCTGAGCGCGCTGGGCGAGACGATCAACATCATGACGCTGGGCGGACTGGCGCTCGCGGTCGGGATATTGGTGGACGACGCGACGGTGGAAATCGAGAACATCGAGCGGAACCTCGCCATGGGCAAGGAGATGAAGCAGGCCATCCTCGACGGCGCGTCGCAAATCGCGGTGCCGGCGTTTGTTTCGACGCTGTGCATCTGCATCGTGTTTGTGCCGATGTTCTTCCTGACGGGAGTGGCGAGATTTTTGTTCGTGCCGATGGCGGAGGCGGTAAGTTTTGCGATGCTGGCGTCGTACCTGCTATCGCGCACGCTGATTCCGACCATGGTGATGTACATCATGCGCGGGCACGAGCACCGGGCGCTGGAGCCGACGAATTTTCTCGCGAAGTTCCAGCGCGAAATTCGAGCGCGGCTTCGATAAGTTCCGCGCGGGCTACCAGCAACTGCTGGAGACCACCCTGGACAATCGCGGACTCTTCGCGGTGTGCTTCGTGATCTTTTGCGTGCTCTCGGTCGGGCTGGTTTTCTTTCTGGGGCAGGACTTCTTCCCGCAGGTGGATGCGGGCCTGATCCGCCTGCATTTCCGCGCGCGTCCCGGGCTGCGCGTAGAGGAGACGGCGAAGCTCTGCGACGAAGTGGAGCGCGTGCTGCGCAGCGAGATTCCGAAGGAAGAACTGCAGACGGTGCTCGACAATATCGGCCTTCCCTATTCGGGCATCAACCTCTCGTACAGCAGTTCGGGCGTGATCGGAACGAGTGACGCGGAAGTGCTGATCGCGCTCAATCCGGAACATCACCACGCCACCGCCCAGTACATACGCCGGTTGCGACGCATATTGCCGGCGCGGTTTCCGGGAGTGGAATTTTTTTTCCAGCCGGCCGATATCGTGTCGCAGATTTTGAACTTTGGATTGCCGGCTCCGGTCGATATTCAGATCATGGGCGCCGACCATGCGGGGCAATTATGAAATCGGGCAGAGGATCGCCAACCGGCTACGCCTGATTCCGGGCGCGGCGGACGTGCACGTGCAGCAAATGATGAGTCTTCCGACACTGTATGTCGATATGGACCGCACCCGCATCAACCAGGTCGGACTGACCGCGCAGAATGTGGCGCAGAGCGTGTTGATCACGTTGAGCGGCAGCTTCCAGACGGCTCCCAATTTCTGGCTCAACCGGAAAAATGGGGTGACCTATCCGATTGCGATTCAGGCGCCGCAGTACCGGGAGACGTCGCTGCAGGACTTGATGAATACGCCGGTGACGAATGGGAGAGAAGAGCCGCAGGTGCTGGGGAATCTGGCGCAAGTGTCGCCGACCATGCGCCCGGCGGTTGTGAACCACTACAACGTGCAGCCGGTCATCGATGTATATGCCAGTACGCAGGGGCGCGATCTGGGCGGAGTGGCCTCCGACATGATGAAGGCACTGAAGCCTTTTCAGGATCATCTGCCGCGCGGAACCAGCATCGTGGTGCGGGGGCAGGTGGAAACCATGCGCTCCTCATTTTTCGGGCTGGGTTTTGGCTTACTTGGGGCGATCGTGCTCGTCTATCTTCTTATTGTGGTGAATTTTCAGTCGTGGCTCGATCCCTTCATCATTATTACGGCGCTGCCGGGAGCGCTGGCGGGGATCTGCTGGTTCCTGCTGGTGACGCGGACGACGCTGAGCGTTCCGTCGTTGACGGGCGCGGTGATGTGCATGGGAGTGGCGACGGCGAATTCGATTCTGATGGTGTCATTTGCGCGCGATCGGATGGACATGGGCGTCTCGGCGCTGCAGGCGGCGATTGAAGCGGGCTACACGCGCGTGCGCCCGGTGCTGATGACGGCGCTCGCGATGATCATCGGCATGGTGCCGATGGCGCTGGGATTCGGCGAAGGCGGCGAGCAGAATGCGCCACTGGGCCGGGCGGTCATCGGCGGGTTGTTGTTCGCAACCGTGGCGACATTATTCTTTGTCCCGAGCGTGTTTGTGATCATTCACGGGCGGCGGCAGGAACGCCTGCAGGCAAAGCAGAAATAGAATTTGTTGGAGACTGTAATTATGGCTGTAGAACAACCACCGTTTACGACGCAACCGGGCGAGACGCATCCCGTTCACGCCGCTATCGAACGCCCGCCGGAACTTCCGCCTGCTCCGACTGGCCGCGCCAAAATGCTGGTAGGCGCAGTGCTGCTCGTCCTGCTCACGGCCGGACTTGTTACCTTTCTGACCCGGAAAGGCGAGACGGACGCGCTCGCGAAAGAAACGGATGCGGCGGCGATTCCGACCGTGGCCGTCGTCCAACCGGCGACCGAGGCGGGAAACGACGAGCTTGTGTTGCCGGGAAATTTGCAGGCTTTTGAAGAGTCTCCCATCTTTGCGCGCACTAACGGATACCTCGTGCGCTGGTACAAGGACATGGGCAGCAAGGTCGAGAAGGGCGAATTGCTGGCCTCGATCGATACGCCGGAAGTGGACCAGGAGCTTTCGCAGGCGCGAGCGGCGCGAGAGCAGATCAAGGCGGCCTTGGGGTTGGCGAAGATTTCCGCCGACCGCTGGGCGAATCTGCGCAAGACGGATTCGGTTTCGCAGCAGGAGGCGGATCAGCAGGCGAGTGGATATACGCAGGCGCAGGCGAACCTCGCCGCAGCCGATGCGAATGTGCGGCGGCTGGAAGAGATGGAGTCTTTCAAGAATGTGTACGCGCCGTTTTCAGGCGTGCTGACGCGTCGCAATGTCGATCCGGGCGCGCTGATCAATTCGGGAGCGCAGGCGGCTGGCAAGGAATTATTCGATATCGCTCGCGTCGATCCGTTGCGCGTGTATGTCAGCGTCCCGCAGGCGTATGCGCCGTCGATGAAGGTCGGAGTGAAAGCGGCGGTGACGTTGCAGGAATTTCCCGGGCAGAAATTTACGGGAACGGTGGTGCGTACGGCTGATGCCATTGATATGTCGACGCGCACGCTGAACACGGAAGTCGACGTTCCGAATAAAGACGGCAAAGCTGCTGCCCGGGTCGTTTGGGCAGGTACATTTCGCGGTGGGAAATTCGGTGCCGCGAATCACGATCCCGGTGAATGCGATGTTGTTCCGCGCGGAGGGAGCGCAGGCCGCGGTGGTCGGGCAAGACAGCAAGGTGCAATTGCGGCCGATCGTGATCGGGCGCGACTTCGGCAACGACGATTGAAATTCTGGGCGGGCTGGAGCCGAGCGACCGGATCATTATTAATCCTTCGGACTCGCTGGAGAACGGGCAGCAGGTGCAGGTTGCCCCTGCCCAGGCTCCGGCTAGCGCGGGAGCCAGCCACTCGTGATGGGTGCGGGATCAAGTGCGCCCACTTCTGCCCTCGCAGCCTTCTTATCCGCTGCACGCACGCGGACAGGAGTGTCCGCGCCACACGGGCTTCTTCGTTGCTCTGCTTGATTCTCATCACATTGTTCTGCGGGTGTGCGGTGGGGCCGAATTACAAGCGGCCCGCGGCTGCGGTTCCCGATACGTGGAAGGGCGAAGGACCGTGGCAGACGGCCGCGCCAAAGGATGGGATTCCCAAGGGAAATTGGTGGGAGATCTATCACGACTGCGGAATTGGACCGGTTAGAGCTTGAGTTAGTGCAGGCCAACCAGTCGCTGGCAGCCGCTCAGGACCGGCTCTCGGAGGCGCGCTCACTGGCGCGGGTTGCGTCGGCGGCATATTTCCCGACGGTCAGCGCCGACCCAAGCGGACAACGCCAGCGGCTGGCGGGGAATCGTCCGCTTTCGGGGAGCACGGTTCCGCTCACGCCTTTCACGCAGAGTGTCTACACGGTTCCGGTCTCGGTCAGTTACGAGGTCGACTTGTTCGGGCGGCGTGCGGCGCAACCTTGAGGCGGCGAATGCTTCGCTGCAGGCCAGTGCCGCTGATCTGGGAAACGTGCGGCTGGTGCTGACTGCCGAGCTGGCGGCGGATTACTTCAACTTGCGCGAACTGGATCGCGAAGCGGGAGTGGTCAAGCAATCGGTGGAGATCCAGCAAAAAGGTCTGGACCTGGTGAACCATCGCCATGAAGGCGGAGTGGCTTCAGGTCTGGAAGTGGCGCAGCAGGAGGCGCTGCTGGATTCAACGGCCACGCAGCTTCAGCTTGTGCTGCAGCAGCGCGCGCAATATGAACATGCGATTGCCGTGTTGACGGGGAAACCAGCTTCTACGTTCGCGCTGGCGCAGGCGCCGTTTGAGGTTACTCCGCCGCCGGTTCCGATTGGAGTTCCATCGGAAATTCTGGAGCGGCGGCCCGATGTGGCGACAAGCGAGCGGCGGATGGCATACGAGAATGCGCAGGTCGGCCTGGCGACGGCTGCGTTCTATCCGCATATCACTTTGAGCGGGAGCGGGGGATGGCAGAGCCGCGATATTGCGATGCTGGTGAATGCTCCGAGCTTGTTCTGGGCGCTGGGCGGCGACATTCTGCAGCCGATCTTCAATGGCGGACTGAATCGCGCGAACCTGGCCCTGCAGCGCGCGTCCTACAACGAGTCGGTGGCCAACTATCGTGAGTCGGTGCTGGAGGCTTTCCAGCAGGTTGAGGATGGACTTACCGGGTTGACGATGCTGGACCAGGCGGCCAAGACCCAGCAGACGGCGGTGGACGCCTCGCGGCGCGCGCTCGACATCGCTAATAGCCGTTATGTTGGCGGCGTGACTACCTATCTGGATGTGATCACGGCGCAGTCCACGCTGCTTGCCAACGAACGGCTGGCTACTCAGTTGCTTGGGCAGCAGATGGTGACATCGGTCTACCTGGTGAAGGCGCTGGGCGGGGGCTGGGACGCCTCGGAGATTCAGAACGAGCGGGTGCGGCCGGAATTGCGGCAGGCCATTCAGCAGTAAATACTTCCAAACAGACCAACTCTCATCGAGGTTAGCGCCCAAAGAACGGGCGCCGACTTCGGGCGCGCTGCACTCTGCGGCACCCTTCAATACTTCGGGATGTGATCTCGCTCACACTGCTTTTGGTCGCGCCGCACTTTGAAACGTGATTTGTCTCATAGGCTGGGGCGCTGGCGGGCCCCATGATGTCAACGCGCTGTCAGAAGCATGCTTCGGTGGCGCGATGAGCTGACCTGCAGGCAGCGCGCCCGTTCTCAGCCCAACCAAAATCCATAAGGAGTCCGCGATGGCGAGCTCTGTAAAGCCGGAAAATACGATCCAGTCTCACCTGGAAGCGACAGGAGTATCCCGCCGCAGTTTCTTACAGTTGTGCTCGGTGCTCATCGCGGCGGCTCCAGCGGGACTGGCGCTGACGAAGGCGGGATCGGTAGCCGAAGTGGCCGCGAAGATCGGGAAGGCCCGCAGGCCGTCCGTAATCTGGCTGCACTTCCAGGACTGCACGGGATGCACGGAAACGTTGCTGCGCACGTCCGCCCCGGACGCGGCGCACCTGATCCTCGACATTATTTCGCTGGATTACCACGAGACGTTGATGGCCGCTTCGGGCGCGCAGGCCGAAGCCGCATTGCGCCAGGCGATGACCGAGAACGCCGGCAAGTACGTGCTGGTGGTGGAAGGCGCAATTCCGACGCGCGACGACGGCGTGTACATGCAGCTTGGCGGACGTCCGGCGGTACAGGTAGTGAAAGAGGTTGCGGCGAAAGCGGCGGCCATCATTGCCATCGGATCGTGCGCATCCTGGGGCGGAATTCCCTCATCCGACCCTAATCCTACGGGTGCGGTTGGTGTGGATACGGTGATCTCGGGCAAGCCGATCGTGAATCTGCCAGGATGCCCGCCCAATCCTTATACGCTGCTGGCGGTGGTACTCGAGTACGTGACGATGGGCCGGTTGCCGGCGATGGATGACTTGCACCGTCCGACATTCGCGTACGAGCGCGTCATTCACGAGAACTGCCCGCGGCGGGCGCACTTTGACGCGGGACGGTATGCGCAGGCCTACGGGGACGACGGTCACCGCAAAGGGTGGTGCCTGTACAAGCTGGGCTGCAAGGGTCCGGTGACGCATGCTTCGTGTTCGACGAGGCATTTCAATGAGGTGCCGGGAGTCTGGCCGATCGGAATTGGCGCGCCGTGCTTGGGATGCACCGAGAAGAACGTGGTGTGGAAGATGTCAACGGTGGAGACGGTGCCGATTCACCTGGCGACTCCGCCGGATACCTATCCGCCGATTTACAGCGGCACGGGAAAGATCAAGACGGGCGCGGCGGTGCTGGTGGGAGCGATTGCGGGCGCGGTGGGCAGCGCATCGTGGGTGGCTTCCCAGCGCTTCCGGAGCAGTGAAGAGGCTGGAGTGGAGCGGATCGCAGCCGATCGCGCACACGCCGAGAAAGCCGCCTCCGGCAAGAAAGAGGACTAACGTGACCATCACCCGGCGGGACCTGATCACGACGATCGCCAAGACGGGCGGGACGGCCGCCGTGGCGTTGACGATGGGAAGCACGCCGCTGCAGGCGGAAACCGAAACGGTTAAGGTTCCCAGCACAGCAGTGGGCCTTCTGTATGATGCGACGATCTGCATCGGATGCAAGGCTTGTGTCGCCGCATGCGCGGAAGCCAATGACACGCCTCCGGATACGCGCAATGACGGCTTGCACCAGGCGCCCACCGATCTGAACGAACAAACGCGCAACATCATCAAGCTGTACAAGCCGACCGACGGCTCTCCGGCGTCATTTGTGAAACGGCAATGCATGCAGTGTCTGGATCCGGCGTGCGCCGCAGGATGCCCGTTCCAGGCGCTGCACAAAGATCCGGAAAACGGCATTGTGTACTGGACGGCGGACAAGTGCATCGGCTGCCGCTATTGCACGATTACCTGCCCGTACCACATTCCGCGGTTCCAGTGGCAGGGATATAACCCGCGCGTGACCAAGTGCGAACTGTGCAGCCAGCGGCTGGAGAAAGGGTTGAAGCCGGGTTGCACGACGGTATGTCCGACGGGTGCGGTGACGTACGGCCCGCGCACAGTGCTGCTGGCGGAAGCGCACCGGCGGATCAAGGAACATCCTGGCCGCTACTACAAGAACAAGGTGTATGGCGAGACTGACAATGGAGGCACGCAATCGCTGTATCTCTCGCGGGTTTCGTTCGAAGACCTCGGCTTGCCGGAGCTGGGTGAAGAATCGGTGCCGGCCAAGACGCTCCGGTGGCAGCGACGGTTTTATCAATACTTCGCGCTGCCGGCCGTGCTGTATGCGGGGCTGGTGCAGGTGATCCGGACGAGCGTGAAGGGGCACGAACAGGAAGCACACGATCGTGAGAAAGAAACCGGTTTGAGGGCGCAGCTATGAGCGCGATTACCACTAATCAATTAGAGACGAAGGGGCCCGCAGAACGGTGGGAGCGGATGGTACCGGTCTATGGATTTCCAGTCGTCACGCGGTTCTTCCTGGTGCTGATGGGATTGACGCTCATCGCGCTGGTGCTGACCGGGTACCGGGAACTGGCCGGCCTGGGACCAGTGAGCGGAATGAACGACGCGTTCGGATGGGGAATCTGGAAGACGTTCAACGTCATGGTGCTGACGGCGCTGGGATCGGGCGCATTCGCGGTCGGGATCGCGGCGTGGGTGTTCCGCCGCAAGAAGCTGCACGCGCTGATGCGCATGGCGCTGCTGACCAGCTTTCTGGCTTATGCCTGCGGGCTGATGCTGCTGGGAATTGATGCGGGACGCCCGTGGAATTTCTACTGGATTGTCTTTCCGTGGAAGTGGAACATGCATTCTCCGCTGGCGGAAGTGGCAATTTGCATGTCGATCTACGCCATGATCCCGTTGGCGGTGGAGAATCTTCCACCGGTGCTGGAGCGGTTGTGGTACTTCGATTCGCGGCTGCGGCCGGGCGTGGAAAAGATCGAGAAGCGCCTGCATTCCGTTTTTCCGTACGTGATCGCGATGGCGTATCTTTTGCCCGGCATGCACCAATCGTCACTGGGCGCGCTGATGCTACTGGCGGGCGAGCGCGTGCACCCGCTGTGGCAGACGCCTTTTCTGCCTTTGCTCTATGTGTGGGCCGCGACCTTCATGTCATTCGGGTGCGTGGCGGGAACGACCATGCTCTGCTGCCTGGTCTGGAAGCGGGCGATGGACATGGAAGTTCTGGATGAGGCGGCTCGAATTACGAGCTGGCTGATTTACGGGTGGGCAGGCTTGCGCCTGGTGGACATCGTGTTCCGGGAGCAGTTCGGCACCGCCTTTCACTTCGACCGGTTTGCGGGGGTGTTCTGGCTGGAGATGTTGATGACCGTGGGTGGAGGCGTGCTCTTGCATCGGTCCGTGCGCATGAAGGACAAGGGCAACATGTTCCTCGGCTACATTCTGAGTTCGGTGGGCGGAATGATTTATCGCTTCAGTCCGACGACGCTGGCCTTCCGGCCGAATCCACAAGCTTTGTACTTCCCGGCCACGATTGAAATTCTGGTTTCGCTGGGTTTTATCGCAATGGGCGTGGCGGGATTCCTGGTCGCGGTGAAACGGTTCGCGATTCTGCCGGCTCCACTGTATGTCTGGCATGACATGGCGAGCTACTTCAGGTTCCGGCGTCCGTACATTCGTTGGACCGGGTATTTCAAGTACGGCCATTTTGGCGAAGACGAAGAGCTTACGAGTGACACGCACAACTGACGTCGCAACTAATTCTGACTAAGCAGGCACTATGTCGAAAAGAATCACGATCGATCCGATTACTCGCATTGAAGGCCACCTCCGTATTGATGTGGAGGTCGAAAATTACGCGGTGAGCAATGCCTGGGCGTCCTGCACCATGTGGCGCGGCATTGAGACGATTCTGCGCGACCGCGATCCTCGCGATGCGTGGATGTTCACTCAGCGATTCTGCGGCGTATGCACGACCGTGCACGCGATGGCGAGCGTGCGCGCCGTGGAAGACGCGCTCAAGCTGCCGGTGCCGGCGAACGCGCAGTATATCCGCAATCTGATTCTGATTGCGCACGCGCTGCACGATCATATCGTGCACTTCTACCAGTTGTCGGCGCTGGACTGGGTCGACATCCTGCAGATCCCGAAGGCCGACCCCGCGGCGGCGTCGAAGCTGGCAGAAACCATCTCGCCATGGACGCGCAATTCGCGCAACGAGTTGAAAGCGGCCCAGGACAAAGTGAAGGCCGTCGCGGCCAGCGGGCAGCTCGGCATCTTCCAGAATGGCTATTGGGGCCATCCGGCGATGCGGCTGTCGCCGGAAGTGAACCTGCTGGCATTCACACACTACATCCAGGCGCTCGAGTACCAGCGGAAGGCTCTGCAGGTCGTCGGAATGCTGGGATCGAAAACACCGCATATTCAGAACCTGCTCGTCGGCGGCGTGGCGAATGCGATCGATCTGGACAGCCAGAGCGCGCTCTCCATGGACAAGCTGGAACAGATCAAAGTGCTGCTCGACGAAGTAGTGACCTTCATTAATCAGGTGTACCTGATCGATGTGTGCGCGGTGGCGGCCATGTATCCGGAGTGGTTCAAGATCGGCAGCGGAGTTACGAACTATCTGGCGGTGCCGGACCTCCCACTCGACAGCAATGCGCTGGCTTACGATCTGCCCGGCGGAGTCATCATGCACGGTGACATCGGCGGCGTGCAGGCGTTCAAGACCGCATCGGACCCGATTTTCCGCGAGTCGGTCACGGAAGATGTGACGCACGCCTATTACCAGGGCGACAAGCCGCTGCATCCGTGGCAGGGCGAGACGGAACCGCAGTTCACGGAATGGGACGGCGAGAAAAAATATTCGTGGGTGAAGTCTCCGCGATACAAGGGACAGCCCATGCAGGTGGGGCCGCTGGCGCAGGTTCTGGTGGGCTACGCGCAAGGGCATCCGCTCACGCGCAAGTATGCAGACCTGGCGCTGGGGCAGGTTTCCGCGATTGCGAAGATCAATGCGACACCGGCTGTGATGCATTCGACGTTGGGCCGTCATGCGGCGCGCGCCATTCGCGCTGGAATGCTGGGCGAACTGGCGCAGAAGCACTGGCAACTGCTCGTCGATAACATATCGAAGGGCGACTTGAGCGTTCACAACGAGCCCGTGTTTCCCTGGGGCGAAGTTGAGGGCGTGGGAACGCATGAAGCGCCGCGGGGCACGCTGTCACACTGGGTTGTGATCAAAGGCGGGAAGATCAGGAACTACCAGGCGGTGGTTCCTTCGACGTGGAATGCGAGCCCGCGGGACGAGAATGGAGCGCACGGCCCCTACGAGGCGTCGCTGCTGCATACGCCGTTGGCGCGTCCCGAGGAGCCGCTGGAAGTGCTGCGGACGGTGCACTCCTTCGATCCATGCATGGCATGCGCGTGCCATACCTTCGATCCATCGGGACGGCAGATTGCGCGCGTGAAGGTACTGTGAAGAAGAGGATTACGATCGGCGGAATCGGGAGCGTGCTGCTGGGCGATGACGGCGTAGGCCCGTTCGTCGCGGGCATGCTGGAAGCCGGCTACAGCTTTGAAGAAGGCGTGACGGTGGCGGACCTGGGTACACCCGGGCTTGATCTGGTTGCGCACCTGTCAGGCGTCGACGCGCTGATTCTGATCGATTCGGTAGCCAATGGCGCCGCGCCCGGAACCGTCACGCTCTACAGGAAAGAAGACATTCTGCGGCACGGACCGGCGCCGGTGCGGATGGATCCGCATTCTCCAGTGCTTTCGGAGTCACTGCTGATTGCAGAGTTGACCGGCGAAGGTCCGCAGGACATCCTGCTGATCGGCATCACAGGCGAGCAATACGAAGTCGGGGCCGAGTTAAGCGGAACGGCGCGCCAGGCCGCGAGCAACGCAGTCACAGAAGTGCTGGCGGAACTCGAGCGCCTGAATGTTTCGTATTCGAAATTGCACGCGGAACAATTCTCGGCGTGGTGGAATCCTCTAGCCGAGGCGCTGCCGATCCTGGCTGTGTCGAAAGGCTAACTCCGACCCTGGCCAGCGGCGAAGGCAGATTGATTGGGCCCGGCATAACGCGCGCGAATCTCACGCTCTGCCAGCAACCAATCCTGAGCTTGATCCCCCGGGGCTCCGTGACGCTCCAAAAACAATTCATAGGCGCGGCGCCGGATTTCTTCATCGATATCGACGTTTGCTTTTTTCGCGACCAGGTTGATCGGCGTTACATTCTTGCGAACTTCGGGCGTAGCTTGCACGGGAGTCTGTTGCTGGGGAACCACTTCAGCAGATGTTGATTTCTTAGTGCGGGTAGTGCCGGTTCCATTGGTTTTGCGAGCCATGTAGTTCTCCTTACAGATACCTAATTCCAGTAATGGTTTGACACAAGAAAGCAAAGACATAAGCGTTACTGGCGAGCCGTAAATATCGACTCCGTTGTAACGAAGTATGCTCTCACTATAGCGCGTATCGCTGTGGAATTGTGGCGAATCGCCATCGAAAAAACCTTTCCTGCGCATAAAAAGTTTACTCTTTGGGACATACCCTGAAATCGATTCAGCATCGCGATGGCAAGTACTCTAGTAACTTGTCGGATGTGGCCTGGCGACTCAGGATAATGAGGAAGGTTTCTTGCCCTACTATGTCATTTTCCAGCAGTCAAGGTGTTGCGAAGAAAACCGCCAAGGCGGAGATCACCGAGCTTGAGGCGATGCTGAGCGAGTCTCCGAGCGCGGAAAAAGTCTGTGTGAAGCTGGCCCAGATCCTCAATGTGCGGCGCAGTGAAGTGGCGTTGCTGAGGCTGGAAAAAGGCAGCTTGCGGTTTATCTTCCCTGTCGAACTGCGCGCGACGGGAGCGCTGCCGCTGACCGGGTCGGCGGTAGCCGCGCGGACCGCCGCGACGCGTACTCCCCTGTTATCGAATTGTTTTATGCGTGTGCGGCACGCCAGCCTGTTTGAAGCGATCAAACTTTCGAGCCAGGAAGAAGATCGAAGCCTGGACCAGGTGCCGATCCAGAAGATCATTTCTGTTCCGGTTGCCCGCTCGGGCGAGCCCGTGATGGGGGTGGTACAGATCTCACGCAAGGGGCTGGACGCCAAGTTGGCGGGCGCCGACTTCACGAACGAAGATCTGAAACTGGTCGACCGGGCTGCGGATATTCTGGCCCGCATGCCTTTCATGAAAGAAGGCGCGGAACTCTAAAGGCAAGTCTCAAGAGCAAGTCAGAAGGCAGAAGTCAGATTGAAGAAGTGAGGCACTCTGGGGTTACTTCTTCATTCTTACTTCTGCCTTTTGACTTTCTCTTCAGATTGCCTGGCCGGCGCAAAAGCCTGATGCCCAGGCCCACTGAAAGTTGTAGCCGCCGAGCTGGCCCGTTACATCCACGACTTCCCCTATAAAAAACAAGCCGGGCACTTTTCGGGATTCCATGGTGCGCGGGGAGAGTTCATCGGTATCGACTCCGCCGGCGGTGACTTCGGCCTTGCCATAGCCTTCGGTTCCTTCGGGTGTGACCTTCCATGCGTGGAGCTGACGTTCGGCCTCTGCGAAGGCGCGGTCGGAGTTTCCTGCCGGAGGGAAAATGTCGAACCAGCGGTCGGCGAGGCGGCGCGGCAGAATGTCTCGCAGCAACGATTTCCAGGTCGACGGATCGCGATGACTCTGTGAGCGCAAAAGCGCCATGAGATCGACGTTGGGAGCGAGGTCGATTGAAATCGAGTTCTCGCCGTCCCAGTAGGAAGAGATTTGCAGAATGGCGGGCCCGCTGATGCCGCGATGCGTGAAGAGCATTTTTTCCTGAAAGCTCTCCTTCCCGCGCGAGGTGGAAGCTACGACTTCGGTAGAGACTCCGGCCAGATCGCACCAGCACTTGCGATCCGATGCGCTGAAGAGGAGAGGAACCAGGGCGGGGCGCATGGGCTGGATGTTCAGGCCAAATTGCCGCGCCAGCGTATAGCCAAACGGTGTCGCGCCAATTTTTTCGATCGACAAGCCGCCGGTAGCCACCACCACGTTCGGTGCCGTGAAGGCGGCATCTTCGGTGCGGAGTGTGAAGCGCTCGGCCTTGCGCACGTCAGTGATTTTCGTATTCATTCGGACCTCGACTCCGGCGGCGCGGCATTCTTCCTCGAGCATGGCGACGATGTCATTGGCCGAGCGATCGCAGAAGAGCTGGCCGGGTTTTTTCTCGTGATAGGGGATACGATGCTTTTCGACAAGGCGCAGGAATGCGTCAGGGGGAAAACGTGCAAGCGCCGATTTCGCGAAGTGCGGATTCGCCGAGATGAAATTCTCGGGGCCCGTATGCAGATTGGTAAAGTTGCAGCGGCCGCCGCCTGAGATCAGGATCTTCTTGCCAAGGCGGTCGGCACGTTCGAGCAATAAGACGCGCCTGCCGCGCTTGCCGGCTTCGATGGCGCACATCAGCCCGGCCGCACCGGCTCCCAGAATGATGGCGTTGTATTCTTGATCCACGCAGAAATGAGATTAGCAGGGCAGGGCAGCAGCGCGGTATCCGGCGATCAAAGGATGGGCGCGAACATGGCGCCCGCTGCCGTGATTCTGTTATTGACGATATAGGCAAATACCTTCCAGCTATGGCGAGCGCTTGTCTGATCAAAGTTCGCGGGGTGGTACAGGGAGTGGGCTTTCGTCCCTTCGTCTACCGCATCGCCCGCGAGTTGAAGTTGTCAGGATGGGTGTTGAATGGAGAAGAGGGAGTTGCGATCCACCTGGAAGGCGACGAACCTGTCTTACAGGAATTTCTCAAGCGCCTGAAGAATAATGCGCCTCCAGCTGCTCGCATCGTCGCGATCGAAGTCACGCCCGCGGACGTGGCTGGGCTGCAGGGATTTGTCATCAAGGAGAGCGAGCGCAATCGCCAGCCCACGGTGCGTATCTCACCGGATCTCCCGATGTGCGACGAATGCTCGCGCGAACTCGCGGACGGGGGGAACCGCCGTTACCACTATCCATACATCAACTGCACCAACTGCGGGCCTCGCTACACAGTGATCCTCGCCCTTCCCTACGACCGGCCCAATACGACCATGAAAAAGTGGCCCCTCGATGAATATTGCGACCACGAATATCACGATCCTGCCAACCGGCGATTTCACGCGCAACCGGTTGCCTGCCCTGAGTGCGGGCCGCACTACTATCTGCGAACCGGTGCGGAAATTGTGCGCGGTGATGAGCGGGCGATCGGCCAGACGGTCGATCTGCTCAAAGCTGGGAAGATCGTCGCCGTAAAAGGTCTGGGCGGGTACCATCTGGCCTGCGACGCAAGAAACGCCGAGGCCGTTGCCGCCATGCGCGCCCGAAAGTTCCGCAAAGAGAAACCGTTTGCCGTGATGGTAGAGCAAGTCGGTGACGCGCAGGAGTTGGCAGAGTTCTCTTCAAAAGGGTTGGAGATGCTTACCTCCATTGAGCGGCCGATTGTGCTTGCGCCCGCGAAATTGGATCTGCCGGGAGTGGCTCCCGACAACCGCGAGCTTGGCATCATGCTGCCTTACACGCCGCTGCAGAAATTGCTGTTTGCATTTGGCGCTCCGCGCATCCTGGTGATGACGAGCGCGAACCGTTCCAGCGAGCCGATTGCCTACGACGATCAGGATGCGTTCGAGCGGTTGTCGGAAATTGCGGATGCATTTCTGGTCGGCGAGCGTCCGATCGCGCGACGCGTCGACGACTCGGTGGCGCGAGTTGGGGCGCTTGGCCCGGCGATTCTGCGGCGTTCGCGCGGCTACGCGCCGGGAGCAGTGGCCAGCTTTCCGATGTCTTGCAAAAGGCCCATTCTTGCGTTGGGGGCCGATCTGAAAAACAGCGTCACCCTGGTCGTCGAAGGACAGGCATTCGTGAGCCAGTACATTGGCGATCTCGATCACTACGAGGCATTCCGCGCCTTTGAGGAAACGATTCGCGATCTGATGACGATGTACGAAATTCGCTGGGATGACGTGGTCATTGTGCACGATGCACATCCGGAGTATCGCTCGACCATGCATGCGCTGCGGCTGCCTGCTTCGAAAAGGCGGCCTGTGCAGCACCACCGGGCGCACGTTGCGTCGGTGCTTGCCGAGCGGGGCGAATGGGAAAAGCGCGTCCTGGGAGTCAGTTTCGACGGCACGGGCTATGGCGACGACGGCAGCATCTGGGGCGGGGAAATATTTGTGGGCAGGCTGTCGAGTGGATTCGAACGAATTGCGCACTTGAGGCCGGCGGCGCTGCCGGGAGGCGATGCGGCGGCGCAGTATCCCGTGCAGGCCGCGGCTGGATTTCTGGCGCAGGTGGAAGGCTTGCCCGCGATGCAGGATGCACCGTTTTCGTTTCCGGCGCGCTACCGGACGGCATTGCAGTTAGTGCACAAAAACGTGCGGACATTTCCTACGACCTCGGTCGGCCGGTTGTTTGATACGGTGGCGGCGCTACTCGGCTTTACTCGCGAAATCACATTCGAGGGACAGGCCGCCATGTGGGTAGAGCATATCGCCCGCGCCGCGGGAGAGACCGACTGCTACCCGTTTCCGCTGGTGAACGCGGAGTTGGATTTTCGTCCGCTGCTGCAGGCGGTTGTCAGGGATCGAATTGCCGGTCGAAAGATCGAAGTGATCGGGCGCGCGTTTCAGCGCGGCATGGCACACGGCGTTGCGGAGGCAATTCGAGTGCTGGCCCACAACCATAACGTGGACACAGTCGTTTTCTCGGGCGGAGTATTTCAGAACGAACTTCTGCTCGAGGACATCAAAGAGGAATTGAAGGACAGTCTTTTGCAGCTTTGGACCAACGGAGCGGTTCCCGCGAACGACGGTGGGATCAGCCTGGGGCAGGCCGCTCTGGCGGCGCTGCGCAATCCGGATCAGGTATGAGGTTCGCGATTGCTGCTGAAAAGGCGCGAGCTCAGTTAGGGACCGCTGGGTTCTCGACCGCTTACTTCTCGATTACGGAACATTCGGTGCTACCTTCGGGCGCAACGATTGCAGAAACGTGACGATCTGCCAGCGCTCCGGCTCGGGCAGTTTCGACCAGACCGGCATGCCGTGCCAGACCACGCCATTGGTGAGGATCCAGAATAGAGTGCCGGGCGTGGCCTGTTTCACTTCTTCGCGCAGCAAACTCGGACCATACCGGGTGCCTCCGGCTTTGGCTCCATGACAATCCGAGCAGTGCTGCGCAAAGAGCTTTCCGCCGGCGGTTGCCTCCATGGCATTGCCCTCGAACGGATTCTTTCGCCCTTGCGCCGCGATCGGAACCTTCAACAGCGGAGCATAAACAGATTGGCCGTGCCGTTGCGCCGCGGCTTCTTCTTGTGCCAGGCCAAGCTTCTGCGCGAATAAGAGACAGAGAATGATCGTCATGATGCAAGGTAATGGGAATCGCACTAACAGGTCGAACTGAATTCGAGTGGAGCGCGTTTTCATACGCGGCCTCCGAAAAGATGTCGCACCATTTCTCCGAGGCCGGTGAATTCACGAGAAACTCCCCAGCGGAGCAGGAGACGATGGCTGTTGTCGTTCAGACCGAAGCCGCTCGACAGGCGGAACGTCCAGTCGGATGGCAGGTTCCACGCAACCGCCGGCGCCAGATAGTGCGAGGTGTTGGGCAGCCCGGGATTCCGTACGTTCCCCAATCCGCCATAAATTTCGACCCCTGCGATGAAGTTCTCGCGACAGAAATTGCAGCGCTGCGGTAAGGCCTTCATCGCGAGCGGGTGGCTGGCTCCCAGGGCGTAGGCGAACTCCCATGGTTCGCTGGGCGAAATGTTTTTAGTGAAGATCGGGTTCAGGGCAACGTTCCAACCCTTGAAGGTGCTGGAAAGCAGAAGTTTGAGTTCCAATTCATGGTCGTGTTCCTGGCGCAGTACAGAATTTGGCTCTGCGAAATCGGATTCGCCGTCGTGACCTTCCACTTCTTTCAGAATTTTATCGGCGCCACTGGTTTGCTCGTATTCGATGTAGAGCACGGGATTGACCCAGTGCTCATGCTCCAGCAGGCGAAGCCGGTTTTCAAGGCGGAAGCCGGTAAACACGGTGCTGTCCGAGAAAGTAGTTTGCCCGTCCACATAGAACTCAGTGGTCCACCACGCGGTGGTGCCGTACTCAAACTCCGTCCAGAAGGCGTGAAAGTCGTTGCCGGCACGCTGGGTGCCGAAAGTGGAAAAGCATTCCATCTCCAGATTGCCGGGTTCTTCGAGGTAATGATCGTAGGTGACAATGTAGGGGCTTTCCTGCGCGTGGGAAGACGCGCAAGAAAAAAATATGAAGGCCAGGAAGAGCAGAGAGGCCACGGTGATTCGAGCCAAAGGGCAACGAATGCGCCTACCAGTAAGAGAAACTGCGTCTTGAGGCATCAATTTACTATGCAAGATAGTAGTCCGTGAAATTTCTTGTTGCGACCGGGTCGCAATAAGAAGTACAATCGCAAGCGTAAAAGACGAGTCTTTTGCCTGTCAATGCCAGCCGGAAGATTTCGTTGCATGCTGTTTGCGATCAGTTGCGACTGCCCACCCGGCGGTGTCCGCTACAAAAACCGAAGCGCTAAGCGCGGACCCATGGCGTCAGGAGCTTCATAAGACAAATAGACAATGCCTCTTCCGAAAACTGAAATTCCGGGTCGGCTACAGATGCAGCTCTCAAGCCGCGGCATCCGTATGACGTCGCAGAGAAGAGCGATCCTGAGCGTGATCGAGACCGCCAGCAAACATCTGGATGCCAGCCAGATCCTGAGAAAGGCGCAAATTCTGGATGCTTCCGTCGACCGCAGTACCGTCTACCGCACGCTGGACCTGCTGAAGCGGCAGGGGATGATCGACGAACTGGACTTGCTGCACCTGAACGGGGACGGCCACTACTACGAGCGGAAGCTCGACCGTGACCACATTCACATGGCTTGCCTGCGCTGCGGGAAAATAACCGAATTCGTGAGCAAGACGTTCGAATCCCTGAAAAAACAGCTCGAGCAGGACTGCCGTTTTCACATCGTCGTTTCGCGACTTGAGGTGGGCGGGTACTGTGCGGCCTGCCGGCAGTGACGCTCCTGCCTTCCACGGACGAATCTCGAAAATAAATCCAGAGTTATCTCGGACTTGTTAGTTGAGCGGCAGCATGTTTCCCACGTATAGTAATAACAATCGTGGGGTGTAAGTATGTGTGCGCAACCTCTGGAGCCCAACCCTGAGAAAAGACTGCCCCAACTCGCCAAGAGCATGACCAAAACCTTGCTTTCCCCAAGTTTTTTCGAGGCCGTGCCCGATGCGATGGTCGCGGTGAACCTCGAGGGTGAGATCGTCCAGGTCAATTCGCAGACGGAAAATCTTTTTGGATACACGCAAGGCGAGTTATTCGGGCAACAGGTAGAGTTGCTGGTCCCGGCCGCGCAGCGCGCGGATCACCACATGCACCGGGAGCGCTTTCGGCAGCGGCCGGGCACGCGCCGGATGGGAGCAGCTCTGGACTTGCGGGGCAGGCGCAAGGACGGCTCGGAATTTCCCGTTGAAATCAGTCTCTCGCCGGTAGAAACGGAAAATGGGATGCTGGTGCTGAGCGCCATTCGCGACATCAGCGACCGCAAGCGCATTGAAGAAGAGCTGCGGAAAGCGCACGACGACCTGGCGGCTAGCAAAGACCGTGAACTCCTGGAATACCAGAACCGGCTGGCACTGATCGTCGATTCCTCGCAAGACGCAATTATCGGCAAGAATCTGGATGGAATCATTACCCACTGGAATCAGGGCGCCGAGCGCATCTACGGGTATGCTGCCGAAGAAATGATCGGCAAGCCGATCACCGTGCTCGCTCCCCCGGACCGGGGCGATGAAATCCCGGGAATTCTGAAGAGGATTCGATCGGGCGAGCGGGTCGAGTACTTTGAATCGATCCGCGTCCGGAAGGATGGCCAGCACCTCAACGTCTCGATTTCGGTGTCTCCGATTCGAGATGCGAAGGGCGACATTGTTGGAGCGTCGATCATTGCCCGCGATGTTACCGGTCAAAGGCGCGCGGAAGACCTGCTTCGTCAAGCTCAAAAAATGGAAGCCATCGGGCGGCTGGCCGGGGGTGTGGCGCACGATTTTAATAACGTGTTGGGAATCGTCTCGGCTTGCTGTGAGTTATTGCGCAGCCGTCTGGAGGAGGGCGAACTTTCACATTACCTCGACAACATTCAGGAAGCATCCAAGCGCGGAGCGTCGCTGACTCGGCAACTGCTTTCCTTCAGCCGCCGGCAGGTTGCGCTTCAGCCGCAACTGGTAGATCTCAATGACTCGCTGAAGGAATTGATCAAGCTTCTTCGCCCGCTTATGGGAGACGATGTCCAGATCGTCGTGCGCCAGGGAGAGGACACGGTGGTGGTGGAAGCCGACCCAACGCATCTGGACCAGATTGTGCTCAATATAGCCGTGAACGCGCGAGACGCCATGCCCAAGGGCGGCAAGCTGATTCTGGAGACATCGGTACAGGAATTTGACGCCGATCTGGCGCTCCGGCATCCCCCCTTGAAGCCTGGACGCTACGTTTTGCTGGCCATCAGTGACAACGGTACAGGCATGGATCCGGTTACCGTCACGAAAATCTTCGACCCTTTCTTTACTACCAAAGAGGTCGGGAAGGGCACGGGATTGGGCCTGGCAACGGTCTATGGGATTGTGAAGCAGAGTGGTGGGCATATCTGGGTCTACAGCGAACCCAATCGCGGGAGCACGTTCAAGATTTATTTACCCGCTGCGGACCACAAGGTGGGACTGGCGCCCAGAGCCAAGGTCGAATCGCCAATTCCTAGAGGAGAAGGCAAGACCGTCCTGCTCGTGGAGGATGATTCGCTGATGCGTGTCCTGACCCGGCAAATGCTGCAAGACCACGGCTACCGGGTTGTGGAAGCGGAAGACGGCATAGTGGCATTGGAGCGCCTCAGCGCTAAATCCGGATCTGTCGATGTGGTTTTGACGGACGTAGTCATGCGGCGCATGAGCGGTCCGGAACTGGCGAAGGAAATAAGAACGTCGCATCCCGGGATTCGTGTCGTGTACATGTCCGGTTACACGGGAGAGTTGATTGCGCAGCCGTCCGACTCCAGTCAGGAGATCCCGCTTCTGGAAAAACCATTTACCAAAGCTGTCTTGCTCAAGACCATCCACAACGTACTCAGGTAATTCCAGTCTGCTCGGGGATCGTCAGCCAGGTAAGATTGCCGGCGTGCGGCCTTGTTTGCCCCGTCAGAGTTCGGCCACCCGGCGCTGGACAATGAAGAAATACAGGCCCAGCAGAACCAGAAGGGCCCCATTCACGCCGAGGATTACGGGCGCTGTAAAAATGGGAACGAGCCATCCCGAGAGTAAATTTCCCATGGGCATGCCGCCGCGAAACGCGAAGTTGTAAACGCTCATCACTCGCCCGCGCATCTCGTTGGTGGTGATCAGCTGCACCAGCGAATTCACATTGGCGAAGACGGCCATCATGGAAGCGCCCGCCAGCACCAGCATGACTCCGCTCAGCGGCAGCCACTTGGAAAGTCCGAACCCTCCGATTCCGATGCCCAGGGACATGAGTGCGCCCAGAGCGAGACGCCCTTTCCTTTTGACGTTGCCCATGCTGGCCACACCCAGCGAACCAAAAATGGAGCCGAGGCCCATCAGCGCGAGTAGGTTGCCAAAAGTTTCCGGCCCGCGATGGAAAATATCCTTCACGAACACCGGAATGTAGGTGCGCATGGGCATGCTGAGGAAGGTCATGCAGAACGCCAGGATGATGAGCGCTTCCATCGAGGTCTGGCGGCGCACGAACTTGATGCCTTCTTTCAGGCTGAAGAACATCGTCTCTTTAGTTTTCTGCGGCAGAAAACGAGCCGTGATCAGGCTGAGTGAAATGATGGGCGCCAGAAATGAGAGCGCGTTCAGCCCGAAGCACCACTTCTCGCCCAGTTTTGCCAGCGCTTGTCCGGCCAGCGCCGGGCCGACCATGACCGCTACGTTGAATTGGATCGAATTCAACGCGATCGCGTTCGGCATGTCTTCCTTCTCGACAAGAGTCGGAATGAGTGCCTGGTATGCGGGGCCGCCGAAGGCTTGCGCGAATCCCGAGACAAACGAGAGACACAGAATATGCCACACGTGAACGTGTCCGGTCGCCACCAGAATTGTGAGCAGTCCGGCGCTGGCCATCTGCACCCACTGCGAGCCCAGCAGGATGCGCCTTCGTTCGACGCGGTCGGCCACCACGCCCCCGATCAGCGAAAACAAAAAGATGGGAATGCCGCCGAGGAACTGGTCGAGCGCCAGCAGAAATGCCGAGTGGCTGAGGCGATAGATCAGCCAGCCCTGCGCGACGATCTGCATCCACGTGCCGATGCTCGACGTGCAGGCGCCGATCCACATCAGCCGGAAATCGCGGTATTGGAATGCTTTGAAAACGCGGGCAATCAACGGAACGTCCCAAATGGCTCCCGGAAGCAGCCTAACATGCCGGCCCGCTGCGCGCAGACGCACCGGCGAGAGGGAATCCACAAGGCCCATTTAGCATAGACGTGTGGAGACGGGAAAAGTTTGCGGCGTGGCGCGGGCGCTCTCAAAAATGGGCTATTGCTCGCGATCGCGCGCAGCGCTTTTGATTCAAGCCAAGAAGGTCAGTGTGAACGGGCGAATCGTCCGCGATCCCGAAACGTCCGTGCGAATGGGACAAGACCGGGTTGAAGTCGATGGCCTGCCGGTCGAAAAACACGCCTCCATTTACCTCGCCATGAATAAACCGCGCGGGATTGTGACGACAGCGTCTGACGAGAAAGGCCGAAAGACAATTTACGAACTCTTGGAGCCGGGCACGCCATGGGTCGGTACGGTGGGAAGGCTGGATAAGTCGAGCGAAGGACTGCTGCTATTAACCAACGATTCCGACTGGGCGGCGCGCATTACCGATCCCGCCAGCCATCTGGACAAGGTTTACCACGTGCAGGTCGATCGCGTCGCCGACGCGGATCTGATTGCGAAAATGGTGAAAGGCTGCATGGTTGACGGTGAGTTGCTGCGTGCTAAGGGTGCGGGCCTTCTGCGATCGGGCGGCAAGAATAGTTGGCTCGAAATTACTTTGGACGAGGGTAAGAACCGCCACATCCGGCGCCTGCTGGGAGCGCTGAATGTTCACGTTCTGCGTCTGGTGCGAACCTCGATTGGGCCGCTTGAACTGGGGGACCTCAAGAAGAACGAAGTCCGACCCTTGACGGAAAAAGAGCAAAGATCGCTCGACCGGGCGCTGCCAACAATGAAGGATTAAGATTCGGCGTTTAGCGGGAAAATTCACCCCAAAAAGACAACGGGCGCATGCCGATAGATGTGGGGTGAGGATGGCAACGGCATGCGCCCTATTAAGTTGAATACAGATTAGCTTTCATTGTTGGCAATGTCAAGGTAAATCTCTTGTATGCAACACGTTAGCGTCGAGAAAATAATCACTTTTCTTTTCCTGGCGCAAGTGCATAGATCACATATGCGTGTGACAGGATCAAGGTGATTTCCGCCGCCGCGCCGCTCGCTTTTTCGCCGCGGTTTTCGCGGGCTCGCCCGGCAAGTACTCGACATTTGAATTCAGCCCGTAGGCTTCCAGATGCTGTTTCGCCTGGAGGACCACGCCACGCTCGCCGCTATAGGCCATCAGTTTGCTCGCGTCGGCGAGCGGAACCCAGAGAGCGCGTCTGACCTCCACGCGCATTGCGTCCGTGACGTCGTCGATTTCGCCGGAAAGGTAGCGCATCAGGTAAAAGCTGACGATCTTGAACACCCGCGCACCGTCGCCCCAGCTTCGCACGTAAACGTATTTAAGATCGACGAGCTTGACAACTCTTTCGGCGACGACCCCGGTCTCTTCAAACACTTCGCGGAGGGCGGCCGCCTCAGATTTCTCGCCCTCATCCACCAGTCCTTTGGGCAGGCACAACACGGCCGGAGCGCGCTTCGCCGGTGATGTATTGGGCGGCAGCGCTTCTTTCTGCGGTTCGATCAGCGCGACGTGCCAGACTCCGGCGATCTCCCGCAGCACGACGCCTCCCGCCGAAATTTCCCGTGCCATTGGATGCGCTTCGGGACTCACTTCATCATCCTCCGAGCTTCGCAGTCTCTTCCTGGATGCGCTGCCACGCGTGCTCAACGTGGCGAGCCTGGGTGTTGGTCTGGCCCACACACAGGCGCAGCGTGTGTTTTCCGTCGAGCTTGGTATGCGTCAGGAAGAGGTCGCCGCTGGCATTGAGTCGGTTCATCAGAACTTGATTGTCGTCGTCTCCCGAGCGCAAGCGGAAGCACACGAGATTCAGTCTTGCCGGGGCGGCAAGTTCGAAGCGGGTATCATCGCGCACCCACTCGGCGAACTTCTGGCCCAGGCGAATGTGCTCGCGAATGTGGTGCTGCAGCCCTTCGACGCCGTAATGCCGGATCACAAACCATAACTTCAGCGAGCGAAACCGGCGTCCCAACTGGATGTGCCAGTCGCGGTAGTCGATTACTGCGCCCGATTCGGTGGCCTGATTGCGCAAGTATTCCGGGAGAATTGAAAATGTCTGGATCAGGTGCTTGCGGTCGGCGACGTAAAAGCAGTTGCAGTCGAAGTTGGTGAACATCCATTTGTGCGGGTTGAACGTGTAGCTGTCGGCGAATTCGACTCCATCGTTGATGAAACGAAACTCCGGGCAGAGAGCAGCCGTGCCGCTCATGGCGGAGTCGACGTGCAGCCATATCTTATGCTGGCCGCAGATGCGCGCAATTTCGCGGACAGGATCGATGGCATAAGACGAAGTCGTCCCCACGCTGGCGCAAACAAAACAGGGAACGAGCCCCGCCTTGATGTCGGTTGCGATCTGCTGCCCGAGCGCGCCGGAGCGCAGGGCAAAATTCTCGTCGACGGCAATTTCGCGCAGGTTGTCGGAGCCCATGCCCGCGATCTTCACTGCCTTCTCCACCGAAGAATGGGTTTGCGTGGAGCAATAGGCGATTAATTTGCCGTCGCACCCTTTGCGGTTGCTGGCGAATTGCGTGGACCGCTCACGCGCCGCGAGCAGTGCGCACAAGGACGCGCTGGAAGCAGTGTCCTGAATCACCCCTCCGCCGGTGCTCGTCGAAAGAAATTTTCCCGGCAGGCCCAGCATCGCGACCAGCCAATCGAGCATATGCGTTTCCAGTTCCGTGCACGCTGGGCTTGTGGACCAGAGCATGCCCTGCACGCCCAGTCCGGAAGAAAGCAGATCGCCCAGAATGCCTGGTCCCGACCCGTTGGCCGGAAAGTATGCATAGAAGTTGGGAGACTGCCAGTGCGTGATGCCGGGAAGGATGACGCGCTCGATGTCAGCCATGATCTGGTCAAAAGCCTCGCCCTGCGCCGGAGGAGCGGCCGGAAGCTGCGAGCGAATCTCTCCCGGTTGCACCCGCGACAGGACAGGGAAGCTCTCGATGCGCGACTGGTAATCGGCGATCCAGTCGACAACCGCATGGCCGTGACGGCGGAACTCCTCGGGAGTCATGTGGAACGATTTGGATTCGGACATAGGAATTTGTGATGTTGTGACTGGTATTGGCAATTTGAAATCGTGCGCGTCTAAATTACAAATCGCAGGCAATCGAGATTACAAATGTCCGTAATACACGCGCGTTTTGTATTCGAATTCAACCTGGCCGTTCTCGGAATAAATGCCGACAATTCGCTGCAACTCGCGCATCATGGGCGCATAGTTAGGATGACCTTCCAGCGGCGCATACGACGATGAAAGCAGGCGTCCGGCCGCACCCTCATAATCGAACTGCTGGCGCATGGTGAAAACGCGGTCCTGGCAGGCCTCGGGCGCAAAGAACTCGGGGATGATCGCAGTCGTCCGCTCATGGCGCACGTCTTTGTAATCGGTGCCGTAGTTCAGCAGAAGCTGCTCGTACTCGCGCAGAAACGGCGTGCCGTCAGTCAGCCGTTCGTTCCAGATCAGTACGCACCAGCCGCCCGGTTTCAGGATGCGGACGAATTCGTCGCGCGCGCGGCGCAAGGCAAACCAGTGGGCGGCCTGCGCGGCCGTCACGAAGTCGACCGATGCGGAAGCCAGCGTCGTTTCCTCGGCTTTTCCCGCCACCGAAACCAGTTTCTTGTAGCTGGCAAGCGCGCTTGCTCCCGTCGCGCGCATCTCGGCGTTTGGTTCCACGGCATACACAGCATTTCCGTTTTCCAGAAGAAGCCGCGTGAACAGGCCGGTTCCAGACGCCACATCCGCGACCACGTGACTGGGGTGGAGGCCGCACTCGCCGCGAAGAAGATCGAGAACCTCGGGCGGATATCCCGGGCGGTAACGAACATAATTCTCCACCCGATCCGAAAAACGCGTAGTTGGGGACGTACTCATGGCCTCTCAGTGTAACGCGCACAATTGCCAGCGTTGTACCCGCGTTACAATCTTTGTTTCGCCTGTCACGTTGAGTTTGCCCGTCAACCGCCGTACCGGTAAAGGAATGCAGGAAATCAAGGAAGCCAGGAAATAAAGGAGCGCCATGAGAGTTCGTTCCGCTGCTGCGCTGTGGCTGTTGCTGGTTTGTGCGAGCCTGCAAGGGTTCGATAAGGCGTCCGGTGCGCGGTCCGACGATGGAGCCAATGCCGGCCGGACCAAAGCTCAACCTCCGAGTTGGGTGATTACCGGCTTTCGCGACGTTGCAGCCGAGCAGGAAATCGAAAAGAAGTTCATGGCCGTGCCCGATCCAAAACTGGCGGAAGAGCACTTGCGAATTCTGACGCAGGCCCCGCATATTGCCGGATCTCCCGAAGACAAGGCGACCGCCGAATATGTGGCCCGCAAATTCCGTGACGCTGGCCTAGAAACTTCGATTGTCGAGTACAAGGTGTGGTTCAACCACCCGGCGGAGATCCGCGTCGATATGACCGCGCCTCCGGGTGTCGAGATGCATGGCCCGCGGCGCGAGCATGTTGATGACGATCCCTTTCAGGATGACCCGCGCATTGTGACCGCTTATAACGCGATGTCCCCATCGGGAGATGTTGAGGCCGATGTAGTGTATGCGAACTACGGATCACCTGAAGATTTCGACAAGCTGAAGGAAATGAATGTCGACGTCCGCGGAAAGATCGTAATCGTGCGCTATGGCGAGAACTTCCGCGGCGTCAAGGCTTTCGTGGCTCAGGAACGCGGGGCGGCCGGAGTCATTATTTATTCCGATCCCAAAGACGACGGCTATTATCGCGGCGACGCGTATCCCAAAGGGCCGTGGCGTCCGGCGAGCGGCGTGCAGCGCGGGTCCATCGGATACATGTTCCAATTCCCGGGCGATCCCACGACGCCGGGAGTCGCGGCCACACCGTCATTGCCGGATGCCAAGCGCATCTCGCCCGCGCAGTCCGAGCAGATTCCGAAGATTCCGGTGACGCCGCTTTGCTACGCCGACGCGTCGCCGATCCTCGAACATCTCGCCGGTCAGGCTTCTCCCCGCGAATGGCAGGGAGCATTGCCATTCACCTATCACGTCGGCCCGGGTCCGACGAAGGTCAAGATGCACCTGAAACAGGATTATCAGTTCCGCACCATCTGGGATGTGATCGGCAAATTTCCGGGAACGGCTTTTCCGAATGAGTGGGTGATCGCGGGCAATCATCGCGACGCCTGGGTTTATGGGGCGGTCGATCCCAATAGTGGAACCGCCGCACTGCTCGAGACCGTGCATGGCGTCGGCGCTCTGCTGAAGTCGGGATGGAAGCCGAAGCGCACCCTCGTATTCGGAAGCTGGGACGCGGAAGAAGAAGGCCTGATGGGTTCCACCGAATGGGGCGAAGATCACGCCCAGGAACTGGCAAACGCCGCCGCTTATTTCAACATGGATGTCGCCGTGTCGGGCAAGAAGTTCGGAGCCTCCGGAGTGCCCAGTCTCAAAGAGTTCATTCGCGAAATCTCCAAAGCCGTGCCGTCGCCGCAGGGCGGAACCGTGTACGACGCGTGGAAGACTGCGACCCAGCCGAAAGACGAAAAGCATCGCTTCGACGAAAACAAAAGCGGCAACTCGCGTTCGCCTGCCGCTTCATTTCCGGGCGATGTCCCGGTGGGCGATCTGGGCAGCGGGTCCGACTATTCGGTCTTTCTGCAGCATCTCGGCGTGCCTTCGACCGACATCAGTTCCAGCGGCGCCTACGGCGTATACCACTCCACGTTCGACGACTTCACCTGGTTCAAGAAGTTCGGCGACCCCGACTTCGTGTACGAGCAGGAGATGGCGCGCGTTTACGGATTGGAAGCAATTCGCATGGCCGACGCCGACGTGCTTCCCTACGACTACGAAGATTACGGCAAAGAAATTCTGGTCTACCTCGAAGTGGCGCGCAGCAAGGCGCGAGACAAGTTCGGGGATAAGGCTCCCAATTTTGACGCGGCGTTTGCGGGTGCCCGCCATCTGCAGGATGCGGGCGCGAAAATCCTGCAGAAGCAGCGGAAAATTCCGGCCGCGCCCGAGCGCCTGAATGCCGCGTTGCGCGAGGCCGAGCGCGCATTGCTGATTCCCGAAGGCTTGCCCAACCGCCCCTGGTATCACCATGCCATCTATGCTCCGGGACAGTACACCGGCTATGCGGCGGTAGTGATTCCGGGAGTGAACGAAGCAATTGATCGGGGCGATCTTGCGCGCACAGAAAAGCAAATCGCGGCTCTGGCTGAGGCTTTGAATCGGAGCGTGCGCGTTCTGGACCAGTATCGTTGAGCGGCGGCGCAGCTTGAGATGCGGTCCGCAAGCCTTTCCCAACCTGGGTTTGGGTCCATCGCGCAGCCATTTTGGCAGGACAATCGGCTATCCCGCCACGCCCAGGGCATGTATGATTTTGAGAACAACTCCCTGACGCATCTGGTCGCGGAGAGAGAGGGGGCGGTCATGGGCAAAAAGAAGACTAAAGGGAAACGGGCCGGTGTCAATGTAAAGCCCTCGAAGAAACCCTACGAAAAACCGGCGTTCCACTACGAACGGGTCTTTGAAACCATGGCCCTCGCCTGTGGCAAGATCAATATCAACCAGCACCAATGCCAGTTCAACCGCAAGACATCTTAGGGATCGAAAATCCTCCCGCGCGCAAAAATTCTACAATCCCGACATTTCAAATTTTGGCCCGCGCCCTGCAGGGCTGGAGGGTTCGCTCTGCATGCACTTCCAGGGCGGCCGCTGGTCGGCACGGTTGGGGAATAACCAGAGATGCCGTTAATTCAGGCCGCTCTGGGTCAATTTGACGGCGCAGGAGGTTTGCGTGCCGCTGGTGCCGCAGGGAACACCAGTATTATTCGTCCCCAATGTAGAGAAATATATGCTGGCTGCCTGCGGTGTGCTGCTCGTGTTGTCGAGCACGAAGCCGCTGGTTCCTCCCCATTCATTGGTGGCGCTTGTCGCGGCTGGAGTCGCGGAACTCGACGTGATCTGCGAATTTATGTTCCATTCTGTTACCCAGTTTGCGCCCGACGTGGGCGCCGCGGGATAACCCGTTCCCACGAACAAACGGTTATTGGTGCCGTCGTAGAAGGCGAGCAGCGGAGAACACCAACTCGCCGGGTTTGCAGCCACGTTGATATTGACGTTGTTGGATAGCACGGGCGTCGTGTTCATGATTCCGTTGGGCGAGGTGAACCCGAAAGCGTAAAGACTGGGATGGCTGCCGCTACCGGTCTGCGTTCCGCACGCGTACAGCGTCCCCCCGCCCGCTTTCGGCCCCGTAGCGAAGTACGCATTATCGAAATCCCCGTCCAGCACGAAGAACGAAGTGCTGGTCGGACCAATCTGCCCGACCGTCTGGGTCGTGAGCGCGAGGTTGATTTGCGACACGATCGAGTATGTGCTCGTCAAATCCGACGCCGAGAATGCATACAAGAATCCGTTGACGATATCCAGGATGGGAGTGTCGAGAATTTTGAAACCCACGGCTCCACTGACCTGAATGGAGTTTCCAAATGTGAACGAAGTAGCGCCCGGCGTGTAGGAGTAAATGTAGTTTCCATCGGAGATGAAAACCTGATTGGTAAGCTGGTCGTAAACCGGTGAAGTGGTGAAGAATCGGCTCGAATTTGCCGGCAGCGTCACGCAATATTGCAGGGTCGGAGTTCCCTTGAAGATTCCCGTAATGCGGTAGAGCCTGCCGTTTCCATCGCCCACATAGGCGACGTCGTTCCCGTAGTCGACATATGGGGACGACTGCGTGTTGCCGGACGAACTCGCCGCGCAGCCCGAGACCGTTGTGTTCGTATAACTCAACCGCACCAGCGACGAGCCACCCGATCCGGGAGTCGCCGGAGCCGTTGCGCTCGTGCCCTGCCCGGCCACCCAGGTCAACACGTCCAGGGTCGCGGGACTGCCCCCTTCGACGAAAGCGACCTTCGTTCCATCCAGGGATAAGACCGGGGACCCGATCAGAGTGTTGCTTCCAGCCTCATATGACCACAGCACCGTGGGTTGCGTATAGTTCGTCGTCGGCGGAGTTTGCCCCGTCCCGCTGGGACATGATGACGAGGCCGATCCGGTATAAAGATTGTTAAACGCGATGATATTGGCTTGGGTCGCGGAAGGCGCTGCGTTAGTCGCGTAGACCACAAAGTCGTTGGCGCAGCTGAAAGTCCCGTTCACATTAAAGCTGTATTTGGCGGGCGTCTCTCCCTGCTCTACCCGGCCAGTTCCGAGCGAC
>CAWIQW010000016.1:0-62916 GCA_963838315.1 uncultured Acidobacteriaceae bacterium
CAACTCCCGCCGCCTCCACCAAGCAGCGGACCCAATCGGTCGACTGCCAACATTAGGGCGACGAGAACGAGAAAAACGACAGAACAGCCGGGCAAGCGCAAGATCAATGTTCAACTCAAGAACATCTCCTCAAAGAGCAACTGCCTCGATTCACTGAATGGCTGGCGCCAATATCTCATTTTTTGCCTCGATCAAGCCCCGTTGGGGAGTGCTTCCCAGCCAGGCAAACATCCCCCGTGCGATAAACACATTGAGCAATATCGAGATCAACGATGCTGCGATCACCGTGCTGAAAACTTTCTCCGCCACCATACCTGCGGACCGAGCAGCCTGCATCACCACGAAGGAGAGTTCGCCAATTTGCGTCAGTCCCGCGGCCACAAGAATTGCTGTCCTCAGCGGATATTGGAAGAGCCAGACGACCATGCTCCAGACTAGAAATTTGCCGCCGACAATGAGCAGCAGCATGAATCCGAGAAGCGGCAGGCTGTGCAAGATCACCACGGGATCGATCAGCGTACCGAGAGAAACGAAGAAGAGTGCCACGAAGGCATCCCGTAGGGGAACCAGTTGGGTGTGAGCGTCCTGAAGCTCAGGCAGGCTACTGATGGAAACGCCCGCCAGGAACGCTCCCAGCGCGACCGAGAATCCGACCGCTTGAGCCAGCGCAGCCGTACCGAGGCAAATAGCAATCGCAACCAGCAGCAGAAGCTCCGAGTTGCACGTTCTCTTCACTCGCCGCAGGAAGGGGGGAATGACTTTTATAGCGAGATAGACGAGCGGAATGAGCAAGAGCACAGCTTTGCCCAGAACCCAGCCTGCCCTCAGCAAGCCTCCGCGCTGGGCGCTGCCGAATACCGGAATCACCACCGTCATGCAGATCACGGCGAGGTCTTCCACCAGAGTGATGGCGATCATCACCCGTCCGTAGCCGGTGGCCAGTTTCCCCGTGTCGCTCAACAGTCGCGCCAATACCATCGTGCTCGCCACCGACACTGCGGCTCCGATCACTAAACCTTCTGTCTTGGTCCATCCGACGAGCTTGCCGGTGCCGATTGTGATGCCAAGCATGATCAGAATTCCGATGGGGCCTCCGACGAGAGCCACCCATTTCACGCGCAACAGATCGACGATGGAAAACTCCACTCCAATCGAAAACATCAACAGCACCACACCGACCTCGGCCAGTAATTCGAACGTGTGGAGGTCGGAGAGATGCGGCCCCGGAGTGAACGGGCTGATTGCGATTCCTCCCAGAACGAAGCCGAGGATCAAGGGCAGCCGAAAACGCCACGCCACCAGGCCGCCCAGCACAGCGGCTACGAATATGTACGTCAGATCGCGAAAAAGTATGGGATTGGGTTCCATGGGAATTTCCTTGCCCTTATAGTTTTCAACCTTGAATGAGCTGGAGAAAAGATGGCCCGTCCCGCTGGATATTGCTGAACGGGCCTCTGACGCATCACCCCCGAATGAAGTTCCGCCGGGCTACGCCCAGCGCGGCTGCCATGGCGATGACCACGATTCCCCCCAACCCGACCAAAGGCAAGGCAGTTCCGGTTTCCGGCAGCGTTTCCGCGGGCTGTTCCGCGCTCGCCAGCGTGACAGACGGCTCGCTGGGTGACAGGAACAGGAGAACACCCGTCATGCGCGGCGTAATAATCTGCGGCGCCTGGCCGAAAGCAACCTTGTTGGTCTCGACAACGGTGTGTTCCTCATCAGTGACGACCGTAGCCTTGATCTGCATCCCCTTCCTCAGATCAAAAACGGTCTTTTCCCGGCCATCGATAATGAACTTGGCATGGTTGGGAACGTCGAACACCTGATTCTGATTGTCGGGCAAAGTCAGAATCACCGACTTTGGTGCGTTTACATGCCACACCTTTCCCTCGATCGTACGGACCGAATTGACGTAGCGCGGCGTGGTCGTCGTGGTGATGGTCTGAGTCAGCTTGGTGCCGGGCACAAGCTCATGCACGCTAACTTGCTTGCCATCGATGGTGAATCGGTCGCTGTCAGGGACAACCAGGTGTTCGGCCCGGCCGTTCTCCAGCTTGAGCACCAGATCATTGCCTTCCACGTAGACGATTTCCGCATTCTTTACCTGAGTGTCGAATGCGGGTTGACCATGAGAAATGGTTGTGGCGGTGGAGTCCTGGGCCACAGCCGTTCCGAGGGTCGCCAAGGCCAAAACGATCGCGCCGGCTCCCTTGTTCATGAAGGTTGCTTTCTTGAAGAGGTTCATCTGTTTTCTCCTTGTTAAATCGCTGGTTGAGTTATTTGCAGTTACCGGCGTGCCGAGATCCAAGTACTCAGATCCGCCGTTTTTCTCCGGTGAGAGAGAAGCCGTGACGATGTAGCGTTGCGGTGCGCTCCCGAAGAAATAGAACGGGTAGCAGGTAACGAGCGTGAGTGAGGGAACGGACTTTCGGCCGCAGCACTTCCACCTGGCGCGGCGAGACAATCTGGATTTGATCCACGACGTAAGTGTCCGTTCCCTTCATCGTCTTCAGCTCGATAGCGTCACCGACGCGTACATCTTTAAGTCCGCGAAAAAATCCGTCCCGATGGCCGGCGATGCCGATGTTGCCTGGCTCGCCGGGGCGGGACGTACCGGCAATCCGTCCGACCGCGTGGTTCAAAGTCAAATCGTCGGTGCCGTCCAAGAGCGGGGCCTCAAGAGAAATCTTGGGAATCCGCAGCACCGCCAGTGGAGTTCCAGCCGATTCAGTTCGAGTATGTTTGCCAATGTTCTGTCTGTAGGCTTTGATCCGCTGTTCGCCCCAAAGACTGAAGTCGACATTTGGTGGTTCGAGCGGCTCAGAGGAACCGCCCTCGAGATTCGGCGCGAGGTTGTCTAAGTCACTCTCAGTGCCTGGCTGGGCCAGTGCCTCGTCTGCAGTAAAGTGCTTGAGTGCGGCGCGAGACGCGAGCCAGCTTTCCATGCGGGCTGCACCGTAAAAGCCGACCAGAGCCAACCCTGACACGAGCAGAATTCGTTCGATCCAGATCAGGGCTTTTCGCTTGCGACCTGGGCTTGTCATAGGGCGTTCCTGGGCTCCGTCCTTGCCGCCGACCGATTTTTGAAATCTCCACATGAGTGCGTGCTCCTGAAAGCGATTTCCCGGCTTACACCGCCGATAGTTGAAGTCCTTTGGTAGCGACCGGAGCGGCGGCCGAATTTCGCTCTGCAGAGACTGGCGCAAGGCGGCCCTCGCGTGAAAAATTCGTGACTTGGTGGCAGGGACAGAGAGGCTCAAGCTCTCCGCTATTTCCTTTGACGGATCGTTCTTCCAGAGGTTTGGAGTTCGAGAGCCCGGCGGATTGAGGGCCGAAGTGTCCCGATCGCTGATCTGACAATCGCCTGCACCTCCCGATCCGCGTATTGCGCCTCGGGGCTCGGCGTCTGGTCGGCAGGGACTAGCGCGAAACATCGGTGCCAGCGGGCTCCCACGTTATCGATGGAAACCTGTGCGGCGCCGGCCCGCTTGCGAAGGATCATGAGCGCCGAATTAATCGCGATCCGCGTGAGCCAGGTCGCCGATACTGGAACGCCCGTCAAAGTCGTGCAGGTGAACATGGGCTCGCAGGAATGAGTCCTGCAGCGCATCCTCGGCGTCCTCACGATTGTTCGTAATGCGCTGCGTGATGCGAAGAATCGTCTTGGCATGAGTTCGCCAAATCTCTTCGAGCGCCGCCGAGTGTCGCCGCGGAATTGCCGCCGAAAGGTTCGCGTCGAATCCATTAACGCCTGCGGTCGAAGAATCTTGCTTGTCCGTTGCTGCGAATTTCTGTTTGCCATCCATGGGAGCCTCGCACGTCGTCGTGATCTTCATTTCGCTCACGTCAGACGCGATGAGAGGATGCAATCGCCGAGCCAACTCGATTTGCTGAATTTGCGCGACTTACGCCAACGAAACACGCTGAACGCCTCGGAAATGCTGAAGGATCAGAATTGTTGGAGTGCCCGTCCAGGAGTGCACGAGCCTGTAGAGGTGAAGATCGGGGGCTGACAAGGTTGAATGAACAACTCGGGAGGAGTGAATCGAGGAAAAAACACGGGCTCTTTCGGAGCTGGACTTACTGTCAGCCGAGGAGGAACCCGAGGACCGCAAGATTCCCCCGAGCTATGCCGCAATCGATTGCGTCAGTCGACAACGAGATTTCCTCTTTCGGATGGGGGCATGGCGAATGTTCCATTCCTCCGTGATTTGAAATGCAGCTTATCGATGTGGAGGCTTGCGATTTTCGAGTCCAGAGTCTGTCGCGGGATCCCAAGCTTCGCGGCAGCTCCCGACGGCCCTGAAATACGGCCCTCACTTTCCATCAGCGCAGCCTCGATCATCTCGCGCTCCCGCGCGGCCATTGAGCTAACAAGTGGAGCCGTCGTTCGCGGCCGCCGAAGTTCCCGTTTTATCCACCCCTCGTCGACCGAGAAGACATCCCCCTCGGCCAGAATGACGGATCTTTCAATCACATTCTGTAGTTCGCGAATGTTGCCTGGCCAGTCGTAGGCTTGCAGGATTTCGATCGTATTCAACTTCATGGTGCGAAATGCTTTGCCCGCTCTCCCGGCGAAACGCTCGATCATGATGCTCCACCAGCAGCGGGATATCCTCCAGCCGTTCTCTCAAAGCAGGAACATAAATCGGAAAGACATTCAGCCGATAAAACATGTCCGATCGAAACGTACGATCTGCAACCGCCGCTTCGAGATCACGGTTGGTGGCCGCGATGATGCGAACATCCACCGAGATCGGCTGGCTGCTGCCAACCCGTTCGAATTCTCTTTCCTGAATCACGCGCAGGAGCGTAATCTGCGTTTCCATGGGCAACTCGCCGATCTCATCGAGAAAGATCGTTCCCCCGTTGGCCGCCTCAAAACGGCCTTGCCGCCTCTGTAGGGCACCGGTAAACGCCCCTCGTTCGTGTCCGAATAACTCGGACGCGATCAGGGAAGGAGGAATCGCCGCGCAGTTCACGCGGATAAACGGACGGGACGAACGGTTGGAGAAGCGGTGGATCGCACGCGCGATCAGTTCTTTCCCCGTGCCCGTCTCCCCCAGAATCAGGACCGTGGAATCTGTCGGTGCGACCAGCCGTACCTGCTGCAATAAGGATTGCAGCAGCGGACTCTCCCCCACAATCTCATTGGCGCTGCTCACGCGAGATTGGGGCAGTTGTGCGAGACCAAAACTCGCGGTGGTTTCGTCGTTCGTCCCGATCATGTAGGCAGAAGCCATAGCTATCTCCATTCACCGTTGATTGTTGGCGCTGCTTCGCTCCATCGCCCTGCGAATCTCTTTTAGCAATGCGACGCTCCGAAAGGGCTTATATAGGAAGGCGGCGGCCCCGGCTCGCATCAGCGAATCTCGCAGCGCGGCATCACCATGGGCCGTCACGAAAACAATGGGAAGGCGGACGTTTGTCTTGTTCAACTGATTCTGCAACTCGATCCCGCTCATGCCCGGCAGGCGAACGTCGAGCACGAGGCAGGCTGCGTCATCGCAATCATCGCAGGCAAGGAATTCCTCGGCTGAGGCAAAAGTTCTTGGAGAAAAGCCGGCTGCTTTCATCACGCTTCCCAGCGCCTGGCGAAGCGGTTCGTCATCGTCGACGATGGCAATGACGCCGCCGTTCGTTAGAGTCTCATTCACTTCAGCTCATCCGATCTGTGCGCATAATTGTCCGCCACGAGCATGAGGCTACCAAGCGGGCGAGTTGAAAACTATCCTGCTTTGTCTTGAAAAATCTCCTGCTTTAGGAGGAGGGAGGCCCTACTTTCGAGGGGCAGTCCTGAGCTTCTCGGACATGCGGACAAGGTGGGCCAGGGATTCGGCCTGGGTTTTTTCCATCACATGTGCGCGATGAGTCTTCACTGTTAGCTCGCTCATCTTTAAGTTGATCGGCAATTTGCTTATTGAGAAGGCCTGTAACAACCAGGTCAAGCACCTCCTTTTCCCGAGGTGTAAGCGATTCGAACCGCCCACGAATTTCGCTGACTTCGTGTCGATCTTTGCGGAGCGCTTGATCGCTGGCCAGTGCCTTCTGAACCGCATCGAGCAGATCCTGCCCACGGACCGGCTTGGTCAGGAACTCCTGCGCGCCCTCCTTCATCGCCCGCACGGACATCGGGATGTCACCATGGCCGGTAATAAAAATGATGGGAATCGGAATTCCGTCATCCCGCAACTTCAATTGCAGATCGAGACCGCTGAGACCCGGCATTCTCACGTCCAGCACCAGACAGGCCGGCGTGTCTGGACGTTTCGTCCCCTAAGAAGTCCTGGGCGGAAGCGAATGTCTCCACGCGAAGCCCCACCGATCTGATCAAGCTGTGGAGTCCGTCGCGGATCATGCGATCGTCATCGATGACAAAAACAATTGGGATCCTGTTCTTTCATGCGCTCGGCCTGTCCTCACTCGGCAGGGTGAACTGGAAAGTTGCTCCGCCGGAAGCGTTGGATTCTGCCCACAATCGGCCACCGTGAGCTTCAATAATCGAGCGACTGATCGATAGTCCCATGCCCATTCCCTTGGACCGAGTCGTGAAGAAGGGTTCGAACAACCGGCCCTTCACTTCCTCTGTCAGGCCGATGCCGGAGTCCTGGACCACGACCCGAATGTGTCCGCTATCTTGCGATTCCGACCGAAGGGTCAGGGTTCTTGGTCGATCGGTAACCGTCGTCATGGCATCAATTCCATTCATCACCAGGTTCAGAATCACTTGCTGCAGTTGAATCGTATCGCCGAGCACGATGGGTGAGTCGGGCGAGAGTTCGAGTTCGATGGCCACTTGGTTCCTCGCCGCTTGCCCTTCGGCGAGAATGGCGGTCTGTTCCATGACCCGATTAATCTGCAACGCGGCGACTTTCTCGGGCGTTGCTTTGGTGATCAGCGAACGAATGCGAGCGATCACATCCGATGCGCGAGTGGCGCCCTGGGTAGCTCGCTCTGCGGCGGATCGTCGCTTCCGCAAGATCGGGATGTTCGCGAGCAAGCCACGCCACACAGGCATCCGCATTTGCCACTACGGCCGCGAGCGGTTGGTTCACTTCATGCGCGATCGACGCCGTAAGTTCGCCGATGGTCGTGATTCTTGCTGCACGAGCCAACTCCGCCTGCGTAGCCTGAAGCGTCTCCTCGGTGCGCCTCTGCTCGTCCATTTGTCTCAAGAGCGCTTCGTTTGCATTCTTGAGTTCAACAGTTCGCTCCGCAACTCTCACCTCAAGCTCATCGCGAGCCTGCCGAAGAGCATCTTCCGTGTGTCTTCGCCAGGAAATCAACTGCGTGGCGCCCACTTCACAAGCGACGAACGTGACAAAGTAGGGTAGATCGCCGGGCGTTACGGCAAAGCTGCGGATGGGTGGCGTGAAGTAGTACATCACCGCCAGCGTGCTGCAAACAACAGAAAGCCAGCCCGGTCCTGTTCGGCCAAACCAGGTACTAAGAATCACCGCGACGGAGAAGAAAAACCAGAACGGATCGCCAAAGGAGTGCTGAAAGGCAAGGGAGATGAATAGCGCAAGAGTCACCAGGACGAGCGCGAGGGCGTAACCTGCGACCGCACCCATGCCCGATGGTACGCCAAGGCTTCTCCCCATGAAACTCGCCGACTCCCCCCCGGAAATTTGGCTTTTATATTACGCTCGTGGTGGTTCGCGGCGATGCCCCATTCCCGTGTATAGTCTGCATGGACTTCCAGGTACTCCATCAAATATTCGCCTTATCTTCGCCACCGCCCTATCCGATGGGTGAAGGATAAATTTTAGCCGAGTGCCACCTTCGCTCTTTTGGCTTGTAAAATCAGCAACTTACACATTCTGAAATCCGGGGGCTAGCCTCCACCATATCCCCGTGTCGAGACACCCCGATGCACGTCACTTTCACGATTGTTCCAGAAGCCCGGATTAAACCGCTCGTCGATCCAATCGACATTTCCCAGGCATGAACATCGCTAACGCTTACATGACGCAAATCACATCCCGACCCGTCGGGGATCACATCTCTTCGCCCCCTTCTGGGAAAGAATGCTCTCTGGCAACGTACGCAATCCCCCAGGACGAGGGCAAGGGTTAGCTCTTTGAATCGGCTCTATGGGGAACCGTCACGGCCACGAAATCCGCTTGATCTTGCATTAGCGAATGAAGGAGACATTATGGCGGTTACAAAGCAGCAAGCCCTCGATTACCATTCGAGCGGTCGTCCGGGAAAGATCGAGATCTCTCCCACGAAACCATGCCGTACCCAGCGCGATCTGAGCATGGCTTATACCCCAGGCGTCGCCCAGCCTTGCCTAGAGATCCACAACAATCCGCACGATGCGTTTAAATATACGGGCCGGGCCAACCTGGTGGCGGTCGTCACCAACGGGACTGCGGTTCTCGGGCTGGGCGATATCGGAGCGCTGGCCGGCAAGCCTGTCATGGAAGGCAAGGCCGTCCTCTTCAAACGTTTCGCAGACGTCGACGTCTTCGATCTCGAAATCAATAGCCACGATCCCGACGAAGTCATCAAAGTCTGCCAGTTGCTGGAGCCCACGTTTGGCGGCATCAATCTCGAAGACATCAAGGCGCCGGAATGCTTCTATATCGAAGAGACGTTGAAGAAGACGATGAAGATTCCGGTGTTCCATGACGATCAGCACGGCACCGCCATCATCTCGGGCGCGGCATTGCTCAACGCGCTGGAAGTAGTGGGCAAAGAATCTCGAAGAAGTGCAAGGTGGTGTTCAACGGCGCAGGAGCTTCGGGAATCGCATGCGCGGAGCATTATGTGCGCTTGGGCGTGAAGCGCGAGAACATCATGCTCGGCGACACCAAGGGCGTGGTTTACAACGGACGCACCGAAGGCATGAATCCCTACAAGGAGCGGTTCGCGCAGGAGACGAAGCTCCGGACTCTGGCGGAGGCGGTTGAAGGGTGCGGACGTGCCGTTGGCTTGTCGGTCAAGGGCGCAATCACGCAGGAAATGGTGCGATCGATGGCCGCCCAAGCCGATCGTGTTCGCGATGGCGAATCCCGATCCGGAGATCACCTACGACGACGCAAGGGCAGCGCGCAAAGACATTATGATCGTGACCGGCCGCTCGGATTATCCGAACTAGGTGAATAACGTGCTCGGCTTCCCGTTTATTTTCCGCGGGGCGCTGGACGTGCATGCCACCGCGATCAACGAGGAGATGAAGCTGGCGGCGACACGCGCGCTGGCAGCATCTCGCGAAAGAAGATGTGCCGGATTCGGTGTGCCGCGCCTACGGCGTGGAGCGGCTGAAGTTTGGTCCGGATTACCTGATTCCGAAGCCGTTCGATCCCGCGCGTATTGCTGTGGGAGGCGACGGCGGTGGCGGAAGCGGCCATGCGAACGGGCGTGGCGCGGAATCCCATTGCGCTCGATGAGTACCGCGACCAGCTTGAACGCCGGCTGGGCAAGGCGCACGAGATCGCGCACATGATGATTCAGAAGGCGCAAGCGCATCCGAAGCGGCGTGGTGTTTCCGGAGGGCGAGCACGAGAAAATCCTGCGGGCCGCGCACATCGTGCTCGAAGAGAAGATCGCTAAGCCGATTTTGCTGGGGCACCGCAGACACGATTCAGAAGCGGGCGAAAGAGCTGGGCCTGGACTCGACGGGCGTAAGATTGTCGATCCGGCGTCCTCTCGCATTGCGCGAGCGCTATATTCAGGAGCTGTTCCGGATTGCGCCAGCGCCGGGGCGTAACGCTGACCGAAGCGCGCGTGCACTGATGAAAGACCCGAACGTGTTCGGCTCGATGATGGTGCGGATGGGCGAAGCCGACGCGCTGGTCTCCGGCGTCAGCCAGCACTTCCCGGATACGATTCGGCCGGCGCTGCAGATCATCGGAACGCGCGAAGGATTGCGTCGAGTTTCGGGCTGCTACCTGATGATCACGCGGTCGGGCAAGCTCTATCTGCTGGCCGATCCGAGCGTGAACATCGATCCAACGGCGGAAGACCTGGTCGAGATCGCGCTCTGCGCGGCCCAAACCGCGCGGCGGTTCGATCTCACGCCCCGGGTCGCGATGCTTTCGTTCTCGACGTTCGGAAGCACGAAGCATCCGCAGTGCGAGAAAGTGCGCAAGGCCGTGGAACTGCTGCACAAAGCCGATCCGACGCTGATTGTGGATGGCGAAGTGATGGCGGACGTGGCAGTCTCGGCCGAAGCTGCTGGAGAAGAACTATCCGTTCAGCTCGCTGAAGGGCGGGGCGAACGTGTTGATCTTCCCGGATCTCGGGTCGGCGAACATCGCTTACAAGCTGCTCTCGCAAGCTTGGCGGCGGGCAGACGCTGGGACCAATACTGATGGGCATGAACAAGCCTGTCCACGTCGTTCCGCGCGACACTGAGGTGGAGGAGATTGTCAACGTAGCGGCCATCGCGGTGGTGGACGCTCAGGAGAATGACATGCTTCTCCTGGGCCGAACACAAACCCGCAGAGACGGTCGGCGACTGACAACATATCCGAACATACAAGAGGGGCACGGCTTCGGCCGTGCCTTTTGTTTGATAAGCCAGTCAAAACAAAATCATGATAATAATAAAACCGGACGCATTTTCGCTGAAGCCATCAGGGCCCAACGGCCTAAAAGAGGATCCTTACTTTCCCATGACGGACGTCAACAAACCCAGTTCGCCTGACATCTCCCACGTCGTTCAACAGGTCGAGGAAAACTACGTGGCCTTCAAAGCAAAGGGTCTCAAGCTCAATCTGACCCGCGGTAAGCCATCGTCGGCGCAACTGGATCTGAGCGCCGAACTGTTGTCGCTGCCAGGCTCCGCCGACTACGTAGCGGAAGGAACGACCGATTGCCGCAACTACGGCGGACTTCAGGGACTGGTGGAAGCGCGGAGATTATTCTCCGGCATCATGGGAACCACGCCGGACCAGGTGTTCGTCGCCAACAACTCCAGCCTCGCCCTGATGCACGACATGGTCGTGTATTCCTTATTGCACGGCACATGCGATAGCGCCGCGCCCTGGTCGAAGGCGGGAGAGATTGCATTCTTGTGTCCCGTTCCCGGCTATGACCGCCATTTCAGAATCTGCGAAGAGTACGGCATCCGGATGGTTACGGTGCCGCTGAAAGCAGATGGTCCGGACATGGATCAGGTCGAGAAACTGGTGGCGCAGGATCCATCGATTAAAGCGATGTGGTGCATGCCCAAGTACAGCAACCCAACGGGCACAGTTTACTCAGACGCGGTGATTGAGCGCCTCGCGGCCATGAAGACCGCGGCGCCAGACTTCCGTCTCTACTGGGACAATGCTTACGCAGTACATCACCTGTCATCCGAGCGCGTAGAGATTGCCAATATCCTCGACCTCTGCGCCCGCCAGGGAAATCCCAACCGTCCTTTTATATTCGCCTCGACCTCCAAGATCACCTTGGCGGGCGCAGGGCTGGCCTTGTTTGCTTCCTCAAAGAACAACGGGAAATGGCTTCTCGCCAGACTTACGCCGCGCACCATAGGCCCCGACAAAGTCAACCAGTTGCGTCACGTCCGCTTCCTGAAAAACGAGGACGGGATCCTGCGGTTAATGGAGAAACACAGGACCTTGATTGCACCCAAATTCCGGAAGGTACTCGAAGTCTTCGACGAGAAACTTTCCCGGCTTCCCAGCGTCAGTTGGACCCGACCCAAAGGCGGCTACTTCATCAGCCTTAGTGTGCCCGAAGGCTGTGCCCAGCGGGTTGTCGCGCTCGCTAACGATGCCGGCATCGAGCTTACGCCGGCGGGGGCAACCCATCCTTACGGGAAAGACCCAGACGATCGCACGATTCGGATAGCGCCGACTTTTCCCGAATTATCTGAGGTCGCGGAGGCCGCTGAAGGCGTAGCGCTGTGCATCCTGCTTGCCCTGGCAGAGAAATTCCCCGCGCAGCTTTCCGCCCTGGGACATTGATCACAGGAGGCCGTGCTGCTGGTCACGGCTCGATGTGTCGAGCGTGGGTATCGTCTTATCAGGGGGCATAATGTTCTCTGATCGGTACGAATCCGTCTGGCAACAGGTATCGGAACTTTCTCGCACTCGTCCAAAGCCTCTGGACTCGCTCGGGCCAACCGCGGCTTCCGACTTCGCGCCCTTTTTATGGAGCCACGGATTCGGAGAGGACAGCGAATTGGATTCGGCCATCATTGCCGGGGCCGCCCGTCTTAAGACTGCGGTCTATGGCGGACAAGTCTTTGTAATCGCTCCGATTTACGTGACCAGCATCTGCCACGAGCAATGCTTATATTGCAACTTCCGAGCTGGTAATCAAGGTGTGGGAGTAGAGCGACGACGATTGACCAGTGACGAATTGGAGAAAGAGGCCCGCTACCTCATCGAAGAAAAGGGACAGATGGTGCTCGAACTGGTCTACGCGAGCGATCCAGGGGTGCGCGTAGATGCAATGTGTCGTCACGTCGAAATGCTTCGACGCCTGCTTGAGCAGCATGGGGGCGGCCTCGTAGGAATCAGCAGCGAGGCTTTCGAAGAAAAGGACTACCGCCAGCTGGTGGATGCTGGTTTGTGCTGGTCGGTGCTGTGGCAAGAAACTTACGACAAATCCCGATATGCCGCGCTGCATCCGGGTAAGACAAAGAAAGCGAATTTTGGTTATCGCCTCGATGCCTTTGAAGCCATGATCGCGGCCGGGGTAAGGCACGTGGGAATCGGAGTGCTATCGGGCTTGTCAGACTGGCGGCGCGACTGGGCGATGCTCATGCTGCACGAAGAATACTTGCGGAAGAACTACGGGAAGGGTCCCACGATTCTTGGAACTCCGCGTCTGAAAAGCGCGCCGGGAGCCTTTCTTCACGATTCGCCTTTCACTCCCACGCGCCAGGAGTTTCTGGCAACGATCGCCCTCCACAATATTTTTTCGCCCACTACGGCACCTTTTGTCAGCACTCGCGAAGACTGGGACGTCTGCGTTGAACTGGCTGCCGGCGGCGGCTGTCTTTTTACGCTGAACTGTTCCACCACCCCCGGCGGCTATTCACTGCACCATGGCGGATGCCAGTTCGCAGCAAACTCGTATGATGCGCCCGTGTATTCCGCTCGATTGAGGGCCGCCGGACTCGATCCTGTTTTCAACTGGGAGGCCGATCATTTGTCAGGCCAGCCCGCTCGTGCCTGCGTGGCAATGTGAAATCGTTCCCGCCTGCCATCCGCCGGCTCCAGGTCTGATTGTCACGGTTCACCCGGTTGTGAGTGATTTTGCTGGGCAATCTCTTGTATATCCGTGACACTCATCACCGCAACCGGATCGGCGAGCCCGGTGACGATTCGGTGAGTTCGGTCCGGACGATCGCGAGAGAGTGTTTGGCGCAGAGACGTGTCCTGGAAATTCTTGGAACAACTGAGGAGGGGTATGGTCCCGCGTAGCGGTGACGGTTCGGATGGCACCGCACGGTTTCCCGCTTTCGATCGCTTTGCATGACGGTCGCTTTCCGGGCAGCCACTTTCCTGATAAGAATTAAAGATTGCATCTGAGCCATGCCATCCTTCTGTTTTTCGCGGCCGCGGTTGCCGGAACGCTCAACGCGGTGGCAGGCGGGGGAAGCTTTGTTTCATTCCCAGTTCTGCTGTTTACAGGGGTGCCGGCAGTTCAGGCCAATGCTACGAACACGGTGGCGCTGTGGCCGGGGCTGGCGGCCAGTACGGTTGCTTATCTGAAGAGGCTGAGTGCTCCGCTGCGTGTTCTGGTGCCGCTGCTACTGACCAGCGTCGCGGGAGGATGGGCGGGGGCGTTGCTTCTGCTTCGAACTCCGCAGCGCACCTTTCTCCATATTGTTCCCTGGCTATTGCTGAGCGGCACGCTGCTGTTTGCCTTTGGAAACCGGCTTCGCGCATTGGCGGGGAGAGCGGCCGTCGTCGACGATCTCCGTACGATTTCATGGCAGGCAATCACAATCACGTCAATTCTGGAATTGCTGGTCGCAGTGTACGGTGGATATTTTGGCGCGGGCATCGGGTTCATGACGCTGGCCATGCTGGCGGCGCTCGGCATGCGCGACATTCATGCCATGGGCGCCCTTCGGACTTTGCTGGCGGTCGCGATCAACGCGGCAGCGGTGCTCACGTTCATTGTGGCGCGTGCCATCGTGTGGCCGCAATGCATCGTGATGATCACGGGAGCTCTGCTCGGAGGATGGTTTGGGGCGCACTTCGCGCAGAAAGCGGACCCCGGAAAAGTTCGCTATGTGGTCATCGCAACGGGACTTGCCATGAGCGGGTATTTTTTCGTCACTGCGCGCTAGCGGGCGGGTGACTTCGCGGGCTAAAGCTTTTATTGAAATGGGCCCGGTGATCGCAGCGTTGAAAAATGCGGCCCCTGCCACAACCTCTGCGCACCCAAAAAGTAAGCTTAGGCCGGTTTTTTCCCGGTTAAGATCCTCGCGAACAAAAGGGTCACTCCGTGGATACTAGCCATGATGGGAATCGGAGAATCAGGTAAACTTAGTAGTTCACTTCCCATGGGCTGAAGCGGAGTTTTCATCTCTCCGGCGATTACGATTCTGTCAGGAACGGGCCTTTGTTCCTGTTGCGTCCGTTGATCTTGTCAACCGCCTCAACCCTGAGGTTCGAATTAATAGTTTAATTTTCGAAAGAGGACAAATTGATGAGCACCTCCACACTTATTGAAAACCACGCGGAACAAACCACCACGAAGGGCACCAAGTACGTTTACTTTTTCGGCGATGGCAAGGCCGAAGGCAACGGAAAGATGAAGGATGATTTGGGGGGCAAAGGCGCAGGCCTGGCCGAAATGACCAATGCCGGACTGCCGGTGCCTCCCGGATTCACCATACAGACCGAAGCCTGCCGGGAGTACATGCGCAGTGGGGGCAAGGTTCCTGCCGAAGTTACGCAGCAGATGGAAGCTGCTTTGCGGCGACTCGAGCAGTTGCAGAAACAAAAGCTGGGAGCGGGCGGGAATCCGCTGCTGGTGAGCGTGCGCTCGGGGGCGAAGTTTTCCATGCCAGGGATGATGGACACGATTCTCAACCTCGGACTGAACGATCAGAGCGTGGAGGCGCTGGCCACGCTTAGCAATAATCCGCGTTTCGCTTATGACTCTTACCGGCGACTGATTCAGATGTTTGGCAACGTGGTGCTGGAGATTCCGAAGGCCGAGTTTGATGAGGTTTTCGACGCGAAGAAGAAACAGAAGAAGGCAAAACTCGACACGGAACTGGATGCCAAGGCGCTGAAAGAAGTCATTCAGGAATACAAAAAGGTCGTGAAAAAGCATGCCAAGCGCGACTTTCCGCAGGATGCGAACGAACAGCTTGTCATGGCTCGCGATGCCGTGTTCCGCTCCTGGCAGAACGACCGCGCCAAGCACTACCGCCGCATCAACAATATCGACGACATGCTGGGAACCGCAGTGAATGTCCAGGCGATGGTGTTTGGCAACCTGGGCGACACTAGCGGCACGGGCGTAGGCTTCACGCGCAATCCCGCAACCGGGGCGAAGGAATTCTATGGCGAGTTCCTGATGAACGCTCAGGGAGAGGACGTGGTCTCGGGCGTCCGCACGCCGGTGCCGATTCTTGAACTGGAGAAGGTGATGCCGGCGGTTTACCACCAGCTTCGCGAAATCACCACGCGGCTGGAGAAACACTACAAGGACATGCAGGACTTCGAGTTCACCATCCAGGATGGCAAGCTGTACATGCTGCAGACGCGTAACGGCAAGCGCACGGGGCGGGCTGCGGTGCGGGTCGCGATCGAAATGGTGGAGGAAGGATTGATCACCGAGAACGACGCGATTTTCCGGGTTGATCCAAACCAGCTCTACGATTTTCTGGTTCCCACACTGGATGAAAAGAGCAGCAAGGTTGAGGTGCTGGCGACGGGTTTGCCTGCGTCACCGGGGGCGGCGGTCGGGCAAATTGTGTTCACGGCCGATGAGGCGGTCGAAAAGGCAGGTCACGGCGACACCAAGAAGCCAGTCATCCTTGTGCGCGCCGAGACGACTCCCGAAGATATTCACGGGATGGAAGTCGCGGCTGGCATTCTCACTTCGCGGGGCGGGATGACCAGCCACGCGGCGGTGGTCACGCGCGGCATGGGCAAATGCTGCGTGGCCGGAGCGGGCGATATCGAGGTCAATGAACGGACTCGCGAGATGCGGGTGAAAGGGCAGGTGTTCCACGAGGGAGATTGGATCTCTTTGGATGGAACTACGGGCCGCGTGATCAAAGGGAAACTGAATACTCTTCCAGCATCGGCGGAGAATGCCGACTTGCAGAAACTCATGGGCTGGGCGGAGCCGTTCCGCAAGATCGGGGTGCGGGCGAATGCCGACATTCCACGAGACGCGATTCAGGCGCGAGCGTTTGGAGCGGAAGGCATCGGGCTTTGCCGGACCGAGCACATGTTCTTTGCGCCGAAGCGCATTTCTCACATGCGCGCGATGATTCTGGCCAGCAATGAAAAAGACCGGCGCGCGGCGCTGAAAAAATTGCTGCCCTATCAACGCGAGGATTTCGAAGGCCTGTTCAAAGTGATGGAAGGGCTGCCGGTTACGATCAGACTGCTGGACCCGCCGCTGCACGAATTTTTGCCCAAGCGCGAGAAGCTGATGGTAGACATTGCCACGCTTCCGCACGCGGACGCCAAGCAGAAGAAGACGCTGGTCGAGGAATATGGCGAGTATGGCGCCAAGGGGGTCGGCGATCTGAAGAAGCTTCTGCCCGAACTGTTGCGCCGGGTAGAAGAGTTGCACGAATTCAATCCGATGCTGGGACATCGCGGCTGCCGGCTGGGAATCACCTATCCGGAGATCACCGAGATGCAGGCACGCGCAATTTTCGAGGCGGCCGTGGAAGTCGAAAAGAAGGGCATCAAAACCCACGCCGAAGTGATGATCCCGCTGATTGCGACGCTGAAGGAGATGGAGAACCAGGCGGCAATTGTGCGCCGCGTGGCCGACGAAGTATTCAAGGAAAAAGGGAAAAAGGTTCACTACCTGGTGGGCACGATGATTGAATTGCCGCGCGCCGCGCTGGTGGCGGACGAGATCGCCAAAGTGGCGGAATTTTTTTCTTTCGGTACGAACGATCTCACACAGACCACTTTCGGCTTCTCGCGTGACGACATCAACAAGGTGCTCCCGACCTATCTGGCAGAGGGCATTCTGAAACAGGATCCATTCGCGGTGATTGATCGGGACGGCGTTGGCGAACTGGTGCGGATCGGAATCGAACGCGGACGAAAGACTCGGCCCGGGCTGGAGGTCGGCATCTGCGGCGAACACGGAGGCGAGCCGTCGTCGGTCGAGTTCTGTCACCAGGTAGGGATGGACTACGTTGCGTGTTCTCCGTTCCGCGTGCTGACTGCGCGGCTGGCGGCGGCCCAGGCTGGGGCCAGCGACAAACTGAAGGTGGAAGCGGGCCGAACGAAGTAGATTCCGTGCGCGGATCTGTGGTAGCGCTCCAGGTTATCGCCCGAAAACGGGCACAAACCTGGGGCACCGCGCTCTACTTCCAATAAGAGAAACCGATTGAATCTGCCCAAGAAACTACTTTGACGTCATCCCACGCCGTGATGTTTACTCCAGGACGGGGTCGAGATTCGTCTTGATTCGGACGAAGCTCGAATTGAATGCCTGAAGAGAAATGAGGCTTATGAGCACGCTCGAACAAAAAATTCCAGCGCAGGATTCGTACGCTCCACTGCAACCGCCGACCCGCTATCTATTCGGACCGGGGCCGACCATGGTGGATCCACGCGTCTACCAGGCACTTGCCAAGCCGATTGTCGGCCATCTCGACCCTTTTTTTATCCAAGTGATGAAGGATGTTCAGGAGTTGCTCAAGACTCCGTTCGGCACCAGGGACGCGTCGACGCTGGTGATTTCCGGGACGGGCAGCGCTGGCATGGAAGCCGCGGTCGCGAATTTTCTGGAACCGGGTGCAAAGTTCGCGGTGTTCGCTAACGGATATTTCTCCGATCGGCTTACGGAAATGGCGCGGCGTCAGGGTGCGAACGTGGTTCGCTTTGAGAAGGCTTGGGGTGAAACCTATTCGGACGATGAAGCCTCCGAGTTTATTCAGCGGGAAAAGCCTCAGGTCGTGGGTTACGTTCACGCGGAAACATCGACGGGAGCGGTGCAACCCGGCGATGCGATCTGCGCGGCGGCTCACAAGGCCGGGGCGCTAGTCATCGCAGATTGCGTCACGTCACTGGGCGGAGTTCCGGTGGAGTTCGATAAGACCGGAATGGACATTGCATACAGCTGCTCGCAAAAAGGGCTGAGTTGTCCGCCGGGGCTGGCTCCGCTGGCCATTTCGGCGCGAGCGATGGACTGGCTACGGGCCCGAACGACGCCGGTCCGCAGCTGGTATCTCGACCTCAAATTGATTCATGATTACTCCACGGTCTCGCACCGCTACCACCACACAGCCCCCGTCTCGATGTTTTACGCCTTGCGCGAGGCTCTACTGGTGATCGCCGAAGAAGGAATCGAGAACCGGTGGGAGCGTCATCGCCAGTGCCACGAGCTGTTTGTGCGGGAGATCGAAGCGATGGGGCTGGGGATGCACGTTCCGGCAGCGCATCGAATCCCGACGCTGAATACTGTGCTCGTCCCCGCGGGAGTTGACGAAGGGAAAGTGCGCAAGCGGCTGTTAGAAGGCCCCGGCATTGAAATTGCCGGCGGCTTCGGCCCGCTCGCAGGCAAGATTTTCCGCATCGGGCTGATGGGACCATTGGCTACCGAGAAGAACCTGCAATTCTTCCTGAAGAGCTTCAAGGAGGCTTTGAGCGCCGGGGGTTACAAGAACTAGATTGGCGAACCTGCAAAAGCAAAGATTGACGCGGAAACACGGTGAAGAAATGACAGACGCTAAGAGCTTGCCGCGTTCCCGCGTCCACTGCTCGACACTGATCTCTGATCATCCCAGCATCCGCGCTAAAGGCGGCCGGTCATGACTCTGAAGTCCGTCCATACACTCTTCGACGTATTACATTTTGCGGATAGCCACGGGGCAATCGCGATCCCGGAAGTGGAAGCGATGGTCACGTACGAGTCGTTGCGGCAGCAGGTTTTGGCGATGGCGAATGCGTTGGCTTCGGCCGGAATTCGCCGTGGCGATCGGGTCGCGGTCGCTCTGCCTAATGGATTGCCGGCGATAGTGTGCTTTCTGGCGGCGTCCATTGCAGGGACGGCTGCGCCTTTGAACCCAGCGTATCCGTATGAGGAGTTTGTTTTCTTCCTTCGCGACACCGACGCCCGCCTGCTGCTCTGCCCGCCCGTGGGCGCGGAGTTCGCGCGCGCTGCGGCGGCAGATCTAAAGATTCCGATTCTATCGGTGAGCATGACGGACAAGGGAGTCGTCCATTTGCCGGATGCTCCCTCTGGAGCGAAGGCCGCCGAACCCACCGCGGACGACGTTGCCCTGGTACTGCACACCAGCGGCAGCACCGGCCGGCCAAAAAGGGTCCCGCTGCGGCATTTTAACGTGGCAGTTTCCTCGGCTAACATCGCCAACACCTACGCACTCTCCGAAGCCGATGTCTCGCTGTGCATCATGCCGCTGTTTCACATTCACGGGTTGGTCGCCTCCGTCATGTCGACGCTAGTTTCGGGGGGAACGGTGGTGGTTCCAGCCAAGTTCAATGCACTCTCGTTCTGGCGGACCGTGCGCAAGTATCGGGTGACGTGGTACTCGGGAGTTCCGACCATGCACCAACTCTTGCTGGCGCGCACCCACGAGAACCCTGCAGAAGCTACTTCCCTGCGTTTCATCCGGTCCTGTAGCGCGCCTTTGTCGGCGGAACTGATCCACAAAATCGAAGACCTGTTCGGAGTGCCTTTTGTTGAAGCCTACGGCATGACGGAAGCGGCACACCAGATGAGTTCAAATCCTCTGCCGCCGCGCCATCGCAAAGCCGGTTCGGTCGGTTTTGCCACCGGCATCCGGATCAGCGTAATGGACAAGGACGGAAATCATCTGGGAACCAACCAGCGCGGGGAAATCGTCATTCAGGGAGCGAGCGTGTTTCGCGGGTATGAAAACAATCCCGAGGCCAACGCCCGCGCGCTCGTGCAAGGATGGTTTCGCACCGGCGACGAAGGCCTGCTCGACGAAGACTGCTATCTTCATTTGACTGGGCGAATCAAGGACATCATCATTCGGGGCGGCGAAAATATAGCCCCCCATGAAGTGGATGAAGTCCTGCGTCGGCATCCCGCAGTGGCAGCGGCGGTGACATTTGGCTGCCCGCATCCCACGCTGGGAGAAGTCGTCGGCGCGGCCGTGGTGCTGCACCAACCTTCAGGAGTCAGCGAAGCCGAATTGGTGAAGCACTGCCAGAATTTTCTGGCCGATTACAAATGCCCGAGCAAAATTTATCTGGTGAAGAGCATCCCCACTACGGTGACGGGGAAGATCCGCCGCCGGGCCGTTGCCGACACCATTCTCAATGACCAATCATCGGATTGAGGAAGCGTAATCGTACCGCTCCGGGTCGCTGTCACAACCGCACCCGATCGCAAGTGCGACATACAACCACTTAGGAATCGTTCAGCCATGAAGTTTCTGATCGCGGGAGCAGGGGCCATTGGCGCATACATCGGCGCACGCATGGCGCAGGCCGGATTCGACGTCACGCTCTTCGCGCGTGGTCCGCATTTGAAGGCCATGCAGGAACACGGCGTGCGGGTGAAGAGCGCCGAAGGGGATTTCGAAGTTCGACCCGCTATCGTTGGCTCCCTCGATGATGCAGGGCCTGCGGACGTCGTATTTCTGGGAGTGAAGGCGCACGGGCTTCCGGCGCTGGTGCCGCAGTTGCACTCCGTGCTGGGACCGGAGACGATTGTCGTCAGCACGCAGAATGGGATTCCATGGTGGTACTTTCAGGGATTCGGCGGGGAGTGGGATGGACTGCGTTTGGAACGAATCGATCCAGGCGGCGTGATCTCGGGGGCGATTGAGGCACGGCGGGTGGTCGGGTCCATCGTTTATTTCTCGACGGAAATCGCTGAGCCGGGCGTGATCCAACACACGGATGGTAGCCGCATTTCTCTGGGCGAGCCGGATGGCACACGATCCGATCGCTGTCGCCGGATTGCAGAGGCTCTGGTCGCGTCCGGATTACGTTGTCCGATCACTACGCATATACGACAGGAAATCTGGGTCAAAGCTATGGGCAACGCTTCGCTGAATCCTGTGAGCGCTCTGACCCGCTCCACCCTGTCGCAGATGGTGCGCGATCCGGAAGTGGCGGAGGTCATTCGTAATATCATGCAGGAAGTGGAAGCGGTCTCCCGAAAACTGGGTATGGAATTGCCGGTTTCAGTTGAGCAACGCATGGCGGGCGCGGAAAAAGTCGGCGAGCACAAGACATCGATGTTGCAGGATCTGGAGGCGGGCCGCCCCATGGAGTTAGAAGCCCTGGTCGGGTCGATAGTCGAGTTGGGCGAGAGAGTCGGCGTTCCGATGGCGTATACTCGCACGGTTTACAGTTGTGCCAGACTCCTGGCGCAGCGCAGTCTTGGGCCCCTGCAATCCCTAAGATAGTGCCGCCGTTGCTTGCGGCGACCCTGCCGCGTTTTCACAAGCGACAAAAATATTTCCCGATCGATCGCAATCGGCGTATACTCAGGTGGTCCACTTATCGGACCAGTTGAGGCTTATGCCGGCGCCATTCAATCCAGCATTCGAGATCGTGAAGCGCAACAAGGTCTATGAGGAGGTAGCGCGGCAGATCGAACGCCTGATCCTCAAGAAACTGAAACCCGGGGACAAGCTGCCCTCCGAGCGCGAACTGGTAGAGACGCTGGGGGTGAGCCGCAGTTCCATTCGTGACGCGATTCGCAGCCTGGAACTGATGGGTATGGTGGAGCCGCGGCAGGGCGCCGGCACCATCGTCCGCGAAATATCTTCTGACTCATTGGTGAACCCGCTGTCCAATGCGCTCAAGCACAAGAAAGAACTGATTGCCGAGCTTCTCGACTTTCGCCGGATGCTGGAACCACCACTGGCCGCCCGGGCGGCGACGCGGGTTTCGGCCGACGAAATCTCTGAGATGGAAGAGATTTTGCAGCGGCAGCAGGAAAAGCAAAGTCTCGGGGAGCCCGCCGTGGCCGAGGACGCAGAATTCCATTACAGCATTGCGTTGGCATCTGGCAACAGTGTAGTCCTCAAAGTGCTCGACATTCTGATGGACCTGTTGCGCGACACACGGGAACGATCGCTGCAAGTGGAAGGCCGTCCGCAAAAATCGCTGGCCGGGCACCGGCGGATATTGGCGGCGCTCAAGCGTCACGATGCCGAAGCGGCGAAGGCGGCGATGCGGCGCCACATCGAAGATGTCGAGGAGATCGTACTGAAGAATTCTTGAGCAAGTGGAATTGACTTCGAAATCAGATAAGCGTCGGGGATTCGCAGTATAAGAGAGGGACGATCCGATTGAGTGACATGGAAGATAACATGACCAGTTGTGGAGATCGCGTCCCAACGCACCCTGTATTCACGCGAGCGGTTTAAACGCAATAACCACCACGAAGTTTTGACGAGGATAGCTTATGAGTTACACGGAACTCACCGTTTGGACGCGTGGAATCATCATGGACAAAGAAGGCCGCGACATCGTCAACTCCATCTCCGCTTCCGCGCGTATCGAAGGGAAATATGCGCAGGCGATGGAAAACTATGTCGACAATCCCGACCGTACCAATGCTCCCACGCGCAAGTATTGCCGGGTGAGTGATCAGGTCTTGGAGAACGAGCTCACCTACGAAAACTATCAACCGAACATCGTGGTGCTGGTTGAGGGGACGATGGTCAAGGGGTGGGACTACATGCGGGGGATGCCTCCGGGCGGAACGCTGGTGATCAATACGCACTACACTCCGGACTACATGATTCGTTTCGTGCCGGGTTCCGAGCGGCTCGCTCAGCTTGTCTGCGTGGATGCCGCCCGGCTGGCGCACCACAAATGGCTTTACTACCGGCTGGGTGAACTCGGCCTCGACCGGCTCTCGACGGAAGGCGCTGCCGAGCGAAACAAGTCGATCGCACCGGATATCGCCGCGCCCTTGATTGCCGCGGTCGTGAAGACCACGGGCATCGTGAAGATGGCGACGATTGAACCCATGATTGCCAACAAGAATGCGTTTGACATGGCGCTCCAGGAGTTGCACGTGATGAAACTGAACCCGGTGGCGGTTTGAACTTGTCGTGATGAGCCTCGGCCCCATTGCTTGCGGAGCTTAGTTCCAGGGGAAAGGGCGCCGCAATTATACAAACAACAATTCTCCAGCAAGAAAGGTCTACATGTCGACTAAAGACACGCGCATTCCTGATTGGCTTAAAGTCCCGTTCGCCGGTATCACGCCTGCGCCGACACAAGAAAAGGGACAGGACTTGTTCCCCACCGGCAACTGGCGCTCGATCCGGCCGGTTTATCACGACAAGCTGCCACCCTGCAACAACGCTTGCGGAACAAACGAGAAGATCCAGGGCTATCTCGATCTGGTGAAGCGCGGCAAATATCTGGATGCCTATGCACTCATTAAAGAAGACATGCCTTTCCCTTCTGTAACGGGCCGCGTTTGCTACCACCCGTGCGAGCAAGCCTGCAACCGTGGGAAGTACGACGAGGCCATTTCGATTCGCGCGGTCGAGCGCTTTCTTGGCGATCTTGGCCAGACTCTGAAGAAGGACGTCGTCCGGGCCGGGAAGCCGAATGGAAAGAAAGTGGCCGTCGTCGGCTCGGGACCAGCGGGTCACAGTGCTGCCTACCAATTGGCGCGACTCGGATACAAAGTTACGATTCTCGAAAAGTCACCCAAAGCCGGGGGCCTGAATCGGGGAGGCATTCCCGACTGGGTTCTGCCGAAGGACCTGCTGGATCGCGAGATCGAACGCCTGGTGGAGCTTGGCATCACGATCAAGACGAATGTTGAAGTCGGCAACAACATCACCTGGGACGATTTGAAGAAAGACTACGATGCGGTCGTACTAGCGGTTGGCCTCACCGAGCCCAACAGTGTGCGCGCCGAGGGCGAGAACAAAGAAGGCGTACACTACGGCCTTCCCTTCCTGCGCGACATCGGTATGGGCACCTCGAAGGTCAAGCTAGGGCCTCGGGTCGCCGTGGTCGGTGGGGGGAACACGGCCATTGATTGCGCCCGCGAGGCGCTGCGGCAAGGCGCGGTCGAAGTAACCATGATTACGGTGGAGGGCAATCCCCAAGAGATGCCCGCTTCTCCCGAAGACCTGCACGACATGATCGAGGAAGGCGTCGATCTTTGGCATGGGCGAGCGATGACGGCCGTACATGGCAATGGCAAGGTCGAGAGCCTGCAACTGCATCCGGCGCGCTTCTCGGGCGCCATCAACGCGTCTGCGATCATCGTCAATCGCGAAGCTACGCCGGAAACATTCGCGGTCGACAACGTCATCATCGCAGTAGGACAGCGCCCATCATTGGCGTGGCTGCCGGATGAATTCAAGACGGAGCGCGGGACCATCAAGATCGATCGCTTCGGACGCCTCGGCGATACCAATTTCTTCGCCGCGGGCGACGTCGTGCAGCTGGGCATGGGGCAACCGCTGATGGTGGTCAACGCGGTGGGCGACGGCAAGCGCGTCGCCTTCAATCTCGACAAGGTGATGCGTGGAGAGACACTTCAGCCGCGCACGATTCCGATTGAGGTCATCATGGACTTGAACCGCATGAACATGACGTACTTCCCGCACTTCCCGCGCGTGCAGCAGCCGATGCTGTCGTCCGTGGCGAGGAAGAAAACGCAGCAGGAAGTGATTCAGGCATTCTCAGAGGAACAAGCCGTGGAGGAAGCGAATCGCTGCTTCAGTTGCGGCACGTGCAACGCCTGCGACAACTGCTACCTCGTCTGTCCCGAACCGTGCATCGCTCGCCCGCAACGTTCGAACGGGCTCTACAAGATTCTGCTGGATTACTGCAAGGGATGCCGCGTTTGTATCGAAGAATGCCCGACCGGCTGCCTGGAAGGCGTGCCGGAATTGGATTTCGACACCGGCGTCGTCAGAATGGATACGGCATTCGCCATCTCGCCTGGGCTGCACGGGCGGCAAGCGGAACAGCTGCGAAACCTGGCGGATCGACCGGCAAAGAACATCTAGATCGGAGCGAGTCATGGCAACTGCTGCAACCAGCAAGAAGACGGTTCGAATCAACGGCTGCATCGCATCAGCGCAGGCGGCCAAGTACGCCGACGTCGATGTGATCGCAGCCTACCCGATCCGTCCTTATACGGCGACTATGATGGCGCTTGCGCAAATGGTCGCCAACGGAGAACTGGACGCGGAGTACATCGTCGCCGACAGCGAGCATTCGCAGCTCAGCATCGCCCACGGAGCTTCGTCGAGCGGGGCGCGCGTTTTCACCGGAAGCTCCGGTGTGGGCGTGCAATTCGCGTACGAGCTCTACTCGCCGATCTCGGGCAGCCGTATGCCGGTGCAGATGATGATTGCCGACCGAACGCTTGATCCGCCGGGCGATTTCGGTTCGGAGCACACTGACGCCCTCTCGACACGGGACATGGGTTGGCTTATGGGATGGGCGTGCGATGCGCAAGAGGCTTTCGACAATCATCTAATCGGCTATCGGATCGGCGAGGATCGCCGCGTGCTCTTGCCGCAGATGGTGTGCCAGGACGGATTCTTCGTCTCTCACATCACGAGCGACGTCGAGTTACCCGACCCCGGCCAAGTGAAGGAATTCCTGCCTCCCTACAAGCATCCGTACCCGCTTGATCCGCGCCATCCGGTTTCTCACGGACCCCAAATCATGCCGGAGCAGGGTCCGCCACTGCAGTTGGAGCGAGCGCGCGCCATGGAAGAATCGATGGCCGTGATCGAGGAGGTGCATGAGGAATTCGCCAAGATCTTCGGCCGGCGCTATGACCCGTGGGTCGAAGAATTCATGACCGACAACGCGGAAGTGGTTTTCTTCATGCAGGGCGGCCACGCCGTGACCGCTCGTTTCGCGATTCAGCATATGCGGGAACGCGGGTTAAAAGTTGGTCTGGTACGGCTGCGAACTATCCGGCCCTATCCGACCGAGCGCGTAAAAGATGTGCTCAGCAAGTTCAAAGTGGTGGGCGTGATCGAAACCAACATGGGGCTTGGCAGTCCCAGCAGCGGAGGCGTTCTTTATGCCGATGCTTGCGCGGCTCTCTACGAGAGCGATAAACGTCCGCTGGTTGTTTCGTTTATGGCGGGCATGGGCGGAGAGGCGATCGTGCTGAAGGAATTTTACTGGATGACGGAAAAGATGTTAGAAGCGCAGAGACGCGGAAAGATCGAAAAGCGCACTCACTGGGTTGGATTCGAAGAGTAACAACGTTTTGTGGACACCCAGACCAATGGCTGGACTGGCGAAGCGCCGTCACTCCAACAGGAGAAAGCGATATGGCGACAATCGAAGTGCAGCGGCAGATGCTGCCGATTCTGAACAACCCGAACCAGGGGGCGCGTTTCTATAACCCTGAATTGCCTTCATCTGAGCCCTTCGTGCCCGGTCATCGCACGTGCGCGGGGTGTGGACCGTCCATTCAGTACCGGATGACGAGCAAGGCCGCGGGCGACAACACGATCCTCGTCGGGCCGACCGGCTGCATGTACGTCGCGAACAGTTCTTATCTGTGTACGCCCTACAACGTGCCGTGGGCGCACACGCAGATTGGCAGCGCGGGCAGCTTTACGGCTGGTGTCGCAGCCGCGTATGAGGCGATGATCCGCAAGGGTAAGTGGAAGGGCGCATATCCGAATATTATTTGCGAGGCCGGAGACGGGAGCGCCTCCGACATCGGGCTGGCATCGATTTCAGGCGCGCTCTATCGCAATCACGATTGCCTTATCATCTGTTATGACAACGAGCAGTACGCGAACACCGGCATCCAGGCATCGTCGCGCACGCCCTACGGCGGGATGACAACCTTTTCACCTCCCGGACCCGAAGTTCCGGAAGGGAAAAAACTGTTCCCCAAAGATCTCGCCCGTATGATGGCAGCGGGGCATCCACATTGCTACGTTGCGACTGCGACCGTGGGGTACCCGATCGACCTTATGAACAAGGTGCGGAAGGGGCTGAATCACAAGGGCGCGGCTTACCTGATGGTCTACACTCCATGCCAGAAAGGCTTCGTCTACGAGACGCCGCGGTCGATCGATCTGGGCCGGCTGGTCGTGGAATGCGGTCTCTACCCGATGTGGGAGTGGGATCCAGAGAGGCGTGAGTTCGATTACAGCTTCCGCCCGCAAAACATGCGGCCGGTATGGGAGTACCTGAAATTGCAGGGGCGCTTCGGACACCTGCACGCCGAGCATATCGCGACTTTGCAGAAATTTGCCAACGAGCAATGGCGGATGATGGGCGTGCAATTACCGGAAGCTTTGATCCAGGCTGCGGATGCGAAAAACTTAACGACCATGGCTTCGGCTGCAGGGCCCGAGGCAGTGGCGGAGACTGTATGAGCACAAAAGAAACGGTTCCACCGGCCATTCCGGAAACACAGGAAAGCTACATCGTCACCGAAGGCAAGAAGCGCGGGTCAACCCGAAACGTGCGGCCGGAGGCGGCATTCGACCGTTACTACACGGTGCTCAAGGTACACGGAGGCGACGCGATCCTGACTGACAACTGGCATACCAATGAAGTTCTCGATCATACGCGCAATAACTTCGAGGGCTACACTTTCGCGATGCGAACGCTTGAGGCCTGGGGAGCGCTTATCGAGAACGAACGCCGCGCCTACTACACGGCCGGCGGGCGCGTGTGGGTCATGGATCTGGAACCCTGTGCCGGCAAGAAGCCGCGTCTGCCCGGCACCGGACCAGGGACGAAGTAGCGATCGCTTGCGCCGCGTTCTGCTTATCGACGACACGCCTGAGATTGGCGAACTGCTGACGTATGCCCTGGGCGATCGTGGCTATCGCGCTCTTGCGCAGGGCTACACGCACGCCGTTAACGAACTGGTGGTCGAACACCGGGCAGAGGCGGTCGTTCTCGACTGTAGCTCCTTTGACATGAGCGAGGCCCTGTTTGACGCTGTGCGGCATCACCCCGATCACGTCGGGTTACCGGTGGTCATCGTCACGGACACTCCCGAAATAGCCGACGCGAGCCTGCGCTCCCATAAGGCCCAAAGAGTGGCGATCGTGCCCAAGCCATTCACCGGATCGCAGGTTGCGAGCGCACTCGATCAGTTGCTGAACAAAGAATCCGCCGAGTAAAGAACCTGCTGGAAGCAATATGCCTCTCTGGAGCATGGACGAGTGGAAGTATGTGGAGCGCGAGGTCGTGACCGATCCCAAGGGCCAGCATTGGACAGTGGCCCTCATGGATGTGCTGGGCCAAAAGGGCCATCCTGACATGCCCAACAAGTTGCTTGAGGTCCAGTATTCATCGGGACGTTACTTCACGCTCATTTACTCTACGACTGGCGCGCTGCAAAGAGAGCGGGGTTATGCATCGCTGGAGGAAGCGACAAGCACGTTTGGGGACATGCTGGTGGGTATGATCGATGGAAGCCTCGATCCGACGCAGCCAGTTTTCCGGCAGGATCTCGAAGACTAGTTATCTGCCGGGATCAAGATCTCTAATGATGACGTGAAGCACCTGGCCGGCTTGACGGGCCTCGCGCTCGGAAATCGTGGACACAATCACGTTCTCGCCATGATCTCGATAACTCCGGGCGACCGCTGGAAGGCGCGCGCACCCACCGCGGATCAGTCCAGCTTTCTCCGCGATGGCCAGGCGCTTGTCGAAGGACCACTCGGCAATCTCCCCTGACGTCGCCTGTGAGGCGGCGATAGCACTGAGGCCCTGATGCTCCAGCTCATAGTGCTCCAGCGCATCGGTCACGATGGCTTCGAGAATTCCGGAGGAAATACGCAGCGCCTCTCCATAATGTCCTGCTTCAATTGCGCGGCGGATATCGAGATAGGCTTGCTCGATCACTGGCCGGATCCCTGCGTTATGGACGAACTCGAACCTGCGGGGAGGTGGTCCTTGCGGCGAAGCGGAAATGACCGGACCGTTTTCTTCTTGAGTCAATGAAACAATGGCTTGTTCAAGGACGTCGAGGAGATTCGTGACGATCTCGCCGGGCGAGGCGCTCTCCAGTGCGCGGCCGGTTGTTCCCCGCATCAGGAACGCGGTGCTAAACGATCGGGCCAGCCAGTGGGCCTTGCTGCCTCCGGACAATTGGTTAATAGTTACGCCACACTCTTCCTGCCAGGCTCTGGTAGCCGCAATCATCGGTTCGTTCAAAGGGTCGATCACCAAACCTTCGCGAAGCTGGCGGCCACGCGCGATCAAACCATCGAGATGGGACAAGTAAATCTTGATCTGCCCTTGCAGACTTTGATCCTTTTGTTGCATGGGGAGGCGCTCTTACAAGTAGTATTAAAGCCGAGTTTGGCTCCCTTGACAGTGGGCGATTGCGATGCGCACTCGCCCCCCTGCAAAGTGGTTCGACGAGTGGACCAGTTTAACACGGCGCGCTGACCGAGCCCGCGAAACGCTTTGTGAATGGAGGTGTTCTCTTGGCTACGCCCGCCGACTCCCTGATTCACCCGTCGCGTATCCCCCACCGTTGGATCCAATTGGTGGCCGGCATCGTTGCCATGATGGCAATAGCCAATCTCCAATACGCATGGACTCTGTTCACCAAGCCCCTCCAATCCCATCTGCATGTCTCGCTGGTTGCCGTGCAATGGACGTTCACGCTGTTCATTTTTCTCGAAACGTGGCTCGTACCTTTTGAGGGGTACTTGATCGATCGCATCGGGCCTCGATTCATGCTGGGGCTAGGCTCAATTTTCGTAGGGTTGGGTTGGATCGGAGCCGGCTGCGCCGAATCTATTACGGGTGTTTATTTCTGGTACGCGTTGGGAGGCATAGGAGCGGGCATCGTATACGGGGGCGCCATCGGAAATGCGCTGAAATGGTTTCCCGACTATCGTGGGCTGTGCGTTGGTCTTACGGCGGGAGCTTATGGCATCGGCAGCGCCAGCACGATCGCGCCAGTAGCCGACATGCTGCAAAAAACCGGCTACCAGCACACCTTCATCGTTTGGGGAATTATTCAGGGCGTGGTGGTTATGGCTTGCGCGCTGTTTCTCGCGAAGCCGCCAGTAGGATGGACGCCGCCAAACTGGGAGGAAAAGGAAGCGAAGATCAGGGCCAAGATCAACACCTCGATAGTGCAGATGACGCCCAGGCAGATGCTGCGGCAGCCGTCGTTTTATGTCATCTATCTGATGATGACGATGCTGGCGTTTGGTGGACTTGTGGTGACGGCGCAACTGAATCCCATGGCGAGTTCCTACCATGTAGATAAAGTAGTAGTCGCCTTTGGCATGACGGCCCTCGTGCTCGCAATCACGGTTGATCGTCTTCTGAACGGCTTCACACGTCCTTTTTGGGGATGGGTATCCGATCATATCGGCCGCGAGAATTCCATCTTCATCGCTTTTGTACTGGAGGCGCTCGCGGTTTACGCCTTGCTGCAACTGATCGGCCGTCCGCTCTGGTTTGTGGTCTTGTCCGGTTTGTGTTTCTTCGCGTGGGGCAACATCTTCTCATTGTTCCCGGCGATTACTGGCGACCTGTACGGAAACAAATGGGCGACTACAAACTATGGAATCGTCTACACCGCCAAGGGTGTAGCGGCGCTCTTCGCGGGTCCGGGCGCTGCCTGGCTGTTTGCGAAGACAGGTTCGTGGAACAAGGTGTTCTGGGCGATGATCGTCTTTGATCTTATTGCTGCGTTCATGGCTTTGCTTTGGCTGAAGCCGCTGGCCCGGCGCACCGCCAGAGGAGGAAACGCGGCTCCGATGATCAATGGGAGGGAACCCGCGAAGGTGGCGGGAATCGCCTAGCTGAACCTCAATCAACCCATGTACCGCAGGCGCCGTCCCGTTAGAAACGGGGCCTGTTTCACGCGAAATGCGATCCATGGAACGGAGCGATCAGGCTTCGCCCATGTGCGCGCCATGCTGGAAGTGGTATTGAAGAATCTTGGCCGCCAGCGCCGGGCTCACATCGGTTCCTTTTTGGCCGGTGGAGCGCACAATCTGTCCGCGGCAGACCACTTCAGTTGCGGCGAGCCCCGCAATTTCAGCCGGCAATACCAGGCTGATCTCCAATTGCGCGTCGGTTTGAAGAAGTTCCTCCGCGCGAAATAGCAACCCCGAACGGCTGATATTTTCGGTTGTGCCCGGACGCCAGCTTTTCTCTCCCAACGGGCGGTAGCGTAAAGGCAGATGGAGATTGAACCGGCGAGCCCGGAACGGCGAAATCTTCTTCTGGTCGTTTTGCTCGGCAATGGTGGCAGAGCCTGATCGGTGCGACATAGCAACCTCCTGAGGGATGGGTTCGGAATCCAGCAACTCGCGAACCCTATCTTTCAGGGTGGGGAGGCTGAACGGTTTTTGGAGCAAGTTGATGCCTGCATCGAGCAGGCCGTCGTGGCCAATCGCATTTTCGGTGTATCCGGAGATATAGAGCACGCGGACTTCACGGCGCGCCGCGGTGATTTGTGCAGCGAGTTCCCGACCATTCATCCCCGGCATGACGACATCGGTGAGTAGCAGATCGATCACGCCGCGGTGACCAGCGGCGATTTGCAGGGCGGCAGCGCCGTCCTCGGCATCGAGGATGCTGTAACCCTGATTTTCAAGATACTGGTGGATCAGCCGGCGGAGGTTGGCTTCGTCCTCCACAAGCAGAATCGTCTCCTGTCCGCGATCGGCGCGGGGCAGGCCAGGGGACTCCTGCTCGCCCGCCGCTTCCTCCCGCACATCCACCCGCGGAAAATAAGCGCGGAATGCGGTGCCGCTCTGGAGGCGGCTTTCGACGAAGATGTAAGCGCCACTCTGCTTCACGATTCCGTAGACGGTGGAGAGCCCGAGACCCGTCCCCTTTGCCCCTTTGGTAGTAAAAAAAGGCTCGAAGATCCGGGACTGGGTCTCGCTGTCCATGCCGACGCCGGTATCGCTAATGGAAAGCATGACGTAGTCTCCGGGAACGAGCGGCGCGTGCGTACGGGCAAAGTTTGCGTCGAGCGACACGTTGGCGGTTTCAATCGTCAGTTTGCCGCCTCCCGGCATAGCGTCGCGAGCGTTCACCGCCAGGTTCATGATGACCTGATCGATCTGCCCTGGATCCGCACGGACCGCCCCCAGCGCGGTTCCGGGCACCATAACGAGGTCGATGTCCTCACCGATCATGCGGTGGAGCATCTTCAGGTTCTCGGTCACGACTTCGTTGAGGTCGAGCACTTTGGGGGCAAGAATCTGCTTGCGGCTGAACGCAAGCAATTGCCGCGTGAGAGACGTCGCACGCTGCGTCGCGTTCGCGATCTCCTGCGCAGGGCCGCGAAGCCGCAGATCGTAGCCTAGCCGTTCGAGAAGAAATTCCGAGTATCCTGAGATAACCATCAGCAGATTATTGAAGTCGTGGGCGATGCCACCGGCGAGGCGTCCGATGGCCTCCATCTTCTGCGCCTGACGGAGTTGCAATTCGAGCGTTCGCGTCTCCGTAATGTCTTCCATGAAAATTTCGAAACGATCGCCTTCCTTGCCGTTTGGGATCACGCGTCCTGAGATGCGGGCGACGATGGCCGAGCCATCTTTCTTCTGGCATTCGATGGTCAGGTCGTTGAATTCCGTGCGGGCACGAAAATAATCGGCCGTCTGGAACCACTGCTGGGCATCCGTGTAGAGGCTTCCAAGATGGCGACCGGTCAGTTCCGCGCTATTCGCGTAACCGAACATCGCGACCAGGGCGGGGTTTACGTCCTGCAACATGCCCATGGAATCGCACCGGCAGATGCCGTAAGGGGCATTCATCACGAGCGATCGAAAATCGCTTTCCGATCGCCTCAAACTCTCCTGGGTGGCGCGCAGAGCGGCATTGAACCAGCAGATGAGGAGGGCAACCGCAAAGAACAGGGCGAGGTGCGCGATGGCGCGGCGATATTCCGCGGGCGTCTGATCGCCAGCGAGGGAATAGTAGGCGCTGACGGTAAGCGTGAATGATGTGGCCGCGAGCCCGGGCTTCCAGCCTCCGTACCACGCGCTGACCATGACGGCAACGGCAAAAACGACAAGACGGCTTTCCGCCAGGTCGGTAAAGAACAATGTGGGAATCAGGGCCAGAAGGGTACTGAGGACTGCAACTCCGTAGCGCAAAATAGGCGCGCGCGAAGGAGCGACGACAAGTGTGCGCATGAGAGGGAGGTTCATTCGCATAAGCCAATGCTAAGCGCGTGTTCCAGTCGCGGCGAGTTACGCCTGTTCACCGCGATTTCCTGGTGGCACAGTGGCCAGAGGTACAGCGAAGTGGCAAGTCGAAAACAGATTGTGCGGAGACAAACGGTGACCAGATTTTGGAACTTAGCTCACATCCATTGAGGAGAATGTAGCATGCTCGATGTCCGGACGGACAAAACTGAACTAATCAGATGTGCATCCTGGTAGTCGAATGCTGGATCCGGATCCGGTGGCCGGCGCCATGGCCCTTGCGAACTGAGCATTAACCTGCGTATTGTTACGAAGTGAAATTCCCGCGCAGCAGTGGAATCCTCCTCCACTTCACTTCCCTTCCCGGGCACTTCGGTATCGGCGACTTGGGCCCCTGCGCCTACGAGTTCGCCGATTTCCTCGCCGATGCCGGACAGAAGTTGTGGCAGGTCCTTCCACTGAATCCCACCGGATATGGCGATTCTCCCTACCAGTGTTTTTCTGCTTTTGCGGGGAACCCCTTGATGCTGAGCCTGGAGCGACTGCGTGACCAGGGGTTATTGCAACCTTCCGACCTGACTAGCGTGCCTGCATTCCCCGAAGACTCCGTCGATTATGGCGCCGTGATCACGTACAAGATGTCGGTGCTGAATCGCGCTGCCCAGGTTTTTTTCGCCGGTGCCTCGGCCCCCGATCGAGCGGCCTTTGCGCACTTCTGCGAAGACTCCAGTGCGTGGCTCGACGACTACGCGCTCTTCATGGCGTCCAAAGAGCAACATCATGGAGTGATCTGGACAGCGTGGGATCCGGAGATTCGCCGGCGTGATCCTGCGGCGATGCGCAATTGGTCAAAGAAGCTCGCGCCTGAAATTCAGGCTTTCAAATATTGGCAATTCGAATTCTTCCGGCAGTGGGACCGGTTGAAAGCCTATTGCCAGGAACGCGGAATCCGTTTCATGGGCGACATTCCGATCTATGTCGCTCACGACAGCGCCGATGTGTGGGCGAATCCGGAGCTCTTTCACCTCGACGAACAAGGCTCTCCGACGGTCGTATCGGGAGTCCCACCCGACTACTTCAGCGCCACGGGCCAACTCTGGGGAAATCCAATTTATCGCTGGGACCTTCTTGCCGCAACCGGATACAAGTGGTGGATCGAGCGCTTCCGGGCATCCCTGTCGCTCTTCGATATGGTGCGCCTCGATCACTTCCGCGGCTTCGAATCGTACTGGGAAGTTCCGGCTGCCGAGACGACCGCGATCAACGGACGCTGGGTGAAGGGTCCGGGCGCAGATTTTTTGTCTGCCCTACAAAATGCCTTTGGCGGCTTGCCTATTGTCGCCGAGAATCTGGGCGTCATCACGCCACCCGTGGAGAACCTGCGGCGCCAGTTTGGGCTACCCGGCATGAGTCTTCTGCAATTTGCCTTTGGCACCGATCCGCAGGGACCGTCGTTTCGCCCTCACAATTACACCCGTGACCTCGTCGCCTACACTGGCGGCCACGACAATGACACTACGGTCGGCTGGTGGACGAGTTCCGGCGCTTCCGACAGCACACGCACTCCCGAAGATGTCCGCAAGGAGCACGACTTCGCGCGCGCCTATCTGAATTTCACCGACGATGCTGAAATTAACTGGGTCATGATCCGCGCGGTCATCGCTTCGGTGGCCGACATCGCGATTGTTCCGCTGCAGGATGTGCTGGGCCTCGGGACCGAAGCCCGCATGAATCTGCCCGGGCGCGTGAGCGGCAACTGGAAGTGGCGCTATCGTCCGGGCGCGCTGAACAAGCAGCTCAGCGCGCGTCTGCGGTCCATGGCTGCGCTTTACGATCGCTAGAAAATGCCCGTTCCACGATTTGAAACCGCGCGCCCTGCAGCCGGTCCGTTTGCTTTTACGCCCCGTGCAGATGAGGATAGTAGGCAATGATTGTGAACTTTGCCGAGCGAGCCCACAACCATAACTGGGAACTCGACCCTGTTATTCGATCCCTTCTGGACACCGACTTCTACAAACTGCTGATGCTGCAGTTTATCTGGAAGCACTATTCGAAGACGCGCGTATCGTTCTCGGTTTTCAACCGCACCGCCTCAGTGCGCCTTGCCGACGTGTTCTCGCGCGACGAACTCACGCACCAGATGGAGCACGTGCGCCAACTCCAGTTCCGGCGCTCGGAACTGGTCTGGCTCGCCGGCAACACTTTCTACGGGAGACGCGGTATCTTCGAACCATCATTCCTCGAATGGCTGGAACGCGATTTTCGTTTGTCGGACTATGATATATCCGTCAAGAATGGCCAATACGATTTGACCTTCGATGGACTCTGGACCGAGACGACCATGTGGGAGTTGTATGCCCTGCCCATACTGAGCGAACTCAAGACGCGGTCCAGTCTGAAAGCCCTTCGCGAGTTCGGCCTCGACATTCTCTACGCGCGGGCCAAGACCAAGCTTTGGAGCAAGATCGAACGCTTGCGCGGCGTGCCCGACCTTAGCGTTGCCGACTTTGGCACCCGGCGTCGCCACAGCTTTCTTTGGCAGGAATATGTGGTCAACGCGATGGCCGCGAATCTGGGTTCGGCGTTCACGGGAACATCGAACGCTTTTCTCGCCTACAAACACGACCTGGAAGCGATTGGCACGAACGCGCACGAGATTCCGATGGTGCTGGCCGCTCTGGCCCCGGACGATGAGGCATTGAAGGCCTCGCAGTACCGGACGCTCGAACTCTGGCAGAACACGTACGAAGGCGCCCTGCGCATAATGCTGCCAGACACGTTCGGGACCACGCAATTCCTGGAGAACGCTCCGGAATGGGCGGCTGACTGGACCGGCCAACGTATCGACAGCAAGGATCCCTACATTGCGGGAGACGAATATATCGCGTGGCTCAAGAGACACGGCAGGAATCCGCATGACAAACTGATTATTGCCTCCGATGCGCTTGATGTGGATGACATCCTCGGGCTGCACGCTTACTTCGATGGAACCATCGCCGGCGACTTCGAGCCCGGCGATTTCAGCTCCGCTGCCGACTTTCTGGACCGCAAGAAATGGGCGCAAGGACGGCGGATTCGCTTTAGCGCAGGCTGGGGAACGCTACTCACCAATGACTTCCGCGACTGCGATCCGGCTGGCGGAAGCGGGTTCGATCCCGTCAGCTTGATCTGCAAAGTTTCAACAGTCGAAGGACGACCAGCTGTGAAGCTCTCCGACAACTTCGCGAAAGCCGTGGGACCTCCTGCCGAGATCGAACGCTACCGGAATGTGTTCGGCACCGCTGGAGTCAGCAACGTGCCGGTGATCGCATAGGGCGAGATTCAACGAGGATGTGAACATGGCGAAACGCTCCAACAGAATGGAAAAAAGGGATAACTACGAAAAGGCGCTTCGCGAAGAAGAGGCCGCGCTGAGGGCTTCCATGACGAGAAAGAAGGCAGGTGCGGGAACGGATGGCGAGACTGCGAACGCCAAGCCGGCAAAACCCACTCCCATCGCTTCCCGGTGGGCGCGCGCAAAACGCGAACTGGAAAAGAAGAAAAAGCCTCGTTAGCAGCATGGACACGGCGACGCATTCTGCTATTCCGCGATTGACTCAATTGCCTGCACTGTCTCGGGCGAGAGTACCAGTTCGACGCTGGCCAGATCCTGCTTCATATGCTCGGCATCAGACGTTCCGGTGAGCGGCAACATGCCGGCCGCGCGCGCGAAGGCAAATACAATCTGCGCCGGATTCACTCCGCCACGAGCGGCGAGCGCGTCAATCAGTGGATGTCGTAACACCTCGAGATTCGCCGTCAGCAGTGAGAATCCCTGATAAATGATATTTCGTTCCTGGCAGAAGCAGCGGACACCGCGATCCCAGCCGAGGCGGGCGTAGCAACGGTTCTGCACAAATGTTGGCATCTCGAGATAGGCCTCGGCCATCTGCTCAAGATGGCGTAGCGAGACGTTGCTCACTCCGAGCAGTCTCGTTCTCCCCTCATCGCGTTGCCGCCGCATCGCCTGCCACACTTCGGCATCATCATCGGTCCAGTCATAGTTGGAAGCAGGTCCGTGCAGAACGTAGCTGTCGACTTGTTCGCAGGCAAGATGTTCGAGCGAACTCGACAAGGACTGCTCCACCTGAAGGGAGAGACGCGCCGAAGGATCGTAGGGCAGGCGTTCATCCTGTCCGCGCTGGTAGGTAAATTTGGTCTGCAGAAAAAGCTCCGCGCGCGTCACTACTCCCGCGCGGTAGGCCGCCGCGAGTCCCTGGCCGACTCCGGCTTCAAAATAGTGACGCCGCTGGTTGGCGGTGTCGATTCCCCGAAAACCAGCCCGCAGAGCGAGTTCTGTCAGGGCGGCGGAGCGGTCTTCTTTCCACGCTGTGCCGTAGAGAAAATTCGGAATCCAGAGGGTTGGTTGGAGAGGCATCACGGGGTCTTGAACAAGTGCGCCAGCGCAAGTCGATCTTATCGCACTATTGCTTCGTCCGTTTTCACTGAGACTCTTTGGGTGGATCTTCCGGCCAATAGTCGACCCGCAGGTCGGCTTCGTCCAACTGCTCGGGTGTCATCTCCGGCGCGAGAGCTTTCAACATGGCCTCGCCGTCCCTGCCGCCAGCCCTCTTGGAGAGCGCGTACCACATATAGGCATTTACATAGTCCGGAGAAGCGTCCCGGTAATAGTGTTCGCCCATCAGGAATTGCGCCTCCGGCAGGTTCCAGTCGGCCGCCATCCTGAGAAACTCGAACGCGAGCTGGTAATCCTGTGGAACGCCGTTGCCTTCGAGGTAAGCCCTCGAGAGCTGAAGATCCGCTCTCGGATCGTTATTGTCGGAGCGGTCCCACAAGTCGGCGATCCGGCCGTAACTCTTGTCGTAGAGGCGAAATCTGACCCTCGCGTGCACCTGGACTTCGATCGGCTCGCCATCTCTTGACGCGGGACGGTAGCGCCATTTCTGAACCGCCGCGATGGCACAGGCATCGAGTTCTTCATCCAATGGCCGCACAACCGTTATGTCGTGAGGCCGTCCGTCAGCTCCCACTAGCAGGTTAAGAATCGATGTACCCTGATGACCGACATGGCGCGCTGATTTGGGATACTTCGGATTTGGCGCCCACGTGACACGAGGAGGGTCGATATCCACGTTCGATTCTTCGGGACTTGCGATAGCGGGCGCATCATTGCTGGAGGGAGTTTGCGCCGCCGCATCGACCACCAGCGCTGCGAGAACTAACAAACCTAGCGCACCGAGTGTGCCAATTCTCAGCCACATAATCGCGCAGTTTACCACGATTCGCGCGAGTGACCCCAATTGAGTTAACCCCTTTGTAATAATGCAGTTTGAACCTGAATTCAGGAAATGTGGGGGGTACCCCCCCCTACCAAAAATTAGCTAAGTGATTGATAACAAGATATTTATGTCCAAAGTATTCAAAATATTGGACTTAGTCTCGAATTTCTCCGTTTTGGCATGCACTGCGGAGTGGTGACCGGGGCCCTAAGTTGTCAAATAACGAGGCAAAACCTGCAGCCGGAAATAGCTTCGTCTCTGGAGACGGGCGCAGTTTTCGATGGTCTACTGTCGAGGAATCTTCTCATCGCCGGTGGCGTGAGTCTGTGATGAGAGTACGGGAAAAATGTGATGAAAAAGCTGGGGACCAAGCGAATTTTCCGTGGACTGTCAGCTATCGCGATTTTCAAACTGCACCCTTAGGGAACCCCTCGCCGTGAATCCAGTTACGGGTTGAGAACGATCTTGCCGAACATCTGGCTCTTCTCCAGATACTCGTGCGCGGCGCGAATTTCCGATAGCGGAAAGATATGGTCGATCACCGGCTTGAGCCTTCCGGCAAAAACATGGCCGAGCACTTCATTGAGTTCACTCATTGTTCCCATGTAAGAGCCCAGCAACGCAAGCTGGCGCGAAAACAGAAAGCGCAAGTCGAGATCGACCTTGGGTCCGGTGGTGGCGCCGCAGGTGACCAGCGTGCCGCCCGCTTTGAGGGAACGAACGCTTTCCTGCCAGGTGGCGGGCCCAACGTGTTCGATCACGATATCCACTCCCTCGCCCTTGGTGATCGTGCGAACTTCCTGCGCAATTTTCTGCTTGTAGTGATCGATGACAAAATCGGCACCTAGTTCGCGCGCCCGCTCCATTTTGCGCTCATCGCCGGCGGTCGTAATCACCCGCGCATGGAACAGTTTGGCAATCTGGATGGCGGCAATGCCGACGCCCGAATTCGCCCCGAGAATAAGAACAGTCTGGCCGGGACGAATGGCTGCGCGTCCGGTGAGCATGTGCCAGGCCGTCACGAAGACCAGCGGCACGCTCGCCGCCTCGTTGAAATCGAGCGAGTCGGGAATCGGAATCACATTCACGGCCGGGACGGCAAAGAGTTCGCAATTTCCGCCATCGACAGCGTTGCCGAAAACCGTGAACTGGCGGCACTGATTTTGCAGTCCGGCAACGCACTTCGCGCAACGATTGCAGAAGCTCATGGGCGCGATCAGAACACGCTGCCCCACCTTCAGATCGGTGATGTACTCTCCAACCTCGACGATTTCGCCGGCGGTATCGGTGCCGAGGATATGCGGCAGGTTGACGCCGGGCAGTCCCTGCCGCACCCAGACGTCGAGATGATTCAGGGCGCAGGCGCGCACGCGAATCAGGACTTGATCTTTCCGCGGCTTGGGATCGGGGACGGTTTCGTAGTTCAGAACTTCCGGCCCACCAAATTGATGAATGCGGACGGCTTTCATGAGGGCTCCTTCGATTCAAGGCGGTTCCGAAGTGGAACTCGACCTTAGAATGTACCAAAACTGTCGTGATCGCGGGCACAGCAAGCGCCTGGTCCAGCGAGTACAGTTGCATGGAGAAGCCGTGTATCTGGAGGGTGTTGCCAGTGGGTACTTGCCAGTGGGTACTGGACAAGGTTTGCGAAACCGGTGAGCGGCTCATCAGCCACTGCGGTTCGACTCCGCCGCCCTCCGTAAGGCGCTCACCAAAGTACCGCTTGACTCAGGGCTCACCGCGGCCGATGATAAAAATGGTTTCGCAGGCCGTGTAATTGAGTACCCACTGGTTTAACGCCAGTAGCCCCGGAGTGATGATCCGGGGCTTTTCTCTTGGGAAGGCAGATCCCGCACTGCTTTTGACTTGCCCCCGCGGCACCCTCATAATCACCTTTATGGATCTTTACGAAGAGATCGTGCGCCTGCGCAAGGACGGGCGGCGCGGAGCGGTGGCGACGATCGTCAACGTGCGCGGCTCGATCCCTTCGTTCAAGACGGCAAAGATGCTCGTGCGCGACGATGGATCGATTGTCGGCACGATCGGCGGCGGATGCGTCGAAGCCGAGGTCTGGCAGGCGGCGCGCGAGGTGATGGAATCGGAGCGGCCTCGCACCCTGACCTTCGACTTGAACAATGACCCCAAGTACGACACGGGCCTGGTGTGCGGCGGAACACTCGAAATTTTCATTGAGCCGATCTTGCCGCCAGCGGAACTCTTTATCTTCGGCGCGGGCCACGTTGGTACAAGCCTCGGACGAGTGGCGCAGATGGCGGGGTTCGACGTCACCATCATTGACGACCGCGAGACCTTTGCGAACCGGGAGCGCTTTCCCGAGGCACAACAGGTGATTGCCGAGGACTTTGACAAAGCTGTGACACAGCTGTCGCCGGGCGAATCTTCATACATTGTGATCGTGACGCGTGGGCACCGGGATGACATGCGCGTGCTGCGCTGGGCGGTGCAGACCCCGGCGCGATACGTCGGCATGATCGGATCCAAGCGAAAAACGATGACCATATTCAAAGAGCTGCAACAGGAAGGCTTGTGCGCGCAACTTTTCGATCGCGTCCATGCGCCGATCGGGCTGGATATTGGTGCGATCACGCCAGCTGAAATTGCGATTGCGATTGTTGCGGAGATGATCGCAAAACGTCGCAACGTGGAACGCGAACTTCCGCACATGAGCTGGTTCCAGCGACGGGGGCGAGCGTCCGAGGCCGAGCCAAAAGCTTAACCGCCGAGACGCAGAGTGCGCCGAGAACTGCGTTGGCAAAAGCTCTGCTCTACAGTTCTAACCAGCCGATCAATCTCGTAGATCCTTCTACGCAAAGAAACCTATTGCTACTTCCACTGCTTTCGGAAAGATAACGACAGAACTATTCGGCATGTCTTGTGTTATTCAGCCTCGCGCACAACTCCGAAGTCCTCGATTCTCCTATCCATGGTGAGAGATTCCATCTTTTTCTCGACGCCCTTGGCGTTCCGGCGGTTATGATTTCGGGATGCCGAAGGAAATTGAAATTAAGTTTCGAATTGAAAATCCGCGCGCCCTGACCCGGGCACTGAAGCATGCGGGCTTCAGGCAAGTTACCCGTTCAACGCACGAGATGAATTCACTTTACGATCTGCCTGGGCAAAAGCTTCACAAGCGAGGGGAACTGTTGCGACTGCGAAAGTATGGCCAGCAGTGGGTGCTCACGCACAAGGCGAAGGGAAAAAGCGGCCGGCACAAAGTTCGCACCGAACTGGAGACACGAGTTACGAACGGCGAGCAGATGGACGCAATCCTACGCTCACTTGGGTTTACGCCCACGTTCCGGTATGAAAAATATCGCGCCGAGTGGAGCGACGACACCGGCCATGCTGTAATCGACCAAACTCCGATTGGAGATTTTGGCGAACTGGAAGGGCCTGCGCGCTGGATTGACCGTACCGCGCGGATGCTGGACATCGCGCCCGACGATTACATCACCCAAACCTATGCGGATCTTTTCTTCACGTGGAAGCGCCATGCTCGTAGCGCAGCCTCGGAGATGACATTTCGGGCGATTTCTGCAAAGTCCAGGAAGCGCTGATCAAGGGATCCAGAAGAGTTTGCTTCGGAAGCAGAACACCGCACGTTTCGACGAACTGAGACTCGGAGCAAATGCAGGACAGGCAAATCCCTCGAAACATGGTTGTGCGCGTCCTGGGCCAGCGAGGATCGCAACCGAGTCAGGCAACGTGCGCCAGATGCTCCTCCGCGCGCTTTGCCTTCCAGTAGCTCTCGTAGCCCAGCGTCGCAAAGTAGATGGCCTGATCGAAGAACAGATCCAGCAAGCGCAAGAGTTCAAAGCCTCCCAGAATTTCCAGAGGCTTTTCGCGCATGCCTTCCATCTCCAGAAAATCCCAGAGATTTTCCTCGGTCATCATGAGCGCCCAGCAGAGCGCACTTAGCGCAACTCCCTGTTCGGCGCGGCGTCGGCCGACAGGCGTATAGACTCGCTCGATATCGCTTTCGGTTTTGGTTAGCAGCCAATCGCTGAGGTTGCGGTAGACTTCGCGCGATCGTTCGCGAAGCTCGTGAATTGGCACCTTTCGCAAGTCCGCGGCCCGGCTGGAACGTTCCAATTTATGAATGAGGCTTTCGGTAAGTTGTTCGGAGTGGGATTCAATAAGGCGAACCAGGCGAAGAGCGATCATAGTGAACCTCCTCGTACCTCTGGTTTTATTGTAGTCCGTTGGTTGCGGGAAAGATCAAGAATCTCGAACTCACCCGCGAACCGACACGCAGCTCGACAATGAACTACTTGCCCGCGAGCGCGTCGTCCGCATCCTTCGATTCGTGACGCGCCGCTTTGACCTGATCGATGTCAACCGTCTCAGCGCAGTCGCCCTTGGCGTCGTAATCGCAAACCTGCCCGGGATGGCTTTGTTTGCACTTCTGGCAGAATTCAGTGGCCATGGTTTCCACCTCAGGTATTCCATCGTATCGAAGATGAGACGGCATGTCTCCCGTTCTAGCCTCGGCACGACCTAGCCGCCGGCGCCGCAGCACTTCTTGTATTTCTTGCCGCTCCCGCAAGGGCAGGGATCGTTGCGGCCGACTTTTTCACCGGAGCGAACCACCTGCGTGACCTGCATGTCGCCGGAACCAGCCATACGCGCCTGCTCCAGTTCGCGCTTCTTTTTGCGCTGGAAGGCTTCTTCGATTTCATCGACCGACGTGGCTACCTGGCGGGGGGCGCGTCCATTGCCACCTTTCCCGCCGGTGATGAGGGAGGGCACGCCGGGTTCGCGTCCAGCGCCAGATGGATCTTCGGGGCCTCGCGGAGGCATTGGGCCCGAATCCGACGGCCGCTCGAGAACCTGCATCAGGTAAAGATACCGGACGGTCTCTTCCTGAAAGCGCTGCATCATTTCTTCGAACATTTCGAAAGACTCGCGCTTGTACTCGACCAGTGGATCGTGCTGCCCATACCCGCGCAGACCGATGCCCTCTTTCAAGTGGTCCATCGAGAGCAGGTGTTCCTTCCACTGCGCGTCAATCACACTCAGCATGATCATGCGTTCGTGATAACGCATGGCGTCGGCGCCGATCAGCTTTTCCTTGGCGTCATAACGCTCTTTCAGCTTGTCGAAGATGGCATCGCCGAGCTCGGCGCGGTTCATCGTGTCCGGCTTCACGCCTTCGGCATAGAAATCGACGCCGAAACGCGTGAAGATGGCGTCCTTCAAGCCTTTCAGATCCCAGTCATCGGCATGCGCCTTGGCCGGACAGAACCGTTCGAGGATCTCGCCGAGTATGCTCGAGACGTAGTCTTCGATGATCAGATCTTTCTGATCGAGACCTTCGAGCAGGCGGCGGCGGAGACCGTAGACAGCCTCGCGCTGCTTGTTCATCACGTCGTCGTATTCGAGCAGATGTTTGCGGGCCTCGAAGTTCTGGCCTTCGACCGCTTTTTGCGCGGCCTCGATGCGGCGCGAAATCATGCGCGACTCGATCGGAACGCCTTCTTCCATGCCAAGACGCTGGAGCAGGTTGGAAACCCACTCCTTGGCGAAGATGCGCATCAGGTCATCTTCGAGCGAGAGATAGAAGCGCGAGGAACCCGGATCGCCTTGCCGGCCGGCGCGCCCACGAAGCTGGTTGTCGATACGGCGAGCTTCATGGCGCTCCGTGCCGAAAATATGAAGACCGCCAGCTGCGATCACTTCCTGATGTTCGCGGTCGGTGTCGGCTTTGAAGCGCGCGAAGATCTCGTCCCACTGATCGGTCGGGACCGCAAATTCGTTACCCGCGTAATACCAGGTGGTGCGGTTGGGGTCATCGGCAACGTTTTCGATCTTGCCCTGCGCGGCGCGTACCGGCTGCGCAATTCCCTTCTTCACGCATTCCTGCTTGGCCATGAATTCGGCGTTGCCGCCCAGCAAAATATCGGTACCACGGCCAGCCATGTTGGTGGCGATCGTAACCATGCCTTTGCGTCCGGCCTGAGCCACAATTTCGGCCTCGCGTTCGTGGTATTTCGCGTTCAGGACCACGTGTTTAATGCCTTTTTTCTTCAACAACTCGGAGAGGCGTTCCGATTTTTCAATCGAGGTGGTGCCGACCAGTACGGGTTGCTCACTTTCGTGCAGTCTCTGGATCTCATCCGCGGCCGCGAAGTATTTTTCTTTTTCCGTGCGATATACGATGTCGGGATTTTCGATGCGCAGCATCGCTCGATTCGTGGGGATTACGAGCACTTCCAGACGGTAGATCTTTTCAAACTCGGGCGCCTCGGTTTCCGCCGTACCCGTCATGCCCGCAAGCTTCTTGTACATGCGGAAATAATTCTGGAAGGTGATGGTAGCGAGCGTCTGATTTTCGCGCTCGATCTTCACGTTCTCCTTGGCTTCGATGGCCTGGTGAAGACCGTCCGACCAGCGACGCCCCGGCATAAGTCGGCCGGTGAACTCATCGACGATGATGACTTCCCCATCTTTCACGACGTACTCGACATCCCGCTTGTAGAGAGCGTGCGCCTTGACGGCCGTTTCCACGTGATGCTTTAACGCCCAGTTTTCCGGGTCGGCGACGTTGCCGATGCCGAGCAGCTTCTCAACTTTTTCCCAACCTTCGTCGGTGACGGTGATGTTGCGGTGCTTCTCGTCAACTACATAGTCCTTGGTGTAAATCTTCGGTTCGCCGGGCTGGGTGTCGATTTCCTCGCCTTTTTCGAGCTTGGGGATGATGCGATTGACTTTGTAATATTTGTCGGTCGACTCCTCGCTCGCGCCTGAAATGATGAGCGGGGTGCGGGCTTCGTCGATCAGGATGGAGTCGACTTCGTCGACGATGGCGAAGTTGTGTACGCGCTGCACGCAATCGCGCAGGTCGAACTTCATGTTGTCGCGGAGATAGTCAAACCCGAATTCGTTGTTCGTTCCGTAGGTAACGTCGGCGGCATAAGCGGCCCGGCGCTCCTCATCGTCGAGGTCATGGACAATCACTCCGACGGTCAGGCCGAGAAAGCTGTAGAGTTTGCCCATCCATTCGGAGTCGCGCTTGGCCAGATAGTCATTCACCGTGACCACGTGAACGCCGCGCCCGCTGAGCGCGTTGAGATATACGGGAAGCGTTGCGACCAGGGTCTTCCCTTCGCCGGTTTTCATTTCGGCAATCTTGCCCTCGTGCAGAACCATGCCGCCGATCAGTTGCACGTCGAAGTGCCGCATGTTGAGCACTCGGCGTCCGGCTTCGCGGACGATGGCAAAAGCATCCTCCAATAATTCGTCCAGAACCTCGGCCAGCACGCGCCCGCGCTCGGTCTCGATCTCTTTCTGGCGATCGACATCGGCGTTTGGATCGTCGGCGATTGCGCTCAGCCGCTCCTGGATGTGGGCACGGAATTCCGCGGTGCGGGCCCGGAGTTCGTCGTCGGTTAGCTTCTCAATCTCGGGTTCAAGAGCATTGATCGCCGCGACGCGAGGCTGCAAGCGCTTGACCTCACGCTCGTTCCTGGTGCCGAAAACCTTGCCTAGCAGAGTGTTAATCAAAAGTAAAATCCTTAAGGAGACACACGTCTCAGACGGTAAATCAAGCCTAGCACATTAGATGCAACAGGGCTCGATTCGCACCGCAGACTCATCTGTCTACGTCTGTTATCTCTTCCCAAATGCTGGGGCACCAAAACTGAACTCATGACGGGACGCTAAAGGTCGGGATTCTAGACCGTACCCGCCGCGCGCTCCGAGGCCCAGGGATGGTGATAACGAAGGGCAATATTCATAAAAATGATGCCGCACTCCGTGCGGAAGCACAGGACTAAAGCCTCGGTGTCTTCACTGTTTTTGTTGCCATCCGAGGTGGGCACGGTTGGGGGATGAACCCTGAACTGGAAGCCCTGGTCGTTAAGCACCGTGACCGCATTGCCGATGATCTGGTTGGCAAGTTCCCCAACTGCTTCCCGCACCAGATCGTCCGTAACCGAAAGTTGGACGCCCGACAACCGGCAGGCGAAACTGGTCGCGGCTTCGGGCGCCACATCGAACAGGATGCGACCTTCGATATCCCCGGTGATCCAAACCTCCACGGCAATGCCCTGGCGCCGGTAGGAGTCCTCTTCCATCGTCAGATTTTCGATGGAGACCGGGGATTCGAGCCCCTGCGCCAGCACGGCATCGGCTGCATTGATGAAGGGCTGAATCAGTTCCATGCGCATGGTTAGGCTCCCGCTCCAGCACTCCGGGCAACGTTCTGATCGTCCTGCATCACGTATTTGATGACTTCATAGAGAACTTCGGGCTTCACCGGCTTCTGGACGAAGTGGCGCGCCCCCCTCTGCAAGGCAGCGACGATGTTCTCCTGGTAGCCGACCGACGAGACCATCACGACGCGCGCGCCTGGGTGAGCGCGCACAATCTTCTCGGTCGCATCAATACCTTCCATTTGCGGCATGGTGATATCCATAAGCACGATGTCGGGTCTCAGCCTGTCGTACTCGCTGATTGCGCTCAATCCGTCTGGAGCTTCGCCCGCTACCTGCCCGCCAAAGCTCTCCACCATTTTGGACAGATTCTTGCGCGCAAACACGGAGTCATCCACGATCAGGTAACGCATCGGCTGGCCGTCCCCGCTCCGTTTTATGGCCGCGAAATCCTGCATTGCATCCTCCCCAGTATTCAACTTAACTACGACTTGCACGTATTCCAACACGCGATGCTAGTGATTCCCAACTCCCACGGACTTCCTTGTATTGTTCTCATCTCCCCGTGCCGGCTCACATCCGCATTGGGAGTGCATCAATGCCGGCAGATCCTGCAGGTCCACCGTGCTCATGGCAAAACCTCGTTCGATGGCCGCCTTGGGCATCCCAAAGACCACGCACGTTGCCTGACTTTGCGCCACCGTCAATCCGCCGGCCGCCTGAATTGCACCCATCCCGGCAGCCCCATCTTCGCCCATGCCGGTCATCAAAATGGCCATCGCCTGCGGTCCGAATTCGTGCGCCACACTTCGGAACAGCACGTCCGCCGACGGACGGTGCCCGTTCTCCGGTTCATCGTCCACCAGCAGGGTTACATTACCCAGAGGCAGCCGCTTCACTTTCATATGCCGGTTGCCGGGACAAATCAGCGCCCGTCCCGCCACCAGCAGATCACCCGACTGCGCTTCCTTCACCCGGATGGGGCAGGTTTCATCCAGACGTTTGGCGAACAACTCGGTGAAGCCGTCCGGCATGTGCTGCACCACCAGAATGCTGCCGGAAAAGTCCGTGGGCAGATGCGAAAACAGATATTGCAGCGCGTTGGGACCGCCCGTCGAAATGCCGATGGCAATGACCCGCGTGGGAGCAGCCAGCCTCTGCTTGCGCACCGGCCGTAATGCTTTCTCCGGCAAAAACACCGACTGCAGCGGCTCGTTCTGCGCCGCGGTGCGAATCTTCCTGATCAGCTCGTCCGCAATCTCCGGCATCCGGGTGGAAACGTCTTCCGGCTTCGCCACAAAGTCGAACGCGCCCAATGAAAGCGCCCGCAGGGTGATGTCGGCTCCCGCCTTGCTGTGCGCGCTGACTACAATCACCGGCAGACGCCAGCGGCGCATGATTTGTTTCAGCGTGTCAATTCCGTTCAACCCGGGCATCTGGAGATCAAGGGTCACGACGTGAGGCGACAGATCCTCGATTTTTTTCAGCCCAAAATTTCCGTCAATGGCGGTGCCGACCACTTCAATCTTGGGGTCCCGCTCAAGAATGCGCGGGATGAGCTTTCGCATCAAGGCGGAATCGTCGATCACCAGAACTCGTACCGTCCGGCTCATGAGCAGCCTCCGCCTGCGCCGCGCGCTTGCCGATCTCGCGGCTCCAAGTTGCTCTCAGCGTGCCCCGAAAGTTTCGCCAGCAAGCCCGCTTTTCGCGTATGACCAATGTCGCTGCCCGGTCCGCGCGCGAAGCGATCCACGAGCGCGGCCAGGTTCAGGATGAGAACCACGCGCCCATCGCCCAGAATTGATGCTCCGCTCACCAGGTCGGACTTGATCGACCGGTCGTCCAGGCCCTTGATCACCAGTTCGTCTTCGCCCGCTAATTCATTCACGATCATTCCAAACTTGCGCTCGCCCTGGTGGATGACCAGCACGAACAACTTGCGGCACGGCAATTCCGCTCCCGCCGCCGGCCCCAGGCGGAGCAGCGGCAATACGTCATTCCGCAACTGCAGCACTTCGTAATGCTCGACTTGGCGAATGTGATCTTCCGTCGTACGAGCGATCTCAGCGACCGCGTTTAGAGGAAGGGCGTAGAGGCACTTCTCCACGCGGAATAAAAGCGCGCGGATAATCGCCAGCGTCAACGGCAGTTGCAAACGGAAGGTAGTCCCGCGTCCGGCCGCGGTTTCGAGCCGCACAGCTCCTTTCAAGCGCGTGATCACGCTTTGCACCACGTCCAGCCCGATTCCGCGCCCTGACAATTCCGTGATCTCATCGGCCGTCGAAAATCCCGGACGAAAGATCAGATCGAGAGTCTCGGCTTCGTCCAGGCGAGCCGCCTCTTCCGGCGTCACCACAGCCTGGGCGAGCGCGCGCTGCCGCACCTTTTCCGGATCGATCCCGCTCCCGTCGTCCGAAACCTCGATCACCACCTGGTTGCCCTGGTGATAGGCGTTCAACCGCAAGATTCCCTGGGGCCGCTTGCCGGCACTGATGCGCTGCGCGGCGGTCTCGATGCCATGCCCGATCGCGTTGCGCAGCAAATGCATGAGGGGCTCGGCGATTGCGTCCAGAATGCCTTTATCGAGATCGGTATCGCCGCCCCGAATCACCAACTCCACTTCCTTGCAGCACCGCCGCGCCACATCCCGCACCAACCGCGGAAACCGCCGGAACAACTGCTCCACGGGCACCATTCGGATCTTCATGACCGAGCGCTGCAGATCGTTCAGAACCCGCGCCTGGAAGGCCAAAGCATCGCTGAATTTCCCCCGCAAGGGATCTTTTGGAAAGCGTTGCCCGAATTCCAGAACGGTTTGCTGTAACGTCGACTTGGCGAGAATCATTTCCCCTACCAGGTTGAGCACGGCGTCAATTCGCTCTGCATCCACCCGCAGAATATTCTCGGCGCCACTCGTCAACGCCGGCGCAGCCGTTTCCATCACCGCCCCATCGGCGCTCGACACAGTATCGGCAACTCCATCGTGTGCGATCCCAGGCCCCTTCTCAACCTCCACGGAGTCGGGAGCGCCGGCCTCGCTCGCCAGTTCGCTCCCATCGAGCGCGGTTACTTTTACGTTGCGGGCGATGGTTGGAATTCTGCACTTGGCCTCAATCTCGTCAGCCGATTTTTCCGAGGCCAGCGCGGCTTCAATGCGGCTGATCGGGCCGGCCGAGGAATCTCCGGGAGACAGGGCCAACAGCTCTCCCAGCCCGGCGAGAACCCCTTGAATCATCTGGCGTGCCGCAATCGGCATCCCGCACTGCGGGTCGAGTTGCACTACTATGCGCTGAACATTCTTCCCACTCTGGAGAGCTTGGCCGATCGCAAGAACTTCATATTCCGACCACGGGTTCTCCTGTTCGACTGGAGTCTCTTGTCGAAGTGGCGCCGTATGCTTCGCGTTGGATTGAGCAAGACCGGCAATCTCTTCGCGCAAAACCTGGAGATCAGGAAGGCTTTTCTTTCCCTGGTAAGCCTCAAGCAGGGCCGCGAACACGTCGGCCACCCGCAATGCAATCTCCGGGACGGCCGCCGCGGCCGCGCGTTTTTCGAGCGTGAGCACGTCCTCGAACTCGTGTGCCAGTTCGCTCAGTTCGCGGAACCCGCAAGCTGCCGAATCTCCCTTGAGCGTGTGCACGATGCGCCGCAGGCTGCGCGCGGTCTGCACACTTGCTGGACTTTTCTCCAGCCGCAGCGCTTCGTCATTCATCTGCTGTACGAGTTCCGCCGCGCTCTGGAAAAACAAGGCGCGGAGTTCGTTCGTCAGCTCGTCCGAAGGCCCCTTCAAACTCTCACCTCAACGCGCTGGTAGGCGGTTCCCGCATCTCGGTGCACCATCTGAAATTTCTCTGTCAGTCCCAGCAGGCTCTCCGCATGGCCGATAAAGAGATATCCACGGGGGTTCAGACAGCGGTGAAACTTTTCAATCAGCCGCTTCTGCTCCGCCTCGTCGAAGTACATCATCACGTTGCGGCAGAAGATAATGTCGTTATGCTGCGGAAGGTATTCGGTCTTGAGATTGTGAAAGTCGAAGTGCACCAGCTGCTTCACGCCCTTCTTGATTGCATAGCGGGAGCCGACCTTATCGAAATAGCGCAACCGGAAGCTGTAATCGACCCCCGCCATCTGGTGCTCGGGGTAAGAGCCTTCCTGCGCCGCCCGCAACACCGAATAGCTGATGTCGCTCGCCAGAATCTCGAGTTGCCAGGGGGCAGGTACGACCGCCTTGGGCGAGGAAAAATCACGCGCCTGCGGATTTCGCATCTGGTGATAGGTGACCGTGTCCGCGACCAGCATCGCCAGCGTGTATGGTTCCTGCCCGGTCGAGCAGCCTGCGCTCCAGATCCTCAGGGTGTGGTCGCGCTCCTGTTGCTTGCATTGCAGGAGGCGCTCGAGGACATCGTGCTGGAAGAAGTCGAGCTGTGCCTTGTTCCGGAAAAAGCTGGTTTCATTCACGGTCAGGTTTTCGAGCAACCGCGCCAGTTCCTGCTTTCCCGGTTTGCTGGTGAGCAGTCGATAGTAGCTGTAGAACGAATCCAGGCCACACTCTTTCAATCGGCGCTGCAGCCGGGCCTGCAGGAAGGGTGCCCGCCGTTCGTCAAAGTGCATGCCGCACTCCTGGTACACGAGTTCCTGCAGCAGCCTCAGTTCCGCTTCGTTGAGTGCCGGTGCCTGTCCCTGGCTTGTGCTCATGTGGGTTCGCGCACTCGCTACTTTCCCGCCCGGGCGCTCTGGGCAAATGGGTTGCCGCTCTCGGCGGTGGCCGCACCCGCGGCTCCCGGTTCGTTGGATTGGTCACGCATCTTAAGCACTTTGTCGACATCGAGCAGGATGATCAGTCGTCCCTGGAACTTGCCCAGCCCGGTCACGCAATCCAGTCCGCCCTCTTGCATGAGCGCGGGCGCGGTTTCGATCTCGCTGGCCGGAATCCTGATCACTTCCGAGGCAGCGTCCACGATCAGGCCTGCCATCCGGCCCTGATGTGCCACCACCAGAATGCGGCTGTGCCGGTCGATGCGGCCCGCGCATGTTCCAAAACGCTTGCGCAGATCCACGACCGCGACGATCTTGCCGCGCAGGTTCATCACTCCCTCGATGTGCGCCGGCGCGGCGGGAATCGGCGTGATCTCGGGTACGCGCACGATTTCATGCAGCGCGGCAATCGGAATTCCGTACGTTTCCTGCCCCACTTTGAATCCCACGACGTGAGCTTCCTGGTGCATGAATGGATTCCCCTAGCGGCTTCCGGCCGCTGCCGACCGCGCCGCTGCGCCATCCCCGGCCTGCGATTGCAGCGAGAAGCGGTCCATCGAGTCCAGCAGCCCGCGCGACATTTTCGACATCTGATCCGAAGAAGCGGCCAGTTCCGTCGAACTCGAGGTGGAGGAGCGCACCAGTTCGCGCATCCGCTCCATGGCCTGCACTACCGCTTGCGCTCCGGAAGCCTGCTCTTCCACTGCCGAGTTAATCTCGTGGGTAATTTCATTGAGGCGCGTGGTGGCGCGCGCGATTTGCGTCGAACCGTGCGACTGTTCGTTGGTCGCCGCACCGATTTCCTGCGCGAACTTGTAAACTTCGGTGACGACGTTCGAAATCTTGCGCAACGCGGCGTTAAGGTCCCGCCCCAGATTCAGCCCCTCATCAACGATGTTCGTGCTCTTCTCCATGTTCTCGACCGCTCTGCGAGCTTCCTTCTGAATGCTTTGGATCAGATCGGAAATTTCCTTGGTCGATTGCGCCGATTTCTCCGCCAGCTTGCGTACTTCGTCGGCGACCACGGCAAATCCCAGCCCGTGCTCTCCGGCTCGCGCCGCTTCAATCGCGGCGTTCAAGGCCAGCAGGTTGGTCTGTTCCGCCAGGTCGTCGATCACTTCAATGATCTTGCCAATATCGTCGGCGCGCGTGCCCAGCGAGTCGATAATCTCGCCCGCCGAGCGGATTGTGGTGTTGATGCGGTTCAACCCGTCGGTCGCTTTCTCCATGGTGCCAATCCCGCTATGCACTTCTTCGCGCGAGCGATTGGAAATGTCGAGCAGCACTTTGGCGGTGTCTGCTACGCGCTGAATCGATGTCACCATCTGGTCGATCGATGCCGACGTCTCATTCACGCTGGAGGCCTGGGTCTGCGTGCTCTTCACCATGTTCTGCACGTTCACGCTCATTTCGTGCATCGTGCTCGTCACCTCGTCGATGGCCGACGAGGTTTGCATACTGTTCTGGGCGGATTCATCGGAAGAACTCGCGACCTGGGTCGCTGCGCTCGCTACCTGGGACGCTGCATCGCGCACGTTGCGCACCAACCCGCGCAGCCCTCCCACCATGCGCGTGAAGGCGTTGGCCAGCGTGTCGCTGGCGGAACGCGGCCGCACTTCTACTCCCAGGTTGCCCCCCGCGATGGCCTCTGACACCGCGGCCATTTCCTTGAGGTACTTCACCATCGAGTCGAAGGTCCTCGCCAGTTGCCCGATCTCGTCCTTGCCGTGGACATCGATATTGTGTTCGAGATCGCCGGTTTGCCCGATCTGCTCGGCCACATGGATCAGGCGGTTCAGCGGCTCCGTGATTCCCGTCGCTGTGCGATACGCGACAATTGTGCCCAGCGCGAGCGCCGCCAGCGAACTGCAAACCGCGATCAGAATGGTCGCCGTCGCCGCCCACTGGTCTTCGGAGTGCCGCTTCTCCAGCAGTTCCCGATTTTCCCGGTCCACGTCGTCCAGCACATTGCTGGAACGCGTGACCCAAGAACTCGGATCCTTCTGCAGATAGAAAATCTGCAGTTCGGCGACCGTCTGGTTCCCGCTGTCTACCCCGCGGCGCCTCTCGGCCAGAGGGTTGGCGAATTCGGTCATCCAGTTCTGCTCGAGTCCCTGCACGCGTTCCAGACTGGCGCGCTGCTGGGTGTCGGTCGCCAGATCCTGGGCGCGGCGCAACGCCGCGTCCAGCAGATGCGCGCCCTCATTCATCTTTTCGACATCACGCGTATCGCCGCTCAGCAGGTAGTTCTGCAGGTGCAACCGGTTCTGCATCATCTGGAAGCGCACGTTCGACGTGGCTTCCGCCATGTCGATGGAAACTTGCGCGGCTGCCTTCGCCTCGTGCTCGCGCCACACCGCCGCCAGATTAACCGCCAGCAGAACCAGCACGGTCGCCAGGACGATTCCGAAACTCACATAAAGTTGTTTCCTGATGCTCATACTCCTGCCTTCCTCAGACAGCTGCGGCTTACTCGTTTGGGGCAAAGTGGAATTCCAGGTTCTCTGTCGTTTCCTGCGCGGCGGCCTCGAAGCGCCATCTCTTAACGGCGTCGAGCACGGAATTCGCTAGCAGCGGATGCCCGCCGGTGATCGTTGCGTTCTTCACGGACCCAACCGGCGCAACCGTGACCTGCACTCTTACGATCCCGGCGATTCTCATTCGTCGCGCCAGTTCGGGATACGCGGGAGCGACTTTGTTCTTAATGGGACGCGCTGTCGGTCCTTGCGACCATGCCGGCTTGGCCCCTGCCCAGCAAAGGCTCGCCACCAGCAAACAGACCAGCGGGCGGACCCGGCATTGACGAGACAAACGAATTCCTCCGCGCTGCTTACTATCTTCATCTACGGGCCGTTCAGCAGGAACCAAAAGTCCGGGTCTCGAGTTACTTTGGTGATTTGAGCCCCCGCAAGGCGCAGGCACCAAGCGGGACGTTCCCAATCTGGGAAATCGGTGTCTGCCATGTCCACTGATTCGTGTCGGTGTCACAAAGAGACGGACCCGAACCCCCCATTTCCCAAGTTGGCACCTGCCCTCGCTATTCCCTTGACTCAATTTGAGAATTCAGCGTAGGTTCTAGATGTAATTCAATTGTTTTCAGCTGCTTAGCCAGAGCGGACGGTGCGCGCTGACGATGGGCCAAGGAAATCCCGGATCGCTCGCAGAGTCTCATTCTGAGGAGGCCTTTCAGAGCCTTCTCCTGGAGCTGGCCACGGCCGCTCTCGACAGCACGGATCCCCGACAGGTCCTCGTCCTCTTCTGCCGTCTGACCCGCGCTTTTTTCCGTGCCGATGGAGCTTACTTCTGGAGTTACACCTCGGAGGGAGAGCTCATCGGCGTCGAAGCCGCCGGATACCAGGCCTCCCGTTTCGTTGGTATGCGCTTGCGCCCCGGCGACCCGTCCGTCGTGATGAAGGCCGTTCTACAGCAGAGCGCAGCGGTGGAAAATCAGGTTGCCCTCTCGTCCTACCCCGTGTTGTCGGATTCCCGGGCGTCCGCCGCCATGGCCGCCCCCTTGCTTGTCGGGGGCGAAGTAGTTGGCGCCGTCGCCTACGTGCACACCGTCACGGGCGCCACTTTCGACGACACTGCCGTCGCCCAGGCCAGCATTCTCGCAGCCCAACTCTGTACCGCGATTGAGGCGATCCGGCTTACGCAGTCTTCCCGAGAAGAGCGCCGCCGCACTGCGTTGTTGATGGAGATTGCCACCGAATTACAGGGATTGCCCGACACCTCGGCGCTAGTCCAGAGCATTGCGGATCGTTTGCGCGACTTTCTTCGTTCGCCAGCCGTCCTGATTTTCGTGCAGCACGAAAATCTGTTTCAGTTGCACGCGGTTTCGGCCGATCCTGCGGGCCTGGCTCAAATCATCCGCGATCGCGCCCAGAAAAACGATCTCCGTTCCGCTCTTGAGATTGCCACCCGGGCGGTGACTACCGCCGAACCCATCACCGTCAATATCGACGGTGCCGCGCACTTCGGCGATGATTCCCCTTCCGGAACCCTGGTCGCCGCGCCCTTCCGCACCCCACGCTCGCACGGAGCGGTCCTGGTGTACCCGCGCGCCGCCGTTCCTTTCTCTCAACAGGACAAAGCGTTTGTATCCGCTCTCGCCGGCTTTGTTGCCATCGCCATTACGAACGCCGAATTCCGGAGCAAGGCAAATGCCCGCGAGCAGGAACTGCACGACATTCTGGACATTTCCTGCGAACTCAGCTCCGCTGGCAAGCTCGACGAGTTCATGCAGGCCTCAGTAGTGCGCGCCGCCAATTTTCTCGGCTACCAGCGCTGCTTTATTGGTCTGCTCGAAGACAACAACTTCCGTATCCGCTGGGGATTTGAGAATGGCCGAGCCCGTCCTGTAGACATCCCATTACACGATGGCATTGCCACTCGCAAGCTCAAACAAAAAGACGTGTTCCTTACAGAGGACGCGGCGAAAACCCCGGGGGCCAATCTGGACTTCGTGGCCTCGTTCGGCATCAAGCAACTGCTCGCCGTTCCTCTGCTCGGCTCCAGTGGCGACTTGCTGGGCATGTTTGGCGTCCTCGATCGCATCGAGATCGGCTCCATCACCGACGAGGATGTTCGCCGCGCTCGCGCCCTGGCGGCGCAAATTGCCATTGCTCTGGAACTCACCAGAAATCTTCATGAGGCAGTGGAGCACCGGCGGCGATCCGAGGGACTGGTCACACTGGCGCTGGAGTTGAACACAGTGCTCCACCTGCCGGATTTCATGCGTCAGTTCGTGCACCGCACCGCTTCCCTTCTGCGCGGCCGCTGCGCGGCATTGAGTCTGTTCCAAGCACCCGAACTGGAAACCATCCTGATCTGCGGCGCCACCGAGGTGACCGACAAACCTCTGGTTCGTAGCTTTACGCATGCCGTGCGCGCCGCCTTGCCGAAATATACCAGCGACGTCGCTTTCGTTTCTGCCGGCGATTTGCTCGGGGCCTCTCTCGCTTCCGCTCTCGGATGGGTGGATTGCACGCTGGTTCGTCTTACCGGTTCCGCCGGGGAACTGATCGGCGTTCTGTGCCTGGCCGACCGGGGCGCCGCACCCGACGCAGACGAGCAGCAACTCCTGCGCGCGGTCGCCGGGCACGCCAGCATTGCTCTCGAGAACGCATGCCTCTTCACGCGCTTGCAACAGGCCAACCGGCACTGGCTGGAAATCTTCGACGCCATCAGCGACTTCATCGTGGTGCACGACGAGCAGCACAATATCCTGCGCGTCAACAAGTCCCTCGCCGACCTCGTAGGGATTGCTCCCGACCAGTTGATTGGCGTCAATATGCGCGCTCTCGATGCCCTTTCCACAGCCGGTTCTCCCCACTCCTGTCCGTTTTGCCGCTCCGGCGAGGGGCTCGACGAATATGTTCATCCCGGCCTGGAACGCAGTTATCTCATCTCTACGTCCCGCATTCATGCCGACAGCAGCGGCGAGTTGCAGACTGTCCACGTCCTCAAGGACATCAGTGACCGCCGCGAGGCGGAACGCCGCTACCGCGAGCTTTTCGACAATATTCAGGAAGGCATTTACGTTTCCACGCCGCAGGGCCGTTTCGTCGAAGTCAACGATGCTCTGGTGCGCATTCTGGGTTATGACAGCCGCGAAGAAGTACTTCGGCTGGACATTCCCACCGAGATCTATTTTTCTCCCCAGCGCCGCGAAGAACTGGTTGAGAAGCTCAAGCACGCCGGCGAAATGCACAACCACGAGGAACTGCTACGCCGAAAGGATGGTTCGCCCGTCCACGTATTCATGAACTGTTATGCGGTGCGCGATATTGGCGGCAACGTTGTGCAACACCGCGGCCTCATGCTCGATATCTCCAGCCTTCGCCAGTCCCAGACCGAGTTACAGAAAGAGCGTGACTTCTCGGGCAAGATTCTCAGCCACACCCAGAGTCTGATTCTGGTCACTGACACCGAGGGCGTAATCAGCTATGCCAATCGCCGCTGGGGCGGCCTCGGTTTTCAGCAGAGCCACATTGTTGGACATTCCTTCGCCGACCTTTGTGCGCCCCCGCGGCGCGAAGCTCTCCGGCAAGCGATCGCCTCGGTCGCGCGCGGCCAGCAGGTCGATAACTTCGACCTTCCCCTCATTCGCGGCGATGGCGCCAGTGGACAGTTCTCGGTCAATTTGAGCCCCATCAGTAGCGAGGAGGGCAAGGTGACCAGCATCGTCGTCGTCATGACGGACGTGACCGATTCTGCCCTGCTCCGCTCCAAGCTTGTACATGCCGAGAAAATGGCGGCCGTGGGACAGTTGGTATCGGGAGTCGCCCACGAGGTCAACAATCCACTCACCGCGATTCTCGGATTCACCGACCTGCTCATGGAAAATCCCGATCTCCCCGAGAGCGCGCGCCGCGATCTGCGAGTGATTCTCCAGGAAGCCCAGCGCACCAAGCAGATCGTGCAGAACCTGCTGAGCTTTGCGCGCCAGATGCCGCCCCGCCGCCAGACGGTGCAGTTGAATTCCATCCTCCATCGCACTGTACAGTTGCGCTCCTATGACTTCATCAGCCACGGCATTCAGGTTCTCGAACGGCTCGACGAATCGCTCCCCGAAATCGTCGGCGATTCGCATCAACTCCAGCAGGTCTTCCTCAACATCATCAATAACGCTTACGATGCCGTCCGCGAATGCGGCCATCCAGCTCGCATCGAAATTATGAGCGCGCGCAGCAGCGGCCACGTGGAAGTCTCCTTCCGCGACAACGGTACGGGCATTTCCGATCCCGATCGCATCTTCGATCCCTTCTTCACCACCAAAGACATCGGCAAGGGAACCGGCCTCGGCCTGAGCATCTGCTATGGCATCGTGCGCGAACACGGAGGCGAAATTATCTGTCACAACAATCTCGACTCCGAGGGAGCTACCTTCATCGTCCGCCTGCCACTGGCGGCCGATGGGGCTTCCTTCGGCGCGGCAGCAGGAGTGTACCCCCAATGACGCCCGTATGTGCGCCCGTCCTTCTGATCGAAGATGAACCGGCAGTCATGGAATTTGTCCGTTCCGCTCTCGAACGTAACGGCTATTCGGTCGTGTGCACCGAGTCGGGAGCGCAGGCGCTCCACATGCTCGCCCAGGGCGATTTCCATGGGGTGGTCTCCGATATGCGCACACCCGGCGGCGTCGATGGCGCCCAGGTCTATGCCTGGATCGCCAGCCACCGCCCCGCTCTCGCCAGTAAGGTAGTGTTCATTACCGGCGACATTGCCAACGAAGAAACCGCGGCCACGTTGCGTCGCACCGGCGCGCCCTGCGTTGAAAAACCATTTCGCGTGCATGACTTCATCTCCGTTGTCGAGCAAACCATGGGTAAGGCGGCATCATGACTCAAGACCTCAATATCCGTTTGTTAATCGTGGACGATGAGCAGCCCATTCGACGGCTATGCATGACGGTGGCCGAATCACTGGGCTTTTCCTGCCTCGAAGCCGAGAACGGGGACGCTGCTCTCTCCCTGCTGGAGGAGCAACCGGTTCACATGATCCTTACCGATCTCGTGATGCCGCGCATGTCCGGCCTGGAATTCCTCGAACAGGTCAAGCGCATCTATCCCCGCGTCGAAGTGGCCGTCATGACCGGCCACGGATCGGTCGAAACGGCCGTGCAGGCAATGAAGCTCGGCGCGTACGATTACATCTCCAAGCCATTTTCTCCGCTCGATGAACTGCGCCTTTTCCTGCGACGCATGGCCGAAAAGGTCCGTCTTGAGGAAGAAAATATCTTTCTGCGGGAGCGCTCTGAGACTGAGACCGCCATCCACGGTATCATTGGAAACTCGGCGAGCATTCAGCACGTGCTCCGCCTCATCTCCCGTCTCAAGGACACGCGGACTCCCGTGCTGATTTCGGGTGAAAGCGGGACCGGCAAGGAACTGGTCGCGCGCGCCCTCCACTTCCGTGGCAATCTCGCCAGCCGTCCGTTCGTCGCGGTCGACTGCGGATCGCTCGTGCCCACGCTCATCGAAAGTGAACTGTTCGGATACGAGCGTGGAGCCTTCACCGGCGCTCTCCGCTCCAAGCAGGGACTGCTGCAATCGGCGGATACGGGAACCATCTTTCTCGATGAGGTTGGCGAGCTCCCGCTCGAAATGCAAGCCAAGATCCTGCGTTTTCTTCAGGAAAAAGAAGTGCGCCCCGTGGGCAGCAATCAGAAAGTTAAGGTTGACGTCCGTATCATGGCTGCTACCAACCGCGATCTTGAGACGGATTACAAAAAGGGAACGTTCCGCAAGGATCTTTTCTTCCGGCTGAACGTCGTGACCATTACCTTGCCTCCTCTGCGCGACCGCCGGTCTGACATTCCGATCCTTGCCAACTGGTTCCTCGAGCGGCTAGCCCCCGGCCGCGGAGTTCAGATTTCCGGCAATGCCATGAAAACCCTTCTCGCCTATGACTGGCCGGGTAATGTTCGCGAGCTTGAGAACTGTCTGGAACGCGCCGTCGCGCTAACCGACCGGCGCGTGCTCGATGTGGACGATCTGCCGCCATCGATCGCCCAGGCCGATCTCCATGAAGCTTCCCAAACCTTCGATGCCCAGCAGTTTGGAGCAGCCACGGCGACTGACCTGGAAGATATCGAGCGCGCTACCATCGCCCGCGTCTTTTCCCAGGTCAAGGGCGACAAAGTCCGCGCCGGCAAGATGCTCGGCATCAGCCGCGCCACTCTCTATCGCAAGCTCAAGCGCTACAACATCGGCATGCGCGAACACGACACGGGTCCGACGACTCTCCAGTAGGAATTCCCGGAAGAGGCCGCCATTTCACTGAGCGTCATCTCAGCTTGCGAATTGAGACGATTTCCCGCTGCCGTATCAGTGTGAGACGCCGTTCTCCCACACTCCTCGTCAGAGATACGCCTTTGCGCCCTCCTGAAAGCCCGAACTCCCATTGCTTTGTTCGACTTGTTCATGAGTTCATGTCCTTCAAGAGTTCGGAGGCGGTCGTGCATGGTAAACGTAGACAACGCACAGCCTAAGTCTGTTTTGACTTTTTCTAACCGGAAAACGACAGGACAAGGCTTGCGGTTCACACTTAGGGATCTGAGGTTTACCGTGCCCAACCAGGCCAGTGCCACCGCCCGCGCTCTCGAACCCGATTTTGCAAGTCGGCTCGCCCGGTTCTTTCCAGATGCCACTCCTTTACGAATTCCAGTTCACCTGAGTCGCGCCAGCGAAACTGGCGCTTCGGGCAACGGTCATGGGCATGCACAGGGCGATGGCAATGGCCACGCCGAAAACACATGGGAATGCCTGCAGGACACTACAATCGAGTTCGGCACGCACAGCGAAGTGTTATTTGTGGTCGCGGACCCGCTCGAATTCGCCGATCGCATTCTGATCGAAACCCGGGACGGCTCCCTGCGCGCGGAAGCTTCGGTGGTGGCCGTCCAGTATTACGCGGAGCGGACCGTCGTCGGGGCCCGATTCCTGACTGCTGTTCCCAATTGGATTGTTAAATCATGACCGAATTCGATCGCTCATCCAGACATTCGCAGGAAGTGCCTTGGCCCGTGTTCCACGCGCTCCAGCCCATCTACAAGGAGTTGGTCTGCGAATTTGTCATTGACGTACCTCCTTGCCCGTTCGGCCCGGCCACCCCGCCCAGCGGAGTCGAAGGAGATGGCCGCGAAGCCGAGAAGTGGCTGAAGCAGGTGGACACCGAAATTCAGGTGCATCAACTGCGCCAGTTTCTGCAGACCACGCCTCTGGCCAACGAAAGCGTGCTCCGCAACCTGCTGGCCCATCACTTGCGCAAGCCGGTAAAATTGCCCACCGATCGCGATAAGATCGACTTCCTGCTGGTGCAGTATTTTTCTTTCTGCGCGCCCTCGGGTCTCGACGAGGCCGATGTCGATCTCGATTCGGTCGCGCGGGCGCTGGCGCCCGTGCTCGGGCAGCAGAAGTCGCCGCTCCAGGTCCCTGCCTGGCTCGCTCCCCTGGACACCGTGTGTCAATCGGCTGCACGCTGCCGCCGCTTGAGTGAACTTCTGCACAGCGGCACATTGGAACAAGGACGGAAATTCAAGACTCAGTCCGGAGAGCGGTATTTCGAGCCTGCCGCAATGACAACCTTCGTTCGTTTCAGCTTTACGATCCGCCGCGTCTTTTTCCGCCTGATGCATGACGACCTCAATGCCATTCAGGATGGACTGCGCGAATTGGAAAATCGCGGAACGCACACCATCGATTGCCGGCGCGCACAATTTTCCGGCGAAGAGCCGACCGCTCGTCTGCGCATGATCTGCCACTCGTGGAAGGTGATGTTTCACGCCGAGTACTCTTCCGGTCAGCCCTTGCGCATGCTGGTCGATCTTCGTGCCGCGGTCGACGACGCGCTCCAGGCCACCGCTCCGCAGGGCCCGCTGGCGGCGCGCGCGGCCTCCGCGCCTTCGGACAGGGGTGTCCGAGCCAAGCATTAGCCAGCACAGGTGCTTTGACTGCCGCCTTTGCGATAGACTCGACGACAAAGGTCGCAGATGTCGCCCAGTAAAACAAGATTCGTGATCCGATGCCTGGCTTGCGCAACCTTGTTTGGTTGCAGCATTCTTTGGAGCCAGTCCAAGTCCGATGAACAGAAGCACCCGCTGGCCGCAGTTTCCCTGGCGGAGGAGTTCCCCGTCACCTTGCAGCAAAAGGTGATTGCCGGCAAAACCCCGGTCGGCACCAGGGTCGAGGCGAAACTGACTATCGCCACGTTTGTGAAGGGCAAGGTCATTCCAGCGGGCGCCGTTTTTTCGGGAGAAGTAGTTGAATCTGACGCGAAATCCGCAAACGGTCCATCCCGCCTCGCCATTCGCATGAATGACGTGCGCTGGAAGAGCGGTTCGCTTACCCTTCAGGTTTATCTGACCAACTGGTATTACCCCCTCCGGATCTCGGCGGCCGACGACCCAGCGAATGATCCTCGTTATTCCAGGCCAACCGAGATTGGCACTTATCCTCCAAACTCCCCGCGCGGGACCTTCCCCGGCCCGCCCATCCCTGAGGACCCCGGCACCGCCGTTTCTGACACTCGCGTCGTCATGAAGGATGTCGAGTCCGCGCGCCAAAGCAATGGCGATCTCGTACTCACCTCCACTCGACTCAATCTCAAGTTGGATAAGACGATGACCTACGTTCTGGCCGCGGGCGACCTCACCCGGGCGAAGTAGTTCGAGCGAAGTCAACCTCCGACTTGCCCAGAAGTGTCCGCCGCTCCTCGTTACCTAGGTAGGCCTCGCCTTATCCCAAATCGGCTCAGAATGTACAGTGGAGCATTGCACTCGGCGCAAGGACCAACGCAGAAATCCCACTCAGGGCAATTCATGAGCAAACTGGCATAGAACTCGGACTGCTATTGCGCGTTTCTGATTGCCGGACTGTGAAGTTTTTTGTTCAGTCGCTGCCCATGGCGCTCTGCTTTTATTTCCTGCCGACCTTATACTCTGCCT
>CAWIQW010000017.1:0-37058 GCA_963838315.1 uncultured Acidobacteriaceae bacterium
GCACCAACGGCCAGACAATCACCAGCGGGGTTGCTGACGCATACACCTCGGCGGGACCGCATCACTACGCGGGCCTGACTGGAACCTTTACTGCCACTTCCAACAATTCGGGAACACTTACGCTGACTCCGAACGGCGGATCGGCGATTACTTGCACCGTCGTGATCGATGCCGGCGGCGATATCTATGGAATCAGTCCGACAACAATGGGACCAGTTCGGGCGTAATCGAACAGTTCTCCAAGGCTCCGGCCGGTTTTAATACGGCACTTCTGAACGGAGGCTTTGTCTTTGGCTTTACTGGCGCGGATGCCAGCGGAAAGCGAGTCGGCTATGCCGGTTTCCTTCCCATGGATGGCGCTGGGCACATCGGAACCTCTGGGGGCGGCGCCGTTCCCGGCCTTCTTGATATTAATGACGGAGGCAACGCCCAGTCCGCGAGCGACGTGAGCGGCTCTTACAGCCTGACCAACGGAGTCGGCACGATGAGCTTCGCGTCCTCCACGCTCGGCGGGGTCACTTACAACTTCAACCTGTACGCCGCCAACGGACAGACCAACAGCAATAATCCGCTTACCCTGTATGTGATTTCGACCGATCCCGCGAATCCCGGCGTGTCGGGCACGCTCGTTTTTCAGGATCCAAAAGGATCGCCCTACAACAATGCCACGATGAGTGGCGTATCGGTCGCGAGCCTGACGGGCGCCGACCACAGCGGCTCGAACGTCTCGTTAACGCTGGTAAACTTCGATGGCGCGGGCAACGAAGATGGCAACTTCGACCAGAACGATGCCGGAACGATCCTGTCGGTACCGACCTTCAGCACGGGCTACACGTATGCGGCGACGGGCAGCGGACGCTACACGGCAATGTTTCTGGGGAATCCCTCGGCAACCCCAGCGGTCGCGCCGGTTCCTTTTATTTTCTATGCCAGCGGAAACGGGCGCGGATTTCTGCTGGATAAATCCAGCGCATCGGTCATAACCGGGGCATTGGCTCCCCAAGGCAAGGGCGGCGGCTCCTATTCAGCTTCGCAGCTTCCCGGAACCTTCGCCGCGGCGACGACCAGTAGCGGGGCTTCGGGAGCGGCGCCACTGGCGGCGGATTTGCTGTTCACCTGGGCAAACCCAACTCAGGGAGTGAGCGGGACAGAGTATGTCGGCACCAGCGGAGCGCAAACTGTCACCGGAACCTATACCCTGGCCGACCCCGGCGGGGGCATCGGGGCCGGAACGGGAACGGCGGTCTCGGAGATGTTACTGACAGCGCCCGCGGCCCGAACTTACGTGATCTATATCGGCGACACCCTCGGATGCACGGGACAACAAACGACTTGCGTCCTGCAGGATTTCTATGCGGTCGATCTCGACTCGTCGATTCAGTTTCCGACGGTTGTTTTTGCGCACCAGTAAATTTTTGAGGGTAACTCGCTTGTGGATCCGCGCGTAGCTATTTCGCGCGGACCACCGTCTTCGCGGTCGCCAGATTATCGAAGCGGTCGTAGGCACGCACCACCACCACGTGATCGCCCGCAATAGCATCCCCCAGGGCGGGAAGCATCTCTTCCGGTTGCGGCACAGCTACGCGAAAGTCATAGTCTTCCGTTTTCGAGTCGGAGAGCTGTCCCACCGGATCCACGAATTGCCAGTCCCCGCCATCCAGTGAGTACTCCGCCCGCTTGATCGCAGAAAACGAATCGCTCGCGCGGAAACGCACACGGATATGCTTTCCTCCGGCCGCTTTTTCGTCCCAGGCGGCGCTCAGGTTCTCGATTACGGGCGACGTGTTGTCGACCTCGAAGCGCGCCGAGACCTTTTTTGCATAGAGGGCCTCTCCCGGCGAATGGGAAGGCGCATCGGAGGCAACGAGCATTATGGTGTAGCCTCCGTCGGGCAGAAGGCTCGAGTCGAAAGAATAAAAGCGTTCGGTCAGGTCACTCTTCAACAGCAGCCAGCGCGATTCGCCGTCGCCGCGATAATAAATCGAATAAAGAAGCTGATCGTCGTTGTCGTCGTGAGCCGTCCAGCGGATGCCGATCGAATCATGGTCGCGCGTCGTGGGAGGGGGAGAATCGAAATGCGCCTGTCCCGGAATTGTCACTTCCGGTCCCGATCCACGAGCCACTGGCTGGTAACGCACCCCTGGCTGCACCATGATTTCATCGATCTCGGGCGCGATATTCTTGGGCAGATAGTACAGCAAGACGTCATCGAGCTGCGGCGCGGGAGTGCCCGCGTGAAGCACTGACTTCCACTGCAGGAAGCGCGCGGGCGGCACATTCAACTCCGAGTTGCCGGCGAGATCGACGTGCGTCCATGGGCTCCAGTTGCGATCGGGATTGTCCACGTTGCCGCTGCGCGCATACAGTTCGACATGGCCGGTACTGCGCATAGTGCCGCGTCCCCAGCGCGAAAAGACATGGGCGTCGAAAACATCGCTCTCGTACGATCCTTCCGGCTCGGGGCCAGGACCGAGCACGAAAATCTTGCCCAGGTTGCTGCTGGAAACATACAGTCCGCCGCCGGGCGCGGGAGCGAAGGCGGTGAGTTGGCTTCCGCTTGCCTTCACGAGGTCGGTGAAATCGTCGACGCCGTTGATGGCGAAGATGTGGCCGCGGTTGCCGGTTCCAGCAAGCAGACGTCCGTGCTGATCGAAGCCGAGCGCGTAGACCAGATCCTCGTGCGAACTCCAGAGGTGTTCGGGAGCACCGTCCGGCGCGATGCGATAGATCTCGGAGCCGCCGGTGGCGCCGGTTCCGGGCGATGGGAATGGCTGCGCGGAGGTTACCGGCGTGGCCGATATGCTGATGGTTCCGGCGCTCGATGTCAGGCTCTGCGGGGGAGGCGCAACATTGATGTTCACCGGCGGAGTCGCGGTCACGGGACGCTTCTCGCCCGCGCCCGCCGCGTAGATGTTGCCCGCGCCATCGATCGCCAGCGCGGTGATTTCTTTCTTGGGAGCACTGTAGAGAACGAACGCCTCCCCTTTGGGGGAAATGCGATACACCAGGCCGCTGCCATCGGACCCTGCAATCAGATTTCCCTTGGGATCAAGCGCGAGGACGCGAATGTGCACCTCATCGCTCTTGAAGAACAGCGAGTGCTCGCCTCTGGCGCTGACCTTGTAGATCTCACCGTGGTCGCCCGTGGCGACATACAGGTTTCCGGAGGCGTCGAGCGCGAGATCCCAGATGTACTTCGCGCCGGGATCGAAATATACCGAGGCGCTCCATGAGCCTTTCGGGGTCTTGGCGGCCTGGGAGGGATCGAGGCGGTAGACTTTGCCATCCGGAGCCGTGGCTGCGTACACAATTCCGTTCTTCGCCACCGCCAGAGCCTGCACCTGCAGCTCCTGCGGCTCGAAGATGGTCGTGAACGTCCCATCAGGCGTGACCCTATAGACGCGCGCCGGAGCTCCGGCGGCTGCGTAGATGTCGCCGGAAGCGTCCGAGGCGATCGACCAGATGTAGGTCGAGGGTGTGGTCGCTAGCGACCTGAAGGCCGGGGCCAGTTCGAGACCGCCACCGCTCAGGAACGCGACGCCATGCGCGGTGCCTTTGATCAATTCATCGAACCTGGATTGTTCCCAGGTGCGCGTACCTTCGGCGGAAGTAAATGTGGGCACAAGGATGGATAGAGTAAGTACAAAGAATAGAGCGAGCTTCTTACGAGCCAAAATCGTACCTCATTGTTGTTAGATGATTAGATTGTAGCGCCGCCGTCCCAGCAGCTGTCGGGTGCTCGTAGCGCCCCGCGCCCGATAATTGGCGAACACGTAGTCCGGTCAGGCCATATCCGAGGGCAGGCGCTCGTCAAGACGGCCAGCAGAGTGCCGACGATACGTTCAACCGCTATTTAATGTTGACCGTCAGCATCTGCGCGCCCGAAACGACGTAGTCGAGCGGGTCAGTGGACGCTTCGCTGACCGACGATTCGCCGAGCACAACCATGTCCTGCGTGCCGCGCATGTTGTCCATCACGTTCATCACCGAAAGCGGCAAGGTGGGCATGATTTTGTCGGCGACCATGGCTTCGGGATCAGAGTCGAATAACGAGACATAGACGCGGTCGTCCGAGCGCTCTTTATTTAGCAGCGCGATCGTCGGCGCCAGGCCAAGACCGCGGCTCATCATTGGTGTGCTGCGATGCATCCGGTCGAGCGTGTCGCCGTCGCTCACCAGGATGCGAAGCGGCCCTTTGGAGGCCGAGGTCGGAATGCGAATTGGAATCTGCCGCACCAACCGTTCGCCACGATAGGGGCGAATCACGGTTTCGACCGTGATCTGGTCGCCCGGCCGCGCTTCGGTCACGTCTGTACGCGAAGCTTCCAGGCGCGCCGAACGCCGTTCCCGCACCAGATCGAAATCGAGTTTCACTCCCTGCACGTCGGGAGCGTCATAAGGATTGCTGTAGATGCGTCCGAAACGTTCGCCAATGCTGGCTGCCGCCAGCGCCGCGGCGGGCTGTCCGTTATCGAGCGGCGCGAACATATTGCGCATCGTCACGTCGGCATAGCCCTTCACGCTCAGCACGCCGTTCATGCGGTAGGTCGTATCTTCGCCGTATTCGTTGGTACCGTGCAGGGCATTAAATACCGTGGCCATCATGGCCAGAGGGCTGAGCCGCGCGTTGTTGAGGACTTCGTAATGAAATTCTTTCGTCGTCGTGCCGTTGTGCAGCGACACCGTCACGGGGATCATCTTCGGCTCGTGCCCCATCACTCCCAGAATGCCCGCCTGGCGATCCTGGACGAATGCGCCGACCGTCTCCGTCGTATTCACAATCTTGAAGGCATTCAGCGGCGAAGGCAGCGTGGCCAAGACTGTTGCCTTCGTCATCGGCAGGTCGACTTCCCCAAACTGCAAGAGCGGATGTCCACAGGCCAGCAGGTGATGCGCATCGACGTAGGTGACTGTGCAAGTCGCGGCAATATCCATGTCGCCGCGAACCAGTACTGCGCTGACGGCCGAGCCGGCCTCAATCGGCTCCGGCTGCTTGCGATCGCTCGACGATCCGGTGCCCATTACCGGCGTGATGCCTGCGGCGGCAAACTGGCCGGCATAGCGCTGCAACGTCGCGTCCGAAAAGCCATTGAACACGAAGGGAGTGTCGATCGGCTTTAGATAATTGCTATAGCCGGCGGCCGGGTTTGTGGATGGAATATTGACGTTCTCGCCAGGGCTGGCCGTCTGACTGTTCCCGGTTTGACTGGCAACGCTGGCGCGTAAAGGCGCCGCCGCGGGACGGCTATCCAGCGCATTGATTTCAAGCATCTCCTCAATCGGAGTGATGCCGGCAATCGGTTCCTTCGAAAACTCGCCGATGCGGAAGGCGAGCGCGCCCGCCAGTTTGCCATCAAAATAGACGGGGCTGCCGCTCATGCCCGCAACCACGCCTGTGTACTCCGGCTTGGCACCGTGCAGCCGCACCAGGATAACGTCGCCTTTGGGGCCATTCATGTTGCGCAATACCCCTAGAACTTCGACATCCATGGACTCGGGCTTGACGCCCTGAAACACCGTGAGGGCTGTGCCTTTCATGCCTTCATGGATCTGGTCAAGCCGTATGATGTTGGGACGATCCTGGGCAGAGGCGGGTACAGTGGGCGCAAAGCACAAAAAGGCGGCTAGAATCGCCGAGATTCTCATTGGTATCCCCGGAGGTCAAAAAACGACCGATACTTATTGGACTCCGCGTGTTGTCAAACTGGTTTTGCCAGGAGAGGAGATGTTTTTACGGCCAGCAAAATATCCCAACCGCAGAGCTGTTGCATCTATACTAGCACAGGTATTTTTGAGGATTTCCCATGATTTGTGAGTTCTACTCGGAGCAAAGTTCCGCCCGATGGGCTTCCCGTAAGCGTTTGACCATGCTGGCGTTACTGGCGTTTTGTCTGGCAGTTCCGGGGTTTCCGGCCCAGGCTCAGGACACTTCGCAGCAGCCGCCTGCCAACCCGAACAAGCAAGATGCGCCGCCCGAGGCTGGTGGGCCGCAAAATGACGTGGGACCTTACGTTATCCCCAAGAAGAAGGAAGAGCCGCCCCCTCCCGCGCCCGAAAAACCGAAGAAGGTCGATAACATGCCCGACTATTCGATCCGGGTTGATGTTCCGGTCGTGACCCTCGACGTGCTCGTGACCACCAAGGATGGCCAGACTGTCCCCGGGCTTCGGCAGGAGAACTTCAAAATCATGGAGGATGGCACGCCCCAGAAAATTGCCTCTTTCAACCAGACCCAGGCGCCCATTACCGCCGTGTTGTTGATCGAGTACGCAGCCACCAACTTGAGCTACATGTATGACGCGCTCAATGCCGCCTATACTTTCGCCAGCGGGTTGAGAAAAGACGACTATGTTGCGGTCGTTTCCTATGACATCAAGCCGCAAATTCTGGTCGACTTCACGCAGGACAAGCGCTCTATCATGGGCGCGCTCAACATGCTTCGCATCCCGGGATTCCGCGAACGCGACATGTTCGACGCAGTCTTCGACACGCTCGATCGCATCGATCGCATCGAAGGCAAAAAGTACGTCATTCTGATTTCCTCCGGCGCCGACACTTTCAGCAAGATCACCTGGGATCAGACGATCAAAAAAGTTAAGGCCACGAAAGACACCACGATTTACGCCGTCAGCATCGGATGGCAGTGGCGCGAATATGTCGACGCCGCCAGTATGGGCCGCGACCCGTTCGGCAGAAGCGTTGGCTGGCTGCAGAACGACAACCAGATGAAAACGCTGGCGCAGCTTACCGGCGGTCGATCCTACTTCCCGCGTTTCCAGGGCGAACTGCCGGGGTTGTTTCAGGAGATCTCCGCCGACATTCGCAACCAGTACAGCATTTCCTACCATCCGACCAATACCAAGCTCGACGGCACCTATCGCAAGGTAAAAGTCGAACTGCAAGCTCCCGACGGAGGCCCGTTGAAGGTAAAAGATCAGAAAGGCAAGGACGTGAAAACCGTCGTGTACGCGCGCGAAGGATACACCGCGAGACACCAGGTGGACTGAAACGAAAGTCAGAAGTTAGAAGTCATATTGAAGAAGTGACAGCACAGCACGATTGCGCTCGTTCACGTCTTCGATCTAACTTTTGGCTTGCTTACCCCGGTCCAGCCTGCAAGTGCGCCACTCCTATCCCTGATTTACAATTTTAAGTTCCCTTTTCGCTTTCCCGTACAGGAGAAACACTCGTGATCCCACGCTATACGCGGCCGGAGATGGCCCGCATCTGGAGCGACGAAAATCGCTTCCGCACCTGGCTTGCGGTCGAAGTGGCGGCGACGGAGACGCTGGCCGCCGCCGGCATCGTGCCCAAAGAAGCCGCCAAGGCAATCCACGAGCGCGCCGACATCAACGTGGAACGCATCTTCGAGATTGAAGCCGAGGTCAAGCACGACGTCATCGCCTTCACCACGGCGGTCGCTGAAATCGTAGGTCCCCATGCCCGCTGGTTTCATTACGGCCTGACCTCGAACGACGTGGTGGATACGGCGCAAGCCCTGCTCATCCAGCAGGCGTCGTCTCTGATTGCGGGGGATCTCGAGCGCCTCGCAGATGTGCTTGAACGCCGCGCCTGGGAGTTCAAAGACACGCCGATGATCGGGCGAACCCATGGCGTACACGCCGAGCCGATTACGTTCGGCTTCAAGATCGCCAACTGGTATTCGGAGACGCAGCGCAACATCGTGCGCTTCAGGGCAGCGACCGAAGATCTGCGCGTGGGAAAGTTTTCAGGCGCGGTGGGCACGTTCGCCCATCTCACACCGGAACTGGAAGAGAAAATGTGCGCGCGGCTGGGCTTGAAAGCAGCGGCCATTTCGTCGCAGGTGATCCAACGCGATCGGCATGCGTACTACCTGGCCACGCTTGCCGTGATCGCGTCGACTCTCGACAAGATCGCGACCGAGATTCGCCATTTGCAGCGGACCGAAGTACGCGAGGCCGAAGAGTTCTTTAGTGAAAAACAAAAAGGGTCGTCGGCAATGCCACACAAGCGCAATCCCGTTACGTGCGAGCAAATCAGCGGCCTCGCCCGCGTGGTTCGCGCAAACGCGCAGGCCGGATTCGAAAATGTCCCCCTCTGGCACGAGCGCGATATTTCGCACTCATCGGCGGAGCGCGTCATCATTCCCGATTCCACTACGCTCGCCGACTATCTGTTGAACAAGACTGCCAATCTGATCGAAACCATGTTCGTCTACCCGGAGCGCATGCTGGCCAATCTGAACAGCACTCGCGGTCTGGTTTTCAGCGGACAGTTACTGCTGGATCTGGTAGAGAGCGGCATTTCGCGGGAGGATGCGTATCGTTTAGTGCAGGCCCATGCGATGCACGCCTGGAGGGAAGATCTCGACTTCCACGATCTCGTACTCTCCGATCCTGACATTACAAGCCGAGTGCCGCGCGCCAAGGTCGAACACGCCTTCGACCTCAAGCGGCAATTGAAGAACATCGACAAGATTTTCGCGCGTGTGTTTCCCGCGAGGATTGCCATTGCGGCAAAATCCAAGCCAAAACAAACCGGGGCATCTACGCGCAAGAAATCTGCTAAGCGCGGCAGATCGAGATAGGTCGGGCTGGCTGATTGAAGCCGCGCCTATTTCTTAGCTCCACCCCGCACCAGGGCGAGCAAGTCAATCAGTTGCTGTAACTTCTTTTGGGTGACGTGCTTGAGAAGCTCGCGGCCGTGCCGTTCAATCGGCGCATCCATCTCGCGAAGAAGTTTCAGTCCCGAAGAAGTGATCTTTCCGTAGATTACTCGCCGGTCCAGTTTCGCGCGCGTCCGGGTGACGAGACCCCGCTTCTCCAGACGATTGAGGAGGCGGGTAATATCAGGATCACGCGTAATCATGCGCTCGCCGATTTCGCTGCACGGCAAGCCTTCCGGTTCAGCGCCGCGCAAAATTCGCAGCGCGTTATATTGCGTACCCGTCAGTCCGAAATCCTTGAGTCGCGCTTCCACGCTGGACTCGAGGGTATCGCTCGTGCGCAACAAAGAAAGGTACGCTTCCTGCTCGCGGCTGCGGAATGGCACCCTCTGTTTCAGTTCCGCCTGCAGACCTCGCGCCATAAACCGAGATTAGTCGTTATCACAAATAATTGTCAAATCAGGAGTTAGGAGGGATGGCGCGGTTATGCGGCATTACGCTTTGTAACTCTTTGTAAAACCCGCAGCGGACTGCATCTCCGGCGAGCAGGGGGGCATCTATTTAACTAACCGGTTAAACAGATGTGGACCGGAATTCGAGTGAGGATGGCAACCATGAAAAGGAATCTGTCAGCGGTGACCGTGGTGCTGCTCGTCCTGCTGAGTATGTCTGCAATGGCCTCAACACCACCCCAGCAAGCCAACAGCGGGCTTGCCGGGGGCCCCGGGACAGGCCGCTACGATCAACAGATACAGCAGGCCGTCAGCCAGAAGATGCATGCTGCAAAGCAACTGCAGAATGTGAACTCCAGCGTCGAGGATGGCATCGTGACCCTGACCGGCACGGTCGGCATCTACCAGGACAAGCTGGAAGCGGCCAAGAAGATCAGAAAGGTCGCGAATATTGCGGGCGTTCGTAACGACATTACGGTTGCGGGACCAAACGGTCCCGATGACCAGCTTCAGCAGAAACTGGCAAAGAAGCTGGCCTATGACCGCGTCGGCTATTACGACAATACTTTTAACTATCTCGCGATCGACGTGAAAGACGGCGTCGTCACGCTCACCGGCGACACGGTGTTTGACGTACCCAAGGATGCGGCGATGGACATCGTGGCGCGCACACCCGGCGTGAAAGACGTAGTCAACGAGGTGAAGGTGCTGCCGGTTTCGAATTTCGACGATTCGATTCGCATCCGGACGGCGCGCGCGATTTATCGCGACTCAATACTGGGACGTTACGCGACCGATCCGGTTCATCCGATTCGCATCGTGGTCGACAACGGCCATGTGACGCTGTACGGATCGGTACAGAGTTCGATGGATAGGACGATAGCTGGATTGCGCGCCTCGGGCGTTCCGGGAGCGTTTAGCGTGGATAACCGGCTGGTCGTTAACTAAAGGTGTTCGTGAAGGCAGATGTACTCTCTCCCGGGCGCGGCGCAAGCCGCGCCTCTTTTTTTTGCGTGAGTAATCCAAATCACCGAGCGCCCGGCTTCCACTTGTTCAGAAACGCAATGAAATCATCCTGCGAGAGCGCCCGGGCGTTCTCAAACTCTCCCTGCTTCTGGCTGTAGACGAGTTTGCCATCGCTATCGAGCACGGCGAGTCCCGGAATGCCACGTTTCATTGGGACTTCGTACTGCTTCATCAGGTCCTGATTCTTTTCGCCCTTTCCAATGTCCACGTGCACAACTTCGTAGTTGCCCTTGATGATCGACGCCAATTCGGGCTTATGGAAAGCCTCGTCGAGCACATGGCAGTCGAAGCACCAGTTCGCTCCGAACACGACGATCACATTCTTATGCTCCGCTTTGGCCCTTTCAAGCGCCTCTCTGATTTCTGCGTGCGCATCGGCGGTTTCGGAGTAAATCTGTTTCTGCCGGGGAGCGGCTTGGCCCAAGCACACTCCGCTGTTGGCGGCTACTGCGAGCGCGAGGCTCATTAGAAATAAGGGCATGAAATTCGTCATCGTGGGAACTCCTGAAAATGTAAAGGTACAAATCAATCCGAGCGCACGCCATGGGCAGCCTGAGAATTACGCGTAAGGCCGCAGAGACTCTAATTGGCTTTGCGCGAGTGCACCAGTTTCAAACTGTCGCCTTGCAATATACGCTGGATCTGATGTTTGGCATGCACCGTCCACGGGCCGGTGGTGTCGAGCTTGACATAGGCGCGCCAGTGCTGCAGCGCCTTGCGCGGCTCGCGAATCTTCTCATAGGCGAGAGCCAGATTGTAGTGTGCATCGGCATAGGTTGGGGCCAACTGAATGGCCGCCTTGTAGGTGTTGATTGCCTCGTCGATGCGTCCTGTTTCGTCGAGCACGTTCCCCAGGTCGAAGTAGGCCAGGGCGTACCGCGGATCAATCTGGATTGCGGAGCGGTAGTGCTTTTCCGCGAGCAAGTATTCCTGCCGGTTGTAGTAAAGGGTTCCCAGATTGATGTGCGCGGCAGCGTGTTGAGGATCCATGTCGAGAACCTTCAGGTAGACGGCAATCGCTTCGCTCTGTGTCGAGGGACTCTCTTCGAGTTGGATCCCGCGCGCAAACAGGTCGACTACATCGGTGACAACCAGTTCCGGGCCGTTGCGCCGGGGACTGGTCACGATTTTTGTTTCTTCGGAAGCGAAATCGAACATGAATTGCCCGGCGATGGGTTCGAGCAACCGGCCACCGTGCCGGAATGCCACGCGATGCCCGCTTTCATAGGCGCCGGCTTCCAGCAGCGGATTTTGCATTCCGGATACCTGCTTCAACATGGCATCGAGCGACCTTCTGATTACCGCCGGACGCACTCGTTGACTGCACAGGTCGCGGACTTTCTTGACTTGCAGCAGATCGAAGAAGGAATAATCTGCACTGGTCTTGACCAATCCTGCCTTCTCCCAGGTGTGCAACTGGCGCGGAGCGATCCGGAGAATTCGCAGCAGGTCGGGGCGGCTGTAACGATACATAAACGTGAAGAATAACTCGTACTTGATTATCCGTAAGTTGTGTGCGGATCGCAAGTAGCATCGCGGTGGAACCTGTGGAGAAACGGGTCGAAATGGCACGGAGGTGGTGTTGCTCCAGAGTGATACCGACAATTGGGGTCTGATTGCATGATCCGTCGAACCAGCGGGCGACTGGAACACCCAGTACCTAAGGACTAGCATTGGCGTAATGTCGCTCGTTCCGGGCGATGGATGGAGAATGCTTTTATGGATATGGGCATTCTCTTCTCGGGCTTTCTGCTGCGAATCGCGATTGGAGCTGGCCTGGTGTTTGCCCTGATCCTGGTTGTTTGGCTCGGCCTGCCCCGACGCTCAGCGACCGTTGCCCATCGTCGATCGGCAAGGTGACACCCCGCCAACTCCCGCCCTCCTCTCTGAATAGTCTTTTCCGAAAAGCCCCCTTGCAGCCGCAGGTCTTCTTCATTCCCCAACCTTTCCCCCTCGCCAAATCAAGGCTCTCCGTTTGACTGTAGCCCTGCGGCATGAGATATTGACTGGCTTCACTCACCACAATTTACTGTAGATGGCAGCACCGCACTCTGGAGCTCTTTGTCCTCCCCATGTTCAGCCTAATTCCAAAAGACAACAGCTTCTTCCGGATGTTCTCCGCGATGTCCGACAACCTCATCGCCGGGGCACGCGCACTCGTGAACCTGTTCGCGGACTATCAGGATGTCGAAAAGAAGATCGAAATCATTCACCGCATCGAACGCGAGGGCGATGAACTCACCCATGCCATCCTGACCAAACTGAACCAGACATTTATCACGCCGTTCGATCGGGAAGACATTCACCAATTGGCCTCAAAGCTTGACGATGTTCTTGACTTCATTAACGCGGCCGGGGCACGCATCGTGATGTATCGCATCACCACACCGCCTCCAGCCGCCGCCGAGCTGGCCCGTATCATCCTCATGCAAAGCCAGGAACTGCAGAAAGCGGTGTCATTGATGCAGAACAACGGCAACATTCTGGTCCACTGCGTGGAGATCAACCGTCTGGAGAACGAAGCCGATCAGGTGGCGCAACAAGCCATTGCCACCCTGTTCGAACACGAGAAAGATCCGATAAACCTGATCAAGATCAAGGAATTGCTGGAGTTCCTCGAACGAGCCACCGACAAGGCGGAAGACGTCGCCAACGTGCTGGAAACCGTGGTATTGAAGAACACCTGAGCTCTCAACAACAGCTTCAACAATCTGATACACGGGAAAACCGGTGAAGCCTGACCTGCTGCTGCTGATCATCACAATACTCGTCGCCCTGAGCTTCGATTTTCTCAACGGATTTCACGACGCCGCCAACAGCATTGCGACCGTAGTTTCGACGCGGGTCCTGTCTCCAAAGCTGGCGGTAGTCTGGGCGGCATTTTTCAATTTTGTTGCCGCCTTCCTTCTGGGAACGGCAGTCGCCAAAACCATTGGCGGAGGAATGGTCCGGATTGAGAGCGTGACCCAATACGTGGTGATTAGCGGCTTGTGCGGCGCGATCGTCTGGGACGTGCTGACCTGGTGGTGGGGACTGCCCACATCGTCTTCGCACGCGCTGATCGGTGGCTACGCCGGCGCCGCAGTCATGCGCTCCGGATGGCACGTGATTATCGCCGCGGGCTGGTACAAAACCCTGATCTTTATCGTTGTCGCGCCGATCATGGGACTTGTTCTGGGCTGGTCCTTCATGGTGGCCGTGTACTGGCTTCTGCGCAATAAAGCTCCTCAACGAATCGACGTTTGGTTCCGCAAACTGCAACTCCTGTCCGCCGCCGCATACAGCCTCGGGCATGGCGGCAACGATGCGCAGAAGACCATGGGAATCGTGGCCAGCGCTCTTTATGGAGCGCACTACCTGAGTGCGCAGGAACTGGCTGGCGGCTGGGGGAGATTTCACTGGCCCATTATCCTCGCGGCGAACGCGGCGATCTCCATGGGAACTTACTTCGGCGGCTGGCGCATCGTCCACACCATGGGCTCGCGCATCACCAAGCTCAAGCCCGTGGGAGGTTTTTGCGCGGAGGCAGCAGGAGCCATCACCTTGTTTTCCACTGCCCTGGCAGGCATCCCGGTGAGTACGACCCACACCATTACCGGAGCGATTGTCGGCGTCGGCGCTGTCCATCGTCTATCGGCGGTGCGCTGGGGAGTGGCGCGGCGGATTGTTTGGGCATGGGTTGTCACCATCCCGGCCTCGGCCCTTGTCGCCGCAGTGGCATTCTGGATCGTCCGACTGATCTATCCGGCAGCGTAGCCAGGTTGCCAGCCAGGGACGTTCGACCGCTTCGCTGCCTCGGCGACCGGGAATAATCCGGCTAACGAGGCGCTTCGGAGTCGGAGGCGTTCAGGACAAAGAGAAAGGTTGATCCGTGGTTTAGTTCGCTCTCGGCGCGAATCGTCCCCCGGTGGGCCAGAATAATGTGCTTGGCGATGGCCAGGCCCAGGCCGGTTCCCCCGGACTCCCGCGAGCGGGCCTTGTCTACCCGGTAGAAGCGCTCGAAAAGCCGGGGCAGATGCTCCGAAGAAATTCCCGGACCGAAGTCACGAACGTAGAACTCCACCCCACTCGAGAGCGGTCCAGAACCGGGGCTGGATGCGTCGCGCGCCCCCAGGATTATTTTCTTCCCCGAGGCCGCATACTTGAGAGCATTTTCGATGAGATTGCTGAAAATCTGGTGGATCGCCTCGCGGTCAGCGCTCACGTGGGCGTCGGGAACTGCATTTTCAACCTCAAGTTCGACTCCGTAGGAGCGGGCGACTTCGCGAAAACTTTCATGAGCATCGTGCAACAGTTCCTCGGCACTCACGTTCTGGATATCGAAACGCTGCTCGCCCGATTCGACCCGCGCCAGCGTCAGAAGATCTTCAGTAAGGCGGGCCATGCGGGCCGCATTCTTACGGATGATTTCCAGAAACTCCCGGATGTGATCGTCGGCGATCGGACTATCGAGAAGAGTTTCGGTGTATCCCTGGATGGACGTGAGCGGCGTGCGCAACTCATGGGACACGTTGGCGATAAAGTCTCGCCGGGTTTTTTCCATGCGCTCGGTTTCCGTGAGATCGCGAAGAACGGCAACGGCGCCGCCTCCGGGCATGGGCGCCGCCGTGACATCGAAGGTTCGTCCGGCGGCTATGGTGTTGGAGCGCGCCGATGTAACCACGTGGTCGCGCACCGCCTCCTGAATTGCGGCGAGGAAATCGGGATCGCGGACGCTGTCGATCAAAGGTGTATTCAGGCGCGGAGAATGGTGGAGCAGCCGGTCCATGCCGCGATTTGCCCACTGCACCCGGCCATCCGGACCTACCGCAACGACGGCATCCTGCATGCTGTTGAGCAGCGTCTCCAGTTCACGCTGGCTGGTCTGCACCCGCACGAAACTCTCTTCCACCCGGCGCGCGGTCTTGTCGAGGGCGGCGGCGACCTGGCCAATCTCGTCGGTTGAAGAGGAGGCGATGCGGGCGGTGAGGTCTCCGGCCGCCACCCGCTCCGCGAAACTTACAATGCGGCTGAGACGCCAGCCCAGATATTGAGAGGTCGCGGCCGCAATAACGAGAGCAATGAGAAACGCGGTCAGCGAACCCCAAAAGAGGGCCCGGCCCAAGGGCCGATTGGTAGCTTCAATCTCCGGCAGGGGATAAGCCAGGCGCACTGCGCCCCCCGAGACCGGCGCGGCCACGTAGAGGAACGGAACTCCCAAGGTGTGACTGCTGCGTTGATCGACACCCACATGGCCACCGAGGGCCGCGGCAAACTCCTTGCGCTGCGCGTGGTTTTCCATACTGGCGGGATCGGCTTCGGAATCGGCCAGGACCTTACCCGTCGGGTCGATCACGGTGGCGCGCGCCCCCGCCGCCTGACCCTCTTGCGACGTGATGTCAGCCAGCGAATGCTGACGGTCGTTCTCGACCCGGTACGAGAACATCAGGGTCTTCTGCTGGAGATCGCGTTCGATCTGATCGTGGAGGGCACGCTCCCAGACGTTGCGCACCGTCCACTGCAGGGAGATCGCGGTGACAGAGATCACGAGCAGAAAAACAAACATCAACTTGACGAAGATGCGACTTCTCAATGCGGAACCTCGAAGCGATAGCCGGCGCCGCGGACCGTCTTCAGGTATCGCGGATTCTCCGGATCAGGTTCGATTTTCTCTCGGATGCGGCGCACATAGACGTCCACGGAGCGGGGAGTGACATACGCGGTATCTCTCCAGACGGAATCAAGCAACTGGTCACGTGTGAAAACGCGCCCCGCGTGCCGCATCAGGTAGTCGAGCAGGCGGAATTCGGTGGCCGTGGTCGGAACCTGTTTGCCGCGAACCGTTAAGGTCATGGCTGCCGGGTCGATGTGAACCTCTTCAATTTTGGTGGGCAAGGGCGGCAGGGGACGCTCGAAACGCCGCAGCACGGCTTTGACGCGGGCCACCAGTTCGCGCGGGCTGAAGGGTTTGGGGATGTAGTCGTCGGCGCCCAGTTCCAGCCCCAGAATACGATCGGCCTCGCCGCTCTTGGCGGTCAGAAAAATTACCGGCACCGGAGCCAGCGACACCGATTGCCGGATCTGCCGGCAAAGTTCCAGACCATCCTTTCCCGGAACCATGATGTCGAGCAAAAACATCGCCGGACGCTGGCGCTCCGCGTCGGTCACGACTACGTTGCCCGTCGAATAAAGACGGACGTTAAAGCCGGCGGCCTCCAGATGATGGCGTACGAGGCGGGAAATATCGGGGTCATCTTCCACTACAAAGATCGTCGGTTTCACGGGCACCATTGTAGCTGGGAAATGTAACAGTTTCGTAACAACAGTCGTCCTTGACCTTGCTTGCGGACGTGGGGCCCAGCCTCCAGTGTCCGGATTTGTTCAGCGCAAAACCATGCCAGCCTCCGCCGAAAAATCCAGCGTTGCGAAATCACGGCGCAGAAATTTCGGGAAGGCGGCGGCCGCAATCATGGCGGCGTTGTCTGTTGATAGAGGATGCGACGGAAAGAACACCGGCAAGCCTTCCATTTCGGATTCGCGCTGGAAGGTGGCGCGCAGCTCGTGGTTCGCGGCTACACCGCCACTGACGAACAGCGTGCGGACATCGTATTCGCGGGCGGCAGCCAGCGTCTTGGTAACCAGATCAGTGACCATGGCCCCTTGGAAGGAAGCAACCAGATCGAGGGTTTGGCGATCACAGAGGCGAAGATAATCGTCAAGTGTGGGTTGAGCGGGCTTGGGCGTCGAGGCCCCGGCGAGTTCGATTGAAGACAGCCGCTCCTCCGTGATGGTTGCCAAGGTCCGGCGGCGTGCGTCGATCGATGGTTTCAGATCATGCGTCTCCACGTAGCGCAAAACGGCTGTCTTGATCCCGCTATACGAGAAATCAAAATGCGGCCGCGAATCCTCGGCAGGCGATTTCGAGCGATCGTTTCGGTCGCGATGCTTGATCTGGGCGATCTGGAACTTCACGGCGTGGGGATCGCCATGCGGCGCCAAACGGTCGATGATCGGACCGCCGGGATAACCAAGCCCCAGCAGCTTAGCCACTTTGTCGAAGGCTTCTCCAGCAGCATCGTCGCGTGTGTGGCCGATGTTGGCATAGGTCCAGAGGTTGCCGTTGACCTCCGCGAGGTAGAGATGCGTGTGGCCTCCGGAAACAACCAGCGCGAGGACAGGAAATTCAAGCTCTCCGCTTCCACTCCGCCGCTGATCGAGCAACACGGCATGCACGTGTCCTTCAAGATGATTCACGGCGATGAGCGGTTTTTCAAGCGCGAAGGAAAGCGCTTTCGCGAAGCTGATGCCGACGAGCAAAGCGCCCGCCAGTCCCGGCCCTTGCGTGACCGCAATGGCATCGATGGAGTCATAGGTGTGTCCGGCGTCGGCAAGCGCCTGCCGCACCACTGGAACAATCGCCCGCAGATGCTCACGGGACGCCAGTTCCGGCACGACTCCGCCGTAGGGCTGGTGCGTCGCGATTTGTGAGGCAACCACATTGGACAGAATCTGCTCGCCCGCGCGCACCACCGCCGCTCCTGTCTCGTCGCACGAGCTCTCGATACCGAGAATGATGGCGTCAGGCATAATGGGCGAAACGAATTGCTGGAATCTCTGTGTCACTCCTGTGGTTATGGCGCTGGTGCCGCGCGCGTATTGCAACTGCTAGTCTAAACGAAGGAGGCCGAGCCCCTTGTTGGAGCCCAAGCAACAAGCCATCGAAATCGTGCGCACTCTGCGTGAGCGCGGGTATCAGGCCTACTTCAACGGCGGATGCGTCCGCGACCTGCTGCTAGGGCGCGAGCCCGCGGACTATGACGTAGCTACCGATGCCACCCCACGGCAGGTAATGCAGATCTTCCCTCGGACGCTTGCCGTCGGCGAGCAATTCGGCGTTGTTCTCGTTCCCTTTTCGCCCTCTGATCCGGCTTCCACGGATGAGGATGCCAGTCGCGGCCCCAACGCCGTCGAAGTCGCAACCTTTCGATCCGATGTCGGCTACTCGGACGGCCGTCATCCCGACGAAGTTCAATTCACCAAAGACCCTCGCGAGGACGTACAGCGCCGCGATTTCACCATCAATGGCATGCTGCTCGATCCCCTCGGCGCCGATCCGGCAACCGAAGGAATTCTCGATTTTGTCGGTGGGCGCGAGGATCTCAAAGCCGGAATCGTCCGCGCGATTGGCGAACCGGAGCGGCGTTTCTCCGAAGACAAGCTGCGCATGTTGCGTGGCGTGAGGTTCGCCGCGCGCTTCGGCTTCCAGATTGATCCTGCGACCTTCTCGGCCATCCAATATCTTGCGCCGCAAATCCGCCAGGTCTCGCACGAGCGCGTGCGCGACGAACTCACCCGGATGCTCACCGAAGGCCGCGCTCGGCGAGCGTTTCAGCTTCTGGATCAGAGCGGGCTGCTGCGCGAAGTTCTCCCTGAAATCTCTGCGATGAAGGGAGTCGAGCAGCCCCCGCAATTTCACCCGGAGGGCGACGTGTTCGTGCACACGCTGCTGCTCCTCGACAAACTTCCTGCCGGTTCGTCAAAGACGCTTGCGTGGGGGGCGCTGCTGCATGATGTCGGGAAGCCACCGACCTTTCGCGTTGCGCCGGATCGTATCCGCTTCGACGGGCATGTCGAAATCGGAGTCAGGATGGCCGCCGAAATCTGCCGGCGCTTGCGTTTCTCCAACGACGAAACCGATCAGATTCTGGCGCTGGTCGACAATCACATACGCTTCGGCGATGTGATGCGGATGAAGCAATCCACGCTGAAGAGATTTCTGCGCCTGCCCGTCTTCGAAGAGCACATGGAATTGCACCGCATCGATTGCCTCTCCAGCCATGGCCTGCTCGATGCCTATGACTACGTGGAAAAGCAGTTGCACTCGATTCCGGCCGAGGCAATGCGCCCCGAGCCGCTGATTTCAGGACTCGACTTGATCGCCGCGGGCTATAAGCCTGGGCCGCGCTTCAAAAAGATTCTTTCGGCTATAGAGGATATGCAACTGGAAGGGCGGCTCACTTCGCGCGAGGCCGCGATGGAGTATGTGCTGCGGGAGTTCCCGCTAAGCCGGTCCTGAACTAGCCGGCCACTTTGGCTTTCGGGGCGACGTCGTGCTTGGGAAACCTGATAGAAACGGCGTCCCGTCCGTGGAAGCTGATTATCACGCTCGTTTCGGCTTCGACCGCTTCTCCGTTCAGTTCATGATGAGCGTAGCGCCAGAATCTGACCGCCTGCACAGCCGCTTCCGCCAGAATCCGGTTGCCGCTCAGCACGTGAATTTCTTTTACCCGGCCATCGGTTGCAATGACCGCTTTCATACCGACTGTTCCGGTCAGATTGGAGTCGGGCACGTCCGGATAGACCACGCGCCCCTGCGGCGCTTCTGCCACCTGCATGCGATTCGACGCAGCACCATCTGCTCCGGAGAAAAATACTTTTACATTGCCATACGACTTAGGCCTGGCAGCCACCGGCACAACCACGGGCGGAGTAGTTCCCGGCAGATCCATGGTCGCGACCTGCAGCAAGTTTCCTGCAATCCAATATCCGGTGAATCCCAATGCCGCAATGGCCAGCAGAGCTGCTTTAGCCGCTGCCGACCTTTTCCAGGGAATTCGGCGTTGCACGTTCTGGATTGGAAGACTTTGCGGGATCTGGGAGCGCACAAGTAACTCAGGCGCATTGGGAAGCTCGACACCCCAGACGTTTTCTTCGAGTGACACAGCCTCAACGCCCGCCTGAACCTCGCCCGGGCCAAGCTGCCTGCTCCAGATCACGCGAAACTGTGTCCGGTTCTTTCCCCGCTGCAGCAGGATGGTTTGACCGCTCTGGAGCGGATTGCGCAGGCCGCCCAGCCGCCCGCCAATGGGACTGATATCCAGCGTGTGGGCGAGTTGAGGCCCGGCGCTCTCGCCGCTTCCATCGCCAGGCCAGAACCGCAGCGGCAGCACCATCTTGGTCCGGCTGAAACGTTGTTCTCCCAAAGGCATGAAGAACAGATTAGTTTCATTCGCCGAAGTTACCAAGTTACCGAGGTTTGCTTAACTTGCAGCAACGCCAGAGTGAGCAAAATAAAAGCCGCCAGCTTTCGCTAGCGGCTTAGAACGTGCCGAACCGGCGCTAGCTTTCGTACAGCAGCACGCCTTCAGTCTTTTCCGCATCCACCGGACGGTAGTACAGTTTGTTGCCATCCAGGAAGACTTCGATGAACGCAGGGCGGGTGGTAATTGTGCCCTGAATCAAGGCTTCCGAGAGCGGATCTTCGATGTACTTCTGCAACGCCCTGCGCAGTGGACGGGCTCCGTAGCTGCGGTCGGTGAGCGTCTGGGTGAGAATCCACTTCTTGGCCTCGTCCGCCACCGAGACTGTGATCGAGCGCTGCGCCAGATTCTGGTTCAACTGGGCCACCATCAGCTCGAGAATCTGGATGAGGTCGTTCTCGCTGAGCGCCATGAACAGAATGACTTCATCCACGCGGTTCAGGAATTCAGGATTGAAGGTGCGCTTGACCTCGCTCTTCACCAGGTCTTCAACCTTCTCGGAAACCATCTCGTCTTTCGCGTGCTGGAAGCCCAGGCCCTCACGCTTCATGAGGTGCCGGGCGCCGATATTCGACGTCATGATGATGATCGTGTTCTTGAAATCGACAGTATTGCCCAGTCCGTCAGTCAACTGGCCGTCTTCAAACACCTGCAGGAGGATGTTGAAGACATCCGGGTGCGCCTTCTCGATTTCGTCGAGCAGCACGACCGAATACGGGGCGCGCTTCACTCGTTCCGTGAGCTGGCCGCCTTCTTCATAGCCTACGTATCCCGGAGGCGAACCGATCAGCTTGGAGACCGAGTGCTTCTCCATGAATTCGGACATATCGAAACGAACGAGCGCTTTGTCGCTGCCGAACATGAAATGCGCCAGGGTGCGCGCGACTTCGGTCTTGCCGACGCCGGTCGGTCCGAGGAACAGGAACGATCCGATCGGACGGTTCGGGCTCTTGAGGCCAGCGCGACTGCGGCGAATGGCCCGCGCCAGAGCGCTGATGGATTTGTCCTGCGAGATGATGCGCTTGTGCAGCTCTTCTTCGATGCGCAGCAGCTTCTGCGTTTCTTCCTCTTTGATCGAGGTAATGGGAACGCCGGTCCAGCGGCTTACTACGTCCTCGATGTCCTCCCGACCGACTACACCGGTGGAGGATTCATCGAGGTGGTATTTTTCGCGAAGAGCGCGCAGGTTTTCGCGCTCCTTGCGTTCCTCGTCCGAGTAGAAGCGCGCCTTCTCGAACTCGTGGTTCGCGATGGCGTTCTCCATGCGGTGGACGATGAACTTGATGCGCTTCTGGACTTCGGTCAATTCTTCAGGCAGCGAAGTCTGGCGCAGCTTGACACGCGCGCCCGCCTCGTCGATCAGATCGATCGCCTTGTCTGGAAGAAAACGATCCGGAATATAGCGGTTCGAATGCGACACCGAGAAGTTGATGGCGTCGTCGGTGTAAGTGACGGCGTGGAACTTCTCGTAACGCTCCTTGATTCCGAACAGAATCTTGATCGCGTCGGTCTCATTCGGAGGTGGAACTTTGACAGCCTGGAAGCGGCGTTCGAGCGAGCGGTCTTTTTCGATCGACTTGCGATATTCCGCCGGCGTGGTTGCGCCGATGCACTGAATCTCGCCGCGCGACAGAGCCGGTTTCAGGATGTTGGCGGCATCAAGAGAGCCCTCGGCCGATCCAGCTCCGACCAGCGTGTGCAACTCGTCGATGAAGATGATGGAATTCTGCGACTCCATCAGTTCCTTCATGATGGTCTTGAGGCGCTCTTCGAACTGGCCCCGATATTTGGTTCCGGCGACGATCAAGGAAAGATCGAGTGCCAGGATGCGCTTGTCAGCGAGGAACGAGGGCACCTCGCCGTCAGCGATGCGCTGTGCCAATCCTTCGACGATGGCGGTCTTGCCTACGCCTGGTTCGCCGATCAGCACGGGATTATTCTTCGTGCGGCGGCACAGGATCTGCACGACGCGTTCGACTTCACCCTCGCGACCGACGAGCGGATCGAGTTGCGTGTCCATGGCGGCCTGGGTGAGATCGCGGGAGAACTCGCTCAACAATGAGGATTCGCGCTGGCCTCCACGTTGCGGCTGTGCTTTTTCCTGACCGGTACGGGCAAGCTCTTCGCGGATAGTCGAGAGCCGCAATCCACGTTCATGCAGAATCTCGGCCGCAAAGCATTTTTCCTCGCGGAGCAGGCCCAACAGCAGGTGCTCGGTCCCAATATGCTTATGAGAAAGACGTTCGGCCTCTTCGGCCGCATATGCCAGAACCCGTTTGCATTCGTTGCTGAGGGGAAGATCGACGGAAGTCGACACCTTCTCGCGGATGGTCGTGTGGCCTTCGATCTGCTTGCGGATCGATTCCACCGACGCGTGGGAGCGCAGGAACCGGTTCGTCAGGGCCTTATCTTCTCGCAGCAACCCGAGCAGCAGATGTTCGGTTTCAATATAAGGAGAGCCGAACTGGCTGGCCTCATACCGGGCAAAAAAGATAACGCGCCTGGCTTTCTCCGTGTAGCGTTCAAACATAAGCCCATTCCCCCCAAGGTTTCCCGCGGAGAGACGTGCTCCGCCAAACCCTGCCTGACATCAATTATGCATTCATATCGCTCAAACTGTTAAGCGATATTCGCCCGTTAGTGACCTGAGTTTCGTGCGTTTCCCGGTTAGCCCAGTACTTCCGTTACCTATCCTCACGCCGGAAGTGACTCCGGCGCCACCTCTTCTATTCTGCCCCGACTCAACCTCAATACTCTATGGCACCGACGTGCGAAAGCGAGGTTGTGAGTGGCAATTAAAGAGGTCAATTGGTGCTCGCGGTGCAGGCGAGCTACCAGTTCAAAGACCACTTCAGCCGTTCGCCCATCCAGATCCCCTGTCGGCTCATCCGCCAGCAGGATCCGGGGCTCGGTGATCAAGGCCCGGGCTAAGGCAAGCCGCTGTTGCTCCCCGCCCGAAAGCTCCCCCGAACGGTGCTGGCCGCGCGCTTCCAGACCCACTTCGCGCAGCCACCGCGCGGCTTCCTGCTGGGCTGAGAAAAGCGCCTGCCCGCGGGTTAGCAAAGGCATCGCAACATTTTCCAGCGCGGTGAATTCCGGCAACAGGTAGTGGAATTGCCAGACGTAGCCAATTTCGCGGTTACGAAACTCGGCTGCAGCATCTTCGGACAGCATGTTCACCCGGGAATCCGCGAAGTATACGGCACCCGCGGAAGGACGATCAAGCGCCCCCAGGATGTGTAACAAGGTGCTTTTGCCGGCACCTGACTCTCCCACGATGGCAAGCATCGTCCCTTTATTCACCTCAAACGACAGGTTCTCAAAGAGCACTAGATCCGATTCGCCTGAGCGAAAGACCTTACTTAAGTTTTCGACCCTCAAAAGAGGATCTTCAACTATTGGATGCAAACCAACCCTCCCAGGTCTCAAGGCGTGGGAACCGCCACCGCGTGAAGGCGGTAGATGACGACTCCTTCTCCATTAGACCACGAGGAGGACGACCCTGTTTTCGCACTTACAAATACGCAAACGGGGTATGCTCAAAACTCTATACCTCACGAAAAGCACGCAATGTGACCGCAGTCACAGAAGGCGGGAACGGCAAATACCAGTTGCCGCAGTAGCATGATTCAGGCCAGGAAGGTGACGGCTTCGCGCGCGTAAGCACGGTTATCCCCACGACCACGCAGCCCGTATCGCGAGTTACGATTGAAGCGTAGCCGTCGCGTCCGCAGTCGTGAGAATCGTTTCGGGCCGCCGCTGGATACTTTTCGGCGCTGGGAACTCCCAATTGCGCCGCTCGAGAATCGTAGGCGGCTCGTAGGTGACGCCGCGCGCCAGGCGCTGGTCTTCGCGTCGTGTGCTCCACAGCAGCACTGGGCCAAGCACGGCAGACACCAGCCGCGACATCACGCCGAATTCTTTTCCAATCTCGCGCCGCAACTCTTGGATACGGCAGCTCACGTCCGCATTCACAGTTTGGAAATAGCGCTCCGCCGCCCACAGGGCCGCGCTGTATACCGTGCTCAGCTTCGAATTCTCGCGCGCGAAACGTTCCCGAACACGCAGATCGGGATAATTCTTGTAACGCCGCCATCCCTGCAGCATGGTTTCGCACATGCGAGATAGACTCGGCCCGTTGCGCTCGAAGTCACGCCAGAATGCCCAGTCCAGAAAGCGCTTGGAATCTTCCCGCGAAATCGCCGCATGCCGGAAGTTGAACTTGTCCTGCCCGTGAATATCGGCGAGATCGATGCCATCGAGCATGCGCCCTTGCGAAGACATCTCCTGGAACAGCGGCGTGCCCGGCACCGGAGTGTACAGCATGAACTGATGAAAATCCGTGTTGTGCGCGACCGCGTATTCCACTTCCTCGCGAATGTTATCGGGAGTGTGATGCTCGAGCCCGATGATGGTCGAACCCTGCACCCGAATGCCGTGATCGCGCAGCATGTGGGTCAGTTCGTGCGAGTCGGTATCCTTGAGCTTTGCATAGTTTGATCGCGGAGACTCCAGGCCCATCCATATCCAGGAGACGCCCAGCTCGACCAGTTCTTCGACCTTATATTGCCTGATCGCATTCGCCGAGGCGAAGACGGCCATCCCCCACGCTTTGTTATCGGCCTTCATAAGTTCGAGCAGGCGCATGGCTCGCGTGCGATGAAGGAGAAAATTTTCGTCCATCATGAAAAAGGTCTGTACGCCGAGCGCCGACTCAGCATGGCACATGACTTTGTAGAGTTCGTCGCCGGTCTCGTAGAAGTTAACGAACTTTCCCTTGCCGCCAAAAAATGCCGAGGTCGTGCAGAAGTTGCAGCCCATAGGACAACCGACGGAAGGAATAATGGTGGCCGCCGTCTGACCTCTCTTTTCGGGGAGCTTGAACCCCATGATGCGCGTCTTGAGGCCGGAAACAATTTCTGGATGTTTGATGGGCGCGTCGACATCTTCGCCCAGAAAGCGGCGCATCCAGGCAATACCTTCTCCGCGCACAATATGGTCGGCATCGATCATGTCTTCGAGCCCGGGAGTCGCGGCGACGTGACCACCAATCACGATCGTGGAGTGCGGCGACAGTTCGCGCACCATGCGGCACATCTTGCGCACTTTGCCCAGGTTCACAATGATCGAAGAAATCCCAACGATGTCGTATTGATTGGCCTTCAGTTCACGGGCAAAATCCTCGCGCGTGGGAAAATCCAGCACCGTGCAGGGCGCGGAAATATTTTGCTGGATCATCATGATCCCCCATGACCGGTGAAACATGCGCAGCGAAAATCCGCCTTGCGCGCGGGTTACCTGGTTGTGGTAAAGCTCCATCGGATTAATCGCACGGGATCCATATTCATCGTCCTGCGCATACGGCCCGAATACTGAACTCAACAGCACACGCGCGCGACTACCCTTGGGGTGAACTTCATCCTGCAAAACAGTTAGCATGCTTTGAAGCTAGAGGAGCGCCGCGGCAGGATTCAGTGAGGCGTGACGGGTAATACAAAACTCTTACAAAAAATACAAAAGTCTTACATAAGATGTCGGTTTCGGTGTCTAATGTGGCACGAACGCGATATCTCGACGGAACGAACGCAGTCTTGGAATCCGGAGACGCCATGCATGTGCGAAATACCTGGACCCGTACCGCAAGCCTGACCTTTCTCTGTATCTCGCTGGCAGCTCCAACATGGTGCCAGACATTCGGCGGCATTGAACGAGATCGCGCCCAGTCGATGTTGCGTGAGATTGCCGCCGACGTGAAAAAACATTACTACGATCCGAACTATCACGGCCTCGATTGGGAGAGCAAAGTCCGCGAGGCAAAGCAACAGATTGACCAGGTTGATTCTACAAACAAGGCGCTGTCAAGCATTGCGGGGCTCCTCGATCTACTCAACGACTCCCACACCTTCTTCCAGCCGCCGCAATATATCCGGCGTCACGATTACGGCTGGAAAGCTCAGTTGATTGGGGACCACTGCTACGTGATGCGCGTGCATCCGGGCAGCGATGCTGAGTCCAAAGGCCTGAAGGCAGGCGACGAAATACTCGCTCTCAATGGCTATCGTCCCACAAGAAAAAACTTCTGGAAGATGGAGTACGTCTATAACACGCTGCGTCCGCAACCGGCAATGCATTTGAACCTGCGGGACCCGTCGGGCAAGGAACGCACGCTCGATGTTCTTACCAAGTTCACGGAAACCAAACGCGTCAAAGATTTGACCGGAGCGGGCTCAGGAGGTGATATCTGGGAATTGGTCCGCGAAGAAGAAAACGATGCTCACCGAGAACGTGCCCGGACTGTCGAGATGGGCGACGAATTGATGATCCTGAAGTTTCCCGGTTTCTTTTTCACCGACTCGGAAATCGACTCGATGCTTGGCAAAGCTCGTAAACACAAGACACTCATCCTTGACCTTCGAGAAAATGGCGGGGGCAGCGTGGAGACGCTGAAATACCTGCTGGGCGAAATGTTCGACAAGGAAACCAAGATCGGGGATCGTGCAGGCAAGGACGAACGCAAGCCGATGATCGCCAAGGGGCGTGGTTCGCGCTTCGAAGGCAAACTGATCGTTCTGGTGGACAGCGGGTCTGCGTCCGCGTCGGAACTGTTCGCCCGAGTCGTACAGATCGAAAAGCGAGGAGTCGTTCTCGGCGACCTGAGTTCCGGCAGCGTGATGGAATCCAAGCGCTATAGCTATAAGACGGGCGTCGATACCGTGGTATTTTACGGAGCGTCAATCACCGACGCGGACATCATCATGACCGACGGCAAAAGTCTCGAGAATGCCGGCGTAATCCCCGATGAAGTCCTTTTGCCGACAGCCGAGGACATTGCCAACAACCGCGACCCTGTCCTGGCCCATGCCGCCGAACTGGCGGGCGTCAAGCTCAGCCCCGAAGCCGCCGGCAAGCTGTTCCCCTATGAGTGGCCTCCGCAGTAACGGTCCGCTCAGCAATCATGCGGTGACGGGGCTTGGCCCATACCGCGGAGGCGAGCTGACCACCAAACAAAGCCGTCGCCCTTAGACGACATCCCCGAAGATCACGTTGCGCAGAACAACAGCCGCCACGAAAATTGCGGGCATTGCGAGGTAGAGTGCGATAACTGGCAGCATAAACGTTCTCCTTAATAGTGGATGAGTTGGCCAGAGGCGGTGCTCTTTCGTGGAGCGTGTGTCTGGCTCCGACGGTCTTTGCCGGAACTGGGACGCCCCCGAGTCGGGCACTCCATTTGCACCGTGAACGAAAGTACATCGCCTGCCATGTCCAGATCCTACGCGAATCCAGGAATTTGGACAGGTCCCGTAGGTACAATTCCGCCGGTAATTAAAGTAACGTCACGTAAGAAACATCATCGTCGCTTGGGGACCGGCCGCAGGAGTGGGCCGATTTTGAGGGACTGGGCCGGACGCAAACTGAAAAAGAATGGAGGCGCGGGTCGGAATCGAACCGACGAATAGAGGTTTTGCAGACCTCTGCCTTACCACTTGGCTACCGCGCCCTCGCCACAAACGAAAAGCCCTCACGGGCTCGGGGGAGATAAATTCTGGAGCGGGAGACGGGATTTGAACCCGCGACTTCGACCTTGGCAAGGTCGCACTCTACCACTGAGTTACTCCCGCCCGAACATCGTCCAGTATAAATGAGGCCATCCCGGCGAGCAACGTAGTTTTCGTCCCGTCGCCGGCTCCCCGCGTTACCGAGGTTCTCCTCAGTTTTTCTTCTAACCCGGTGCCCCGGCACCCCGAATTGCCCAGCGCCGCGGCCCTACGCCGGACGCAATCCCTCCGCGGGAGGGTGCGGGCTCCACTGCGGATCCTGATCGGGTGTCACAATCTCGCCGTCGCGCATGTGGACGATCCGGTCGCCAAATGCGGCAGCCTCCGGGTTATGCGTGATCATCAGCACGGTCTGCCCCAGCTCCTTGTTCGACTGCCGCAACATGTTGAGCACGATGGCGGAATTCTTGGAATCAAGGTTGCCCGTGGGTTCGTCGGCCAGCACGATGGCAGGCCGGTTGATCAGAGCCCGCGCCAATGCCACCCGCTGCTGTTCGCCTCCGGAAAGTTCGTTCGGGCGATGCTCCAGGCGTCCGGCGATGCCGAGCATTTCGGTGATTTTCCTGAGGAATGCCGGATCGGGTGTGCCAAGTCCCGCGATATCAGCCGCGATTTCGATATTCGCTCGGGCACTGAGCGTGGGCAGAAGGTTGAATTTCTGGAACACGAATCCGATTTTGCTCTTGCGCAAACGCGTGCGCTCGGCATCCGACAGCGACGCGAAATCAACGCCGTCGATCAGCACGCTCCCCGAGTCCGCGCGCGTCAGCCCGCCCAGCAGGTAAAAGAGAGTAGACTTGCCGCTGCCCGACGGCCCCACGACCGTGACGAACTCACCTTCCTGCACCGTGAAGGAAATTCCGCGCAGCGCCGGCACGGCAATCTTGCCAATGCGATAGGTTTTGCGGAGTTGCTTCGCTTCGATGAATACCGGCATCCAGTCAAAACGATATCACAGGATAGAAGGCACTGAGACTCAGGCCACCGTTGCATGCGCGGTCGGGCGCTCGTGAACTACCACCGGACGTTTGGGTCCACGCTTGCGCACCAGCAGCAACCGGATTTTCTCCAGCAGGTCCACCGGTTCATACATTCCTTTGGAAAGAAAAACGTCGGCCAGAGTGTCGCGCTCGAAAATCTTCACGCGGCCGGAGATCAGCACGGCCGGGGTCTGTGGCGAAACCGCTTTCACCTGTTCGATCACCCGCGCGCCATCCATGCCAGCCATGATCAGATCGGTCAGCACGAGGTCAACGCTGTGGGTGCGGAACGCTTCCATGGCCGCTTCACCGTTGTTGCACGCGATCACGCGATAGCCGCGCGTTTCCAGCATGATTTTGCGAATGGATAATGCCTGTTCGTTATCGTCAACACAAAGAATTGTTTTCTTGGGCTTCATGGACCTGACCGGGGGACTTGCGTCGCCACTTCTTTTAATTTTTAGAATTGCAGAGCGAGTTGCATCCTAATCAGAATCGCGTCGTCGCGAAAGTGGCGCGCTCGCCAATGGCACTCCGGTGGATGGCAGGATGGTGCTACACGCTGTGAGCCGCAGCACCAGCAGCATCTCGCGTATTAGATCGTCAAAGTAATTTCGCCGCGGAGAACTTCTACACAATTTCCACCGACGCGCACATTGACCACTTGGTTATCGGGCGAATTATTTTGCCTGGTGGCGCGCACAAAAATGCTGCTGGGACGGTGCACTTCGAGGCCTTGCTCGATCATGACCTGCTCGTCGCTGGCCGCAACTCCGTGCGCAACCATCCAAGCCGCGCAGCATCCGGCAGCCGACCCGGTCGCCGGATCGTCCCCATTGTAGAAAAGCATGCGCGCATGCAGGCGCGCATTCGCGTCCACCGTTTCCCGGCAAACAAAGTAGAGGAATTTTCCTCCGCTGCGGGACAGGTATTCCGACGCGCGCGCCACGTCCAACTTCAGACCCTGCAACGTCTTCAGCGATCGCACCGGCGCGATCGTAAATGGAATGCCCGTGGAAACCGTCTGAATCGGGGCGCACCGGTCGAAGTCGGATGCGCTCAGGTTGGTCAGCGCCGCAATTGATTGCGCATCATGAATCGCGCCAAATTCCGGATCCTTCTGCGTCATCTCTCCAAAGGCAAGCGGTGAGGAGTTCCTCTGCGTGAAGCGCACCGGCACCGTACCGACGTTTAGCTCCAGTTTCACTTCCTCTGCCCCGGACTGGCCGCGCATCACGAACGCCGTCCCCAGCGTCGGATGCCCGGCAAACGGCAGTTCCTCCTGCACGGTGAAGATTCGGACCCGAACCCCGCGCGTTTTTTCTGCCGCCGCGTCTCCGGGAAATATAAAGGTCGTTTCCGAAAGGTTGGTTTCGCGCGCCAGCGCCTGCATCTGTTCGATCGTCAAGCCGCGTGCGTCGGGAACGACGGCCAACGCGTTGCCAGTGAGAGCGCGGTCGGTGAAAACATCGACCTGCACAAGAGAGAGCTTCCGCGTTGGCATGCCTTAATCTTATCGGGGATCCGTGAGCGGGCCAAGCCGCGATCCACATCGAATGGGATAACATAACTTAAGCCGCGATGATGCTGGTGCGGCTCGTTACTTGACTTCATGGTTCCGCCGGATCGCGATGCCGCCCGCGGCGGTTGAAGCGTTTTTCAATGCTGAACATCATATTTTTATGCAGCTCATCCGCAACAATTTCTGATTACGAGGAAAGATCATGTCTCTGCGCATCAATTCCGAAGCCCCGAACTTTACGATCGAAACGACCCAGGGCCCAATCGATTTTCATAAGTGGATCGGCGACAGCTGGGCAATTCTGTTTTCCCATCCCAAGGATTTCACCCCCGTCTGCACCACCGAACTTGGCTACATGGCGGGACTGGCGCCCGAATTTGCCAGGCGCAACACCAAGATTATCGGCTTGAGCGTCGATCCGGTGACCAACCACGGCAAGTGGGCCGCCGATATCGAAGAGACGCAAGGCCACAAAGTGACTTATCCCATGATTGGCGACACGCAGTTGAAGGTCGCAAAGCTCTATGACATGCTGCCCGCCGAAGCCGGCGAGTCCTGCGAGGGCCGCACCGCCGCCGACAATGCCACCGTGCGCACTGTGTTCATCATCGGACCCGACAAGAAGATCAAGATGATGATGGTCTATCCCATGAGTGCCGGACGCAATTTCGACGAAGTGCTGCGCGTGCTCGACGCGCTCCAGCTCAACGCCAAACACAATGTGGCCACGCCTGTGAACTGGAAGCCGGGTGACGACGTGATCATTCCGACCTCGGTGACCGACGAACAGGCAAAACAAAAGTATCCCAGCGGCTTCAAGACTCTGAAGCCCTATCTGAGGACGGTGGCCCAGCCAAAGTAATTGGGACGTGAAATTTTTCGCGGGACGGATTCCCGAGATAAGGAGCACTTCTCAGGGATGGAACGGATCCGGTTTATCACTCACAATGACAAGCAAGTCCTGCTGGTCGATGTCTCGTCATGTTCTCCGGCAGAGGTGGAGCGAATCGTGCATTCGCTCCCCGATCACGTGACCTCTCAACCGCGCGAGTCGGTGCTGTTGTGCGCCGACTTCACGGGTTCATCGTTTGACGAGAACGCGCTCCGCACCATGAAGGAGGTCGCCGTCTTCGACAAGGCGTACATTAGGAAGGCAGCCTGGGTGGGGACCGACGCTCTTCCCCATTCCTATCGCGAGGATGTGAGCAATTTTTCGCGGCGAAACTTTCCGGAGTTCAAGAGCGTTCCGGAAGCGCTGGATTGGCTCACGAAGGACTGAAGTCGCACTCCCCACGTGAGGCTCGCTGTTTTGCCAAGTTCTCAAGGAAGCGCATGCGGTCCGGTGATCGTCCCGGTCTTCAAAACCGGCGGGCGGCAGGTCTCCTGTCGCCGGTGTGTTCGACTCACACTCGCTTCCGCCAATCTAAAAATCAGCCGTGCCGTGTTGCCCTGCGAGCATGCGCGGGATGCTTTCGCTCAATGGAAATAAGGTTCTACGTCAGCATGCAGACCGATTTCAACTCTGTGTAGTTGTCGATCACGACTTGCCCCATCTCACGGCCGATGCCGGATTGCTTATAGCCGCCGAATGGCATCGCGGGATCAATCACGTTGTGGCAATTGACCCATACCGTCCCGGCCTTTAACTGCGGTACCAGTTCATTCACCTTAGAAAGATCGTTGGACCAGACGCTCGCGCCCAGTCCATATGGCGTATCGTTCGCCAGCGCCGCAACTTCGCTCAAGTCGTCATAAGGCGCCGCGACCAGCACGGGGCCGAAGATTTCTTCCTGGCACACGGTTGCATTCCTGCCGGCGCCTACCAGCACAGTGGGCTTAACGAAGAATCCGGAGCCTTCATAATCGGCGCCGCCAGTCATAGTCGTCGCGCCTTCTTCCAGTCCACGCTGGATGTAGCGGCGCACACGATCGCGCTGCCGTTCCGAAACGAGCGGTCCCATTTGTGTAGCCGGATCCAGCCCCGGTCCGAGCACGATTTTCCCGGCTCCGGACGCCACACGCTCGACGACTGCGTCAAAGGTTTTGCGCTGCACAAATAGCCGCGATCCAGCCGTGCAAACCTGACCATGATTGAAGAAAATAGCCTGCGACGCGCCCCGGGCCGCAATCTCGGGATCAACGTCCTCAAGAATGATCACCGGCGATTTTCCTCCCAGTTCCAACGAGAAGCGGGTCATGTTATCCACCGCTGCATGACCCACCAGCTTCCCGACCTCGGTTGACCCGGTAAAAGCGATCTTATTGATTCCTTTGTGCGCGGCAAGCGGAGCCCCGGCTTCCAGGCCTTCCCCTGTCACCACGTTCAAAACGCCCGGCGGATACCCAACCTGTTCCGCCAGTTCCGCCAGGCGCAACGCTGTCAGGGGAGTTTCCTCCGCCGGCTTCACGACAATGGTGCAACCCGTCGTCAATGCCGGGCCGATCTTCCACGCTGCCATGAGCAATGGAAAATTCCACGGGATGATCGCGCCGACAACGCCCACCGGCTCTCGCCGTGTGTAGGCAGTGATCCGTTTTCCCGGAGGCGCGGGGAAAGACAGATCCAGGGTCCGGCCCTCGATCTTTGTCGCCCAGCCTGCCATGTAGCGAAGAAATTCAACCGTACAGGGAACATCCACCGCGCGTGCCATGCCGACGGTCTTTCCATTGTCGAGAGATTCCAACTCGGCAAGATGGTCGGCGTCCGCCTCGATCGCATCAGCCAACCGGAACAGGAGGCGTTCGCGATCGGCGGGGCGAAACCCCCTCCACGCCTTTCCTTCGAGAGCTGCCCGCGCAGCGGCAACGGCCGCATCTACGTCCGCTGCCTGACCGGCTGGAACCTCACAGATCTGTTCGCCATTCGCAGGGTTGATCACCGGCAAAGTTCTTCCCGACTTGGACTCGACCCACTGGCCGCCGATCAGCATTCGGCGGGCTTTGCCGATGAAGCCGAGTGTCCACTCCGAGGGTGCCATTACTGTGGTTGCCATAGATGACCTCCGCCTCGCACTTTTTGTATGTCGCTCTTACCTAACGTGGCGAATAAGCGACGGCCTTGATCTCAATGACGAGTCCGGGCCGGGCCAGTCCGGCAATCTCCAGAATCGTCCATGTTGGAAAAGGCTCTTTGAGATATCGGCCTTTGATTTCAACGAAGCGCATCAGGTGTTTCTGCAGTCCCACGTGATAGCTGACCAGCTCGACGATGTCGCCCAGGGAGGAGCCGGCGGCTTCAAGAACTATCTTGAGTCGATCGAAGGCGTTCACGATCTGGGCGTCATCGTCCTCCGGCATGGTGCCGTCAGGATTCAGCCCGATCTGTCCGGCCACGTAAATGAAATCTCCGGCGCGAACTGCGGCCGAATAGCCGAATTTCGCAAAAATGGTGGATCCGTCTTTGGTTGCAAAAATCGGACTGGATGGATTGATCGATTGCTTGGCCATATTCTCCTTAGAAAGTTTCTATTAAAGCCGTGCGCCCGGCGGAAGCTCTAACCCCAGCAGGAGCCTACCATAGGCCTCGCCGATCACCTCCGGTTGCAGCAGCATGTGCGAACTCATGGCATGAAAATCACGAAACAACCGTTCGGCACGGCTGTCAGAAGGCAGCAAACTTCCTCCCATCGCCGAGAACATGCGCTGAGCACAATCGAGTGCCAGGCGCGAGGAGACCGCAATCCGCATGCGGATAGCAGCTCGTTCTTCGGGCGTTGGAGTCCGACCACTCTTGAGAATGTTGAGAACCTGGTCAGCGTCATCGAGCAGATTCTGACGCAGAATCGCCAGGATCGCCTCGCCCTGTGCAACAGCGATCTGTGCAACTTTGTCGTCGCATTGTTTCTGCTGCGTCACCCCGCTCACTCTCTTCTTGACCACGGTGCGGAACTCGTCCGCCACCGCCGATGCGACTCCCAGGGTCGGCGCCAGAATTGACATGGCAAACACAGAGTTCAGGGGATAGTCGTAAATTGCTTCCTTATTTGGGCAGGTAGGATGCTTCTGCCCCGCCTGAAGCTGTTTCCAACTGAGCCAGCGATGTTCGGGGACGAAAGTCGGCTCGAGAAAAATGTCCTTGCTTCCAGTGCCTTTCATTCCGATAACATTCCACGTGGAATGGTCGATCGAGAACGCTGCCTTCGGCACAAGCACAACATGCAGTTCGGGCGGAGCGCCCGCCTGGAGCGGCAGGGGCACAAGCAGCCCAGCCCAGGAGGCGATGTCGATTCCGGAAGCATAGCGCCAGCGGCCGCTCAGCGTTATACCGCCAGTCACACATTCCGTCTTAAGGTCGAAGCCCACTCCGCCCGTCAGCATGGAAATGACCGCGGGAGCGGAGCCATGGAACACCTCTTCCTGGAGCTGCGCGGAAAATTTGCCGAGCATCAGCACATTCGCTGCGTTCAGCCCGACGATCCAGGCGCAGGATCCGCAGCCGGCGGCGATCTGAAACACGGCTTCCCACGCCTGCCGCGGAGTACAACCGAGCCCACCGTAGCGGGGTGGTTGCGTCATCCGGAACAGATCTGCGGCTGCCAATCGCTGCGCAACATCGTCAGGAATCCGCTTCCCCGCCTCGATACGCGAAGCTTCGCCGAGCAGCCATTCGCGGAGATTCGCGGCTCGCTCGACCACGGAATGAGCGGCAGCCTGGATGGGCAAAGCGTCTGACGCGATTGCCATGGTCCTTTATTGCTCTCCTAGCGGAATGACCCCACCAAATCGGCGATGTGCGCACTTTAGACTGAGCGGCCCTCGGGGCGGTGTATCGCCAGATACGAGGCGGCCTGATAATCTGTTTCCGCCAAGGAACCGTGCCGAAAACAAATTCTCGAAAGAGCCGGGTGACGGTGCCAAGAACTCTCAAGACAAAGCGCCTGCTGGGAACATGGCGGATCGATTCCAACCTGATCCGACAGATCATGCGGCAAGCCAGCTGCGGCCGAAGACGGAAATTCCGCAAGCACGAAATGCTCTACGAGCAGGGCACGACTTCTTCGAAGTTCTATCTCGTGCTCAGCGGCTTGGTGCAGGTTTCGATCGTCCGTGTGGATGGCGTCGAAGTCGTGCTCGAATACATGGGTCCCGAAACCATACTCGGCGAAGGCGCAGCCTTCGATGGTCTGCCGAAATTCTCCAGTGCTGTGGCTATAGAAGACTCGGAAACGATTGAATTCGATGCTTCCCGGATGGAAGACATATTCCAGCAGCACCCCGAATTTGCTTCTGCCCTCTTGCGTGTCACCAGCCTCAAGCAAAGAGTCCTGGCCGTTCGACTCGAACATCTCGCTTCACGTCAGCCGGAGGTCAGAATTATGGACCTGCTGCACCGGCTTCAAGAGATGTTTGCCATCGACTACGCGGGCGGGCGCTTGATCGTAACCCACCTCACTCACGAACAAATCAGCGCCATGACCGGCACTTCACGCGTAACGGTAACACGGGCGATGAGGTCGCTTCGCGACCAGAATCAAATCGACATCATCGATGGTCACATCCTGGTGAAAGCGGCGCGCGTCAGCTGAAGGCTCACAACTTTGATCCCGTGTATCCGAGGATACAGACGGGCCGCGAACCTGCTCTTAACCTCGAACAATAGCTGGGATCGTCTCCAGATCACTTTCATTGCCAGTCACGTTCTTCACGAGGTCTACAGCGATTGAAGGACAAAGCTCTGTCTTACCGCCGGCTCTTCGCACGCTTTGCAACCGGGGTGGCCGTGGTGTTGACCGAGGAAGCCGAGGAGGTCCGCGGCTTAACCGTGAATTCGCTGACTTCTGCAAGCCTCGATCCGCTTCTGCTCCTGTTTTGCGTAAGCAGAAACAGTCAAACCGGCGCGGCGATTTTACGTCAGGGAAGTTTTACGGTGAACATCCTCAATGCCGACCAGGAAGATGCCGCACGACACTTCGCCGGCCGGAAACATTCTCAGGCCACATTTCAATTTGAACGCGAGGCGGGCTTTGTCTGGCTGGCTCACTCCAACGCGGTTTTTCACTGCACGCTTGAAGTTTCTTATCCGGGCGGCGATCATCGCATCATCGTAGGCCGCGTGCAAAACATGTGGGGGCCTGATGAGTGCAAACACCTGCTCGTGTATCACGAGGGGCAGTACGGCAATCTCAGGTCGAAAGCGGCTCCAGACGAGGCCAGTAGAACATGACAGAATTTGCATCGCGCGCGGATCTTCAGCCTAAAAAGATCAGCTTCACCCAGCTTTCCCCGAACGCCTATGCATACACTGCCGAGGGCGATCCGAACTCCGGAGTCGTAATCGGCGACGACAGTGTCCTGGTTGCGACACGACCGCGACCCCGGTGATGGCCCGTGCCTTGATCGCGCGCATTCGCGAAGTGACGGATAAGCCCATCAAACATGTTGTCCTCTCGCATTATCACGCCGTCCGCGTACTTCGAGCGTCGGCCTATGCCAGCGAAGGATGTCAGCACATCATTGCCAGCCGCGGCACCTACGAGATGATCCTGGAGCGCGGGGCCCAGGACATGCAGTCGGAGATTGAACGCTTTCCCCGTCTTTTCCAGGCTGTGGAGTCCATTCCCGGCCTCACCTGGCCGACTTTGGTATTCGAGCGCCAAATCACGTTGTATCTCGGGAAGCTCGAAGTCAGAATTCTCCCGTCGGCCCCGGACACACCCGGGGCGACACCATCATTTGGCTCCCGCAGCAGCGCATTCTTTTTTCAGGCGATCTCGTCGAATATCAAGCAGCCGCCTACACCGGAGACGCGCAACTCGAAGAATGGCCTCACACGCTCGAAATCCTGCGCGACATGCAGGCGGAAAAGCTCGTTCCAGGCCTCGGCCCCGCGCTGGAAAACCCGCGACAAGTCAACGAT
>CAWIQW010000018.1:0-19711 GCA_963838315.1 uncultured Acidobacteriaceae bacterium
CACAACCAGTTGCGACAAATAGCTGAGGGTATTCGCGTCAGGTACTGGAATAGTGGACAATCCCGCCTTTAGCAATGCCAGAATATATTCATTGCGAGAGGTCGGATTGGGGGGCGTACACAAAAGTTGCGAATACTGCGGAGGAATACCCGACCCTGGGCAGTCGTAGCGGTATTCCAGATTGGGGCCCGCATTCGACTTCATGTTCACTACGTACAAAGTGGTCCCGTCGGCGCTCACCGTCACTGAACTTGGATACCACCCGGTGGGAATGCGGCCGAGCACCTGCTGGGAAGCAACGCTGATGACAGCCACGGCATTTTCGCCCCCGAGCGTAACGTAGAGAGTTTGACCGTTCGGACTGAGCGCCAGCGAATTGGGACTGGAGCCCTTGTACTTGTAGCCCGGACGAGCCACGGGAATGCGGCTGCTGATCTTATCGGTTGCCGTATTGATAACCTCGATTTCGTCGAGATCTCCATTAGCAACATACAGCCAGTGCTGATCGGCGGATAAGATCATCCGATTCGGTTCGCCGCCCACCTTAACTATCTTGACCGATCCGGAGGCGCTTACGTCGAGTACTTGACCATCGCGCTGGCTGCTGACATAAGTCTTTACCGGAGCTCCTTGCGCGTCAGACACAACCACCGGCCAGTAGGGCATTTCGCCCACCGCGGTGCTCTGTCCCGGCGCAAAGAAGACAACTTCGTTGGTCACCAGGCGGGTCGCGGTGTTCACCACCGAGAGTGAATCGTTCTGGTAATTGGCGACATATAGAGTCGAACCATCCGGACTGATGGCTAAGCCGGCAGCTAATGCGCTGAATGGCATGTACATGTATTGTGCAATCGGACTGTTGTTGATGGGAGTACTGGCGAACAAGCCTCCCGTCGGATATTCCTGGATCGGAACGTTCGCGGGCAGGTTGTGATTCAAGAGCACGAAGGGGAGCATCGGGTACGTAGTTCCCGTCCGCGCTGGCACCGGTGTTGGCGTTCTTGTACACCTCAACACGGTCGTCGATACCCCCCGCGACGTAGAATCGGGTACCCGAGGGATCCCAGATTAGACCATGATAGTATTCGGAATGTTGATCATCTGCTTTTGCACAGGCTGCGGGCCGCGCACGTCAGTCACCCAATCCCGATTCGGCGTTCGATGTCAGAGTTGACGATGGCAAACCGGTGAGCGGGGGAGTGCAGGCCACAAGATGGGTGCGCCATAAAGACTGGGTGTAGAAACCCGTATTGTAGCCCGTTGTGGAAATTAACAATGCCGTGCCGTCCGGACTGAGCGCGGTGTTGACCGCGCCGTTGGCGTCAGCCGAGCCGTCCGGGCGCAGTCCGGTGGGCAGCCCCTGAAAGAACGAGCCGGGAGCCGCCGTGGGAGTAATGTAGAAACCATCCGGGGAGAAGGTTGCCGCCTACCGGCGCCTCGCGCTTTTGCGCGCTTGCTAAGGCAGCGGTCATCAGGCAGAGAAACGAAAACAGCACCGCAGACAATCTGATTTTGCGTCGCATGTTGCCCCCTTTTTCCTTAGAATTTTCTTGTCACTTGCTGTCGTTTTAGTGGAATTGCTAACCGGGATTCTTTTAGGACCGCGAAGTGGCGACATTCTACACCCGCGTTAGCGCGAGCAACATCGTCCAAGAACTCTCTTGCGGGGCTAATTCCTTTGGGCGAGTCCACCCCATTTCCCTCTTCCCCGTGCGGGAAGAAGACGCGGAGTAGCCGTAACGGCGTAAGAAAGGTAAACTTAAGCGCTTACTGATGCTCCCTGCGCGAGGTTAGTAGGCGTGCGGCAATTGGTCTGATTCGGCCGCCCGTAATGACGCTGCTTCCTTGAAGTAACTTTGAGCGACGGCCTCGTCGCCCAACTTCAGGCGCAATCTCGGCCGCATGCTTGAAGACTTCTGCATCGCGAATTCCGACAGCCAGCGCAGTCTCGATCTGCTTGCGAGCCTCTGCGTCCTGACCGTTCACGTGCAGCGCCCAGGCATAAGCGTCGAGCGTGTAAACATCATGACGCCATGCATACTCGAGCTTTGCTATGTTCAACGCCTTGACTGGCTGATGTGCGTGGTCTGCAAAGTAGAAGATCAGTTCACGGTTGGAATTATCCCGGTTGGCGGACTTCGCTGATGCTTGCTTTTCGAAGTCGGCGAATACGTGTACGGCTTCGCGATCACGTCCCGCCAATTGCAGGGCTTCGGCCAGGGCATAAAGGGTTCCGGCGGGATGCGCAGTCAGGCAGCGCTGGAAAAAGAGAGCTATAGCCTCGGCGTAGCGCTTCTGCGTTCGGCGTAACTGGGACAGATCTTCCAAGGCCATAGGATAGCCGGGGAAATCGGTCAATGCCTGCTGGAAGAGCTTTTCCGCCGCTTCGGTGCTGCCCGAGGCTGCCCGTAAATGACCCATCTGGGTGAGGATCTCGGCGCGTTCTGCAGTTTCCGATGGAGGAGCCGACTGGTACGCCAAATCTAGCAGTTCATAGGCTCCCTCGGTATCTCCGAAAACGTCGCGTAGTTGCGCGGCATGAATTAGCGCGGGCAAATTGCCGGGGCGGAGATTGAGCATCCACTGTGCCGCGTCTTCCGCATCTTTATAGTTTCCGAGTTCCACGTTTGCTTCGTCCAACAAGCCGTAGACCATCACATCGTCGGGGACTCTCTTGTTGAGCGCTTTGGCGGATTGGAGGGCGGCGGGATAGTCGTGCTGTCCCAGCAGAATCGACGCTTCTATTTTTTCAGTCTCGAAATTCCCGGGAGCGAGGCCGAGTGATTTCTTCTGCCGCATCTTCGGCCTGAACGTAGAAGGCGGGAATCGGAGGTCCTCCGGGCACGGCTAATGAGGGCGGCCGCCAGCAAGTTGTATCCGTTATATTCCGCCGGTTTGTCTGCGATGGTCTGGCGCGCAGCTGTGATCCGTTGAGTCGCCGGCGAAGGATCCATTCTCGCGGCACCGTCTTTCGCTTGCGCGGCTGTGAAGGTTATCGTAAGGATGACGCTGAGTGCGGAAATCATTCTTTTCATGGCTTGCCTCGTTTTCGAATGCGAAGGAAAAATGTGGCTGCCGTCTCCCGACGACGGCCACGGGAGTTTGCTACTGCACGGGGCAGATGCCACCAGGTTGTCCGGTGCAACCTGCCTGTCCGGGTCCAGTGTGAACGCTGTTCCGTCCACTGTTAGCCGGCAAAACGTAGGGGAAAGAATTGTTGAAGCCTTCCGTCTTGGTGTTGACGCCATCGCCGAGGGCCAGGCCATACTTGGTGGAATCGACCAGGATGCCTTCGATAGCGCGGAGAGAAATGTCAAACACATCGTCGACCGGCCGGCGTCCATTGGGATAACCAGCCACGTCGCCCGCAATAAAGCCCAACCGTTTCTGATTGGCTACGGGAGTCGCGGGAATTCCGGCGTCGAGGCGCAGGAGATCGGCGACGGGACCCGCATCGTTGGGCCCGCAACCGGGCACAAATTGGCGCCTGATACTGCACCAAGAGCAACAGGTCGGTACGCGGGTTGGGCGGGACGGGAACGCCGAGCGCGCTCAAAACGCCAGCGGCAACGGGCTCAAGAACAAAGCTCGCGAACTGCGCGTCGTTAATAGGATCGTCCATGCTGAAACGATCTTTGAATCCGGTGCCGATGATCGCTTCGTTAATCAGGGAATTGCCCTCGCGGTTCACCTGTTGGAACGGGCCTGAGCTGTGGGCTGGATTAGGAGACCGCCGCACTGTCATCTCATGGCGCGCCGTGCTGCCATACGTACCGATCACGGCTTGCTTGTCGCCGGCCGGATGAACCTTGCCGTCCACGGTCAGCATCGTGACCGGCACTTCCAGCACGATGGAGTTAACGTTGTAGCCGCCGACCGCGTCCGGAGCGTCGTTGCGATTGTTGTCGGCATCGATTGCCGGGGGAAGGACCGGACCCACTCCGTTGCGAAAGTTGACCGAGTCGAAGAATGCGCCCAGATCAATGAAGAACGGATCGTCTGCGGTTCCTGCCCATACGCGGATTCCATTGCCGAGGGTATAGATGCCCTGGTTGAAGAGCGCCTGGTAGTTCGGCATGGTCAAAGGACCCACATTGGACGGCACCGCATAAAAGAAGTGTCTGTCCGCCGTTGAGCACGGTTGTTTTGCCATTCTTGATCATGGTAACGGTGTAGGTCTGGATAAGGCTTAGCCCCCCGGAACCGTTGCCGCTCAGCGCCGTGATGGGCGGGATACCGGCGATGCCGCCGACGAATCCGGTGAAGAGCCGGGGATCGCGGATGGTGGTGTTGAAGCGGAATTGGAAAGTGATGTCATCCAGTCCGTCCTGATTATTGTCAACATGCATCTCGTAAAGCACGCTGGGATCGAAGGGAAAATAGTTCTGTCCGTTGGCCGGTTCGAGAAGCGGGTCGACGTTCAGGATCATCGTGACGTAGTTAGGTTTGTCATAGCTGACAAAGGCGTACCAGTCGGTGACATCCGCCGAACGGTCCAGAGCCGTGATGGGTGCTTCGCGATGACTCGACGCCAACACGCTGCAAGGCGCCAGCATGAAGAGCGAGAACGCGAGAGCCATGATTGGTTTCAGTTGTTTCATCGCGAATGCCTCTCTCCTTGGGATTCGTTGAGATCGCCGTGAATTTAACTGCTCGTGAGTATTGCGGTCGCAGTCAACCCGGCTCGCCCACGTATCCCAGTTACGCTTCAGGCACCACAAATGGATTGCACAAATGGCAGAAGATTTTTTGCGGCCGCGGCAGATAGGTCCTGCGGGGACGCGGTTTTGCAGCGGGGCGAGGGGGCCCGTCGTTGAGTAATAAATTGAGCAGAGCGGGCCGCGCGGCTGTCAGCGACCTCGCCGTTGACTTAGGCGAACTTACTGCGGGACCCAATGCACATGCGAAGTGAAGAGGCCATCGACAAAACCGATGTGATAAACGAGGAAGATGCCGAAGGCCATACTTGCGAAACCAGAAATCGTGGTCAGGTGCCGATTGATTCTAAAGAAACTCTTTCCCGTGTAAATCATGGGAATTGAGATTGCCGCGGTCATGAGCATCATCCCAACCATTGTGCCCGCGCCGAAAACCAGCAGGTAGGCGGTGGACCAAAGGGGGCTTTTGATCGTGGAGAGAACCAACAAGGCGACCGCAGCCGAACCCGCCAGGCCATGCACGAGACCGACTACCAGCGGCCGAAGGGTCTGGTAGAGGCCCAGTTTTCCGAACGACCTCCCGACGAGGAGTTCCAGGCGGCTTGATTTGGTTCGCGGTGCGCCCGGAGTTGCGGGCATCGGAGTAACTCGCTCGGTAATCCAGCGTAAAACGCCGGTGAAATTCAGGATGCCGAGCATAATTAGCATCAAGGCAACGCAGAATTCCATCGAGAGCCCGACCGGGGGAGGGATCACGACGCCAAAGACGATGATTACCGATCCCACCAAGGAAAATAGTGAGAGTATGTCCAAGTCCCAAAAGCAGACCGATTGTGGCGGAGCCTCGGATGGATCCCTGGCGGCTAACGATGGTGGACACTGCCACCACATGGTCGGGGTCGGTCGAATGGCGCATCCCGAGAAATAATCCCAGGAGAATTACCGTGACGAAGGGGACCAGGTTGTTAAGTGAGCGGAAGCCGCTTGCCGCGGTCTGCCAGATGGGGGCGGATGACAGAGCCGAGGCCGCGATTCCCGCCCCCAATATCACCATGAACGCGGATGACAATAAAGGAAGGTAGCGCAAGCGGGCCCGCCGGTGCGCACCCGAGAAGACATCACGCGTTTGGCATAGACCATCGTGCCGCCGACAATCACCAGGACGGATGCCAATCCCACGCTAAAAGCGGTAATCAGGAAGAGGCCTGAAACCGATCCGGTGAAGAGAAAACGCGCTCAGCAGCACCACGAGCGCCGCCGGACAGGGTACGATGCCTCCGGTGATGCCCAGCATGCAGAGCCGCGCAGGGACGGCGCAACCGGATAGGCTGGTGCGGTGCGGGATGCTTCAGCGCGTGTCGATTGCCTGAATATCGAGAGAAACCATTGCGAATGTTGTTCGCCCGGAGCGTGGGAGTGCTCTCCGGTTTCTCCCGTCCAGTGTCTAAGAAAAATGAAGATGCCGAGTCCGGCAATGCTCAGGCCGGAAATTGCGCCGAGCCACGGGTAGAGCTGCTCGGGCACGATGTATCGTGATGCGTAGAGCGTCACAATCCCCAGGAGATAGACGCCTGCGGTATGCGCCCCGGTGACAACCAGCCCCAGCAGCACTGCGTGTTTCGCGGTGCCGCGCGATCCCACGAGGTAAGCCGCCACAATGGTTTTACCGTGTCCCGGTTCGAGCGCATGTAAAGCCCCGAGACCTGCTGCGATGAAGGCGGCCGATAACAGCACCCAGAAGCTCAACTTACCATGGCTCGAGATCATTTCGGTAAAGCGACTGCGCGGCGTGTTGCCGATGCGCGCTAATTGAGAAGGCTTGGCTTCGGGGCCGGATGCCGCAGCGTGAGGTGACTCAGGTGGCGTATCTGGCTTATGGCTCGAAGCCGTGGCATTGGGTTGCAGAATAAGACTTTCATCAGATGATGCGTGATGTGCTTTTTCGCCGACTGGATGAGGTGCGCGACGGTTTGAGACAGCGACTTCCCTTGTTTCGGCTGCAGCAGATTCCACTGCGGGATTCTTGAACGCGACCTGTGCAAGTAATTGCTGGGGAGGACTGTTTACTAGGTCACTGGAATAGTTAGTAAGTTCCTGACTTCGATCCGTAACCGGCGCGGAACTGTTTAGAATCTCGACCTGGTCGCCGTCGACCACTACCTCTTTCCAGCCTGCGCGTCCGGGGAAATTACCGTCGCTGTAGGAGAGGCCGTGAGCGCCGGACGGACCATCGAGCTTGCCCCGGAATACGCACGCGATTTTCATCGTGGGCAGACCGCCGGCTCCGCTGGTGAATCGAGCCTCGCGCGAAATCGTATCGAGTCGCACTGGCTGGCCATCGCTTTCCAGCGAAAGGCCGGCTTTCAAGAGTTGCACCTCGCGGTCAAGGTAGCCAACGACGCTCGGATCTCCAGTCCTGGGGATTATGCTGAACTGACGCATCTCCTGAAACGTGGGAATTTCAGCCATGTCGATCAGATAGCGGATCTCGACCGACTTCTGCCCGATCTTTATTTTCGCGTAATGGTTGACGCTGAAGTTTCCCATTGGATGAGCGAGTGCGCCTGCGGAGCACATGATCAACAAGAACAGCGAGACGGCTCCCGTTGTAACTCGGTGCCTCATATCTTCATAGCTGTCACTGCGCATTTACTGACCTCGAACCCCGTGATTTCGACTGGTCGAACTCTTCTAATGTGCGCCTTGCGGCATCTGCATAGAAAACATGGAAATGGGGATTCGTTTTCAAGGCGCGGCCCAACAAGTCTTCCGCTTTGGAATCCGTCCCCAGGCGGCGGTAGATCATGCCCGCATGAAACTGGATCAGCGGATCATTGGTGCGCAAAGCGAGAGCCTTCCCGATTGCCTCTCCAGCTTCCTGCATCCGTCCTTTGCGGTAGAGCACCCAGGCCAGTGTGTCCCATGTGTAAATATCGTGCCGGACTTCAAATTCCTTGCGCGCAAGTTCCAGCGCCTCGGTCAGCTTTATGTCATGGTCTGCGTAGAACAGGGCGAGTTCCCGATTGGCCAGCACCTGGTTCAACTTGCCGAGATGTCCGATATATTCGACCAGGTCATACTGCTGTTGCGCTTCGCTCGTTCGTCCCACTTTCGTGTAAACGTCCCCTAATTCGGCAACGTACACGGGAAACGGAATGACGGCAATTGAACGCTGGTAGAGCTGAATGGATTCTTCAAACCTTCCTTGTGCGGCCCGGACCTTCGCCAGTCCGGCGAGCGAGCGGTAGTGATTGGGATCGGCAGCGATGCCTGCCTGATACGAGAGATCAGCATCTTCCAGATCGCCGCTTTGAAAGTAGCGCTCTCCGATTTCGAAGTTGAGCCATGCCAGATTTTCCTGGGGAACATTTATTTGCAATGCGGCGGCGATGGCGCTTTTCATCAAGCAGATGGACTGGGCCGAATCTCCATGGAGAAATGCCAGATAAGCTACGCGACTATCGTGCATATAGGCGAGGCTCAGGGGCGATGCCGTATTCCGCCCGAGGGACTGCATCGTGTTGTAGGCCGCGGTTGCCTCGTCGTATTCGCCCATATCGGTGTAGGCATCGCCTTCGAGGGCAAATGCGGCCAGATTTCCCGCGCCTGAGCCAATGGCTTTCCGGGCGAAGGCGATGGCGTCGGAAAAGCGATGCTCGCCCATGTACACCAACGCCATGTGAACCTGCGGGTCGGCGGAACGGAAGTCTGGCGGAGCCAGTTCCATCGCGCGCTTAAGAGTTTGCTCGGCCAGGTCGTAATAAGAAATGTCCCCGGTCTCTCTGGCCTTCTGCAGGTAGGCGACGCCGAGTTCGTCATATCCTTTGTAATCGAGGGGGGCTCGCTTTGCCCGCTCTTGCCAGGTCTGAATCTGCCGGTCTGTTCCTGTCACAGTGGGCATTGGGCCGTTTGCGGAAGAGAAGCTCTGCGTCCCCGCTGTCGCGGCGCACAAGGTCAGGAGGATCAGGGGCCACTTCGCCATTCCACTTCCTTTGAATCCTTGACTTGGATTGAGTCGAACCGGTGGCCGAATCGGTATCTGACCACGCTATGGATACGGGTGGACCCGGATTTTGGATTGGCCCCGCAGAGATTTTCCTGTCCGACTGGCTGTTTTCTTGTCCCCGACCTCATTTTGGGAGATTTCAGGCGTGGAGGACAGAGCAAACTGCGGGTCGCGTGAGCGGGGAATCGGCAGCGAAATAGCAGCGGCTGGCACGGCCAAGCGCGGTGTAGGTGACTCCGTTGAGCCAGTACAGCCGCGCAAGAATCGCACGCGAAGGACTACAGCTCGGAGTTGCTTCGATGGACGGAGAGGACATCAAGAGCTGGGTTCGAGAGTTCTTGATCGCGCAGAAGAGTGAATTAAGTAAAAACCCTCTCCCCGCCATCGGGGAGAGGGTTGTTCAATCTAACGGGTGTTTTAGTCGTCGTCGTCAACCTTGGCGGGTGCCGGTTTGTTGAACTCGCTCGCCGGGCGAACCGTCTTCTCGCCGGGGAACGGGCGCGTAAACCCGGTGGCTTCGTACCAGGTCAGATGGTTGACGGTGTCGATGTCTTCTGCGTCTGGCGTGTGTTGCTTGCCAGCGAAGACCTCCGCCTTCTTCGCCATCCATCCCGCCCTCAGAGTTTTAACCGCAGGGCTCTCAGTTCGCATGGTTTGAGTCTTGGCTGCGGGGGCCGAGGGACAGGTAGGGATGGTTTGAGTCGGAGTCTGGCTGACACCCGTGTTCAGCGGAATCGCCGCCGGCACATGCGTCCAGGGCAGGAAGTAGTGCGCCGGGGGGTTATCGACGAAGAGCGTCCTCATCGGTGAGGCCACGAGGTCGTACTGGTTCATCGGCTTCAGGCCAAGAATCTGCTCAATCGTGCGGGTCATGTTGACTTGCGTGTAGAACGTACTGTCTTCAGTAACTCCAGATCCGCTTCCATCAACATTCACCTGTTGGAAGACGTAGGGGCTGATGACATAGCCCGGGCTGCGGTGACCATCTACATGGTCGACGCCGTTCTGCGCGTCATCCTCCTCAACGAAGATCGCCGAAGAGGACCAAATGGGGCTGTGGCTGATGACGTCGATGTAGCGGCCAAGGGCCAGGTCGTTATCGGCCTGCATGGCTGGCCCGGTCGGCGGGCCGCCGGTGTGGTCAGAGCTGATCCACAGGAACGTTAACTGAGGCACCGTACCATTCGCCACGTCTTTAGCGAAGTCCTGTGACCAGATATCGACTCGGAACTGGTCGGGGATGCCCAGGTCGAACTGCGGGTAGTTCTGGACCGTGTTGTTAATCAGATTCGGGAGCGGGGAGTGCGAGGCCACGGTGTTGTAGTTGTAGAGCTGGCTTTCCGCGCCGCACTCGTAAGCCTGCACGTCGTTGTAGAAGTCGATCCACTGCGGCTCGTTGGTCGACCCGGTCGGCGTCAGGAACGAGTTGTATTCAATGTACTCGCCGTAGTTCTTGAACGAGACGCCGGCCTTCACAGCCTGGTCCCACAGGTGCCCGACCTTCTGATAGGCAATCGCATCACCGCCGTTGGAAGGGTAGTCGCGGAGCCAGTCCGGCGACTGGATGTCGTCGGAGTAAGGCGCCATGGCCTGGACGATCCAGTTGTGCCCGTCCGCCGATTGGCGGCTGGGGTCATAGAAGTTATCCAAAAGCGGGAAGCGCTGCACCAGCGCATGCGCATTTGGAGTCACCGGCACGCCCCCATCTGCCGCGGCACCATCGCCGAAAACTGCCAGCGAGGGATCGCCGTTGCCCCCGGCCACGTCGCCGAGGATTTGATCGTATGTGCGGTTTTCCCGGATGATCACAAACACATGCTTGATCAGCGAAGGATCGCCAATCTTGGCCGGGATTGCGACCGGCGCCGTCTTCGGACTGCCACCGGAGGCTGATTTGATATTTTCCGTAAGATCCCAGTGGTTATTCTGGGAGACCTGCGCCGTCATCGCCGACAGGGTCGAGCTGTTCGGAATGGGAACGATGCTCACCGTGCCGAGGTCCTGGTGGGTGTTGAAGTCGGACACGCCCCAATACGAACCGTATGAATTTTCGGCGGTATTCATGGGAGGGGGCGCCACACCGAAGCCCGTGGTGCCGAGGCCCTTGTCATTGGCAACGAGCAGTTCACCGTCCGCCGCGTCCAGCACCACCGAGCTCGGTGCATATCCGACCGGGATCAGGCCCAGAATCGCGTCGGCGTTGGGGTCAACCACCGCCACCGCATTGGCGTTGTAAAGTGCTACGTAGATAATGTTGTTAACGGCATCGACCGCGATCGAGTTCGGCCCCACTCCAACCAGGGTTCCGCCCGGCACTTTGACCGGCAGCGCAAGATTGATCGTCTTGAACACCTTGTTCGTGGTCGTGTCGATCATTGAGATGCTGTCGTTATAAGCATTGGCGACCAGAAGATACTTACCGTAAAACGCCATGCCCGTTGGGTGCAGACCGACCGAGATGTTGCCGGTGACTCTGAACGTGGACAGGTTCACCACCGAAACGGTGCCAGTCGACGTCGAGCCGGTTGGATAGTCGACAACGACCGGAGTGCCGTTCGAATATCCCTGAAAATCCTTTGCGGTGGCAATTCGTCCGGCCTCGTTGGAAACATAGGCGGTCGTGCCATCCGGCGAGATCACGACGCTGTGCGGAACGTTCCCGACGCGGACCTCGGGGCCCTCCGTCGGCTTCGCCTGGGTCAGGTCGATCTTGGTCAGCGTATCGTTGTTGTCGAGCACGACGTAAGCAGTCTTACCGTCCGGCGAGATCGCGATGCCGGTCGGATACGCAGTGGGTGCGCCGTCCGAAACAAGCGAGACGGTCTGCCCGCACGGGATTTCAATGCTGCCCGTGGTCCCCGGAGGGCTGTTCGGGAAGCAGGTAACGGTGGTCAGATAGCCGCCGCCGTTGACGTCCAGCGAAACGCCGACATGAGCGGAGTCTGAGAGCAAGCCCGTCGCCGGATCGACGCTGGCAATGGCAACGTAGGCGGGCCCGTAGCCGCCGTCCTGGCTGAATACCAGGTGCAGGCCATCCGCCGTGTAAGTGATGCCGGTGGAGCTGCCGCTCTTGGAGCCGAACGGTTTGTAGGTCTGCAGGACGGCCCCGCTCTGGGTGTTGAAAACGGTAACGGCCTGTGGCGCGCCCATCTGGAGGACGGCAGCGGTGTGCGTGCTGCTATTCGGGTTCAAAGCAACGGCCTTGGCCCGGGTGGTCGTGCCGAGATAGACCTGCGTGCCAGCGGGGGTGATAATCTGGCCGCTACTGACAACCCACGGAGTGGTAAAGGTGGATGGGTAGTCAGGGCCCTGCGAACCGTTCTGGTTCGCGCCTACCTGATAGGTCGGGAACGGAACGGACTGCGCGAGCGCCGCAACGCTCAGCGCCGCTGCGATTGCCAGAACGGCGAGCGACCACAGAAGATTGACGCGAGGCCTTCCGAGAGAATGATTTCGAGCCATTGTTCGTGACATAGACACAGTTCTCCTCATTGATTTTTCTTTTCGCAACCGGAATCGGTGGTGCGACATTGGGTGGAAAGACATGGGCAGGGAAATAACTATGAGCGGCGATAATAGGTGGCCAGTGTTACCGGCTTATTACGGGAGTATGAAGATCGGGTGAAAGCTCTGTTACAGAGCCAGGACGTCTCTCGCGGATTGTGACGTGCTCCGCTCCATCGTCAAGACCGAGCAGCCTTTGCTTGCATGTCAACTCGCTTTGCTTTCAATTGTGCCCTCGTTGGGTCGCGTTCGTCGCCAGGTTTCTGCCCGGGCTACACTGGAAGAGGCAGCATGCCGCGAGTTGCTCTTTTAAATTGACCTCTCAAAATGATCTCTTTCTCGAACATCAATAAGCAGTATGGCAAGCAATTGCTCTTTGTGGATGCTTCGTTCCAGTTGAATCCCGGCGAAAAAGTTGGGCTGGTTGGGCCTAATGGGGCGGGCAAGACGACGCTGTTCAGGATGGTGGTCGGAGAGGAAACTCCCGATGAGGGCTCGGTCTCGGTCCCCAAGAAGTTGACGATCGGCTACTTTCGCCAGGACGTCGAGGAGATGCAGGGCCGGTCGGTGCTGGATGAAGCGATTGCAGGGAGCGGACGCGTCGGCGATCTGCACCACGAGCTCGAAGCCTTGCAGCGGGAAATGTCCGACCCTGAGAAGGCGGATGAAATGGACCGCATCCTTGAGCGCTTCGGTCACGTGCAGGAGGAATACGAGCATCTAGGCGGTTACGCGCTCGAATCTCAGGCCCGGGAAGTGCTCCACGGGCTGGGATTCAAAGACGATCAGATTGACGGCGACGTGGGCGCTCTCTCTGGTGGATGGAAAATGCGGGTTGCGCTGGCACGGGTGCTACTCGGAATGCCGGATGTACTGCTCATGGACGAACCGACGAATCACCTCGACATCGAATCCATCATCTGGCTGGAGAAGTTTCTCAAGTCATTTCCTGGCGCGCTGCTGATGACTTCGCACGACCGTGAGTTCATGAATCGTATCGTGTCAAAGATTGCGGAGATTGATGGCGGCGAAATCATCAGCTACTCAGGCAACTATGACTTCTACGAGCGCGAGCGGGCGATCCGAGAGGCCAACCAGCAGGCGGCGTTTGCCCGACAGCAGTCCATGCTGGCCAAAGAGCAGCGCTTCATTGATCGTTTCCGGACGCACGCTGCGAAAGCGGCCCAGGTGCAGAGCCGGATCAAGGCGCTGGATAAGATCGAAAAGATCGAGTTGCCTAAAAAACGGCAGGTCGTGAAATTCGACTTTCGTGTTCCGCCGCGATCGGGCGAACAGGTAGCCGTCCTTGAGAATCTGCACAAGAGTTATGGCTCGCGTGTGATCTACGATGGGTTCAATCTCACTATTCGCCGTGGAGAACGCTGGGCCGTCATGGGTCGAAATGGAGCGGGCAAGACTACGCTGCTGAAGATGATTGCCGGAGCCAGTGCTCCAGATGCGGGAAGCGTGCGGCTGGGCGCCAGCCTTTATATGGGCTACTTCGCGCAACAGTCTTTGGATGTGCTTAATTCCGATCTCACCGTCATCGAACAGTTGCAGCAGGATTTCCCTCATGACGGGCTCGGGTTGCTGCGGACGTTAGCGGGAGCATTCCAGTTCTCGGGAGAAGACGTGGACAAGAAGATCCGCACACTCTCCGGCGGAGAAAAGTCGCGGCTCGCCATCGCGCGCATGCTTTACAACCCGCCGAACTTCCTGGTGCTCGATGAACCGACGAATCACCTGGATCTTGCGACCAAGGAGATGCTGGTGGACGCGCTGAAGGATTTTGAAGGCACCATGATTTTCGTATCGCATGACCGCATGTTCCTTCGCGGTCTAGGCTCACGTGTGCTGGAACTGGGCGGTGAGAGTGGCACGGAGCGCACTCCCACTGTTTATCCCGGGTCATATGTCGAGTACGTGCAGAAGCTCGGACATGAGGCGCCTGGGATCTATTCGTAGGCCTTGCAGCGCTTTGTTCAACGACTAGTTGGCTGGATACGAGTTGTCCCAGCTAAGAACGACGTGGCAGAGCAGATGGGTCCATGACAAGTCACAACTCGATCCCTCCGCCGAACGGTTAACGGGCGATCAAAGAAGAGCTCAGTTGGAGGGAACGGCTGGAGACAAATCGATTCCGCGAACGCTCGCGGTCGACTCACTGCTCAAATGGTCGAGCCGCTACGAGACGCTGGTCCCAATTCACGGTATCAATTTTGCAAGTCGGTAAAACTAAATAAGTTTGTGGCAGCCGGACCTGTAAGCCGAATTCTCCGGGTCGCGTTGCAAATACGCAAGTTATTGATGCGGAAGATCCGCGGAATGTCAGGAAAGTCAGAATCGTCAGGGTCGGCAGGTTTTGCGTCACACCGGCGTCACAATCGGGACGCTGTAAATTCCAGGCGGAAGAGTTGGCATAGAAAGTCTCAGACTGGCCCGCCACTCCGCAACACCGTGAATTGACTAACGGCATCCCTGTTTGACGATCCCGGCGGCTACTTAGAAATCCCGAGAAACTGTAGCTTAGCTCTATTTTCCCCAGATCGTCGCTGAACGTCGCTGAAGGGATTTCGCCTAAACGGGGGGTGAAAACCCCTATGGAACTCCTGCCGACCTCGCTGAACCCCGCCAAACGTCGCTGCATCGGGCTTTATGAGTGGATATCCGTGTCACCAATCAACCGCCAGGTGGAGAGGGGAGGTGCGGCGACACCTGGCAGTGCGATCGGAGCAGGAAATTGCGCTTTCATGCTCAGCGGCTGAGTATGATAAAATCGTGCGCGTGATCCCGAAAATGCTCTCGCAATATTTCTCTGCACTGGGCCGGAAATCAGTCAAGGCCAGGATGCGAAAGTTATCACCTGAAAAGCGGCAGGAGATCGCGAGGAATGCAGCAAGAGCGCGATGGGCAAAGGCAAGGAACTCGAAGGAGGCAAAGCGCCGGGCTAGGAGGAAATCGTGAGCGACAAGAAGCGGGCCGCGATTTATGCCAGATGCTCAACCGCAGAGCAAGAAACGGTGATGCAGGAGTCCGAGTTGAAGGAATACTGCGAACGTCGCAGTTGGGAATCGATTTTGTATCGAGATAAGGGCCAGAGCGGCGCGAAGCAAGACCGCCCGGCATTGAATTCCCTTCTGAACGATCTGCGGAGAAGAAAAATCGATGTCATTCTGGTCTGGAGTCTGGATAGACTGGCGCGATCGCTGAAACAGTTGCTCACAATTTCCGAGGAATGCCGGTCCCTGGGAGTTGACCTTGTTTCCCTGCGGCAAAACATCGATACGACGCTACCAGCGGGGAGGCTGACATTTTCAATTCTGGGAGCAGTGGCTGAGTTTGAACGGGAACTCCTGCGGGAGAGAGTGAGAGCAGGGATGGCGCAGGCTCGGCGTGCAGGAAAACGAATCGGTCGGCCAGCCCTGCGTCACTTCAGTTCCGGAGATTTGGAACGAATACGGTCGTTGCGGAAGCAGGGTGTCAGCGTTCGGAAGCTCGCGAAAGACTTTGCAACGAGCCAATGGATGGTCGCGAAGCTAGTGGCCGACTCCGGGGAGAGTGTTGCCGCATGAAGAAGCCGAAGAAAACGCAGAAAAAAACGCCGATGAATTCCCTGAAGGAACTCGGGCAGAAATATGGCGTCACGGTGACCGACATGTCGGAGCGCGGAATCCGGGCCATTGGTGTTATTGGTGGATTGAAAAGCAGCATCATTGGGGGAAAGGGAGAGATTTGAACCCCCCTGAAAACGTAAATTCAACAGCGTGGAAAGCAGTGGTAGACCAGAAAACGGATTGCAAACGGATCGCGGAATTCCACTAGTTGAGGGTAATAACAATCGGCCCAAGCGTTTTTTGGTTGCCGCTGTCGCTTTGAGTCATCGCGGCCTGGGCCACTACCGATATCTTCTCGGTTTGTGGTGGCGGTGGAGGAGGAGGCGGACCACCTCCGCTTCCACTAGAACTCCCACCACAGGAAATCATTGTCGCCAAAGCCGTCTCTGGCGGGACTCTAAACAAAACAGGCCTTGATGCACTCGGAGACGCGAGGCCTGGCGATCTTCGAGCAGAGGGTTTCTGCTCGCGTCGCTGGTCTTCCTCTGTCTTGGCGAGGTCCGAAGGAAAGCGAGACCAATGCTGGCCTTGTTTGCTGTAACGGTCTTTTCCCTTAGCTGCCTGATTCCATTGTGGTTCCCGCACAGCAACCTGCAGTTGCTCTACAGCACCCATTCCGGGGTGGTGTGTCCCTCTAAATCCGGTGCCGTAGGCAACGTGCTTTTGCTTCGGACGGCACAAGGGCCAGAGGACAGCCCACGAACGCGCTACAGGCCACCTAGCGGCGGCCTGTGAGGATTCTAGGGAGCGGGCGTACCCTGAGCATGACCGCCCTCGTGGGACGAAGTATCAGGGGAAGGGCTGCTCGGTTTCTGGTACATGACAGTCGGCTTGACCGGGCGACCCGTGATCTTCACGTCCAGAGAGGGGAGCATCTCGACCTTCGCATTGGTCGGATCGTCAGTTTCCGTGCCCGCGACTTCATAGGTGTAGGTCACCGTGAACGCTCCGCTTACGTCGGCGGCGAAGTGCCACGTTTTCAGATTCTCAACTGTCGGCGACTCCAGGAACCGGCCTCCAGACGACACAGCGGGTTTAGAGAGAACGTCAGTTTGAACGATCAGTCCGTCTTTGACTGTGATCCGCACGATCACCTTGCCAGTCACATGAGCGGCCTTGGCGATGGGAGGGTACATCGGCAGTGCCGCCCCCTGAAGGAGCGGCACTGCCGGAGTTGCGTTGTTCGGAGCTGCTTGTCCAGAGGCGGATACTGCCAGCGAGACGGCAACCAAAAGACCGGCGATACGGAGTTCATTGCGCATTGTTTTTCTCCGCAGCTTAGTGAGGAACCGATGGAACCGTCGCTTTGGGAGTGATCCCATTCACAACGGAGGGGCCTTGATTGGTCGAAGACATCGGCTTGCCGCCCTGGTTGTAGATCGGGCTGGTACCAACAAGCCGGTCTACAGTCCCCGGTATATCGCTTGAGCCTCTACCTAACGTGCATGTTCCAGAGCCACAGGCGTAATTGCGGGTTTCATTCGCAGAGCTATAGATCGAATTTGTGACCCCATAGGCCCGCTGTTCGGATTGGTACGGTGTGATGTTCATGCCAGCATGGATCGCTTGGCCGTCCTCAGTGAGGCCACTCTGCACGATGCTTTGAGCATCAGCAGCATGGCTACCTTCGTGGCCAACATCCGCAGTGAAGTCAGTCCCGCTATCTTTCGAGTTGATCGTGATAGCTGAGTTCGCCCGTAGGTTTCCGCTTGAATCGACTCCGATGGTCGAAACGGTATCCCCACCCTTACCGGCACCGGAGAGGTCTTTGAAGCCGACAGAGACCCCGTTGTCCTTGTTCTGCGCCCCGTAAGCATTCGCCGCACGCGCCACATCCGCGTCCTTGGAGTTACGCAGACCGGCCAGCGTCTTCTCAAGAGCTTGGTCCTTTTTGGAGGAACAGTCTTTGCTGTCCGTGCATGTGTAGAGGCCGGTCGGATCGGTGTTCGTGAGCGGGTTGTTGAGCACGTAAGCGTACTTGTTCAAGGACTGCGGATTCGTCAGGTCGCCGCCCAACGGATCGGGACTCATGAACCTACCCATGTTGCTCGAATTGTAGCGAGCCCCGAAGTAGTCGAGCCCTGATTCTGAGTCTCTTTCTTTGCCGGTAGATCGGGACGCAAAGAGTGATCTGTCATCATAGCTGCACCGGCAAGGAATCATAGCTGGATTGTCCTGCGAGACTTCCGGCGGAGCCGCCAGACGCCGTAGCACAGAAATGCATGTATGAGCACATATCCGGCGACGATAGCCCAGCCAACGCCCGTCATTCCGATGGGAACGGCCTGAACTTGGGCCGTGCTGTCCGACACAGACACGACCAATCTTTTCGGCCAGCCGTTGCAAATCAGTCGATACACAACGATGCCGTCAAGAAGTAGCAGTGCTCCCAGCACTGTGGTTAGAACCCGCATGGCCAGTCGCATATTTCTCCTTTCACGGCTGTGGCTTGTTCGCTTCGGGATTGAGCGGAGCAGCATAGCGGCGAGGTTCGAGACCCTCCCGAGCTGCCGATTGGCTCACACCGGCAGCTTGGGCCGCCACTCGGCCATCGATCACAAACTCATTCGCTTCGTAGGCGGCTGGGTTCGATGAATTGTTGTACACGTCGCCCACGAACTGGTGCATTAACTTGACCTGCCCCCATAATCCGTTCACGGGATAATACGACAAGTTAGTTGACCCTTGTTACCCGCAGTAGCAGCCGCCGGAGCTGTGGGAAAGTGGGAAACGCGTTCTTCGGCGTTTTCCAAGCTTGCCTTCTTTTGGCAAGCGTCTTTTCCATAGCTCGTCAGTTCTCGCGCCGCGAACTCGTTCGGCGTCAGATAACCCAAGCTGCTGTGCGGACGCTCTTCGTTGTATTCCGTTCTCCACGCTGCGATCTTGCGCCTGGCATCGAATAGATTCTGAAACCAGCTCACGTTCAAGCACTCTTCTCGCAGCCTCCCGTGGAAACTTTCCACCCGCGCGTTTTGGGTCGGCTTCCCCGGTTGAATATGCACGACCTCGATCTTTCGCTCCATGCCCCAGGCCAGAAAATGCCGGCTGGTGAACTCTGGCCCGTTGTCACAGCGAATCGAGCCCGGCTGGCCCCGCTCCGCCATGATCGCCTCCAGCACACGCGTCACTCTGCGGCTGGCAAAACTCGTATCCACTTCGAGCGCGAGGCACTCCCGCGTATACGCATCCACCACGCTCAGCACCCGGATCGCCCGTCCGCACTCCACCGCATCGTGCACAAAATCCAGTGCCCACTCCTGGTTCGCCGAAGTCCGCTCCAGCAGCGGCGTTCCTACCCGAACGCAGTGTTTCCTCTTCTTCCGCCGCAGGCTCAGACCCGCCTCTCGATACATGCGATGGACACGCTTATGATTCACTGCTTCTCCCATTCGCATCAGCAACACGTGCAGCCGCCGATAGCCGAAGCGCGGCTTCTCTCGCGCTAACTCCACCAGCCGCCTGCGTAACTCCTCATCGCAGCGCGTCGTGCGATAGCGGTAACTCGATACCGCCATCCCCAAGAGCCCGCAAACCCGGCGCTCGCTCGCTGCATATTCCAATCGCAGCCAGCTTGCATCCGACCGCTGATCTACGAGCTCCACCCGTTTTTTGCAATGACCGCTTTCAGCATCTCTTTGTCCAGACTGAGATCCACCACCAGCTTCTTCAACTTCGTGTTCTCGTCCCGGAGTTGCTTGGCTTCCTGCGCCTCGCTCACATCCATTCCCCCGTACTTCGCTTTCCAGGCGTAGATGGTGTGCTTCGATACGCCGACTTCCCGCGCCACGTCTTCCGCCGTTCGTCCCGCTTCCAGTTGTTTGAGCGCCCCGATCATCTGTGCTTCCGTGTGCTGACTCTTCGACATGAAACTCCCCTTTCCGCAATCTGAAATCATACTCAGCCCTGTGCGGTTTTTGGGGAGCAGATCA
>CAWIQW010000019.1:0-139746 GCA_963838315.1 uncultured Acidobacteriaceae bacterium
AAGACTGCGTGCAACAACAACGCATCAAGACTGCGCGCAACAACAACGCATCAAGACTGCGTGCAACAACAACGCATCAAGACTGCGCGCAACAACAACGCATCAAGACTGCGTGCAACAACAACGCATCAAGACTGCGCGCAACAACAACGCATCAAGACTGCGCGCAACAACAACGCATCAAGACTGCGCGCAACAACAACGCATCAAGACTGCGCGCAACAACAACGCATCAAGACTGCGCGCAACAACAACGCATCAAGACTGCGCGCAACAACAACGCATCAAGACTGCGTGCAACAACAACGCATCAAGACTGCGCGCAACAACAACGCATCAAGACTGCGCGCAACAACAACGCATCAAGACTGCGCGCAACAACAACGCATCAAGACTGCGCGCAACAACAACGCATCAAGACTGCGCGCAACAACAACGCATCAAGACTGCGCGCAACAACAACGCATCAAGACTGCGCGCAACAACAACGCATCAAGACTGCGTGCAACAACAACGCATCAAGACTGCGCGCAACAACAACGCATCAAGACTGCGCGCAACAACAACGCATCAAGACTGCGCGCAACAACAACGCATCAAGACTGCGCGCAACAACAACGCATCAAGACTGCGCGCAACAACAACGCATCAAGACTGCGTGCAACAACAACGCATCAAGACTGCGTGCAACAACAACGCATCAAGACTGCGCGCAACAACAACGCATCAAGACTGCGCGCAACAACAACGCATCAAGACTGCGTGCAACAACAACGCATCAAGACTGCGCGCAACAACAACGCATCAAGACTGCGCGCAACAACAACGCATCAAGACTGCGTGCAACAACAACGCATCAAGACTGCGCGCAACAACAACGCATCAAGACTGCGCGCAACAACAACGCATCAAGACTGCGTGCAACAACAACGCATCAAGACTGCGCGCAACAACAACGCATCAAGACTGCGCGCAACAACAACGCATCAAGACTGCGCGCAACAACAACGCATCAAGACTGCGCGCAACAACAACGCATCAAGACTGCGCGCAACAACAACGCATCAAGACTGCGTGCAACAACAACGCATCAAGACTGCGTGCAACAACAACGCATCAAGACTGCGTGCAACAACAACGCATCAAGACTGCGTGCAACAACAACGCATCAAGACTGCGTGCAACAACAACGCATCAAGACTGCGTGCAACAACAACGCATCAAGACTGCGCGCAACAACAACGCATCAAGACTGCGTGCAACAACAACGCATCAAGACTGCGTGCAACAACAACGCATCAAGACTGCGTGCAACAACAACGCATCAAGACTGCGTGCAACAACAACGCATCAAGACTGCGTGCAACAACAACGCATCAAGACTGCGTGCAACAACAACGCATCAAGACTGCGTGCAACAACAACGCATCAAGACTGCGCGCAACAACAACGCATCAAGACTGCGCGCAACAACAACGCATCAAGACTGCGTGCAACAACAACGCATCAAGACTGCGTGCAACAACAACGCATCAAGACTGCGTGCAACAACAACGCATCAAGACTGCGTGCAACAACAACGCATCAAGACTGCGTGCAACAACAACGCATCAAGACTGCGTGCAACAACAACGCATCAAGACTGCGTGCAACAACAACGCATCAAGACTGCGTGCAACAACAACGCATCAAGACTGCGTGCAACAACAACGCATCAAGACTGCGTGCAACAACAACGCATCAAGACTGCGTGCAACAACAACGCATCAAGACTGCGTGCAACAACAACGCATCAAGACTGCGTGCAACAACAACGCATCAAGACTGCGTGCAACAACAACGCATCAAGACTGCGTGCAACAACAACGCATCAAGACTGCGTGCAACAACAACGCATCAAGACTGCGTGCAACAACAACGCATCAAGACTGCGCGCAACAACAACGCATCAAGACTGCGTGCAACAACAACGCATCAAGACTGCGTGCAACAACAACGCATCAAGACTGCGTGCAACAACAACGCATCAAGACTGCGTGCAACAACAACGCATCAAGACTGCGTGCAACAACAACGCATCAAGACTGCGTGCAACAACAACGCATCAAGACTGCGTGCAACAACAACGCATCAAGACTGCGTGCAACAACAATGCATCAAGACTGCGTGCAACAACAACGCATCAAGACTGCGTGCAACAACAACGCATCAAGACTGCGTGCAACAACAACGCATCAAGACTGCGTGCAACAACAACGCATCAAGACTGCGTGCAACAACAACGCATCAAGACTGCGTGCAACAACAACGCATCAAGACTGCGTGCAACAACAACGCATCAAGACTGCGTGCAACAACAACGCATCAAGACTGCGTGCAACAACAACGCATCAAGACTGCGTGCAACAACAACGCATCAAGACTGCGTGCAACAACAACGCATCAAGACTGCGTGCAACAACAACGCATCAAGACTGCGTGCAACAACAACGCATCAAGACTGCGTGCAACAACAACGCATCAAGACTGCGTGCAACAACAACGCATCAAGACTGCGTGCAACAACAACGCATCAAGACTGCGTGCAACAACAACGCATCAAGACTGCGTGCAACAACAACGCATCAAGACTGCGTGCAACAACAACGCATCAAGACTGCGTGCAACAACAACGCATCAAGACTGCGCGCAACAACAACGCATCAAGACTGCGTGCAACAACAACGCATCAAGACTGCGTGCAACAACAACGCATCAAGACTGCGTGCAACAACAACGCATCAAGACTGCGTGCAACAACAACGCATCAAGACTGCGTGCAACAACAACGCATCAAGACTGCGTGCAACAACAACGCATCAAGACTGCGTGCAACAACAACGCATCAAGACTGCGCGCAACAACAACGCATCAAGACTGCGCGCAACAACAACGCATCAAGACTGCGCGCAACAACAACGCATCAAGACTGCGTGCAACAACAACGCATCAAGACTGCGTGCAACAACAACGCATCAAGACTGCGTGCAACAACAACGCATCAAGACTGCGCGCAACAACAACGCATCAAGACTGCGTGCAACAACAACGCATCAAGACTGCGCGCAACAACAACGCATCAAGACTGCGTGCAACAACAACGCATCAAGACTGCGTGCAACAACAACGCATCAAGACTGCGCGCAACAACAACGCATCAAGACTGCGTGCAACAACAACGCATCAAGACTGCGCGCAACAACAACGCATCAAGACTGCGTGCAACAACAACGCATCAAGACTGCGTGCAACAACAACGCATCAAGACTGCGCGCAACAACAACGCATCAAGACTGCGTGCAACAACGCATCAAGACTGCGTGCAACAACAACGCATCAAGACTGCGTGCAACAACAACGCATCAAGACTGCGTGCAACAACAACGCATCAAGACTGCGTGCAACAACAACGCATCAAGACTGCGTGCAACAACAACGCATCAAGACTGCGTGCAACAACAACGCATCAAGACTGCGCGCAACAACAACGCATCAAGACTGCGTGCAACAACCATAAGCTGCGACAACAACGCATCAAGACTGCGTGCAACAACAACGCATCAAGACTGCGCGCAACAACAACGCATCAAGACTGCGTGCAACAACAACGCATCAAGACTGCGCGCAACAACAACGCATCAAGACTGCGTGCAACAACAACGCATCAAGACTGCGCGCAACAACAACGCATCAAGACTGCGTGCAACAACAACGCATCAAGACTGCGTGCAACAACAACGCATCAAGACTGCGCGCAACAACAACGCATCAAGACTGCGCGCAACAACAACGCATCAAGACTGCGTGCAACAACAACGCATCAAGACTGCGCGCAACAACAACGCATCAAGACTGCGTGCAACAACAACGCATCAAGACTGCGTGCAACAACAACGCATCAAGACTGCGCGCAACAACAACGCATCAAGACTGCGCGCAACAACAACGCATCAAGACTGCGTGCAACAACAACGCATCAAGACTGCGTGCAACAACAACGCATCAAGACTGCGCGCAACAACAACGCATCAAGACTGCGCGCAACAACAACGCATCAAGACTGCGTGCAACAACAACGCATCAAGACTGCGCGCAACAACAACGCATCAAGACTGCGCGCAACAACAACGCATCAAGACTGCGCGCAACAACAACGCATCAAGACTGCGTGCAACAACAACGCATCAAGACTGCGCGCAACAACAACGCATCAAGACTGCGCGCAACAACAACGCATCAAGACTGCGTGCAACAACAACGCATCAAGACTGCGCGCAACAACAACGCATCAAGACTGCGTGCAACAACAACGCATCAAGACTGCGCGCAACAACAACGCATCAAGACTGCGCGCAACAACAACGCATCAAGACTGCGTGCAACAACAACGCATCAAGACTGCGTGCAACAACAACGCATCAAGACTGCGCGCAACAACAACGCATCAAGACTGCGCGCAACAACAACGCATCAAGACTGCGCGCAACAACAACGCATCAAGACTGCGCGCAACAACAACGCATCAAGACTGCGCGCAACAACAACGCATCAAGACTGCGTGCAACAACAACGCATCAAGACTGCGTGCAACAACAACGCATCAAGACTGCGCGCAACAACAACGCATCAAGACTGCGTGCAACAACAACGCATCAAGACTGCGCGCAACAACAACGCATCAAGACTGCGCGCAACAACAACGCATCAAGGCAATATCTTCATTGACCGTCAGCAGCTTTCTGTCTTTCATGACGAGCCGTCCGCCGATCATCACCGTCTCCACGTCGCTTGCTTTCAAGGCGTAGGCGATCTGCGCGTAGATGTCATACATCGGCACGGCATTCGGCTCGTCGAGGGCAATCACGATCAGATCCGCTTTCTTCCCCGGTTCGAGCGACCCGATTTCTTTCTCCATGTGCAGCGCCCGCGCCCCATCGATCGTGGCCATCTCCACCACCGCTGGCGCGTTCAATGCCAGCGGACTCATCTTCGTGATCTTCGCCAGCTTCGCCGCAAGGTCGATCTCTTCCATCAGATCGAGATCGTTATTGCTGCCCGCCGGACCATCCGTGCCTAGCCCAACCGCGATTCCGGCCGCGCGCTCTTCGGGAACCGGCGCAACTCCGCTCGCCAGCATCATGTTGCTCGACGGATTATGTACGCATCCCACCCCGCGCTCCGCCAGCAGCTTGCGGTCCGCGGCGTCGACGAAAATACAATGCGCGGCGATAACGTCCGGCCCCAGCACGCCGATCCGCTCCAGGTATTGCACCGGGGTCGCCCCATTATTCTTCTGGCTGTCCTCCAGTTCCTTCTTCATTTCCGCGACGTGAATCAGAATCGGCGCATGATACTTGCGAGCCAGCGCCGCTGCATCCTGCAAAGTCTTTTGCGAGCAGGTATAAATCGAATGCGGAGCGGCCGCCGCCTGGATCAGCGGATCCCCCTGCCACTTCTGCAGGAACTTCTCCGTATAAGCCAGCATGGCCGCGTTCGTCTTGTTATCGGGGGCAGGGAAGTCGATGAACGTCTCGCCCAGCACACCCCGCATTCCGGCCGCTTTCGTTTCTTCGGCCACTGCGTCCTCGAAGTAATACATATCGGCGAAGGTCGTGACCCCCGAACGAATCTGCTCCGCCGCCGCCAGCCGCGTGCCCCAGCGCACGAATTCCTCGGTTACGTTTTTCGCTTCGGCCGGAAAGATGTACTTGTAGAGCCAGTCGTTGAGCGTCACATCATCGTGTAAACCGCGAAATAGCGTCATCGGGACATGTGTATGTCCATTGATGAACCCCGGCAGAACCAGTTTGCCGCGCGCATCGATCGTCTGCCGCGCCCGGTAGCGCCCTTCGATCTCCGGGCGTGTCCCGACCGCCACAATCGTATCGCCCACCATCGCCACCGCCCCATCCTCGACGATGGAACGGTTCCTGTCCATGGTGACGATCATGCCGGTGACGATCGTGTCCGCCGGTTGTTTTGTTATGTGGTCTGCCGCCTGGCCGAGCGCGAGCGACGACCAGAAGACCACAAAGATGCAGACCAGCGCGCCGGAACGTCGACTTGTCATGGTGAGTCCTGTATTCGAAATGATGCTGCGAATGTCTTTCTTTTGCACCGTCTTTTCAGGGATAATCTGCCGCGCTTCTCGCTCAACCGCCGACCCGACCCTAAGCGCTCCGCGCTCATTTCCCCGGGGCAAAAGATTGTATCGAAAGCGATTGTACAGCGCGCGGCGGACTCAAAACCCCCTCACACGCAACAGTGATCCGCGTCACAGCCTCGATGTTCTTCCCGGCGATACAAGAGACAAACCGTCGGGGGAGGTGTGATGGCTGAAGTGCCCAGGCATCTGGTTGTTTCGTCTGCCATGCAAGAACAGCTCTTGAGTGTGGCCACCGTTGTCTTCAAGGCCAAGGACGCAACTCTGTTCCGCCACGGCGACGCGGTCATTGGTTTGTACCTGATCCGCAAGGGAAAAGTCAGCCTGTCTCTGGAGGGCGCGAATCCCTCGTTCCCGCCACGGATCCTGGGTCCCGGATCGGTGGTGGGACTGCCTGCGACGATTGCCGGCACTCCTTACAGCCTTACCGCTCGGGTTGTCGAGGATGCGGAACTGGCATTCGTTTCCCGCGACGCGCTGCTCGACTGCCTGCGGATAAATCCTCCACTCTGCTTCGAGGTGATGAACATGCTCAGCGGAGAAATCTCCGGAACTCGCCTCGCCGTCAAGCAAAGTGGCGCTCTTCGCCCCCGCCGTGCCTGATCGCTTTTAAAAGGAACAGCCCCGCCGCAGCGGGGCTTGATCCCTACAGCTTCGTTCCTCAGTTCGGCATTACGACCGTATCGATCACGTGAATCACTCCATTCGACTGAAACACATTGGCGATCGTGATATTGGCGGTGTCCCCTTTTTCATCTTTCAGCACGAGGTTTTTGCCATCCTCCATGACCCACAGTTTGCCGCCCTCAACCGTCGTCAGTTCCGCTTTTCCGCCGCCGGCCTTCACCATCTTCATCAGGTCGTGCGAGCTCAGCCGTCCCGGAACCACGTGGTAGGTCAGCACTTTGGTTAACGTCGGTTTGTTTTCGGGCTTCAGCAGCGTGTCGACAGTGCCAGCCGGCAACTTGTTAAACGCCTCATTGGTCGGAGCGAATACCGTGAACGGTCCTGGTCCTTCCAGCGTCTCCACGAGTCCAGCCGCTTTCACCGCCGCTACCAAAGTCGTGTGGTCGGAGGAATTCACGGCGTTCTCAATGATGTTTTTGGTCGGATACATCTCCTGTCCGCCAACCATCGGGTTCTTCGTGCCCGCGATGGCCGCGCTCATCGCCAGGCACACAAGTCCTACACCAACAAGAATCTTGCGGTTCATATTCTTGAAATCCTTTCGGGATTGATTTTGCTTTCCGTCAGAAGTACGGACTTCACCCGAGTTTGGATTTCATGGCGTCTGTTTCTTCGAGCGCTGCGCTTTGGACCCGCGGGCCGAGCGAGCATAAGGCCGAGGATGATTGAGAACTAACTCCCGGTCCAACCGCCGTTCCTACCACCAAACGGAGTTATCGGGCTTGCTCATCAGCTTCGTCAATTCCTGCTTGATTTCCTGCAGGCGAGTGGCGCGTGCTTCGAACGCGGAACGGTCCACCGCATTGCGCTGCGGTTTGGCCGGCACGGTGGCGTTCAACTGCTTGAGGTCGGCGATTTCCTGGCGAAGGCTGGAGAGGTATTGCAAAGTGGCTGTCATCACTATCCAGCATACGCTCTATTAGTCAGCCGAAGCGGTAATTCGCATCACACTCGCGGTATCCCGCCGTTGATTTCGATCGATGTCGGTAACCTGCTCATTCCACGACTGTTAGTTTATTCAGTTCCTGAAGAACTGAATCAGCCGCTCCATGTGGACCTGCTCGTTGGCGACCGCCGCCCCCACCCGCCGCATATTGGGGATCTGGTCGACCGCGTCCATCTCGCGAACCCTCAGCGGATCGACGTCCGGAAGGTTCAGCCGGTCCAATCGTTCCCGCGTCAGCTCGACCGTGATGCGCTGGTAGGTCAGCAGCTTGTTGGGGCCGAGACTGGCACTCATCCGGGTCAGCGCTTGGGCGCTCGGCGTCCCTGGCGACGCTCCGGAAACCGCCGCCTCCGCCGTCCCGCCCGCGCCTTGCGTGGGCCGTTCGCCCACCATGTGCATCAGCACATTCTGCTGCAGGCTCGCTTCGTTCATCAGCTCTTTCAGCACGTACTGTGCCCAGTCCAGCAGGTTGTAGCGCGCCGCATTCCCCTCCGCGATGCTCACGGGCGAGAATCCCGTGCCCAGCGAGATCAGCAGCAGGTTGTCAACCCCCATCGGCCATCCGATGCCGTACTCCGGTACCGTCGCCTCCAGAAAGACCTGCAGCGACGGATTGTTGTAACTGCTCACCCCTCCGTCGATGAACTCATAAGTCTGTGGCTTGCCGTCACCGTCGGGAATCTGGAACGCGTGCGGCGGAAAGTAAGTGGGCGCGGCCGAACTCGCCCTCACTATGTGCCACAGCGGAATGTCCTTGTTGCTGTTGTAAAACTGGTTCCCGGGATTATTGCTGAAGAACCAGTCGTTCCCCATCGTCGCATTCTTCGCCACCAGCATGATCATGGTGCGCAGCTGCGCATCGCCCAGCGTGGTCGTTTCCCCGAGCACATCCTTAAGATGACTTTCAATCGGGCCGCCCGCATACTTATGCCAGAACCCGGTGATCGGGTTCACCGGATTAAAAATGTCGGGACCAAAAGTAAGATAGAAATTGCGCAGGTCCACCGCTTTCATCCCGAGGGCAAGTCCAGCCGCAAGAATCGCGCCGGTGCTGGTGCCCCCGATCAGGTCAAAGCGGTTGCACAAAGGCTGGGGATCGCCCGTAAGCGCATCCAGTTGCTGCTCGATTAACATCAGCACCTGCGCCGGTATAAGTCCGCACAGGCCGCCTCCATCAATGGATAACAGCCGACGCCGGCGGCCGGGAGAAGATACGTTAGTGCTCATGAGAAGTAGTAAGCACTATACTCCGACAATCCCGGGAAAAGTATCTGGTTTAATAATTGCGTGATCGCTGCTTTGTACGCGACCGTACAAATGAAGTCCCCTGGGTATATCGAATCCCGGCGTGTCCCGTCCTAAACGCCGCGCCCTTTGGCTGGTTGCGCGTTCTTTTGGCTTGAGGCGGGCGCCAGCGGGATGGGACTTAACGGGAAACGGCGGCTGGGCATCGTCGGCGCAGCTGTAGATTCTTTCGATTTCCTGGATCTGGAGTTCACTAAAGTGCGCGGCTTCCTCGGGAGTTTCGACGGCGTGCTCGACTGCGGCGTCGGTGACGACTTGCTCGGGTTGAGGCTCGTCAAGCTTCAGGCGTTTGAGATTGGACGATGCGATCTGCAGGGCATAGAGAAGCAGGCCGGCTTCCTTGGCATCGATTTTGTGACGCATGATGAGTTCGGTAACCTGGCGAAGAGTGAACTGGATGGCGTGCACGTCCTCGAAAACAGGCAGATGAATTTCCGAGGCGGTGTAATCGTGATACATGCCGCGATAGTTGAAAGTAGCCGGGCGGCAGTGCTGATGGTAGTAGCAGAACTGGTTGTCCTTTAAAGCGGGCGAGCCGCATTCGGTCCCGTTGGTTTTGATGTGCTGACATTTGGGTGCTTCGTTGGTTGGCATTGTGTTTCTCCCTTGATCGGTTCGGAATTCCCGGTTCTCAGTTACCCTCCCCCCCCTTCCGGTCTAATGGAATAAGGGACTTAGGGGTAAAGTATTGAAAGAACAATAGTTATAGTCAAAGTCTTGATTCTTTGGTAGTTAGTGTCATTAAGATCGAATTACCTTCCTTCTCCAGCGTTCCATTTTGGCGACACCTCGGGTTTTTGGCCGGAGGTCCGGGCGAGTGTTTGTAAGTTGGGCGGGTACTTCTATTAGGTGGGACCTGCGGGCCTGAGTCAAGAAATAAGTGAGGTCGGGAGGGATTGTAGGTTCCGGAACGGGAAGGGAGAGTGGCGAACCCGTGGGACAGAATTTCTCGGAGGGTTGCTTCTTTCGCCCCTACGGGGCTTGCGGATGTTTTTCGCGAGCCACCCACGGCTTGCGCCGTGGGCTGCATTCTGACGCCGCTTCGCGGCTCGATTGGAATGATGTGCTTCGGCGGCCGGTCCATCTTCCCATTCCGAGAATGATTTCGTGTTGAACCAGCCGATTTGCCGCTTTTGGGTGGCGCAGCGCTTAAGCGCCGCGATAAGGTCGCCACAGCAGGACGGCTTTAGCCGCTGAGGCAAAATATGGCCGCACCTCACCACGGAAATACCGGGCTAGGAACTTACTTTATTACCGCCAACACATTCCAGAGGCATCGCCTCCTACAGTCTGAAAGGATGGCAGGCCTGTTTCTGGATGTCCTGCTTTCATACCGGATGCAACAGAAATACCTGCTGCATGAGTTTGTGATCATGCCCGATCATTTTCATCTGTTAATTACTCCGACGCTGACTCTGGAGCGGGCGCTGCAATTGATCAAGGGCGGATTCTCGTTTCGCGCCAAGAGGGAATTAGGTTTTGGTGGAGAGATTTGGGAGACGAGTTTCTATGACCGCCGCGTTCGGGGTTGGGAGGAGTATAGCGCTTTCCAGCGGTATATCCATTTGAATCCGGTGAAGAGGGGGTTGGCTGCTAGTCCTGAACAATATCCTTATTCTTCGGCTAATGTGGGGATGGCGCTGGATGCCGTCCCTCAGCGGCTAAAGCCGGCAGGTGTTGTGGCTGTGTGAACGCAGCGCTGGAAGCGCTGCGCCACCCAAAAGCATTGGCAGTAGCGGAATCCCACTCATCGCAAAAGGCGCGATGAGTGGGGCAGCCGTCTCTTACGAACGGCTCAGGTGCGCAACCTGCGCGGCCTGATAGCAGGCTGCCAGACCAGGGGCGACTTCCCCGTCTTAGACGGGTTACGCGCGTCGAGAGCGAAGTTACCGATCGTGTCGGCGAGGGTTTCGCCTAGCTGGGAATAGGGGTCCTTCGACTACACGCTGCTTCGCTTCGCCGCGCTCCGGATCTCAGAGGGAAAAAACTGTGGAAAGAAAAAGGCCCCGCCCAACAGGCGGGGCCTCAGCGAAAGGCTAAAAGCTCGGAGCTCGCGGCTCGGAGCTGTTCTTAGTACATGCCGTCCATGCCGCCGCCGCCGTGGCCGCCGCCGCCCATGGGAGCTTCCTTCTTTTCAGGAATCTCCGAAACCAGGGCTTCGGTGGTCAGCATCAGGCTGGCGATCGAGCCGGCGTTGGTCAGTGCGGTGCGCACGACCTTGGTCGGATCGAGGACGCCCGCCTTGACCAGATCTTCGTACTCTCCGGTCTGGGCGTTGTAGCCGAAGTTCATGTCCTTGGAGTCGTTCACCTTGCCGAGGACAACCGCACCCTCTTCGCCGGCGTTCTCGACGATCTGGCGCAGCGGCTCGGTGATGGCGCGCTTCACGATGTTGACACCGATCTGCTCGTCACCTTCCAGCTTCAGCTTGTCCAGCGCCGGGACGCAACGCGCGAGCGCTACGCCGCCGCCGGGGACCACGCCTTCTTCCACGGCTGCGCGGGTCGCGTGCATGGCATCTTCGACACGGGCTTTCTTCTCTTTCATTTCGGTTTCGGTCGCGGCGCCGACTTTAATGACGGCTACGCCACCGACCAGCTTCGCCAACCGCTCCTGCAGTTTCTCGCGGTCGTAGTCGCTGGTGGTCTTGTCGATCTGGCTGCGAATTTCCTTCACGCGGCCTTCGATCTCGGCATGCTTGCCCTTGCCTTCGACGATGGTGGTGTTGTCCTTGTCGATGGTGAGCTTCTTGGCCTGTCCGAGGTCGCTGATCTGAACGTTCTCCAGCTTGATGCCCAGATCTTCGGTGATGGCCTTGCCACCGGTGAGGATGGCGATATCCTGCAGCATGGCCTTGCGGCGATCGCCGAAGCCCGGAGCCTTGACGGCCGCGACTTGCAGCGTGCCACGCAGCTTGTTGACGACGAGAGTGGCGAGCGCTTCGCCTTCCACGTCCTCAGCGATGATGGTGAGCGGCTTGCCGCTCTTGGCGATCTGCTCGAGCAGCGGGAGCAGGTCTTTCATCGAGCTGATTTTCTTTTCGTGGATGAGGATGTACGCGTTCTCCTGGATCGCTTCCATGCGCTCGGGATCGGTCACGAAATAAGGAGAGAGATAGCCGCGGTCGAACTGCATGCCCTCGACCACGTCGAGCTGGGTTTCCAGCGTCTTCGCTTCTTCCACGGTGATGACGCCATCCTTGCCGACTTTCTTCATGGCTTCGGCGATAATCTTGCCGATGGTCTCGTCGTTGTTGGCGGAGATGGTGCCGACCTGGGCGATATGGTCTCCCTGAACCGGCTTGGAGAAGCTGTCGAGTTCGCCCGGCTTGCGGTTGCCTTCCTTGTCGAGCGAGCCGCAGATAGCGACGACAGCTCTCTCGATGCCGCGCTTCAGGGCCATTGGATTGGCGCCAGCAGCTACGGTTTTGACGCCTTCGCGGAAAATCGCCTGGGCGAGAACGGTCGCGGTGGTGGTGCCGTCGCCAGCGATGTCGCTGGTCTTCGAGGCCACTTCGCGAACCATCTGCGCGCCCATGTTTTCCTGCGCGTCTTTCAGATCGATTTCCTTGGCTACGGTGACGCCGTCCTTGGTGATGGTGGGCGAGCCGAATTTCTTTTCGATGACAACGTTGCGGCCCTTCGGGCCCAGAGTGACTTTCACAGCGTCCGCAAGAATGTTGACGCCGCGGAGAATGGCCTGGCGGGACTCTTCTCCATGAATAATTTGCTTTGCCATTTTTTTGTGCTCCTCAGAATTTGTTTTGGTGCAGGCGATGCCTGCGAAATTTAAAGCCGCGAGCTACGAGCCTCGAGCCGCGAGCAAGCCAATGCAGATTCCTCGCTGCGCTCGGAATGACAAAGTAGTAATCGGATGGTCATATTGGCGCATAGACGCGTTATGTTGCTTAGCGGCGGCTGCCGGCAGTTTCCTTCTTGGCTGCGCCGGTCAGGATGCCCAGAACTTCTTCTTCGCGCATGATGATGAAATCTTCACCATCGATCTTGATCTCGGTGCCGGAATATTTGCCGAACAGAATGCGGTCGCCTTCTTTTACGTCGAGCGGACGAACCTTGCCTTCTTCGTTGATCTTGCCTTTGCCAGCGGAGATGACTTCGCCTTCCTGTGGCTTGTCCTTGGCGGAATCGGGAATGATGATGCCACCACGAGTGGTGTCAGCCTCTTCCACGCGCCGGACCAGGATGCGGTCATGCAGGGGAGTGAACTTTGTTGACATGGATAGTGCTCCTTTCAAGAGTTGTTATAGGTTTTGATGCGGTTGTTAGCACTTGGACTCAATGAGTGCTAATTGTAGGATGTGAGCGCGGAGTTGTCAAGTTGCTGCTTATGCGCTCTGCTATGGCTCCCACCTTCTAATGGCAAAGCTCGTTCTGGAAGCGACAAAATGATCGGGTGAACTCTTCCATGTTGCTGATATAGATACATTTAGGCAAAAATAGTGGGCGCGGCACCCACCCGCCATCTCCCAGGAAGACTGGGGGAATCAGGAGTTGGCTGATCTGGTGGCCCAGGAAACCAATATCCATAAAGGAGGTACCTCCCGGGCACGGGTCTGGAAAGGCGCACAACCTGGATGAAGTCGCGTTGGTGGCTCGACTCGCGACCATGCCCGGCGTTTCCACGGGCATCGCCACCAGGGAGAACGGGAAGAGCCATTTTGAAGACAAGGTCGCTATTCCGATTTATGACTTCGTTGTTATGACCCTCAATGAAACGGAGATCACTATTGGGCCGGTGGAGAACACAGCACCACGACCGGTACGTGCACAGGGCGGAACGGCGCACGCAGAGCGTGGCGGTTACGTTTCTGCGCTTCCACGAATATCCGGCTCCCCGGGTGAGTTACAGATCCGCTGAACTGGGAACCTATAACTACCTCCCGGAAAGACGCTGACGATTTCGCAGCAAGGAGCGCAGTTAAAAGACGCGCGGAGACGGCCTCGCGGAGTAGTTGATTCCGGAAGCGACGAGCATAACCTTTCGCCAGGGAATGGAGGGCAGAACCCTGTTCCGGCGCGGCTTGCCGACGGAATGGGCACGGGGATGATCGTAAGATGAACCACCGAAGCAATAACTTTGAAGATGTGGTTTAGAAGCATCTGAGTTGGGCAAAGCTGGTCTGGCGGCAGCCGGATCTAAGAAAGACCGCCCAATCTGTAAATAGTGGTTGCCTAAAGTAACGAACGGATGTCTAATGCCCGCTGGCATCCGTTCGATACTCGGGGAGAGTTTCATGAGCGGCGTCGCTATCCTCTCCTTCCGTACTGCCAGGGCATACCAGCCCTGACGGATCCCGTCCCCACTCATGGGGGATGATCACGGGCCAAGAACCGCTAATACAAATTATGGGCCGGAGCCGATGGGCGGTGGGAGGTTGCGTTTGATCTCTGCGCGGGATCAGGTTCTCACACCTTTCCGTGATGGAGATCACGCAGCCATGTGTTAAATGACCCATAAGAAGTGATCTGCCGGGGCAAGCCAGGGGTGGCGGAATTCCGGGTCTTATGATGGAAATAACTGATTCTATTGTGCTTGGATCTGACCCCGGGCAGGGATATGGGGGGCAACTGGATTGGCCAGAGGGTTGCCTTTAACGTAGGCGAAAGGCAAGGAGGATGGTCTTATGGCAACGGCAACGATAGCGGTGGCGGGGAGAGCGACCGGGTCTGGTTTTCGGTATCTGGCGGATGCGCAGGCCAAGGCAAACTCGCCCTACGGCTTGCCGATCGTCGAGGATGTGCGGCAATTCGACCTTGGAGCCAGTAGTTTCTTCTCGGGCCTTTCCCAGGCGACCCTCGAGGAACTGAACCGGATCAAGCACACCAGTTCGTATCCCGAAGGCGCAATTGTTCTCATGGAAGGCCAGGCGGCGCGCGGAGTCTACATCGTTTGCCAGGGGCGCGTGAAGCTCATGACCACCAACAGCGAGGGCAAAACGCTGATCGTCAAGATTGCGCATCCCGGCGAAGTGCTGGGACTGCAATCGGTGGTGACGGGCAATCCCTACGAGTTGACAGTGGAGACCTTGCAGCCCAGCCAGTTGGCCTACATCGGCTGCGACCAGTTCCTGAAGTTCCTCAAAAAGCACGGAGACGCTTGTTTGCGGGCGACCCAACATCTTAGCCAGGACTGCCAATCGGCCTACGATGTGATTCGTTCGATCGGGCTGTGCCACTCGGTTCCCGGGAAGCTGGCGCGGCTGTTGCTGCAGTGGTCGGCCGATGGACAATCCACCGGCGGCACGGTGCGCATGAAGATGGCCCTTACGCATGAAGAACTGGCACAACTGATCGGCTCTTCGCGCGAGACGGTGACGCGGATACTGGGAGATTTCAAAAGACGTGGGGTAGTGGAATTGCATGGCGCAACCATGCTGATCCGCGACCAGGCCGCGCTTGAAACTTTGTGTGCGTCATAGTCGTGATGCGCTGGCAGGGGGCTAACCGGCCCCCTCCGCGCAAGTCCTCCTAGCTCTCAGCGCGTGCTTCCAACCCTCCATCTTCACGCTCCTGGTCCCTCACCGATTGAAGTGAACCTGCCTGCCCATATGCGGTCGGAGGATGCCGAGTTTCCGGCTCATCTCTACAGGCCGTCGTTGCCGATACCTCAAATACTTCCAGTTTCTGGCGGCTCCCGGAATTGGATGTTGGCGTGCTCCTCGCTGGCCATAATTCCCAAAACGAACTGCTCCGGAACCAGGGCAGCGAAAGTTGGATGTACTGTTTTTCGCAGGCCGCTTATCGCGGAACGCCAACGCCGGATCACGATGGGAACCAAAAGGAACCGATATGACCTGTGCGCCCAGCCTTCCTGCCGTCGAACGGAAGATCGGCAGTCCACTCATCCATCCACTTTCCCGCCGCCTCGCCGGTGATTCTTCCGCGCCGCCACGGCCTTCCGTGCACCCCTCGCAGGAGAACTCTGGGTGGCCCCTTTCTCTGCAATCGAGGGGAGCGTTCAACAGGATCAAGCACACGTCTGTGTTTCCGGCAAATACCGTCATCTTTGTCGAGGGACAAGCCGCCGGTGGCATCTTCGTGCTGGAGCGGGGGCGCGCCAAGCTTTCCACCTGTTCGATTGAGGGGAGGACCATGATCCTGCGCATTGCCGATTGCGGTGACTTGCTCGGCCTGCACGCCAGCATTACGGGCGCCCCGCACAGCACGACAGTGACTACCATGGAGACCTCCACCCTCGCCTTCGTGAGCCGTCAGAATCTTCTCTGTTTCCTAAAGGGACACGGGGACGCGGCGCTGTGGCTGACGCAGCTCCTCTGTCGCGATTGCCAGCAAGCCTATGAACTGTTGCGCGTGATGGGATCGTCCCACTCGGTCTGCGAAAGGCTGGCGCGGTTCTTGTTGGAGACGGCAATGCGTGGGGAGGTGAGGAACGGAAAAGCGCGTGCCCGCCTGTCGCTGACGCACGAAGATATGGCGCAGCTCATGGGCACGAGCCGTGAGACGATCACCCGGCTATTCTCCGAGTTCAGAAAAAAAGAACTGGTCGTGTTGAAGGGATCGATGTTAACGATTTGCGACTGGGCGGCGCTGGAGAAGCTGCGCGGGCAGAGTTAGGGACGACTCTTCGGCGTCGGGCTTCGAGCTTCGAGCAACGAGCCTCGAGCCTTCAAGCCCGGCAGCAGTGAATATAAAATCCCCTCCGCGCTTATCAAAGGAGTTCGCGCCTGCAGAACAGGCGCGAACCCGGGGCCTTCTTTAATTCTTATTCCTTTTTGGTTTCTGATTTTTCTGCCGGCTTCTTCGCGGTTGCGTGCGATGGCTTCGCCTTCCAAAAATCCGGATCGGCCTTGACCCATTCATCCGACGCATAACTCATGCGGGGATTGAAGGCGAACAGATTGCTGGTGCTCGATTCGATGGTGGCGGCCGACAGCTCCGCGATTTTCTTCATCCCCTCCGCGCCCATGGCTTCCTCGAACTGCTTGCCTTGCGCGGCATTGCGGTCGATTTCCGCAGCCGACTTCATGGGCGTAATCACGATGAAGGTTCCGCCCTGCTGTCCATACACCTGCTCGTAGGTAACCCAGTGTGTATCCGCGATCCTCTCGAAGCCCTTCGTATACATCTTCACCAGCGTGTCCCATTCTTTCTCATGGCCGGGACGGACGTGGAAGAGCGAGATGTCGAAATAGCGCATGTGAGCGACGTCGGTTTCAGGACGCAGGCTGTAGTCCTCGCGGAAGACAAAGTCGCCCGTATCGCTGTCGCTGAGGAGTTCGCCGTCGGCAATCTCGGCGCGCTCGAGCGCTGAGGAAAGCGTTTCATTCTTCTGCGTAGCCATGACGTCCTTTTCCATGGCTTCGAACGAGTCGTACCCGGTGAAGAACAGCGCACGGGGCTTGCCGGTGAGCGATTCCATGGCCAGGTAGTGGGTAGGCCATTTGGCGTTGCGCATGGCCTGAACGAAGGCGCTTTCAGCCTTCTCGTGGGTCGAACCGGCTTTGCCCGGCCTGGTAAATTCACGTGCGATGTTGAGCACCTTGGGAGGCATATGGGCTCCCTGTGGCATTTCCTGTGCGGCGAGTGTGCCGGCTCCTCCCAGTAGAAGCGATCCGACTAACACACATTGAGTGAGTTTCATGGATATTGTTCTCCTTTGAACGCGAATCTTTGTACTTTGGGAACCGGGGCCATTCTACACAGATTGGGCGTAAGCTGCGGAAGCGCGAGGAATTCCTGCTCCCGTCGATGGCTCCGCGCCCAGGTCACGCACGACGACAGGCGTGACCTGGCGCTTTGAGAATGTTGTTACTGCACGCTTACAGTGACTGCCGGGGAGGCGATCCCGTTGGCGATCACCTGCAGGCTGTAAAGACCATTTACGGTTTTGGGAGAGACATCGAAAGTCGTCGAGGCTTCCCCCGAATACGCGATGCCCATGGTGCTGTGGTCGTGCGTGCGGGCGTAGAAAACGTCTCCCGTGGATTGGTTGGTGAGGCGAACAATGGGATAGTTGGTGGCCGCCTGGACGTCGTCTCCGTAGACCGCGCCCAGAGAAAAGCCGTTGAAGTTATAGCCCGAAATTTTGTAGGAGCTGTTGCGGTGCACGGTGGCCGGCGCCGAGGTAATTTCCGGCAGCCATGCGGGATCGGGACTGCCCGCGGACTGGTAGATCCACACGTTAAAGAAGTCGGTGACGATGATCTCCCCGGTGGGCAGGACGAGCATGTTGCCGTAGTAAGAAGAGACGTTGGGAGCGTCGCTCATACCGGCAGTGACGTCGGTCAGGGTCGAGCCATTCCACTCGAAGAAGTGAGCATTGCGTTGGTAGATGCCGGGACTGGTCATAACGAGCACGTTGCCGTCGGGGAGTAGCGCGCCCGGTCCGTCGGCGATGTCGAGACCGTTGGGGAAGTCGGGACCGGCAGTCCAGGTTTCAGTCTTCGAGTCATAGATCGCCGTGTGGCCGCCTTCGCCGGGTGCTCCGTTGGCGCCGGTGGCAAACACCGTGCCGTCGGGCCGCAGAACCGCAGGTCCAACTTCATAGGAAGCGTAGCGGTAGTTGGGATACGAATCCCAGAGTTCCACAGTCGTGCCGCTGGGAGGGCCGCTGATCCAGGAGCCGCTTTTGGGGCGGTAGATCTCGTAGTTCATGCCTCCGGCCTTGTACTTGCCGACGTAGGCGTCGACGGTCAGGACATCGCCGTTCGGCAGCAGAGTCCATCCTTCCTCATTGTTGATGTCGTACTTGCCTTTGCCCGTGCTGGTCCAGGTCAGGGATTGGGCGTCGAGCAATGCGGCTTGCTTGGAGCAGCAGTTGGCTTGCATGTAGGTCCCATCGGCCAAGATGACGCTGGAGGCGTCGCCGATGTTGGACCATCCCGCCGGAGGAGCCATTGCGGTCCACTGGTCGGTCTTTGGGTCATAGATGGCGCCCAGGTTCGTCCAGGCGTCTTCACACCGGCCGCTGGGTGCGTTGTATTCTCCGCCTTCAACAATCACCCGGCCATCGGGCAGAACGGCCGAGCTGAAATATTGCGGGGCATAGCCGACCGGCAGGGAAGCGATCTGGCTCCACGTGCCATTGACGTAACTGCCAAGATGATCGGGTGTCAGCTTGTGCCATGCCCGTCCGCAGGGTACGTGAAAAATGATAGTGCCGTCGGTGAGCAGGAGAGGGCTGCTTAATCCGAGATTCGCACCGGGCTGGTTCGTCAAGGGGACCCAGGTTTGCGCGAGCGCGAGCGTCGCGGTTACAAGGAGAACCATGGAAAGTGCAAGCATGCGTAATTTCATAGTCGCCTCCTGGGCGATCGGGAGTGTTGTCGACTCCTCCCCGAGAATTTTGATTCGCGCGTGACCCTGGAATCGTCCCGGCTCGTAGGGTGGAGCGGGCAAGAACGGGCCTGGCCCCGTAACCCCACACGAGGAAAAGCAGACAGGATTATAACCCGAAAGCCTTGCGGGGATGGGGAAACGGCGCGTTTGTCTACGGGCCGCTTTCCCTTTTTACGGGGTCCGATATAATCCCGCTTACAATGGAGTCCATGAAAAAGGTTGCATTGGCTGCGGCGGTCATCATGTTTCTGGGGATCGGCACGGGCGCCATCGGCGCCTGGGCGCAGGACGAAGATGACTATGAAGGCCCGATGTCGAACATGCACTTCATTGTGCTGCGCGATGCCAACGGCAAGCCGATCAAGAACGCGGCGGTGGTGATCCACCCGGTGCAAAAAGGCAAGCAGGCCATGGGTGGAATGGAACTCAAGACCGACGATGATGGAAAGACGGGCATCGAGGGGATTCCATATGGCGTTTTGCGCGTGCAGGTGCTCGCGCCCGGATACCAGACCTTTGGCGAAGACTACCAGATCAAGCAGCCTGAGACCGAGATTACGGTGCGGCTCAAACGGCCAAGAGGACAGTTCTCGAGTTATGGGGTGCAAGAAAAAGACAAGAAACCGGATGACAGCAAGCCGCCCGACAAGGCCCCGGCGGAGCAGAAGCCGCAGTAGCCAGGGGCAAGTCATACTTCAGAAGTCAGATTGCAGACGTTAGATCCTCTCGCATACAGGTCCTCCATGAAAACAACAGTTCGTGCCGGGTTCATGACGATGGCGGTTTTGGCCGGGGCCGCGATCTTATTTATCTTTAGCAACGGCCCCAGGGCGTGGGCGCAGGATGAGGGGGGCCCGGCATCCTCGGTGCACTTTGTGGTGGTGCGCGATTCGGATGGCAAGCCCATCAAGTATGCCCAGGTTGTGGTGCACTCCGTCAATCGCAAGGGGAAGGCCAGCAAGGAAGAGATGGAGCTGAAGACGGATGCCGACGGCCGTGCCAGTCTGGACGGGATTCCTTACGGATCGGTGCAGGTCCAGGTGCTGGCCAAGGGATTCCAGACGTTTGGCGAGGACTACCCGGTCGACAAGCCCTCCCTCGAAATTACCGTGAAACTGAAGCGTCCCGCGGGACAGTACTCGATTTACGACGACAAGAAACCGCAATAGCAACCCAGAGTGGCAAGTCAGAAGTCAGATTGCGGAAGTGAAACTAACTCGCTCCGGTGCGCGGGCGCTTCCTTTCACAACTTCCCTACGAATTTGCGAATAGCAAGCGACGAACAGCCAGCAAGGTGACAGATGGGACGCGGAAGCCTACAATCGGCAGCCATGGATGTACAGGAACTCGAAGTCGAGCGCTTTGAAGGCGTGGCGGACGATCAGCGCATCCTGCTGCTGAAAGGCCCGATCACGATTCAGACCACGGCTCATTTCGAAGAGGCGCTGCGTAAGGAAACCGCCGAGACGATGATTCTGGACCTCTCCGAGGTCCCCTACATTGACTCGGTAGGACTCGGTTCGTTGGTCGCGACCTACGTGTCGCATCAGAAAACCGGCCGATGCCTCGTGCTGACCGGCGTAAAGCCGCGCGTCGGCAAGATTCTGGAAATTACCAAGGTAAAAGATTTTTTTGTGACCTTCGCCACCACCTGGGAAGCGGTGGAAGCGCTCGCCAATACGGGCACGGCCTAATCGCAAGTCAGAAGTTAGAAGTCAGATTGAAGAAGTGAAGACCTGGTATCTCCCGCGGCTTTCAGCTATGACAAGAACAATTCATCGGCTAGGCTGAACGATTACGACAATGAACTACCTATTGAAGACCGAACCTACAGTTTATTCCTTTGCGAATCTGGAGCGCGACAAGAGCACCATCTGGGATGGAGTGACAAATCCCGCCGCCGTAAAACATCTGCGCGAGATGAAGCCCGGCGAACGCCTGGTGATCTACCACACCGGCGACGAAAAAAGCGCAGTCGGCACGGCATCGGTGGTGTCGGTGGATGCGAGCGACGTGAAGACCCCGCAGGTGAAGATCAAGGTGGGCAAGGCGATCGCCGCTCCCAGGACACTGGCAGAAATCAAGGCGCACAAGCTCTTCGCGGAGTCCCCGCTGGTACGACAAGGCCGGCTGAGCGTGGTGCCGCTGAGCGCTGCGCAGTATTCGTGGCTGGTGGGGTAGGTTGCTGGTTGAAGAAGGGAAGTATCTGGTTCGGACGGCGCTCTCTTACAATGTTGTCCTCCGTGTTCGAAAATCCATTCGGTAACTTCTGACTAACTCGTATTACTCTGAACGTTTATCAACACGTAACTTTGCCATTGACAGGACGCCGCGTTTGTGTTCGCATCAACGCGTCGCGCCTCTCCGAGAAACGGTTCCCGCCTGGTTACGACGCAGTATCCGGCTGAGACGAAGGACGCTCAGTTACTCAGGGTTATAACAAATCTACTTCAGGAGACTACTCTATGATTTCACGTGCAAAGAAAAGACTTCTGGGCCCCGGGCTAAGAGTGCTAGTTATGGCTACGGCGATTCTGGCCGTTGCAGTGATATCCGGATTGCATTTCACCGCATCTGCCGGTTCGCCCATAGTTCTGTACAACACCATACCTTTCCCGCTTCCCGGCAATGTCGCCAGTGAAGGCCCCGAGGCTTACGCCTTTGTTCAACTCGGCGATGGATTGGCTCTTGCGGGCCCGACCGGCCTTGCGCTCGACCAGGTATCCGTTGTCATGTCTTCCTGGGCGTGTACAAGCGGGAACTGGTACACACCGGGCACCTGCGTCACGACGCGGGGCGCTACCTACACTCTGCCGATCACGCTGAACATCTATTCCGTTGCGACGGGAGTATCGCTGGAGGGCAAGCCCGCGCCAGTGCCGGGAACGCTGATCGCGACGGCCACGCAATCTTTCACCCTGCCCTATCGGCCTTCTGCCGATTCGGTGAATTGCAATGGCTCGGCATGGTATGACCCCCTGGTGCAGATTTGCTATAACGGACTGGCCGCGCCCATCACCTTCAATCTATCGTCCCTCAGGGTGAAACTCCCGAAGCAGATCATCGTAGGCGTGGAGTACAACACCAGTGACTACGGCCCGAATCCGATCGGTCAGGCGACCGCATGCCACGCGACCACCCAGGGATGTTTTTACGACTCCCTGAACATCAGCACAGACAGTAACAATGGTTATTACTTCCCGATCGGCTCGGTTTTAAACGTGACCGGCATCTTTGTTGACTACGTCTATAGCTCCGAGTCTTGCGCTGGATCCTCCGCTCTCACCGGGACATTCGGACTTGACGCCGGCCCTGGATGCTGGACGGGCTATCACCCGGAAATTCAGGTGACAGCCTATTAACCGAAAGATACCTCCGTTCGACATGGGCCGCTCGATCCCTCGGGCGGCCTTTGTTTCGCGTCAAAATGAAGGCGGTCGTTTACTAAGTGCCATGATCAGGTTTTAGCATAAGTATGCGCCGCCAGCGCGCATGGGCTCCCCGGAGTCGGCACTCTCTCAGGTGCGCAGCACGCGCTCCGGGCATCCCGGTTCGGCGCAAGCGTAAGTTACGTGATTGCGCTGGCGATCGAGAGAGATGATAAACATGGGGCGTCCGTGGCGATTGCAGTTGGGCTGGCTGGGGGTGAGCACGGGCGTAGCTCCGCGCTGGGGAGTGATGTAGCCGGTCCGCTCGCCGAAGCAGCGATGGCAAAACTTGTCGGTGCAGCGGAAAAATTCGATGAAATAATCCGCTGTATAAGGAGCGAGCACGGGCTCCATGGTGCGGTAATGCTCGTCGCAGAGAGGCAGGATGTCGGTCCTCATCGCAAGCGAGTTTAGCACCTGGGATAGCGATGGTGGCAGTAGTGAGTGCCTGCCCTGGCAGGTTCGCTTCTGACAGCTGCCCTCCTGTGGTGACGGGGCTAGTCCGCGACTCCACCGTCAGGGCCCGTCCGCCCCAGACAAGTCGATGCGGGTCATCCGCAAACTGTCAGCACGGGGCATTGCGCGTTCGAGATGACGTCGGACGCAGTCGTCCCGGGAAAGTGCGCATCGACTCTGGGCAAACGCGCGTGGTGCACTCCCATGACGATGAGGTCGGCCTCGGCTTCCTCGGCTGCGCCCAGAATCGCCGGCGCAGCCAGGTCGAATTCCACCGCGACATCGATCATGCACCGGTGCGGCATGTTCTCCGGAATGAGCTTGCGCAACTGCTCCTGGTAGCTCACGTCGAGTTCCGACTGCTGCTCCCATGGGACCAGCGGTACGGCATGCATCAGCACCAGCCGCGCGTTGTTGGCTTCCGCCAGGGTGAGAGCACACGCCAGCGCGCGCAGGGAGCCATCCGAAAAGTCAGTCGCAAAGACGATGCGGCGCGGCTTCCAGTCTTTGAACGGGTCGGGCGCGACACCCGGGCCCACGATCAGAATCGGACAGGTGACGGTGCGGAAGATTTCCTCAGCGAACGATCCTGCGAAAACCTTGCGCAATCCCTGGCGTCCATGCGTGCCGAGCACGATCAGATCGGCATTGCGTTGCGTGGCCACATCCTCGATCACTTCGCGGAGCGGCCCATGCTCCAGCACAAATTCGTGCCGCAACCCGGTGAAGGAATGCGTCTGCTCGTAAGCGCGCATGGCCTGCAAAGCGTCGCGCCATTCGGCGTCAAATTCAATCATGGGAGGAACGGCGGCGAGTCCGGAAAGCGCCTCGAAGGGCACGGCATGCACTGCGATCACCGTGGAATCGAAGCTCTGGGCGAGACTCAGCAGGTAGGGAAGCGCAGCCTCGGAGGAGGAAGAGAAGTCGGTTGCGAAGAGAATGGTTTTGAAGTTTGCCGTGAACGTTGCAGCTGGACTTGCCTGGGAAGTCACCATGACGTGCCTCCGGTCAGGCGGATATTCCGTCTGCTTTCCTTATACCCCGCGTGCTGCCACGCGGCAGTGATCGCGGTCACCGGCGTGGGTGAGGGATCGGAGGTCTAAAGGTTCGAGCGTGCCGAGGAGGTCTCTTGTCTCCGCGCCGCTAGCCGATATGCCGCAACGCATCGACAATTCCGAGGTGTGAAGCGCGGTAAGAAGGAATCAACGCGCTCACCATCCCGACGAAAGCGGCCACGAGCATGACCACCAGCGCGGTCGTCGCGCTCATGTGCAGGGCGACCGGCATGCCCATGCCGGGCCGCGAGATGAAGAGGATGACGACTGTGGCGAGCGAAACCCCGGCCAGCCCGCCGATAATGGCCACCGCCATCGCTTCGCCCAGCAGCAGCCGAAGAATATTTCCGCGCGTGAACCCCAGCGTGCGCAGGACCGCGACTTCGCGCGTGCGTTCGCGGATCGACATCGCCATGGTATTGGCGCAGACCAGGAGCGTAGTGAACACAACTGCCGCGCAGATCGCCAGGATAAACGCCTTCACGTTCCCCAGCATCGAGATGAAATCCGCCTTGAACGCCTGCTCGCTCTCGCTCTTGGTGGGAACCGGACTGCCGTGGAACATCTCATCGATGGCGTGCGCCGCTTTCGGCATATCCTCGGGCGTGTCGACGCGCGTGAAATAAAAGCCGGCCGTGTCTTTGAACCAGTCGACCGACTCCTCCAGATATTTGGTGTGGAAGTAGAGGTTGCTCTGCGGCGGATCGATCGTGTAAATGCCGCGCAAAGTCAGGTCGAGATTCGTGGGAAAAATCGTGCCCTGCAGATGGATATGGTCGCCGATCTGCCAATGATGCTTGCGGGCAAGATCGGAGTCGACCACGCAGCCGGCGCGGTCATTTTTCCACGCGGCAAGCTGGTCGGCGGGCATGATCTTGTCGGCCGCGACCTCGAAGTATTCATCGGGATCGGTGGCCATCTGCGCAAAATAGTTTTCCGGCTTGTCGTCGATATATTTTCCGCCGAACCAGGTCATCGGCACGACATGCACAACGCCAGGGATGGTGCGGATCTTGTCGCGATAATAGATCGGCAAAAAGTTAGCCAGCGAAACCTTGTGCCGCGTCATGATGCGGAGAGCCGAATCGGGCGCTCCCTTATCGATAAAGAAACTGCGCCACACGGTCAGCATGATGCTAAGCAGCAGCAACGAAAACGCGATGCTAGCCACAGTCAGCAGACTGCGCCGCTTGTTGCGGAAGGCCGATTTGGTGACGAAACGGGCGAGCGTCATGGGGATAGGGATAGTTTACATGGCGATGAAGATGGCTGCGTTCGGGGTTATGCCAAGTCAGAAGTCAGAAGTCAGATTGCAGAAGTGAAAAGCCAGGTCGGAGGTTCGAAGTCAGATTGCAGAAGTGAAAAACTAAATCAGAAGTACGGGGCACCCCCGAAGTCATCCTGAGCATAGCCAGAGCTACACGAAGTGAGGCTCTGGCGGAGTTGAAGGATCCCTACCCCCTCCTTGTAATGACAAAGGGATTCTCAATGCGGATGCCGGCGATCCGTTGCCTGGGGTTGAGATCCTCGGAGAGTATTCGGGTCGCGCCAATCTTCAATGCGGCGGCGACGATCAGCGCGTCCCAAAATCCGATGCGGGATTCATCTTCAATCGAAAATGCCGCCGCGACATCGCCCGGAACGGTTTCGACACACCAGATGGCATAGGCGTTCACGACGGCGCGGGCGGCTTGTTTCGACAGAGGTCGCGAAATCTTTCGCGTGACGTTTACATAGAATTCCTGCAGCACCTGCACGCTGAGAGCCCCACTACGCTCGCTCCAGAGTTCGCGGAGAACACTCTTTGCGGTTTCATGTTTCTGCTCCGCATCCACGTCGTGGGCGTAGATCAGGATATTGGTATCGACAAACGTCTTACCGTTCATGGAGTTCTTCGCGGGTCGCGGAAATCACTCCGCCCATGCGGAATCCCTTGTCGAGAAGCGCCAAAGCCTGCCGCTCGGCGCGCTCGTAAGCCTCTTCCTGTCCGACAAGGATTTCGATCTGATGCGCCAGAAGGCCGCTAATCGAGGTCTCGCGGCGCGCAGCGAGGATTTTGGCTTTCTTCAGCACCTGGCGGCTCAGGCTGATGGTCACGTTCTGCTTAGCGGTATCGTTAGCGGGAGTCATGTGCACGTAATATACGTGTAGCACGTAATTAGCGTGTAGTCAAGGCGAGTCCGAAGGCACGAGTCAGGTTGAGTGAGTTGACTCGAGTTGGGTGACGGTAAGACAGGTTCACGGCGAAGCCCAATGACCTGCGACTCAGAACTGCGGATCAGCGCGGACGGAATATTCCGACTAACCTCGTGAACCATCTCGTCTCCGCCCGTCACACCACAATCTTTCTAAGTTCCCGCCGCAGAATCTTCCCCGACGGCGTCCGCGGCACGGCATCGACAAAGTGCACCTCGCGCGGCTGCTTGTGATGCGCCAGGCGGTCGGCCACGAATCCGCGGAGTTCCTCATCCAGCTTGTCAGACGCGACGATGCCTTCGCGAAGTACCACAAAGGCGCAGGGAATTTCTCCCGCATCCGCATCGGGCTTGGCGATGACTCCACAGTCCCGCACCGCCGGATGCTCCAGCAGAACAGCTTCCACTTCGGCGGGGGCTACCGGGAATCCCTTGTACTTGATCATCTCCTTGCGCCGGTCGAGCACGTAGTAGAAGCCGTCTTCGTCCATGCGGACGATATCTCCTGAGTAGTACCAGCCATCGCGCATCACAGCGGCGGTGGCTTGCGGTTCTTTCCAGTATCCCAGCATGAATTGCGGACCGCGCATGACGAGTTCTCCAGCCTCGCCGGGAGCGACTTCGCGGTCGTTGAGGTCGAGAATGCGGCACTCAGTGAGCGCCAGCGGCTGGCCTATGGATGCAGGGCGGTTCATCTCCGGCGGCGCGATGTATCCGACATGCGTTACAGGTGACGCTTCGGTCATGCCGTATCCCTGGTTCACGATGATGCCGGTGAGGTCGGTACAACGGCGCGCCAGTTCGGGCGCGAGCGGAGCCGCTCCCGATTTGATCCAGCGCACTTTGTGGTTACCGGGAAATTTCCCGGCCTCGGCAATCTGGCAAAGCGCGTTGATGGCGGGTGGGACCATCGGCATCATGGTCACGCCTTCCTGGATAAGCAACGCGCAGAGTTTCTGCGGATCGAAGCGCGGCATGAGCACCAGCGTGCCGCCGAGCGTGAGCATCATGGTGAGGCCGACGGTCAGTCCATAGATGTGATAGAGGGGCAGAAAGCAGAGCATGACATCGGCGTCGGTGAGCATGGCGGCGTCCGGGCCGATGAGCTGGTAGACGTTGGCGACCAGGTTGTGGTGCGAAAGCATCACGCCCTTGGGAAGGCCGGTGGTGCCGCTGGAGTAGGGAAGCGCTGCAATGGTGAGCGCGGAGTTTCCAGCAGGTGCTGGCAGCCTCGCAGAAGTCGGCCGCAGCAAGTCAGAAAAGGGCTCGCACCCCGCGGGACTTTGCGCCGCGCGCGTAGTGAAGACGCGACGAAGTTTGGGCAGCCCCGCCAGGTTGACGCCGTCGATAAGCGGCGCATCTGTGATGAGAAAAGTAGCCTCGGAATTTTCCAGCTGAAATCGGATCTCGCGCTCGCGATACGCGGGGTTGAGCAGCGTAGGGATGCCTCCGGCAAGCGTGGCGGCGTGATAGGTGATGGCAAACTCCCACGAATTGGGAAGAAAGATGGCGACCACTTCTCCGGGAGCGAGTCCAGCCGAAATCAGGCCACGGGCGAGCGCTTCGACCAGGTCCCCATATTCGGCGTAAGTGAAGCGGCGATCGCAAGAGGTGTCGACCAGCGCGATCTTGCCGGGATTGCGCCGGCAACTTTGCAGGATGACGTCATGAACGAATCGTCCGGTAGGATCGGCGTAAAGCTGGGTACGGTTCATCGAGGGGATTGTAATCCAGAAGGGAAAAATGAGAAGTGATTAGCAGGTGAGAGGTTCGAAGCCCGATTGCAGGGCTCAAATCTCAAGAGATCGGGCATGCTGCGACTTGAAAAATCACGCGGCCAGTTTGCGCAGAAACTCTGTTCATCCATGCGGTACTTGAAGGCTTTGCGTCCATTGATGAAGACGACGGGCACTTCATCGGTGTACAGTCGCCGGATTTCGGAGTCGGAGTCGACGTCGATTTCCTGCAAGTGAAAGCCGCCTCGCCTCTGCAACTTGGTCAGGCTTTCCTTTACGATTTCGCAGAGATGACATCCCTTGCGCGTATAGAGTACGACTTCGCCGGGTGTCGCCATGCGACGGAGTGTAGCAGCTTCACTCTCGTCCTCAAAGCAAAGACTCGCCCTGGCTTTGTAGCTGCGTGGCGGCCGGAGCCTTCAGTTTCCGGCTGCCTCCACAACCTGTTTCACGGTATTCGATGTGCTGCCGGCGCGGCCCCAGTCACCGGGATACATCGCCTTGATTGGGTTCGCGCCCGTGGGCAGGGTCGAGATGGTAAAGGTTGCCGTGCCGTTACTCAGCGCTCCCGTCCCCAATACCGTTGTGCCGTCCTTGAACGTCACCACTCTCCCGTCATCGTCTCCGGGAGGTGCCGGAGTGACCACGGCGGTAAAGGTTACCGCCTCCCCAGCGGTGGATGGATTCGCCGAGGATGTCAACGTGGTCCTGGTCGGGGCATTCTTCACTTGCTGCTTCACGGTGCTCGACGTGCTGCCGGCGAAATGACTATCGCCGCCGTACGCCGCCGTCAGTTCGCTGAAACCCGGCGGCAGGCCGGCGGTCGTGAAGCTGGCCGAGCCGCCACTCAGCACTCCCGTGCCCCACACCGCATTGTTTCTCATAAACGAAACGGTTTCTCCATCTGGCGGCAAACCGGCTTGGGCTTTGAGGACTGCGGTCAGCGTCACCGACTCGCCCATCGTGGAGGGATCTGGGGAGCCGTGAGCGTGATTGCGGTCGCCACAGGAACAGCGGTTATTTCGAACGCGTAGCCGTCCCCGTAATATCCCTCGTTCGTTCCGCCCTCGGAAGTTGTGCCATAGAGGTTGCCGGAGTGGTCCCAGATCAGGCTGGAAAATGGTGCCCATCCATCGGTGGCGTCGAAATTCAAGAGAATCTTTTCTTTGTAGACTCCCTCACCGCCCACCGGAGCGATTAGCTCATAGACCGTGCCCGGGCCGTGGCCTCCGTAGAGAGTCGTGCCGTAAAGGTTGCCGGCCACATCGAGCAACACCCCTCCCCAAGGCGTGGTTCCGTCTCCCTTGCCTCCAAAAGCGTGAAGAATCTTCTCGGTCCACGTACCCTTGTCAGGAGTCAACTCGTAGACCGTTCCCACTTGCGAAACGCCGCCATTGTATGTGGTGCCGTACAGGTTTCCGGCTTGGTCGAGCACGGGTGTTCCCTCGGCGCCGATGCCATCTTTCGCGCCTCTGGGGCCGCCCGTGAAAGTGTGGATCACGCCGGGATTCCATCCTCCCTTGCCATTCGGCGACAACTCGAACACGGTCGAGCCGGACGCGCCGAAGATATTTCCGGCGGTGTCCATGGTCAACCCGGCAGTCAATGGGAATCCGCTCGGAGTCGCGGAGTAGATCACCTGCTCCGTCCAGCCACTCGGGGATGGGCTCAGCTTGAAGACCGTTCCGCCACCATAAGCGCCGCCCGCTTGAGTCGTGCCGTAGTAATTGCCGGCCGCGTCCACGATCAGACCGTTTTGCGGATTGGCGCCATCGCTGCTTCCTCCCGCAAAGTTGTACAGGACGGTCTCGGTCCAGGCGTTTGCCGAGCGAGTCAGCTTGAAGACCACGCCGTATCCATTCGCGCCCCCTCCGGACGCTGTTCCGTAAAGGTTACCCGCATCGTCGAAAAGCACGTAAGAGTAGGCCGGGCTCGCTCCGTCCGCACCGCCGGTGAAGTTGTAGAGCACAGTCTCGTTCCAGCCTCCATTGCCATTGGGCGAAAGCTCAAATACGGTTCCATATCCCCACACGGCTCCGTTGGGGGTCGTCCCATAGAAGTTGCCGGCGCCGTCAGGTGTGAGGCGCCCCGACGGGTTGGCGCCATCGGTGCAGTTGGTCCCGCTGGGGCAGAAGCTGTAGAGTTCAATCTCGGTCTGCGCGTGCGCGGGGCGTGCGGCAATGAGCGGCATCGCAAGAACTACAGCGACGGCCAGAATCCCATGAATTAATCCAGCAGCGACTTTATCCGTGCTTGCGGAGTGCATTGGGCACCTCCTGAATTTGGATGGTTGTTAGCCCACGCTCCAGTCAATCAAGAAGTTCTTCGGGGAGCGCTCTTTGACGACGAAAGATCCGGGGGAATGGCCTGCACCCCAATAAATACCATGTTGGGAGGATTTGTCGATGCACTTCATCACCCGGCAATGTGACTACGCGATGTGCAGTGATTTGCACATAGCGAATGAACCAGGGCGTAAAATCTCCCAATGATAATGATGAAGCAGCACGGTTCGCTCTCCGGAAAGACGGTGCTGGTAACCGGTGCAGCGAAGAGACTGGGGCGCGCCATCGCTCTGGCTGCAGCCGAGAACGGCGCCGATGTGGCCCTCACCTACCGCGAATCCCAGCGCGACGCCCAGCAATTAGTGCGGAAGCTGGCGGCTAGTGGAGTCGAAGCGCTCGCTGTCCGCTGCGATGTCACGGATGAGATGAGCGTGCGCGAAATGGTGAAGGAAGTTGCGTCCGTGCTGGGCGGGATCGACGTGCTGGTCAACAACGCCGCCAATTATGAGACGGTCGAGTTCGAGAAGCTCACGGTTCAGCAGTGGGACGCGATCTTTGCCTCGAATGCGCGCGGCCCGTTCCTCGTCTCGCGCGAAGCGCTGGGGTATCTCAGAAAGCGCCGCGGGCGCATCGTGAATATGGGATCGCTCGGCGGACTGCGTCCCTGGGCGACGCACGCGCATTATTGTTCGTCGAAAGCGGCGGTGCACATGCTGACCAAAGTGATGGCCAAGGCGCTGGCTCCGGAGATCGCGGTGAATGCGGTCGCCCCGGGAATGATTGACCTGGGCGAAAAAGCGGCGGCCGCGTTCATGAAGCGCATGGCCAGGCAGACGCCGATGCGCCGCAATGGGAGCGCGGCCGACATCGCGGCGGCGGTGATGTTCTTCGCAACCGCTCCATCATTTATTACCGGGCAGGTGCTGGCGGTAGATGGCGGGATCGGGCTTTAGGGAAGTCAGAAGTTCGAAGTCAGATTGCAGAAGTAAAGGCTTCGCCTGCCACGACCGCGCCCAGGCGGGAACCCGTAGCTGATTTGTTTCCTGCATCAACTTCGCGTATCGTTCCGTTTCGGCTGAAATACATATGAAAACATTGATAGCGGTAGTGGGTCTTCTTCTGGCCACTCTTTCTCTCGCGGCGGCGCAGGATCATCCCGAAGAAGGCGGACATGAACTGGAAGTGTGGACGGGCGGCGGTTATTCCGTCCCCGGAGGCACCAAGGATACGAGCGTCTGGAACGCCGGCGTCCGCTACGGGTGGGTGCTCACGGCTCCGCATGGTCCGGGATTCCTGAGCGGACGCTTTGAGTACGCGCTCGACGCCGTGCCTCTGTTCATGGTGTTTCAGCGCGCCAACACCGCCTACGGCGCTGGCGTAGACCCGTTCGCGCTGAAATGGATTTTCGCCACCCGCGGAGACTGGGAGCCCTATCTCGAATTGAATGGCGGCACTCTGTTCACCAGCCACGAAGTTCCGGCCGGAACCTCGACCGTGAATTTTACGTCCAGCGCCGCCCTCGGAGTCCATATTCTGCGCGAGCATACGTGGACGGTCGAAGTGCGCTACATGCATATTTCAAATGCGGGCCTGACGGTGCCGAATCCGGGGATTAACACGGTCCAGGTGCGATTAGGATTTGGAAAATTTTTCGGCAAGAAGTGACCAAGCCAGGTCGTAAACGTCGCGACGCCCCAGGATTTCAAGGTTGCGCGCTTCAACACTCGCATGCCTGCGCGTGATTTCGGTTGTCGCCTTCCACTCCTCTCTATAAAATCCAACTAGCGATGTTCGGCCTGGAATAGCCGTCCGGGGTGCACTCCATGAAATATTCTGCCCGGCAATTTTCTGCCGCGAAGTCCCGTAAGTGCTTGCCGATTATCCTGTTCGTCGCGCTCTGCCTGATGTCTACGGCCTCGTGGGCGCAGAATGCGGCGACCTCGAAGCGCTTGCTCGGCTACTACCCGGAGTGGTCCAAATACAACAATCCTCCTTATGTATATTCGGCGGCGCAGATTCCATACAGCCAGCTCACCCACATTGCGCATGCGTTTCTGCTGGTCGACGCGAAAGAAGATGGCACCATCGATGTGCCCTCCGGTTTTGTCGAGCCGGCCCTGATTTCGAAGGCGCACGCAGCCGGAGTGAAAGTGCTGGTCTCGATTGGCGGCGGCGGAGGCGGCCAGGGCGCCCGCTTCAACAAAATGGCGGAGGTCGAAGCCTACCGCCAGGCATTCGTCCAGAACGTGCATGCCTTTCTGACCCAATACGGCTACGACGGAGTGGATATCGACTGGGAGGTGCCGAACGCCAAAGATATGTCGGACTGCACCACTCTGATGCAAGAGCTTCGCGACGAATTGCCCGCCGGACAATGGCTGATTTCCATGGCGATGCCGACCGATCCCCAGACGTGGGGAGCAGGCTTTGACGTGCCCGCACTGGCTCCGATTGTCGATTTCATGAACGTGATGACCTACGACTTCGTCGGCCCGTGGACGGGATGGACCGGACTCAATTCCCCGTTGTTTCAGGATCCGGCCGACCCCAACCAACTAGGGAGCGTCGCCACCACCATGAATCTCTACCAGACCAAGTACGGCGTGCCGGTGGCGCAATTAAACATGGGTACAGCGTTCTATGGATATGTGTTCGATGGCGCGGATACGTTGTGGATCGCATGTCCGACCTGCAACGTCACGCAGCAGAATTATGGCTCGTACATCAAACCGCTGCTGCATTCTTCCGCATGGCAAAAAGAAAACGACAAGAGCGCAAAGTCTCCCTACCTGGTCAATTCAACTACTCCGGCATTGATTACCTATGACAACACCGCGTCGACGGCCACTAAGGCGAATTACGTCCTCAAGCAGCGCGGCTTCGGCGGAATGTTCATGTGGGAGCTGAGCGCCGACTACGACGGCCATTCCCAGGACCTGATGACTGCGCTCTACAAGGCGTGGCTGGCAGCGGAGTAGCCGTTCCGCTGTCACGGTGAGCGGAGCGGGATGACCCGTTGGCGGATCGTTCCGCGGAATCGAACCATCCCTATTGCATCCTCGGCGCTCAGAGCACATTTCTCAAGCGCAGCATAACCAATGCCAGCGCGGCCACTCCAGCAACCCAGATCGCGTAGGCCATATTCACGACCCACTCGGGCGCGGCCCCTACCCGCTGCAACAGGAAAGGAAAGAAATTCCACGTCGTGATGTGAACGTAATCCCAGGGGTCCTGGCTCATCGCAGGAGTATTCAATCCCCACGCCTCCACTTTTCCGAGAGCGAAGGCCAGAATATTTTTGAAGCGCAACGCGATCACAAATGTCGGATGGCCAAGCGTTTCCATCTGGTAAATCTCCAGTGACACCCAGAATGCCAGCGACGCTACCTGAATAAGAAAGGACGCTGCAATCAAAGCGATCCCGCCGCGCCAGACCCACCCGCTAAGCTGCGCGCGAAAATGCAGCAGCAAGGGCACCGCCAGCAAGGCCGCCAGTTCGACTGTAGTTGAAACGTATCGGTCTCCCCAGGCGAAGTCGCCGGCCCAGTACGCATACCTCGCATAGAAGCAGATGTATGCGGCCAGCAGCAGCAACGACGAAACAGCATATGCGCGAAGTTCGGGCGAGAGCCGCTTCCACAGAATCAGCAGCAGCACAATCGCCAGCACCAGCAGCGGGTCAAACAGAAAAATTGACTTCTCGGGTTTGAACAGCGCCCCCATCACACCTTCGTGGAAGGGCGTGCTCCACGGGTAATTTGCCGGCAGAGTCGGATCCTGCAGCAGAGCCTCGCGTCGAAAAATCGGAATGTAAGTCTGCGTGAACGACGCGAAACGATAGTAGCTGTAGTAGCGCTCCAGCAGCAGAAAGCAGGCGTACACAGGCGCCGCAATCTTGGAGTAGTCGACAAAGCGCTGCCACATCGTGCGCGACCCGGCATGCTCAAACCACAGCACCGCCAGCAGGAACAACCCCCCCGCGACCAGATCGAGCCCGGTAGTGATCCGGGTCAGCAGGTTGAGCCCGAGCGCTGCCGACCCGATCAGCAGCGCTTTCCGGCTGCCCGTGCGCAGCCATTCATACTGAAAAGCGAAGCCGGTCAGAGTTAACAGCATGATGTAATTGTTTTCCTGCATGTTCTGCGTGTAGTGCAGGTGGGTCGTGCAGAACAGCAGCGCCAGCACGCCCGCGACAGCTTCCGTGAGCGAAAACCGCAGCTGCCGCAGGAAGCGAAAAGCAATCAGCGCAGTCAGCACGTTCAGCAGAATGTTGATGGAGTAGCTGACCACAATGCTGCGCACGGCCGGGTCATCCTCGTACTCGGCGAACGCGGGCAGGTGGGCAATCCACGTGGCGGCCAGATCGGCGGGCAGCATCAGCAGGCTTTGCCCAATGCCGTACCAGCTGTAGATCTGGCCGTGCCGCCCGTGCAGACCGAACTCGGGATACTCGTTGGGAAAAACCTGCGGCTCTGATGTCCAAAGCCAATGCGTCGTCTGGAGCCGATGCATCGTGTCGGCCGTCCCAAGTTCGCCCGATTGCACGACGAAGGCAAGCAGCCCCGCCGCGAGGCAGAGAAGAAACAAAGGATCGCGAAGCCAAAGAGTGAGACGCGCCAGCATGATTGAAATGATATGCGGGAATGATATTCGGTGCGATCAATCCCGCGACAGCGGTAGTCCCAAACGTCATGCGATTGCGTCAGAATCGGTCAGTTCGAAGACCGTAGCGCCGGCGCCCCGCCGCTAGCCGTGAGCGCGCCCCGCGCTCACCTGGCCAGGTCCCAATTCGCCACGTCGGCAATTGCTGCGGGCCCGTGCCAGCAACGCAGAATTCCTTTGAACGATCGCATAAGAAAAGGCCCCGCCACCGCGGGGCCTTCGCTGTGCCGCATCCAGGAGGAGTGAATCTACTGCTGTGGTGGCGGAGGCGCTGCGCCCTCGCCATGCTTGTCGCCCATGTGTTGTTTGCGGCGTTCCTGCATCCGGTCCCAGGTAGCTTTCTGGTCGTCGGTAAGAAGCGCGCGGATCTTGCCCGCCGACGCTTCATGAATCGACTGCATCTTGGTTCTGGTCTCTTCGCGCGAGCCGGAAGAGCTATCCATCGCCTGCTTCATCTGGTCCCGCTGAGCCTGCAGGATCGCCTTGACCTGCGGCTTCTGCGCGTCGGTCAAACTCAATCTCTGGGAAAGGTGGTCAAGCTCTTCGTCCACGGACGGCATGTGTTGGCCCGCCCCCATCTGGCCTCCGCCGCCTCCAGCCTGCGCCATTAAGCCCGCCGGCACAAACAGCGCCAGCATCAGCAGTGCATACTTCAGTGTTTTCATTGTCGGTTTCTCCGGGTTTCGGAATTGGTTGGTTCCCCTAAGGATGTACGTTCATTATAAGGGAACTTGCAAGAAGAATCGGTAAAGTTAGGTAAAGAGGGGGTATGAGGGGGGACCGGCCAAAGTGGGGGGAAAAAGCGTAGCGGGGAAAAAAGGGGATATTCGTCAGCCGGGGATAAATGGCTTCTGCTGTACGAACCAGCCCTCGCAACCTCCAAAGATAACTCTTTTTCTTGCGGGCAACCTTACTATGGTTTGTAGATGAGGCCGACAGCTGCGCCCACGATGACCCACTGAATGAAGTAGGCGATGGACTGGTAGATGGTGAGCGTGAGGCCAATATTCAGGTTGACGTAGTTGTGGATCGCGAACGTGCAGACCGAGAAAAGGCCGATGAGCGCGCCGAGGTATAAGCCTGCCACCATGCCCCCGCCAGCGGTATGGATTCTTGCGTAGAGAATGGCGACGACCACAATGGCGATGAGAATCGCGATCATGCCGTAGGGCATCACCTTCATCATTTCGTCCTTGGGACGATAGACGTTGGGGTACTTCATGAATTCAGTCTTCATCGATGGCCATGCGGCAAACATGGCAAAGCCATAGACAAAGTAGGCGACCATGGCCCCGAGGGAGGCCAATACAATGCGGGCGTAGTTCAAGGTCACTCCTGCGGAGACGGGAATTAATTTGCCGGAGGATTGTACATCAGACGGCTACCGTCGCTGGATTTTTAACGGCAAACCGGAAGTCAACCATGCATTGCAAGCGCGTCACGCCAAGAATGCGCCCGCTCGTGAAATCGCGAGGTTGTTATCGAATCAGCGCCGAAAGTATCTGGTTAACCGCGAACGCCGCAAAGTAGGCAACGCAGGTCATGTAGGCAAACTGGATCGCCGGCCACTTCCAGCTATTGGTCTCGCGGCGCACAATCGCCAGCGTTGACGTGCACTGCATGGCGAAAGCAAAAAACACCAGCAGCGCCATCGCTCCCGCAAACGTCAGGTCCTGCCGCAGCGCATTCTGCAGCGTCATCGCGTGCGTTGCCGGATCGGTCCCATAAATCGTGCCCAGCGTTCCCACAATCACTTCGCGCGCGATCACCGAAGTCAGCAGCCCGATCCCGATTTTCCAGTTAAACCCGAGCGGCCGGATCACCGGCTCGATCGCATGTCCCAAATGCGCAATCACGCTCTGTTCCAACTGGGGTACGTGCCCGTTGTGCAGCGGAACATTTGTCAGCACCCAGACCAGCAGCGACACCGCCAGAATAATCGTCCCCGCCTGCCGCAGAAAAACGCGCCCGCGATCCAGCAAGCGCAGTCCGATCGAGTGCCCCGTCGGCCAGCGATACGCCGGAAGCTCCAGCACAAACGGATTCGCCGCCGACTTCAGCACCGACGACTTCAGCAACTTCGCCGTAGCAATAGCCGCCACAAATCCCAGCACGTAAAGCGAAAGCATGGCGCATGCCCGCGATCCCAGAAATACTCCGATCACCGGCCGCTCGGGAATAAACGCCGCAATCAGCAGCGTGTAAATCGGCAGCCGCGCCGAACAAGTCATAAACGGCGCGACCAGTATGGTCGCAATCCGGTCGCGCTTGTTCTCAATCGTCCGCGTCGCCATGATGGCCGGCACCGCGCAAGCATATGCGGAGAGCAGCGGAATGAATGCTTTCCCGTTCAGCCCCACGCTGCGCATGGTGCGGTCGGCAATGAGCGCGGCCCGCGCCAGGTAGCCCGAATCTTCCAGCAGTCCAATGAACAGAAAGAGCAACAGGATCTGCGGCAGAAACACCAGCACCGAGCTCACGCCCTTCCACAGCCCATCCAGAAGCAGCGATCGCAAAAGGTCATTGTGTATAAAGGGAGCTGCTTGCTGCCCCAGCCGGGTCAGCAGATCCTGAAATGCAGCGCTCATCGGCTGCCCCAGTCCAAACACAGTCTGGAAAACCGCTCCCACCACCAGTATGAAAATCAGCGGCCCCCACACCCGGTGTAGAGCGATATCATCCAGCCGCCGGCTCCATTTGCTGGGAAGATGCGGCTGGTAGTCGACCCGGCCGCCCACTTGCCCCGCCCATTTCCGGCACTGACCAAGATCCTGCAGAACGGGCAGCAACGCCGAGGGAGATGGATTCTGCTCCTGATTCAGAAAACGGTCGACCACTTCAAGTCCGGTTTCCTGCGTGGCGCTCACCATCGCGACCGGAGCTCCCAGTTCGCCCGCCAGTTTCACAACATCGAGCGAGCCCCCGCCCTTGGCGAACACGTCCGCCATATTCAGGAGCACCAGCGTAGGCAATCCCAGGGCGATCACGGGCGCTGCCAGCACCAGGTGTCGCGAAAGATGGGTGACATCGAGCACAAGCAAAATCGCATCGGGACGCGGCAACCCGTCCATTTTCCCGCTGAGCACGTCCACCGCGACACGTTCATCGTCGGAATAAGGCGTCAGGCTGTAAACGCCGGGCAGGTCGATGATCTGGATCGGATGCTCCGCGCCCGCCAGCAGACCCACCCGCTGCTCGACCGTCACGCCCGGATAATTGCCGACCTTTTGCCGCAGCCGCGTCAGCCGGTTGAAGAGCGTAGACTTGCCCGAATTCGGTGGCCCGATCAGAGCCACGGTGCGGATTTCGCCACTCCGCGTCCCCGGCCCTTTGTCCCCCAGGGTGATCAACGGCGCCGCAGGAGTATCGCAGCATCCACCAGTGAGAATCGAGCTCACGACGCGTCCCTCCGCGATGAATGTCCGTTGCGCCCGACCATCCCGTGCTCAACCGCGTCGTCCTGAACCGTGTCGCTCGGAACGATTTCGCGCAGCACCAGGATGTGACGCGCCGTCTCCGCCCGCAAAGCGATCTCGGTGCCGTCCACCGAATAAACGCTGGGATCGCCCAGCGGCGCGCGCCGCGAAAACCGGACCTGCGCCCCGGGAACAAACCCGATGCGCATCAGGAAATGCGCCTCGTCCGCGGGTAAATCGATGCGATCGACGGTCCCCGCCTCCCCGATTTCAAGCTCCGTCAGCCGGACATCAACGCTCTCGCGGATGGTCATGATCAGTAGGGAACGCATCGAACCCCGGACCGCTTTCTAATTGAAAATGAATTTCAATTTCAACAAGAATAGAATACGTTCTGGACCCGGCCTCGGTCAACGCAACCTGTCACCGTTGGCTGTGATTTGCATCACAAGGCGAATCGGAGCATTGAACGGCGTTTGGGGGGTAGACGCGTGGATTTCTGCAATTCTCCTTGACGAACCTACTGATATCACTATTTGCTCATGCGAGCCGTGACCGATGAACTACTGCCCGTGAATCCGACCTATGCGAAAACCACTTTATTTTTGCCCAGTCGGTTTCGTAGTTTCTTCGCCTGAGTAATAACAGTACGGTACGTACAATAAGTTATGCATAGTGTTCCCCGCGGAACACTCGTTCCGACAGTCCCCACAGAACCCCCCTCAAATAATCCGCAAAAATTTCTTTGCTGCTCCCGCCTCCGGGAACAGGCTCTCCTCCGCCACGAATTCCTTCGAGTGTACGCATCTCCTGCTCCCACGGAGCTTTACGGGGTGCTTGAGGTGCAGCATCTCGTGGTAGAGGATGTACTCGACCACATAGCGCGGCACGCGTGGGTCGTCGAAGACCTTGCTGATAACAATGGTGTTATGGGCTGGATCGTAGTGGCCCAGCCGATTCCGCGCGTGCTCGCGGCTCCAGGTGAGCTGAGGCCTCCCCATCAGGCCGTGAAAAAAGCGCACATTCAGCTCGTCGAACATTTCTTCGAGATGATACTGGTGCCCGCGCGCCGAGCGGATGTGCTTCCGCCCCCGCATCTGCCTCATCAGGCGGGCTTTAGCGGCGAGATCGTGGCCGCCCACGTAGCGCCGGTAGCGGGCGCTCTGCGCGCGGTCGATGGGCTTGCGGTAGAGCTTGGCCAGCAGAATGTGCGCGATAGCGTGCAGCACGGCCTCGGGCGCCCCTTCGAGCAGGTCGGAGAGGCGTATGTAGAGTTGCGACTGCCGCAGCCGGATGGTGTTGTTGATGGAAACAAAGGGATAAAACCGAATGTGCATGACCGGCGCAGGCGTGCGTGGTCGAAGCTCGGCGAACGCTGCACAGAAGATTTCCGGAAGACGCGACGGCATCTGGAGGAAGGTTAGCACGACCCTCCCATGTTCCCTAAATCGTAATCCAAACTCAGCCTTTTGTGAGAGTTAGGGTTCTGAGGGCCTTGCCAGATCGCGCAGCGGATCCCTCTATCTGGTCTTCTTGTGCTTCATGTACTCATCGACTTCCGTGAGGGTCTTGCGGTGGTCGCTGGCGCTGGAATCGACCGTGTCGAGCGCGTCCGCGAGCACAAACTCGTATTGCTGGGACTCGGCAGGGTCGGGATTGGCCGAATTTTTCAAAGCGCGGAGCTTCGACTGGAATTCCGTATCCGCTTCAATAATGAGCTTTAAAGGTCGCCGGATGTCGTTCTTGCGCTCAAAATACATGTCGATATTATTGTCGAGCTCATCGTAGATGGTCAGGAAGTCCTGCAACAGGTCGCGGGTTTGAAGGCCGCGCTCTTTCGTTTTGGGATCGCTGCGCATCTGCTCCAGCTTCGTCATGCGGTCCCGTGAAAATTTGACGTAAAGCTTAAGCCGTTCGTCGGGATCGAGCATGGCATCCCGGAGCTGGTCAATTTCCAGCGGGTTCAACGGGTCGGGGCGGCGCTGGGCCGACAGCGAAGAAAGCAGAGGCAGGATGAGCAAAATTGCCAGCCCGACCGCAGTGCGCCAGCGCATCCGGCAATTCATTTCTTCTCCTTCTTATCGGAAAACATTTCCTTGAGCAGGACGGTGCGTACGTCCTCCAACCGCCGAATCGCCTGTTCTACCGGGGGCTGGTCCTCAAAGGCCAGCGTGCGCTTGATGTCGCGCAGCCGCTCCGCCATTTTGCGGACGTCAATTTCAACGTTCTTCAGGCGCTTCCTGGTTTGGATGGCGGCGTCGCGCGCCTTCTCCGAATAGGTGACGATATCGTCGACCGCCGCGCGCGCCTGCTCGGTGTTGCCCTCGTTATAAAACTTGTCGGCGCGGCGCAGCTGTTGCTGGGCAATCTGGATGCACAGTTGAACGCAGACCTCGGGCGGCGCCTTCTGCGCGCGTTCTTTCAAGACGGAAACCGGCTCTTCCACGGCCCCGCAACTGGCGGCGGCCATCGCGAGGAAAAGCAGGGATAAGATAAGTCGTCGCATTGGTTACCGTTTGGGTTCGATGGCGATCAGCCGGTGGGTAGCCTGCCACTCCTGATCAGGATACTTCCCATGGGCGGCATCAAGGAAGAGATGATAATCGGCCGCCGCTTGTTTCTTGTCGCCGAGGTGGTCATAGGCGGTGGCGCGCAGGAAAAAGCAGATTGCCGGCATATCTTTATTCAGCAGGTAGCGTCCATTCAGAGCCCGGACCGTCAATTCATAGTTCTTATTTTCATTCGCGGCAAAGGCTAAGTCCACGTACGTATCCGGAGAGTCGCGCTTCAGGCGGACGGCCGCCAGCAACTCCTGTTGTGCCTCCGGAAATTTCTTCTGCCGCAGCAATGCCCGCCCCAGGGCGCGATGCAGTTCGGCATCGTTAGGTTGGGCGGCGAGCAGAGCGCGAAAGATGGGCTCGGCCTGGTCGTTCTTTCCTGCGCTGGCGAGGAGATCGGCAAGATCGCGCTGCGCGTCGGAATCCTTGGGGGAAAGCTTAAGCGCCGTCTGGAATTCAACGATCGCGTCATCGTTCTTGCCCTGCGCTGCGAGCACGCGGCCCAGTTGCAGGTGGATCCCCTCGTCATCGGCGCGCTCGGCGGACAGGCGCTTCAGAACCGGTTCGGCGTCGGCCAGACGATTGGACTTCATATAAATGTTAGTGAGTCCGATTGCCGCTTCCGTGGAGTGCGGATCGAGGGCGAGAACCTGTTTGTATTCGGCCTCGGCGGCGGGGAAATCCTTTTGCCGCTCGTCCAGAAGAGCGGCGGAGATATGCGGTTCGGGATCGTTGGGAGTGAGCTCGGCGGCCTTGCGATAGTCCTGAAGGGCCTGCGCCGGGTCGCGATTTTCGATGAGGTGAGCGAGCGAGAGCCAGGCACGAGCCTGTCCCTCTTCGACGTGCGCGGTGGGCTTGAGCGCAGTGGCGGCGCGCAAATATTGCTCCGCTTCAGGATTATGGGTGCGCGCGAGCATCAGGCCCAGGTTCAGATTGGATTCAAAAACCTCCGGCTTGGCGGCGACCGACTTGCGATAAGCGGCGATTGAGTCGTCGGCGCGGCCGAGCCCGTTGAGCGTGAATCCAAGATCGAACCATGCCTGGTAGCACCATGGCTGGTCGTTCTTTGGAGCAGCGTCGAGAGCCTTCTTCAGCAGTGTTTCCGCGGAGGCGAAATCGTTCTTTTCGAGAGCAGCTTCGGCCTGTGCGATTTCAGGGGGCTGATCTTCGACCGCCTCGCGATGATGCCGGATGGTGGTGTGGGTCTGGGCGAGGACGGCGGCGCTCAGCAAAAGTGGCAGCAGCGTTGTGGCGAGTCGCTTCATGCAAAGTAGGCCGCGTACCGATCGTTGGTGAATCCGTGGTTGCTTGTGGGGTCGCGCTGCTTTGCGCCGCAGGACCACACCGAGTCCCATCTCCACGCCAGCCACACACCCTGTCACCACACGTTCTAGCTTGCGCGCTCTTTGTTGCCGTTCTGGTGACCGTTGCCGTTCAGCACCTGTTTCAGATACTGACCTGTGTATGAAGTCGGTAACTCTGCGATGGCTTCTGGCGTGCCGGCGCCGACCAGGCGTCCGCCGCGATCTCCGCCTTCGGGACCAAGATCAATCACCCAGTCGGCGGTCTTGATCACTTCGAGGTTGTGCTCGATGACAATGATCGACCCGCCTGCATCGATTAGACGGCGGAAGGCGGACAGTAGCTTACTGACATCGTCGAAGTGCAGGCCGGTCGTCGGTTCGTCGAAAATGTAGAGCACGCGGCGCTTGCGCTTGAGCACGCTGCCGCCCGCGGAGTGATGCGTGGCGGCGCGGTTGGCAGGCATAAGGTGGGCCGCGAGTTTCATGCGCTGGGCTTCGCCTCCGGAGAGCGTCGTGGCCGACTGCCCAAAGCGCAGGTAGCCGAGGCCAACTTCGTCGAGGCTGCGCAGCTTGTCAGTCAGGCGCGGCACGTCGGCGAAAAACTTGAGGCCCTCGCGGATGGTCATGTTCAGGACCTCGTGGATGTTCTTGCCCTTGTAACGAATATCGAGGATCTGCGGCTTGTAGCGCGTGCCTTTGCATTCGTCGCAGATCAATTCCACGTCGGCGAGGAACTGCATCTCCACCGTCACCGTGCCGTCGCCCTGGCAGTTTTCGCAGCGCCCTCCCGGAACATTGAACGAAAAATGTCCGGCAGAAAAGCCGCGTTTTTTGGATTCCGGCAGCGATGCGAACAGCTCGCGGATGATGTCGAATGCCTTGATATAAGTGACCGGATTCGAGCGCGGCGTGCGGCCGATGGGCGATTGGTCGACGAGAATTACGTCATCGAGCCACTCGTCGCCTTCGATTTTGTCCCACAGAATGGCGGCGGGCGCGCTGCCGTTGGTTTGCGCCCGCGCGGCGGCCAATCCCTGATAAAGAACGTCATGCAGCAGCGAAGATTTCCCCGAGCCGGACACACCGGTGATCGCCACCAGCATATCCAGAGGGATTTCCAGATCGATGCGTTTCAGGTTGTGAGCGCGTGCGCCGCTGACGCGGATCTTGTGCGATCCCGGCAGGCGGCGCTTCAGCGGAATCTGGATCTGCAACTCGTGCGCGAGGTAGCGGCCGGTCAACGATTGCGGCATCGTTTTGATCTCGGCATAGGTGCCCGCGCCGATCACTTTGCCGCCGCTTTCTCCGGCGCCGGGCCCGAGGTCGAGAATGCGATCGGCGGCGCGCATGATATCGGGATCGTGCTCGACCACCAGGATCGTGTTCCCCAGGTCGCGCAGGTCGTGCAGAATTTTGATAAGGCGATGGGTATCCCGGCTATGCAGGCCGATGGACGGCTCATCGAGCACGTAGAGCGTTCCGACCAGTCGCGATCCGAGTGACGTTGCCAGTTGAATGCGCTGGGCCTCGCCGCCCGAGAGCGTGGAGGCGAGACGATTCAGCGTCAGGTATTCGAGTCCAACGTCGTTGAGAAAGCGCAAGCGTTCCTGGAGTTCGACCAGAAGCTTTTCGGCGATGCTTGCCTGCTGTGGCGTAAGCCGAAGCTCATCGAAGAAGCGCGCCGCCTCTTCGACCGTCATGCTGCACACCTGGCAGATATTCTTGCCGTCGATCTTGACCTGTCGCGCCTCGGGACGAAGCCGTGTGCCGCCGCAGGCCGAGCAAAGGGAGTATCCACGATAGCGGCTGAGGAAGACGCGCACGTGCAGCTTGTACTTCTTGCGTTCGAGATGCTGGAAAAATCCGCGCACGCCGCCGAAGCGGCCTTCGCCTTCGGTGATCAGCCTTTGTTGTTCGGGATCAAGCTCATACCAGGGAACATCGAGCGGAATGCTTGCCTGGCGCGCAAAGCGTTTGAGTTCAGTGAACAGCGGCTTGTATTTTGGCTTCGTCCAGGGCTCGATCGCGCCTTCATTCAGAGTCTTGCCTTTATCAGGGATGACGAGATCGAGGTCGAAATCGATGGTGTTGCCAAAGCCCTGACAGCGCGGGCAAGCGCCGTAAGGATTGTTAAATGAAAACAGGCGCGGCTCGGGTTCTTCGTAGCGGGTGCCGTCGTTCTTGCACTCGAAACGTTGCGAGAAGCGCAGGCGCTGAACCGGTTCGCCGTCCCGCGGCGCAGTTTCGAAAATCACCTCGCCTGCTTCGCGATAGCCGATTTCGACGGCATCCACAATGCGCGAGCGCTGGTCCGCGGCCACCGCGAGGCGATCGACTAATCCAAATACCGGTTCTGCGAAATTAACATCGAGCAACGATTCCGGTGTGGAGAATTCATAAACCTGCCCGTTCTGGAAGAGGCGATTGAATCCACGCTTGCGAAGTTCGAACAGGCGGTCTTTGATCGCATCGGAAAGCGCACCGGACGTCTGGCCGGGCTTCGCCGATTGTTTGGCCGCGCCCGATTTCCGAGAGGCCTTTTGTGCGGGATGCTTCTGCGCTGCGGCAGGCGCCAGGCTTTGAATCGGGAAGAGTACATGCAGGCGCGTGCCTTCGTCCAGCGCGACAATCCGTTCCGCGACCTCGTCAACCGTATCCCGCTTCACTTCCTGCCCGCATACTTCGCAGAAAGTGCGTCCGACGCGGGCAAAGAGCAGCCGCAAGTAGTCGTAGATCTCCGTCGCAGTGGCAACCGTGGATCGTGGGTTGCGTGTGGAGTTCTTCTGCTTGATGGCAACCGCGGGGGCGATGCCATCGATCAGATCGACATCCGGCTTCTCGATCCGCTCCAAGAATTGGCGGGCGTACGCGGAGAGCGACTCTACGTAGCGGCGCTGGCCTTCGGCGTAAATGGTGTCAAAAGCAAGCGATGACTTACCCGAACCGGAGACGCCCGTCACAACCGTGAGCGCGTTGTACGGAATTTCAAAATCGATGTTCTTGAGGTTATGAACCCGGGCCCCGCGAACCGTAATGCTTTCTGTGGACATCATCCCCTGGTGTACAGACGGCCCAAAACCGGCTACCGAATCTTTCTATTATAAGCTGGAAGGCCCACGCGGATTCATTAACTTACTGATTCCATGAATAGCAGGAAACGCGACAATCGCAACATTTCCACCCAAATTATGCACGGCTTAGACACAGGGACAGAAGCGCAGGCCGCGTCGAGTTGCCCGTCGCGCTCCTCTGGCTCTTCGTCTGGTAATTCCCGACAGCGGCGGCGGCGCGTGCGGACGCTTTGAAAAGGGTCGGAATCAACAAACTCTTACCAGAGAATTTAAGAGCGAAAATCGGCATTGGAGCTTTGCAAAAAGTCCGGTTTTGGTTCGCCATCCATTCGGGCTTCTGGGGCGAATGACGGGCGATCTTGTGGCTAGAAGTGGTCACCGTCCATTACGCTGACCGCCGGACGGGTTAGCACGTGACTGCCTGCCCTAGCTCACAGTCAGACTATCGAACCGTTCTCTGGGAATACCAGACGATAGAAATGAGGTGCGAGCAGCCATCCACATCGCGTTCCGCGATGGAGAGCTGGGTTGACGGCAACCTGATTCCGGTCCCTGTCGCGTCGGAAGCGAGTTACACTCGCGCTGCAAAAATCTGCTACCATGCCGACCAGTGAGGTGGCCATGCCGCAATATGTTATAGAGCGGGAAATCCCGGGCGCGGGGAGCCTGTCGGACGCGGAACTGCAGGAAGTCGCCAAAAAATCAGTGGGCGTGTTGAAAGAAATGGGCCCGGAGATTAAGTGGCTCCACAGCTACGTCACCGGTGACAAGATTTATTGCGTTTATCTGGCGCCAGATGAGGAAATGGTTCGGGAACATGCTCGGCGCGGAGGTTTTCCAGCGAATCGAATTTCGGCAGTGCGACGTCTCATCGATCCCGATCTCGCGGGTTGACTGAAGCAGGTCTCATCTGGCAAGGCTAGCTGAGATCAGCTCAGTGCTTCCTGGACGGCACGTTCCACCGACATTGCCCAACCTTCCATCCATGCGGTCATACCGGTCGGGCCCTCCAGTGTTCGGCGAGCAAATTCCAATGCTTTGTCAAGCCTGGATCGTTCGGCAGGTGTGAGGGGCGCCCCTAATTGCTCGCGCAATGCCGCGGCCGCTCCGGCCAACCGCAACGATTGCGCTGCATTCGCTTGAGCGGCCGCGTTTACGGCGAGACATTCGAGCACTCGCGCGATCCCGCGTTTGTGACCCAGATTTTGGAACATCTTAATGCTCTGGCTGTAGAGACCGCGGGCTTCATCGTTATTGCCCTGATTGGAGCTCAGAGTGGCTAAATCAGAGAGCGCGCTGGCAATTCCCCAGCCGTCCCGCAACAGGCTGAACGTGGAGAGGCTTTGCTCATAGAATGAACGAGCGGATGGCAGATCGTTTCTCTCCCGCGCCACGTCTCCCTGGTAGTTGAGTGTCCATGCGATGCACGAAACATCACCGACCTTGCGGAAGATCGATAAAGTTTCATCGTAGAGCGACGACGCGCGCAGCAGGTCACCTCGTAATTTCATTACATTCGCAAGATTGCTAAGGGCGCGGGCGATGTCGGCAGGATCGCCGACATCCCTCCAGATCGCCACACATTGCTCAAAGAGCCCGAACGAGGCATCCAGGTCGCCACGATCGCGAGCATTAACGGCCAATGCGTTGAGGGCGACGGCCACGCCGCGATTGTCCTGAAGTTCAAGACAAGTCTCAAGACTATCTTCGAGCAATTCTTGTCCTGCGCGGTAATCTCCCTGTTCACCCGCGAGGACCGCGCCTGCAAAAAGCAGGCGGGCACGCAGTTTTGGACGTGTAGCCGCCCCCTCCAATTTGAGCAGTTTGTTAATGCGATTGCGCCCCTCGGTGAGATGCTCTCTGGTCTCCCAGAAACGAAACATGGCTGCGCCAAGGCGAAGCCCCCAGTCCGCATCGCCGGTTTTAATAAAGAAATCGAGCGCGGCACGGAAGTTATCATGCTCGACCTCAAAAAGGTCAAGCCATTCGGGATGAGCAGCGGCCTCGGCGGCGCCTTCTTCGGCAAGGACTAGGTAATACGCGGCGTGGGCACGCCGAGTGGCAGGTTCTTCGCCGCACGCAACGAGACCTTCGAGGGCATATTCTCGAATAGTTGAGAGGATGACGAATCGCATTTCCCCTTCCGTCTGCTCCACCTGCTGCATCAGGCTCTTGTCCAGCATGGACGAGACGCCGTCGAGGACGGGCAGCCCCAGATCTCCTTTGGTGTCGCACACGGCTTCGATGCCTTCCAGCGTGCATCCGCCCGCAAAAACGGCAATTCTACGGAAGAGCTTCTGCTCGGCAGGATTTAAGAGGTTGTAGCTCCATTCCACCGTGCCGCGAAGCGTCTGCTGGCGAGTAGGAAGGTCACGGGCGCCTCCGGTCAGCAGACTTAAGGAGCTGTCGAGCCGGTTAAGCATTGCGGACGGCGAGAATAGTTTGACTCGCGCCGCCGCTAATTCGATCGCAAGGGGCAGGCCGTCAAGGCGAGTGCAGACGGCAACGATCGCGGCAGCATTCTCGCTGGCCAGCACGAAATCATTCTTCACGGCTCGCGCACGGTTGACAAAGAGCGCGATGGCTGGAAGGCGCGAAAGCTCTTCCAGCGGAGGAATCGCCTTCGGATCAGGCACGGGAAGCGGCGGCACGGGGAACTCGTGCTCCCCGTAGATATGAAGAGCCGCCTGGCTCGTAACCAAGATCTTCAACCTGGCGCTGGCGGAAAGCAGATCGGCGACAACTGGCGCCGAGGGGACAAGATGCTCAAAGTTGTCGAGCAGCAGGAGCACCGGTTTCTTCAGCCCAATCAAGTATTTTTTCAGGCTTTCGAGAGGGGACTGACCAGTGGTGTCGGGCAGACCTATCGTCTGCGCGATTGCAGAAGCAATCAATCCTTCTTCGTCAACTGCTGACAGGCCAACGAAGCACAGTCCACCCTGGAACTCCTCCTCCATATCGGCCGCGACCTGCAAGGCGAGCCGCGTCTTCCCAATGCCGCCGGTACCCGTGAGCGTCACCAGCCACACATCATTGCGGCTTACAAGCTTTCGCAGAGCAGCCGCTTCCAGTTCGCGTCCGACGAAAACCGTGCGTTGGGCCGGAAGGTTGTTAAGGCGAACTTCCGAATCACGGGCAGGAGCTATGGCAACTCGATCGCGTACCGCTGCCAGGTCGCGAGCCAAATCTCGCGTGGATGCATACCGCAGCTGCGGATCCTTCGCAAGGCATCGCTCGAGAATCCAGATAAACGGAGCGGGCGCTCCGAACATCCTCGATACAAGTCGCTGCGGCTCATCGCGAAGAATTGCCGCCGTGGTTTCCGCATAAGTATCTTTCTGAAATGCGGGGGCGCCGCACACCATCTCGTAAAGAACCGATCCGAACGAAAACTGGTCCGATCGAAAGTCCGCTTCGATACCATTCGCCTGCTCCGGGGACATGTATCCCACTGTGCCCAGTACTGTTCCCTCCTTCGTAATTGCAGTTGCAGCGGTGGCATTGTTACTTATGCCACGAGAATTGCTAAACAATTTGGCGAGTCCGAAGTCGAGGATCTTGGCGGTGCCCTCTTCGGTTACCATTAAGTTTTCCGGTTTTAAGTCTCGATGCGCGATGCCGGATTCGTGCGCCTTGGCAAGAGCATTGGCGATCTGAACTGCTATCGCGACCGCTTTGTCAAATGGAATCGGGCCAGAGGTGAGCATTTGACGCACTGTCTGACCCTGGACGAGTTCCATGGCGATGTAATGGTTCCCATCCGCATTGCCGAGTTCGTAAATCGTGACGATGTTCGGGTGATTGAGGCCGGAAGCGGAACGGGCTTCCTGTACGAAACGCAAGATGGCGTTTGTTTGGGAACAACGACCCGACGCGACGGTCTTGATGGCTACTTCGCGGCCAAGGCGAGTGTCGCGGGCGCGATAAACCTCTCCCATCCCGCCCGTGCCAAGCCGCTGGAGAATCTCGTAGGGGCCGAGGCGATGGCCCGGCGACAAGGCCGGTGAGTCCGTCGCTGGTAGAAGATGCTCGTTCATAGAACTCGTTCACCAGCCGCTGGAAACCGATAGGTGATTGCATGCCGCTGGCGGCGCGGATTTAGGTTGGAATTTGCCGCATTCGACATCCGATTGGCCCAGGGCACCCCAAGAGTGTGTATATAATACCCCAACCCTTGGAGGATTTATGGACGTCCGAACGCTGCAGCGGCCTTTAAAAGACCGATACCGGCAGGATCCCGCAAGCTCCCGCATCACCTTGATGGCACATGGCAGCCAGACCGATGTGCCGATTTCGTGTTCGGTGGATATTGGGCGCGCCATTTATAACGCGCAGGCGCACCATGGGGTGGGCGGGGCCGGAACCGATGCCTGCTCTGGCGATCTGCTGTTAGGTGCGGTAGCTGCCTGCGCGCAGATCACATGTCAAATGGTCGCAGCCGCGATGGGAATCCCCACGGAGGGCATCGATGTGACGGTTGAGGGCGATCTGGACCTTCAAGGCACTCTGGGCCTTTCGAAAGACGCGCTCGTCGGATTCGAGAAGATCAAAGTTAATTTCGATGTCCGGGCGCCGCAAGCCACCAAAGATCAGTTCGACACATTGCGAGCAAAAACCGAGCAGTATTGTGTCGTCCTTCAGACGCTGATGCATCCGCCCAAGATCGAGAACAAATGGAATACGCGGTGAATGCGGATCACCCTGTGCGCGAGCCGCGTGATTCCGCGAGGCAGCATAAATCAAATTTTTACAGTGATTTACTGATGTCAGAATCTTTCTATTATAAACGGTCGTTCGAGGCAGCCGGGGCCTGTGAACGTGCAAACTCGGGCGCGGGGACGGGGCGTTACGACGAGAAGAGCTGCGACAAACGCGTGATACGGAGCAACTCCAGAATGCGGGGCGTCATGTTGGCGAACTCGAGGATGCACAGGCCCTGGTTGACGGCAGAGGCTTTGAGGCCCACCAGCATACCGAGACCCGAGCTATCCAGATAATGGACGTCGTGAAGGTCGACTACGATGCGGCCACCCTGGGGGATGAGACCCTTTACCGCTTCTTTCAGTTCGGTCGCCGTGTCGCTGACGAGTTTGCCGTGACACTTGAGGGTCGTGACCCGGTTCCTTTGCGTATCTTCCGATTTTTCAAGTTCATAGTGGAAGGAATTGTCAGTTGGCATGGCCCTCGGATCTCCTTATCGGACAAAAATCTCGGAATGGTAGCATCCGGGACGAACCTGTCGTGTTAACCGCAGGTTAAAACTTGGCACCCGAAAGCCGCGCTGCTGAGGCAGTTTGATCTTACTGGGCAGCGAAGGAGAAAAGCAGAAGTACGCAGAGCCAGATGCCCGTCATGCAATGCCAATACCAGGAAGTAATGTCGACGACGATGCGGCGGTTTTCCACATCGCGATGAAGCCATGCGGCCAGGTTGGCATACAGCAAAGCGAGAATCGCTCCCGCCAGATGGATGCCGTGCATCGCCGTCAGAACATAAATGAAGGAGCTGCTGGTTCCGCCGGCCAGGTGAAATCCTCGGACCGAAAGATCGTGCCAAACCAGAAGTTGCCCCGCGAGAAACACGAACCCAAGCAGCGTAGTGAGCGCGAGCCAGGGGAAACGGCGCTCCTCGCCGAGCGAGATTCCAGGAATGGATTGGATGGGCGCAAGAGCGGCTTCACGCTTCACTTCGCGCCGCGCCAATTCGATGGTAATGCTGCTGACAATCAGAATTGCGGTGTTGACGAGCAACATCCGCCATGGCAGTTGCACCGGTACCCACTCGCGAAGGTAAACATTCCTTGCCGTATCGAAGCTGACAAATCCCCGCCGCACCAGGTAGACGGCAGTGAACGTAATAAACAGCACCAGGATTGGCGTCATGGCGACGAGCAATCCGAGCCGCGCCTGGCGCAGACGTTGGCCGTAGTTCGGCATATTGTTGGGAGTGCCGTCACCATCGCCGCGGCCGCCACCGCCTCCGGGATGCGGTGGAAGAAGAGCGCCGTCACGACCGGCGGAGCCAGTGGAAGTGGGCGTCAGTCGGGCCATGTGAGATGGGAGTGAGAATGGACATGGCAACTGCCGCGATGTTTTTGATCCGGAACGCTAGAATCGCAGGACATGACGTCTTCCTCGAGTGAGCGCGAGCATTGGAACCGGAAATATCGGGAGACACCCGAGGCATGGCTTGAACCAGATCCGTTTCTGCCGCGCGCCTTTTCCGAATACATCCGCCCGCTGTTCCCTGAAGGCGGGCAAGCGCTCGACCTCGCGGGAGGAGCCGGACGCCACGCGATCTGGCTGGCGAAGCAGGGTTGGGAAGTGACACTCATTGATATTTCGGAGACCGGGGTAGAACAGGCTCGCCGGAACGCGGGGGCAGTCGCGTCCCGCATTCACTTTGTAATAGATGATCTCACTGGCTTCGCCGCTTCGCAAACGCAGTTCGACGTCGTAATGGCGTTCTTTTATCTGCGGCGGGAGATTTTTCCAGAAATCGTAAAGGCGATAAGGCCCGGCGGATTGCTGGTATACAAAACGCTCACGATGGAGCAGTTGAAGTTGACGGGCGGCCCGAAAGATCCGGCGCACTTGCTGGAGAAGGACGAACTGTTGCGGCTGGCGAGTGGCCTTGAAGTATCACACCACCGTGAGGAAGTAGCGAAGAAGGCGACGGCGGCACTGGTGGCCAGGAAGAGAGTCGCGTAGAAAAATTTCAGAATGCAGTTCTTGAAAGCGCTGGCGGCTTTTCGATCTGGTGCGGGGCACAGGACTTGAACCTGCACGGCCTTGCGGCCACTGGCTCCTAAGGCCAGCGCGTCTGCCAATTCCGCCAGCCCCGCGGATGTGGACATCTTGGTCCAGTTAAATTCTCTCACAAAAAAATCGGCTCCAGGCTTTCGGCTCTAGGCTCTCTGAATTCGCGCGCTCTCCAACGATCCAATTAAAAGGTCTTCTCCTAAAGCCGAGGGCCGAGAGCTAGAGCCGGCTCTAGTGAAAATCGTGCGAAGGCGTGGTCGCCGCGCTGATCGAGAGCGCCTGAATACTGCGCGCTTTAAGATGCACGATGTTGTCCTGATTTTGCACCACTCCCGAGACCAGCACGAAGCGCTCGTTCAGCACGGCCATTCGATTCTTATCGTAAAAATCGGGAGTGATAATTACGCGTGACGTTCCGGTTTCGTCTTCCAGCGTCATGAAGATCAGTCCCTTGGCGGTTCCCGGCCGCTGGCGCGTGATCACGCAACCGGCAATCGAGGCTTCTTTTCCATGAGGAAGGTTCTTCAACTCCAACGCTGACTTGATGCCGCGGTCGCGCAAAACTTCACGGCGATAGGCCATGGGGTGGTTGCCGGTGGTAAGCCCGGTGCCGTGATAGTCGGCGACCAACCTCTCTTCGACGTTCATGCGGCGGAGGGGAGACGAGGTATCCAATTCGACGATGCCTTCGAGCAGCGGGCCGCTTTTCCTGACGGCCTTCTCCACTTGCCACAGGGCATCGCGGCGATGCAATTTTGCGCGGGCAGACAGATGGTTGAGCGCGCCGATGGTTGCGAGGATAGCCATGTTGTCACGGGTGAGTTGCGGCACGCGATGGGCAAGATCTTCCACCGAGACAAATGGGGAGCGTGCGCGCTGTTGCATCAGAGTTTCTGCCGCGGCTTGCTGTAAGCCGCGCACGTAGCGGAGGCCGATGCGCAGGACGAAGCCGGATTCGGCGCGGCTTCCTCCAAGGTTGGTATTGCCGTGGTCAAAGACCGCGATTTCCGTGGAGGGGTAGGGGGCCTTCGACTGCGCAGGCTGATTCGCTTCGCGCATCATCCTGCTCCGCTCAGGATGACTCGCTTCAGGATGAGGAGATGATTCTACTTCCTCAAGTGTGCAATTCCAATCGGAGCGTGTTACATCGACCGGCTTTACGCGCAGGCCGTGGCGTTGAGCGTCTTTCACGACCGTAGCCGGATGGTAGAAGCCCATCGGCCAATTATTCAGCAGCGCAGTAGTGAAGGCCCCCAGGTAACGCACCTTCAAAAATGCGCTCGCATAGGCGATGAGGGCAAAGCTTGCGGCATGGGATTCAGGGAATCCGTAGAGCGCGAAAGAGCTGATGAACTTTACGATCTGTTCTTGCGTGCTCGGTGGAATTGCATTCGCCGTCATTCCAGCACGGAGCTTGGCTTCGATCTCGAGCATGCGCTGGCGCGAACGTTTGCTGCCCAGGGCGCGGCGCAACTCTTCGGCTTCGCCTCCGCTGAAGTTGGCGCAGATCATGGCCAGTTTGAGCAACTGCTCCTGAAATAGCGGCACTCCCAGCGTACGTTTGAGAACGGGGATGAGCGATTCGTGTGGATACGTCACCGCCTCCTTGCCTTGCCTGCGTTTTAAATATGGGCTGGTCATCTCGCCGGTAATCGGACCGGGACGGATGAGCGCGACCTGTGTGACCAGGTCATAAAACTTTGTCGGATTGTTGCGCGGGAGCGATGCCATCTGCGCGCAGCTCTCGATCTGAAACATGCCGATGGTATCGGCTTTGCGAATCGTGTCATAAACGTCGGGACAATCCTGCGGCAGGTGCGCCAGGTCGACTTCTTCGCCGTAGTGATCCTGAATCAGGCCGATGCTGTCTTTGAGGACGGCCATCATGCCCAGGCCGAGCAGATCGACTTTGATCAGCCCGAGATCGGCGCAGTCGTCTTTATCCCACTGCACGACGACGCGCCCGGGCATGGTGGCCGGTTCGAGCGGGACGACGGAATCGAGTTGTCCCTGGCAGATGACCATACCGCCCGAGTGCTGGCTGAGATGGCGTGGCAAATCCCGCGCGCGCTGGCAGAGGTCGAGATAGACGGCAATTTGCGGGTTACTGAGATCGAGCCCGGTATTGGTGAATTGTTTTTCCATCGTGTCATTGGGATCGCGCCACTCCCAGGTTCCGACGACGGCCGATAAGCGGGAGAGCGTGTCTTCGTCGAAGCCGAGCACCTTGCCCATCTCGCGCGCAGCCGAGCGGCCGCGATAGGTGCAGACATTGGCCGTCATGGCCGCGCCCCGCTGCCCGTAACGTTCGTAGACGTATTGAATAACCCGCTCGCGCTGGTCTCCGCTGGGGAGATCGAGGTCGATGTCGGGCCACTCGCCGCGCTCTTCCGACAGGAAACGCTCGAAGAGCAAATCCATGCCGATGGGATCGATGGCCGTAATGCCGAGCGAATAGCAGACCGCGCTGTTGGCGGCCGAACCGCGTCCCTGAACGAGGATGCCATTGCGCTCGCAGAAACAGACCAGGTCCCAGACGATGAGGAAATAGCCGGAGAGCTTGAGCTTTTCAATGAGTGCCAATTCTTTTTCCAGCTGCGCGCGCACCCGGGAACTCACGGGACGATAACGGCAACGCGCGCCCTCCCATGTGCGTTTGTGCAGAAAGGTGTCCATGGTCTCGCCCTCGGGCACGGGATAGCGCGGGAACTCGTAGCCTAATTTTTCCAGCGAAAATTCCAGGCGCGAAGACACTTCGGAGGTATTGGCGATAGCTTCCGGAAGGTCGGCAAAAAGCTTTGCCATCTCTTCCGCGCTGCGAACGTAGCGCTGCGAATTTTGTGAGAGAAGGCGTCCCGCGGTATCGAGGCGGCGCTTGTTCTTGATGCAGGTGAAGACGTCGGCAATCTGGCGCTCGGCGGGCGTGGCATAGCAGACCCCGTTGGTCGCCAGGAGAGGAAGATGCAGTTCTCTCGCTAAGCTGATTGCGGCCTGGTTGCGTGCCTCCTGAAAACGGTCGCCGTGGCGCTGCAATTCGACGTACACATGTTCGCAGTCCCGATTTTCATTTTTGAAAATGGAAACAATTTGCTGCAGCAGTGCGCGGGCGGCGGACGTGCCGCCATGGTCGAGTGCGTGCGCCAAAGGACCATGTTCATCTCCAGTAAGACAGATGAGCCCCTCCGCATGGCCCTGCAATTCCGCAAGGGCAGCGGTCGCCATACTTTTTTTCGGGACGCGCAGTTTCGTGGTGGTAATGAGGCGGCAGAGATTCTGGTAGCCGGTCCGGGTCGCAACCAGCAGTGGATAGTTTCCTCCCTCGGCAATGCTGATTTCCGCCCCGACGTGCGCTTTGATTTCTCGCTGCTTCGCCGCCATGTGGAAGCGCGGCGCTCCATAAACGCCATGCCGGTCGAGAAGAGCCATCGCGGGCAAGCCCCGTTCGGCGCCCGCGGCAATGAGAGATTCAGGCAGGGAAGCGCCCTCGAGAAAACTGAAAGCCGAGCGGGCGTGGAGTTCGATGTAGGGCATGGGCATTCCATCGCTGCGGACGAAAATCTTTCACCACAGAGGTCACAGAGGACACGGAGGAAGATCGACCTCATCAACTTTTCTCTAACCCTCGTGTTAATCAAAAACTCCTTCCACGAACCACAATTGCCGGATGCGATCCCGATAGATGCGATAGAACCCAATGCCGGCGGGGGTTTTCAAGGCTACATCCCATTCTTCTCGCATCCACATCGCGGCGTTCCACCAGTTGCCGGAAGTCGACCACGGTCCCGAGGCGGCCAGCACGCGGCGATGCCGGTGCCATAGGTGGACAAAATGCGGCTTCTCCCGATCGAGCTCGACCGACGTTTCCAGAGCCGGACGAAAAATTCGCAGGGCGATTACGGAAGTTGCAGGACGCACTTGGGGGAAGTAGGGGTCCTTCGACTCCGCAAGCGGGTGCGCTTCGTACACCTGGCTCCGCTTAGGATGACATGGGGATAACTCGGAATGACTCGAATTCCGACGGTTCGAATACTGATGAATTGAATTCCCAGGTACAAGCGAATCGGGATCATCGGCACTGGAAAAATGCTGAACCGCGAAGCTGCCGGGCTTGTGCGTATCCACCAGGCAGGGCGAACCAACACACGCAGCGCCCTCGGCGCCGGTGCTGCCCACGATCCCGCGAATCCGCTCCAGAGTGATCTCCAGTTTTTCCGGTTCGGGCGCAGGCGGCGCAAAAAGATTTCCCTGCGCGACACGAGGTTTTACGGCAGCAACTTCGACATTCAGTTTGCGGATGGGAGCTGAAAAAGTTGTCTTCTCCAGTTGAAGACGAACCAGGCCGAAGAGCAGATTTTTGTCTTGTGTGGGAAACGGCAGTTTCCACTCGTGCTCCCATTGTTCTTCTTCTTTTTGTCCGTTCTGAATTTTCCGCACTTCGAGCGCAATCGTCAGCCGCAGTTCATGGGCCGAGAGCGCAACGGAGATCAACTTGGAGCAAAGCTGATGCAGCATCCGGTTCAAAATGAAGAAGAGGGACTCCAGGGTCTCCACCGGCTCGTCGAATTCAAAACTCTCGACGAACTCCGCAAGTGGCTCGCTCGTCAGCAGGGGACGGTTGACTTGCCCGAGCGCCAGCTTTTGCAGGTGCAAACCCTCCTGGCCCAGCCGCTCGACCACGGCAACCGCCGGCAGCGCGGCCAAAGACCGGAAAGCGCGAATTCCCCAGCTATTGAGAATCTCCAGCATCTCCGCCGAAATCGGCAGCACATGCACAGGCAGAGGCGCGAGGCGGCGCGCTTCTTCTCCAGCGGGAATAATCACGGGAATGCCCTGCGCAGCAAATCCGCGCGCCGCCAGAAATGTCGTGTCGGGATTCGAGGCAATCGCAATCCGGAGATCGAATCCGATTTCAGTCGCCTGCGCACTCATGGCGCGGGCCGCACTCTGCCATGAATTGTTTTTCCATGTGCGCAGAAGTTTTTCCGTCCCCGCCAGATCGAGAATCGCCGCGCCCGGGCAAGTGGATTCCACCCGCGGCGAAAATGTGCCCGCAAACTCGACTAGCGCGGTTTGCGCCGATTCCTCCGCTGCGATCGAGCGCTTGCGCAGCAAGGTGCCGCCATAGGTTTCGACTTGCAGCTTGGTCACGCCGGGTTGAATGCCCGCGCGCCGGGCAGCGGAGTTTATGGCAAAGACTCGCGGCAGGTTGGCAGGCCCGTCAAGGATCGCCAGAGGAGATTGTTGCAGCGCCGTCCTGGCCTCGGCCGGTTCCGGCAGCAGGGAAGCTTGCACGGGAAAATCGGGAATGTAAAAGCACGCGAACATTGGATTCGTACCCGAGATTCAGAACGAATAGGAATAGCGTGGGCATTCCTCTGACCCGCAGCGCGGCGTGGCGAGACGCCCGCCGTACAGCCGGCGAGACGCCAGCGCTATCGATAATCACGCGCTCTGAATCAGGCCCATTGCGCTCGAAGTGAAAAGCCTCTTCCTTCCTGCGACGTTTCCGCGCGAACAGGTTTCTTTTCCCGGCCCCGAATCATCTCCACCTTCAGGTTCAACTGCGTCAGCAGATTGCCCGAGAACACCGCCGGTTCGCTTGCAACTCGCAATACCAGCCCGGCGCAACTGGTGGCGTGCGGCTCCTCAGCGATAAAAACCAGGGCCGCAGATTGTTTCTCGATGACGCGGCTGAAGCGGAACCACGAACTCAAAGGAACCTTGCGCACCACTCGTTCCGGAATGCCGCAGAGGTCCACGGCAATCAGTCCGAAGCCGCCGCTCTGCAATAAAATGTCGGCCACCTTGAACGCCTGTTCCAGGGGCGGCAGCTTCACTCGGCTGGTGCCGCATCTTACCCAGAGCAGTCGCCGCAAATTGATTCCCGCGGCTTGTCCGGAAGCGGGATCGAAAGCATCTCCGGCATCGACCAGGGCGCAGAAATGATTGCGTGAAGTCTGCGCCAGCAACGAAGTAAGCACCGAGGTCTTGCCCGAGGAGGCCAGGTTGCTGCCACAAATTTCCGTGAGAGCATGCAGCGGAATTCCCTGCGTCACCTCGTCGATTTGGGTGATCCCGGTGGGAATGCTCCCCCGATCCTGGCGCGGATAGACGGTAAAGGCGAAAGGCAGCTTCTGTTCAATCTGCGAGCGCAGGCTCTGCGAGATGTCTCGCTGAGGCCCAAAGCTCTGGGATGGCCCGCCCGATAAGGGAGTAGAAGCACATTGGATTGGGGGCTGGAGCACTGCGGTATGCATTTCATTTCGCCTTTTATTCGCCTACAGAGTGGTTACAGTAGACCTTCGGCCAGACCCTGTCAATCCTTGAATTGCGGCATTTGCCCGTAACACATTGAAGGAATTATGAATATTTTTTTGCGCCCGAAGAATCACCCGCCGCAGTGATAGCATTACTACCATCCCAGGAAAACGTTTCAGTCGTTTCTGCAGGAATTCTGCCCGTCCAACCACGCAACCCGCGGCAACACTGATCAGTACCGGGTCAGCGTAGGATGCTGGGCAAGAGGAAAACACCATGCGTATGACTATCTCCTTCCGTATTTTTATTTTTGCGCTGGTCGTGCTCGCCCTCTCCATGGCGATGTCCACGGCATCGTTTGCGCAAATTCGCATCTCGGTTGGCTTCGGCCCGCCTGCGCTCCCGGTCTATGAACAGCCGCTTTGCCCCGGCGACGGCTATCTCTGGACCCCCGGTTATTGGGCTTGGGACGCGGATATCGCAGATTACTACTGGGTGCCCGGCACCTGGATACTGGCGCCGGAAGTTGGTTATCTCTGGACTCCGCCCTACTGGGGATGGAGCGATGGCGGATGGCTTTTCTATGACGGCTATTGGGGTCCGCAAGTCGGATTCTATGGTGGAATTTATTACGGCTTCGGCTACTTCGGCTACGGCTTCGTGGGCGGACGCTGGGACCACGATCACTTTTTCTACAACCGCGCCGTCATGAACGTTAACGTCGTCAACATTCACAATGTCTACGAGGAGCGGGTTACCAATGTAACGGTCAATCACGTCAGTTATAACGGCGGTCCCGGCGGAATCGATGCGCACCCGCGGCCCGAGGATGAAGCTGCCGCCCGCGAGCGGCATATCGGACCGGTAGCCGCTCAAACGCAGCACATCCAGGCGGCCCGTGGAAATCCCGAACTTCGCGCTTCTGCCAATCACGGCAAGCCGACGGTGGCAGCCACTGCCCGGCCCGGAGAATTCAGCGGCCGCGAAATTGTCCCGGCACGAGAGGCTGGTGGAACTTACAACCCGCCTGCGAATCGTGGACGCGCAATGCGTGGCGAGAGCGGCGGAGCTCACGGAGCAATCCATCCCAGAGAACTTCCACCCGTGGAACGAGCTGCTCCTAACACCGGAGACCCCAACCGCGACAAGAAATACCAGCAGCAACAGGACAAACTGATCGCCAAGCAGAACCAGGAGCGGCAGAAACTCCAGCAGCAGCAGGAAAAAGAACACGCGCAACTCGCGAAACAGAATGCCGACGATGCCCGGAAGCAGCAGACCGAGCAGAAGCACCAGCAGCAGACGGAGCAATTGCAGCAGAAGCACGTTCAACAGCGCCAGCAGTTGCAGCAGAAGTTCTCGCCGCCGCCGCAACGCGGGAAGAAGTAATAGTCGAAGCAGTTTGCGGTCGCGGCAAGCAGCGCCGGCAGCAATGCCGGCGTTGTCTTTGTTCGCGTTAATTCCCGCATGGTGCGCAGGACGTTAGTCAATTCAGCCGCGCACGTTGTATTCTCGGGGCGTGTCCGGTTCGTATGCACATGATCGCTCGCCCACGCCCGGCCTGTTTCTGGGCCTGATCATTACGCTTGCCGCAGTGGTCGCCTACTCCGGATACATTACGCGGCAGGTCTACGGCTTGCGCGAGTTGCAGAACAACCTCGTCGACCGCAACCGGAAAGACTCACTTCAACTTCTCCGCATCCAGAATGATTTGAATTCGCTCGGACTGGCGATGCGCGACATGTTGGACAACGAAGAACCCTACCCGCTGACCGCCTGGTCGGCGCAATTCCAGCGCGTGCGAACGGATCTGGACGACGCGCTGCGCCGCGAACGGCAAGTTGCGCCGGTAGATCGCAGTTCCGACCAGAAGCAGTATCTTGAAAGTTCGGTAGCGCAATTCTGGGACGCGGCCGATCGCACATTCGCCCTGGCGCAGGGTCTGAAACAGGAAGAGGCGCGAACGCAGATCCGAATTTCGTTGCGCGCCCGGCAGGAAGCTTTGAGCACTGCCGTATCGCGCCTGCTGGTGCAGAACAACGAGAGCGAAGAGCAAGCCACGCAGCAGATCGGGCAGATCTACGATCGGGTGCAGCGGCAGGTTTATTGGTTTCTGACGGCTACGCTGGCCGCAATTCTACTCACCAGCCTTTATCTCATCCGCTGGAACCGGCGGTTGTTCGCGCAACTGGCGGCGCTTTCCGCGCAGCGCAGCGAACTCGCCCAGAAGGTGATTGCGACGCAGGAGTCCACCTTGCGCCACATCTCCCGCGAATTGCACGATGAGTTTGGTCAGATTCTGACCGCGGTAGGAGCCATGCTGACCCGTGCAGGGAAGCAAGTGCCCGAAAGTTCGCCGCTGCGGGCCGAATTGCGCGAAGTGTGCGAGATCACGCAGGAGACGCTCGACAAAGTCCGCAGCCTTTCGCAGGCGCTCCATCCCGTAATGCTCGAGGAAACCGGTTTGGAGAGTACGCTTGACTGGTATTTGCCGTTGGTGGAACGGCAAGCCGGCATTCGCGTATTCTATGAAAAATCGGGCGCGCCCTTCCCTGTGAATGGTAACGCCGCCGTCCATGTGTATCGCATCGTGCAGGAATCCCTGAACAACGTCACGCGCCATTCGGGAGCCAAAGAAAGCTGGGTGCGCCTCCGATTCCTGCCACAGGTTTTGGAAATCGAAATAGAGGATCACGGCTGCGGATTTGATGCGAGCACTGCGAAACAGGGAATCGGCCTGGTTGCGATTCGCGAGCGCGCCGAGTTGCTGTGCGGCACCGTCGAATTCCAGCGTCCGGCGGAGGGTGGAACCAGGGTGCGCTTGCGAGTTCCGAGAGAATCAGCAGCGGAAGAGCCCGCGGTAATTCCTTCAGAAATTCCGGCAGCAACTACAAAAGAGAAACTGGAAACGCATGGCAGATAAGATTTCAGTTTTGCTGGTGGATGACCACAGCCTCGTGCGGCGCGGTTTTCGCCGCATCCTGGAAGACGAACCGGACCTGAAAGTTGTAGGCGAGGCCGCTGATGGAGTCGAGGCCGTCAAACTAGCGGATGAGTTGCATCCCAGGGTGATCGTGATGGATTGCGCAATGCCGGGAATGAGTGGACTGGAAGCGACTCGGCAAATTCTGGGCAAGCATTCTGAGGCATTGGTGCTGATGCTAAGTATGCATCCCGAGGAAACTCTCGTGAAGCAGGCGTTGGAAGCCGGTGCGCGCGGCTACATCTTGAAAAATGCGGTCGATCTGGAGTTAGGCACTGCGATCCGGCGAGTGGTCGCCGGCGAAACCGTACTCGATTCCCAGTTGAAACGTCCGGAAGCCGCGCTCCGCGGCAAACGCAGCCCCGCGCTCACTCCTCGCGAACTGGAAGTCCTGCAGATGATCGTCGAGGGCAAGTCGAACAAAGAAATCGCAGCCGTACTCGATTTGAGCGCTAACACGGTCGCTGTCCATCGTGCGAACATGATGGACGCTCTCGGCATGCACAAGACCGCCGAGTTAGTCGTGTATGCCATCCGCAATGGGCTGGTAAATCTCCCGTGAATCGGCGCTCGTTTCTCTGGAGCATGGCGGGCGCCGCGTCGAGCCTGTGGTTGCATGGCTTCGTAGGTGCTGCACAAAGTCTCGATCCCGGATTCCGTCTGACCGACGTGACGGCGCAGTCTGGAATTCATTTCCGTCACAACAACGGTGCCTACGGTGGCAAACTCCTGCCGGAGACGCTCGGTTCCGGCTGCGCCTTCCTTGATTACGATGGCGACGGCTGGCAGGACATTCTGCTCGTGAACGGAACGAATTGGCCCCAGCACAATGCCTCCGGGCGCGTGGGGGACAAGTCCGAGCGCAGCACGCTCAAACTCTACCGCAATAACCGCAACGGCACGTTCTCCGATGTGACGCACAGCGCCGGGCTCGATGTCGAAATGTATGGCATGGGCGTGGCCGTCGGAGACTACAACAATGACGGCTTCCCCGACCTGCTCATCACCTGCGTCGGCCAGAATCGCCTGTTCAGGAATACAGGCAAAGGAACATTCGTGGACGTGACCCGGTCGAGCGGACTCGCTCCCCGGCAGGCATTCAGCACCTCCGCGCTCTGGTTTGATTTCGATCGTGATGGCCGGCTCGACTTGTTCGTCTGCAACTATGTCAAGTGGTCCGAACAACACGACGTGTTCTGCAGCCGCGACGGTAAACACAAATCCTATTGCACGCCCGAAGCCTATCGCGGAGAGACCTGCTGGCTGTTTCACAATCGCGGCGATGGCACCTTTGAAGATGTGACGGCCACCAGCGGAATCTTCGACAGCAGTTCGAAATCGCTGGGCGTGGCCCTGCTCGACTACGACCAGGATGGCTGGCCCGATTTGCTGGTGACCAATGACACGCAGCCCAACAAGCTGTATCGGAACCAGCGCAATGGCACTTTCAAAGACGCGGCGCTGGATGCCGGCATCGCATTTTCAGCCGAGGGCAAAGCCCGCGCGGGCATGGGCGTCGACGCCGCCGATTTCGATAATTCCGGGCGCCCCGGCGTGGCGATCACGAATTTCGATAACGAGATGATCGGGCTTTACCGCTCCTCCGGTTCCGGCAGTTTTGTCGATGTGGCCCTCCCCAGCGGGATCGGGCTGGCGTCGAAAGACAAATTAGGATTCGGCTGCGTTTTTCTCGACGCCGACCTCGATGGCACATTGGATCTGGCGGTCGTGAACGGCCACATCGACGACACCGTCCGGAACGTGAATGGCGTCGGCTACGCCCAGCCTCCGCAGCTTTTTCTGAATGATGGAAAGGGAAGGTTCGTTGACGTAGCTGCTGAAATCGATGGCGGCTTCAATCAGCCAAAAGTCGGACGGGGCTTGGCTTACGGTGATTTTGATCGCGACGGCGATCTTGACCTGCTGATCACCACCAACAACGGCCCCGCCTATCTCTACCGCAACGATTTGACTGGCAATGCCCAGGGTTCGGGGAAGAACCGCAGCATTCGCTTTCGTCTCGTCGGAACGAAATCGAATCGCGACGCCGTCGGAGCCGTGCTGAAAATCTCTTGCGGAGGATTCGCCCAGTCCCGCATGGTGAAAGGCGGCTCCAGTTATCTGTCGCAATCGGAATTGCCCGTAACCTTCGGCCTCGGGTTGCGGGACAAGGTTGATCGTCTGCTGATCTCGTGGCCGAGCGGAAGAACCGAAGAGTACAAAAATCTCTCCGCCGGCCGCGCGTATGAGTGCGTGGAAGCGAAGGGAATCACTGCTCTATCGGGTTTCTAGAACGTTCGCGCGATCATCGCGCGATTCTCAGCGCCCGGCTTCGAAGCGATAGCCGATTCCGCGCAGCGTCTTGAGATATCGCGGATGGCGCGGATCGCTTTCGATTTTTTCCCGCAGCCGCCGCACGAAGACATCAATCGACCGCGGCGTGACGAAGGAGCCTTCTTTCCACACCGCGTCAAGCAACTGGTCGCGTGTAAATACGCGCCCGCGGTGGCGTGCCAGATATTCCAGCAACCGGAACTCGCGCACCGTTGTCGGCACGGGCCTGCCCTGCAGCCGCACCGTCATGGACGCGATGTCAATCTCCAGTTCTCCCACTCCAATCAGTTCGCGGCTGGAAGCATCGACCTGCGCGCGCAGAACGTTGCGCACCCGCGCAATCAGTTCGCGAGGGCTGAAGGGCTTGGTAATGTAGCCATCTCCCCCGGCATCGAACGCCTGAAGACGATCCGGCTCCTGCGTGCGCGCCGAGAGAAATATAACCGGCGTTCTCCCCAGCGACTTGTGCTGGCGAATCTGGCGGCACAGATCGAATCCGCTCATCCCCGGCAGCATGATGTCGAGCAGAAAAAGCGACGGCGGTTCCACCGTGGCCGAGGGAACAACCGGCGCGCCCGAGAAAAATGTAGAAACGTCGTAGCCTGCGCTCCGCAGATTATGCTCGATCAGTCGTGAAACATCGACGTCGTCTTCCACCACGTAGATCAACTCGGCTCGGCGCGGGTTGTCTCTCGCCTCCAGTGAATTCATCGGTATGGAGAACTCGCTCGCCATCAAGGAATTGCAGTGAAAGGTCGCACCAACAGTAGAAGGACTTTGTTGCAGCAGTGTTGCGTCAGTGTTAAAGGAGCATGAATTTGCCCGGGAATCGCCGCGGCCAGGGATGTTCAAGCTAAAATGCCGGCGCGCGCCCAAGTCCGGATGCACCCTGCCCGCGCCACTTTGCCGGTACCTTTTCTTCGAGCACGCCCCTCAGCTTGGCTCCGAACTCTCCTCGGCGGTAAACTGCCTGATATGAATACCGCCAATCAGCCCAATGTGAAATTCGTCCAGACCCCCGATTATCGCGATTCCTATTCCAACAGCGTGCAGATTCGGGTCAATGTGTGGGATTTTTTCCTCGTCTTCGGAACCATGCAGCAAAGCTCCGAAACGCAGGTCGACTTGCATAATTTCCAGGGAATCTACCTGAGCCCGCAACAGGCGAAAGCGCTGATGGCACTCCTGCAACAGAACGTCGCGAATTACGAAGCCGCGTTTGGCGAGATCAAACTCGACCCGCGCGCTCCGGTGGGACCTGTTCATTAATGGCTTCGGCTGCGCCTTCCGATCTGAAAACTCGATCTCAGCCGAAATCTTTGGGGTGGGCGCAGCAGTTTCTGCTGTTCGCATTGTTCTTTGCCGGGTTGATGCTCTTGCACGCGCCGCTTCTGCGTCTCCCTTATTTTTGGGATGAGGCCGGATACTATGTTCCCGCGGCGCGCGACCTGTATCTGACCGGCTCGCTCATTCCACATTCCACCCCTTCGAATGCCCACCCTCCGCTGGTGATGGCCTGGCTGGCGCTCGCCTGGCGTGTCGCCGGATATTCCGCGCTGGTCACGCGCACTGCCATGTTGGCGCTGGCGGCGTTCTCACTGCTGGGACTGTTTCGCCTTTCGAGGGCGGCGACCAATCTCCCGGTGGCGTGGGCAACGACTGCCCTAACCGCAATCTATCCTGTATTCTTCACGCAAAGTTCCCTCGCGCAGGTGGATCTTCCCGCAGCCGGACTCACATTCTGGGCGTTGCTTGGATATCTCGAAGATCGTCCCTGGAAGCAACTGCTGTGGTTCTCGCTGGCGGCCTTGGCCAAAGAGACTGCCATCCTCGCGCCCCTGGCCTTATTTGGATGGGAACTGATAGCTCCCTTGATTCGTCGGTCATGGCCCGAACTCGCGCCACCCCGGGGAAGACGAACCAACGCCTTTTATTTCTTGCTTCCGGTCGCCCCGCTTGCCTGCTGGTACGCGTTTCACTACGTAGAGACTGGCTTCGTGCTGGGAAATCCCGAATTCCTCCGGTACAACCTGGCCGCGACTCTCGATCCTCGGCGCATCCCGCTCGCTCTCCTGATGCGCATCTGGCAGGTCTACCGGATATTTCGGCCTCTACCTGCTCACTCTCGCGGGAATTCTCGCAATGTTCCGTCCTGCGCAGAAAGTGAACAGCGTGGCCCGCACACGAATTGCGATCTGGCAGCAGGCAGCCTTCGCAGCGGTGTTGCTCGCATATCTGTTGTTCATGTCGGCGGTGGGCGGAGCGGTGCTGGCGCGCTACTTGCTTCCCGTAGTTCCGCTCGTGATTCTTGCGTGGGTTTCGACCCTCTGGCGGCGCGCCCGCTATTGGAGGCTGATCGTCGCCGCAGTCGCAATCGCCTTTGTCTCCGCGCTGTTCACCAACCCGCCTTATGGATTTTCGCTGGAAGACAATCTCGCCTATCGCGATTACATCGTGATGCACGCGGAGGCCAGCCGATTCTTGGCTCTGCGCTCTCCCAACGCGCGCGTGCTCACGCGCCTGGCCCGCGTCCGACGAACTCTCGCGCCCCTGGCTCGGCTATGTCGTGCGGCCGTTTCACGTGGTGCGGATCGAAGATTTCACCGCTCCGCAAATTGAATTAGCTCGCCTCGCCCGCGGCCATTTCGATGCGGCCCTGGTTTTCTCCACCAAGTACGAACCCGCCGCATCCGCTTCTTGAAGACTGGCCAGCGTGGCAACGAATCAAGGAAAAATATTTTGGCTACCATCGCGACTTGCTGCCCGAAGAAATCGCCCAACGCCTCGGCGGACGAATTCTGTTTCACAAGGAACAATACGGCCAGTGGATCGCCGTGATCGCATTCGACGAAGAGAAGTAGCCCCGAGTCTGCCGAACAGGCGACTTATCCCCGCGAAGGCTTCAGTCATTCGCGCAGCAGATGACAGGAGTGCGTCTTGATGACCACCCAGACATTCTTGCCCGGAGCTAAACCAAGCGCGTCCTGAGCGGCCAAAGTCAAATGGACTTCAAACTGTACGCCCCCACAATCCACCCCCGCTGAAACAATCCCGTCCCTCCGTTCCAGCCACACGATCGTTCCGGGCAAAATATTGCGCGCGCTGAGCCCCCGCGGACTTTCGGTCGCCAGCAGGATGTCGCCCGCCCGAATGCCGACTCGCAGCTGCGTCCCGGCGTCCCCTCGCACCAGCGGAGTCTCCAACTCCAACTGCTCGGTGGCCGATTGCCCGTGTCGACCCGGCAGGTCATGGTCCCGCGATCCTCATGGATTCCGGCGACGGTCGCGTCAAAGATGTTTTCGAACCCCGATAGTTGCGCCACCGTCTCGATTCGAGGCGCTTCCAGAACGTCCCGGGGCATCCCTTGCGCAACGATCTTCCCCGCGTCCAGTGCGATCACTTCCTGACCCAGCGCAAAAACTTCCTCCCGGCTGTGCGTCACGAAAAGAATTGGAACGCGGTAATGGTGGTTCCACTGCCGCAGGTCGGCAAGAATCTGCGACTTCGTCGGGCGGTCGAGAGCGGCCAGCGGTTCATCCAGCATAAGGGCGCGCGGTTCGGTCACCAGCGCGCGCGCCAGGGCAACTCTTTGCCGCTCGCCTCCCGAGATCTGTGCCGGACGCCGGTCGCGCAAATGATCGATGCGAAATGCCGCCAGCATTTCACGGCTCCGCGCCTGTCGTTCTGCGGCGTCGAGTTGACGGAGTCCGTAGGCCACATTCTGTTCCGCCGTCATGTGCGGGAACAGCGCGAGGTCCTGAAGCACGTATCCGATTCGCCGCTTCCACGCCGGAACATTTCGCTTCAGCTCGGAATCGTACATGGCTTCGCCGCCCACCACGATGCGCCCGTCATCTGGATCGGTCAGCCCCGCGATACAGTCCAGCAGCGTGGTTTTGCCCGCTCCCGACGCGCCGAAGAGAATCGTAAATCCCGCAAGCGCGCGGAAGTGGACATTCAGATGAAAGCTGCCCTCGCGGTTGAGGAAGCGCTTGCGGATCCGGACTTCCAACTCCGAGGAGATCGCCGGGCTCGCGGAAGGCGGAGCAAACGCATTCTTCACTTCCATGGATTCACGATCCAGGGACGCCGGTTGAATCCGTACACGACCGAAAGCAGAAGAAAAGAAATAACCAGCAGCACCAGAGCTGTCTGGTTCGCGCTCGAATACTGCGCGTCCTGTACCCGGTCGTAGATATCGATGGAGATCGTGCGGGTGACGCCGGGGATGTTGCCTCCCACCATCAGCACAACCCCGAACTCACCGAGCGTGTGCGCGAAACTCAGCGTGAAACCCGTTACCAGCCCCGCCTTCGAGAGCGGAAGGACGACGCGTCGAAATGTCTGAACAGGCGAATGTCCCAGCGACGCCGAAGCGCGCAGCAGTGTGGAATCAACCGCTCCAAATGCCGCTGCAAACGGCTGCACGGCAAACGGCAGACTATATAAGAGAGACCCAATCACCAGTCCTTCGAAAGTGAAGGCCAGCGTGTGGCCCGTCAGCGATTCCCACCAGCGCCCAAGCGGGCTGCGGGAGCCGAGCGCAACGAGCACGTAAAAACCCAGCACGGTAGGCGGCAAGACAATGGGGAGCGCCACCGCGGCTTCGACCAGGAATTTAAGACGCCAGCGCGAGTAGGTGAGCCAATAGGCGACGGGGATTCCAATCGCAAATAGAACCGAAGAGACGATCGTAGCCAACCGCACCGTCAGCCAGAACGCCTCCCAGTTCATTTTCCTTTTCCTCCACCCGATTGCTCCTTGGGCGGCAGGCTGAAGCCGTATTGCATGAGCAGGGAAGTTGCTTCCGGCGACCGCACAAACTCGAGAAACTTGAGCGCCGCTGCCCGCTGCTTCGAGTGCGAAAGCACGACCGCTGCCTGGTTCAGCGTAGGATAAGCGTCCAGCGGAACCGTCCAATATCGCCCGGCAGATTTGAGCGCGGGGGTAAGCGCGTGCGAAAGCGCGATCAATCCTGCCTGCGCATTGCCCGACTCCACAAACTGCGCTGCCTGCGACACACTTTCGCCCAACACCAGCCGGCTCGAAACCTGCTCATACATTCCGTAATGCCGCAGCGCAGATTCCGCCGCGCGTCCATAAGGCGCGTGTTGCGGATTGGCAATCGAAATCTTCTTCACCGCCGGCTTGAGCAGCGCCTGCATGCCCAGCTTTTGCAAATCGACGTGTACGTCATTCGGCATCCACAGCACAAGGCGTCCGACCGCATATCGATACAGCGAGTCCCTTTCCGCCAGTCCCTCGTCAATAAGTTGCTTCGGATAGTCCTCATCAGCGGAGAAGAAAACGTCGAAGGGCGCGCCATTGCGAATCTGCGTCGCCAGATTGCCCGAAGCGCCAAAGGTCAGTTTCACCGGCTGCCCGCTCTTTTTTGTGTAGGCATCGACGAGTTGCGGAAGAGCGGCACTCATATCGGCCGCCGCGGCCACCGTGATTTGCTGGGGCAATCCCCGCATCTCCTGAGCAAATGCCGGTATGCACACCAATAAAAGCAGCAATAATCGACGAAGCATGGTTCGCCCCTTCACCCCTTCAGACTCGGCATTTAACGTTGATAGTCACTAATAGCTCCGCTTGGTTTGATTTCTCGTAGCTCATAGCTCGAAGCTCGTCGCTTGTTTCTCACACCAGCCTCGTCTTCGACAGCGGCAACTCCCGCACCCGCTTACCCGTCGCCGCAAATACGGCATTGAACAGAGCCGGCGCAAACGGAGGAAGCCCGGGCTCGCCCACTCCGGCAGGGGGCGCGTCACTCTTTACAATGTCAACCTGAATGTGCCGCGGCGCCTGGCTCATGCGCGCAATCTGATATTTGTCGAAATTGCTCTGGTCGATCACTCCATTCGTCGCCGTAATGTCGCTGAACATCGCCAGGCTGGTTCCGAAAACGGCCGCTCCTTCGACCTGGTTGCGGATATTGTCCGGACTGACCACAGTGCCCGCATCAATCGCGCTCCACACGTTCGGAATGTGCGCGCGTCCCTTGTTGTCGACCTCAACCTCGACGACGGTCGCAACATAGGTGTAAAAGCTGCGATGAGCGGCGATGCCCATCCCTCGCCCTTTTCCCATCGGCCGCTTGGCCCAGTTGGATTTCTCCGTGACGATTTCGACCACCCGCCGCAGCCGAGCCGTATCCAGCGGATATCCCTGCTTCGCGATTTCCTCGTCTTCCTTGTCGTCCAGTTTCACGATGCGATCCGGCCCGATCAGTTCGAGCAAATACTGCGCCGGATCTTTCTTGGCCATCGCCGCAAGTTCATCGGCAAAAGAATGAATTGCATACGCGTGATAAATATTCGCGACGCTGCGCAACCACCCGATGCGCACATGGAAATCCGCCGGACCGTTTTCCGCGCGGTGGTTGGGAATATCAAACGGAAGATTGTTCCAGCCCAGCCCCATTTCGTCGTCGGCATAAGTTGCAGAAGCGTCAAACGTCGACCCGATCGGCGGATACACCGTGCGCTGCAACCACGCGGTGGGCTTGCCATTCGCGCCAATCGCGGCTTTCATATACATTGCCGCCACCGAATGGAAAAAGTCGAAGCGAATATCGTCTTCGCGGCTCCAGACGACCTTCACGGGCTTGCCGAGCTGCTTTGAAAGCACCGCTGCTTCCGCAACCTGATCTGGCTTTGACTTCCGGCCAAACCCGCCCCCCAGCAGCGTGACGTGGCAAGTAACGTCTTCCTTCTTGATCCCAAGCACTCCGGCAATCGTCTCCTGCACGGCCTGCGGATTCTGTGTCGGAGCCCACGCCAGCACTTTCCCGTCGCGATACTCCGCCACTGCCACCGGAGGCTCCATGGAAGCGTGCGCCAGGTGCGGCGTGTAGTATTCCGCCTCGACAATTTTCCCGCCCTTGGCAAACTCCGCGTCCACGTCTCCGATGTTGCGCGCGACTTTTCCCGGCTTCCGCGACGTCTCTTCCAGCGTCTTGCGAAACGGCCCGGAGTTATACACCGCGTGCGGACTGCTGTCCCATTCGATCTTCAGGCTCTTGCGCCCCTGAAATGCAGCCCAGGTATTGTCGGCAATCACCGCCACTCCGCCCAGAGGTTGAAACATGTGCGGAGGCTTGAAAGTTTCAATCGTCAAAGTCTTCTGAACGCCCGCGACTTTCAGAGCGGCCTTGTCATCGTAGGTCTTGATCTTCTGTCCCAGCACCGGCGGATGCTCCACCGACGCATACACCATTCCAGGCATGACGGCATCCATTCCAAACACCGCTTTGCCCGTGACGATATCTGACAGGTCGAACAGAGCATTGCTCTCCTTGCCGATGTAGCGCCATTCCGAGCGCGACTTGAATCGCACGTCTTCTTTCTTTGGAACTGGCAGTTTGGCGGCCGCCGCGGCCAGTTCGCCGTAGCCGAGTTTCTTGCCGCTGCCCTTATGCACTACAAAGTGCGGTTCGGTCGAACAATCTCCTGGCGAAACATTCAACTGCGTTGCCGCGGCAGTGATCAGCATGGCGCGGCCCGTAGCCCCCACCTGCCGCATCAATTCAAAGTAACTGCGCACCGAGTGCGAACCGTCGGTATCCTGGTCGCCATATTTCCGGTCGCCAATTGCCTGCTCGAGTTTTACCCGGGACCAATCGGCATCCAACTCGTCCGTCACCACCAGAGGCAATGCGGTGCGGCTCCCACAGCCCATTTCCGAGCGGTGCGCCACAATCGTCACCGTTCCGTCGGATGCGATCGACATCCACACCGCGGGATCAAAGGGCGCCGCAACCTCGGCCTCGTCGGCCCAAAGTGGTTGAGCGACAAAGCGCGCGCTGAGAATAAACACGCCGGAGGCGAGCGCCCCTTGGATGAATCCGCGACGGCTGACATTTTCGATGGCCTTCATACCGTCTCCTTCGCAGCTTCGTGGATCGCCGCGCGAATCCGCTGGTAAGTTCCGCAGCGGCACAGGTTGCCCGACATCGCCGTATCGATGTCCTGGTCGCTGGGATGTTTATTTTCTTTCAGCAGCGCGATGGCCTGCATGATCTGGCCGGTCTGGCAGTATCCGCATTGCGGAACCCGAATTTCCATCCACGCCTTCTGCACGGGATGCGTGGGCGCGATGCCTTCGATGGTCGTGATTTGCGATCCGTCAACCTCCCGCATCGTGGTCGTGCAGGACCGGATTGCCTCCCCATTCTGGTGCACCGTGCAGGCGCCGCAGAGCGACATGCCGCAGCCAAACTTGGTTCCGGTCAGCCCAGCCACGTCGCGCAAATACCACAGCAGCGGCATGTCCGGATCGCCCTCAAATGTCTTTTCTCTCCCGTTAACTTTCAGGCGGATCATTGTCCCTCCAGCGGATTTACTGGCGAATTCCTTGGTTGACTTTCACGAGCGACGATTCGTTTTCCATATCCTATTCGCAGCGCCCCGAATGTGGAAGAGCCGGCGCCTTTCCCCGTGCTCCCCTGTGCACCCTGTGACGCAAGGGTTCAGCGTGCGAGCGCGTCATATAATCGTCTGTCATCCCAGGGAGGACCTGTTGGCTTACGACGATCTCCGCGACTGGATCAAAGCGCTCCACCGCGCCGGAGAACTGAAGCGCATCCGCACCGAAGTCGATCCGATTCTTGAAATCGCCGAAATCACCGACCGCGTTTCGAAAAGCCGCGACCAGCAGGCAAGCGTCGGCGGGAAAGCGTTGCTTTTCGAAAACCTCAAAGGCTATCCCGGCCAGAAACTGCTGATCAACCAGTTCGGCTCCGCGAGTCGCATGCGACTAGCGCTCGAAGTCAACGCCCTTGACGAAGTCGCCGAGCGCATCCGCGCTTTCATGGACGTCAAATCCCCGCAAGGCTTTCTCGACAAGGTGAAGATGCTGCCCATGCTCGCCGAGATGGGCAAATTCTTTCCCAAAACCGTTCCGACGGGACCCTGCAAGGAGGTCATCAAGCGCGACAACTTCTCATTGCTGGATTTTCCGATTCTTCAATGCTGGCCAAAAGATGGTGGCCGCTTCATCACGCTCCCTTGCGTCATCACCCGTGATCCGAAAACCGGAAAGCGCAACGTAGGCATGTATCGCATGCAGGTCTACGACGAGCGCACCACCGGCATGCACTGGCAACGCCAGAAAGTAGCCGCCGAACACTACCGCGAAAGAATGCGGATGGCCACTACCAATCCCGAGGGTGCTCGACAGGGTGGGACTAGCGGGAATGAGGCTGCCCCACCCTTCGCGTCTTCTGCGAAGGGTGGGAACTCCGCAGCCGTCGACATCATGGCCCGTTCCTCCGGCGGCGCAAAGTTAGCAGAAGGCGATCGCCCCAGCGGCCGCATGGAAGTAGCCGTGGCGATCGGCACCGAGCCAGCGCTAACATTCTCCGCCATCGTTCCCGCGCCGCCCGACGTGGAAGAGTTCATCATCGCCGGATTCCTTCGCCAGAAGCCAGTCGAGTTAGTCAAGTGCGAAACGGTGGACCTCGAAGTCCCCGCCAACGCAGAAATCATCCTCGAAGGCTACGTCAATCTCGACGAACTCCGCACCGAAGGCCCTTTCGGAGACCACACCGGCTTCTACTCGCTCGAAGACGAGTACCCCGTCTTCCACGTCACCTGCGTCACGCACCGCAAAGATCCAATCTACGCCGCCACGGTAGTAGGCAAGCCCCCGCAAGAAGACGCCTGGATGGGCAAAGCGGTAGAGCGCATTTTCCTCCCGCTGATGAAGCTCACCATCCCCGAGTTAGTCGACATCAATCTCCCCATCGAAGGCGTCTTCCACAACCTGATGATCGTCTCCATCCGCAAGTCCTATCCCGGACAGGCCCGCAAAGTAATGAACGCGATCTGGTCGCTGGGTCAGGCGATGTTCACCAAATGCATCATCGTGGTCGATGAAGACGTGGACGTGCAGGATGTCGCCGACGTAACTCTGAAAACCCTGAATAACATCGACCCCGAACGAGACATACAATTCACGCTCGGCCCCGTAGACTCGTTGGACCACGCCTCCCGCCTCGCAAATTACGGCTCGAAGATGGGCATCGACGCGACGCGTAAATGGTCGTCAGAAGGATTTGCGCGCCCCTGGCCAAACGAAATCACGATGGACGCAAAAACGCGCTCACTGGTGGACAGTAAGTGGAAGGCGCTGGCGAAGGAGTTGGGGATGGAATGAGTATGTGCGAATTTCTTGTGGGTAATATGAAAACTCTCTACGTCTTTCTTATCACGTTCTCCACGCTGTCGCTGGCAGTGGCGCCCGCGTTCAGCCAGCAGATTACTGTTCAAGCGGAAAATGGAAAACAGACTGTATTGAGCAGGGCCGACATTGAGGCGCTCCCTCGAGTAAAGGTTACGACCACTGCCCCTGCAGCCGCCACATTTGAAGGTGTCCTTTTAAAGGATGTGCTGGAACGAGGCGGCGTTGAATTTGGGGAAAAGATGAAGGGAAAGGGAATGGCCTCCTGTTTATTGGTCGAAGCCGCGGATGGGTATCGGGTGGTGATCGCACTGCCAGAAATCGATCCCGCATTTACGGATAGGCAATTTGTCGTGGCCTTCTTGAAGGACGGCAGGCCGCTCGACAGCAAGGAAGGTCCCTATCGCATCGTCATACCCGAAGAGAAGAGGATGGCTCGCTGGGTGCGGCAGGTGACGACCTTAAAGATCGCGGCGGTGCAGTAATGCCGGGTTGTATTATTGTTACGCATGTCTTTTCCCATTAAAACCTGTGCGGTCTGCGGAGAAGAGTTCGAATTACGGCCCGGTAAGCCCGGATTCGCCAACCGCTGCCCGTCCTGCAGCGAACCCGAAAGCGCCGATCCCGTTTCCAAGCCGTCCATGGACGCCACCGAACGCAAGGCTCAGTCGGAAGCGAACGAAGCTCGCAGGAGCGCCATGCGCGACCTGCTCTACCGCAAGGACAGCTAGACGACGGCCGTCTCCGCACGGCACCCTCATTTCATCCGCCAGATGTGGGGGAAACTATCTTCTCTCGCGAGTCATCATCTCCAACTCCTCCGGACTCTTGGGCCAGTCCTGCCGCAGCAACCGCGAGAGCGAGCGGTCGGCGAGCAGCTTTCCTCCGGTCTGGCAGTTGGGACAGTAGTTGGTCTCGTTGGACGCATAACGTATCCGCTGAATCTTCGCTCCGCAGCACGGACACGGCTCTTTATATCGCCCATGGACCGCCATGCCCGGACGAAACGCCGTGACCTTCTCGGGAAATTCGTCGCCCGCTTCCCGCCGCAAGCGCCCGCTCCATTCGTTCAGGCTGGCCCGCGTAGCCTCAAAAAGGCGTCCGATTTCTTCGGGCTTCAACTTCTGTGTCAATGCCAGCGGCGAGATCCGTGCCTCGAAAAGAATCTCATCGGAGTACGCATTGCCAATGCCGCTAAACAGCCGCGGATCGGTCAGTGCGCGTTTCAACGTATGATTCGCCGACGTGAGCCTTTCGGTGAAATGTTCCAGGCCGGTATCGAGAACTTCCAGTCCACCCGGATCGAGCGCTGCAAGTCCCGCTTCACCCGCGACCACGTGTAGCGAAGCGCGTTTCTTGGAACCGGCTTCGGTCCACAGCAGCGTGCCGTTCTCGAAGTCCAATGCCGCCAGTCCGCGCGGAGGCGAAAGCTTCGCATCGCGCTTTTTCCAGTGCAAGCGGCCCGCGATCATCAGGTGCAACACCAGCCAGAGGTCGCCTTCCATGCCGATGCAGATACGCTTGCCCATCCGCCGCAACGCCATTACGGTCCTGCCCTCCGCGCTCGCCAGCGGAGGACTGGCCGTGCGCAGCAGGAACGGACTCGCGACACGCACCTGCTCCAGCCGCCGGTGAAGAACGCGTTTCTCCAGCGCTTCAAGGTAGACGACAATATCGGGCAGTTCAGGCATGCAAAGTCACGCACGAGATGGCGCTCGCGAAAACGGCGCCAGGCGCGGCACAGGCTATCCTACATCGGGCATAAGATGCCGTCATCGGCCCTCGCACTTGAGCCTGCCTCCGACTTGTGTTCTCCTATGAGGGAGCGGCGCAGTGGGGCCCGTTCCAGTTTGACCGCGCCTGTTTCGACTACGACATTTACCACGACGCGATAGGAGATCACATGACTCACTACATTCCCGAAGGCTATAACTCTGTTACTCCGTATCTGATCGTCAAGGGAGCGGCCGAAGCCATTGAATATTACAAGAACGTCTTCGGGGCCACCGAACTCATGCGCATGCCCGATCCCAGCGGCCGCATCGGCCATGCTGAACTCAAGATTGGAAATTCCCACATCATGCTGGCCGACGAATTCCCGGAAATGGGCCATCGTGGGCCGCAGTCGCTCGGCAGTTCGCCCGTGAGCCTGCTCGTGTATGTGGAAGACGTCGATAAGATAGTGGAGCGGGCTGTGGCCGCGGGTGCGAAGATCATGAAGCCCGTCCAGGATCAGTTCTACGGCGACCGCTCCGGATTCATTCAGGATCCATTCGGGCATCTCTGGGGTGTTGCCACCCACAAGGAAGATGTGTCTCCTCAAGAGATGAAAGAGCGGATGAAGAAGCTTGCGCCAGCCGCGAAGGCGAGTTGAAACTGGAGGTGCTGCGGCCTTGCCCGTCGTCCCCCATGTTGATCTTCACGTGCAACTGGAATGCAATTTCAAACCAGCAACAAGAAGAAAGGACTTTCTAATGCTTTCAGCCGGCAACCCCTTTCCCAGCTTTTCGCTTCCCAACCAGGATGGCAAGATCACCAAGCTCGGCGATTTCGCCGGCCACTGGCTCGTAGTTTACTTTTATCCCAAAGACGATACACCTGGATGCACGATTCAGGGCCGGTCGTTCACCGCCACCAAAGCTGATTTCGACGCCGCCGGGATCAAGGTGGTCGGAGTCAGCGCCGACGATGTCACTTCGCACAAGAATTTCCACCACAAGTTTGCCTTCAAGATCGACCTGCTCTCCGACCCCGATGCCTCGCTCATGAAGACCCTCGGCCTCGGCCAGTCGGAATGGAAGGGAATGAAATTCTGGGAGCGTACGACTTTCGTCGTTGACCCCAAGGGCATCATCTCCAAGGTGTACGAGAAAGTGAATCCCGAAGGGCACGAAAAAGTGCTGCTGGACGACATCAGGAATCTACAGTCCAAAGCGGCCTGAGCGAATTTTCGGGCAGGAAACGGATGGGGAAGGGCTCTGCTGCGCCGCCACGAGGCGATACTCCCGTGGGCGGTGCAAGACCGCAGAGCCTGCCCCCAACCTGATCTTAAGCTTCTTGCGGAGTGCTCCCGGCGCCGAAATTGCGAAGCATTCTCCGCGAGATTACGAATGGACCATTTACTGCGGCGTCGTTGCGATATTCAGCCCCTGGTAGATGAATAATCCCGCGATCACCAGGATCATGACCCCCGACAGAGCGCCCAGCACTTTTACGATCGGAGTGATTTTCCGCATCTTGGCCAGAACTTCGGTTTGATCTTTCTGCATCTGCGATTCGGTTTCGTTCAGAAAGATCGAATCATCCTCATGCATTGTCAGAGTGCTCTTGTAGATCATGAGGACAACCAGGATCGCGGTCAGAATACCCCACGCAACCAGAAGCATGAACATAGGAGACATACGCCACCTCGGCGCTGATATCGGGCCATCTTTGTCCGGATCAGTCATCGAGCAGATTTCCTGCCCGCCAAAGCGTCCGGTTACCTGGGCCCCTGCTGCGCATGATTATAGACCCGTTGGCAAGTCACCGCGACGATCTTGCGCTTGCGGGCATCTAATTGACATATAAGGCCCGTCGGACCGGCCGCCGAAAAGGCTTGCTGTGCCGCCTATCGCCTTTGTTATAATCAGGTTTTATTAAAGGAGAACCAGTGATGGCAACTACCACCACGACCACCCCGCAAGCCCCGCAAGTCCAACCGAAGACCGCAGGTCCCGTCCTCACCGCGAGCGCCGTCGCTAAGGTGAAGGAAATCATGGCGTCGCAGAACCCGGTTCCGACAGGTTTGCGGTTATCCGTCGTGGGTGGAGGGTGCTCCGGTTTCCAGTATTCCATGGCATTCGAGAATGGCGCCGGAATGATGGATAAGGTGTTCGACTTTGACGGCCTGAAGGTTTACGTGGACGCAACTTCCTTAATGTATCTCGGCGGCGCGAATGTCGATTATGTTGAGACTCTGGAAGGAGCCGGCTTCAAGTTTGACAATCCGAACGTGAAGAGCACCTGCGGTTGCGGTTCGTCCTTTAACGTATAACCGCAGGGCACGAGCCACGAGCGCTGCTGCGCTGATCAACAGGTTTTGATGGTTTGTTCAAGCCCCGCTACCGGCGGGGTTTTTTATTGGATCGAGTTTAAGCGGGTCATCCTTGCGGCTGGTTACTGCGGATTCTGCCCCTGGTTGGGAGGCGGTTGTTGAGGTGGGTTTTGGCCTCCGCCAAACTGGCTGCCGCCGCCAAATTGCCCTCCGCCTCCGAACTGGCTCCCCCCGCCGAACTGGCTTCCTCCACCAAGTTGACCGCCCTGCCCTTGGAGCGGCTGTCCAATCGGGTTGGCGCCCGGTATCGTTCCGGTCTGCGGAGTCTGCCAGGGCCCAATGAGGAGGCTGCCCATCGGGCCTCCGCGATCGGAGGAAGGGTCATACATAAACAGCCAGTCGTTGTAATGGTTCTTCTTGTTGAACTCGCGCACCGTCTTGTCTTTCTTGTTCGTGCTCGCAACTCCAAGAATCGGCCCTCCGCCAAACACCTGCCCGCCTAACCCGCTCCCTCCGTTTGCACCAGTCCCGGTTCCCGGACCGCCATTGGAAGAAGAAGAGAACGGGGAGGACGAAGACGAAGAGGAAGACGAAGAAAAAGGCGAAGACGAAGATGAAGATGGCGAAGAGGACGAGGAGGAAGAAGAACCTGAATTCCCCTGCGCACCTGCGGGATTGTTCGGGTCGGATTGCTCTTCAGCATTCGCATTAATATTGTTTTGCGCCGCTGCCGAACCTCCCTGCTGGAGTTGCTGCAGTCCCTGCAGGCCGCCCGCCTGCTGCAGCGCCTGCAACCCCTGTCCCAGCGCCCCCTGCAAGCCCTGCCCCGGAACGCCTCCCGGCAATTGTTGTCCTCCGATTCCGCCTCCCAGCAATGGCCCGTTGTTCAGCGTTACGTCCTGCATGTGCAGAAACTTGAAGTCTTTTTCTTTGCCAGTTTGCGGATCCCGGCTCATTGGATCCTTGTAGCGCTTGCGCAGGTAGCGGATATTGTTCGTGTTCTCCAGTTCCTCGACCCGGGTCGGATAGCGCCCAACCTTCTTGTAGAAGTGCTGGATCGCGCGCATGTAGCTGGTCCCGCGATGGATCAACTCCTCTTCCTGATCGCGTCTGATCTGCTGTGCCCTCTCGGGCAGGATGGCCAGCAGCGCCAGGGATGCCAGCGCCACGGCCAGCATCAGCAGGATCAGCATGTAGCCGCGCTGAGGCTTTTGTGATTCTGTAGCCTTGTAATTTCGTAATTTGAGATGGTGCTGCATAGACGGCTCGCCTTGGCCGGCAAATTACCCGGTTACAAAATTACGAGATCGAATTTACCCCTGGGTCAGTGGAATGCTCTGGCGGTTGCTGTTGATCACATCTTCCATCTCGACGGCATTGGGAGAGATGCGCAGCACACGGTAGCGCCGGTCCACGATCTCGCCTTCGCCCGCGATAAAAACGTCTTCTCCCTGCGAGAGAAAGATTCGCTTCGGCTCACCCGGCTTGTTCGCAAACCCGAAAAACTTGAGCGTGATGGGTGGAGGAGGAGGGATCGGCGGAGGCATATGGATTTGTGCCTGCTGATCCACATCGGTTGCCCCGGTCTTCTTCGGCACCGGAATGGTCGCGACCGATCCCGCAACAAAAATGTTTCTTCCATTGCCCGCGTACTTGATCTCCTCGCTTTGAGTGAGCAGATTCAGATCGAGCGTGGGATCCAGCCGCGGCTCCACAACCGGCACGATCTTGCCGGATGCCGTACGGCGGGTGGCGGGATGAGCCGGTCCGGTCGCGGCGCTTTGCGCCGGGGCGGGCGCAGCCGGGCCTGAGGCGGGCCAGAACTCCCACAAAACCAACAGCAGCGCAATCGAACCCAGCACCGCCAGGGTGATCACTTGCTTCCGGTTTTCGGTCCCCAGTTTCACTCAGGCTCCCCGCAAGTAGCTGTGCAGGCCGATCTGCAGCCGGACTTGTCCGGTGCCTTCGCCCGCAAGGTCGACGCTGTCGACCGTGAAGAACATCTTCGAACGTTCCATGGTATTGATGAAGCGCACCAGTTGCAGGTAGTCTCCCGAGAAGCTCACTTCGAGACCAACCGGCACGATGCCGGGTATCTCCGGATCCTCTTCCTTGTACCTCGCCGACTGGATGTGGACGCCATCTTCCGATGCCAGTTTGCCGAGCTCGGTCAAAAGCTCGGAATCCTTTTCCGCAAATCGCTCCTTGTAGAAGTCGCCAATCTGGTTCTTGGCCAGCACCAGCTTCTTGTCCATTCCGGTCAACGGCTGAACGTCATGCGTTTTTTTCGTCAGCTCCGCGGAAAGCTGCAACATCTGTTGCCGCCGCGACTCCGCCGAGCCCACCAGCGGAGAGAAAAGAACTCCCACTGCGACCACGTCGGCCACAACCATCGCGGCGATCGCGATCTTCAACTTCTGGCGGGTTTTTCGCAGATCGGGCATTACTTGCCGCTCCCGTTCGGTTGGTCCGGCACGTACGTCGAAACTACGGTAGCGATCACACCGCTACCCGGCTCCGACGATGCTCCCTGCTCGCTCAGCAACTGCGCGCTCTGGAAGTGCTTGGAGGATTCCATGCGATGCACCAGTTCCACCGCCGCGTTCCGATTGTCCCCAGCCACCCTCATCTCCAGCTGCATCTCGTTCTGCTCGTTGAATTCCGGACGCAGCGACACCACGTGCAGGTTCGCCGGCATCACCTGCTCGAGCTCTTCGAATACGCGCGTCCACGAAAAAGCTTTGCGCCGGATCAGCCCGTTCAGAAATTGCGACTGGTCGCGCGTGCTCCGGTTCGCGGACATATCCAGAAAGGCCTGCGCTTCGGCCCGCTCGCGGTCGCGTTGCGCGATCTTCTGCTGCAGTTGCGCGATGGCATGACGGTCGCGTCCCGCGTTCTGCCAACTCCGCACCGTCCATGCGATCAGGCCCAGCGTCAGCACCGCCAGGACCGCGATCACCGTCCCCCAGCGCACCCAGAATTCACGGGCATCTTCGTAGGGCCGGGTTGCGAGATTGATGTCGAGGCGCATATTACGAAATCAAAGCTCCTACGACGCCCGCCATCCGCCACCGCGGCACGCTCCCGGTGGTGGATCCAATCTGCGATGCCGTCACCAGATCCTCGACCTGCGCTCCCGACTGGTTCTTCAACGCCGACGCCGCGCTCGCCGATTCCGGAATCCCCGCCACATATACGCGCTCGATGTTGAGGCTGTAGGTGTCCTGAAAAAACACTACCGAGGGATATACCTCCTCGGCCAGCTGCTCTCCCGTGATGGTCACGCCGCGGACGTTCTCCAGGGTCCGGAACAGCAGCAACTGTTCCTGCTCCAGAATCGCGATGCTGATGGTGCGCGCATCCACTTTCACGACCAGCGTCGGACGTTCCGCGTCCGCCGCTCCGAGCGCGGCCAGCATGGAAGGCATCACCACCCCCGGGTTATAGCCGGCCTCCCGGAAAGCCGATTCATATTCTTCGAGCACCGTTTTCAGAACCACCGCCGCCACCACCCGAACCGCTTTGCCATTCGGGTGCCAATGGTAGGATACCCGCGCCTCTTCCGGATCGAAGGGCAGCGACTTCTTCAGCCGGAACCGAACGACCGCTTCGGCCTCCTCCGGCGCAGACGGCAACGTTTCGAAATCCAGCAGCACGACGCGCACGCTCGTATCCGGCAGGATCGCGATCACATCATGAGAGCGAGCTCCCACGCTGCCCATCGCGCTCGCAATCGCATCCCGCAGCGCGGTGCCGTTGCGCAGGTTCGATTCCATCAGATCGGGTACCACTGTGCCGGGCGCCAGTTCGCGCGCCGCCGAACTTTCCACCATGCGCCCGCGGTCGGCCGCGCGTGCCGCCAGCACACGGTCAGCCGCGATTTCGCAGGCCAGGACGGGACGCCGGAGATGTTTAGTGGAACTCATTGTGATTCCAGTTTCTGTTCTTCGATGATATCGCCGGATACGACTCTTCCATAGTTACTTTGGCTATTCGCAGACGGGCTGGGTTACCTTTGGGTTGGGCCTTGCAGGTCAGCGCATCGTCTCGATAAATGTCACCTTGTTGATTTCCTTCAGTGTCGTTTGCCCGGCGCGAACCTTGTCGAGCGCCGACTCGCGTAGAAAACGCATGCCATCTTCGCGCGCTGCCCGCCGGATCTCCGACGTCGGCTTCCGTTCCAGAATCATTTCCCGGATCCGGTCGGTCAAATCCAGAAGTTCATGAATTGCGGTTCGGCCCCGGAATCCCGTTCCCGCGCACTCGATACATCCCTGACCTTCGTAGAGAGGCACCTGCGCCCATTGCGCCGGATCGAGGCCGCTGGCCTCCAGCACATCGTCCGGATAATGTACGGCCGTCCGGCAGGAGTCGCAGATCAATCGCACCAATCTCTGCGCCAGAATGCAGTTCAACGCCGAGACAAAGTTGTAGGGTTCGACGCCCATGTTCAGGAACCGCCCCAGCACGTCGACCACGTTATTCGCGTGAACGGTGGTAAACACCAAATGGCCCGTAAGCGCCGACTGGATGGCGATCTGTGCCGTCTCGTTGTCGCGGATTTCGCCCACCATGATCTTGTCCGGGTCGTGCCGCAAAATCGACCGCAATCCGCGAGCGAAGGTCAGGCCCTTTTTTTCGTTGACCGGAATCTGCGTGATGCCGCGCAACTGGTATTCGACCGGGTCTTCAATGGTGATGATCTTGTCTTCGTCGGTCTTGATCTCGTTGACCGCCGCATACAGAGTGGTCGTTTTGCCGCTGCCCGTCGGCCCGGTCACCAGCACCATGCCGTACGGTTCCTTGATGTAGCGGCGGAAGCGGCGCAGGTCCACTTCGTCAAAGCCGACCACTTCGAGCGTAAGCTTCTTGAACTTCTCGCTCATCGACTCTTTATCGAGCACGCGGAGCACGGCGTCTTCGCCATGGATCGACGGCATGATCGACACGCGGAAGTCGATGGCGCGCCCGTTGTACTTGACGCGGAAGCGGCCGTCCTGGGGCACCCGGCGCTCGGAGATATCGAGCTCGCTCATGACCTTGATGCGCGAAATGATGGTCGAATGATGCTCTTTGCCGATGGGCGGCATGGCGTTGGTGAGCACGCCGTCAATACGAAACTTGATGTGCACCGAGTCGTCGCGCGTCTCGATGTGAATGTCGCTCGCCCGCCGCTGCAGGGCCGTGAAGATGGTGGTGTCGACCAGCCGGATGATCGGGCTCATGTCCTGGCCCGCGGTGGCCGTCAGCTTGTCGATGGAGATGGTTTCGTCGTTCCCGGTTTCGTCCTCGCGGATCACGTCCAGCGTGAATCCTTCGCTGGCGTCTTCCAGCACGCGCTTGGACTGTTCGGTCTTCTTGAGAATGTCGGAGATCTGCTTGAGCGTCGAGACCTTGGTGACGATCCGCTTGCCCAGCAGCAGGCTGATCTCGTCGATCATCATCAACTGGCTGGGATCGGCAATGGCGATCGCCAGCCGTCCGTCCTCGGTTTCCGACAGCGGAACGAAGTTGTAGCGGAACATCAGGTGCACCGGGATCTTCTCGAACAGATCGTGGTGCAACTGGAAGTCGCTGAGATCGATGAATTCACAACGATAGCGCCGCGCAATATCGCGCGCGCGCTCCAGTTCGTCGGGAACCGGCACCATCGGGTCTGGCAGCTTGCTGCCGTTGATTACCGCTGTCTTCTTATCCGCCATTCCTCTTCCAGTCTGTCAGAACCTCGGCTTTCGGCTCCAGGCGCTCAGCTTTCGGAACGCCGATTTCGTACTTGAACCAAGTGCTGGAGCCAAAGCCATAAACGAGAGCCTAAAGCCTAAAGCCCAGAGCCGTTTTCCTAATGCACGTTCGCGCCTAACGTAAAGATCGGCATATACAGCGAAATCAGCACGCCGCCCACAAATACTGCCATCACGATCAGGATCAGTGGCTCGATCAGAGCCATAGCCGCGCCCAACGCCGTCTGCACATCTTCTTCGTAAAACTCCGCTACCGATCCGAGCATCGCCGGCAGAGCGCCCGTCGACTCGCCAACTTCCAGCATCTCGACCGCGAGGTCGGGAAACAACTTCTGCTCTTCCAGGCTCTTCGCCAGTCCTTGCCCCTCGCGCACTCGCTCCGCCGCCGCGATGATTCCGTTCAGCATCTGCCGGCTGCTCACGGACGCGCCCGCCGTTTCCATCGCCGGCACAAGCGGTAAGCCGCCTTGTAACAGGGTCGCTAGAATGCGCGCGAAATTGGCCACCTGGTACTTCATCCGGATTTCCCCGATCAGCGGCAGTGACAACATGAATTTATCGATTGATTCCGCCCCCCGGTCACTCTGCTTCCATCTCCACAGCAGAAATCCGGCAACCCCCAGCACCAGCGCCACCATCCAGCCATATTTCTGCGCGTTCAATCCCAGCGCCAGCATGAACACCGTGATCGCCGGCAGGGTCGCTCCCAGGTTGTTGAAAAGGTCGGCAAATTTCGGTACTACGTAGGTGATCAGAAAAACCAGCATCACCGTGACCACCGAAATCAGCAGCGCCGGATACACCAGCGACACTGCCAGTTTCTTGCGGAAAGTCTGCACCATGCGCTGGTACTGAATGTAGCGGCCAAGAACTTCTTCCATGTTGCCGCTCTTCTCACCCGCCATCAGCGTGGTCGTGTACATCTTGGGAAAAATCTGCTGCGCGGCGAACGCATCCGAAAGCAGTTCTCCACCCTTTACCCGGTCGCGGACATTTTCAAGAAGCTTCAGCAGGGCTTTATCCCGCTGCCGCTTGATCAACAGATCGAGCGCCGTCAGAATCGGCAACCCGGCCTTGATCAGGGTCAGGAACTGCTGGTTAAAAATCAGGAATGTCGACCCTTTGAGCTTGCCGCGCTTGCCAAATTTCCCGCGGCCGCCGCTCAGAATCGTCCGCGGCTTGACCCAGTAGACAAGGTATCCCTGCTGCGCGAAGCGGTCATGGACCTCCGCCTCGGAAAAGCCGTGCTCCACCTGCTGGAGCGTGTGGCCTTGTTCATCCGCAACTTTAACCAGGAATTCTGCCATTCTTCAGCGTCTTTTTTTCAGGGTATGAAGCCAGTGTAACATTCTGTTCCCAAAGCAATTACCGCAACCAATGCTGCCCTGTGGTACGGAAGTAACGCACTCTTCCCGTCCCGCCTGGCGGGCATCGGGCCAGCCGCCGCTTATTGCCCCAGTCCGTCGTCCACCGTTTCCACCCCCGGCGGAGGCGTGAACTCGAACCGGCTGTCGCTCAAATTCACGTTTTCTTTCCAATCCGCAAATTTGAATTCCGTCGTCCCGCCCTCGGGGTCCAGCAAGACGATCCGGACAATTTGATTAGAGGGCGTGATCTCCAGTTGCACTTCGTTTACCTGTCCCGCCATCGCCTGCGGCACGCCACGCAATAGCAAGTCGCCGGGGACCAGCGGCGCCTGGTCCACTACTTTCGAAAGTCCTCGTAATTCATTCTCCAGTTTGGTTTTACCCAAGAGAAAGGCGACTGGCGATCGGAGATCATCCAGCTTCCGAAAATCCGTTTTTCTAACCTGCCGCTCGGCCGGAACGTAAAACCACACAATTCGGCCGTCGCTCACAAATACCTTCTCTTTGGGAGAACGGTATTCCCACCGCATCTTGCGCGGCTTTTTCAGCCACAGGGTGCCCGATTCCACTCGTTCCGAGCCCTCGCCCCGGAAGGTTTCCGTAAACTCCGCTTCCAGACTGCGCAGGTGGTTGTAATGCTCGTCGACCGCCTGCGCGACTTGGTGAACGTCGGGCGCATGCAGGTTCGGCTGGGATTTCTGCGGATGTGCTTCCTGGGTGGAAGTCAGCGAAAGCACTCCCCAAAGCACCAGAAACCCGACACGGTTCTTCACGACCAAATGAACCCCTCCCCCGATTTTACCCGAGTCCGAGGGTGCCAAAGTAAAGGCCCCGTGACTGGCTCCATGAAGAGCAGGGAACTCGGGACTGCTGCCCCCCCCTACTTAGTCGGTTTCATATAAATGCTCACCCAATACGCCGGGCGTGGGGGCGGCGGAAATCGATCCTTGAGGAAAGCTTCGCGCGAACACTCGCCAACTTTGGTTTTCGGATACAACAGGACCTCACTCACCGCTCCGTCGCCGTTGAGCTTCGCCAAAATCCAGAAGCTCCGCAGGTCGTCCCCGCCTGCCTTCTTGCAGGGCCGAATAGCCGCCAAGTGCTTCTCAGTGAAATCGGCGCCCAATTTGTCGTCATACGCCTTCCCCTCAGGAGTGTGCATGTTGGCTTCGACGGCCGCACGCGCATCGGAAAGGCTGGTGGCTTTGTCCTCGGCAATGCCCGTCCGGCTTCCTATTTGGAGCAGAAGAAGCGCCATCACGCAGATGATTCGCATAAATCCCCCCGTTTCGGTGAATAGAATGATACCTGTACTTCAGGCATAGCCTTTCTCCGCCTCCCGACGCACCGCTTTTGGAATAGATTTTGCTATGCCGCTTGGGCGTTCATGCGGAACACCGAATACTCTGGCCTGTCCAATTCTTTCATGATGGTCGGCTCTCGGCACAGCACGGTCTCCAGTACGGGATTGTGATAGACAATCCAAACCGGTCGCGGGTTGCGCCCGCAGGATTCCTCGAGGTTATGCAGGACTTGCCGCAAACCAGCCTCGGGAAGCGGATTGAACAGGTAGACCACCAGCGGCGTTCCCGGAAAGACAAATTCGCGTGCGTCCCCGCATAGCGCTTCGATAACAGGTGCCTCCTGCTGCGAAGGTGCCAAATCGAGCCGGAGCCGGTGTTGCGCCACGTTCTCTTCGGCCGCGCGGTGCAGCTCGGCAAGCAATTCCACTCCGACGATTCGACGGAATGAATACTCCGACGCCAGAAGCAGCGTGCGCCCCTTACCCGACCCGATATCAATGAAACTGAATTCCCGGAAGTCGATCGGCAGCGCGGCCATCATCTCCCGGAACAAAGCGGGATCCGTCGGCTGATACGGAGAGTGAAATATGCCGAGGAGCCGGCTTCGCCAGCTCACGGCGCCGCCGGTTGTATTGACATGCTGCTCCCAGTCGAAATCCATGTCGCCATAGCGTTGCCGCCGCTGCGCCGGAGTCGACTCCCGCACAAATCCCCACAACTCGCGCAGTAGAAGAAATGCGGCGCCAGCCGCGCCTTTTGAGCGCACCTGCTCGCGCCACCATTCGCGCAGCCCGCTTCGAAGTTGTGGGAGGAAATCCGACGGCACGCCTGCATGCTACCAAACAATGCGCCCAGGGCCAGTGTGGTGACGGAGCTCCGCCCCGTGCGCGGTGAAGTCCTGCCTCCGCGCAAGCCACCGTTAGGATTTTGCTGCGGGTTTCGCCGCTGCTGATGCGGGCGTAGGAGAAGCCATGCCCGGCGGCAATCCTTTGGTGATAAAAAAAATGCTCTGCGGATCCTGCACTTCGATACGCCCATCCGGCATCAGCTTGTAGGGATGCCCGTTCGGATCCTCCGGCGTGCCGCGGATAAACCCGGCACGCTCCAGATCGCCCATGTTGGAGGGCAGTCGTCCCATCTGCTGGCGATACTTGTCGACCACGCCTTCGAGTTGTGTGACCTCTTCATCGACCTGCAAAGCCCGCAAATGGTCGACCGCATTTTCCTTGATGGCAGCCTCTTTCGTGCTCTGGTAAGTCGTGTACCAAAGCATGCGCGCCGTATCGAATTCACCCGCATGCTGCGCCATCTTTGCCGCCAGGATGGGCATGAATTTGTTCGTGAACGGGAGCTTCGCTCCGCGCTCGAACGCGTCCGCGGCTTTCGCGTAGTCCTTGAATTCCGTAAAGTACAAAAATCCCAGGTTGTAATAGAGCCGCCACTGGTCGGGATTGTGCTCGATACCGAACCGCAGCAGGTTCATCGCATCGCCTGGCAACCCCGCGCCATTCGGCGGTTTTGGACCCAGAAAATTAGCCCCAAACTGGTAGGGAGGAAGCATGTGCGGATCAAGCTCCGTCGTGACCTGCAGCAGAGGCGCCAGCAGGCGGAAATCTCCCGAGCCTCTGAAATGCTGGAAGCCGAAATACTGCACCGCCCGCGTCCAGTAAATATCGGCCAGCAATCCCGTGTAGCCCAGGCACATCCGCCGCAACACAGTTGTCGACCGGATATAGAGCGCCTGTTGTGCCGGAGACGCCAGCGGCATTTGGTCGATGGCGTGGAGCGTCACCACTCCACCTGCCAGCGAAACCAGCAAAACAACAGTCGCCACGACGTTGACCCGCCGCGCGCTCGTCATTTCAAATTCCGGCGCTGGAAGATCAGCACCGCTCCCGAAATCGTCATCGCCGAGTAAAGCAGCGCATACGCGGTGTTATAGGCAATCAGTCGCCCCGGCACCGGGTCTCCGTGCGCCGCCTGGTTGATGATGTTGAACGCCGAAAAATTCGGCACCAGGTAGGCCACTCCGGTCGCCAGCGCGCCCGTCAGCCCGTGCGTCATGCGGGCAAAACCCCGCAGATCGTCAGCCAGGCTTCCGATCAAAAAGAGCGCGAAAGTAAACACCGACGACATCAGCGGCGTCGAGAACGACGAGAACAGCAGCGCCAGCGCGCACACGATCAGAAATTCCAGAACGATAAAGTACAGCGCAACCAGAACCGCCGTATCCGCCTTTTCGAATTTGTGGGCGACATAAAGCAGCGCCAGAAATACGCCGATCGCCATTAAGAAGGTGTTGACGACCAGCGTCCCCGTCAGCCCAAAGAACTTGCCGACCACAAACTCCCAGCGCCGCACGGGGCGGGACAATACCGTGTATAGAGTCTTTTTTTCGATCTCTTTGGAGACCAGCCCGATCCCCATGAAGATCGCGATCACGACTCCAAACAGCGACACCGCCGTTAGTCCGAGGTTCACCACTACCAGGCGTTCGATGTCGATCGAAATCTCGCCCACCAGGATCGCCGCGCCCGAAAGCAGCACCGCGAACGCGACCAGGTTGTAGAGAACGCGGTCCCGCACCGCCTCGCGAAACGTGTTGAAGGCAACGTATCCAATTCGTGAATTCATGCCCCCGCCCCCATCCCGTTTTCCTGCGGCTTCAGCTTCTGCACGTAAAATTCCTCCAGCGAACTGCGCACCGGAGTCAGCGAAATCAGCCGCAAGTGGGCGCGCTGCAATATTTCCAGGGCCGCGTCCTGCTTTTCTTCCTCGAGCACCGCGTTCACCATGTCGCCGCTCACCCGCGCCTCCGCCCCCAGCGCCGTCAGAGCCGCCGGTACGCTGGCCGCGCAGAAGATAATCTCAACTTTGCCTTGCGCCTGCGATGTCAGATGGGCGACCGCTCCTACTCCGCGCAGTTCACCCTGGTGAATCACGGCCACGCGGTCGCACAACGCTTCCGCATCTGACAGAATGTGCGTCGAGAAAAATACGGTCTTGCCTTCATTCCGCATCTGCTGGATCATTTCGCGAACTTCGCGCCGTCCCATCGGATCCAGCCCCGACATCGGTTCGTCCAGAAATACCAGCTTCGGATCATGCAAAATCGCCTGCGCCAGCCCCACCCGTTGCAGCATGCCCTTCGAGTACTTCCGCAATTGCGTCCGCGCCGAATCCGTCAGTCCCACCCGCTCCAGCATGGCGGTCACGCGCCTCGAACGTTCTTTCGCCGGCACGCCAGAAAGCTGCGCGTAATAAGTAAGCAATTCCTCGCCCGTGAGATAGTCGTAAAAATACGGTTGCTCAGGCAGGAAGCCGACCTGCGCCTTCACGCGCGGATCGTCGTAATCCATTCCCAGAATGCGCGCGGTTCCCGCCGTGGGAGTCACCAGCCCCATCAGCAGTTTCAGCGTCGTCGTCTTGCCCGCGCCGTTCGGACCGAGGAATCCGAATACTTCTCCCTCTTCGATCGTCAGCCGCAAAGGACGCAGCGCCACCTTCGGCCGCTGGCGCCAGAAGCCGACCCGATAACTTTTTTCCAGATCCAGAATTTCTATCGCAGCCATGACTATGCGTGCAGGGCGAGGCCCTTAGGTTGGAGTGTCATGCAGAGAATTATATGCAAAGAGTAGATGGCTGGTGCCAGAACGGCCCACCCCAGGTTACCAAGGTAAACCGCGCGCACTCGCAAATTGCTGCCTAGTTGAGTGGGGCCACCGTGTTATCGCAGGTAGTGATTGCCGTCGTCGCGTTGACCCGCACCACCGCGTCATTGAATGAGCAGAAATAACGCGTGCCCGTATAGCCCGGGTTCAGGGGAGTCAGCGTGATCTGGTAAGTCGCGCTGGGTGTTCCGGTCACTCCTCCCATCGTGTAGCTGTATCCGCTGCGCGCGCCGCCAGACAAAACCGAGTCCACGAAGCACCCGCTGCTCGGGCTCGACGGAGCGCAACTCGTTCCCCCCAGAGCCGCGAGCGTTCCCGCATAACCCACCGAAGGAAAGGCCGACGAATAGGTGGCCTGCGCCTCGTTCAAGGTGCGCAGTCCCCCGATCGCCGCCGATTCATTGGCTTGAATTCTCGCCTTTAAATAGCTGGGAACCGCGATCGCGGCAATCACCAGGATGATTGCCACTACAATCAGTAGCTCAATGAGAGAAAATCCATGCGCCCGACGCATCCTGTCGCCCCTATCCCGGATTCATTTCCGTCCGATGTCCTACTATCGAGTGCACTTTTAGTGCCGGAACATCAGACGTTAGACCAGCCGTAAGTGATTGCTATTCCGTATGAATCCGCGCTCAAACCCGCCCTCGGTCTACAGTTGCCATTCCTGAGCTCTCCGAAGTGACACTTTCCGTCACAAGAGCAAAGCCCGCTTCCTTCGTGGCAGCTTGGAGCGACGGGCGTTCCGCCCTGAACCTCTTCAACTGCACTCGGCAACAATCGACCTCATACGAAACATACCGGGCGAACTACTCTGCTTTCAATGATCGCTTACCGATTGGGATTACGATAGTAAGCGGGCTGAGAGTAAGTCGTTCTTCGTGTGGATCGGGAGTTCCGTAACCGGTACGGAATGAAAGCGGGCTTATCGCTGCTGAAGTGGGAAAGTGACAAACTTTGTTACTGCGTCGCGTGGATCTTCCACTAACAATCGTCATAAGGCCGAAGCCTGTCCTCATCGTCACCGCTACCGCCAGGAAACCTCTGAACGCAAAAAAAGCAGAGGATTTCTCCTCTGCTTCTTTTCCGGCTTGTACCCTCCCCCAGGTACTTTGCCAACTCAAACTTAGTTCATCGGGGTCTGCGTGTAATCGCAGGTGGTGATGGCGGTCGTGGCATTGACACGAACCACTGCGTCGGCGAACGAGCAGAAGTAACGCACACCGCTCTGGTTCGGCTGCAGAGGCGCCGCGAGAATGTTATAGGCGGAAACCGGGGTGCCGCTCGTGTTGGCGATACCGAACGAGTAGCCGCTCTTGCTGCCGCTGCCCAACTGCGTATCGATCAGGCAAGCGCTCGTGGAGCTCGGCGGTGCGCAGCTCGATCCGGCCAGGTTCGCCAGCGAGTTCGAATAGCCAACGGTCGAATAGCTGGAGTTGTAGGTGATCTGCGCTGTGTTTACCGTGCGAACCGACGCCACGGCCGACGACTCGTTAGCTGCAATTCTGGCGCGCAGCAAGTTCGGAATCGCGATTGCGGCGATGATCAGGATGATCGCGACCACAATCAGCAGCTCGATAAGTGAGAAACCCTTCTGTTTCCGCATTGATATTGTCCTCGTCTCCGTTTGACTGTCTTGTTGGATGACCAACTCGCCCCTACTATCGCACTCTTCGTGCCAGAGCCCCAAGTGACGGAAGACAGATGTACTTCCGCACAAAGCCCCTTTTTTTTCAACAACCCGGCGCAGGGAAGTCACCTCCGCCTCAAATCCTTTGGTTCCCAGTATGACACTTTCAGAGATCCGGAATGACAATTTTTGCCAGTCATCCCTTCTCCCGGCTGCCTTCTCAATCGCCCGTCAGCCGCCCCAAGTGATCCAGTCATCCCATTTGGGAACGCCCGCTAAGTCTGTTTCTTGCATCCCATTTCCGTGAAAGCCGATCTCGCATCTATCACCGCCGAGACGCCGAAAGCGCCGAAAGAAACTTGTCAGGTCAGATGGGAGCGGTGCGACCGCCAGTTTTTCGCGCGCGCCAGTAGCTCCTTCTGCTCGAGAACGTCTTCTCAAGGGGTTGTTAAAGGTTTGCTTTTCTCGGCGCCCTCGGCGTCTCGGCGGTGAAATGGTCCCGCGCCAAGTCGATCATCACTCCCGCTTCAGCAGCAAACAGGTCATATCGTCATGTTGCGGAGTATTCCCCACGAACCCGTCCAGGTCCGCCAGCAGCCCGCGCAGTAGCTCCGCCGGAGCCCCGCCTGACCCGCGATCGATCATCCGCACCAGCCGCGGCTCGTCGTAATCTTCGCCTGCGGCATTGACCGCCTCCACCACGCCGTCGGTAAAAATCACCAGCCAATCCCCACGGTCCAGCCGAAAGCTTCCCGTCTGATAGACCGCTTCCGCCAGCACTCCCACCGGAATCCCTCCCAGCTCCGGCCGTTCCACGCTCCCCGCCTTGCGCCGGAGGATGGGAACGTTATGCCCAGCATTCACATAAGCAAGCTCACCGGTCGCGGGATCCAGTTCCGCCAGGAACGCAGTCGTAAAGCGCGCCCCGCCCTGGCTGTTCGAACACGCATAGCGATTCAAATCGTTCACCAGCTGTGCCAGTGGCGCGCGGCTCGACGAAAGTGTGCGCAGGCTGGCCTGGAACGTCGCCATCAGCATCGCCGCCGGAATACTCTTCCCCGCCACGTCCGCCACGACCAACAGCACGCGGTCTTCGCTCGTGGTCGCCCCCGGCCGCAGGATCACATCGTAGTAGTCGCCCGCCACCGTGTTCGCCGGACGCGTGGCATAGGCAATCGCATATCCCGGAATCTGTAACGGCGCGCCCGGCAATAGCCAGCTCTGGATGTCTTTCGCAATCTCCAGGTCGCGCTTCATTACCACCCGATCCGCCAGCTCCAGAAGCAGCACAATAAAAATCAGCAGCCCGCCCGCTAGCCGGAAGTCGAGATCGAGAACGTGAACCTCGCCCGCTTTATCGGCATAGGTGAATCCGCCCGACAGCAGCAGCAAGCCCAGTCCCAGAAGCAACAGCACGCGGCGGGCAGGCGACAGCTTTTCGACGATCGCCCAGAACAGCGCCTTCGCCATGTACCAGACGCGTTGCCCGCGCGATTGCCCCTCTTGCCGCTCCAGCAGGCCGGCGGAGTACAGCCGGTAACTCGAACGCGCGTCCTTAACGAGCTGCCCCCACAGTTGATGAACTGCCAATCCCTCGCTTACGCGGTGCCAGAAAGACTGCGCCTTCGCTTTCACGCTCGCTTTTGGAGGAATCGGTTGCTGCAGGCTGGCCATCGGTGAGCAATCATTATAAAGCGCACTGGAGGATGGACCTACCCCTCCACTGCAGCAGGTGGCCGGTAAATGCGCCCGCAAACGACCCGCCCACGAATTCTTGCAATCGGTTGGAGAGTGCCTCGGGCTGCTGGTCTGTAGAAGACCTTTCTGGAGACTGCTACCCGAACGACAATCCCATCTGTTCCTCCGCGTACGCCGGATGCGCCCGTTCGCTCGCCCGCGCATGCTTCGCGCCGAACCCGTGTTTCCGGCGCAACGCGGTCATCAACTTTGAAAGCCGCTCCCCGTATCCCTTAGGCAAGAACGCCCGATCCGCATATCGCGCCCGGTAGACTTCCACCAGGGCAGGGAAGTGCTCCGCAACAAACGGCAGAAACACCGCCGCCGAACACGGCTTCAGAAAAAGCGGATTCGCATAAATGTATGTCGCCCCCGCCGCGCGCGCCGCCTTCACCAGCGCCTCCAGATCATGGGGATGGTCTGTAATCTCCGGCAGCACCGGAGCGCAGATCACGCCCGCATCCACGCCCGCCAGGCTCAGTTGCCGAACCGCTTCCAGCCTTAAATCGGGACGCGGCGCGCGCGGTTCGAGCTTCCGCGCCAGCTCCACATCGATGGTCGTCACCGTCATATTCACAAACAGACTGTTCTTTTCGGCCAGGCGCCGCAGCACTTCGGCATCGCGCGTGACCAGGTTTGACTTGGTCACGATCCCGATCTCCAGCCCCGTATGCTGGGCCAGTTCTTCCAGAATCGCCCGCGTCACCTCGAACCGCCGCTCCGACGGCTGGTATGGATCGGTAGCCGTTCCAATCGCAATCGGCTCCCCACGCTTCACTTTTTTCAGGTCACGGCGCAGTAATCCTGCAGCCTGCTGCTTGACGAAGATTTTCTGTTCGAAATCCGCCCCATCGCGCAGCTCCATGAACTCGTGCGTATAGCGCGCGTAGCAATATTTGCAGGCAAACTCGCATCCCCGGTAAGGGTTGATTGCCCACGTGAATGGGAGACTGCGCTGGCTCATCACCCGGCTCAGCAGCGACCGCGCCTCCAGCGAAAAGTATTCGACATTATGCCCCTCCCGCAGCGACTCCCCCTCGGCAGCCAGGCGAGCGATCCCGATCAGCTTAGGCCGTGCCTGATTTCCCACGGAGACCTCTCCCCCGATCATGGCGGGGTCCGGAGTGTCCCCGTCCTCTCCCCACAGGAGCAAAGGCAGGAGCGGAAGCGGGTTAGTTGTGTTCGCCATTTGTTCGCCTTAGACTACCTGCCAGTGACGGGCCTGTCAATCTCCGCACGGCCTGGGAACTAGAAAGGTTTTGGAAGCGGTCTCGGCACGAGGAGCAATCGGGTCGGGCTTCTCCATTTACTCCCCAGAGGCTAAGGGCTCAGCCAAATAGGACAACCCGCGCCAGCAGAAGCATCAGAATTGTTTCTTGGACTCGGGCGAGCTATATAATCGGATAGGGGTTCCCGTGCTGAGAGTGGAGGCAAGAGGCCGTGCGATTCGTTCGGTGCTGCGGTCGCACTGGGCTTTCGTAATCGTTGTCATGCTGTCTCTCGTCGTATCGCTGGCGACTCGCACATTCGGCGCTACAAGCCCCCACTCTACGGTAGTGCGGTCCGATTCACCGCAGGCTATGCGGCAGCACTTGGACCGCGATGCGGTTCGCTGGATTTCTCCCGCACCCCGGATCGCGGTGGGGCAGTCTCCAACTTTCTATTCGCGCGTGGCGCCTGCAGCACGGCCTGTTCCGACTTTCCTTATCGAAGAGAACCTTTACAATCGACCACCTCCCGCCCGCTGAATTGCTTCGCCGCTGGCAAGCAGCCAGCTACTCCAGTTGAAACTTTGACACGGTCGCAGATGGGCGCGACTCGATTCTCATCCATGGGGGCGTCGGGCCTTTCCGCTCGTGGGCGCACAGACTTGGACCAAAAAAAACATATGACGCTGCAACGCAGGCACTTAGTGATGGGAGCGGTGGCAGTCCTTGCCGCGGTGATCTTGACCATCCTGCTCATTCATTCGCTCGGGGGACGTGAACGCCACAAAGAGCGATGACGCGACCCGGCGGGTCGCGCCCATCGTGCTCGTCGCACGTAGGCCGCTCGAAAACAGCATTACGCTTACCGGTGAGTTCCGCCCCTTCCAGAAAGTCGATGTTCACGCCAAGGTGGCGGGTTACATCCGGCAAATTTTTGTGGATGTCGGGGACAAGGTCAGGACGGGTCAGGTGCTCGCGATTCTGGAGGTCCCCGAACTGAATGCTCAGGTCATGGGCGCCAAGGCGGACATCCGGCGCAGCGAAGATGCAATTCGCCGCGCCCAAAGTGAAATCGAGCGGGCGGAGTCTACGCACCAGGCTTACCACGCAGCCTATACGCGCCTCAAGCAGGCATCCGAGGAGCGTCCTGGGTTGATCGCCGAGCAGGAGCTCGACGATTCGCTGGCGAAAGATCAGGAGACCGACGCTCAGATCCGCAGCGCTCGCGCCGCTCTGTCTGAATCGCAGAACCAACTGGGGATGGCACGCGCCAATCTCGATCGCCTGTCGGCGCTGGAGGCTTACTCGCACATCACAGCTCCCTTCGCGGGAGTAATCACCAAGCGGTACGTCGATACTGGCGCCCTGATCTCAGCCGGAACCTCGTCCGAGATCCAGTCCCAGCCCGTCGTGCAACTGGCGGAGTGGTCCCTGTTGCGGCTGGTGATTCCAGTTCCCGCATCCGCCGTGCCGATGCTGCATTTGGGCAGCGTAGTGCAGGTACATGTTCTCGATTTGAATCGAGACTTCCAGGGCCGCGTCGCCCGATTTCGCCGACGCACTCAATGATGAGACGCGGACCATGCATACCGAGATTGACGTGGAGAATCCGCAAGACACTTTGACGGATGGCATGTACGCCGAAGTGAAGCTGGTGTTGCAGGGGAACAAGGACGCGCTCACGGTTCCCGTCCAGGCCGATCGTCCAGGAAGGCAACGAGACATTATGTGCTGGCTCTCGACGATCAGAATCGCGTGCAGAAACGGGACGTTGAATTAGGGGAGCAAACTTCCACCACCGTGGAGATTCGTTCACGGTCTCTCAGAAAAGGATCGAGTGATCAGCGCCGGTCAGTCCGACTATGCGATCGGCGAAGTGGTGACAGCCGAAGTTGGAGCCAGGATCCAGCGACGAGCGAAGGTCAGACGGGAGAGCGAAAATAATGCCGAGATTCGCTCTGAAGTACCCATTCTTCGTCATCATGCTTTGCCTGGTGATCGCCGTGGTTGGCGTGACGACCGTGGTTCGCATGCCGGTGGATCTGTTCCCGCAGATCAAGATTCCCGTGGTTGTGGTGGCTACCTTTTACGCGGGGATGCCTCCGGAGCAAGTCGAGGCCGACATTACGGATACGTTCGAGCGTTTTTTTACCCTCGGCAGCAACATCGACCACATCGAAGTCCGCTCTCTGACAGGCGTAAGCCTGATCAAGATCTACTTCAAGCCCGGCAGCGATGCCAATGCGGCTCTCAGCAATATCGCCAACCTCGCAATGGCCGATCTTCGTCGTCTGCCTCCAGGCACCTTGCCGCCGGTGGTGCTCAAGTTCGATGCGTCGAGCCTTCCCGTTTGTCTGGTAACGCTGAAAGGGGAAGGCCTGGATGAGACCCGGCTCAAAGATCTGGCGCAATTCCAGGTTCGTAACCAGATCGCAAACGTATCCGGCGCGTCGGTGCCGCAGCCCTTTGGCGGACGCTATCGCCAGATCATGGTTTATGTAGACCCGCTCAAACTGGAAGCGCACCAGCTCAGCCTGATGGACGTGGTTCACGCGGTGAACGATTCCAACCTGATTCTTCCCGCGGGCGACGTTCGCATCGGCCCCAGAGACTACAACATTTATGCCAATGCGCAGTTGCCGGACGTGGAGGAAATCAACCGCATACCGCTGAAGACTGTGGGCAATGCGTCGGTGATGGTTGCCGATGTGGGCGAAGCCAAGGACTCCGGCGCGATCCAAACCAACATCGTCCGTATCGACGGACAGCAGTCCGTCTACATCCCGGTACTCAAGCAAGGCGGCGACAGCAATACCATCGCCATTGTGAACGGAATCAAGGCGGCGATCAAGAATCTGCTGGACATTCCAAAATCGCTCAAGACGGCGGTGGTCTTCGATCAGTCCATTTTTGTCAAGAGCGCCATCAAGAACGTAATGAAGGAAGGCGGAATCGGACTGCTCCTGACCGGAATCATGATTCTCGTCTTTCTGGGCAGCCCGCGAGCCACTTTTGCCGTACTCCTGTCCATTCCTCTTTCCGCGCTGGTGTGCTTGTTGCTCATGAATGCCATGGGCGGATCGATCAACGTCATGCTGCTTGAGCGGTTTGGCGCTGGCTTTTTCGCGTCTGATCGACGACTCGGTCGTGGTGCTGGAAAACATTTTTCGTTACATGGAAATCGGCGAAACCCCGAGAATCGCCGCGGAAAAGGGAGGAATGGAAGTCTCGCTGGCCGTCCTGGCGGCCACGTTCACCACCTCCATCGTGTTTTTCCCCGTGACGCTTTTCTACGGCGTCAGCCGCTACCTTTTCATCGATCTTGCTCTGGGCGTCGTCCTGTCCATTTTTGCCTCCTACATCTTTGCCATGACGGTGGTGCCGCTCTATTGCGCGACCTTCATCCACCTCCCGGACGTGGAGGAGGAGATTGAACGCGAGTCGGAGAACAAGTTCGCTTCGCGATCCCTCTACAAGAGGTTCCTTGGCCGGTTCAATGAGCTCTTCCAGAAGCTCCTGGAGCTCTACGAGCGTTGGGTGACGCGCGCTCTGGTCCGGCCGGGACGAACCGTGGCGTGGATTGCCGCGGGCATCGTCTTGGTCCTGGTGGGAATTTTTCCCATTCGTGGGCACAGCGTATTTTCCCCGCACCGATCCGGGCCAGTTCGTGATCAACGATCAAGGCGCCCAGCGGTTCCCGGCTTGAGGTCACCAATCAATACATCGCGCGCGTCGAGAACGATATCCACCAGGTGATCGGCCCTCACGACCTGGGAATGATCGTCTCCAATATCGGGATCACTCCCGACCTCTCCGCCATGTACACCAGCAACTCGTCCATGGATACGGCATTTGTCCTGGTGAGCCTGAAAGAAGACCACAAGTTCGGCAGCTATGAATACATGCGGCGCGTTCGCCGCAAACTGTCTGAAGACTTGCCGGAACTCGATACATATTTTCAGGCGGGTGGACTGGTCGACGCAGTGATCAACCTGGGATTACCCGCGCCCATCGATGTCCAGGTCCGTGGCAACGATCTCGACGGAGCTTATAAAGTGGCGACGAATATCGCCAAGCAGATCCGAAGCCGCAAGGGCGTGAGCAGCGTGCTGATTCCCCAAAATCTTCTTTATCCCGGTCTGCAGCTGAATATCGATCGCGAACGCGCCAGCCTGATAGGACTCACGCCAAAGCAGGTGGTGGACAACGTGATCACTGCCCTGACTTCCAACGGCATGATTGAGCCCAGCTACTGGATCGATCCCAAGACCGGCAACAACTACATGCTCACCGTGCAGTACTTCGACAAGCAGATCCAGAACATGAGCATGGAGGATTTCAAACAGATTCCGTTGCGCGCTCCCGGCATCAAGAATTACACGCCGCTGCAATCCGTGGCCGATATAACGCCGATGAATACTCCGACCGAAGTCGACCATTATCAGCTGCAGCGCGTCATCGACATCTATGTGATGCCCTCGGGCGAGGCCTTGGGTGGAATCAATCGCGAAGTCAACGACATCGTCAGTCATCTGTCGTTGCCGGAAAACATCCGGGTCAATGTGCTCGGGTCCGTGGTCGGCATGCAGGAATCGTTCAAACGCTTTTCCATCGGTCTGGTGCTGGCCATCGTGCTGGTCTACCTGATTCTGATGGCGCAGTTCACTTCTTTCATCGACCCGCTGATCATTCTCGTTGCCATCCCTCCAGGATTGGCGGGAGTCGTGCTGATTCTTTTTCTCACGCACAGCACATTCAACATCATGTCGCTCATGGGCGTAATCATGATGACGGGAATCGTCGTTTCCAACAGCATCCTGATCGTCGAGTTTGCGCGCCAATTGCGCAAGGAGGACTTCACGTTGCAGGAGGCGCTGGTGCGGGCGTGCAAGATCAGGCTGCGCCCGATTCTCATGACCTCGCTCGCGACTTTGTTGGGCATGCTTCCCATGGCGCTCGGCATAGAGACGGGCAGCGAACAATACGCTCCTCTGGCCCGCGCCGTGATCGGCGGCCTCGCGGTTTCGGTGGTCGTCACCGTTTTCCTCGTGCCTGCGGTCTATCTGATGGTTCACGGGAAAGATGACAGATAAGAAAAATGAGAATGAGGAGGAACAGCCGGCATGACGTGGAGACTGGCGCTTTTACTGGGCGTTCTCGCGCTCTCAATCCCCGCAACTCAATGCTCTGGGGCAGTCGGTATCGGTCGTCGCAGAACCCATCGTCCTCGAACGCTGTACGGCTCACCGTGAAGGACGCCGAGGCGCTCGCACTGAAAAACAATCCAGCGATTTCTGTCGCGCGGCTCAGCGCATTGGCCTCGGAGCAGGTGACACGGGAAGTGCGCTCGAATCTCTGGCCACAAGCCTATGCCAACCTGACCGGCAGTCGATGCCCGAAACAACAGCCGCATCACGGCTGGGGGATTGAACAATCCAACCGTCTACACCCGAGCCGCCGGTGGCGCTACGGTTACCCAACTCATCACGGACTTTGGGCACACCACGAACCTGGTTGCCGGTGCCCGCCTTCAGGCAAGAGCCGACGAACAGAGCGCAGCCGCCACCAAGGAAGACATCTTGTTGGCCGTGGACCAGGCCTTTTACAACGCGCTGCAGACACACGCTGTGTTGCGCGTGGCGGAGCAGACCGTAGCCTCGCGGCAGTTGTTATCCGACCAGGTCTCCGCCCTCACGAAGAGCAAATTGAAGTCGGACTTGGACTTGAGCTTTGCCAATGTGAATCTGGCGCAAGCAAAGCTTCTCTACCTGGACGCGCTCAACAACGACAAGACTTCGGCAGCAGCGCTTTCGGCAATTCTCGGATACTCCACTCTCGAAGCGTTCGAACTTGGTGAACGACATCGAAACGCTGGCGCCGCCCCCGGCCGATGTGGACGCCTTGATCGCCGAGGCTTTTGCCAAGCGTCCCGAGATTCTGGCGCTGGAATTTCAGTCGGAGTCGGCCGAAAAACTGCACCAGGCAGCGCATGACCAGTTGTATCCGACGATCAGCGCCCTCGCAGCGTTCGGAGATTCTCCGGTCCGTGACGATCGCATCTATGGCCCTTACGCTGCCGCGGGAGTGAACGTAGAGATCCCCGTCTTCAATGGATTCCTCTACTCCGCGAAGTCGCGCGAAGCGGACTTGCGCGCCCAGGCCACCCGGCAACGCCTGCATCGATCTTCGCAATCGGATCTCGCGAGATGTACGCACAAGCTGGCTGGCCGCAAGCACGGCATTCGACCGCGTGAATGTGAGTGAGCAGTTGTTGGCCCAGGCGAACCTGGCGCTTGATCTTGCCCAGACGCGATACAGGCTAGGCCTCAGTTCGATTGTGGAACTCAGCCAGGCACAGCTGCAGCAAACCCAGGCCGAGATCGGAAACGCGCAGGCCGGATACGAATACCGGCTGGCATTGTCGGTTCTGCGCTACCAGACATCAGGACTGTAAGTTAGGTCGTGAAATAGATCCGGCGCGCCCTCCAGCCAAACCTCCCCGCGGCTTCAGACACCGTGGAAGGAATGTGGACGCCGAGCCAAAATGCTTCACCTCCCCGCATCGGGCTACCCGCGCGGCTTTGGCTGCAAAATTGCCACGTGACGAATGTTCATAATCCCTATAAAAACAGTGGACTATTGGGATCTGTCTGGCTATCATTCCTCTAACGGGAGCCGCTGGCAGACCGCCAGCGGCACAAGATAAGGGAAATGGGGAACGATATGGGGAATTCCAAGTTGGGCGTTTCATTGCTTTCGCTGGACACCTGGGCCGTGATTGTCGCGCTTGCGCTCGCACTCGCGGTTAAGTTCGACATTCTTAAGAGCGTGCCCTGGTAGGACGCGAACCACAACTCAAATTTCATTTTGACGGAGAAAGGTCATGGCATCTTCAACATCCTTGTCGCGAGTGGAGTCAGACAATCGCCTGCTGAATACACTGCGGATTGTGCCCGGCGTGCTCCTCCTGGCCGGAATCGGTTACGCCGGAAAGATTCTCGAGCATTCTGTAAACGCCTACGCGAAAGCGCAACACTGGACGTTCCCTAACATCGAATACGTCCTTTGGGCGATCCTCATCGGCCTTGTGATCTCCAACACGCTATCGGTTCCGGAATTGTTCCAGCCGGGCATCGCGACCTATGAGTTCTGGTTGAAACTCGGGATTGTGCTTCTCGGCGCGCGTTTTGTGCTGGCTGACGTTCTCAAACTGGGAGGCATCAGCCTGGGGCTCGTCGTCATTGAGATCACTCTTTCCCTGGCGCTCATGACACTGCTGGGGCGCTGGTTCAAGCTCAAGCCGAAGCTGACATCGCTGCTCGCCATCGGCTCCTCTGTTTGCGGCGTTTCCGCCATCATCGCCGCCAAGGGCGCAATCGATGCCGATGACGAGGATTCCTCTTTCGCGATTGCCGCCATCCTCGCCCTGGGTGCGCTATCGCTGTTCACATTTCCCGCGATCGCCCACGCGCTGCATATGAACGATGTTTCCTACGGGCTGTGGGCCGGCTTGGGGGTCGACAATACGGCCGAGGCCACCGCTGCGGGCGCCCTCTACTCCGACGCCGCCGGCAAGGTTGCTGTGCTGGCCAAGACCACTCGGAACGCCATGATTGGATTCGTCGTGCTGGCCTACGCCATTTACTGGGCGGGACGAGGCCAGGCGGAGGCGGTCAATAACAAAGCCGCATTCCTGTGGAAGAAGTTCCCCAAGTTCGTGCTCGGTTTTCTTCTGGTTTCGCTCTTGGTTGGCCTGCACACGTTCAGCAAGGGTCAGGTCACTTCGCTTGGGAACCTCTCGAAGTGGGCTTTCCTGCTGACTTTCGCGGGTGTCGGCCTGCGCACCAATTTTCGCAACATGTCCAAACAGGGCTTGCGGCCTTTCATCGTAGGGGCGCTCGGGGAGGTTTTGATCGCATGCCTGACGCTTGGTCTGGTGGTGGGCGCAAACCGCATCTGGGGCTTGTGACCGCCGTAGGTGGGGCATAAAAGGATGGGCAAAATCTTGCCCTGGGATGAAACAAACTGTCACTTCGGATCGGCATCCTCCCCCTGAATCGAGCCAAACCATTGAAATAGATGGGCCCGCTCTTTGGTAAGCGGAGTGCTTATAGTCTAGTAGTGCAATAGAGATAGGAGTGTTAATGCAATCCATGACTTCTAAAAATCAAGCTGAAAAAGGCTTCCATTCCACCATCGCCATTATTGGCGGCGGATTCACCGGCGCCATGCTGGCTGTTCAGATCCTGCAAAAGGCAGTCGACGGCGATCAGGTCCTGCTCATTGAAAGATCGCCCGTTCACGGGCTGGGCGTGGCCTACGGGACGCAATTCGACGGGCATTTGCTCAATGTTCGAGCCAAAAACATGAGCGCCTATCCGGACGTTCCCGACCATTTCGTGAAATGGTCCCAACAGAATTACAGCCCGGATGTAAGACCCGACGATTTCCTTCCCCGTTCCTTGTACGGGCGCTACATCACTGCCCAATTTCAAGCGGCCATCCAGGCGCATCCCGGGAAAATACGATGTATTCAAGACGAGTGCGTCTCATTGCATCGTCAGCAGAGTTTCGCAAGAATCGAATTGGCAAGTGGGCGGTCGGTCATCGCCGACAAAGTCGTGCTCGCGGTCGGTCACTTTCCCCCGAGCGATCTTTCCCTTCCCGGCAAGACCGCTGACAGCTCCCGCTTTGTGTCCAACCCCTGGGCGCTGAATGCCTGCGCCGATCTGAAGCAGGACGATAGCGTGCTCCTCATCGGTTCCGGCCTCACCAGCGTGGATGTGGTCATCGAGCTTCGCGCCCGTGGATTTAACGGGCCCATCCACGTGCTCTCGCGCCGCGGTCTGCTTCCGAACAGTCACAAAGCCATCACGCCTCTTCCCGCAGCATGGATTAACAACCATCCTCGTACGGTTCGCGAACTCTTGCGCCTGATTCGACTCCAAATCAAGCTAGCCGAAGCTCGCGGCTCGGATTGGCGTGCTGTGATCGATTCGCTGCGGCCGGTCACGCAGCAAATCTGGCAGTCCCTGCCGCGAACCGAGCAGCGCCGGTTCCTGCGCCATCTGCGCACCTACTGGGACGTTCACCGCCATCGCATCGCCGAGCCAATCGCCCGAGAACTCGCCGCACAGATCCAGGAGGGTCGCATTCAGACGCACGCCGGCCGCATCACGGAATACCGTGAAGACAGCTCTGGCGTTGCCATCGCCTATCAAAGCCGCAAGGGCAATGACAAGGACAAAGACCGCCCGACCATTCGCCTGCGCGTCAGCAAAGTCGTCAACTGTACCGGCCCGGACAATGACTACCGGCGAGTTGGCAGCCCCTTGCTCTCCGATCTCCTGGACAAGAAGTTTGTGCGTGCGGATGAACTCTCCCTCGGCCTGGACGTCGCTGCCGACGGCGCTGTGCTTGACTGTCAAGGCACTCCCTCAGACTTTCTATATGCACTCGGACCATTGCGCAAAGGCAATCTGTGGGAGACCATCGCAGTTCCCGAACTCCGACACCAGGTTGCGGACCTGGCGGAGCTGTTGTGTGCGGACCGCCGCGAAAAGCGCAAAGCGCCGTCCCCTGTTACAGTCGAATCGCAACTGTTGACTCCCCTGTATCGCTAATTACATGGAGGAAGACATGTACTTCGAACAATTTTATCTGGGCTGTCTGGCGCATGCTTCTTACCTGCTGGTTTCGGGTGGGGAAGCTCTGGTGGTGGACCCGCAACGCGATGTCGAGATCTATCTCGAAGCCGCCAGCAAACACAACGCTACCATCCGCTACATCTTTGAAACGCACCTGCATGCCGATTTTGTGTCCGGGCATAAGGAACTGGCAGCACGGACCGGCGCCACAATTTACATCGGGCCAAACGGCGGCGCTACGTTGTCGCACCAGGAAGTCCGCGATGGTTTTCAGTTGACGATGGGGACGCTGAGAGTTTCCGTTCTTGAGACGCCGGGCCACACGCCGGAGAGCATCTGCCTCGTCGTGACCGACGAAGAAAAATCGTCAGAGCCCTGGGCTGTTCTGACGGGCGACACTTTGTTCGTGGGCGATGTCGGGCGTCCCGATTTGTCGAAGGCCTTCACGCCGGATGTCCTGGCGGGCATGCTCTACGACTCCCTGCACCATAAGCTCCTCACACTTCCCGACCACGTATTCGTCTATCCAGGGCACGGCGCCGGCTCGCTCTGCGGGCGCAACCTCGGTACCTCGCGCTCGTCGACCATCCGCACCGAAAGATTGACCAACTACGCGCTCCAGATCGGGACGCGTCAGGAGTTTGTTCAGCAACTCACCACCAATCTGCCGCCGCGGCCGGAATACTTCCCGCAAGACGCGCAGATCAATCGCGCGGGCGCGCCTGCTCTGGCCGAATTGCCTGCGCTCAAGCCGGTCTCCGCTGAGGAGCTGAAGTCTCTTCTGGAGAAAGGCGGACTTGCAGTGGATGTGCGCCCGGGCAGTGAGTTCTCCGCCGCGCACGTGCCTGGTTCCATTAACATCCCGCTTTCCGGTCAGATTGCCACCTGGGCGGGAACGCTGGTCGGTCTGACGTCCCAACCTGTCTTGATCGCGGATACCGCAGAAGAATTGTCTGAGGCCCGCATGCGTCTGGCGCGCGTAGGCTTGGATGAAGAACGAGGGTTTTTGCAGGACGGCATAAAGGCATGGGCCAGCGCCGGATTCGAACTCGCTTCGCTCTCTCAAATCACCGTACGAAACCTCAACACCCGCCTGCAGGCCCACGATTTGCAAGTGCTCGACGTGCGCCGTCAGTCCGAATGGCAGGCCGGGCATATCGAGGATGCCACTTTGTGGCCGTTGGACCAGTTCAACGCCAACCCGCCCAGCCTGAACCCCGAGGCAGAGCTGGCTGTGATCTGTAAAAGCGGGTACCGCAGTCTGATCGCGTGCAGCCTGCTCCGGCGGGCTGGATTCCACAGGGTAATCAACGTGGTCGGTGGCTTTGACGCATGGCAGAAAGCCAATTTGCCAGTGGCCAGCGAGGAGATGGTCTCGGCATAAAAGCCGGAGTTAAGCGCGCGAGAGGGATGGAGTCCCGCAGTGACCTTGCCGGGCGCTTGCCATTACCACCGTTTCTGGAAATTCACAGGAGTCTCGAAATCCCCGTGGTAGGATGTCGCCATGGAAACTTCGAGCCTTGATTTCGCTTACCTGCAGAACGACCCCAGAACGGGTGAGCCTTCCGCATGTATTTACGTGAAAGCGGCAGGCATGAAGGATTTTGACGGCGTGAAGGCCGACAAATTGATTTCCGCGCACTGTTTGAATTTCAACGAACTGGACAGCGAGCTCAGAAGATTGCACGCGGAGCTCGATGAAATTCGCGCCCGGGCAAAGAAGAAGTTTTACAAGGCACACGCGGCTGCCGCTTCTTAACCAGGCCTCTGCCTTTGAATTGGAGGGCTGCGAGCGGGAACTCCTCCCGCATCTGCTGCTCATGTCGATAAGCCCGATATTCGCTCCGCCAGTGAGTCCTGCCGCACGCTTGGAATCAGCATTACTACTTGTGTCCTCGCAATCTGCTGGGTAAAGCTCGAACACAAGGAGCTTTCCTATGCAATTGGGTGAGACTATTGCCACGTACGATGTTGATCTGGCCTTGCGAGGTGAAACTGGCAAGTTCGAGGTCACGACGCCCGCGGGCGAACTTTTCTATGTCAACTGCAAACCGAACCAGTTCGTATTGAAATCGGATTGGTCAAGAGATCAAACCTACTCGCAAGCCTACCTGATTCGGAAGATCGCCGAGCCAGCTTCACTGGAGTTTGGGCAGGGAATGATTCCATCCGTCACGGAAACAACTCCGCCTCCCCTGACTCCTTTCTTAATCGACAACCGCGACGAGGTCGAAAAGGCCCCGAAACCGGAGCCCGTGGCCATGCCGCTGCAAAGGCTCGACCACGTAAGCGAGCATTGGACGTTGGATCTGTTCTACTCGGATAACGACGCCCGAACCCAGCAGCCCCGTGCCTTCGTGTATCTGAAAGATGGACGCCCGGTTTCCGGCAGCGAAATCCCCGACAAATTGATTACCACCCGCTGCGCGAATTTCAACGAACTGGATGTCGAGATCCGGAGATTGCACGCGCAACTCGATGAGATCTGCCTGCGCGCGAAGAAGAAGTTCTACCAGGCTTACGCTGCTGCCGCCAACGGGTAGTCTTCAGTCGAGCCTCATGATTCGCGGCCTTGCCACGCTGCGAGACAATCCAAAATAAAGCAGTAATAGCCTGCCGATCGTGCAATCGGCAGGCGCCCGGTGCCCGGCTCGCCCCAACAACCGGAGCCAGGAACAGGGAACGATTACGCTAGCGGACTAATCCCATAATGTCAATGTTAATAATAGACAAACTTAAAACCGCGCCATCTCTAATTGCCAGACAGCAAAATCCGCGCGCGCACTCGTATGCCGGCAACCCACATGCCCGCTGTCCCAAAAGCATCCTCCTCGCCTGTCGAAGGGACGCCTCGCGCCCGTATCCGCGAACGCTCAACTCTCCAACCATCACGCGTCTCGTCGACTCTGTGATCCCAGAACGGAATACGTCCCGAAGTTTCTTGCTCAGCTCCGCTATCGCTCTGGAAAAATTTCCGCGCTGTTATATACTGTCGTTACCCCAACAAATTGAATTTTCGATGCAGGTAGATTTTCTACGAGTTATGCATCAACGCAACGCGTCCCGTTCCTGCAGGGTGCCTCTGCGTTCGTTTTCTATTGGTCAGGCAGTCTAACTCGACTTTTTGATTTTCAGTTCCAAGGAGCAATCACATGGCGACAGCTGAAGTCCGTCATACGCTGAACGAGCAACAGGCTCGCCAGCTTTCCACCGTTACCAAAACGGTCCCCATGATGGAGGCGATCACCCCACGCTGGCTGATCAGTTTCCTCTCCTGGGTGCCGGTCGAAGCCGGCGTTTACCGGCTCAACAAAGTGAAGCCCACTCGTCCCGGAACCCGCACCATCGAATGCAGTCCCGACGAAGAGGTCGATCTGCCCGAGATTTACGTCGATTACGACGAAAAGCCCCGCGAATATACCCTCAACGCCGTCACCAGTGTTCTCGACGTGCAGACCCGAATTTCCGATCTGTACCGCAGCCCTCACGATCAGATCCGCGAGCAGTTGCGTCTGATGATCGAGAAGGTCAAGGAGCGCCAGGAAAGCGCGCTCATCAACAACACCGAATATGGACTCCTCAACAACGTTGCGCCCGAGATGAAAGTAAAGTCTCGCGCGGGGACTCCCACGCCGGACGACATGGACGAACTCATTGCGAAGGTCTGGAAGGAGCCAAGTTTTTTCCTGGCCCATCCCCGCGCCATCGCCGCTTTCGGACGCGAATGCACACGTCGCGGTGTTCCGCCGCCCACCGTGACCATGTTTGGTTCCCCGTTTATGACGTGGCGCGGAATCCCGCTCGTCCCTTGCGACAAGCTGCCCGTCAAGGCCGAGACCACCGATATTCTTCTTCTTCGCACCGGCGAGAAAAAACAGGGCATCATCGGCCTGTTTCAACCCGGAATTCCCGGAGAAGTATCGCCCAGCCTCTCGGTTCGTTTTATGGGCATCAACCACAAGGCGATCGCTTCTTACCTGATCTCTCTCTATTGCTCGGTTGTGGTTCTGACGCACGACGCGCTCGGCGTGCTGGAGAACGTCCATGTCGACAAATACCACGAATACAAATAACGGCGCGAGCAACGGGGCCAGCCGGCCCAAGTCGGACGGTCCAAAATCGAAGAAATCTGGCGAGGGGCTAAAACGTCAGCCCTTCGCTTCGATTCCTTTGCCCGACCCCGCTTTGCTCGAGAAACTCGCCAACGAATTTTTCCTCGTCCTGCCCCGGGATCTTTCCAACGGAAGCGACGCCTACGATCATGCGCCCGACTCCGATTCCAATTCCAATTTCGATGAGATCCCGACCACCATGTTCACGGGCGAGGAATCGCTTCCTCTGCGCGAAAGCGGCGGTATCGAAGCCGGACCAGCCACCGGTGCGGCTCCGTCGCCAACGCCACTCGGCCCGCTGACCGAAGCCGATTTGCGCGCCATTGCGGCATCGCTCGCGGGTGAGACTGCGCTCGTTCCCGGCGCTCCCCCCACCGCGCCCACGCCCCCAATCCCCGGCACGCCGCCTGACTTTCTTGCCGAAGGAAAGTCTTCGCCCATCGCCGTCTCGCCCTCCATCCCGTCCGGAAATGAAATGTTTTCCTTTCCCGGCGTTCCCGGAGTGCCGACCTCGGCGCCAACTTCCGCGCCCGCCGGTGCCGATTTAACCAGCGTTCCCACATCGCCCGCTAATATTCCTTCAGCGCCCGATTCCACGCCCCACTTCATGGGAGGAGAAAAAGGCGCTTCTCCGGCCGCCGCTCCCGTATTCCCGCCGGTCAACGACTTTTTCTCTTTCCCGCGCGTCCCGGCAATGCCGAACTCCGCGGGTCTCGAGACCATACCCAAGACCTCGGCTGCGTCCATGCCTGCGTCCGCGGCACTGCCGGGCACGACTGACCCAAATCCGGCTCCCGCGCCGGGCTTCGACCCGAAATCCGTTCCAGCGCAGACTGCCGCCGTCCCGCCGGCCGCGCCCACTCATCCCGCAACCAACATGGTCGGCATGTCCACCCCTTCCGCGCCGGCTGAAAAAGCAATGTATCCTGGCACAACTTCCATTCCATCCTCCAGCGAATTATTTTCCTTCTCCGCCGTGCCCGGAGTCCCCGCGCCTCCCGGAATCCCGCTCCAGCCCCCGTCCGTGCCGGCTACACCGCCCGCGCCCACAGCGATCACAAAGACGGCAAACGCGTCCGCCGACGCTCCTTTTGGGCCATCCTCCGTCGAATCGATTCCAGGGATCCCAACCAAAGCGCCCGCGCCCGTCCCCGAGTCCTCGGCGCCCGCGTCCCCGTCCTACGAATTTCGTCCCGACGTCGTCCCCGATCTCGGAGTCGCCAGGCGTCCGCTCGACCCGCGCCTCATCCGCCGCGACTTCCCCATCCTTGAGGAGCGCGTTCACGGACGCCAGCTCGTCTGGCTCGACAACGCCGCCACCACTCAAAAGCCGAAGGCCGTCATCGATCGGCTGTCATATTTCTACGAGCACGAAAATTCCAACATCCATCGCGCCGCCCATGACCTCGCGGCCCGCGCCACCGACGCCTACGAAAGCGCCCGCGAAAAGGCCCGCCGCTTTCTGAACGCGCCCTCCACCCGCGAAATTATTTTTGTGCGCGGCACCACCGAAGGCATCAACCTGGTCGCCCAGTCCTGGGGACGCCGCAACGTCTATAAAGACGACGAGATCGTCATCACCTGGCTCGAGCACCACGCCAACATCGTCCCCTGGCAGCAGCTTTGCTCCGAAAAAGGAGCCCGCCTCCGCGTCGCTCCCGTCAACGACCGCGGCGAAATCATCCTCGAGGAATATGAAAAGCTGCTCGGTCCCCGCACCCGCATCGTCTCGTTTACACAGGTTTCCAACGCCCTCGGCACCATCACTCCCGCGCGCGAGATGATCGAGATGGCCCATCGCCACGGAGCCCGCGTTCTCCTCGATGGCGCGCAAGCCGTTTCCCACATGCCCGTCGACGTGCAGGCTCTAAACTGCGATTTCTATATTTTTTCCGGACACAAGGTTTTCGGCCCGACCGGCATCGGCGTCGTTTATGGAAAACCCGACGTCCTCGAGCAGATGCCTCCCTGGCAAGGCGGCGGCAACATGATCGCCGACGTCACCTTCGAAAAAACCACCTACCAGCCCGCGCCTTCCAAATTTGAAGCCGGCACCGGCAACATCGCCGACGCCGTCGGCCTCGGCGCAGCCCTCGATTATGTCCAGCAGGTTGGAATGGAGAACATCGCCGCCTATGAACATGAGTTGCTCAATTACGGAACGGCTGCCCTTCAGACTGTACCCGGATTGCGCCTCGTCGGAACAGCGCGCGAAAAAGCAGGCGTGATGTCTTTCGTCCTCGACGATATGCGCACCGAAGATGTCGGCGTCGCTCTAAACGAGGAGGGCATCGCCGTCCGCTCCGGCCACCATTGCGCCCAACCCATTCTCCGGCGCATGAGCCTCGAAAGCACCGTTCGCCCCTCGCTCGCCTTTTACAACACCTGTGAGGAACTTGATCATCTGGTAGCGACCCTGCTCAGAATCCAGGCGGGCCGCGGCCATCGCAAACTCTAGCAGGTTGCGGAAAAACTCTGACTCTTTGGGGAGGCACGAGTTCCACCCGCGAGTCCTACCGCCGTAACTGCCGCGGAATCATAGCGGCCTCCAGCCGATCTCACGAATGGACTGGATTCAGCCGCAACCCACGCGCCGGCAATCCAAATAAGCTATCCTTAGTCTCATGGATCATCTTCAAGTTCTGCGGGCAAAGATCGGGCGTCTCCGGGCTGAGATTGCTGAAATCCAGGAGTTGAACGAGCAATATCGCCGTCAACACAGAAACGATCCCGATGCTCATGTCGCTCACGGCCAGAGGCATGAACGGCTGCAAGGGATCCAGCAGGAACTCTCCCAGCTCGCCAGCCTGGGCAGGAAGGTCCGTTCCATAGAAGAGATGAAGGAGAAGCACCGCTCCCGTTTGCATCTCGTCAAAGGGGCTCCGCCGAACACTAAAGCGTCGTAGCCCGAAAGTGGGCCGCGTAAGTCGTCTTGGACGAGTGGCGCTTTAGTCTTGGTCGTCGTTCTTTTTCACCAACGCCGGTTATTTCAGGAATCGCGAGTTGCTTTGCCCTTCATTACTCGTAGCATGGCAACGATCGTGTTCCAGTTTCGTGTCGTGGCCGGCGCCCCGTAGAGTTTGTCGATCCGGCTGAGGTAGCCGATGGTCTTCATGTGGCGCCGGTACAGACCAAACACGAACTGGCCTTCCGACGCAATTACCCGCACCAGCCACTGGCCATCGGAGGGAAACGAAACTGGTAGCGATGCGCGGACGCTGCCCGCCTTCGACAGAATGCTCACGAAACGGACAACATCCGGCGCCAAGGGCTGAGTCCCAAACGCGTTCGTCGCTTCGATTCGGAGAAGGTCGCGCCCGTCGCACAGTATGACGTCCGTTTCGAATGGCAGCTTGGGCAGGAGCGCTGCCCGGAATTTTGCTCGCGATTGTGGCTTACGGACAACAAAATTTCCCGCCGCGCCGACGTTCACGACATCAAATTCGCTCAGTTCCCGTGCGAGCACGCTGGGACGAAAGGTCCGATGTCCGCCCACATTCACGCCGCGAAGGAATACGACAAGAGCCATGCCTCGGATTATGAAGAAAAGAGCCAGGATTCGCTAGCGCCGTATAGACCTGCGAAGGCACATGATCTAATGCCGTTTCGCTTCGCGATAATGTCCATTCGCCAGCTGTCCTACCGATCCTCTTCCCGAAATTCCTTGACTTCAACCGAGCCCTGATCTCAACTCAATCAGGGCACACATGGTGCAGACGTTTACCTGGTCTTTGGCATACGATCTAGGAAAACTGTTTAAACTACCGGGGACTAAACTTTGGTCGCGAACCTGTTTCCTGTCCCCGGAGTCAACGATAAATCCTTATCTTTGGATACTTTACTTCTAACTATCTATTTTCGAATACTTTACAAGGAATTGGCGCAGATAATTGGTTCTTGCCGGCTAACTCCAATGTATTGAATACTTTGCATGTAAGTGTCCTGTGCTCAATACTTTGGCGGAAAAATTCTCCTAAATCGATGATTCTAATATACCGGTAGGGGGGGAGGGGTAGGGATAACCGGCACGCACGGAAGCTGAACCGCAGGTTGGGGTCAGCCGTTTTTGGTCTTGCGGCCGCCGCCAGTTCTTCCGAACGAGGCACCCCAGGGTCCGCCGCCAAAGCACAGCAGGGCAAACGCAATCGTCGCCAACGCCAGCGGAAATTCATATCCTCCCGGGCCGGTAAGCCCGTTCTTGAAATGCACTTTCCAGATGGCGACGCCCATCTCTATGACAAACGCCAGCGAGAAGAAGCGGGTAAACAGACCAAGGATGATTGCAATGCCGCCAAAAAATTCCGTTCCCGCCGACAGGTACGCCATCGCCCGAGGCAGTCCCAGGGAACCGACCATATCCATGTGATGATGAAAACCGCCCCACACCTTGTGATAGCCATGCGCAATCATGATGGCTCCCAAAACGAGCCGCATCACAAGCAATGCGAGAGGCTGCAAACGATTAAGGAATGCAAAATTCATGAGATCACCTCCAGAAAATGGAAATGAATAAGGTAGCAGAAACAGATGCCACTGAGAGAAGTGAAGGAATGGAACGATTGACGAATCAATGAATTTGAGCTGGATTCAAGCCGGGTTCCGCGCGGAAAGCGCCGTCACCTTCCGGAGTCTACCACTCCGAATATGCTTTGCCGTTGCTGCCAACCTTATTCGAGGAACTGTGCACTCCGTAAATCCCGCCTTCTTTTTGCCCCAGCGACATAATGGTGGAATCGTCTTCTTCCGTCTCCCAGGTTGCGCTTCCAGTGATGTCTTCCGGTACTTTCTCGATGTACCCCGCCGATTTCAGATCTTCCAGCGACTTGGGCGCTTTCTGCTTGTCCAGCGTGTACTGGTAGATGACGCGATTCAGGGTGTCAAGATTCTGCCGGAAGTTTTCTTCCTTTGCCTGCCGGATGCTGGCGCTGAAGATGGGAATCGCCATGCTCAAAAGGATGACCATCACCGCGATCACCACCATCATCTCGATGAGCGTGAATCCACGGCTGCGGCTTTGGCGATCTCTCTGCATTTCCAGGATCACTTCTTCCGGATCACCAGCTTGAGTAAGTGCTCCCATCGAGAGAGGTCTGGTCGGAACCGCTGTGCACTGACACGATGCCGGGCTGTTCAGGATTCAAGGCCTTTTCGCCATCTTCCTGATCAGGATGCCACGTGGTGTTACTGCCCGTAATATCGTCCGGGATTGACCGCAGGTATCCCGCAGTAACCAGGTCGTCAAGTTGCTGCGGCGCTGCGTGCTTATCGACCGTGTACTCCGGGATGCACTTGTTGAGGACCATCAGGTTATGGTGCAGTTTGGCCTCTTTGGCCCGCGTGATGGTCGTGGTGTAATTCGGTATCGCAAGCGCCAGCAGCACGCCCATCACGACGATGACAATCAGCATCTCGATCAGCGTAAAACCACGCTGCCGCGCTCGGAATCTCAATTTCATCTACCAGTCCTTATACTTCGTGCCATCCAGACCTTCGCCCGTCGACTTGCTGTAGACGTCGAATACGTTCTGCTCGCCCCAGGAATCCGAAGTGGGATCGTCCTGCATGGAACGCATTCCCCACTCATCTTTGCCCGTCATGGGATCGATCGGAATCTTGCGCAGGAACTTCAGCTTCTTGCCCGCAACATCCACGCCCTTCACGAGCGTGTCGAGATCGGGAGGATAATTCTCGCTCCCCACTTTGGTCTGGAAGGCATTGCTGTCGGCCGCCGCCTTGTAGCGGTCGATCGCGTCGCGCAGCGTCCACAGTGCTTGGCGCAGTTGCCGTTCCTGCTCGCGCTTGACGGTCACGCGCACCATCGGAACCGCCATTCCGGTCAGGATGATCAGAATCGCGGTGGCGACAATCAGTTCGATCAGCGTGAATCCGCGCTGCCTCCGCCGCAAAACGGGAGCCACTTTCCTCATGGCAGTTAGATGATCCATAACGCGCTCTGGTTCACTGGATGGTGATGGCAGCTTGCGCTCCATTCATGGTGATGGCCTGCATCGCGGGATCGCGCGCGCCTCCGCGCGTGATAGTCAGTGCCGACTGGCCCGCTCCCTTGGCCATGAAAGTAAGCGTTACGACGGCGCCCTGGCCCGAAACGCCGCCCACTCCCGGAGGCCGCGATGCCGTCACCTGCAGCGTACCCGTCTGCGGATCGTCCCGATGCACGAGCGCAACTGCCTGCCCATCCTGCGACAGGAAGCCGCCGTTGGAGACGTTGATTACCTGCAACTGGTTGGGATCGTAGTTGAGTTGCACCGGCACCGAATACACATTGTTGCCGCCGGTCATCATGACGTTCACGGTGAACGTCGAGCCCTTCGCCTGCGTCAAGCTTGGCGGATCAAATAGGAATGCCCCAGCGGTCGCCGTCGAAGCTGGCGGAATGTTCTGCACTGTCGCGCTCGGACCGCCCGGATTGGGCACGACGCTCTGTGGCGTCGGCGGTTGGGTTGGCGTAACGGCCGGCGAGGCCGCTGGCGCCGTTGACGGAGGCGCTGGAGTCGCCATTACGGCCGGCTTCGGTCGCAGGTAGATGGAATTCGCCGTGCCCACATCCAGCACGTCGAGGCTGCCGTGCGACATCTCGGGTCCCCTGATGATGTGTGGGATGATGACGAACACGATCTCGTCTTCCTGATGTTCGGTGTTGGTCTGCGAGAAGAGATATTTCAGGATCGGAATCTGAGGCCAGGCCCGGAATTCCACTGATCGCCTTCGTCTGCTGGTCTTCCATAATGCCGCCCAGCAGGTTCACTTCGCCATCCTTCAGTCGGATTTCATGCTCGACTTTGCGCTGCCCGATGATCGGCTGGTTGAATGCCGCCGATGGTCGCATACGAAGTGACGGCCGAAACGTCCAGCGAAAGCTTGAGCGAAACCTCGCGTCCCGCGTGCACGCGCGGCGTGATGTCGATGTTCACGCCGACATCGAGATATTGGAACTGCGTATTCACCAGAGGATTGATGCCGACGCCGCCGATGCCCGGCTGGAACGATCCAGTCGCCACCGGAACCCGTTCGCCGATCTTGAGCGTGGCTTTCTGCCCATCCAGCGCCCGAATCTGCGGATTCTGCACGATCTTCGAGTTGCTGTCGCTCAACAGCGCCGTCGCGGTGGCCGCCGGAATCGTCACCTGGAAATCCGTCGCGTTCAGTTGGTTGAGCGTATTCAGGCTGAGCCCGTTGGCTGTAGTGCCTGTGGTCGATGCCGTCGTCCCGGTCGACGTGGTCGTGGTGGTCGGCGTGGTGGTATTGACGTTGGGCTGAAGCTGTACGGAAACATTGGTGGGCGGATTGATTCCGAGCGTCTTCATCTTGTCGCGGCTGACTTCCATCACAGCCACGTCCACCAGTACCTCGGGCTTCGCCTTATCCAGATCGTCCACCAGTTTTTGCGCCAGCGCCACCTGGTCCGGAGTCCCGCGCACCACGATCGCTCCCTGCGAGGGCAGCTGCTGAATGCGGCTGACCTCCAGGATCGTGCGCATCGCGTTCACGACATCCTGCAATTCGGTCGGCTGCGAAAGATTGGAAAGATAAAAAGTTTTGATGACGTTTTGTTCCAGCTCTTTCCGCTTTGCGGGATTGTCCTGCGCGACAAAAATCGTGTTCGGAGTGATCGGACGCCAGAAGGTTTTGGTCTCAAACGAAATGATCGACAGGGCTTCTTCGAGCGTGACGCCATTCAATTCGATGCGTACCTGCTTGGGTGTGTAGTCGGGATCGAACAGCACGTTGATGCCGGCCAGCTTGCCCGACCGTCTCATAAATCACATTCGATTTTTCGGTCAGCTTCAGCGTGATCGGCGCGCTTGAAATCGGAGCCAGTTCCACCGGGCCTTGCGCCATCCGAAAGCAGCTTGCGCAGCTCCGGTCGGGCCGGGTCCAGTCGAAGACTGCGGCTGCGGGCTCTCGCCTTCCTTGATCATCTGCAGCGTGCGCCTCAATTCCTGCTGCGCGATGAACGAGGAGCCATCGATCTCCAGCGCTCGTTCGAACTCGTCGCGAGCTTCCTCAAGTTTGCCGGCATCGCGGAGCAACTGGCCGCGGTGCACGCGCGATGCGGCCGCAAGGAACTTGTTACGCTCGTAGGCGGCACGATATCTCAGGTCTTTCGGCTGCTTGTCATACGCCTGCCTTGAAATATTCGTAAGCCTTTTCGTAGTCCTGCCGCGCCTGGGCGTCGGCGCCTTTTTCGTAGAGCGCTTTCGCCGAGTCCTTCGCCCCCACGGAATTCAGGCACAAGAACACCACCAGCAGCAGAGACATAGCCGGACGCATCAGGCGTGTCATCAAACCTTCCTCATAAAAATCTCGATTCGGTCTTCACAGTACAACAGACTGGTTGTCACGGCGAGAGCACGGAAGCGCCACCTGTCAAACCAGCGATTCCGCGCCAAAAGCACCCGAAAACCGGATTATAACATCGCCTGAAGTAACCCCCGAAGTGGTTGGTAACCCGATGTTTACACTCATTGGTACGTGTACCAATGGGCGCTGAGCCACGAGCCATGGGTTCTCAGCCAAAACCACTTCCTGAATAATCGTCATCCGTAGCAAAGCGGGGGAGGGCTTTGCTACGAATGACAATACGTGCCGCTATGACGAGCGACAGTTGCGCCCGCTCCGGGCTCGCAACTCATGGCCCGTCGCTCGAGGCTCTCTAACACCTTGACCCCGCCCTCGTGCTAACTTCTTCTTAGCGATGGCCAAGCAGACCACTCATCCGACCCGGTCCAACCCCGAGAAGAATCCTCGCCGCCAGCCTAGGGCTGCTGGGGAGCGGGATGCCGCCGTCAATAGGAACGCCAGTCACAACTATTTCTTGCTCGAAAAATTTGAGGCTGGGATCGTCCTGAGCGGCACCGAGGTCAAATCGATACGCTCCGGCAAGGCCAATCTCAAAGATGCCTACGGATTGGTGAAGGACAACGAACTCTGGCTGCTCAATTGCCACATCAGTCCCTATGAGCATGGGAGCTACTCCAACCACGCGGCGGTCCGAACCCGCAAACTCCTTGTGCACCGCGAGGAAATCCGCAAACTGATCGGCAAGACCCAGCAGAAGGGGCTCACGCTCATCCCCACTCGTATCTATTTCAAGGGTGGCAAAGTAAAGGTCGAACTTGCTCTGGCAAAAGGCAAACAGCAATGGGATAAGCGCGAAACCGAGCGCCGCCGTACCGCCGACAAGGAAGCCCGCGAAGCCATAGCCCGCAGCCGCAAAGCATAAAACCGAATTTTTCCTAACTTTTTTCATCACATTTTTTCCGTACGCTTGTCACAGACTTACACCTCCGTCGCGGCTAGTATTCCTGGGACACTAGATCATCGAAAACTGTGCCTGTCTCCAGAGACGAAGCCATTTTCCGGTCGCAACTTTTTCCTTGCTATTTGACAATTTATGGTCCGACCCGGCCCACCGCAAGTGCACGCCAAAACGCGGGATCAGATGGTAAGTCCAATGTTTTGAATACTTTGCACTTAAATGTCCTGTTATCAATAACTTGACTCATTTTAGGGTAGGGGGGGGTACCCCCCACTTTTTCTAAATTCAGCCTTCATGGCCCGCGAAAAAATGGCGTGCAGAAACCGAGCCCACCCGGCCGCACCCCGTGCCGTTTGCGGCGAGAGGGGGGGAGCCTCGCCCGCGCAGTGGTCAATCAGCAACAGAAATTGTGATGCTTATAGCGCAGTCGCCAGCAGTGCCTTTTAAAAGCCAATTCAAAACTCAGCCTACCGAAGCCTTGAGCCCCCTTGCACCCTGACCGCTTCGCCATGGATACTGAAAAGATTCCAAAACTATGAATACAAATCTTTCCTCGTCTGCCCCCGCTGAACTCGAAACGGATTGCCTGGTTGCCGTCGTCCTCGATCAAAGTGAAAAAGATCGCGGCGAAAAAGACAAACCTTCCGTCGAGGTTGCCTCGAGCGATCCCGCTTTGCGCAACGCCGCTCAGGAAGTGATCGCCAGCGGCGAAGTCTCTGGCAAGAGTTTCGAAGCCACGCTTCTTCACCACCCTGCCAATCTGAAGGCCAAGCGCCTGCTCCTGCTTGGGGGCGGAAAGGCAAAGACATTTTCCGCCTCCGATCTGCGCAAACTCGCAGGCGCGGCGGTGCGCACTCTGAAAGGCAAGAGCGTCCGCAACTTCGCCTTTGTCATTCCCGAAAGCGCCGTGGTGGCCGAGGACGGCGTGCGCGCCGTGGTGGAAGGCGCTTTTGTCGGCGAGTTCGAGCCCGGCTACTACAAGAGCGATCGCAAGAATAACGACCCCAAGATCGACACGGTCACCATGGTTGCGCAGGGCGACGCGAAGCGGTTGCAGAACGCGCTCGAGACCGGACGCATCGTCGGGGAGGCGCAGAACTTCACGCGCGACCTGGTCAACGAACCATCCAACCGCATGACTCCGAATATTCTGGCCGAGCGGGCGCGCAAGATGGCCTCCGAGGTCGGACTGGGCTGCGAAGTTCTCGGCCCTGACAAAATCAAGGAGCTGAAAATGGGCGCGTTCTGGGGAGTGGCCCAGGGCTCCGACGAGCCGCCTGCGCTCATCGTGCTGCGCTACAATCCCGCCGGCGCGCCCGCGAATGTTCACCTCGGGCTGGTCGGCAAGGGAATTACGTTCGATACCGGAGGCATCTCCATCAAGCCCGCCGATGGCATGGAGAAGATGAAATACGACATGGCCGGCGGAGCGACCATGATCGGCGCCATGCGCGCCATTGCGCTGCTCAAGCCGAAGGTGAAGGTCACCGCGATTATTCTGGCAACGGAAAATATGCCCTCTGGCAAAGCGCAGAAGCCCGGCGACGTGCAGATTGCGATGTCCGGCAAATCGATCGAAATCATCAACACCGACGCGGAAGGCCGCCTTGTGCTTGCCGATGGACTCAGTTATGCCCGCCAACTCGGATGCACGCATCTGGTCGATGCGGCTACTCTGACCGGTGCCGTCGTGGTGGCCCTCGGCTACGTGAACGCCGGAATTTTTGCCAGCGACGACCAGATGTACGACCGCTTCGCGCAAGCCATGAAGCTGGCCGGCGAAAAAATGTGGCGCCTGCCGCTCGACGACGAATACAAGGATCTGCTCAAATCGACCATCGCCGACATGACCAACGCCGGTACCCGCTGGGGAGGCGCAATTTTCGCCGCCATGTTCCTGAAGGAGTTCGCCGAAGACACGCCCTGGATCCACCTCGATATTGCAGGCACCGCGTGGATGGAAGACCAGAAGCCATGGATCGCAAAAGGCCCGTCCGGAATAGCGCTGCGCAGCCTCGTGGAATTTGTAAAAAGCTGGAGCGCATAGCGCCCGCGGAATCGCTGTAAAAAGCTGGGCTTGGCGCCTCTTTCGGCGCGGTGTGCCGCATGTAAGCCAGGGAAGGTGGAATGCACTAGCTGTTCGGACCTATGCCCGTCCCAAAGCAGCGCTCGCGCCTCATTTTGGACGTGCTTCTCGGCATCCTCTTGTTATGCGCCGCTACCGAGTTCCTGGTGCGCGGACCCGTAAGGTTTGCCCATGCCCACAGCTTTAATGATTACACTTCACCATACGTCCAGACCCGCGCCTGGATGCGTGGCCAAGACCCGTACAGTTTGCAGAACCTCGTCCGCTTCTGGCCGCCCGATGCCGATCATCCCGAATTTCTGACGCGCGAACTCGCCGACGGTTCGCTTGTCTGGAGGCGAGGCATTCCCACAGCCTACCCGCTTTCGGCCTTTGCCTTGAATGCTCCGATCGCGCGCCTTCCCTGGCATGTCGCGCGCAAAGTTTGGCTGCTTGTCTTGCTTCTGTCATTTGTGGTGACGGTCGCTTCCGTGGCGTCCGCGGCGAAGCTTCTTCCGGCATCTCGCCGGAGCCTGCTTTTCTTAGCGCTGGTCCTCGCGCTAGCGCCGTTTCATACCGCTCTAGCCGCGGGAAGCATCGTGACCGTCGCCGTGGCAGCCAGCGCTGGCGCTGTCTGGGCCGCCGGCCGCGAGCGACAAGTCCTCGCCGGATCGTTGCTGGCGGTCGCCCTCGCGCTGAAACCGCAGATCGGTTTGCCATTTCTTTTCTACTATGTGGTCCGGAAGCGCTGGCGCATCGCGGCGGTTGGCAGCGGAGTCGTCGCGGTCCTTCTGGCCGGAGCAGCGGGCCGATTGGCCATCAGCGGAACGCCGTGGCTGCGGAGTTATCTCTACGATAACCGGGTTCTGTTCGCTCCCGGAAGCCTTGGGGATTTCACGGAGAAAAATCCGCTCCAGTTCGGCCTGATCAATTTTCAGGTGGCCGTCTACACCATTGTCCAGAATCGTGCAGGCGCCATGGTCGCGGCTTTTGTCATCGCGACCGTTGCCGGCATCGCCTGGTTATTGTTCCTCCGTAAGCGCAAGGTTGAAGATGAAGATAAGGTCCGCGATACCGATTTGCTCAGCCTGAGCACGCTCGCCATCATCAGCCTGCTCCCCGTCTACCATCGGTTTTACGATGCAACTCTTTTGATTTTTCCACTGGCATGGAGTCTGACGGCCCTTCGTGGCCGGGCGCGCGCGATCGCGTGGGGCGTACTTCTTACGATCGTTTTTTTCTTTCTCGTCCCCGGCGCCGCCACCATCGAGCGCCTGCAGGCAGCGGGGCACTTTGCTTCGGTTCGATATTATTGGTGGTGGAACATGTTTGTGCTCCCGCACGCGAGTTGGAGCATTGTTCTTCTCACGCTGCTGCTGCTGCGCGCCCTTCAGAAGACGATGGCTGATGAATGCCGTTTCTAGGCGTGCGACAAGCGCGCGTTCGCATTTACATCTCAGCCTGTCGACAGCAGCCAGCCTGGAGGACGCTGAACTTCATTGGACCGTCCGTTTTACCCTAAACTGAATCTATATATTCCGATGGACCTGCAGCAGAAAATACGTTCCCTTCCCACGTCGCCCGGCATCTACCTGTACAAAAACGCCGAAGGCGAGGTCATTTATGTCGGGAAGGCCAAGAATCTGCGGTCGCGCGTCTCCTCTTATTTTCACCAGGGACGCTGGGAAGATGCGAAAACGGGCACGCTGGTCCGCGAAGCGGTGGACGTCGATTACATCGTCGTCGCCAATAACCGGGAAGCGCTGGCGCTCGAGAACCACCTCATCAAGCAGAAGAAGCCGCGGTTTAACATTCTGCTGCGCGACGACAAGACTTATCCTTACGTGAAGCTGACGCTGGCGGAGCAAGCTGCCGCGAGTGTACGTGACGCGCCGGCTGCGCAAGGACGGGAGCGCTTACTACGGGCCTTACTTTCCCGCCAATCTCGCTTATCGGATTGTCGATCTTATTCACCGGCACTTCTGCATTCCATCCTGCAAGGTCGATCTCACGCGTTTCCACGCACGCCCTTGTCTGCAGTACTACATCAAGCGCTGCCTGGGACCGTGCGTGCAAAACCTGACCACGCCCGAGGCATATACGGAAGCCGTCCGCGACGTGAAGCTGTTCCTGGAAGGCCGGCAGACCGACCTGGTGAGATCTCTGCGTGAACGCATGGCGGAAGCCGCGTCGGTGCAGGAGTTCGAGCGCGCCGCCAAGTATCGCGACCTCATTTCGACCGTCGAACAGTTGCAGGAAAAGCAGCGCATCGCCTCCGCCGAGGGCGACGACGCCGACGTTTTCGGCTATCACTACGAAAACGGAATGCTGGCCGTGAATCTCTTCCACATGCGCGCCGGCCGCGTGCTGGATCGCCGTGAATTTTTCTGGGAGGATCTGCCGGAATTCGCATCGCCGGGAACTACGGCCGAACCCGCCACACAGTCCGAAGCGGCAGACGCAGCCGCCCGCCAGAATGAGCAAAGCGAACCCACGCTAGAGGTCAACGAAGACCGAGCCCGGCACCCGGCCTTCCGCCGATTCCTTCCAGCCCGCGAATTCTTCTCCGCTCTGCTTAAGCCAGCTCTACCTCGGGCAGCCCTATGTTCCACGCAACATCTACGTGCCGGTCGATTTCGAAGACCGTCGAGAACTGGAAGATGTGCTGAGCGAGCAACTCGCCGGCGAGGGCGCCCGCGCCACCCGCGTTCACATCGTCGTGCCGCAGCGCGGCGACAAACGCGAACTCATCGATCTCGCCGGCAACAACGCCAAGCAGTCCTACGATCAGCGCTTCCGCGTCCTCAAGCCCAACGCGCGCGCCATCGCCGAAGCTCTCCAGGACGCGCTGGCTCTGCCCGAACTGCCGAAGCGCATCGAGTGCTTCGACATCTCGCACATTCAGGGAGCGGAGACCGTCGCTTCCATGGTGGTCTGGGAAGACGGCAAGATGAAGAAGTCCGACTACCGCAAGTTCATCATCAAGACGGTCGAAGGCGTCGACGATTTCGCTTCCATGCGCGAGGTGGTCACGCGCCGCTACAAGCGGCTCTGCGAAGAGAAAAAGCCTATCCCCAGCCTGATCCTGATCGACGGGGGCATCGGCCAGCTGCACGCCGCGGCCGAAGCGCTCGAAGAGCTGGAGATCATCAACCAGCCGCTCGCCTCCATCGCCAAGCGCGAAGAAATCATCTACGTCTATGGACAGGAGGACGATCCGATCGTGCTGGACCATCATTCTCCGGTGCTGCATCTGGTCCAGCAGATCCGCGACGAGGCGCACCGCTTCGCCGTGACCTTCCATCGCAAGCGGCGGCAGATTCGCGACCGCGCGACCGAACTGCGCGAAATTCCCGGCGTCGGCGAATCGACTACCCGCCGCCTGCTGGAACACTTCGGCAGCCTGCAGGCGGTGAAGCAGGCCGACGTCGCCGCGCTGTCCGCGGTCGTTACGAAGTCTCAGGCCGAGGCGATATTGGAGCATTTTCGCAAGACGGCTGTCGGCTCCTAGCCTGTCCATGGCCCTCCGCTGTTCTTGTTTTGGCGATCGATTCTGACGAGAGAGTAGGAAATGAATCTGTTCGGCAACAGAAAGCCCACTCCTTCGCTGATGACATCCGGGCGTTTCGAACTCGAGCTCAATGGGCACGTAGCCACACTCGACTACACGTTGGCCGGGGAGGTACTGGCCCTGATCGAGACCGAGGTGCCTGAGATCGCTTCGCGGCAGTGGCATCGCCGGCATGCTGGCGAAGACTGCGCTCGACTACGCGCGCGAGCATCATTTGAAAGTAGATGTCATCTGTCCATTCGTCGCGGGCTATCTGAAAACGCACCCTGAATTTTCCGATCTGATCCTTCGCTAGACCACTGGATAAGACTTCTCACCTCACGGAAAAGCTCTTTGCGGCGGAGTACAATTTCAGTCGTAGCTCGTGATCGCAATCGAGCGGGAGGTTCCTATGCCCGTGTATGACTACCTTTGCCACGATTGTCACGCATCCTTCGAAGTAACTCTCACTCTCAAGGAACACGAAGTCAACGTGAAATGCCCCAAGTGCGGCAGTAAGAACATCGAACAGGAAGCGACTGCCTTTTTCGCGGTGACGGGGAAGAAAAGCTAAGCGCAGCTTATAAGCGGCTGATCATCGGCACGAACGCAATACTCCGAAGCACGGCACTCCCAAACCCTTGGCGTCATCCGTTTGACGCCTTGGCTTTGGCTCGGGGATGGGTCTGATCGTAAACGTCCATCATGTGACGGACGGAGAGTTGCGTGTAGCGCTGTGTAGTGGCGAGCCGTTCGTGGCCGAGCAACTCTTGAATAGCGCGCAGATCGGCTCCCTCTTCCAGCATGTGCGTGCCGAACGCGTGCCGCAAAGTGTGCGGATGAACGTCCGGCGAGAGTCCTTTGGCGACCGCAATACGCTTGACGATGCGCCCCACGCTGCGTGTTGTAAGGCGTCCGCCGCGCTGGTTCACCAGGAGTGCGGGCGTGCTTTTCTTCACTGTGCGCAGAAGTGCAAGGCGCCAGGGCAGGTAAACCGCGAGCGCATCGCGGGCCGACCCGCCAAACGGAACGAAACGTTCCTTCTTGCCTTTTCCTCGGATCAGGATAGCTTCGTTGCTCATGCTGATGTCGTCGAGATCGATGCCGACCAGTTCCGAGTTGCGAATGCCGCACCCATAAAGCAGTTCGAGCAGCAGGCGGTCGCGCTCCGGAAACGATGCTACCTCCGGCATTTTGCCGTCGAGCACCGAATTCACTTCTTCGATCGTGGGCACGCGCGGTAATTTCTTCGCGAGGCGCGGAGTTGAGACCAGCCGTGCGGGATTCTGTTCGACCACGCCTTCCTGCGCCAGCCAGCGATACAGCGAGCGCACGGCGGCCAGCGCGCGCGCGACCGAAGTCTTGCTCAAGCCTTTGTCGTAAAGATGCGAGAGGAATCCGCGGATCGCGATGTGGTCGATCGCTTTCCAATCGCGCGTCCCAACATAAGCGGCGAAGTTATCGAGATCACCGGTGTAAGCTTTGATGGTATGCGCCGAAGCATTGCGCTCTCGCAGATGCCTGAGAAAATCGTCAGTGGCGCGCTCGACCATCGTGCGACGATTCTGCCGCGCGGTATTACTAGTCATAAGGAATACGATGCACTTTGGAGGTGAAGAGCCACGGAGAAACGTGACGACAAGCTTCCGCGGGGCGGCATGAGATTCCTTGCCTGTGCGGAAGATTGATTAAGGCTTTCTCGGCGCCTCGTTGCGGTGGATTCACGGCCTCGCCTTAGCTCGGGGATGATGTTTCGCATACACGCTCTTCAGCCTGTCGAGCGCCACGTGCGTATAAATTTGCGTCGTGGAAATGTCGGCGTGCCCCAGAATCGTTTGCACGGTTCGTAGATCGGCGCCGTTTTCCACCATATGCGTCGCGCAGGAGTGGCGCAGCATGTGTGGGCTGGAATGCCTGCCGGCAGCGACCCCGGCTTTACCCACCAGTTGCCAGACGCGCTGGCGGCTCAAACGCCTCGCGGCCGACGCGATAAAGAGGAGCGCGGAAGCTTTCTTGTTCGCCAGTATTCCCCGGCCCTCATTCAAATATCGCTGCAAGGCTTGCTGGGCTGGAACTCCGAGCGGCACCATGCGCTCCTTGTCTCCTTTTCCTTTCACCAGGATGTAGCCGAGATCGAGTTTTAAATCTTCCAATCGTGCATCGGAGACCTCGGACACACGCAGGCCCCCGGCATAGAGCAATTCCAGCATGGCGCGGTCGCGCAGCGCCAGCGCCTGAGCGCGGGCAGTCGCATCAGAGGATCGCCTCCTCGAAGGAGTAGCCGCCAGCGGGCTGCCCGCGAGCGGCCCCCTGCCTAGCATCGATTCGACTTCATCCCGGCTCAGAGATTTTGGGAGGACCTTCCACTGCCGTGGCGAATCGATATTGAGTGTCGGATCTTTGTCGACCTTACCGTCCAACAAGAGGAAACGATAGAGTTGCCGAACGGCTGAAAGTTTTCTCCCGACCGAGCGGCCGTCGAGCTGATTTGAAAACAGTTCCTGGATAAATTCGCGCACGTCGTCGCGCCCTGCGCCAGTCAGAACTACCTGGCGCTTTTCCAGAAATTCCGCGAACTGCGCCAGGTCGCTGGTGTAGGCCGCAATCGTCAGCTTGGCCGAACCGCGCTCCACGCGCAGGTAGTCAAGAAATCCTGAGAGCACGCGCGCGTTCAGTTCAGCGGCCACGCCCTGAGTATCGTACTCGCGGGGCAAGCGCAAAAGTAACGAGCAGGGTGCCTCGGGTTGAGGCTCGCAGCACGCTATCCGGTCGACCGCGCGCAGCCTTCCCGTACATCGACCGCATAGAGCACGCCTTCAGGTGTTTCCTCGTGCTTGAAATAAGCGAAGACGTCGCGGCCCTCGGCCAGGTGCTGCTGAATGCGGCTCACCATGGCTTTGCGTTCTTCAGCCGTGTAGCTCGGCTTGCGGTAGCGGTAGTACGCGAAGTCGGCGGTCACAACGTCAGGAGTGTCACGCTCCTCGGATTCCGCAACGCACAGCGCGACGTTGCGCTCGCGCAGTATTCGCCATGTGGGCTCGTCCCACCACGAGGCGTGCCGGAACTCGAACGCGGCACGAACGCCGCGCGGCAGAATCTTCAGAAACTCGGAGAGCAAGGTCTGGTCCACCTTAAAATTCGGTGGAAGCTGAAACAGGATCGGGCCCAACCGCTGCGCGCGCTCCAGTGCTTCGAGCGTACCGAGAAAACGCTGCAGAAACTCATCCGCGCCTTTCAGTCGCTTGATATGCGTCAGCACCTGATGCGCTTTGATCGTGAACCTGAAATGTGGGGGTGTGTCCGCCAGCCAGTTTTGGACCGTCGTTTCTTTTACCAACTGGCGGAAGGTGTAATTCACTTCGACCGCGTTCAGCTTGCTTGCATAGAAATTCAGAAACTTCTTCTGCGCGAGTTTCTCGGGATAGAAAGCGGGCTTCCACGTTGGATAAGCCCATCCCGAGGTGCCCACATAAAGTTGAGCCATAGCGATTGCAGAAGTCAGAGGTCAGATTGCAGAAGTGACTGCCGTCGAACGCGATTATAGCTTGCGGCCTTGTCTTGCAGGCTGGGGCTTTTTCTTCGAACCGCCCGCTTGCTTCACTTTCGGGGGTGCCTTTGTGCCCTGGGCCGACTTTTTCGTCACGTCCTCTTCCGTCTCCGCACTGGCCGCCAACCCCGCCAACTGCGGCAGCTTCTGCTTGAGTTTTTGTACGGGTTCGAATAAATCGCCCATCTTCGCGACCCGGGCCAGCACATCCTGTGCCTCGAAAACGAGCAGCCCGGCATCTTTTTTCTTCAGTGTTCGCTCGACCTCCTCCCACGTTACCGGTGTCGAAACTGTAGGCCTTTCCCGGGCACGCAGCGAGTAGACCGAAATCGTGGTCTTGTGCTGGTCGTTCTGGCTCCAGTCGACCAGAATTTTGTTGGTGCGCAGGGCCTTCTTCATGTCGGATACCACCAGATCTCGATGCTCCTGCTCCAGCAAGCGCGCGATCGCGTGGGCAAACGGCTTGGTTTCTTCGTAGCTCGTCTTCGTGTTGAGAGGAACGTAAATCTGAAGCCCTTTCGAGCCTGAGGTCTTCGCGAACGCTTGCAGGCCGAAGTGCTCGAAGATCTCGCGTACCCAAAGTCCCACCTGGCAACACTGCACGATGTCGGCAGGCGGCCCGGGATCGAGGTCGAAGACGATCATGGTTGGCGTTTCGAGATCGGAGCCCAGCGAGAGCGAAGGGTGCAACTCGATCGAGGCCAGGTTCGCAATCCACACCAGCGTCGGCAGATCGTTCGCCAGGATGTAATACATCGTGCGGTCGTTGCCGTCGCTCCATACGGGAGTCGTTTTCACCCAGTCGGGACGATGCTTGGGCGCATTTTTCTCGAAAAAGAACTCCTCGTTCACGCCTCCGGGATAGCGCTTCATCGTCAGCGGACGCCCCTCCAGATGCGGCACCAGCACGGGCGCGATGCGGACGTAGTAATCCACCACCTGGCCTTTCGCAAAGTTCGCGGCTGGATAAAGGATCTTGTCCAGGTTTGTAAGGCTGAGCTTGCGGCCCGCCACTTCGACGATAGTTGGCGTAGACATGAGGTCGTGACGTTAGAGGTATGGGCAGCCAGTATAGTTGCTCTGCTTTCCCTGCGCACGGTTCCTCTCCGTGGGTGCTCGGGGGTTCGGCTCGAACGTGGATCGTTGCATAAGAGCCCCACTCGTTTGACAAGCTTCCCCGCCAGCACGTAACTTCAAATTTTGGGGCCCAAAATATGGTGGAGGCAGGATGAAGTTCCGCGTAACGCTGACATTTGCTGTCTGTTTTGTGTTTTGCTCACTTTCCTTCAGCCAGGATCTGGCTTCCTTCGAAAAACGCACTACGGTTAAGAAACTTGCCAATGGCCTGACGGTGATCATCTGCGAACGCCCTGAGGCGCCTGTGTTTTCGTTCTTCACCCATGTGGAAGCAGGCTCCGTACAGGATCCGTTGGGCAAAACTGGCCTGGCTCACATGTTCGAGCACATGGCTTTCAAGGGAACCGACACCATCGGAACGCGCGATTACGCCGATGAGAAAGTGGCGCTGGCCAAGGTTGAGGAAACCTACGCCGCGTACCTACACGAGCGCGACAAACGTGTGGATCGCGACGATCGGAAGATGAAGCAACTGGAGCAGTCCTGGAAAGACGCGGTCGCGGCCGCTGACAAATTCTCCGCTCCCTATAACAATGAATTCGGCAAGATCGTGGAGAGCGAGGGCGGCGAAGGGCTGAACGCCTTCACCAACTACGACGAAACCGCCTACCACTACTCGTTTCCGATCAACCGGCTGGAGTTGTGGGCCTATCTCGAATCGGAGCGCTTCCTGCATCCGGTCATGCGGCAGTTTTACAAAGAGCGCAATGTGGTGATCGAAGAGCGCCGCATGCGCACCGACAGCAATCCCATCGGGCGCCTGCTCGAACAATTTACGGAAGAGGCCTTCGCCGCGCACCCTTATCATCGTCCCACGATTGGCTGGATATCGGACCTGAATTCGTTTTCGGCGACCGACGCGCAGCATTTCTTCGACACCTACTACATACCGTCGAACATGGTCATCACCGTTGTCGGAGACGTGAAGGCTTCCGAAGCCGTGCCCGTGATCGAGAAGTATTTCGCGCGGATTCCGTCGCATCCGAAGCCCGACGAGCGCACGACGAGCGAGCCTCCGCAGAACTCGGAGCGCCGCGTCGTGCTGCATGAGCAATCGCAGCCGCTTTACATCGAGGGCTATCATCGCCCCGATTACCGCAGCCCTGACGATGAGGTGTATGACGCGATCGCCGACCTGATGTCGAACGGGCGCACCTCGCGCCTTTACCGCGCATTGGTGCGGGACAAGCAGATCGCCTCGGACTCCGAGGGATACACCGGGATGCCGGGAAACAAGTATCCGCAGCTTTTTGCGTTTTATGCGCTTCCGCTCCCGGGACACACGCCGCAGGAAGTCGGCGATGCGATTCACGTCGAGATCGAGCGGCTGAAGAAAGACGATATCTCCGACGAAGAGTTGAGGATGATCAAGACGCGCGCCAAGGCAACCCTGATCCGCTCGCTCGGATCGAATGAAGGCCTGGCCTTTGCGCTCGGTATGAATCAGGCGCGCTATGACGACTGGCGGGAGTTGTTCCGCTCGGTGGATCGCATCGAGAAGGTCACGAAGGCCGACATCCGGCGTGTTGCCAATCAGACCTTTGTGCCCGAGAATCGCACTGTCGGAATCATCGAGTTTACCGGACCACCACCAGCCGCGGCTGCTGCGGCTTCGCAAGGAGGTGAACTGTGAAACATGCACGATCCCTCCAACTCCTAGGTCTGCTGTTCGCCCTTTCCATCCTGACTATTGGTTGTGCACCAAAGAGGCAGACCACGGCTCAAGTTCCATCAGCTCCGACGGCTCCTACTCCACCAGTTCCCGCTGCAACGATTCCTACTACTTCATGGAAAGACATTAAAGTCCCGGCCTTGCCCGCGTTTCATCCGGCGCAGCCCAGGCGTGTCGAATTGCCGAACGGCATGGTCATCTTTCTGCAGGAAGATCACGAGCTGCCGACGATTGACGGAACGGCTCGCATTCGCGGTGGCGCAACCAGAGTTCCGGCTGGCAAGACCGGACTGATGGACATCTACGGCGAAGTCTGGCGCACGGGCGGAACGAAGTCCCAAACCGGCGATCAACTCGACGACTATCTCGAACAGCGCGCTGCGAAGGTGGAGACTGACGGCCAGAGCGATTCGACGAGCATCGGCTTCTCCTGCCTGAAAGAAGATTTCGAAGATGTGTTCCGGGTGTTCGACGATCTGCTGCGCAATCCAGAGTTCCGTGCGGAGAAGATCAAGATCGCGCAGGGGGAAGAATACGATTCGATCTCGCGGCGCAACGACGATGCCTCGCAGATCGCTGGACGCGAAGCGGCCAAGCTGGTCTACGGCGCAAACAGCCCCTATGTGCGCAATCCGGAATACGCAACAGTGGCTTCGATCACGCGGCAGGATCTGGTGGAGTGGCATTCGACTTACGTTCATCCCAACAACATCATTCTCGGAGTCGTAGGCGATTTCGATAGTGTGAAGATGGAAGCTCGTCTGCGCGAAGCTTTCGGGTCGTGGCCTAAAGGCGCGCCGGCGAAAGAGACTGACATCAAGCCCGATCCCGCGAAGCCCGCCTACTACCTCGTGAATAAGACAGATGTGAACCAGAGCAACATCCAGATGGTCGCGCTCGGCACGACCCGCAGAAATCCCGATTACTACGCGATCTCGGTGTTCAATGAGGCCTTTGGCGGAGGATTTTCGTCGCGCCTGTTCAGCGACATTCGCACGACGAAAGGTCTGGCCTACGCAGTCGGCGGAGGAATCGGCACTGGCTGGGATCACGATGGCATGCTTCGCCTGATGGTGAGCACGAAGAGCGCGACTACGTTCGAATCCATCGAAGCGCTGGATCAGGAGATTGCGGAACTGCCCAGGAATCCCCTTAACGACGATGAGATCAAGCGCGCTAAAGACGCGATTCTGAATTCCTTCGTGTTCCGCTTTGATTCCCCCGAAAAAGTCTTACGGGAGAAAATGTCCTACGAATTTTACGGTTACCCGCTCGACTTTCTCGAAAACTTCCAGAAGCAGATTGAGAAAGTCACCAAAGAGGATGTGGCCCGCGTGGCGATGAAATATCTGCACCGCGATCAGATGGCTGTTCTCGTCGTCGGCGACGCCAGCGAGTTCGATAAACAGCCGGCGTCGTTGGGGGAAGTGCACAAGCTGGATATCGCGATCCCACCGCCTCCGCCCGGACTGGTTCCGGAACAGGGTGGCCCCGGGCAGTAAGCCGTGTAAATTCGGGACTTCGCGGCCTGTTTCTCTACTGGGGTGGCTCACCGCCGAGACGCAGAGCGCGCCGAGTAATGCTGTTCAAGCCCCAGCACCGTCCGGCGTCTGGGCGGCAGGTTGGATCACTCCGGCCGGTCGATCTGGGCCTTTTGCAGCTTGTCGGAATAATCGACGTAGACTGCTTTCCACTCGGTATAGAAGTCGATGGCGCCGATGCCGCCTTCGCGATGGCCGTTGCCGGTGGCTTTGGTGCCGCCAAAGGGCAGGTGGACTTCGGCGCCGATGGTGGGAGCATTGATGTAGGTGATGCCGGCTTCAAGGTCGCGCACGGCGGCGAAGGCCTTGTTCACGTCTTTGGTGTAGAGCGAAGACGACAGGCCGTACTCGATGTCGTTGGCGATGGCGATGGCATCTTCAAGATCTTCGCAGGGGATGATCGGAAACCACCGGGCCAAAGATTTCTTCCTGCGCGATGCGCATTTTGGGATCGACGTCGATGAAGACCGTCGGCTCGACGAACCATCCGTGCTGGTATTCGCCCTTGTCGAGACGATTGCCGCCGGTGACTAGTTTCGCGCCCTCGTTCTTGCCGATCTCAATGTAGTTCAGGTCGGTCTTCATTTGATTTTCGTTTACCGCGGGACCCATCTCTACCGTCTCGTCGAGTCCGTTGCCGACTTTGATCTTCTTCGCCCGTGCAACGAAGTGCTCAACGAATTCGTGATAGACGCCCTTCTGAACAATGATGCGGCTGGTCGCGGTGCAGCGCTGGCCGGTGGTCCCGAATGCGCCCCACAGGCCGCCTTCGATGGCGAGTTCGAGGTTGGCGTCGTCGAGGACGATCATGGGATTCTTGCCGCCGAGTTCGAGCGAGCAATGCTTGAAACTCTTGGCCGCGGTTGCGCCGACGATCTTGCCGACCGCTGACGATCCGGTGAGGGAAATGGCGCGGACCGTTGGGTGTTCGGTCAGCGGCGTGCCCACTTCGGAGCCGAATCCGGTGACGATGTTGATCACGCCCTTGGGCACGCCGGCGTCAGTCAGCGCCTGCACCAGGTTGAAGGTGGAGAGCGGAGTGTCCTGCGCGGGCTTGATGACGCAGGTATTGCCGCAAACGATGGCGGGCAGGAGCTTCCACGAGGAGATGGCCATGGGGAAATTCCAGGGCGTGATCATTCCGCAGACGCCGATGGGCTGGCGGACGGCCATGGCAAATTTGTTGGGCAGCTCGGAGGGCATGGTGGGACCGAACAGGCGGCGGCCTTCGCCCGCGTTGTAGTAGGCGGCGTCGATGGCTTCCTGCACGTCGCCGCGCGTCTCTTTCAGCACCTTGCCCATTTCGCGCGTCATATCGCGGGCGTACTCTTCCTTGCGCTCCATCAGGATCTCGGCGGCGCGGAAGACGATCTCGGCGCGGCGCGGCGCGGGAACGAGGCGCCACTTGGCGTAGGCGCGTTTGGCGGCATCGACGGCGGCATCGACGTCGGCTTTGTTCGAGCGCTGAAAAATGGCGACGACTTCGCGGGTGTCGGCGGGATTGCGGTCTTCGAAGGTCTGTCCGCTCTGGGACTCGACCCATTCGCCGTCGATGAAGTTCTTGAAAACTCTGGTCTTGGTGTTGCCGCCGTCGATTACGGGTTTGGTGAGGGTATCGGTCGCCATGGGAGCCTCCTAAGGTAGTGCCAATCTATGCTAACAACGGGTGAGGAGAGCGGCAAGGCTCCGGCGGGATGCGGGTCAGTTTCTGAGTAGCCGACAATTCGGAAGTTCGTCCGATTAGTCAATAGAAGCGCGTTTATCGGGACCAATCTGGAGGCATTATTTCCGGATTGACCCGTCATCCGGCCCAATGGGCCGTCCGTCGGACGGCATCGCGCGGAACATCAAGCGGTTCCCTCAATGACCGTCATTGTCCCCACTCCTGCGGGCAGACGTATCCGGCGTCTCGGCTGGAATCACGGGCAAGACAATCTGAGAGGGATGCTTGGCGTCCAGGTAGATCGTGTTGTTGGCGACCTGTGAGCGGCGATTGTTGTTGAGCGGTTCTCCCGTGTTTGGGTTGATGTCGAAGCGAGGGAAGTTGCTGCTTGAAATGTCGAGACGGATGCGGTGGCCCCGCTTGAATACTAGCGAGGTCGGGTACATTTCGATGGTGAACTCGTAGGGCTGGCCAGGTTTCAGGAGTTCGGCCTTGCCGAAACCGTCGCGATAGCGCGCCCGCACGATGCTGTCGGCGATATTGAGATCCACTCCAGACGGAAAGTCGGTGTTGGGAGGATAGACATCAACGAGCTTGGCCGTGAAATCGGTATCGAGAGCATCTGAGGACGCCCACAGTTTTACGATGAGGCGTCCCGTGACCTCGATGTCGTTCGCGAGCGGAGGCGTCTGGAATACCAAGACATCGTTTCGGGCGGAGAGCGGCTTCGTGTCAGAGCAGAGCCAGAAATCGAGGCGGCAGCGCTGGTCGGCCGCTCCCTGGAACATCAGCGTTCCTTGCGAGGAAACATTGCCGCCGACCGTCGGCACCGGATTATGCGGGTCGAACTGAAAAGTGATTGGGCGATCTTCTGTTGGCTTCTCAGGCGAAAGAACGCCGTTCGCGTGCAGATAGTAGGGTGTGGGCGCGGTGCGAGCCAGCGGCCAGTCCTGTTCGTTGCGCCAATGGCCTCCGACGAAGATGCGGCCTTCAGGTGTTTTGTGGGCGTCGCCTCCGCCCATCACGTAGATGCGCACGGGAGGCTCGCGATCCACTCCGTTGTCAATGCCCTTCAGCCAATGATCAAACCACCTGAGGTGAAACGTTGTGAGATCGAGCGCCGCGTCGTCGGTGAACTGCGCCTCCCCGGCGTAACTGAGGTTCTCACTGCTGTGGATCCACGGGCCGATGATCAGGCGCTGGAGACTTTTCTTGGTCCGGCGCAACTCGACGAAATTTATGTTCGCGACCTGCGTGCCCCAGGAATCATACCAGCCGGTGGTGTGGTATTCAGGAACGTCCTTATATTCGGCGAGGTGGTCAACGACACTGGCGCCGGAGTTCTTCCAGAAGTCGTCGTAGTCGCCGTGGCTCATGGCTTCGATCAGCCAGGACTCGTAGTCGGGAGCGAACTTGAGCGGAGTTGTGCCTGGGCGCAACGGCAGAGCGCGAACGTAATCGCGGACTTGATTGCCCATGTCGACAAGAGCTTTCGCGGCGGCGGAATCGGTTGCGGCGCGTTTCGCCGCCGGAAGCGCATCTGGAGTTCCGGTCGCATTGCCAAGAGTGAAGACCCAGTTGAAGAAGCGCAGTTCGAAGGCTCCGTTATGGCGAACGCCGTAGCGTCCGTAGTCGGACATCGCATTGCGGGGAACCATGGCCTTGATGTAAGGAGCGTTGGCGATGGCGAGCGCGTGTTGCGTCGCTCCGGCGTAGGACGAGCCTATCGTGCCGATGCCGCCATCGCACCATGGCTGTGAGCCGATCCATTGCGCAGTGTCGAATCCGTCGTTCGGGTCGTCGTAATGCGGACGCCAGTGTCCTTCTGATTTGTAGCGGCCACGCACATCCTGCAGAACGACGACGTATCCGTGGGGCACGAAGGAGTTCGCACTCTGTAAAGAGTTTTCCTTGTTGTAGGGCGTGCGCATCAGAATTACGGGAAACTTGCCGTCGACCAGTTGGCCGTTTTGGGTGGGGCGGTAGATGTCAGCGGCGAGTTTGACTCCGTCGCGCATGGCGACCATCACGTCTTTCGACTCGGCGATGCCGTAGCTTACATCGGTCTGGGCACCGAGCGGAATGCCTACGGCGAGTACAACCAGCAGGCCCACAATGAAGGAAAACTCGGCGGCAAACTTGTCTTTAAGGTTCCGCATCACCTGAGTCTATATCGGAGAAGCGTGCTCGACGAATTCGCCGAAGGAAGCCTGGCACGTGGGCGCCGCTTACTCGTCCGCCGGCCCCGCCTCAGCACAGAAGCAGACACGACGGCCGATTCCACCCAGTGGTCGTGATTCTGCGCGAGTCGTCAGCAAGCCGGAAGTGATCCAGACTGCGATGTGCGGATCGGTACCGACAACTCGCCTTGTCGGAAGTGATCTCCGCAGTTGTCATCGATACCGGTAGGTTGACGGGCAAACCGCAAACTGGCCCCACCCCCGGTTCGATGCCCCAGTCACTTTCGTAACCCTTACTGCCATGACCCAAGTCTGCTACGGCTACTCCAGCGATATGATGCTCTTAGTTTGAGAATATCCCGTATTCTCGCAATTTCGGATTGAGGTCAGCACAGGCTCGTGGCGAGTCGAACCAAGCCGGGTGTTTACGTCGCGTGGAAGACCGTGACGTACCGCAGCGTCATCGTGGCGGCGGTGGGGGCCGCGCTGATTTTCTTCGTATTGATGCAGGTGATCTTTCCGAAATTTACCGAATCCACGGTGAGGGCGGCCGCGCAATTGTCGACTTTGCGCGTATACCTTCGTTCCATTACGTGTGTTGCTCTGCGTTTTGTCTTGGCACCCTTGTCCGGGGTGCGCTGGCGCCAACGGTCCCAAAATGATCTGCCGGCCCAGGGCGTAACGATACATTTCAGCCTGTGTGCGCAGCCCAAGTTTGCGCATGGCGTTCGCGCGATGCACTTCCACCGTGCGTGAGCTGATGTCGAGCCGCAGGCCGATCTCGAAACACTTTAGACCGTGCGCAGCAAGGCCAAACACTTCGCGTTCACGGGCGGTGAGTTTTTCGTAGAGGTCAAGCCGGGTGTTGCTGGCTTGCGCGAGGTACTCCTCGACACTCTGATCATTAAATGGCGGGCTCAAGTAGCGAGCGCCGGCCATCACGATACGGATGGCCTGGAGGACTTCTGTCGCCGCGCCACCCTTGAGGACATAACCGTTGGCGCCGTTGGCGATGGCGTTCGCCACATAAGCGCTTGCGGCGTGCATCGAAAGGATGATCACCCGGGTAGCGGGATATTTGGCGCGCAGCCGGCGCGTAATTTCAAGTCCGTTGACTTCGGGAATCACCAGGTCGAGCACGACCAGGTCCGGGCGCAACTCGGCCACCAGCCTTTCCACGTCCAGCCCAGAGCCGGTTTCCCCCACAACCTGTAAATCCCGCTCGTGTTCCATCAGCGTGCGCAAACCCGCGCGCACTATGGCATGGTCATCGGCCAGAAGGATCGTGATCATACGGACCTTGCTTGGATGATGGGCAGTTCCGCGATGAGCCGCGTACCCTCGCCACAAGCCGATTCAATGATCAAATCGCCTCCCAATAGATGGACCCGTTCCTGCATTCCGGACAGCCCGCGCGAGCGGCCAGACTCCAAGGCACGTTGCGGATCAAATCCTCGCCCCCGGTCCTCGACCTGGACCGTGAGTTCGGTATCCTCGGCCCAAATGCGGACGTTGATGTCGGTGGCGTCGGCGTGCCGAACCGCGTTGGTGAGCCCTTCCTGAACGACGCGAAAGGCGGTGGTTTCCAGCCTGCTGGAGAAACGCCGGTTCAAACCGGAATGTTCGAAATGAATGGCCGAGCCCATCTGCGGCGGCAACTGTTCGATCAAGGAAAGAACCGCGGGCACCAGTCCCAGATCATCCAGCATGGCCGGCCGGAGGTCGAGGGACAGCTGCCGGACACGCTTGATAAGTTCATCCACGATGGATTGGGCCGGCCGGGGATTAGAACAGGCAAAACCGGTCTGGATCGCGAGTTTCAGGGCGGTCAACAGTTGCCCTATCTCGTCGTGTAACTCCCGGGCCAGGTGCTGCCGCTCCTTTTCCTGCACTTCGACCAGTTCCAGCGACAGCGCCTGGAGACGTCCGCGGGCATCTCTCACCGCCTTAAAGAGACGAGCGTTTTGCAGGGCCGCTCCCGCCGCAAGGCCCAAGGCCCGCAGGATGTCCTGGCGCGGCCAGCAACTCTGTTCCGGGCGCCGCTCAAGGAACGCGATAACCCCGAATATTTCACCTTGGGCCATTATGGGGACGCGCAAACGCACGACCCCGCCTGGGGCTCCGCCCGAAGTCGCGGTTTCTGGAGTCGTCAGATGTTCGTGCCTCGCTTCCTGACTGATTTGCCGGCAAAATTCTTCCGTCGCGGCCGGGTCCATTCCCCAGGCCCGGTCAATGTTCCACCGGTAGTTTGCGGCAGGATTTCGAGTCGCAATCGCACCAGCCGACACCCCGAAGCCAGCGCGCAAATATTCTTCAAGCGAAGTCAGCACATCCTCGACCTCCAGCGACCGGATGAGCGAAGCGGCAGTCGAGTAGAGCAAAAGCAGTTCCTGGTTGTGGCGTTTGATCTCGGCCTGGGCGGCCAGTTGATCGGTGATGTCCCGGGCCAGAACCACCACGCCCGTGACCCGGCCCTCCCGATTGCGATAAGGGATCTTGTTGGTTTCCAACCACACAAGCTTGCCGGAGAGGTTCTGAAACCGCTCGATAATGCCAACTTTCGGCCGGCCGGTCTCAATGACTTCACGATCATCCTTGTCGTATGCTTCGGTCCCGGGGATGCCCAGTTCCGCCAGGGTGCGGCCTTCAATTTCCGTGTGGGTCAGGCCAAGTGTCTCTGCGGCTTTCTGATTGACGCTGAGCAGCCGGCCGGCGACGTCTTTGCGCACGATGAAAACAGGGACGAGGTTAAACAGGATTGAGTATTCTTCGCGCTGCTGCCACAGCAGAGCCTCAGCCTGTTTGCTGGCGGTGATGTCGAGCAAGGTCCCAATCATTCCCCTGGCACGCCCGTCGTGATCAGTCACGAAGTCAATCGTGGCTCGCACGATTCTTTCCGTGCCATCCGGCCGCAAGAGGCACCATTCAAAGCTGGGCAAGATCGAACAGTTTCTGTCCATCTGTCTCAAGCGAAGCAACTCGTGGCTCGCTTCAGACGGCAGGCAGGCCAGCACTTTGTCGACGCTGCCGTTGAAATTGGCGGGTGACCGGCCGAGCAGCCGGCAAACCTGGCTGGACACCTGGAACAGATTGGATTCCCAATCCCATCGCCAACTACCCAACCCGGTGATCTCCTGGGCGCGCATCAAATCAGACCGGGCCCTGCGGAGTTCCACTTCGACCTCGTGGTGCAGCTTCAGGCTATTTTCGAGCCCAAGTTGGACGCGCTCGAGCGCCGCTGTCCGTTCCCGCACCTGGGCCTCCACAATTTTCGCCCGGTACGCCCTCGACCAAACGAGCGCCATGGCCAGGGAGGTGAAGACGATTCCTGCGGCAAGCACCAACCAGCCTGGTTCCGCCGGAACCGATAATTGCCCCCTGGCCGGTCGGAGCAGCACCTTCCAGGTCCGCGGTCCCATCATGAAATCCAATTGATGCGAGGGTTTGGATCCAAACTCGGATTCGGAAGGCGCGGTTGGCGACGGTGTTGGCGGCAGCGCTTCGGAAAAGCTAATAAAACGTTTTCCCGGGCTCAACGACTCGTCCAACAGCAAGCATTCCAAACCTGCCCGTTCCGCCGATTTTGAGCTGTCGCCGGCAAAGCGGTCCACATCCACCAGGCCAACCACGAAACCCCGGCATTGTTCCAGTGCGCTCGCGGCCGGCTGAGAAACCGCATCGGGCGAGCTAACCGGCCTCGCCAGCAGGACGCAACGAGTCTTGAAGCCTTTGATTGTATAGTCAAATGTGTCGCTCACCTCAAGCCTGCCGGACTGCCCAGCCTGCTGCAGCAAGCTGCGCCATCGCGGATTCGTCATGAGATCCAACCCGGGCAGCAAATCTCTGCCGCCGCTGCCGCTGAGGCATAGTACCGGCCAGTAACTGTCCCGGCGCAAAACCGGGACCGGGTTGCCCCAGTCATCAAATTCAAATATTTGCATGGGTCCCGCCGCGGTGTTGCCCAGAAGAGCCTCCATTGAGGCGGGCGTGGCATCCGGCACCTTCGGCACCCAGGCCAGCGCGACCAAACTGGAAATCCGGAATCTGGCGTCCCGGGTCAACGCGGCAAATTCAGGACGCACATCACCCTTGAAGAATTTGAGAACCACCGACAGTGAATAAAATTCCTCCGAAATGGACTGGCTTCTTTTGAGCAAAAGTCGGCTGCGATATCCGGCAGCCTCGTTGAAACTCGCAAGCGCCCTGTCTTGTTCCCTCCCTCGCTCGGAAACATAAGCAATAACCGTAAGAACGAGACAGGCAGCGCCGACAACTAATACGGGCCAGAGATGACGATACCGCGAGGAAAGGCTATTGGCGGGCGTTATGGACGCATAATCCATCTGGCCATCCCCAAGTTGCCTCATATCCGTGTATAATTAATGATTAATAATTAGGGATGCTGATACTCATTGATTAGCAATTCGTCAAGACTAATGACCAACCGATTTGCACGCCCAGAGCATCGTCCCAGTCGTATTCGCCCAGTGCGATCAATGTTGGATAATTCGT
>CAWIQW010000020.1:0-28465 GCA_963838315.1 uncultured Acidobacteriaceae bacterium
GTGTTATGTTGACGCCTCCCTTTCGTTCAGTTACGTACTTAAAGAAGGCTTGCGCCCATCCTTGCCGCACGAAGAGGCCATGCAGAATGCTCCCGAGACGGACGGAACCTTCTTCGAGGTGCCAAAGGTGATTGAGAGATAGATCGGATCGGGAAAACAATTGGACCGGGAAAAGATCGGACCGAGAAATGATCGATGACCGCACGTAGCGAGGTCGAAAATTACACGATTGAAAGCGCCCGCAGCGCGATCGCCGCAGGCCGCACGACGGCCTCCGCGCTGGCAGCGGATTACTTCGCGCGCATCCGGAAAGAAGACCCGAGATCGGGGCGTTTCTGACGTTGTCAGAAGATCCGCGCGCGCACAGGCCGAGCACATCGACAAACTGGTCGCGGATGGCCAGCCGCTCCCGCCGCTCGCCGGAGTTCCCATCGCGATCAAAGACGTCATGGTGACGCGCGGAGTGCGCACTACCGCTGGTTCGAAGATCCTGGAGAATTTTGTTCCGCCTTACGATTGCACCGCCGTCGCGCGACTCGAAGCCGCAGGCGCGGTCGTGCTCGGTAAGCTCAATTGCGATGAGTTTGCCATGGGTTCTTCCACCGAAAACTCGGCATACCATCCGGTTCACAATCCGAGAGATAAAACGCGGGTTCCCGGCGGATCGTCCGGCGGTTCCGCGGCCGCAGTCGCCGCGGGAATGGCGGTTGCCACGCTCGGGTCTGACACGGGTGGCTCGATCCGCCAGCCCGCTTCTTTCTGCGGAGTCGTTGGCCTCAAGCCCACCTACGGCCGCGTGTCGCGTTACGGGCTGATTGCGTTTGCGTCGTCGCTCGATCACATCGGTCCGTTCGCGAACACGGTGAAAGATGCGGCGCTCATGCTGCGCACCATCGCCGGGCGCGATCCCATGGATTCAACTTCGGCCGACCTTCCCGTTCCCGATTACGTTGCGGAGCTGGAGAAGCCGGTTCGAGGCCTCAAGGTCGGAGTCGCCAAGGAATATTTCGGCTCGGGCCTGGACGCCGAAGTGCGCGCCGCGGTCGAGGCCGCCATCCAGAAACTGGCTGCCCTCGGATGTGAAATCGTGCCAGTCACGTTGCCGCACACCGAGTACGCGATTCCGGCGTACTACATTGTCGCGACGGCGGAGGCCTCCGCCAACCTGGCGCGCTTTGACGGCGTCCGCTACGGATTCCGGGCGAAGGGCGCAAAGACACTCGCGGAAATGTATCGCGAGACGCGCGACCGAGGCTTCGGCATGGAAGTCAAGCGTCGCATCATGCTCGGAACCTACGCGCTCAGCGCCGGCTACTACGATGCCTACTATCTGAAAGCGCAGAAAGTGCGTACCCTGCTCACCCGCGATTTCGATGAGGCCTTCAAGAAAGTGGATGTGATCGCCGCACCCACCGCGCCGACTCCGGCGTTCAAACTCGGCGAAAAAGTGGATGATCCGCTGGCCATGTACCTCGCCGATATCTACACCGTAACCGCCAACCTGGCGGGCATTCCGGGGATTTCAGTGCCCTGCGGCGAGAATCACGAAAAACTGCCGATAGGATTGCAGTTGTTCGCGCGCCACTTCGACGAGGCGACACTGCTGCGCGTGGCGCATGGGTACGAGCAGTCAAGGAATGACGCGTAAAACGGTAGGGTTCGTTGCAACACACACGATGCGCTAGCCCTTATCGCCGGGAAATTCTTCACAGCCGCCCGGTTGGCCGCGATACACTAACCACGGGAGCCGGGGATGAACATCGAAATCCGTGATCGTGCCCTTGCGGACAGAATCCAGAGACAAATACAGGCTACGGGTTCGGGCAGCGTCGAGGAAGTTTTGCTCCGCATGCTTGAGACGCAGGAAGAACAAGACCGCTGGCTCCTCGAAAACCGCGAGGCGAACAATGCAAAAATCCAGCGCGGCATCGAGCAACTCGACCGGGGCGAGGGGATTCCCGAAGACCGGCTCGACGCTTACCTCGCGGAATTGAAGGCCAAGCCGGAATGAGTGTGCGTTACGTCCTCGCGCCCGAGGCCGCGCTCGATCTTGTCCAAATCTGGCGTTACATCAAGAAGCAAACCAGCGTGGCAGTCGCCGACCGCGTGGAATCGGTGATCCGCGCAAGAATTGTCTTTTTGGCAGGAACGCCCGGCGCGGGACATTGGAACAAGAATTTGACGGATGAGGCGGTGAAGTTCTTCGGTGTATTCCTACCTCATCGTCTACCGGCCTGAGACAAGGCCTTTGCAAGTACTCTCCATTCTTCACGGCCATCGGGATGTAGAACGAATTCTCAAGGATCGCCTTTAACATTAGAATTGCTGGATACGGATCGACTTACGACAGTTCGTAGTATCGATCCCCTGCGCAAGCCCTGCATAGCACTCGCCCATCGCGCTCCACCTCGCGCCGGAAGTTGATGCCTTCTCCGCACTCCGCGCAGACGATGCGCTCGCCCTTGTATCCGGGAAATTCTTCCGCGGGGAGTTGGACCTTCACCCATTGGCTTGAAAACAGGTCGTCGTCTTTCATTTCGCGATAGGCGAGCATCTGCTGCTGGTTCTTGTTTTCGATTTCAGGATGCATTTCGCGCGCCAGCTTCTTGGACGATTCCTTCGCGGCGATGCGAATGGCTTTGTAATAGTGGGCGGTTGCGAACCCACTCAAGCCAAAATCGGGCTTGAATGGGGCACCCTCTGGAGTGGCAGTATTTGGGGCTGGTATCGCGCCGGCGAGATCAATGAAAGTCGCGGCCATCTTCCCCCAGTCGCGAAACTTCAGCGCGCGCTTGCCCAGGCGGCACCCGGTGACGACCGCGATGGCGTCGGTCGCGCAGCGATCGATTTCTACGAAGGTGACGAGGCGCTTGCGGTCTTTCCCGCGCGGATCTTCGATGCCGAGTTTGGCGAGTCCCAGCATGGCCAGACGCACGCCCAGGATTTGACCTGCACAGAGGTGGCCATGGGCAATTTCGGCTTCGCGGACGTAATCGTCAAAGGCGAGCATATGTAATTCGGACATTGTAGTGAGGGAGGTGTGAGTTTGGAAACGCGCCACGGGGAGAATGCCTTGCCACCTGGCCTGAGGGGTTGGCGGCACAGGGGTCCTTCGACTCCGTATGTCCGGCGTTTCACGCAGGACATACTGCGCTCAGAATGACTCGACCAAAAAAAAATCAGGAACTCCCAAAATTAAGGAACTCCCAAGGATGACCGATCTTTTCTTGAGTCGTCGGCTAGACGAGAACTGGCGGCGAGGGGTTTCGGCTTGGCTGGTTGCTGACGCTACTTTCTTCTCCAGCGCACGCCGTCTTTCGTGTTCTCCACGATAATCCCGGCGGCCGTCAGTTCGGCGCGCAGCGCATCCGATTGCTTGAAGTTCCGGGCTTTGCGCGCCGCTTCCATCGCGGCCAGCTTTTGGTTCACATCCTCGTCCGTCACTTGCGCCGAGCCGGCCATTTCCAGCAACTGCGGGCTGATGTCCTCGCGTCCCGCCGCCCGCGCCCAGTCGAGCACGGCCTTCATCTTCGGCTGGTCGTCATCCTTGAGAACGCCGAAGATGGCGTCGAAGCAGTCCAGGGTGTGGAGCAGGGCCTGCACGTCGTCCTGGCGCACCTCGCCGGCATCGAGGGCCGTGTTGGTCTTGCGCAGCATGTCGAAGATGGCGCCCTGCGCCTCGGCGGTGTTCAAGTCGTCGCTCAGAGCGCTGTTGACGCGTTGCGCCGTTTCGGCGGCAAGCTTTGCCATTGCCGGGTTCGATCCCGCTGCAAACCGCGAGCTCGTCAGCCGGAAGCGGAAATTACGCAGCTTCTCTACCGAACTGGCCGCCGCGCTGAGTCCATCGAACGTAAAGTTCAACTGGTTGCGATACGGAACCTGCGTGAGCAGCCAGCGGATCGACGACGGCTTGTGTCCCCTGAGCACCAGGTCGCGCAGTGTGAAAAAATTCCCCAGGCTCTTCGACATCTTCTGCCCTTCAACCAGCAGAAACCGCGCATGGAACCAGTAGCGCGCGAACTGCTGGCCGCTGAGCGCTTCCGATTGCGCGATCTCATTTTCGTGATGCGGAAAAATCAAATCCTCGCCCCCGGCGTGCAGGTCAAAGCTGGGGCCAAGCTCCTCCATCGACATCACCGAGCATTCAATATGCCAGCCCGGGCGCCCCGGTCCGATCGGCGTTTCCCACGAGGCCTCGCCCGGCTTGGGAGCCTTCCAGAGCGCGAAGTCGCGGGCGCTGTCTTTCTCGTATTCGTCCACGTCCACGCGCGCGCCATCGGTCATGCCCGCAAAATCCTTCTTCGAGAGCTTGCCGTACTCGGGAAACTTGGCGATCCGGAAATAGTAGGATCCGTCGTCGGTGCGATAGGCGAAGCCTTTATTCACGAGCTCCCCGATGAACTCCGCCATCTCCTGAATGTGCTCAGTGGCGCGCACCAGCGTGGGCTGCGCGATATTGAGCGTGGCCGAATCTTCCAGAAACGCCTGCGTGAATTTTGCCGTGTACTGCTGCACGGTGACCCCGTCGCGCGAGGCGTTGCGGATAATCTTGTCGTCCACGTCGGTAATGTTCATCACATAGCGAACGTCGTATCCGGACTGCCGCAGAAAGCGGTAAAGCAGATCGACGGCGATGAATGTCCGGAAATTCCCGATGTGTCCGTAGTCGTAAACCGTCGGCCCGCACGCATACATGCGCACGTGGTCGGCATCGATCGGATGAAAGTCTTCGATTTTTCCCGAGAGTGTGTTGTAGAGACGGATGGCCATGAGTGAAATATAAGTTCGCGTGAACGCCGCGTTTTTATTCTAGTTCAGATTGGCCTGAGCGCCGCCCGATTGGTTACCACGGTGTATTACGGAAGATGCCACGGCGGCAGTCATTGCTTAATCGGCATGCCGCAAGAGTGGTCCGATTGCCGGCACACCGCGCCCCGTGCCTCGAATGGATTAGTGGTAAAGTTTCAAAGACGGCCCCGTAGCTCAATTGGATAGAGCATTAGTCTTCGGAACTAAGGGTTGGGGGTTCAAGTCCCTCCGGGGTCGCCATCCTATAAGACCTGGTTTTGCCAGCCTCGCCCGAAGATCAGTTTCCGTACAGATCACTCTCCGAAACCACCCCGTCCCCCGAATTCCCCTTCTGTGCCCGGTGCGCGGCGGTAAACATCGGCCCGCGCGCCGGCACCATCGGGGCAAAGCGCATCAACCCGGTGGGCTGCGGCACGTCGTCATAGATGGCTTCCATGCCGCCCGTCATCAGGTAGGTTTCGTGCCAGAAGCCGGTGCCGCCCGAGTTTTTCAGGAATGACTTCCACCACTCGCGATGCGGCTCCGAGCGCGACCACGTCAACATCGCATCCATATCCCGCCAGTACTGCCTCATTCCGACGTGCGGCGGAAACATCGAATAAATAAGCATTTCGTGCAACAAAAGACCGTCGGGCTGCGCCTCGACCGATGCCGAGATCTTCGGGCCCAGGCCCAGCAGCGTTTTCAGCCCGGTAATGCGGTTGACGCGTATCCCCAGATAAATGACGACCAGGTTCGGGTAGCCCGACAGATCCACCGTGCGGCGATCGACTTTAGTTCCCGTGCCAGTTTGCATGATGTACAGATTCCCCCGGAAGCGCGGCCGATTCAAAGAGCGCTTCAACTTTTGGAAGTTCCGTGCGCGCCGTTATTCATCTGCAGTCTTTGTCGATTTTTGCCCGCGCCGGTACCGCTCTGCCCGTTACACTAGGATGTTTCCCACGGATAGCGCGTACATGAAAAATCTAGGCATCCTCCTTTCCGGACGCGGCTCGAACTTTGTCGCCATCGCAGATAACATCGACGCCGGCCTCATTCCCGGAGCGCGGATTTCAGTTGTCATTTCGAATCGTCTCGATGCGCCGGGGCTGAAAATCGCCGCCCAGCGCGGCCTGACAGCGTTCGCGATTCCTTCGAAAGGGAAAGACCGCGAGCAACATGATCGTGAAGTGGTGGCCGCACTTCAGCAGCATGAAGTCGAACTCGTCTGCCTCGCCGGATACATGCGCCTGCTCTCGCCCTGGTTCGTGCAGCAGTTTCCGCATCGCATCCTCAACATTCATCCGTCGCTTCTGCCCTCGTTCCCCGGGCTCGAGGCCCAGCAGCAGGCCTTCGCCTACGGAGTAAAGGTCTCCGGATGCACCGTTCATTTTGTCGACGAAGAACTCGATCACGGAGCCATCGTCGTGCAGAAAACCGTCCCCGTGCTGGAAGCAGACGACGAGCACACCCTGGCCGAACGCATTCTGGAGCAGGAACACATCGCCTACTCGGAGGCAATCAGAATTGTGATGGAAGGGAAGTTCGAGGTAGTGGGACGGCGGTTGGTAAGAAGTCAAGTCAGAAAGGCAAGTCAGAAGTCAGAAGTCAGATTGCAGAATTAAAACCTCACGACCACGGCATCTCCAAGCTTAATTCCCGGTTTCGATTTTGCTTTTACTTCTTCAATCGAACTTCTGACTTCTGCCTTGCCTTTTTTACTTCTTCAATCTGACTTCTGACTTCTGACTTGCCTTTCTTCACTTCTTCAATCTAACTTCTGACTTCTGCCTTGCCTTATTTGATCAGCTCGTTGTTGGTGCGCACAATCGGATGCTGCATCACTTCCAGTTCGTTCTTGACCAGGTTCAAACCGTAAACGCAATCCTCGAACTTCCTGGAGAGCTGCGCGAACACCGGCGCGACCTTGGCATATTCGAAGTGTTCGAATTTCGAGACGATGTAGTAGCTCTCCTTGCCGGCCTTCACCCACTCCACAAAATTCTCCACCCGCTGGCGGCGCAGGCGATGGTGATTGATGCTCTCCGGAAACATGCCCGCGAAAAAGAGCGTGTAGTCGCCAATATGTTTGCGCACCTGGCGTTCGCGGTCGAACGATGGCGCCGGCCCGTACACCGGGTCCGATTCAATCAGCATCTCGCCCACATCGTTCAGCGGCCGCCCGGATGCCGTCCGGATCTTCATCAACTGCTCGGCGTCGCAGAACTCCGCCAGCAGGTGCGCCACATAGCTCACTACCTGCGGGTCGCGTATTCCGATCTCCTGCGCGTAATGACGCCCGACGAGTTCAACAAACAACTGTTGCAGCGGATGCGTTTCCGGAATCATTGGATTGGCCCTCGTTTCTTTCTGAACTTGTTCGTCTCTCGCAGCACCTGTCCTCTCTGCACCTCTTCGATTCATCGGAACAAGAGGTTGCCGAGAATAATTACTGTAGTTATCGATCTAAAACAAGTCACTATCGTGCCATCTGAAGGATGAAACACCGCACCGGCTGCGGAGTTTCGCCGATTTCCTGTTGGCAGTCGCGGCCATTCGCTGCCAATTCGCCACCGGCAAACCACCACGACCGCCACCGTCTGCAAATCCAGTGAGCGCGGTTTGCAGGTGCATGATGTTGGTGCCACTAGTGCTCCCGTGTACCTTGTACTGAAGCGCCTTCATCGAAAGCTGACCTGCAGCTTCCCGCGCATCACAATGATTGGAGAGAGAGCATGCAACGAACCAACATCGCCAGCGGAACGCCCTGGGAGCCAATCGTCGGTTACTCCCGTGCCGTGCGCGTGGGAGCCCACGTCTACGTTTCGGGAACAACGGCCACCGGGCCCGATGGCAAGATCGTCCCCGGCGACGCTTATACGCAGGCTGTGCAGATCCTCAAGAACATCGAGAGCGCCCTCCAGCGCGCGGGAGCCTCGCTCCAGGACGTGGTGCGAACCCGGGTCTTCCTGACAAATATTTCCGATTGGGAAATGGTCGGCAAAGCGCACGGAGAGGTTTTTCGCGACATCCGTCCGGCGTGCTCGATGCTGGCGGTCACGGCGCTGGTTTCTCCCGAGATGCTGCTGGAGATTGAGGCGGACGCGATTCTGCAGCAGTAGCGCGAGGCCCGCAGGCCCGGCATTACACCCTACTGCTTGGGCCAGACCGAGATTCGCAAATGGCTCGCCACCGGGCGACCGTCCTTGAATGCAGGGATGAACTTCCATGTCGACGTTGCCGCTACATCCGAAGCGGATACGCCGAGAGGCGCATGCGTGGCTCTCACCTTCCCGGCAACATCGATGATCAGATCCAGCCGCAGCTCCGGCGGCAGCGCGGTTGTTTTTCCGGCGGCTGACTGGAACTGTAGTAATATTCCCGTCGGCTGAGAATCCAGGCCGCTCCTCGGCCGTACCGCATCGAACACCGGCGCATGTTTTTTCTTCCTCGGCGGACCGGCCGAAGTGGAGTCCGCCTGCGAATGGACTCCCGCGGTGCGCGCCTTTGCAATTGCGGCCTGAATCCGCTCGAAGTCCGCCGGTGGCCACATCTCGCCAAGCTGATGCCATGCCTCAGACTCGCGTCCGCTGTAGAGATAATTCCAAATGATCTCCAGCACCTTGACCTTCGCGACCCGCAAGCGATGCAACCGCTCAGCCGAAGCCGGAGTGACAGCTTCGGTCAATTTTCCATCGCTGTTTTTGAAATCCTGCAAGTCCGAAGCGGAGACGCCGTCCCGCAGCCGCGCAATCTCCGCATCGTAATTTGATTGGAATTCCGCGCTCACATCGACCAGACTGCCATGCTCCAAACGGAGGACAACCGCCGGCAGATTCTCTATTTCGCCCAGCGTCAGCGATTCAAGTCCGTTGATAGCAGACCCATCATCGGCCCAGATTTCGACTCTCCCGTCCATGTCGATATCGGAAGCGCTGAAGTATTGTGACCCGCTAATGATTCGCAACAATCGCGGCGGCTTCTCCAGCGAATAAATCCGGTACTCCATGCAGCAATCGCTTTCCAATTTCTTCACCTGAAAAGCCGCGATTGGAACCCCGTCCCCCAGATCGATGCCGAACGCGTCCAGATCAATCTGAGCAGCCCCAGCCTCCACCACCACGTCCCGCTTTTCCGATGTGAGCCTGGCCGCGCAACTCCGCCGGGCCAGGGCGACAAGTCCGGGCTCTCTTGCTGCCCCCACGTGCACACTTACGTTGCGGAATGCGGCGTCCAAAACTCCATCGCCATTTCGGCACAGGATGCTCGGACGCTGCGACTGGCCATAACAAAGCGTCGCCCACAAGAGCCACACCGCTGATGCCATCAGGGAAACGTGGCCACCCAGACGCGTGAACGGAAAGTTCCGATGAGCCTGCAAGAACGTTATTTTCACAGATGGTTCTTCCCGGCTTGAAAATTCATATTCGCAAACAAAAGGCGGGAACCGAAGTCCCCGCCCTGAAGCTTTCATGGAGTTCGATTACCGGCGGCTTTTCTTCTTCGCCGGTTTTTTCCTGGCTGCTTTCTTGGGCGCCGGCTTTTTGGCGGCTTTCTTTTTTGCTGCCTTCTTTGCCGGTTTCTTTTTTGCCGCCTTTTTGGGTGCGGCTTTTTTCTTGACTGCTTTCCTGGGCGCGGCTTTCTTAGGAGCTGCCTTCTTTGGAGCCGTTTTTTTCGGAGCCGCTTTTTTGGGTGCGGCTTTCTTCGGCGGAGGCGCGCTGCCACCACCCATGCTGGACGAGGCTACCGGCTCGGGTTCAGGCTCAGGTTCCCCTTCGTCTTCCTCCATGCCAACGGGTTCTTCCTCTTCTTCTTCCTCTTCGTCGAAATCCTCTTCCAGCGATTCTCCGAAGGCGCTGCTTTCTCCAAATTCATCGGTTTCATCGTCCCGACCATAAAGAGTCGGATCATCGAAAGGCATATCTCCTCCTGTATATTCTCGGCCACCCGCGCTAATTCGCGCTCAGGCCCAGGGAAATTAAGACTACTCAACGTGAAACGTCCCTGCTTTGTGTAACGGGGCGCGATTATAGCATGGCAGTTTCAGGGGCAGTATCGTGCATTCGCTGGAGATTTGCGAGGAAAATTGTGAGAAAAATTTTCGGACAGAATTGCCGTGGCTACAGAGGCGCTTTCCAAGGCGAACAAAAACCAAACATTATCGCTCTGCGCCCCTCTACTGGACTTGAGATTACCAGTAACGCCCCCATTTCGGTTCGATGTTTGCTATCTCGTTAGGGCTGCGATTAACGGCGGCCAGGTCAAACCGAAAATGAACGACCGGATCGGCTGCTCGTCCCCGACCTGCCAAATCAGCGTGATTATGCCTCCCGTGACCACGAAGACGGATCCAATCCACAAGGAGCTTAAGTGTGCGATTCCGGGGAGCGGCGGGATTCCACGAAGCGCAAGCAGTAAAAACGACCCAAAAGCTCCGCAGAAGAACTTGATCAAGAGGTTTTTCATCATTCTGCCTTTAATGCAGAATGTGATTAATATACTCGTGAACCGTGGAGGGCAATAGGGGACTAAGCCAGAAGTAGGCCAGAAGCATCAGCAAGACTGAAAGCGGCCCCACATTTCGACCTTCCCGCAGATGCTGGAAAATCCCCTCCCCGGGGAATGCGCCTTGAGATCCGGGTTTTGCATTTCCACGCGCAATCATTTCAGTCTCAATGTCGATCATGATTCGGTCATCGTCCAGATCCCATGTTGCGCCGTAGATTGCTGGATGGGCCGAAACCGTAGTTGCTCTCGTACTGGCTTGTGACGTCAATCCTCCCATAGGAGTTGCCATATGTCACCTCACCCTTGGTACAAGGCACCTACGCCAGTTCCCCTTCAAACATCGCCAGAAGCCTTGAGAGTCAAGTCTTTACACGAAGAATAAAGCAAATTCCCAAAAACTCGGGCGGCTCACTTTGGTAATGTTCTGTTTCGATTATAACGGCGCTAACGCGACTACAGGCGCCCTCTGCCCATCCTATATGACGTGATTTGAAAGTATTCTGGGTCAAACCAACCATACGTCCAACCCTATTCGTAGGCGAGCGCGTCGATCGGATCCTTCTGCGCCGCCTTAAACGCCGGATACAACGCCCCCGCGATGGCTCCGACGACCGCAATCAAGGTGGCGTAAACAATCCAATGGCCGTCCACCACGACCTGGGTCAGGGGAAACCTCTTCGCCAGCCCGGCCCGGGCCGCCAGACTGAATAGAATCCCCACCACGATCCCACCCACGGCCAGCAGCACCGTCTCCCGGAGCACCACGTTCACGATGTAGAACTTCGACGCGCCCATGGCTTTCAGTATGCCGATCTCGCGCGTGCGCTCCATGACCGCCGTATACATGGCCTGGAAAATCACGAGGATGCCGATCACCACCGAGATCCCCACCACAACGTCGATAAAAGTGGACAGGCCCGGATAGTTGCTCGTGGTCATCATGGCCAAATAGGCTGCCATCGACGTGGCGACGTAGTCCCCCATGCCCGGAACTGCCTTGATCTCGTCAATCACGGCGTCCACATTGGCGGGATCGTCGAGCTTTACATAAAAGATCGTGGCCTTGTCCCTGGCGCCAATCAAATCCTGCAACGTGCTCAGCGGTATGAACTTGCGGGCACCCTTGCCCCGTTCCACGATGCCGCTGATACGGAATTTGTGATTCAGAATTTCAATGGACTCGCCCACCTTGGCCTTTTTTGACTTGGCGAACAGATCGTCCACCAGTACGTCATACGGCCCCTCGAAGGGCCCGCCGGCCAGATAGTGAAATCCCGACGACATGCTTTCATAACTCGGCAAGTCGATACCGGCAATGACTTCCAGCGATCCCGATGTCGCAACCTGGGTCACGACCGGAGCCACGCTCTTCACATGCGGAAGCTGGGCCAGCACATTTCCGATCTTGACCGACATCGGCGCCCCGCTGAACGCCCCGATAAAAGACGACCCCGGCGGCCGCACCAGAATGTCCGCCCCGATCCCCGCCGTCCGCGTGCGGGAGTCCTGCAGCATGCCCAGGCACAGCCCGACAATCAGCAGGATCATCGTCACTTCCAGCGCGATGGCCACAATACTGATCAGCGACCGGATCGGCCGGTGCACCAGATTGCCGACAATCATGCGATTCATCATCAGTCTCTTCCTGAACAGGCCTTGATTGGAGAAAGCGAGCCCGAGGTCTTCCTGAGCATAGCCCGAGTCTCACGAGGTGAGATTCGGGCGAAGCCGAAAGATCTCTACTCGCCTCATCTTCCGGCAATTTCCGAAACACCACTCAGAATCTTACTAGGATTCTACTTGGACGAATCGTCCTGCGCGCTGGCCACCCGGTGGGCCGCGCCCGCCGACGCCCCCGGTTGGGCGCCCAATCGTACAATCTCGGCCCCCGTCGGCTGTTCCAGCGCGAACTGGTCGTCAGTGAGCGGGTGGTTCAGTTCCAGCTTGAGGATGTTCAAAGTGAGGTCATAACCTTCCCGGGGCCGCTCGATCTCGATGGTGGTCGGAAATGAAACGTCATTAAAGGCTTTATAGTTCTGATAGTGCGCGTCCGTGGCTACGTTCCCCTGCTGGTCATAGATCCGCAGCCGGTGGGGCACGAGGTCAGTGCGGCTGAACTGAACCCGCCGTGACAGGAACCACCCCTGCGGCCCTTTACGGATCACCGCCAGTTCGTAGTCGGGCTGGTCGACGCGGTGCTTCCTCGAGTCCAGCACCGTCTCATAGCCATTTTCGAGCACCGCGATCTCGTCCGGCCCAATCGCCTGCAGCAGCAACGCCTGGTAGATGTATTCCGGACGCAGGTTCTCCATCCGCTTGTCCGGCTGGTAGTTGCTGTCGTTATCTTCGCCGATGACGAACTTGTTCCGCGGAGGAATCCAGAGCTTGAATTCCTTGCCGTCGGTGACCATGTCAAATGCCGTGTTGCGTACCACCGGCATCAGGCCCTTCATCCGCAGCATGTCCGGCTTGCGCGCCAGAATGTACCCGCGAATCTCCTTGTAGTCCGTGACCCGCCCGGTTGTCGGATTGCCCGCCGAAGAATCGATATCGACGGTCGCCTGCATGGTCTTGATCCGCTCCGCCTGCGCGTTGACATAGGCGATCAACTCGTCCTGGGTCGCGGTCTTGAGGGGTGCATTGGAGAGCTGGCGGTCAATCACCCGGGTGCGGAACAGGCACCCGCCCAGCGGAAACGTAACCACCAGCAGACACAACGGCAACAGCCAGTGCAAATGAAAACGATGCATTCCTATCCTGATACCTGGAAGAAATCTCAGCTAATATGTATCAGATTAGTATACGGCACCAGAGGTTTCATTCTTCTCCGGCCCAGGGGGGAAGCCGCTCTCAATGCAGTCCCAGAGCGTGCCGGTAGGCAATCACGTTGCGATCATGTTCCGCCAGCGTAGTAGCGAAGCGGTGATGCCCACTCCCATCCGCCACAAAATAAAGAAATTTTGTGCTCTCCGGATGCATCGCCGCCTCCAGAGCGCTGCGGCCCGGGTTGCCGATCGGCCCCGGAGGCAGTCCCGGATAGCGGTAGGTGTTATAAGGAGAGTTAATCGCCAGATCATTATGGTGCAGGCTCCCCTGGTAAGTGCCCTGCAGTAATTCCGCATAGATCACGCTCGGGTCGGCGTCGAGCGCCATTTTGTCCGCCAGCCGGTTGTAGTAGACGCTCGCAACTCGAGCCCGCTCCTGCGGAGCCGCCGTCTCCTTCTCGACAATCGACGCCATCGTGACCACCCTGGCAACGTCGAAATTGGACGCCTCCGCCGGTGCACCCTTCCCAGGGTCGGACATCAAACCAATCTGCGCCGCCACCTGCCTGAACTGGCGTACCATCATCCCAGCCATCTCCTCCAGGCTCTGCGTGCGGGTGAACTGGTAGGTGTTGGGAAAGAGGTATCCCTCAAGCGACCGGGCCTGCGGAGCAAGATCGGCGATTAGTAGGGTATGGGTCTCCGCGATATGCAGAAAGTCGGCCGCCCTACCCAGTCCGGCGTCCTCGATCGCCTTGGCGATGTCGAACATCGTGTAGCCCTCGGGAATGGTGACCACGTGAAAATAAATGTCGCCCCGGGCGATGCGTTCATAAACCTGCGGCAGCGTAGCCCCGCGCTCAAACAGATATTCTCCCGCCTTCAGCGGAGGCTTAGGCCGCGCCAGATGCCAGAGTAGAAACGCCGTCTCGCTCCGGATAACCCCGTCCTTCTTAAGCTCGGCAGCAATTCGGCGCGTAGAGTACCCGGAGCGTAGCAGCACAAAAGTCTGCCCGGGAGGCGTCACCGGAGAATAAAGCAGCCAGCCCGCGCCGCCAGCCACAGCCAGCACCACCATCAGCAGCAATGTGAAAAGAGTCCGCAAGGCTTAAGGCAAGTCAAAAGGCAAGTCAAAAGTAAGAAGTCAGATTGCAGAAGTATAAAGGCAAGTTGAAAGTAAAAGTCAATGGCCAAAGCCAAACCGAACAAAAATGGTGTGAGCGGCCGCACGGCACGTGATGCTGACGGCAGCATAGAGTCCGGGAATGGCGGATTTTGAATTGCTGCGGAGTCGAACCAAGCGCTTTGCCCTCCGCATCATCAAGCTTTATCGCGCTCTGCCTAAGTCGGATGAGGCACGCATTTTGGGAAAGCAGTTGCTCCGTTCGGGGACCTCAATCGGTGCCAATTACCGGGCCGCATGTCGCGCCCGTTCCCGTGCCGAGTTTATTGCCAGGCTCGGAATTGTCCTCGAGGAAGCCGACGAAACGGCTTTCTGGCTGGACTTGTTGTTCGAATCCGGCGTTTTCCCCGAAGCAAAACTGAAAGGCATAGTTAACGAAGCCGAAGAACTGATACGCATCTTCGTAGCCTCTATCCGCACGGCAAAGACTTCCCAAAGCTAACGTCCGCCACCGAGCGTGCAGGGTTTCACTTCTTCAATCTGACTTCTTCAATCTGACTTCTAACTTGTCTTCCGACGCGCCTTTCACTTCTTCAATCTAACTTCTACCTTCTGACTTGCCCTTCTGACTTGCCTTTCTCACTCTCCCAGCCAGTCTGCATAGGGTTTGAGCGATTCCACGTGATCGCAGATAATCTTGATCGCCCCAGTAATCGGAATCGCCAGCAGCAGCCCGATCGCTCCCCACACCGCTCCCCAGAACAGCAGCGCCAGCGTGACCGCCAACGGATTGATCCGCAGCCGGCTCCCCAGCAGCTTCGGATAGAGCACATTGAGCGCGACCAGATGCATCCCCACCACCGTCAGCAGCACCACCAGCAGGTCGCCCGCGTCCAACTGGCCAAACCCCACCAGGATCGGAGGCACCATCGCCAGAACAACGCCCAGGTATGGAACCAGGCTCAGGAATCCACTGAGAAATCCGACAAAATAAAAAAACGGCACATGCAAGAGCCCGAATATCCCCACGCTCACCACGGAAATCAGCAGTCCGATCAAAAAGTTGCCCACAATAAAGCTCTGCAGCATCTTGCCAATAAGGCCCAGCGTGACGAACGCCGTGTGCCGGTGATGCAGCGGAAACAGCATCACCGTCGCCGAGCGCGCATGGTTCTGCCAGGTCAGAAAAAAGTAGGCGAGAAATGGAATAAACGACGCGGCCAGCAGCACATCCGTGAACGTCCCTGCGCCATGGGTGAGCACGTCGGTCCAGTTGGCGACTTGCCGCACCTGCACGACGTTCCCGGCCTCGGGCGACGCCACCGCCTCTCCCGTCTTTGCAATCTTCTCCGCCTGCTGCTGGAACGGTTGCAGAATCAGCCGGATCTTCTTCGAATATTTCGGAAGGTTGTCCGCAAAAATAGTCGCTTCGTTATAGGACGCGACCGTCACCCCGTACATGACGAGCAGCAATGCCACCACGCTGACCAGAGCCGCCACCGGCCGGGGAATGTGAAGATACTCAAACGCCTGCACCAGCGGCGAAAGCGTAAAGCTCAGCAGAATCGAAAAAAACAGCACCGCCAGCACCGACTCGCCCACATAGGCGAGCATGATGATCAGCCCAATACCCAGCAGCGTAAGCGACCAGTGATGCGGGCGGGTGTTCCCGGTTGTTTCTGCAGTTTCCATGAGAGGCTGGCCATCAATTGTGCATCAGAGCCAGGGAAACCCAAAGTCAAAAGTCAGAAGTCAGATTGAAGAAGTAAAATCGTCACGTAAGGCACCGCCGAAGCGGAGAAAGGTTTACTTCTTCAATCTGACTTCTGACTTCGAACTTGCCCTTATGCCTCGCCGCATCCTCGCCCTCGACGTAGGCTCCAGAAGAATCGGCGTAGCCGTCTCCGACCCGCTCGGCATTACCGCCCAGGGTCTGGATACGATCCAGCGCCAGAATAAACGCAAGGATTGGGAGGCCCTCAGCGCGGTACTGGCGAAATACGAGGTGGCCGAGATCGTCGTAGGCTTGCCCCTGCGCCTGAGCGGAGCTGAAGGAACTCAATCCGAAAAGATGCGCCAGTTCGCCGAAGAACTCCGCGCCAAGTCCAACCTGCCCGTCCACCTCTGGGACGAGCGCTGGACCTCAACCGAAGCCAACCGCCTCCTGCGCGAAACCAATCTCTCAATAGAAAAGCGAGGCAAAGCCGTAGACCGCATGGCCGCCATCCTGATCCTGCAATCCTGGCTGGAAGCAAAATCCCGCCCAACGGGAGAGTGAGATTTCTTAGCCCGGCAAAGAGCGTGCGAGACAACGAAATCCTCAGTGACGCGGTGGGACGAAATAGCGTGCGCTTGCCGCCCCGGAGGCGCGACCGACAATAGCCCGGCGCTTTGAGCGCCGGGAAAGTGGGAATGCGAGGTTCAAGTCCCAGAGGGACGGCCGGTAATAGCCCGGCGCTTTCGGCGCCGGGAAAGTGGGAGTGCGAGATTCAAGTCCCGGAGGGACGGCCGGTAATAGCCCGGCGCTTTCAGCGCCGGGAAAGTGGGAGTGCGAGATTCAAGTCCCGGAGGGGCGACCGGCAATAGCCCGGCGCTTTCAGCGCCGGGAAAGTGGGAGTGCGAGATTCAAGTCCCCGGAGGGGCGACCGGCAATAGCCCGACGCTTTCAGCGCCGGGAAAGTGGGAGTGCGAGATTCAAGTCCCGGAGGGACGGCCGGTAATAGCCCGGCGCTTTCAGCGCCGGGTACAGCTGAGTTCCCGCTGCACGAGCGGTTCGGAGAACTACGAGGCTAGTTCGGTAATCTCAGGGAACCGCAGGTTGCATTTGGTCAGCGCCTTGGTCAGCGCTTCTTCGATCAGCCGCTCCTCGCAATTCCGTGAGATGGCGATCTCGCTCACCAGCAGGTAGCGGGCTCGCTCCAGCATCTTCTTTTCGCGGAACGAGAGCGACTTCTCTTGCCCCAGAATCAGCAGGCTCTTCAGCACCATCGCCACGTCGGTCAGCGACCCGGTCCGCATGCGCTCGGAATTCTCCCGGAACCGGTCCTTCCAGTCCTGCGCGTTGATGCACTCGCCCGACGAAAGGTAGTCGACGATCTTTTGCACCTCGCCGTTGCGCACCACGGGACGCATCCCTACGCTGCCCACATTGCTGAACGGGATCATTACCTTCAAACTGCTGGAGGCAATCTTCAGGAGGTAGAACTTCTCGACCGTAGCCCCAATCGTCCGGCTGCTGATCTGTTCAATAATACCGACCCCATGATTGGGATAAACGACCTTGTCGCCGATGTGGAAAACCTGGCCGTTACTCATGGAGGGCCCTCGCCCTGGGAGCAAGCTCACTCAGTCTAGCCGACGCCCCCGCCGAAGGCAAATGAACGTACTCCTTAGGCTAACAGCGCAAGGTGGTGCTGCCCACACAGGTCCTCCCTCCAGAAGCGTCCCATGTTCACCCGAAGCAATTTTGCTTGACTTAGAAACTCAGCCACATGATGCTCGAGACGGCATGATCGGGTAACGAGAAGAATCGGGGATAAAAATCCGAGGATAACTCACATCTTTTGAATACTTTAACCGTAAGTCGCTGCGCCTCAATACTTTGGGCGTAAAGTATTGATTCTAATATACCGGGGGAGGGGGGTACCCCGGCCGGATGCCGTCAGCACCCAGGAAATTCCGCCTTTGTTCTAAATCGGGAAGCCACGCACGCCGCCCAATCTCGGGGGTTATAATACTCACCGCGCCTTTCGAAGATTTCATGACTGAGCAAATCAAGAAGAAACTGCAGGAAGAGCTCAACACGCTCGAACGCGAGCTCGCCTACGATATCCCGCGCGAGTTGAAGAAGGCGGCCGCTCTCGGCGACCTCAGCGAGAACGCCGAATATCACATGGCCAAGCAGCGCCAGGAATACCTCAAGGCGCGCGTCCGCCAGCTCGGCCAGCGCCTTTCCGACCTGTCGCTCATCAACATGAACAATATCCCCAAGGACAAAGTTGGCCTTGGTTCAACCGTAAAGGTCTACGACAGCGGCAAGGAAGCCGAGGTCGAGTACCACATCGTGACCACCGAAGAGTCCGACGTGGCCAACGGAAAAATTTCCACCAACTCTCCCATCGGCCGCGCCCTGCTCAACAAAAAGATTGGCGACACCGCCACCGTCGTGACCCCCAACGGAAATCGCGAAATGGAAATCCTCAAGCTCGCGACCATCCACGATCTCGCTGAACTGGGTCCCGAAGCGGAGTCGAAATGAGCGTCTCAACTGTGAACTGGACGAACCTATGAGCTGGACCAGTGGCGTCGGCCGCGCCTGCGGTGTTCTTCTGGACGCCATCGTCCGCCTGCTCGCTCTCTCCCGCATCAATCCCAATGTCCTCACCTTTTTAGGATTGATCGTCAACTCCTACGCCGCGTTTTTATTCGGCTATGCCAACGGAGACAACCAGCGCCGCATGTTCTTCTACGCCGGACTGGTCATCATCGGCAGCGGCTTCTTCGATCTGGTCGATGGCCGCGTAGCCCGCGCCTCCGGGCAGGTCACGCGTTTCGGTGGATTTTTCGACTCCATCGTCGACCGTTACAGCGACGCCTCGCTCTTCCTCGGATTGTTGGTCTTCTACGGCCGCGGCAACCGCTTTTTCTACGTCGTGCTCGCCGCCCTGGCCATGATCAGCGCCATTATGGTGAGCTACGCCCGAGCCCGCGCCGAATCCCTGATCCCGCAATGCAAGGTCGGCTTCATGGAACGTCCCGAGCGTCTTGTCCTGCTGATCATCGGCGCCCTGTTCAACGTCATGGCGCCAGTCCTCTGGGTAATCGCTGTTCTCTCCACCATCACGGTGATTCATCGCGTCGTCTATACCTGGCAGCGCACCCGCGAACTCGATGCGCCGTCCGCCGCCGGCCACGCCGCATAAGATGCTTGTCGCGTCTTGCCCTCAATTCAATTGAGAAGGAGAACTCCCTGTGACGTGGTCGCGTGCGCATTGGGTGGTAGGACTGCTGGCGCTGATTATTTTTCCGCTGACCGGTCAATATATGCGCCACATCGCGCGCGTGCCCGATCTGGACAGCGTTTCGCGCCTGGTCTTTCGATCCCGGCATTTACTTTTGCTGGTGTCTGCAGTCGCCAATCTCGCCATGTCGGCCAGTCAGCCCTTTCACCGCGCTCAGCGAGCGGCCTCGGTGCTTATCATGCTTTCGCCCGCCTTGTTGATTGCGGCTTTCTTCATCGACCCCGCGCGAGGACTTCACAGCAGTCAGATCTTTCGCGTAGCCATGTATTGTCTGTGGATCGCGGGAATACTGCTTGCCATCGTCAACCGGCCTTGGTGGCGGCAATCGCCGCCCGCCTGAATGCTAGACTGGACGCCGAACTTTTCCCGGGAGCGTGAACTTGTCCGTCAACCCAATCATCGTAGTCCACGGCGGAGCCTGGGCCATCCCCGACGACATGCTCGACGCCCATCGCGTCGGCGTGACGAACGCCGCCGCCGCCGGTTGGCAAGTGCTCGAGCGCGGCGGCTCTGCCCTCGATGCAGTCGAGGAAGCCGTTGTCGTGCTCGAAGACGACGAGACTTTCGATGCCGGACGCGGCAGCTTTCTCAACCGCGACGGCAAGGTCCAGCTCGACGCCTTCATCATGGACGGCGCGACCCTCCGCGGAGGTGGAGTCGGCTGCGTCGAGCGCCTCCGCAATCCCGTGCGTGCCGCCCGCAAAATCCTGAGCGACAGCCCGCACGTTTACTTCGTCGCCGAAGGAGCCGAACGCTTCGCCGCTGAACACGGCATCGCCCTCTGCCGCAACGAAGACCTCATCATCCCCCGCGAAGTCGAGCGCCTCCGCGAATATCAGTCCCAGGCTTCTACTCATGGCAACGACCTGTTCGCCCCGGCGATTTCCCATGACACGGTAGGAGCCGTAGCGCTCGATCGCGACGGCAACATTGCCGCCTCCACTTCCACCGGAGGCACGCTTAACAAAGATCCCGGCCGCCTCGGTGACTCCTCCCTCATCGGATGCGGCTGCTATGCCGACAATCAAAGCGCCGCCGCATCGACCACTGGATGGGGCGAGCCCATCATGAAACTCGTTCTAGCCAAATGGGCCGCCGATCGCGTGGCCGCCGGCAACCTGCCCGAGTGGGTCGCCGAGGAAGCCATGAACTACCTGAAGCAGCGCCTCAACGGCCACGGAGGAATTATTCTGCTCGATTCGCAAGGCCGCTTCGGAATCGCCCACAACACCCCGCGCATGGCCTGGGCCATCCGCTCAAGTCAACGGCAGGAAGCCGGAATCGAGCGATAGGACGGTAGACTTTTCTTTCGGTTGTCGGTTTTTTTTACTTCTTCTCGCTGACCTCTAACTTCCGACTTGCCCCTAAAACTCCACATGCGCCCGGAATGTTGGTACCAGCACTGGCCCGCGGTCGCGGTTATATCCCGGGTCGTTGATATGCTGCACTCCGGGAGCGACGTAGATCCCGCGCCAGACATGCGCGGTGTAATAAGTCTCGACAATGTTTTCGCGTCCATAATTCAGATTTCCGTCTCCGAGCAAAAATCCCAACCCTCCTAACCGAAGATATTCCTGATGGTCCTTGCAGATTCCATTCGTCACGATCGCCACGCCCGCGCGGTCCTGCCGCCGATGCCACAACGCTCCATTCGCTCCCACGCCGGTCGCAAAAGTGGAGTCGACTTCCGTGTACGCGAACGATTCCGTTTTGCCGTTGTCCCAGCCAAAGCGCGCGAACGCCGTGAAATTGGGCGCGAGATTCTGCTCCACGTTCACACCGAAACCATACTTCCGCGTGATGTGCCACGGATGGTTCGTGATGTCTGGAGTTGCCACCAGGCCTTCTTCAAACTGCGCAATCGCCTGGCGATAAATCCCCATGTTCGCGTAATTCGTATAAGCGAGCAGCCGCACCACGCCCGCCTTCTTCGGGATCAATCCATGCCGCAGCTCATATTCGAAATTTTCCGCATGCACTTGCCAGGGCTTCCAGACCAGATCGATGCCGTTAGCAACCTTTGGCATCAGCACTTCCGCGAAGCGGAATCCCCAGTTGCGATCCTCGTAGTCGGCGGTCAATCCCACCGTGTAGCCCCTCGTGTCGGCCGCATAATCCCACGCGCCATTGTTGTCGGTGGTCCAGTTGAGGAACTGGAAATGAGTATCGCTGCCCACCGAATTGCTGTCGAAGAAATCCGGCATGCTGAATTTTCCAAAGCGGATTTCCAGTCGCCGCAGCGGCAGTTCGTCAAAGAGCGAAAGCGCGCTGCGCTGATTTTCAACTTTGTCCTTGCTCAGTGCGAATACCTTGTGGAACATGCCCCGGCTCAGGTAGGGAGCCTTGCTCAACAACGGGTTCCGCACAATGTCCAGATCCGTGTTGCCGGCCAGGCCAAAACCGCTGGTCAATGCCGCCCCGCCTGCCTCTTCAATATCCACCAGCAGTTCCGTGGAATTGTTGATCCGCACTCCCGTATACAGCGTCAGCACGCGCGAGGTGGCTTTGTCGTAATTGGGGCTCAAGCTGTGCGGACCGCTATAAAGCGCTGGAAAAGGGGGATGAGTCTGAAAAATAAAATTCGCCTGCCCCGTCAGCCAGAAGCGGGTGCTCTTGAAATGCGGGAACATCGCCTCCGTCCCCTCTTCGGCAGGCGGGGGGTCCGGGGGATCGTTGGGGTCCGATGGATTCGCAGAAGTCCCGCTCGACTGCGCCGGTAAAGCTGCGGATTCAGAAGAAACTGCCGGGGCCGCTGTTGCGTCGGGATGCTGGATCGTTTGCGCCCATGTCCGCGAATCCGCCGACAGCAATACGCCGGCAAGCACCCCAAAGAAGACGGCGAGGAACAACTGCCGCTTCCGCCGGAACGTGCGCGGGAAGGCTGGAGCGAGCCTCTGGCGCGTGGCCTCGCCGATATTGAAAATGAATTTCAATTTCAATTCCATGTACGCAACATAATTCCTCGGATGTCCCGGGCACAGCGCCATCCATCACCCTTGCCTGTGACTTGAATCACCCTGGCGTTCCGCAACGGCGGCCCCATCGCGCCGTCCATCAATTAACGCAACTATAGCCAAAAATATTAACTACAGTTAAGCATAAAATCAAATGCAGCCAGCCTGAGGCTACCCATGCTAGGCAAAATCCGTTACGGGAATGTTAAAGCCCTTGATGCCGGCCGAGTTGTCATCCTCGTCGAGACGCTGTTTGGCCCGTCTCCTCCTCTCCTGCGCTATTATTTCCCGGTGCCCGACCTCGACTGGATTCGCAAACTCTGCCTCTCCTTCGCCGATGTCAGCGAAGACATGCCGTGGGAAGGCGATCTCTGCTTCAAAGTTCGCGGCAGGATTTTTACCGGTGTCGGCCTCTCCGACGGCAGATTCCCCCGCGTCACCTTGAAATGCTCCTCGGAGACGATCCATGAACGCCTCGAAATCGAAGGTATCGTCCGCGCACCGTACGTCGGTCGCTACGACTGGATCCAACTTGCGAACTCCAACGTGCTACCGGCGAATGAACTGGAATCGCTGATTCGACAGTCCTATAAACTGGTCGCCGCGAAAGCGCCGAAAAAGAGAATCTCAAAAACGCCAGGAAAGAAGGTTTCCCTAAAGAAATCATTACCCAAACACCGTCGCGCACGCGGAAAATGACTGCTATGCCACCGGATGCCGAACAGTTGCTGACGCAAGCCCTTCAAGCGCGGCGAGAAGGCCGCCCGCTCGATGCCAGGCGCGATCTGCTCTCGGCCGTTGCTCTTAATCGTCAGACCGGCGACCCGCTGCAGTTGGCGGCAGCCCTCACCGCCCTCGGCCAGATCGAAAGAGACCTACACAATCTGGACACCGCTCGCGATCATTACGAAGAAGCGGTTGGGATTTACCGCGCCGCCGGTAATGATCGGTGCCTGGCGCACGCCATCCGACATCTGGGCGACATCTACCGGCACGCGGGCCGTCGAGAGGTTGCCCAATCCTGCTACGTTGAAGCGCTTGCTCTCTACAGAAATGACCCGCGCACCGGATCCCTCGAACTGGCGAATGCCATTCGAAGTATGGCCATACTCAGCGACGGCTCCGACGACACCGAGCAGTCCAGATCATTGTGGATCGAGGCCCGCAGCCTCTATGCGGCGGTCAACGTGAAGGAAGGTGTGGATGAATGCTCTCGTCGCCTTGCCTCCTTGAACAGAGATCGGGACGAGAGTGACCGAAAATGACGCCGGGCAGTCGAATTCTTGTCTTGCGGTTGAGCCTTTCTCGGCGAACTCTGCATCTCGGCGAGGAACCCGTTTGACTCCCTCCCGCACCTAAGCTAGCCTCATAGATTCTTCGAACTCATGCGCATTCACCGCCATCTTCCAGTTCTTGCCGCACTTGCCGCGCTCTTTGCCGTCAGCCTCGCCGCCGCACCCCTGCGTCCAACTCATGCGCCGCATGCCATCGTGGCCAGCGTCCATGAACTTGCGTCGCGCGCCGGAGTTGAAGTCATGCAGGCCGGGGGCAACGCGATCGATGCCGCCGTCGCCACCGGATTCGCCCTGGCGGTAGTCCATCCGCAAGCCGGCAACCTGGGCGGAGGCGGTTTTCTCCTCCTTCGCCTCTCCACCGGCGAAACGCGCTTCCTCGACTTCCGCGAAAAGGCTCCTGCCGCCGCCACCGAGAACATGTATCTCGATGCGAGCGGCAACGTCATCGAAAACCTCAGCACCGTGGGATATAAATCCGTAGGTGTACCCGGTTCCGTAGCCGGCCTGGTCTATGCCGAGAAAAAATATGGCAAGCTCTCGCTCGAAAAGGTGATAGCACCGGCCATCAAACTCGCGCGCGAAGGCTTTCCTCTCGCCTACGAAGACGCGCGCGCTTTCATGACCGACGACTTTCTTTCCCAGTTCCCCGACTCCCGCCGCATCTTTCAGCGCAACGGCAAGTTCTACCAGCCCGGCGAGATCCTCAAACAGCCTGAGCTCGCCCGTACGCTCGAACGCATCGCCAAGAATCCTGACGACTTCTACCACGGAGCCCTGGCCCGCGAACTCGCCGCCGCCATTCAGAAAAATGGCGGCCTCATCACCGCTGCCGATCTCGCCGCCTACGAAGTCAAAGAGCGCGAACCGGTCCGCGGCAGCTACCGTGGCTACGACATCATCAGCGCCCCTCCTCCATCTTCCGGAGGCGCGGGCCTCATCGAAATCCTCAACATCCTCGAAGGTTTCGACCTGGCGAAATTCGGCAACCGCTCCGCCCAGACCATCCATCTGACCGCCGAGGCCTTTCGCCGAGCCTTCTTTGACCGCGCCGACTTCATGGGCGATCCCGATTTTTCCCGGGTTCCCGTTCCCCAGCTCATCGACAAAAAATACGCCGCCGCGTGGCGCGAAACCATCGATCCCAAACATGCCAGTATCAGCAAGGACCTGAAGCGCCCGCCCTTCGAGGGGCTCGAACAGGTTGCCGATTCACACGCCGTCCCGGTTCAGGAGCCGAGCAACACGACTCACTATTCAGTCGTCGATTCCGAAGGTAACGCCGTGTCGGTTACCACCACGCTCAACGACTCTTTCGGATCCCGCGCCACTGCCGAAGGTCTGGGCTTCCTGCTCAACGACGAGATGGATGATTTCGCCTCCAAGCAAGGCGTCCCTAACGCCTACGGGCTGATTCAGGGCCCCGCCAACGCCATTGGCCCTAACAAGCGCCCGCTCTCGGCCATGACGCCCACCATCATGCTCAAAGACGGCAAGCTTTTCCTCGTTCTCGGCTCGCCCGGCGGTCCCACCATCATCACCACGGTCGCCAATATCCTCATGGGCGTGGTCGATTTCGGCCTCGACATTCAGGAGGCGGTCAATGCGCCGAGGTTTCATCAACAGTGGCTCCCCGACCAGATTCTCGTTGAGGATCGCCTCTCTCCCGATACAATGAATCTTCTGCGATCCAAGGGCCACAAGCTGGATGTCCATCACTTTTGGGGCGACGGCGAGTGCATTATGGTCGACCCTAAAACCGGTGATCGCTTGGGCGCAAGCGATGGACGTAACAATGGGAAGGCGGTAGGCTACTGATGCTCAAGGCGGTATCGACATACGTCTATGTGAAAGAGCGATTGCACCCCGGGTTGCTCGACGAACTCGTCAAGTCGGGAGCTCAGGCCATTGAAATCTTCGCCGCCCGCCAGCACTTCGACTACGCCAATCGCAAGCAGCACGTCCGCGAAATCGCCGAATGGTTTCGCTCCACCGGAATTCCGCTGAACTCCGTGCATGCGCCCTTGTACTCCGATTATGACTGGGGACGCACTGGCTCCCCGCCCGTTAACATCGCCTCCACCGATCGCGCCGGCCGCATCGAGGCCATGGACGAGATCAAACGCTCGCTCGAAATCGCCGAATTCATTCCGTTCCGCTTCCTGGTGCAGCACATCGGCAATCCCGGCGAAGAGTTCGACGAGAAAAAGTTCGAAGCGGCCATGACTTCCGTCGAGCACCTGCGAGCCTTTGCCAAGCCGCTCGGTGTCCGCGTCCTGGTTGAAAATATTCCCAACGAGTTGTCCACCCCCGAGCGTCTCGTCGAATTCATGCACACCATGCATTTCGACGATATCGGCGTCTGTTTCGACTGCGGCCACGCTCACATGATGGCTGGAATCCCCGAATCATTCGAGATACTGAAGCCGCACATCTGCTCGACCCACGTCCACGACAACCACAAAGATAAAGACACCCACCTCTGGCCCGGCAAGGGCTCGATCGACTGGAAGCAGACCATGGAGTTACTGCGCAGCGCCCCGCAAACTCCGCCCCTGCTGCTCGAAGTGGACGGAGAAGACAAGAAAAATTCCAGCGAAGACATCACGGCAACATTTCAAAAGCTGGAAGAAGCCTAGTTCTACCGCCGAGACGCCGAGGACGCCGAGAAATATGCAGGCGCGAAAGCAAGAATTGCAGCGACGTCCATAGGCAGTCAGGAAAACAGCTCTCAAACTAGGCCCCTCAACCTAAGAAGTGAAGTAGGTTTTCCTCGGCGTCTCGGCGGTGAAAAGCTGCCACAGTATGCAGGAAATAGACAGGCTCGATCAGATCTCCCGCCGCATTATTGGTGCAGCCATCGAAGTTCATCGTCATCTTGGTCCAGGACTTCTGGAGTCTGCCTATCAATCGTGCTTGGTGTTCGAGCTCAGGCAACGAGGCCTGCGAATCGAGGAGCAGAAAGCACTCCCGGTCACGTATAAAGAGGTCAAGCTCGACTGCGGCTATCGGCTGGATTTAGTGGTGGAGGATGAAATCATAGTAGAAGTCAAAGCAGTAGAGAATCTGCTCCCAATTCACGAAGCACAGCTTCTTTCGTACCCGCGCTTGGCTCATAAGAAAGTCGGCCTCCTGCTAAACTTTCATGTGCCGGTTCTCAAGAGCGGTCTGAAACGAATAGTAAACGAATTCCCGGATGCTCGCGCGCGAGAAACCTGCCAAACGCACCTAAATAAGCAGAAATGATTTTGGTTTTTCTCGGCGCCCTCGGCGTCTCGGCGGTGAAAAGGTCTTATGTCCATCAGCACAATCGCACAAATCGGCACTCACGAAAACGAAACCGTCACCATTCGCGGATGGCTCTACAACCTCCGCGAAAGCGGCAAACTCCTTTTCCCCCAATTTCGTGATGGCAGCGGCATCATCCAGGGAGTCGTCCCGAAGAACGCTGTCCCGCCCGAAGTCTTCGACGCCATCAAGGGACTGACACAGGAATCCAGCGTGATCGTCGAAGGCAAAGTCCGTGCCGACAAGCGCGCTCCGGGCGGATACGAGCTCGACGTCTCGAACGTTCAGGTTGTTCAGCGCGTCCCCGAATCCGATCCCTATCCCATCACGCCCAAAGAGCACGGCACCGACTTTCTCATGGAGCACCGCCATCTCTGGGTCCGTTCCCAGCGCCAGGCGGCCATTCTCCGCGTGCGCGCCGAAATCATCAAAGCCGCCCGCGACTACTTCGACTCCAACGGATTCACCCTGACCGACCCGCCCATCATCACCCCCGCCGCCTGCGAAGGCACGACCACGCTGTTCCCGGTAGATTATTTCGAAGAGCAGGCTTACCTAACGCAGTCAGGCCAGCTCTATATCGAAGCCACTGCCATGGCGCTGGGCAAGGTGTATTCCTTCGGCCCAACCTTCCGCGCGGAGAAATCCAAAACTCGCCGCCATCTAACCGAATTCTGGATGGTCGAGCCCGAAATCGCCTACGGCACGCTCGACGACTTAATGGTTCTAGCCGAGGGCTTCCTGACCGCGATCGTCAAGCGCGTCCTGGAACACCGCCGCACCGACTTACAAACCATAGGACGCGACTTAACCAAGCTGGAAAAGATCGAGCCCCCGTTCCCGCGCGTCAGTTACGACGATGCCGTAAAGGCTCTGCAGGAAGGCCACGCCCAAGGCAAGCTGGAACACAAATTCGAATACGGCGGAGACTTAGGCTCTCCTGACGAAACCTATCTCTCATCGCAGTACGACAAGCCCGTCATGGTCCACCGCTATCCCGCCAGCGTAAAAGCTTTCTACATGGAGCCCGATCCCCAGCGTCCCGACCTGGCGCTCTGCGTAGACGTGCTCGCCCCCGAAGGATACGGCGAGATCATAGGAGGCTCCCAGCGTACCGCCTCCCATGAATTGCTGCTGAAGCGAATTAAAGAGCACAACCTCCCAGAAGAAGCCTTCAAGTGGTATCTAGACCTCCGCAAATACGGAAGCGTCCCCCACTCCGGCTTCGGCATGGGCATAGAGCGCGCCGTAGCCTGGATCTGCGGCCTGGAGCACGTCAGAGAGACCATCCCGTTCCCGAGAATGCTGTACCGGTTGTACCCCTGATGTGTGGCGCGGGCGCCCTCGCCCGCGTATCATCTACCGCCTCCACCCCCGTGATGTGTGTGGCGGACACTCTCTTCGTTGCCTAGCGCACTTTCCTGCGCTACGATAGTTTTCCGTCCCCGAATCGTTTACAGGCCTGCTTCTTACTTACATATGCCACAAGAGATCGGCATAGCACTTGTCATCATCGTCATTGTCGGATGGCTCCTAATAAAGATGCTGCAAGCTTTTGGCCGCGCCATTGGCGAGGCGTCCAAGGGAGTTTCTGATAGTCTTTCAGCTCGTGGCAAGGCCCGTTTCCTTGAAACAAAGAGCAAGTTGTCACGAGACGTGTGGGTTACTTTGCCCAACCAGCTTGACTCTGCTGAAGACGCCTTGAACTCACTCAAGCATTGTTTGT
>CAWIQW010000021.1:0-357624 GCA_963838315.1 uncultured Acidobacteriaceae bacterium
CTTCTTGCGCTGGCTTCTTCTTCGACTCGTCCTGCTGGCGCTCGATGCGCAGCCCGAGGCGCCCGGCGCCCTCCTCGAGGCTGACGTAGTCGATGCCGTTGTTCCGGATAACCTGGAGGTCCGGCGCGGCGCCGGCGCAGTGTACGAGCGCGGCAAATAGGAATACGAGGGCCGCCGGGCGCATGGCCGCGGCTCGCTCAGACCTCAGCGGCCTGCGACGTCGAAGGGGCCGTCTCATCCTCGCCGTCGCCGTCCTTCACGTGGAACTTCGCCTTGCGCTTGTTTGACGGGAGGGGGGTCAGCATGACATGGATGTTCCTGCCGATCAGCTTGGGTTCCGCGTCGGGATGGCCCATCCCCGCGAGGTTTTCCGGCGGCGGCAATTTCGCGGCGAAGAATTAATCGAGGCGTCGGTGGGATAGGAGTCGAGGCCGTTACTTTCGAGAATTTTTTCGATGGCCTTGGCGGATGCGCCTTCGCTGTCGAAAACGCCCATGACCACGGCGCGATCGGCCCCGGCGCGAATGATTTCGGAGGAAGCTTTTTCGCCGAGGAGCAGGCCGAGCGCGTCGATTAGGATCGACTTGCCGGCTCCGGTTTCTCCGGTAAGGAGATTTAGGCCGGGGGCGAACTCGATTACGGCGTTGTCGATGACGGCGTAATTTTCGAGGCGGAGTTCAGCTAGCACGGGAGTCGGGAACCTTGATTCAGGCGCAGCATAGCATAGTTGCTTGTGAAGTGCCGCTCACCACGGAGGCACAGAGACACGGAGGGAAGCTTTCACCTTTCCCAGATTCGAGACAGGTAACGCGGCCTGAAGAGTACATGAGAACTCAGTCGTCCCTCCGAGACTTTATCTGGATGTGCGCGTATTCCCGGCGCTGAAAGCGCCGGGCTATTGTCGGGCGTCCCTACCGGGACTTGGAACGCCGCCGAGGCCTAGCCTCGGCGCCAGAGCACCTGGCCATTGTTCGGCACCCCCTTGCCGTGGCGCGGACTTTGGCTGGTTTACTTTTCGTTTTGCGTTGACCTATGCGGTACGTCTTTCCGGCAGCCGCTTGCATGGGTCTATAATTTCTGAACAGGGGTCCTGCCGAATACGATGCTTTTGTTTCCAGTCTTCCTCTTTAACACGACGCACATGTTTCCAGTCTTCCTTCCTGACACGTTGCGCTTGTTTCCAGATTTCTCTTCTTTTTTTGTCGGCGGCGAGATCGTCGATCTGGTTTTGCAAACCGGCGCGGTCGCTAAAGCGGTTCTGGTTGTGCTGCTGGCGTTCAGCGTGCTTTCCTGGGCGGTGATTTTATCCAAGTGGCGCGTGATCAGCCGGGCGCGGGCGCAGAGTGGGCGATTTATCCGGGCATTCCGGAAGGCTCCGCGGATTCAGGATGTGGCATCGGTGGCGGATCAGTTTCGGCCCAGCCCTCTGGTGGGCGTGTTCGAAGGGGCGGTGGCGGAGTTCCGGTTGCAGATGGGGACGACCGGCCGGATTCAGAATCCGGTGGCGATCCAGCGGGCGATGCAGATTGCGTCGTCCGAGGAGATCACGCGGATCGAGCGCAATTTGCCGTGGCTGGCGATTACGGGAGCGGTGACTCCTTTTATCGGGCTCTTCGGGACGGTGTGGGGGATCATCGACGCGTTTCACGGGCTGGGGACGGCGGGGGCGGCTACTCTGCGCGCGGTGGCGCCGGGAATTTCGGAAGCGTTAATCACTACGGCGGCCGGGCTGGCGGCGGCGATTCCGGCGGTGATTGCTTATAACCTGATCATCGGAGCGATCCGCGAGATGGCGGCGCGGAACGACGATTTCGCGCTCGAGATGCTGAACCTGATCGAGCGGCAACCGGCGCCTGCGGCCGAGGTCCGGCGCTGATGGCGTTTACTACATCCAATGGACGGACGCAGACGGCGCTGGCGGACATCAACATTACTCCGCTGGTGGACGTCGTGCTGGTGCTACTGATTATTTTCATGGTGACGGCTCCGATATTGCAGTCGGGCATTGAAGTGAACGTGCCGAAGACGAAGACGGTCAAGGAAATTACGGAAGAGCGGCTGGTGATCAGCATCGACAAATCGCAGCGCGTGTTTCTGGGGAACGATCCCATCAACATCAACCAGATCGGGGTGCGGCTGAAACAGAAGATACGCGATCCGCAGCACCAGGCGATTTATCTGCGGTCGGATCAGGAAGTGCCGTTTGGGGCGTTCGCTACCGTGATGGACGCGATCAAACAGGCAGGCATCAGCAACGTGAGTATTGTTACGCAGCCGATTGATGCGCATGGCAGCCACTGACGATTTCGGAGACGGGCTACGGCGTCCACTGGCGTGGTCGGTGGGACTCCACGTGGCGGCGAGCGCGTTTGTGCTGCTGTGGGCGGTCTTCATTACGGGGATTCGCGGGACGGGATGGGGGAGCGGCGGGGGTGGAGAAGCGATGGGAGCTACGCTGGTGAGTTCGGTTCCCTTGCCCGCCAACCCGGTCGAGACGACCAATGTGCTGGCTACCGAATCGAAGGGGCTCGCGCAGTCGCTGCCGAAGGTAGAAGAGAAAGAGCCGGATGCGATTCCGATTCCCGACAAAAATGTAAAGACGAAAAGAAAACCCGCACCGAGCGTGACGGCGCACAAGGATGTGACGCCTCCGCCGGAGACGAACCAGATTCCTTATGGGGAAGGCGGGCCGGTGAGCGGTCCGTATGCGATGTTTAATGCGGGGGGCGCGAAAGGTGGATTTGGATTTACGGGAGGCGGGGGCGATTTCGGGAGCCGGTTCTCATGGTATGTGCAGGCGGTGCAGAGGAAAGTTTCCGACAACTGGCTGCGGTACCAGGTGGATCCGACAGTCCACGAAGCGAACCGGGTTTATCTGACGTTTGATATTGCGCGCGACGGGCATCCGGGAAATGTGCAGATCGAGCAATCGAGCGGCGTGCCGTCGCTGGACCGGTCGGCAGTGTATGCGATCCAGCGGATCGACACGTTCGGGCCGCTGCCGGGGGAGTATTCGGGGAACAAGGTATCGGTGGAGTTCTGGTTTGATTATAAAAAGTAGGGGAGCGTCGTTGGTCGTTGGTCGTCCGCAAACCCGGTTGCTTGTTTCGTTCGGATGACAAGCGCTCTGAGGCCGGTGCGAATAGCGGGTGACGGGTCGCTGGTAGCGAGCGGAAAGTGGCGAACAGCGAACGACGAATGACTAACAGGGAGCACACATTGAGCAACTTGAGCTTGGGAATTGGACATCATAGTTTTGAGAGACAAATTCGCTCGCCAGGCAAGGGGATTACGTCGCGCCACGATCAATTATCCCGCACTGGCCGCCGACGATTCGGGTTGATCGTCGCATTTCTTTTCTTAGTCGCGGCCAACGGCATCGCACAAGACTGGATACGCACCGGGACTGGACTGGGTGTGGAGAAGGTGCGGCTGGCGGCTGCCGACTTCAAGGCTTCCACGCAGGACTCCAAGAACGCCGCGCTGCTCAAGACTTTCAACGACACGCTATGGAACGATCTGGACCAGGCGGGAATATTCGACCTGGTATCGAAGAGCTTTTATCCGCTGCAGGTTCCGGGGCAACCGTCGGAAATTAATTTTTCGGCGTGGGGAGGGCCTCCTCCGAATGCTTCGATGCTTGCGTTCGGAAACCTCGGGGCTACTGCCGACAAAGTAACGGTGCAGGGCTGGCTCTACGACATGAAGAACCAGGCGTCACCGCAGGTGCTCGGCAAGCAGTATGGGGACATGGCGACGGACAGCGCGGTGCGGATGATCGCGCACAAGTTTGCCGATGAGATTATTTTTCGCCTGGGCGGCGGGATCGCGGGCATCGCGGAGACCAAGATTTATTTTGTCAGCGATCGCTCGGGGCATAAAGAAATCTGGATGATGGATTACGACGGGGCGAACCAGCAGCAGATCACACATCTTGGAAACATCTCGCTGTCGCCGCGGATTTCTCCGGATGGTTCGCGGCTGGCATTCAGTTCGGCTACGAAGAACGGATGGGAAATTCTGATGTATTCGTTCGACCTGAACCGGATGGTGAGCTTCCCGCGGTTTGGAGGGATGAATCTTTCTCCGTCGTGGTCGCCGGATGGGAAGATTGCGTTTTCGTCGTCGCGGAACGGGTATCCGAACATTTTTGTGGTGGACGGGTCGGGCGGAAATGCGCGAAGGCTGACGGACGACAAGGGTCCGGATGTTTCCCCTACGTGGAACCGGAAGACGGGAGCGCAGATTGCGTTCGTCAGCGGGCGGACGGGCCTGCCACAGGTTTACACGATGGAAGCGGATGGGACGAACCTGCAGCGGATCACAGATCAGGGGTATGCGGTGTCTCCGAACTGGTCGCCGAACGGGCAGTTTCTGACGTTTTCGTGGATGCGCAAGTATGGGCCGGGAGAGCCGGGGTCGAACGATATTTACCTTATGGATGTGGCCAGCAAGCAGTGGGTGCAGCTTACGCATGACGCGGGGCGGAATGACTTTCCATGCTGGTCTCCGGATGGGCGGCACATTATTTTTCAGTCGCACCGGTCGGGGACGGACCAGATCTGGACGATGCTGGCCGATGGCTCGAATGTGAAGCAGTTGACAGTGAAAGGCAATAACACGCAGCCCAACTGGAGTTGGAAGTAGAAAGATTCACCGAGGGATGTTGGAGGATTGGTTGTTCACCACGGAGACACAGAGAAGACCGGAAATGTTGTTGAAACGGCCGATGCAGATCTCGGGCGCAGGAAAACCTTAGGAGGAAGAGGAATGAAGATCATGAGAAGCACGATGAGATGTGCGGGGCTGGCGGCCGCATTGGGAACGCTGATGTTGCTGGGCGCATGCGCGAAGAAAGCCGCTCCACCGCCGCCACCACCGCCGCCAGCGCCCACCGCGCCTACGGCTTCGCTTTCGGCCAGTCCGAACACGATTAACCAGGGCGAGTCGACGACGCTGACGTGGCAGACTACGAATGCCTCCGATGTGAGCATTGACGGGATCGGGGCGGTGAACACGAGCGGGTCAAAGCAGGTCACGCCGACCGATTCGACTACGTATCACCTGGTGGCGAAGGGCTCGGGAGGTACGCAGGACGCTACGGCACGGGTCACGGTGAATGCCGCGCCGGCGCCTCCGACTACGAACACGACGAGTTCGGCCACCGAGGAGGAATTGTTCGCGCAGAACATCAAGGATATTTACTTCGATTACGACAAGGCGGATATTCGCCCTGCGGACCAGGCGTCGATCCAGGCGGATGCGCGGTTCCTGCAACAGCATGCGGGGATTCACGTGACCATCGAGGGACACTGCGATGAACGCGGGTCGACAGAATACAACCTGGCGCTCGGGACCAATCGAGCGGATGCAGTCAAGAATGCGCTGATCCAGGCGGGAGTAGGCGGGGACCGGTTGAAGATTTACAGCTACGGCAAGGAGAAACCATTCTGCACGGAGTCGAATGAAAGCTGCTGGCAGCAGAACCGGCGGGGACATCTGGTGTACGAGAAGTAGGCGACGGCGCAGCACGGGGGACGTTGTACGGACGCGTCGACGTTGAAGTCAGTCGTCCCTCCGGGACTTTGTCCAGATTGTGAATGGGTACCCGGCGCTGAAGCGCCGGGCTATTTTCGGGCGTCCCTCCGGGACGATTTGGACATTGCCGGGACGATTTGGGCATGGCGGGGACGAGCCGGACATGGCTGGAACTATTTGGGAATTTGGGTTGACGTCCGGATTGTGCCGGGCAATTCGGGCATTCCGGGTTGACATACCGGATAGTGCCGGGACGGTTTGGACACTGCGAGGAAGCATAGGTCGGTTACTATGGCAAATATGAAATCCAATTGGCTTGCGCTTTCGCTTGTTCTTATTTTGGCGGTTTCGTTCGCGACCTCTACCGCATGGGCGGCGAACCGGGACATCGTTCAATTGCAGACGCAGGTGGATCAACTGCAGCAGGCGATGACGCAGATGAAGCAGTCGTTCGACGAGCGCATGGGCGTGATGAAGAACCTGCTGGAACAGAATACGGACGCGGCCAACAAGGTTACGGCGGCGATCGAGGGGCTGCAGACTTCGCTCAACAAGCAGCAGCAGGATCGCGCGGCGCAGGTGGAGCAGATTTCGGGGCAGATCCAGGCGCTGAACGACACGATGGACGAGTTGAAAGTGCGTCTCGCCAAGCTAAGCAAGCAGTTCGAGGACATGCAGGCGGCGCAGCAATCGCTGGCGGCGGCGCAGTCACAGACACAGCAGCAGGCGCAGGCGATGGCGGCAGCGCCTCCTCCGGACGTGCTTTATAACAACGCGCTGCGCGATTACAACGGGGCGAACAACGACCTGGCTACCAAGGAGTTCGACGACTATATCAAGTTTTATCCCGATACGGATCTCGCGGGAAACGCTTATTTTTATTTAGCCGAGATGGAGTACAAGGCGGGGGATTATCCGAAGGCGATCGCGAATTACGACCTGGTGCTGCAGAATTTTCCGAGCGGGACAAAGGCGGCTTCGGCGCAGTTGAAGAAGGGCTTCGCGCTGATTGAGGTTGGGAAACAGGCAGATGGAGTGCAGGAGTTGAAGCGGGTGATGCAGAGGTATCCGAAGAGTACCGAGGCGGCGCAGGCCCGGGATAAGTTGCGGAAGGTGGCACCGGCGCCACGCTCGCGGTGATGTCGGCTTTTGAGCGGAGTGGATGCGCGCGGAGGTTATGAGGTCAAACCGTTCGCTAGAACTCGAGACATCGGACCTCAGAGGCTACAAGTGGGGGCGTAAGGACTCGGTCGTCCCTCCGGGACTTTAATATTGAGACTCCATTTTCCCGGCGCTGAAAGCGCCGGGCTATTGTCAGTCGCCCCTCCGGGGCGGCAACGACAGTAACTTGTTCGACCGCATATCGCGGGATTTAGTTCCCAGGTGCACATTAGCCAAATCAAAGCAGACGACCTATCGCGTCGGTGATCCGCTGCGCCACCTCAAGGCCCGCGTTTCAGCAACTTGTTTAGCCCGCCGTGAAAAGACGCTTGATCGCATGGCTTCGGTATTCAGAATCCATTTGTCGGTAGCCCGCTAAGGTTGCTTGTTGGGGATTACTACTCCGCCTTCTATGGGAGGGATGCCGAAGTGGCCTCCGAGGTGCGAGATATCTACCGGGCTGATCGACCCGGTAACTAAGAAGAAATCTACTTCGTTGGCTTTCGCTACGAGAATCGCTACGTTGCTGATCGCGTTGTTGTCGAGGCGCACCCAGAGGTCGGTCACTCCGGCGCTGCCGTTTTTGTCGTGGCGCGCCATTAGCTGCTTCCAGCCTGCGTCGCGATATTCCTCTTTTATAGACTCCAGAGCCTGCTGGTCGTAGATCCATGGTTTGGAGTAACGGAGGTTGTGAACGGAGACTCCGCTGATGCCGGCGATCACTCGGCGGAGATCTTCGTTGTTGGGATCGAGCTTGGAGGCGAGGATGAGCATCTGGTGATCGAGGGTGAACTCGGTTTTGGAAGACGCCCTTTGGCGGAGGGAGTTCATGGCCTGCGGGGTCCAGGGTTGCGGCTGCGGGTTGGACTGAAGCGCCCCTGATTGGGGCGGCGGCGCGGGCGGCGTGGTCTGGGATGAAGCGGAGTACGTCAGAGCCGCAGCCATAGCGGCGATCCGTAGCGTTCGGGATGGATTCATAAGGGCCTCGGATTGATTATCAATGATTCGACGCGACTGGGGGAGGGACGTGAGCCTCCCCTTGGGGTATTGGAACCCGGATTCGGTGGATTAGTTGCAGGCTTTGTCGCGACGCTGAAAGTCGCGGGTTAAATTGGGGAGGGAGCCGGGGTCCTTCGACTACGCCGCTCAGGAAGACATCGGTTGTTGCGCGGAGGTTCTGAGAGGGCCCTAATCCTCGATGCTCATCCTGGCGGCTCAATTGTGGCTGACCGCGGCTGTTGAGTTTGCGATGCGGGATCACATGGCGTCGGCGGCGGTGGCTTTTACGGCTGGGAGCATGGAACTGGAGCGGAGAGTGACCCAGTCGGTCTGGATGCTTTCCCAGCCTTGAATCAGGAAGCCGTAGGATTCGAAGAGCTGTCGGATTCTGGGACGCGTCCATCCGGCGATTTCTTCGAGGATCGGAACCAGCGTGGCGAGCGCGTTGTCGCCTAACACGGTGCGCTTGGCGATCTGGGCTACGTGCTTGGATTCGGAGACGGCGATGGTGAACCCGTCGTGGCGGTTGACGTGGAGCATGACGTGAATGTCGGAGCTGCCGTCGCCGACGTAGACTACGTGGTCCAAGGGAACGCCCAGTTCGTCGGAGAGCTGTTCGAGGCGCGCGACCTTGCCGTATCCGGCGGTGGCGCGAACGAGGCAATCGATTTCTCCATTGGCGTGGTATTTGAACTCGGTGCCGAAGATCTGATCCTTCGGGACAATGCCTTCAAGCGCGGATTGAATGACCTCGACGGGCGCGGCCGAGAGGACATAGAAATCGAAGTGGAAGCCGTCGATGCGGCGGTCGAGGATCTCGTAGATCTGCCCGATATTTTCTTTCAGGCGGATGCGCTTGCCGACCTCGGTAAGATCGTCGCGCCGCACCCGCGAACGGAATTCGGGGTCGTGGAGAAGGAGGTAGGAGAGTTCGGCTCCCTGCTGAACCAGGTTCAGCTTGGCCATGCCCTTGATCTTGCGTTCGAACTCTTCGACGGAAATGCCAACCAGCTCGCTCAAAACGTAACCCGTATCGTTAAAGGTCAACGTCTGATCGAAGTCGCTGGCAAAGAGGTAATGTTTTCGGTTTTTGCTAACCATGTTCTATCTTAGATTCAATACCCCATGAATGGACTATTAAATTTACCTATGGGAGCGATTAGAACCACCCGCAATCCATGCGAAGCTATAGAAAGGGCGTGAGTTAGGGGGTATTGCGCATTTCGCACGCGGGGGCGTAGCCTAAACTTTAGTAAGCAATCGAGGGCGGTTTGCAGCACAGTCGAACGTAATCAGAAAGGTCATTATGCCGGGCAGTGTGAGCGATCATCTTCGCAATGATGCCGACCGCGGAAAGGGCTCGCAAGAGCCCGACGACCGCAGTCAATCGGGAAACAATTCAATGACGGGACAACTTTCGCATCGGGACGAGAATCCGCTGGTGGAAGGGGCGGACAGCGATTTTCCGGAGCCGGGAGGGAGTCCGGAGCACTCGTTTGAGGGGAAGCTGCGGGGGAAGAAGCTCGCCAAGAAGAAGCGCTGAGCTTTAGCTGTCAGCCTTCAGCCTTCAGCCGTCAGCCGTCAGCACTCAGCACTCAGCCATCGGGTACAGCCCTTCCATTTGGGGCCGACATTTTTCGCCACCGAGTCACAGAGACACGGAGAAAAGCTCTTTTGGGATTTCCCTGCTGCGTTGCTTTCGCTGCTTCCTGGGATTTGCCGGTGGGGCCCCAGCGCTACGCTTCATCAACATCGACGCCGCCAGAGGATGGCGGGTGAGTCTTCTTCACGCTCTGGTTCATCTTCTACTCTTGATTCCATATTCCAAACTTCTTGAGGAGAACTATGTCTCGCATGAAAGCTGTTCAAGTAACGAAACCCGGTGGGGATTTTGAGCTGGTCGAACGAAATATTCCGGAGCCGGGGCGGTCGCAGGTTCGGATCAAGGTAGAGGCTTGCGGGATTTGCCACAGCGATGCGCTGGTGAAAGAAGGCCACTGGCCGGGGATTCAGTATCCGCGGGTGCCGGGGCACGAGATTGCCGGGCAGATCGATGCGGTGGGTTCCGAGGTCACGCAATGGAAGCCCGGGCAGCGGGTTGGAGTCGGCTGGCATGGCGGGCATTGCTTTGTTTGCGAACCCTGCCGGCGCGGCGATTTCATTCTGTGCAAGAACGGAAAGATTACGGCGATCAGCCACGATGGCGGTTATCAGGAATACATGGTGACGCCGGCGGAGGCGGTGGCAGCAATTCCGGACGACCTGCCGGCGGCCGAAGCGGCTCCGCTGCTGTGCGCGGGGATTACCGTGTTCAACGCGTTGCGCAATTCGGGGGCGCGGCCGGGAGACGTGGTGGCGGTGCAAGGGATCGGCGGTCTGGGACATCTCGGGATTCAGTATGCGCGGCAGATGGGGTTCCGGACGGTGGCGGTTGGGCGTGGGGCGGACAAGGAGTCGCTAGCGCGCAAACTGGGCGCCTATGCCTATGTGGATGCCGGTTCGGGCGATGCGGCGGATGCGTTGCAGAAACTGGGCGGCGCGCGAGTGATTCTGGCCACGGCGCCCGATTCGAAGTCCATGTCGTCGGTGGTGAACGGCTTGAGCAGAAACGGGCAGCTGCTGATTGTGGGCGCGAGCTTCGATTCGTTGACGGTAACTCCGCTGCAACTGATCGGACAACGCAAAGACATCCAGGGATGGCCGTCGGGATCGGCGATCGATTCGGAAGACACGCTGAACTTCAGCGCCTACACGGGAGTGCGTCCGATGATTGAGAGGTATCCGCTGGAAAAGGCGGCGGAGGCTTACGAGCAGATGATCAGCGGGCGGGTGCGGTTCCGGGTAGTGCTGACGATGGGGTAGGGGCGTAGTCCGGACGGCGGGGGCAAGTCGCCCCCGCGACTGCCGGCGGGGGCGCCGGCCGCTACTTTCTTTTCAGCTAACTTTCTTGTTACTGCTTTCTTGTTATTGCAATTCTGCCATGCATTTGGCCAAGGCTTCCCTGCTGGGCCTTACGGCCGACTCGGGCAGCGTCGCCAGCGGCTGATCGGTCACGTTCAGCATGTCGATGAAGCTCGGGGCTTTGGCGTTGATGTAGAAGACTCCGGTGAGAACTTCGCCTTTGGCGTGCGATTCCATCAGACGGCTCACGGCCTGAATTTTGTCGGTGGGATTGTAATCCTGCTCAAGCTTTTTCAGGCGCAGGCTGGAGCCGTCGTGCATGGTGACTTCGAGCGTGGTGCCGGGATCGTAATCGACGTTGATCTCCTGGAACGACGGGACAAAGCTGACCTCGTGCAGCGGCTCTTCGTGGGTCTGCATGTACTTATAGGACTTGGTTGAGCCCTCGTGATCGTTGAAGGTGACGCAGGGAGAAACCACGTCGAGCATGACCGTGCCCCGATGCGCGATGGCGGCTTTCAGCATGGTGTGAAGTTGCTTTTTGTCGCCGGAGAAGGAGCGTCCTACAAAAGTTGCGCCTAGCTGGATGGCCATGGCGCAGGTATCGATAGGAGGAAGATCGTTGGCGATGCCGCTTTTGAGCGTCGAGCCAAGATCGGCCGTCGCGGAGAACTGGCCCTTGGTGAGTCCGTAGCAGCCGTTGTCTTCGATCACGTAGATGATGGGGAGATTGCGGCGCATGAGGTGGACGAACTGTCCGGCACCGATGGAGACGGTGTCGCCATCTCCGGTGACGCCGAGAGCGAGCAGATTCTTGTTGGCGAGGATCGCGCCGGTGGCTACCGAGGGCATGCGTCCGTGTACGGAATTGAAGGCGTGGGAGCGGTTCATGAAATAAGCAGGGCTCTTGGAAGAGCAGCCGATGCCGCTGAACTTGGCTACACGCTCCGGCTTCACGCCCATTTCGTACATGGCGTCGATGATGCGCTCGGAGATGGCGTTATGGCCGCAGCCCGCGCAGAGCGTGGTTTTGCCGCCGCGGTAGTCAATGACCTGCAGGCCGATGCGGTTGGTTTTTGGCGCCGGAGCCGAGGTTGGTTCGGTGGTCGTGGTCCCCATTTACTTTTCCTCCATCATCATCAGTTCGTCGGTTACGGAGCGGGCATCCATGGGCAAGCCGTGAATGTGGCAGATGGAACGCAGGCGCGGCGCGAATTCCGCCTTGATATCGAGTTTGAGCAGGCTGGCCATCTGGCCGTCGCGATTCTGCTCGACGACATAGATACGGTCGTGCTTCTCGATGAAATCGTGCACCTCGCGCGTGAAGGGATAGGCGCGGATGCGCAGGTAATCGGTTTCGAGGTTGTACTCTTTGGCCAGCTGGTCGCGGGTTTCGATGATCGCCCAGTGCGAGGTACCGTAGGCGAGGATGCCTACTTTCGCTTTTCCGGAACCTGCGAGTTCGGGGCGCGGAACGAAGGAACGGGCGGTTTCAAACTTCTTGTTGATGCGCTCCATGTTGCGCTCGAAGTCGTCGGGCCGCTCGCTGTATTGTCCTTTTTCGTTGTGACCGCTGCCACGGGCGAACCATGCGGCGGCAGGATGATCAGTACCGGGCAGGGTGCGATAGCCGATGCCGTCTCCGTCAACATCTTTGTAACGCGCGAAACCGCCGAGCTTCTCGATGTCTTCCTTGGTGAGAACTTTTCCTCGATCCATGGGCTTTTCGGGATAGGGGAAGGGATCGGACATCCAGTTGTTCATGCCGAGATCGAGATCCGACATCACAAACACGGGAGTCTGAAAATGTTCGGCGAGGTCGAAGGCGTCCTGCGCCATGGTGAAGCATTCGATCATGGAATTCGGGAAGAGCAGGATGTGCTTGGTGTCGCCGTGGCTGAGAAACGCGGTGGAAAGCACGTCACCCTGGGCAGTGCGGGTGGGCAATCCGGTCGACGGGCCGACGCGCTGGATGTTCCAGATGACGGCGGGGACTTCGACGTAATAGGCGAGGCCGGTGAATTCCGACATGAGCGAGATGCCGGGTCCGGCGGTAGCGGTCATGGAGCGGGCTCCGGCCCAGGCCGCGCCGATCACCATGCCAACGGCGGCGAGCTCGTCTTCGGCCTGCACGATGGCGAAGGTGGCTTTGCCATCGGGGCCGATGCGGTACTCCTTCATGTAGTCGATCATGGTCTCGACGAGCGAGGATGAGGGCGTGATGGGATACCAGGTGACGACGGTGCATCCGGCAAACACGCATCCCAGGGCGGCGGCGGAATTGCCGTCGACGATGATCATGCCCTTGGTTTTATCCATGCGCTGGATGTAGTAGGGATCGCGCTTGGTGAGGTTGGCGGCGGCGTAATCGTGTCCGGCCTTGGCGGCGGCGAGGTTGAGGGCGGCGGCTTTCGCCTTGGTGGAGAACTGCTTTTTGATGGCCTTCTCGACTTCGGCGAATTCGATTTCGAGGAGCTGGGCGGCCACGCCGACGTAGATCATGTTCTTGATGAGCTTGCGGAGCTTGGCTTCCGAGCAAACGGCGGTGACGAGCTTGTCATAGGGAACGGGGTAGAAGATGAGATCGTCGCGGAGTTTGTCTAGGGCGAGCGGCTCATCGTAGAGGACGCTGGCGCCGGGAGCGAGGGTTTTCACGTCGTCCTGAGCCGTCTCGGCGTTCATCGCGATGAGGAGGTTGATTTCCTTCTTGCGGGCGATGTAGCCGTCTTTGCTGGCGCGAATGGTGTACCAGGTGGGCAATCCGGCGATGTTCGAGGGGAACATATTCTTGCCGGAGATGGGCACGCCCATCTGAAAAATGCTGCGCAGCAGGACCGTGTTCGAACTCTGCGAACCGGAGCCGTTGACGGTCGCAACCTGAATACTCATGTCATTGACAACGCGCTTCTGCCCCAGTTTGCCGGATGCTTCCTGAGGCACGATATCCGTAGTGGCCATTTCCCTTGCCTTCCTTGGTAATTACCGAGTAACCCCGTACCCGGGTTGTTGCCGGATGGACTACCTATCCGGACGTGTATCGAAGTGGTGGGTGCAAAACTATTCGATTATAACGCTGGGGGCGACGCGGAGGTTAACGGGGGCAGTACCAAAGGCACGAGCGGGGTTCGCCTTCTGCGAGGGGATGTCTACGATGGCTCGGCGGGGGAAATCCCGCCCTAACGTCGCAAAGAGCGCAACGTTAGGGTGGGGCAGCCCTCGTGTGCGTGTTGGGAAGATTGAATTCAGGAAAGGGTTCCGTAAGTAACTGGTACGCCTTTTCGTGGAGGCGGAGCGGGGGCGTTCAAGATATGCTTGAGGAACGGGAAAATCAATGCCAACTTCGTCGCAACACGAATCCTCCAAGGGCCAGTCTGCAACGAATCCAACCTCGACGCGCGATACGTCGACACTCGACTCCACCGGCAGCGAGGGCGCTCCTGTGTGCAAAGTTGCTTTGCTGGGCTTTGGGACCGTCGGGAGTTCGGTGGCCAAGATTATCTGCGAGCGCGCCGATACGGGTCTGCGGCTTACGCATGTTTGCAACCGGAATGTGGCGCGCAAGAAAGTGGACTGGCTGCCATCGTCCGTGATTTGGACGGAGAGCATTGACGATGTGATTGCTTCGGATTGCGATGTTGTCGTCGAGGTGATGGGCGGACTGCAGCCTACCGAAGAGTGGATCCGGCGGGCGCTCTCAGCCGGCAAATCGGTGGTGACCGCCAACAAGCAGATCATCGCACGCAGCGGGCCGGAACTGATTGCTCTGGCGCAGCAGATGCATCAGCAGATTGAGTTTGGCGCATCGGTGGCTGGGGGCGTGCCGGTGATTTCGGGGCTGCACGAGGGGCTGGCCGGGGACAAACTTTTCAAGATCTGCGGAATCCTAAACGGGACCTGCAACTACATCCTGAGCCAGATCGAGAGCAACGGCGTTTCGTTTGCGAGCGCGTTGGGGGAGGCGCAGAAGCTGGGATTTGCGGAGGCGAATCCTACTGAGGACATCGACGGGCTGGACGCCCGGGCGAAACTGGCGATCCTCGTGCGAGTCGGGCTGGATTGCTATGTGGCGCCGGGAAGTATTGTGGCGCGGTCAATTTCGCCCATCGATGCGATCGATTTCGAGTACGCCAAGCTGTTGAATTGCACGATCCGGCAAATCTCGCTGGCGGAACTGAAGGGAGAACGGCTGCTGGCGGCCGTTCAGCCGGCGCTGGTGCAGATCAATTCGCCGCTGGCGCGGGTCGAGGGGAGCCAGAACCTGGTGATGGCCACCGGCGTGTATGGGGGAGAGACTGTTTTTGGAGGGCACGGGGCCGGTGGACATCCCACGGCGGTGGCAGTGGTCTCCGATATTCTGGCGATTGCGCGGGCGAAACAGGCGGGCAATGGGCGGGCGGTGCGTCCGGCGGAGAAATCAGCGACAGTGAGCGCGGATTTCAAGACGAAGCATTACCTGCGCTTTATGGTGAACGATCGTCCGGGGATCATTGCGAGCCTGTCCGCGATACTAGCGAACTGCGGGATCAACATCGATTCGGTGCTGCAGAAGCCGGCGTCGCCGAAATCCCATTTGTCGTTTCTGATTTCGCTGGAAGAATGCAAAGCGTCGCTGGTGGACCGGGCGCTGGAGCAGATCAACGCGCTGGACTTCATGGTCGAGCCTTGTTTGCACATGCCGATTCTGTAGGAAGATATCGATCTAGATGTTAGTCCGCGGAAGCCACCGGTAGGTCGAGATCATTTCTTAGCTCGTATCCGCGCAATTCTGGAAGTTCGAATTCGATTCCAATACCAGAGAACAAGGCAGAAATCTCTGTCCCCAGCCCGCCAACAGGAGCGGAATCGCGGTTGTATTTATCCTTCATTACGCTTCCACCTGGAAGAACTGCGCCATTTTGCGGAATTTCTGGTAGCGGGTTTCGAGCAGAGCGGGGACGGGAACGTTTTTCAGTTCCGATAATTCTTTGGAGAGGGCGGCGTCGAGCAACTCGGCGGCTTGGGCGTGATCGGTCTGCGCGCCTCCGGGAGGCTCGGGGATGATGCCGTCGACGCATCCCAGTTCGGCCATGTCTTTGGCGGTGATTTTCATGGCTTCGGCGGCCAACTCTTTCTTGCTGGCATCGCGCCACATGATGGAGGCGCAACCTTCGGGGGAAATCACGGAGTAGACGGAGTTCTCCATCATGAGGACGCGATCGGCTACGGCGATCGCTAAAGCGCCGCCGCTGCCGCCTACGCCGATCACCGTGGCGATGATGGGGACTTCGAGGCGCGACATTTCGAGCAGGTTGCGGGCAATGGCCTCGCCCTGACCGCGTTCCTCGGCGTGCAATCCGGGGTAAGCGCCATCGGTATCGACGAAAGTGAAAATGGGGCGGTGGAATTTTTCGGCGATTTTCATAACGCGCAGGGCCTTGCGATAGCCTTCGGGATGCGGCATTCCGAAATTGCGGTAGACGCGCTGCTTGGCGTCACGGGCTTTCTGTTGGCCTACAACGACGACCTGCTGGCCGTGAAAGCTGGCCATTCCGCAGACAATGGCAGGATCGTCGCGGAAGCCACGGTCACCGTGAATCTCGCTCCAGTCGGTGAAGATGCGCTCGACATAATCGAGGGTGTAGGGACGCTGGGGATGGCGGGCCAGGTTAGTGCGCTCCCAGGCATTCAAGGGGGCGGTCAGTTCGCGGCGGAGATCGTTCACGCGGTCGTGAAGTTGCTGGATCTGGCGCTGGGTTTCGCCGTTCTGGCCTTCGAGGGATTGAAGGCGGGAGATCTGCTCTTCGATTTTGTCCAGTTCCTGCTGCGCTCTGGGTGCGGAATCCATCTTGATTACATTTCCATTTCTGCGCGGGTTGTGCGCTTCCACGATAGCGAGTAGGAATTCGACGCCCGCGACGGCGGGATGGGCTCCCGCGGCATCCGATGGTTCAATCCGCTTTCGTTTGGCTCGACGCATTCGTGGATTCGCTGGCCGCGTTTCTGTTTACCTTATTCTAACGGAGTGCGAAAAACGAGCTCAGTCGTCCCTCCGGGACTTTATCGATATTGCGCTGCTACCCGGCGCTGAAGCGCCGGGCTATTTTCAGGCGTCCCTCCGGGACACCGATGCGGATCAATACTCGCGGCCAATCCCGGATAGCCCACCTCTGGCACGGCTTTCGTCAAGGTTCTAGCGCGGCTTTAGTCAGCTTATGGCTCGGCTTTAGCGCAATTTTCGGCTCGGCTTTCGTCAAGCAGCTGGCTCAACTTTCTGTCTTAGCTGATGACGCGGACGCTGCCTCGGCCGCATAGTTCCTCGATCCGGGCGAGGAAACTGCGGTCTGGCATCACATTATAGCCCTCGGCCTCCATGACGACCATAAAATCGCCGTCGCGCTCCAGATCGAACAATACCTTGGCCTCGCCTTTGCGCTCGTGGAAAAGCGTGTGGAGGGCGTCGATAGTGCCGTCGGTCGCGTTGCCCAGAGGAACACGAATGCGCAGGGCTTTGGGGAGCGGCACCTTCGCTTCGTCAAGCGGGATGATCTCGTTCGCGGTGACCTTGGGATTGGCGCCTTCTTCGATACGCACGCCGCCGCGAATCAGGACGGGAACTTCGAGCTTAACTTGTTCCGCGAGTTTACGGTAAGCCTCGGGGAAGACGAGCAGTTCGACTTTGCCGTGCATGTCTTCGAGCGAGGCCTGGGCCCAGAGTTCTCCACGGCGGGACTTGGCTACGCGAAGTCCAGAGATGAGTCCGGCGGTCGTGATGGTTTCATCTTTGTTGGTGGACTTTTTCATTGCCGATATGTCTTCGGTGGAGAGGGCGTTCAGGTCGGTGAGCTTGTCCTGATATTTTTCCAGCGGGTGTCCGGTGATGAAGAAGCCCAGGACTTCTTTCTCGGCGGCAAGGCGAACCTGCTCGTCCCAGTCGGGGACGTTGGGGAGAACGTCGTTGGCATGCTCGGCGGGTTCGTCGGCGAAGACGCCAAAGAGGCCGTGCTGGCCAGATTCGGCATCGCGCTGGGATTTCTGGGCGCGCTCGATCGCCTTATCGAGGGCCTGCATGACCTGGGCGCGGCGGCCAAAGCAGTCCAGGGCGCCGCTTTTGATCAGCGACTCCAAAACACGTTTATTGAGGAGCCGCAGGTCGACTTCCTCGCAGAATTCGTAGAGCGAGCGGAAGGGGCGACCGAGTTTCTGGCGCGCGGCTACGATCGATTCGATCGCGTTGCCTCCCACGTTTTTTACCGCTGCAAGACCGAAGCGGATGGCCTGCTCGTGGGGAGTGAAGTTGGCGTCGCTGATGTTGATATCCGGAGGCTCGACGGCGATACCCATCTCGCGGCACTCGTTGATGTACTTCACTACGCTGTCGGTGTCTCCGGTGATGGAGGTGAGCAGGGCGGCCATGAATTCGATGGGATGATGCGTCTTGAGATAAGCGGTGTGATAAGCGAGCAGCGCGTAGGCCGCGGAGTGCGACTTGTTGAAGCCGTATCCGGCGAACTGCGCCATGAGATCGAAAATGCGTTCGATTTTCTTGGGCGGGAAGCCGCGTTGCGTGGCTCCCTGCACGAAACGCTCGCGCTGCTTGGCCATCTCCTCGGCATTCTTCTTGCCCATGGCACGGCGGAGCAGGTCAGCTTCACCGAGGGAGTATCCGGCGAGGCGGTTGGCGACCTGCATGACCTGCTCCTGATAGACGATTACGCCGAGAGTTTCCTGGAGAATTTCTTTTAGCTCCGGGAGTTCGTATTCGATCTTGCGGCGTCCGTGTTTGCGCTCGATGAAGTCATCGATCATGCCGCCCTGGATCGGGCCGGGACGGTACAGGGCGTTGAGGGCGGTGAGGTCTTCGATCGAGTTAGGCTGATAGCGGCGGAGAACGTCGCGCATGCCGGACGATTCAAACTGGAAGACTCCGGAAGTTAAGCCCTTGTAGAAAACCTTCTGGTATGTCTCGGGATCCTCGAGCGGGATCTCGTCGAGAACGACCGTCTTGCCTTTTTGCGCGAGCAGTTTGAGCGTGTCGTCGAGGATGGTGAGGGTGGTGAGGCCGAGGAAATCCATTTTCAACAGGCCCATCTTTTCGATGGCGACCATGTCGAAGGCGGTGACGATTTCGTCGTTTTTCGTTTTGTGCAGCGGAACCAGTTCGATGAGCGGGCGGGGAGAGATCACTACGCCGGCGGCGTGTACTCCGGAGTTGCGCACCATGCCTTCGAGTTTGCGGGCGGTATCGAGAAGCTGCTTTACTTGGGGATCTTTTTCGTAGGCATCCTGAAGGGCGACAGACTCTTTCAACGCGTCGTCCAGCTTAATGTTCAACGTGGTCGGGATCATCTTGGCGATGCGGTCGACGTCGGCATAGGGCATATCCATGGCGCGGCCGACGTCTTTGATGGCGGCTTTGGCGGCCATGGTGCCGAAGGTGATGATCTGGGCTACGTTCTCGCGTCCGTATTTTGCGGTGACATATTCGATGACTTCGCCCCGGCGATTCATGCAGAAATCGATATCGATGTCAGGCATGGAGATGCGCTCGGGGTTGAGGAAGCGCTCGAAGAGCAACTCGTGCTGAAGGGGATCGATGTCGGTAATGCCCAGCGAATAGGCGACGAGCGCGCCGGCGGCTGAGCCTCGTCCGGGGCCGACGGGGATGCCTTTCTCGCGGGCGTGGCGAATGAAGTCCCAGACGATGAGGAAGTATCCGGGAAACTTCATCTGCTGAATGATGGCGACCTCACGCGAGAGGCGCTGCTCGTAGTCGGCGAGGGAGTGCTTGAGGCGATTTTCGGCAGAGAGCTTGCGCAAGACTTCCATGCGGCGCGCGAAACCTTCGCGGGTGATGTGCTCGAAATAACTGTCGGGGGTGAATCCGGCGGGGACGTCGAAGTGCGGGAAGGGGCTGGGAACCTTCTCCAAGCGCAGGTTGCAGCGCTCGGCGATGGCCAGAGTGCGGGCGAGAACCTGCGGGGAATCCTTGAAGACGCGCAGCATCTCGTCAGCATTCTTGACGAAGAACTGGTTGCCCTCGAACTTCATCCGGTTGGTTTCCTGAATCGACTTTCCCATCTGGATGCAGAGCATGACGTCCTGCGCGTGGGCGTCGTCTTCGCAGAGGTAGTGGCTGTCGTTGGTGGCGACGAGCGGGAGGCCGAGGTCTTTTTCGAGCTGGAATAATCCGGCGTGGATGCGATGCTCCATCTCGAGGCCCTGATCCTGAATTTCGAGGAAGAAGTTTTCTTTGCCGAACAGGTCGCTATAAAACGCGGCAGCCGAACGGGCGGCGTCGTAGTTCCCTTCCGTGAGGCGCTCAGCTACTTCGCCTTTGAGGCATCCGGAGAGGCCGATCAGACCTTTGGAGTGCTCGGCCAGGAATTTCTTGCTGACGCGAGGCTTGTAATAGAAGCCGTGGAGCGAGGCTTCGGACGTGATTTTTACGAGGTTGCGATAGCCTTCTTCGTTTTCGGCGAGAACGAGGAGGTGGTTGTAGGTGTCGCCGTCGGGCGGCGTGCGGCGGATGTCGTGGTCGTCCTTTTTGCAGATGTAGAGTTCGCAACCGACGATGGGCTTGATTCCGACTTTGTTGGCCGCATTCACGAAGTGCACGGTGCCGAAAATATTGCCGTGGTCGGTCATGGCGACAGCGGGCATGCCGAGTTCTTCGACGCGGTGGACGAGCTTTTCAACGTCGCAGGCGCCGTCGAGCATGGAGTAATCGCTGTGCAGGTGGAGATGGACGAATTCAGGCATTGGGAGTCATTTTACTGGCGAACGAGAGACCGGAGAGCGGGAACTTATGCACAGACGGAGGAAAACTCGCTGGTGCGCGCAATGTGCGGCACTGCGTGCGGTTCGGGCTATTGTCCGGAACTGGATTCGGGAAGGCGGAAATCTACTCCGCGATCGTCGTTGGCTTTGATAGTGGCGGGGACGTCGAGGATCGCTAGCGGAACTTTTTCTATGCGCTGGGGAGTAAATACCCAGAGCATCTCGTCGACGATGGCATAGTTTCTGATTTCGCGCTGGTGCTGGTCGCGGAAAATAAGGACGGTGGCGGGAGTGTTATCCGCCTGTGTGGCTACGGGCGCGGGCTGGGCTGGCCGCGGACGGCGCACCGGTCCAGGGTAGTAGGGCTGATCCTGTTCGCGGAGGGCCTGCTGCTCATCGAGATTTTCGGCGTTCATGTCGGCGGCCTCGGCGCGCTGCTGGGCGTCATCGGGGTCGTCGGAGTAGGTATCCCACCACCAATTCGGATCGATGCCGCCGTAGGCAAAGAGGCCGTAGTAGGGGTATCCGTAGGGATAGGCATAGCGATTGCGGTAACCGTAGGCGGCGCGTCCGTTGCGCACGTAGGGGGCTCGGCCGTAAGAGGTGGGCCGTGATCCATATCGCGAATAGCTGGACGTGGCGCGCGGGGAGCTGTATGAGGAGCTGTGTCCCACAAAACCCGCGTGACCGCCGGAACTGACGTGGCTTGCGCCGCTGAAGCTGGCATGGCCTCCGCTAAAACCGCCGTGGCCTCCGCCAGAGGAGGCGTGTCCGCCGCCATGCTGGGCGCACACCGGGAGTACAGAGATTGCCAGGAAGAACGCCGCGAGGGTCAGAGAGCGACGCATGAGGCCAGTATACGCCTGTTTCGAGCGCGGGATGGGGCTGACGGCGAGAGAATTTTCGTCTGGCGGGCCGCAGAAAAAGGCCATCTCGACAACATTTGAGATGAGATCCCGCACCATTGGGGCCTTGGATGCCGGGTTAGCGCCACAATGCGCCGCGAACCCTTCTGCAGGCTATGGGGCACCGTGGCTATTTTTTCTTGCTCTTTTTCGCCGGAGGCTTCTTGCCCGCTGCCGGTTTGGAGGCGTGCTTCGGGGCGGCTGCCTTCTTCGGTTTCGAGGGCTTCGCGGGGGCGGGCTTGCCAGCGGCTTTCACGGCTACTGGTTTCGCAGCGGGCGCTTTTGCTGGTGGAGCTGCTTTTGCTGCCGGCGAAGGCGCAGACTTTCCCGGCTTTCCTTCGGGCTTGGCGGACGCGGCGGCAGGCACGGCCGCAGCCTGATCTTTTTCTTTATCTTTGCCCTTGGCTTTTCCCTTGCCCGCAGCAACGGTGGGGGCTGGGGCTGCGGCGGCTTTCGCTCCACGACCGCGTTTGCTGGGTGGGGGCGGAGGCGGTGGCGGGGGCGGCGGCGCGAGAGGCTTCAGGAATTTGAGGGTTTCGGTGCGCGAACGCAGCTTGCCATCCAGCAAGAGCATGAACACGTCGTTGGCAATTTTGGGATATTCGGGGAGCTGCGGAGTGATGTGGAGTTCCGTCATTTCGAGCAACGGAATTTTCTGCTGCACCTGACGCCACTTGGTGAAGAAATTCTTGATCTTCTGTGAAACCGCCTGCTGGCGGGCAGTGACCGCGAGGAACAGAACCATCTCGGGCCGGGCGTGGGAGAGCAATTGCCAGGTACGCGAGGGGGTGGCGGCTTCCTTGCCGGACAAGCGCTTGGCCAAATCACGAGCGTTGTCGTCGAGATCCTTCCAGGCGGCGACCAGATCCTTGCGCGGAATCGCGCGCCGCAAATCGGCAACATCCTTATCGCCGAGGCGCTCGGTGAGGAAGTGCAGTACGGCCGCGGCAGTGTCGGGCGCGTAGCCCAGCTCATTCATCTGCTGGCGGGTCTTCATGAGCGTGGTCAGGCCGGCGGCGTCGACCTTGGCCGTGCTCCAGTGAGGATTGAGAACCTTCAGCCATCCCTCTTTTTCGTAGGCCTTTAAGACTGCGAGCGGATCGTCTTCGTAGGCCAGTTGTTCGATTTCGTATCCGATGCTGGCGCTGCGAATGTGATCGATGTAGCCGTTTTCCTTGCCGGACTCGAAGCGGGCCTGGGTGCGTTCTTCGAGCGGCCAGTGAAAGCGCGTGCTGAAGCGGGTGGCGCGGATCATGCGCGATGGGTCTTCGAGGAACGCGTAGTTGTGGATGACCCGGATAACTTTCGCTTCGATGTCGGCGACGCCGTTGAAAGGATCCATCAAAAGGCCACGCGATCCCTCGTTGAGAGACAGAGCCATGGCGTTGACGGTGAAGTCGCGGCGGCGGAGATCTTCGATGATGGTTGCTGGAGCGATCTGGGGAGGCTTTCCGACTTTATCGTGGGTCTCTGACCTGGCCATTTCGACTTCGGCGCGAACGCCGCCGGGGAAGGTCAGGAGGAGGGAGCGCAGGTCGGTATCGGCGTCGCCAATGACAGCGCCGGCGCGCTCAAGATCCTTTTGGAGTTTGAGCGCATTGCCTTGCACGGTGAAGTCCAGATCGCGGATGGGAAAACCGGTGATGATGTCGCGGACCGCGCCACCGGTGAGGTACACGTTCATCCCGGCCGCTTTGGCAGCGTCTATTACCGATGAAACAGCCTTTTGTTGGTCCGGGAGAAGCCGGGTTTCCAGGGTATAGATGTAATCGGCCATGCCTTCCTAATCGTCATGCCCTGGCTGGATTCGGGCAATATTCACAAGATTTCCACAGAGGAGCGCGCCGATGCGAGGGGCCCTTTTGCGCCTACGGAATCTAACTCGCTCTGTACATTAGACTTATACTGCAAATCCTTAATTCCGGCAAGCTACACAAAATAGCACAAGGTTTACCGTTTGGCTACTGTCAAGGGACATTCTGTCCGATTGGCGGCGGAAAATGCGAGAATCGCTGACAGGAGCGTCATTCCCGCGCGGATTTTCGCAGCGCCGGGCGGTGATGGCCACCCAGCCTCCATGTCGTCGACTCACAAGAAAGTTATCGTTCGCAAGCTGGACCGCGACTCGATCAATGGACACGTCGCCCCCGCGAACTTTGTGGTCGAGGGCAAGCTGGAGTTGCTGAATACGTCCGGGAACGTGGTGGCGATCGATCTGAAGGACATCAAGGCGGTTTATTTTGTGCGCGAATTTTCGGATGCCGATCCGATGCTGCGAAAGACGTTCACTACGCGTCCGCGGACGGAGGGATTGTGGGTGCGGCTACGGTTCAAGGACAGCGAAGTGATCGAAGGGATCCTGCCGAACGATCTGACGCAAAATCCGGCGGAGGGATTCTTGCTGAATCCTCCGGATCTGCGATCGAACACGCAGCGCATTTTTGTGCCGCGGGAGGCGTTGAGCGCGCTCACGGTGCTGGCGGTGGTGGGAGCGGGGCGCGGGCGGCGCAAAGGGGCGGATACGCGGCAGGTTGGGTTGTTTGAGGGGTAGGCTCGGCTTTGGATTTTCGACTTCCAGAAAAGTCTTTTGCGTAGGGTTCCTTCGACTCCGCAGGATCATCGCTTGCGACGATCCTGCTTCGCTCAGGAAGACTTCGCGCCTATGGCTTGGCTGGGGCATTACAATTCCGACAGGTCATTTCAACAGGTCATCCTAATGAAACTCGCGGACATTGCTAGTGCGCTGGCGACTCGGCTGGAAAACGCTTCTCCTGACGCCGAGATCTCGGGGGTCTGCGGAATTGAGCAGGCCGGTCCGGGACAACTTACCTTTGTTCACAATCCCAAGTACGTCGGGGCCGCGAAGACCACCAGGGCGACGGCCGTAATCGTCGATGAGAAGTTTCCTGCCATCTCCACGGGAATGCTGCGGACGGATAATCCTTATCTGGCTTGGGCCAAAGCGGTGGAACTGTTTTACCAGCCGCCACGGTATGCCCCGGGGATTCATGCTACTGCCGTCGTCCATCCGAGCGCGAAGATTGGCAAGAACGCTCATCTTGGGCCTTACGTGGTCATTGACGAGGATGTCGAGATCGGCGACAACGCGGTGCTGCTGGCACATGCTGCGATCTATCGCGGAGTGAAGATTGGCCACAGTTTCTTTGCGCACACGCATGTGGTCGTGCGCGAGTTCTGCCGGATTGGAAACAACGTGGTGCTGCAGAATGCGGTGATCATCGGGTCGGACGGGTTCGGGTTTGCCAAGGAAGCTTCGGGCCGGTGGCACAAGATTGTGCAGTCGGGAAATGTAGAGATTGGGGACGATGTCGAGATCCAGGCGGGAACGTGCATCGACCGGGCCAACGTGGGACGGACTTATATTGCCCGCGGGGCCAAGATCGACAACCTGGTTCACGTCGGGCACGCCTGCACGATTGGCGAAGACACGCTGCTGTGCGCGCAGGTCGGGCTCGCGGGAACTACCGATGTGGGGAGCCACGTGATTCTTGCGGGGCAGGTGGGCGTTTCGGGACACGTCAAGATTGGAGATGGAGCGGTGGTGATTGCGCAAAGCGGAGTGCCGCAGGATGTAGCTCCGGGAGCGATGGTAAGTGGGGCTCCGGCGATTGACCACAAACTGTGGCTGCGGTGTTGCGCGGCTTATCCGAAGCTGCCGGAGATGGCGAAGGCGGTGCGGAAGCTTATGGAGGGCGGGTAGATCTCGCCGAGGGACTCGGCAGGCAACAGTCGTGGAGGGTTCTGTGACTCCGTAGGTCAGGACGACAGTGGTTGAGGCCTGAAAAGCAGGTCCTTCGCTTCGCTCAGGATGACAAAGGGGTTCGGATGGCGAAGGGTTGGGAGGAGGGTTCGGATCACAAATGGTTCGGCAGTTCTACTCCCGTAAATCTACCGGGAGGCCGCTGTTGATGGCGGCTCTTACTTTGGCCATTAGGCAGTCGCGGGAACCGAAGTCTTCTGGTTCTATGGGCTTGTGAAACTGGATGGTCACCAATCCTGGCTGAATGGCGAAGCGGGCTTTGGGCATTACTTCTTCGGTGCCTGAGATGGTGATGGGGACGATGGGGACTTTGCATTCTTCCGCCAGATAGAACGGGCCTTTCTTGAAGGGCAGCAATTTTCCGTCGAAGCTGCGCTTCCCTTCCACGTAAATCGTCATATTCAGATTCTGAGTGCGGATCGCTTCTACGGCGTCGCGGACGGCGGAGATGCCGGCGTCGCGGTTTCCACGGTCGACGGGGACGAGGGCCCCGGTGCGCATGATCTGGCCGAGGATGGGGACTTTGAAGAGCTCTTTTTTTACCATCACCGAGGTTCGCCTTGGAATTAGCGGGAGGGTCAAGGGCGGATCGAGATTGGAGATGTGGTTCGACATGAAGATGTAGGTGCGGCGGGGATCGATTTTTTCGAGGCCCTGGACGTTAACTTTGACTCCGGCGATGCGCACTCCCCAGTAGGCGGCGCGCATGCATCCCCAGTAGAGAAAAGAAATGTCTTTGGTGAGGTAGGTCCAAGGAATACCGAGCAGCGCCGCGACCGGAAGGGCGGCTAGCCAGAATAACAACATCAGAATGGTGCGAAACACCCGGTCAGTCTCCCGTGTTGCGTGTGTTGGCGCGTGCCTTTTTCAAAATTGCTTGAGAACAAACCAGCGACTACTTGCTGCGATTTGTTGGACTGCTGCGCGGCCAGGGGCGTTTATGCCTTCGCGCCCAGCGCTCGCAGACGTTCCGGTAGCTTCTCATAGATTCCGCCGAAGCCGCCATTAGACAGGATGGCGACTACGTCTCCGGGTTTTAATTCGGGCGCTATCGCGTCCACGATGGCGGTTGCGTCTTTGAGAACGCGGGCTTTTTTGCCGCACTGCTGGATGTCGTCGATCACGTAGTCGAGGTTCAGGCGGTCGGCTTCGGGAATCGCTTCGGACTTGAAGATGGCGGCCAGAATGATTTCGTCGGCTTGCACGAGACTGCGGGCGAGGGCATCCTGCAGGACGTTGCGGCGCATGGTGTTCGAGCGAGGCTCGAGAACTACCCAGAGGCGGCGCTGCGCGTAGCGGGCGCGAAGAGCGCGAATAGTCTGCTCGATGGCCGTGGGATGATGCGCGAAGTCGTCGATGATGGTGATGCCGTTGATTTCGGCTTTCACCTCGAGGCGGCGTTTTACGCTGCGGAAGGTTGCGAGCGCGTGGGCGATGGCGTCTTTTGAGATTCCGTAGTGGGAGGCGAGCGCGGCGGCGGCGGTGGCATTCCAGACGTTGTATTCTCCGCCCAGGGCGAATTCAAAATCGGCCCAGGGCTTGCCAGCTTGCCTGACCGACCAGGTGGTGCGATCGGGATCAAGCTTGAGGTTGTCGATTTGCCAGTGCGCGGTTTGCGAGGCGCCATAGCGCTCTACGGGACAGAAGGCTTTGGCGAGGCAGCGATCGAGGCTCTCGCCGCTGTCGAAGCCGATGATCTTGCCGCGTCGTGGAACGAGGTTGACCAGCCGCTTGAAGGCCGTCTCGATCGCGTCGAGATCTTTGTAGATATCGGCGTGATCGAATTCTACCGACGTGAGTATCAGCGAGTCGGGAAAGTAGTGCAGGAATTTGGGACCTTTATCGAAGAAGGCGGTGTCATATTCGTCGCCTTCGAGGATGAAGTGCTGGCCGGCTCCGAGGCCAAAACTGCTGCCGAAGTTTTCGGCGATGCCTCCGATGAGGAATGATGGTTCGAGGCCGGCGCTCTCGAAGATCCAGGCCAGCATGGAGGTGGTCGTGGTTTTGCCGTGGGTGCCCGCTACGACGAGGACTTCTTTGCCTACGAGAAATTCGTCGTGCAGGACTTGAGGAAGTGAGCAGAAGGGGATTCGCTGGTCGAGAACGCGCTCGAGTTCTACATTGCCCCTAGAGAGCGCGTTGCCAACGACCACGAGATCGGGGCGCGGGTCGAGGTTCGACTCGGAGAAGGGCTGGGAGACGGGGATTCCGAGCGATTCGAGAAATGTGGACATGGGCGGATAGGCGGCGGCGTCTGATCCCGTGACGCGGAAGCCGCGTTCGCGCAACATGCCGGCGAGCGACGCCATGGCGGTTCCACAGATGCCGATCAGGTGGATGTGTCGGGATTTTGAGGTCACGGTGATGTTTTGGTCCTTGAGACAGTTTGTGTGAAAGTCGACAGCCTAAGAGCGCAGGCGAGGCTCAGTCGTCCCTCCCGGGACTTGATCTAATTGTGCATTCCTCTTCCCGGCGCTAAAAAGCGCCGGGCTATTGTCTGGCCGCCCCTCCGGGGCTTCCATTGGGGAGATCTGCCGTGACACGTGAATTTGCGCGTCCACAATCTTGACCCGCATAATTTTTGGCAATTGCCGTCTGCTGCCATTAATCTATCTGCTCCTGCAACGTAATTCTTTTCTGCGATTATCGCTGTTGGACTGACGACTCGAGAATCTCTAAGGTGACAATGTTTCCGACTTCCAGTTTTGCGCGCACCCCGATGGGGAGCGTGATGTTGGAGCGCGAAACATGGCCGGAGCGGAGGCCGAAGGCTACTGGAATTTTCAGATCGCCCAGTGCTCGCAACACCACCTCTTCCAGAGTGTAGTCCTGGGCGGCGTTCTGGCGGCAATCGAGCATTTCGCCGAAGACGATTCCGCGGACGTCTCTTAATTTTCCGGCGAGCTTCAACTGCATCAACATGCGGTCGATCTGGTAGGGCTTGGCCGTTACGTCTTCGAGGAAGAGGATCGCACCGGCGGTTTGGATCTCATAGGGCGTACCCAGCGACGCGACCAGGATGGAGAGGCATCCGCCGTAGAGAATGCCTTCGGCTTCGCCTGCCACCAGCGGCTTTGCGCCGGAAGTTTCGCCGATCTGCCAATCGGTTTCTCCGCTCGTGGCGCTTTGCCATGAGGCGAGGTCGACGCCGTCGGGAAATGCGAAATCCTTCGTGACCATCGGACCGTGAAAGGTGACCAGATTCGTTGTATCGGCGAACCAGGTAAGGAGCGAGGTCAGGTCGCTGTAGCCGACGAAGATTTTCGGATGGGCCGCGATTTTTGCGAGGTCGAGCGCGGGGAGAAGGTAGTTGGAACCATAGCCTCCGCGGGCACAGACGATGGCTTTGATATCGTCGCGCGTGAACATGTCTTCCAGTTCACGGGCGCGGCGCTCGACCGATCCGGCGAAGTAGAGATCGCGCTGGAGAATGGAGTCGAGGTAGCAGGGCTCATAGCCCGCGCTGCGCAAGCCGTCGCAGCCGGCCTCGAGCGCTTCGCGCTTGAGGTTGGAGGCGGGCGCGACGATGCCGACCCTGTCTCCCTTGCGGAGAGCGGGCGGCTTGATGCGGGATTTCGCGGGAGGGGCGGACATGTGGAATCGATCTTAAACGAAGAACTCTCCGCGGCAGACAAGCGTTGCCGGACCTTGTAGATAAACATGGTTCCCGCTCGCTTCGGTCTCCCAGCGGACGATCTGCGGACCTCCCGGCGCGATTACCGTGACGGGGGAAACGGCGCGGTGGCTGGCGATAGCGGCGACAGCGGATGCGCAGGATCCGGTGCCGGAGGATTGCGTTTCTCCCACGCCGCGCTCGAAGAGGCGAATTTCGATTTCGTTCGGGCTGCGCACGACGACGTATTCGACATTGACACCCTGGGGAAATTGCGGCTGGGCCTGGATCAGGGCGGCCTGCCTTTGCCAGTCGGGCGGAAAACTGTCCACAAAAATTACGAAGTGCGGGTTGCCCATGGAGACTTGTGCTCCTTCGGCGCGTATGCCGAGGGTGGCGATCTTCAAGGGCTCGCCGAGTGCGGGCTGACCCATGTCGATTTCGAACTCGAAGGTTGGACTCTGCTCGCGGATGAGGCGACAGGTCTTCAAGCCCGCTCCAGTGCGGATGATGACTTCTTTCTTGCTCGTGGTCCGGGAGTAGATTTGCGCGGCCACGCAGCGGGTGCCGTTGCCGGAGATTTCCGCTGCGGAGCCGTCGGCATTGATGAGGCGCGCCCGCACATCGGCTTCGGCGTCGGGAAATAGCCATTCGACGCCGTCGGCACCGACTCCGTGTTGGCGATGGCAGAGACGGCGGGTCAGAGCGGCCAGGTCATGCGAAGCGTCGACGTCCTCGACGATCAGAAAATCGTTGCCGCAGGCCGAGGCTTTGGTGAAGGCGATGAGCTTTTGCGGCACGTTATTTGAAAGGCTTGTCATTTAGCTTCCGCCGGATTTTATCACCGGCGTCTTGCTTGTCTGGCGGCGGGCTTTGCCCGGCGAACGCGGCGAAGATTCGACAGGATAAATTCAACGCAGCAACGGAGGTTAGCGCGATTGATTCGTTGGATTCCTGGTCGCGTAGATTCTTGCAGGCGGCTGTCCCCAGGAGTGAATCACTGTCAGCAGAGTCAGGTGGGCCCGATTTACGCCTCGGTCGACGGTGTCGCCCTCGAAGGCGATCACGTAGTCAACGTAGCGGGCGGGATCGGCCAACGCATGTTCCCAGATGCCGTTGGGGTCGGTGGGACGCACCCAAATACGACGATTTTCACTGTTAACTACATGGCGCAAGGGGATGCCGAGACGCTCCATGATGCCGACGTGTTCTCCGAGATCCATCAGGTAGCGCGAGTTTGGCGGCAGTTGCTCGAGAACCCGGGCGACGGAGGTGTCCAGGCCGCGGCGCATATCCCAGTTGCGGGTGGCTTCCACCCAGTCGAGAGGCTGGGCTTTCAAGACGAAGGCGTCGCTGGTGGCGATCAGCGCGGCAGCGACAATGGCCACCTTCCACACCTGTGATCCTGACAGGTACGAAAAGACTGCGACGAGTAAGCCTGCCGAGATGGCGAATAGAGGGAGCAGTTCCAGTCCGAAACGAAAGTTAAAGACCGCGAAGGGCCACCACATGGGGACGTGGAGAGGCACCGAGCCATAGGCAATGGAATACCCGTAGAAGGCTACGGGCGCCCAGAGCAGGATCAGGAGGGGCACGACTCTGTTGCGGAGGATCCAGAGGGCGAGGATGCTCGAAAGGACGGCGGCGAGAAGCCAGAAGCGTCCCCAGTTGCCGACGGCGAGAGTGGCTTGCGCGCATTTCAGGAAGTAGAGAATTGCGATCCACAAGTTGTGGAAAGCGGGATTGGGCGCGCCGACGCGTTGTTCGATCGCTTTGGCAGAGTAGGGTCCGTTCGCGAACTCGAGCGCGTTGCCGTAGATGAGGCGGTTGTAGAGCAGCCACAGGATGGGCGCCACGGCGATGCCTGCCAGAAACATCAGGGCGCTGAGGCGCAGTGGGCGATTCTGCCATCGCCGCATCGCGATGATGGCGACGATTGCGCCGATGACGCCGGCCAGGAACCATCCGTCGTAACGTGTCATTTCAGCGCAGGCTACGCAGGCGGCGCATGGGCGAAGAGTCGAGGCAAGATTCGGAGTGCCTTCTTCTTGTGGTCCGAGAGCCTGGAGAAATTCCGCGAGGTAGACCATCGTCCAAATGAAAAAGGCGAGGTAGAGAGTTTCGGTGAGGGCGGTGGTCTGGGTGTAGATGAGGTTGGGATTGGCTCCGTAGGCAAAGGCGGCGACCCAGGCGGCAATGTCGGCGGAGGGCTGCGTGCGGGCGTCGGATTGGAGCAATCCGCGCACGAGGCGGAAAATACCGAGGACGCCGAAAACGTACGCGATCATGGAGGGGATCGAAGCACCGATTCCGGTCTGCCACAGCTTGTTGGGAAAAATGAATGGGACCATCAGCAGATGGGGTAACGGGAGCCAGACGGTGCCGAGTTGGAGGAGACCTGGAGTGAGGGAGTCGAAGAGGCGGCGAGCGATGTTGATATGGGCGGTGGCGTCTCCGTGGGAGAGGATGTCGCCGCGCTGAAAGTAGTACAAGAACGAAGCCAGCGAGGCGAGGACGGCGAGGCCTCCGACACGGGCTACGTGGCCTGCGCTGGCGGGGGCGCTGGGGATGCGCTCGGTCATGGAATGAGGATAAACGACGGACGGGTCAGATCCAGCAGCCTGCGGAAAACGATCTGATGGACGCGGCAATTGACTTCGGCGGTGATTACCGGGAAGGCGGCTGCCTTTCCGGCGCTAAAGCGCCGGGCTATTATCGGTCGCCCCTCCGGGGCGAGGACAATGGCTGGTTGGTCCCGCCGCTCGATCAGAATTCAGGGCTTCCCACATTCTACAGGCCCCGAGAAATTCAAGACGGCGGTCGTTCAGGGTGCAGGGATCCTTCGACTGCGTTCGGCTTTCGCCTCACCTCGCTCAGGATGACAGGACGAAATACTGGTGAGCGTGGGAACAGAGGGCTCAGGCCAAGTGGGTGAGTTCGCGGAAGATCTGGAAGCGGGCGTCGATTTCTTCACGGGTGAGATTCTGCAGGCGCTCGGTGCCGAATTGTTCTACTGCGAAGGAACCCATCACTCCGCCGTAAAAGAGGGCGCGCTTGAGCACTTCACGGTTGATTTCGCCTTGCGAGGCGATGTATCCCATGAAGCCTCCGGCGAAGGAATCGCCGGCGCCGGTTGGGTCTTTCACCTCGTCGATGGGAAGTGCGGGGGCGCGGAAGGGATGCGACCCGACGCCAAAAGCTCCTTCGCGAAAGAAGATGGTTGCGCCGTACTCTCCGTGCTTGACGACGAGAGCCTGCGGGCCCATGGCGAGAACTTTATGAGCGGCGCGTAGGAGGTTCTTCTCGGCGGCCAGCATTTTGGTTTCGGTGTCGTTGATGAGGAGAACATTGACGACTTTCAGCGTTTCGGCGAGTTCGCGGGGAGTGCCGTTGATCCAGAAATTCATGGTGTCGCCGCCGGTGAGGCGAACGCCGTCCATTTCGAGGCGCACGGTTTTTTGCAGCGCGGGATGGATATTGGCCAGAAAGAGGAACTGCGTGTCGGAATATTCCTTGGGGATGCGTGGGTGGAATTTTTCGAAAACGTTGAGTTCGGTGAAATCGGTTTTCGCCTCGTTGAGGTTGTCCAAATACTGGCCTCCCCAACGGAAGGTCTTGCCAGCGGTGCGCTCGATGCCGCGGGTGTCGATGCCACGCTTTTTGAGGACGGCTTCGTGGGAGTGGGTGAAATCGTCTCCGACTACGGCCACTACGCGAACTTCGGTGAAGTAGCTGGCGGCCAGAGCGAAGTAGGTCGCGGCCCCGCCGAGGATGTCTTTGACGTGGCCCGAGGGCGTCGCGATTGTGTCAAATGCTACGGAACCTACTACTAGGATGCTCATGGTTTTCGGCTCTCGGCTTTGGGCTTTCGGCTTTCGGCTTGCCTACAGGTACTTTCCTACGATCAGCTTCAACTTTTCTTTTGTGGCTTGTGGGATCTCTGCGGGGTTCGTCAGGATCGCGTGGGCTAGCGCCGATCCGCATTTGCAGGATCGTGTGTTGGGCATGGCTGCTATGGTGGCCTTTACTACCTTGGCAGCATTCTCGGCGTTCTTGGTAAGCACGGAAATGATTTGCTCTACCGTTACCGCGTCGTGATGCGGATGCCAGCAATCGTAGTCGGTGACCATAGCGATCGTTACGTAACAAATCTCGGCTTCGCGGGCGAGTTTGGCTTCCTGGAGATTGGTCATGCCGATCACGTCGGCTCCCCAACTGCGGTAGACGTTCGATTCGGCCTTGGTCGAAAACTGGGGGCCCTCCATGCATATGTAGGTGCCGCCGGGCTTGCCCGTGACACCTGAGGTTTCGCAGGCGCAGGTGACTACGCGGGTGAGTTCCGGGCAGATGGGATCGCCGAAGCCGATGTGGGCGACGATGCCGTCGCCGAAAAAAGTATCGATGCGGTGGCGGGTACGGTCGAAAAATTGATCGGGGATCACGAAATCGAGCGGCTTGTGTTCTTCCTTGAGCGAGCCTACGGCGGAGACGGAAATGATGCGCTCAACTCCCAACTGCTTGAATCCGTAGATGTTGGCACGGAAATTCAATTCGCTGGGAAGCAGTTTGTGTCCCCGGGCGTGGCGGGCGAGGAAGGCGACGTTTCGGCCTTCGAGTGTGCCAAGGACATAGGCGTCGGAAGGCTCGCCAAAGGGCGTTTGCTGGCGCACCTCATGTGCGCCGGTGAATCCGGGCATGTGGTACAAACCACTGCCTCCGATGATGCCGATCTCAGCCTGCTGCAACGGCGCTCCTGGACAGGATGGAAATGAGTGCGGAACTGGTGATTATACAAGGGCAAGGCAGAAGTTCGAAGTCAGACTGCGAAAGGCAAGTCAGGAGTTAGAAGTCGAAGTGAAGAAGTGAAAAACCCTCTGTCCAAGGGCCGATTCACTTCTGCAATCTGACTTCTAACTTCTGACTTATTTTTTCTGACTGCTGTCTCCGAAGAAATCAGCTTCGGTGCGTTTGGTGGTTTCGTCGTCCATGCTCTCGCTCATGAGGACGGAGTCTTCCCGGACTTCGATTACTACTGGTCCTTCTTCGGTCAGCCAGACGTGACGGCCCCGCAGAGTGCGCCAGGACTCGGGTGCGGGAGCATCTTCGATCGGCTTGCCGTCGTCGGCCTGCGCCTGGCGCTTCTGGTACCGCTGGGCGAGCGATTTCGCATAAACTGCCGCAAACTCCGCTGCTTTTGCGGGAGTTGACCAGCGCGAGACGTAGAGCACTCCGAGCGGGCCCGACTTGCTTCCCTTCTCGCGGCCGGCGAAGTAATATCCGCCGCGCCACGCGGGGTAGATCGACTCGGCTTCCTTGCGGCCGGCATACTGTTCGACCAGCACATCGACGTCGAACTCGCCCATGGCGCCGATGTCGAAAGCGTCGTACCCGGCGAGATCTTTTTTGAAGTCGATGCGTTTTACGGGATCGAGCTTTTCGTGCTGCAGATAGGTTTCGGGCTCCATGATTTCGCGCGTGGTCTTCGGCGGGTCTTTGAAGGCTCCGGCGAAGGCCAGGTCCTTTCCGCCCGCTTTCTCGAGTTCGAGAGTGAAGTCCATCCCGTAGCGATAGGGGAAGGTCAGTTCCTCTTTCAGAAAAATAGGGGCGTCGCGAAAAGTGGGAGAGTCGGCGGGACCGTCGAGCATTCCCTGCTTCAGCGATTCGTCGATTTGCGGCATCTCGAGCAGCGTCTTGCCGGAGGGGGCGAGCGCGTAGTCCATCATGACGACCATGGCCTGGCCCTCAACGACGGCTTCACGGGCCTCGGATTCTTCGTCGGTGTCGATGTCGGCGGGCGTGGGGTCGAGTTTCTTGTCGCCTTCGGTCTCGGCTTCCTTCATCCACTTTTCCATGTTGAAGGACTGGTCTTGCAGAGCGTGGGTCAACTCGTGCGCCAGCACGGGCTTTTGCTGTTCGGGATCGATCCAGTTGAGAATGTTGACTGTCTTCTTTTTCGGATCGTAGTAGCCGGCGACTTGTTCTTTGAGCATGGCTACGAGGAAGGGTCCAAGGTCGAAGTCGCGGGGGAGCAGTCCGAATTTCTTGAGGACGACAGAAGAGCGTTCGAGGCGCTTGGCGTCTTTGTCGTCTTTCATGCCCTTTTCAAGATAGGACTCGACTTCCTGGCGATCGGCGAGTCGGCGCTTGACCTCATGATCGATGGGAAGACCAGTGTCGTCGCTGGCGAATTTCAGGATTTCGTCGACGGAGCGGAAAAGCTCTTTGGCTTCCTTGGGGGAGATGACTTTTTCTTGGGCGGGGGTTGCGGGGGCCTGAGTGTGTTCCGCATCTGCTGAAAGTTGATTCCCCGGTTGTTCGTTCGGAGATGGCGGCGCGGGAGTTTGAGACCAGGAACCGGCGCCGGCCAGTAGCAGCACCAGGAAGAAAAGAAGGAAAGAACGAAACTTCATTTGGGATGTCATCCTAAACGCGGCTGATTCGGGTTGAAAGCACGCGTACGATCCAACCATCGGTTAAGCTTAATTTTTTGTCGCACACTTTTCTGCCACATTCTGATGTTAGCAGCACTCGATTGGGGAGAACTTGTCCGGCATGCGAAAGCCTGCGTTCGGTTGGGCTTCAACCGAGGGCGGGGCGCCCTCCGGACTGACGGCGGGGCGCCGGCGCTACTTTCGCGGAGTGGGCTGAAACTGGAATCCCGGCGGGAACGCCTGGAGAACAGGCACCGGGAAAGCATAGGGATCCTTCGACTTCGCTCCGGATGACTCGGCGCTTGGCACTAATACATCTCACACATCGGGTATCGGCACGTATCAGCTGCTTCGGGTCAACTTTTCCGCTAACCAGTCTCCCACTTCACGCGTGCCCAGGGTTCCGCCTAGATCTTCGGTTGTTTTCTTCTGGCGGATGGCCTCGAGGACGGCGGACTCGATTTTTCTGGCTTCATTGGTCAGGTTCAGATGGGCGAGCATCATCGCGGCGGTCAGGATTGCTCCCAGCGGATTCGCTATATTTTTCCCGGCCATGGGCGGGGCGGAGCCGTGGACCGGTTCGAACATGGAAGTCTTCCCGGGATGGATGTTGCCGCTGGCCGCCATTCCCATGCCTCCCTGCAGCCCAGCAGCGAGGTCGGTGATGATGTCGCCGAACAGGTTGTTGGTGACGATCACGTCGAAGGCGCGGGGATCGCGGACCATCTGCATGCAGAGCGCGTCCACGTACATGTGCCGGGTTTCGATACGGGGGAAATCGGCGGCGACGTGTTTGAATACGCGCTGCCACAGGCCTCCGGCGTGGGTCATGGCGTTGGACTTGTCGCACATCAGGACGCGGCGGCGCGGCGAGCCATCATGTTTCGCATTCTTCGCGCAAAATTCGAAAGCGTACCGGATGATGCGCTCCACTCCCTTGCGGGTGTTTACGTCTTCCTGAATCGCTACTTCATCGGCAGTTCCCTGCTTGAAGACTCCGCCAAGATCGCCGTAGACGCCTTCGGTGTTTTCCCGGATGGCGACGAAATCGAGGTCGCTCGGCTCAACTCCCTTGAGCGGGCAGAGCGCGGCATCGAGCAGGCGCACGGGGCGGACGTTGGCATACAAATCCATCTGGCTGCGCATGCCGAGCAGAATTTCGCGGGCGTGGATGTTGGAGGGCACGCGCGGATCGCCGAAAGCTCCGACAAGGATCGCGTCGAAATCGCGGGCCAGCATGGCGAAGCCATCCGCGGGGACGGTGGTTTTGTCGGACAGGAAGCGGTCGGCTCCCCAGTCGAACAATGTGCATTCGACCTCGGCGCCCGAGGCCTGGATCGCTTTTACGGCCTGGGGGATTACTTCCTTGCCGATTCCGTCGCCCGGGATTATGGCGATACGCTTTTTCTGGTTCACGCGAAAACGAAGATAACAGAAGCGCCACGAATTTTGCGCCGATTCAGGTTCGCTATAATCAGATAAGTGAGTATGGATACTACTTTGCAGCCAGATACGGCGCAGATCCCGCCTGCAGTCAGGGACTACGGCGACGTGGGGGGTGAATTCCGGGCGCTGGTTTCCGAGTGCGGAGTTTACGACTTGAGCGGGCGCTCGAAGATTAAGCTGACCGGGAGCGACCGGGTGCGGTGGCTGAACGGGATGGTTACGAATAATATTCGCGATCTGGCTCCCAACCGGGGCGTGTATTGTTTCCTGCTGAACGCGCAGGGGCGCATCCAGGCGGATTTTTATGCCTACAACCTCGGCAACTCGCTGCTGGTCGATGTGGAGACACGGCAACGGGAGACGGTGCTGGCGCATTTCGACAAATTCATCATCATGGACGATGTCGAAGTGGCGGACGTGAGCGCGACGCTGAGGGCAATTGGCATCGGCGGACCGCAGGCGCTTACGGTGTTACGGGCTGCGGGGATTGTGGCGGGAGAACTGGCTCGGCTGGAGTTATGCACTCCGAAATGCAATTGCGCTTGCGATTGCCTGCAATGCACGCTGGTGCGGGGGGACGATTCTTCGGGGCACTCTTACGAAATCTGGATTGGACCGGAGAAACGGCAATCTACGTGGGACGCGCTGGTGGCGGCGGGCGCTCGGACGGTGGGTGACGAGGCGCGGGAACTTTTCCGGATCAGCCGCGGCGTTCCGCGATATGGGGTGGACATTCGCGAGCGCGATCTCCCGCAGGAGACCGGGCAGATGCGCGCACTCAATTTCACCAAGGGCTGCTATCTGGGACAGGAGATCGTGGAGCGGATTCGGTCGCGCGGCGCGGTACACCGGGTATTCACGGCGTTTCTGGTGGAGGGCACTCTGCCGGCGCCGGGAACCAAGATTGAGGCCGACGACAAAGAGGTGGGCGAGATCACCAGCAGCGCTATGCTTCCGCTGGCGGCGGGGGATCGCGCGGTAGGGTTGGGATATTTGCGGCGCGAGGCTGCTGGAAAACATTTGCGCGCAGGAAGCTCGACGCTTGAGACGACCGCGGCTCCCATCGGTTGAGAATGGGCGAGCGAGGGCGCTCACCCGACTGCCGGCGAGTCGCCGGCGCTACGATTCCGGATCAGAGGAAGACAATTATGGCTCAAAATAGAAAAGACGAAGGCGAGTTGAAAGTTACGGATCGTCGTTTGTTTACGGCCGATGGAGAGCTTCGCTCGACCGCTCACGAGGAAAATGCCGACGCGGCTCCTGCGACCGGATCTAAGGCTGCGCCGCCCGCGCCCACTCCTGTGGCCGCTGAGTCCACAATGGCTACTGCTGCTATTAAGGGCGGCGCTTCTACGGCGGTGGAAGATCGGCCGGTGGAGGACGCGCTTGCGGGTGCTTCAGCGGGCCAGGAGGATGTGCCAGATCCGCCGACTGCTTCCGAGCAGAAGGCACAGCACGACGCTTACCAGAAGTCGTCGCGCGATCTGGACCAGCGGGTTGAACTGAGCGGGCATTCCGCGAAGGAACTCGAAGTGACTTTTGAGCGCTTCATGGCTTCGCTCTATATGACGGCCATGATGCAGCTCGGGCTGATGCGCGAACAGGGCGGCCAGGCTGGAGTCGACCTCCTCGGCGCGCGACAGACGATTGACACGCTCGGGATGGTGGCGGAAAAAACCAAGGGCAATCTCACGGCGAAAGAGCAGGGCTTCCTGCAGAATTGCCTATACGAATTGCGGATGGCATATGTGGAAGTAACGAACGCGCTGGCGCGCGCTCCTCAAGCTCCGGGCTCGAACACGGGCACGCACGGCTGATGCAGGCGACGCTGACGGTTCTGGGCAGCGGCACTTCGATGGGCGTGCCGACGATCGGGTGCGACTGCGCAGTTTGCCGGTCGACCGATGCGCGCGACCGGCGCACGCGTCCTTCGATCATGCTGAGCTACGGCGGCCGGCATGTTGTGATCGACACGACTCCCGATTTTCGCGAGCAGGCGCTGCGCGAAAACATTACTCAACTTGATGCCGTGCTTTATACGCATACCCATGCGGACCACATCCTGGGTATCGATGACTTGCGTCCACTGACTTATCACCACAAGCCGGGCAAAATGCCCTTGTATGCGACGGCGCGCAACTGCGAATTTTTGCGCAGCATGTTTCGCTACATTTTCGAGGCCGACTACAAATTTGGAGGACTTCCGCAGGTCGAACTGAAACCGATCGAAGGACCGGTCGCGCTGTTTGGCGCCCAGTTTGAGCCGGTCACCGTGATTCATGGAGAGACTCCGATTCTGGGGTTCAGGTTCGGATCGGGCGCTTACCTGACGGACCACAGCTCGGTGCCAGCGGAGTCGCTCGACAAACTGCGCGGGCTGGATGTTCTGTTTCTGGATGCGCTGCGCTACCAGCCGCATCCCACGCATTCAACCGTGGAGCAGTCTCTGCAGATCGTGGCCGAGGTAAAACCGAAGCGGACATTCTTTACCCATATCTGTCATGACCTGCCGCACGAGGCCACCAACGCCGCTTTGCCCGCGGGGGTGCGGCTGGCTTATGACGGGATGAAGCTGGAGTTTGAGATTTAGAAACCGATGCACCGCCGAGACGCCGAGCGCGCCGAGAAAGGCTTTTGTCAGATCTCGACGCTGCCGGCGTCCCGCAGAAATTGTTGAATGCAGATTTTCCATCAACTCGACGAGATTCCTCACGACTTTGGTCCGTCGATTGTCAGCGTGGGCAACTTCGATGGAGTACATCGGGCGCACCGGGCAGTGGTCGATGAGATCATCCGCCGCGCGCGCGGCGCCTGTGCGCGCTCGGTGGTGGTGACGTTCGAGCCTCATCCGGCACGCATTCTGCGTCCGGATCACGCTTTCAAGTTACTGACCCCTACACCAGAGAAAATCCGGTTGCTGCAGGCGACTGGCGTGGACGCGGTACTGCTGCTGCCTTTCACGCGCGATCTTTCGTTAATGACTCCTCATCAGTTTGTGCATGACATCCTGAAGAAACATCTACGTGCGCGCGAAGTGCATGAGGGATACAACTTTCATTTCGGGCACAAGGCGGCGGGAAATGTCGAGGTGCTGCGCGAACTGGGGCGCGAGATGGGATTCGAGGTACACGACTATCCCGAGATGCGGCTGCGGGGAGAGCGGGTATCGAGCACGCACATCCGGAAGCTGCTCTCGGAAGGGCGCGCCAGCCGGGCTCGCCACCTGTTGGGGCGGCCGTTCAGCATTTTGTCGACGCCCGGACGCGGACGAGGATATGGCTCGAAATACACGGTCCCGACGATTAATCTGGCGCGCTATGAGGAACTCGTTCCGAAAGACGGCGTGTACATAACGCGCACGCGGGTGGGCGTGGAGTGCTTCGATTCGGTGACGAATGTAGGGAACCGTCCTACGTTTGGCGCGGATTCGTTCGCGATCGAAACGCACCTGCTGAATTTCCATCCGCTGGAACTTACGGCGGAGACGGAAGTGGAATTATTTTTTCTGGACCGGCTGCGGGATGAGATCAGGTTTCCTTCGGTTGAGGCTCTGAGGGAACAGATCGGGCGGGATGTGGGGAAGGCGCAGCGGTATTTGCGGCGACTGGGGACCCTGCGTTCGAGAAGTAGGTAAATCATGGATCGTATTGACAAGATAACTTGCGTGGAAGCGAAGTTGCAGGTCCGCCGAAGCGCGCAAGCAGTGTCGTAAGATTCCTTCGTGCTTCTCTTCTGGATCTTCTTCAACGCCTTCGTGCTGGTTATGCTGGCGCTCGACCTGGGAGTGCTGCGACGCCGCTCGCGCGAGGTCAGCTTCCGCGAAGCGCTGGGCTGGTCCGCGGTCTGGATCACGCTCGCATTCGCCTTTGCGGGGGTGCTGTTTTTCTGGCACGGACGCGCCGACGCCCTCCAGTTCGTCACCGGCTACATCATCGAGCTCTCGCTCAGCGTGGATAACCTCTTCATCTTTCTGGTGATCTTCCGCTACTTTAAGGTCCCGGGAGAGCACCAGCACAAGGTTCTATTCTGGGGAATTTTGGGCGCTCTGGTAGTCCGCGGTTTATTCATCGCCGCCGGAGTGGGATTGATGCAGCGCTTCGTCTGGATCACCTACGGTTTCGGCGCCCTGCTTGTCTATTCCGGACTGAAGCTGCTGCGCGGCAGCAAAGGAGAAATCCACCCCGAGAAAAACCCGGTCCTGCGCCTCTTCCGACGAATTCTCCCGGTCACCGACGAATACGAAGGCGGAAAATTTTTCACTCAGCGCGCCGGACTGTACGCGACCCCGCTCTTCGTCGTGCTTCTGCTGGTAGAAACAACCGACATTGTCCTAGCGGTCGATTCGATCCCGGCAGTGCTGGCGATTACGCTGAACGCATTCATCGTCTACACCTCAAACGTGTTTGCAATTCTCGGCCTGCGTTCCCTGTACTTCGCGCTGGCGGGCATGATGGACAGCTTTCACTACCTTCACTATGGATTGTCCGCCGTCCTCATTTTTGTTGGTGTGAAGATGCTGGCCGCGCACTATGTAATCGTTCCCACCGAATGGACTCTAGGCATAGTTCTGCTGGTCCTGGCGATTTCAGTTGCGGCATCCGTCGCCCTCCCGAAGAAAGCGTAGTGTCGCGGCGCAAGGAGAGCAACGACCGCTCCGAAAATCAGGCCTTGTCAGCTTGGCCAATCGCAAGAGAATGCGACGCGTAAGCTATGATGAAAGTTCATGATCCGCATCCCAGTCACGACGCCTTCCCGCTCCTACGAGGTCCTGATCGGAGGCGGTCTGCTAGCCCGCGCCGGAGAATGCCTGAGCCCTGTGCTCGGAAACCGAAAAGCCTTTGTCATTACCACGCCGCCGGTGAAGCGTTGTTGGTCGAAGCCTTTATTGCAATCTCTGAAGGCGGCGCGCATCGAAACCACGCTCCTCGAAATGCGGGACGGAGAGCGCGCGAAGCGCCTCCCGACGCTCGAAAAGTTGGCAGATCAGTTGGTCAAGCAAGGTGCCGACCGTGGTGCCGTACTGATCGCGCTCGGCGGAGGCGTTGTGGGCGACGTGACCGGATTTCTCGCTTCGATTTATATGCGGGGAGTCGATGTCATCCAGGTCCCAACCACCGTGCTGGCGCAGGTCGATGCCGCGATCGGAGGCAAGACTGGCGTTAACCTGGTCTCCGGCAAAAATCTGCTGGGAACATTTCATCAGCCCCGTGCCGTCCTGGTCGATCCCGCCGTGCTGGCAACGCTGCCCATTCGCCAGTATCGCGCTGGCCTGTATGAGTCCCTAAAATGCGGCATCATCGGCGATACCGGACTGTTCCAGCTTTTCGAAGATAAGCATAAGGAAATTCTTGCTCGTGATGCCTCGGTAGTGGAGAAGGTGATTGCTGATTCGGTGCGCCTCAAAGCGTCCGTCGTAAGCGCTGACGAAAAAGAGGGCGGGCTGCGCCAGGTGCTTAACCTCGGGCACACGATCGGACACGCTCTCGAAGCCGAAACGCAATACAAGTCGCTTCTCCATGGAGAGGCAGTAGGGTGGGGCATGGTGGCGGCGACCTACATCGCGCTCTCGAGCGGCAAACTGGACAGCGTGACAGCCGGCCGCATCATGAACGCCGTTCTGGGCCTGGGCGAGTTGCCGCGCATGAACGTGAAGACCTCGAACATCATGAAGCGCCTGAAGTTCGACAAGAAGACGCGGCAGGGAGTGATTCACTTCATCCTGCCGCGCGAAATCGGCAAAGTGGAAATCACCAGCGAGGTTGGAGAAGCGGTAGTGAAGGCCGCGGTCGACGAGATCCGCAAGCTGGCGCGGAATTGAGGCGGCGGATTCGAAGCTGATGACTCAAGTGGAAGAGGAAAAAGTAGTCGGCGCATCTCCCGCTGGCGCGGATAGCCGCGACGCGGCTGCCCGGGCCGTACAGGAGATGTTCACTTCGATCGCACCCCGCTACGACCTGCTGAACCACGTGCTGTCCTTCAATATCGACCGCTTCTGGTGGTGGCGAACCGCGCGCCGCTTCGATTCGATCTTGCAACGTCCGGACGCGCGCGTACTGGACCTCTGCTGCGGCACCGGCGATATGGCCTTTGCGCTCCAGCGCCGGGCGCGATCATCCAGCGCAGAAATCATGGGCGCTGATTTTTCCCACGCCATGCTCCAGCGGGCAGCCGCAAAAGCGAACGGCACAAAGCTGCGCTGGATCGAAGCCGACGCCCTCCGCCTGCCTTTTCCCGACCGGCACTTCGACCTGGTTACTTCGGCATTTGGGTTTAGGAACCTCGCCGATTACGATGCCGGACTGCGCGAGATCGTTCGCGTGCTGCGTCCCGGCGGACAGTGCGGGATTCTCGATTTCGGGGAACCGGGCGGCGTGATCGGAAAGGTCTATCGCGTCTATTTCAAGCAGGTACTGCCCAGGATCGGCACGCTGATTTCCGGCGTGCGCGGCCCTTACGCTTATCTGCCTGCCTCAGTAGAACGGTTCCCCGCGCCCCAGGAGATGATCGAGCGCATGCGGAAAGCCGGTTTTACTGAAGCCTCATGGACCCCATACACATTTGGCGTAGCGGGATTGTACTTGGGCAAGAAAAGTTAAGGCGGTAGTTCTTCTCTTGCGTTTAATTTGTCTGGAAAGAATCCGCGAAAGCCTCGAGACTGGTTTTGGTTATGACCCGTTCGTAATCCTTCCCCAGAAAGGCTCTGAGCCGGTCGGTATTCATGAGGTACTCGCTTGTCATGTAGGGAACCGCGTCGGGAGGAATGGTGGAAATCCCGCGATTCCAGAGAAACTGCAGCAGCAGACGCATTCCTAACAGGCCGGGCACGCGCCACAGTTTGGCATTCGCGACCTGGAAACATTGCGCGAACGAGAGCGCTTCGCCGCGTCCCGCCACATTCAGAATGTTGAGGCGTTGCGCTTCCGGTTCCCGGTTCAGGATCCATGTGATCAGGCGGGCCATGTCGTCGACGTGAACGAATTGAAGCTTGTTATCCAGGTATGCCCGGCCGAAAGGCAACACGCAAGGCAGGCGTTTTCCTGCGTCCCGCATACGAGCCGCGCGTGGCGCGCGACCGTTCGGCGTGCCGCGGAACGCTCCCATCAGGTAATTTTCCACGCTCGCTCCCGCAAAGATGTGCGGGCGAAGAATAAAAACTCCGCAGCCGCGCAGGGAGGGCGCGCGCTGCTGCACCACCAGGTCGCTCTCTTTCTTGTGGATCGCGTAGGGCAGCGTATGGGCCAGCAGGGGGGCATCTTCCGTGACTGCATTTGGCAACCCGGGCCCGTACGCGGACACGCTGCTGATAAAAATAAACTGGCGAACAATATTTCCGGCAAGCCGGTTCACCTCAGTGATCGCTTCCATCACCCGGGCCGTGCCGGCCACGTTAATCTGCCACATCCGGTCGAGATCGAGTACCCCCGTGCGCTGCGGGTCAATCACGAATGCCAGATGAATTACCGACAGCGGCCGCACTTCCCGCAGGAGCGCGTGCAAATGACCGGTGGATTCTTCCTTGCCCAGGTCGAGCGGCACGAACCTGTCCACCGACACAGTGGGGGGCATCAGGTCCACCCCCACCACTGTATATCCGGAGAGCTGTTCTAAAAGCCGGCGGCCAAGGTTTCCTGAAACACCGGTGACAAGGACGGTTGGCTTAGCCTTATCCATTTAGTCTGGGTCGTCGTCCTTGTCCTTCATCGGTGGCTTACGTCCGCGGGGCATTACCGGCATGCCGGGAGCGCGGTTGGGGCCGAAGTAGGCCTCGTTCAGGTCGGCATTATTCTGGAAGCTCTGCATTGCCTCGCGGTAGCGCTGCGCTGAAAGCTGGTTGCGGATTTCTGTCTTCACCGAATCCAGCGGCAAGGTCTCCTTGCTGACGATTTTGTAAATGTAGTTGCCGCTCGGATCGGAGATCACTTCGGAAACTTCTCCCACTTTGAGTTCCATGGCCGACTGGTGGCTCGCGGGAAGACTCGTCCGGCGCATCTTCTCCATCTTGGTCGAAGGGGGATTGCCCGGCAGGCCGCCCGCCGTGAACGCCTCTTTCTCGAGTTTATCGGGATCTTCGCCTTTCAGCAGGCGCGCATGCAGAAGGTTGGCTTCCTTCTTCATGGCTTCCTCGCCTTCTTTCTGCTGCTCCTCCGGAGTCTTCTCTTCCGCTTTGGCCGCAGGCTTTGAAGTGTCCGCCACAGCCCCTGCCTTGGCCGTCTTGTTGGGCGTGGCCGCGGGAGTTTCTGCGCGCTTGTTATGAGGAACGAATATCCTCACAAAAGTGGCCTGCTCGAAGTTCGCGGCATTTTTCTGGTAGTAATCCTGAATATCCTGATCGCTCACATTGTTGGCTTCGGCCTGCAGCGTTTTGCTCAATTCCTGGGAAAGGATCTGCATCCGCGCGAAGCGCATGGCCTCGTCGAAGTGTGGCGTTTTGTCGAGCCCGCGTTTATCCGCGGCCGTCGACATGGTCAGCATGCGCGCATAAGCCGTAGCCAACTGGCGGCGCATGGCGGGCGACATTCCTGGCTGCAGGGCATCGGCCAGCTTTTCAAACTGGGCGCGGGTTAGCACGGTCTTGCAGGCGTCTCCCGTGGCGGTCGAATCCGGGCAAAATCCTTTCACGGTAAGTACGGGATCGTCCGGGTTGACCTTTACTTCCGGTTCCGCGGCCTTGCCGGACTCAGATGGGGCTGTGGTGGCTCCGTTTGGTGTAGGCGGAACCGGCCGGGTTGGTTGGGCAGTCTGCCCACTGACGAAAGCGCAAAACAAAAGACACGCGAAAAACTCACGCAACATGGAACGAAATCCTCCGGGACAAAAATGCGACATAATCCTAGCATGGCGGCCGCCAGATAGGGCAAAGTAGCGCCAGTGAAACGGCAACCCGAGCACAGCCCTCGGTGCAGCAATTATTTCCTGGGCCGGGCTTGCGTTCCCGCTACCGAGCGGAAAACCGGGACGCCACGATAACGGTCCAGGGGTTGGCGAGACTCGAATCCAAAGCGATAATGGCGGATATGCCGGATTCCCAGAGCGCGCTCCGCTCCGACTCGATGCGCCGCGAAAAACGCATCGTCGCTGGCAATTCGGTATTGGCGGCGCTCCTGATTACCACCCTGAAAATCGTGGTTGGCCTCGCCACCCAATCGCTAGGAATCCTGTCGGAGGCCGCGCACTCCGGGCTGGATTTGATTGCCGCCATGGTGACCTGGTTTTCGGTCCGCGTCTCCGACAAGCCAGCCGACGCCGATCACCAGTACGGCCACGGCAAGGTCGAGAGTTTTTCGGCATTCATCGAAACCGGCCTGCTGCTGCTCACTTGCATCTGGATCGTTTACGAGGCCGTCAAGCGGCTCTTTTTTCAAACTGTCGAGATCGAGCCCAGCGTGGCTGCCTTCCTCGTGATGTTTCTGTCGATGGGCGTTGACGTCTGGCGATCGCGCGCCCTCGGCGGCATGGCGAAAAAATACGACAGCCAGGCGCTCGAAGCCGACGCCCTGCATTTTTCCACCGACGTCTGGTCGAGCGGGGTGGTCATCCTCGGGCTTGCTCTCGTTTGGGCCGGACGCAGCTTTCATGTGAACTGGCTGCAGCGCGCCGATCCCATCGCGGCCTTGTTCGTCGCCTGCGTAGTCGTCAACGTGAGCTGGCGGCTGGCCCGCAGAACGATGGACGCCCTGCTGGACGCCGCTCCCTCCGGAGTGCGCAGCCAGATCCTCGACCGCATCGCCACCGTGGACGGAGTCCTCGAGGTGGAGCGCGTCCGCATCCGCAAATCGGGTAACCATTATTTCACCGATGTTTCGCTCGGCATGGCGCGCAACTTTACGTTCCAGCGCTCCGAGCAGGTTTCCGATGCCGTGACCGCACGGGTGCGCGAGATTCTACCCGATGCGGATGTCATGGTCCATCCCGTTCCGCGTGCCCGCCATAGTGAGAATATTTTTGACCGCATTCGCGCCGTCGCCACGCGCCACAACTTCAATGTTCACGACATCAGCGTGCAGGACCTGACCGGTGAACTGCACGTGGAGCAGCATCTGGAACTGGATGAGCAACTCAGCATGAAACAGGCGCACGACGAGGTGACCCGCCTCGAAACCGAGATGCGCAGCGAAATCCCCGAGATTGCCACCATCCTCACCCATATCGAAAGCGAACCGGCCACCATTGAATCGGGCGAGCAGATCGTTCTCGAGCCGAAATTGGAAAAGCGGCTTCGCGATGTCGTCAAGGATTTTCCCGAAGTCATGGACGTGCACGAATTCCAATTCAAGAAAATTCGCGACCGTCTGTACGTTTCCTGCCACTGCACCTTGCCCGACGAGATGCCGCTTTCCCGCGTGCACGACGTGCAGACCGCACTCGAAATCCGATTCAAGCAGGATGCGCCCGAGTTATTTCGTGTTTTGATTCACCCTGAGCCGGTCACCGACAACCGGCGTTAGTTGGGCCGCAAAATAAAATGCGAGGCGAAAACGCCATGATTGAAGCCGAAGCAATCTGGACGGATCACGAACGCTACATAGGATCAGCTACGTCGCGCCACTCCCTGGTCATGGACACGGCCGCCGAAAAAACGGCCAGTAGTCCAATGGAACTGGTTTTGGTGGCGCTTTGTGGCTGCACAGCGTCCGACGTGGTGGGAATCCTCCGCAAGAAGCGCGAGCCCTTCACCGGGCTCGAAGTGCGCGCGAAAGGCGAACGCGCCGACGGATATCCCGCCGTCTACACTTCCATCCACCTCATCTACACGGTTCGCGGAGATGTCAGCAAGAAAGCCATGGAAGACGCTGTGCGTCTCTCGAAAGAAAAATACTGCTCGGTTTCAGCCATGCTCGAGAAGACGGCAAAGATCACTTATACGATCGAGCACGCCGCGTGAAGCCTGCGGTTCGTCCACATCCGCTGCGCGGATATTTTTATATCGGAAGCGCGGCCCTGCTCTGGGGAATCTCGGCCACCCTTGGCCGAGCCGCCTTCACCGGGCACTCGCTTGCGGGAGGCGCCTCGTTCGGAACCTCCCTCTCAAGTTCTTTAGCGAAGATCAACCCGCTGATCCTTTCGCAGAGCCGCGTTACGCTTTCGCTGGCCGTATTGTTACCGCTTCTGCTCGCCCGGCGCGGAGCGTCCGCGTTGCAAGTCCCCGCGCCCGACCTGTTGCGTTTTTTCCTGCTCGGTATTCTCGGAGTGGCCGCGTCAAACTACCTTTACTACGTAGCGATCCAGCGGACCAACGTGGCCACCGCCATCATTGTGCAATACACGGCCCCGGTGTGGGTCCTGCTGTATACGATGGCGCGCGGAGCACAGTGGCCGTCATTGCGCCGAGGTGCTGCGGTGGCATTAGCGGTTTCAGGCTGCGCATTGGCCGTCGGACTCGTTGGCTCCGGCGGTTTTCGCATGGACGCCCGCGGCGTCACCGCCGCCCTGCTGGCCGCGTTTTCCTTCGCCTTCTACAACGTCGGAGGCCACAGCGTCCTCGCCCGTTACGACCGCTGGAAGGTCCTGCTCTGGGTGCTGGTCGGAGCCTCTGCCTTCTGGCTCGTAGTCAATCCACCCTGGAAAATTCTGGCCGCCCACTACGGCCCCACCGAGTGGACATTCATGGCGGTATTTTCGGTGGTCTCCGTGCTCCTTCCATTTTCCTGTTACTTCGCCGGACTTCAGCATCTGGAGCCTACGCGCGCGGTAGTGGTCAGCTGTCTGGAGCCGGTGTTCAGCATTCTGCTCGCAGCGGTTATTTTGGGCGAACTCTTGCATCCCATGCAGACCATTGGGATCGTACTGGTACTGGCAGCGATCGTCCTGATTCAGATCCCCGAACGCCATGCCCCCAGCGAAGACCTGGTAGTTGAACCGATCGAATAAGGCTGTTGTCATTCCGAATCCTGTTCCGGGGATGTCGGGACGAGGTGAGGGATCTGCGTTTTGCCGTTAAATTTGGACGAAGATTCAGCTGCGCTTACTCAAGGCTCTTTCCCACAGTTTCCGGCAGCTGCGAAGCCATCAGGCTGGCCAGCAAAAATGCTCCCGCGCACAGATAAAACGCCCAGTCAAGTCCCTTGACGTCCCCGACACGTCCAATAATGAACGGTGAAACGCAACTCAAAGCCCGCGCGCCCGTGTAGGTGAAGCCCAGCCCACGAGCCCGTAGCTGCGTAGCATAAATCTCGCTGCCAATCGTTCCACAGCCAGAGAACCAGCCGGTAGCGAAGAACGCTACGATCGTCCCGATGATGAGCAAAGCGATCCCCAAACGCGCCATTGCATAAAGCGGGATCAGCACCGCCGCCGCAAAAAGATAAAGCACGAACGACCACCGCCGCCCCAGATGATCCGCCAGCCAGCCAAAGCTAAGGTATCCCGGAAACATCCCAAACAGGTTGAGGACGATCAGCAGCGTCGAAGTCCCCATGATCCCGAACCCTCGCCCGCCGCGCGCCACGGGGAGCGATAGATAGGCCGGAATCCACTGAAATAGTCCCCACCATCCAAATAGTCCAAAGAAATTCAGAAAGAGCAGGACGAGAGTGCTCTTGAGGTAAGGCGGGCGGAGGATTTTGAAAAAGGAATCGTCGTTGTAAGAGTTGTCTAACTGCAGAGAGTGCGGAGTTCGCGGATGAGAAGAAGAAATCTGTTTTCCCGAATTTTCCGGCGAACCAGGCAAAGCAAGATTTTTATTTGCTCTGTGCTCCGCCCACATTTCCGACTCCGGCACTTCCCGGCGAATCCACAGAGTGACCAGAGCCGGCAGGATGCCCACAAAAAACACCGCCCGCCATGACGCGTAGCGAAGCACAATCCCCGCCACCAGCGCGGCCAGCGCGTAGCCAATCGCCCAGGAACTCTGCACGATCGCGATCGCCTTGGCGCGCAGCGCATCCGGCCAGGTCTCGGCCACCAGCGTGGCGCCGGTATTCCATTCGCCGCCCATGCCCAGCCCAAGAATGAAGCGAACAATCGCCAGCATCAGCACGGTAGTCGAGAGCCCCGAAGCGAACGAGCACACCGAGTAGGTCACGATGCTGAGCATCAGGGCGCGCTTGCGCCCGATGCGATCCGCCAGAAATCCGAATAACACTCCGCCAATACCGGAGGCCAGCAGCATCAGCGTGGATAACAATCCCGCGGTGCCTTTCGACATGCCCAGATCCCGCATGATGTGCGCCAGAACCAGCGCATAAAGCATGGCGTCAAACGAATCGAGCATCCATCCCAGCGAAGCTGCCAGTAGCGTCCGCCGCTGCCCGGGAGTGGCCTGCTTCAATAGTTGGATTGGGCCGATGGCCATTTGCCGAGCGATTGTACCAGTGGACGGGAGGCGGCCCCGGACGCGCGTGGATTGCCTATCCACAAGGTCCGGGGCTTTCTGCTCTGAAGGCGTGTTTGCAGGCCGCCGCAATGCAGCAACCCGGAATTCGAGTTCTACGCGGGCGACAGGCCGTACTTTTCCTGGAGGCGGCGTTCCATGGTACGGAAGATCAGGCCGTCTACGAGATAGCCGAGAATGATGATCAGGATCATGACCGCCAGAACCTGGCTCATATCGCTCAGATCGCGGCCCATCATCAGCAACTGACCGAGGCCGAGGCTCAGGAAAATCATCTCGGCCTGAATCAGCGAGCGCCAGGCGAAGGCCCAGCCTTGCTTCATGCCATTGACGATGAAGGGCAAGCTGGCGGGCAGGAGCACGGACCAGAAGAGGCGGAATCCGCTCGCACCCAGATTTCGCCCGGCCATGCCGTAGATCTTGGGCATCTGCTTGCGGCCGTCTTCCATGGCGATGGTGACCGAGAGCAGCGAGCCCATGAGCACTACGAAGAGAATGGCTTTTTCGGTCAGGCCAAACCAGAGGACCGCGAGGGGGATCCAGCAAATGCTGGGCAGCGATTGCAGACTGACCAGCAAGCCGCCCAGCGTCTCTTCGAGAAACTTGCTGCTGGAAACGGCGAGTCCGAGAATCAGGCCCAGGCCTACGGACAGGCTGTAGCCGATCAGCATGCGCTTCATGGTGACGGCGATGCCGATCCAGAAACTGTGGTCGGCGAAACCGTCGCGCAGGGCTTGCGCTACTCCCCAGGGTGGCGGGAACAGGTACGGAGGCCAGATGCGGAGCTTCGCCAGGATAGCCCAGAGGGCGATCAAAGAGGAGTAGAAAACTACTTGCCTAGCGAGTTTTTTCATCGTTGTACTCCACTTCAAGACTCTTGTTGATCTCTTCGCGCAGGCAATCGAGAATGTTGCGCGCGTTGCGGGTTACGTCCGGATGTTCCATGTGGCGGGGGCGCGGCAGGTTCACGTTAAACTCCTGCTTGACGCGTCCGGGACGGAAGGTCAGCAAGACTACGCGGTCGCCAAGGCGGGCGGCTTCGCGCACGTTATGGGTGACGAAAATAATGGTGCATCCGGTTTCGGCCCAGATGCGTTCGAGTTCGTCGTGGAGAAGATCGCGAGTCTGAGCGTCCAGCGCAGCAAAGGGCTCATCCATCAGGAGTACGTCAGGCTCGGCGGCCAAGGCTCGCGCCAAGGCCACACGCTGGCGCATTCCGCCCGAAAGCTGGTGAATATAGCTGCCGCGAAATTTTGACAGGTGCACGAGACGCAGGTAGTGCTGGACTTTTTCTTCCCGCTCGGCTTTCGGAATGTTCTTCATCTTCATGCCGAATTCAACATTGCCGCCGACGGTGAGCCAGGGAAATAATCCGAGTTCCTGAAATATCAATATGCGATCTGTGCCGGGACCCTCGACGGGCTGACCATCCACGAGGACGTTCCCGGAGGTCTGGGGATGGAGACCGGCGATCAAGTGGAGCAGCGTCGATTTGCCGCATCCCGAGGGGCCGACGATGCAGAGGAACTCTCCGGGCTTCACTTCCAGATTGATCTTGTCGAGAGCCAGCAAGCGCTCTCCGGACGTGGTCTTGTAGCTCAGGCAGATTTCATCGAGCGCCACCTTCGGGATGACAGCCTCGGCCGGCGCTGCCGCAAACGTGGAGGCGGAGAGGGGCGGCTTCGCATGAAAAGTGTTGAACCGTCCGCGGTGCGGGAGTGGGCGAACCGGAGACACGATGTTCTGAGGACTTGCGCTCATTGGATGGCCTTCTTTCCTTTTTCCACGAGAACCTGATTGAGCAGCGACAGGTCGTACAAACTTGAGAGATCGGGCATCTGGCGGCCGAGAAAACCAGCTTCAAAAGCCGACCTGGCGGAATTCAGCAGCGAGCTACGAAGCGGGTCGTAAGTAGGCTTCATGCGTCCGAAGGCCTCGTCGAGAACGGCCTCTGGGAGAGCCTTTCCGGTCTCTTTCGCAATCTGCTGGTTGAGCAGCTTCCGGGCTTCCGGAAGGTGGCCGTTAATCCAGTCGGTCAACTCGACATGGGCGCGGATCCAGTTCTTGACGAGATCCGGATGCTGCTTCAGGAACTGGGTGCGCACGATGAGGTGGGCGGTAACGAAATCGCCATTGGGCCAGAGCGTGCGTTCGTCGAGAAATAGCCTTCCGTTCCCTTCCTTGATCAGGCGCGTCGCCCACGGCTCGGGAGCCCATGCGCCGTCGAGGTCTCGCTTGAGGAAAAGCGTGAGCTGATCGGGATTGGCGAGCGGAATTACCTGGACGTCTCCACCCTTGTCGGTCGATTTCATGCCATGCGAAATCAACCACGCGCGGAGGGCGACATCCTGGGTGTTGCCCATTTGCGGGGAGGCGATTCTCTTGCCGTGAAAGTCCTCCGGCTTCTGAATGCCGGCATCGTTGCGGACGACGAGAGCGGCTCCGCCACTGGTGGCACCGGCGACAATGCGGAGGGCTTCCCCGTTCGACCGAACATAGCCAGAGATGGCAGGGTTGGGCCCGATGTAGGTCATGTCGATGGCGCCAGCGAACAAGGCTTCGATCGCGGAGGGGCCGGCGTTGAAGCTCTTCCATTCAACCCTTACACCGGGTCCCATGGCTTTTTCGAACCAACCATTGCTCTTGCCCACCATGGCTTGGGGATGCGTGATATTAGGAAACGCGCCGACTCGAATCACGCTCTGGGCAGAGGCCAGGGCGGATGACATTCCCAGAGCAAGAACAGCGAGGCCCGAAAGAACGCGGCCCATCCGTCGGGAGTGAGGTTGGTTAATCATGGGCTAGTTTTCCGGCCGAGGGCTGCGCAATCGGGAGCACATTTTCCTCGGGCTTTTTTCTCTTGCCGGACCTGGCCTTGAGAGCGCTGGAAGGGCCGCCGGCGGGAATCAGGTCGGCGAGAGTCGTGCTCTCAAGAATTTTGGCGGCCGCGTCCCGGACGTCGAGGAAGAGCTTGTATAGGGATCTGCGGTCGTCATCGCGATCGATCAGCGAACGGAGTTGTTCGGCGTCCCCAAAAGGAGCGAGGGGGCCGTCGATCAAGCGGATGATTTCGCTTAGGCGAATCTCGGATGGGGGCCGGCGCAGGTGATATCCGCCCTTCGCGCCTCGAGAACTCTCCACGATGCGAGCGTTCTTCAGTTCGAGGAGAATGAGCTCAAGAAATTTTTCCGGAAGATTCTCTTCGTAGGCAATGTCGCGAATGCGAATTGCGCCTTCCTGGTAGTGGCGAGTCAACATCATGAGTGCCTGGAGCGCGTACAGCCCCTTCTGCGATACCTTCATAATCTCCCTTTGATTCTATAATGTCCATGGCCCCGATAGGCATTATAGTAAAAGCACGCGACATTCCAAACAAGTTACTTTTGAACAGGGTCCAGGGGCTGTGGTTTCATACGGTTAAGAAGTAAGCGGGAGTGGTGGAAAGGGTCGCTGTGCAAGCTATTGCAGTTAAAGTAGGGCAAATGTCCTGAAGAGACTAAGTGGGTATGGAAACTGGCTCTCCTATTGTGCGGGGCATAGCTCGGCCACCCTGCAGGGCATGGCGCCGCCACTACACGTCTTCGGTTATAGCAGGCGCATGATGCTCAGAGTGATGTTGTCGGGTCCGCCCCGTTTTCGGGCCAGTTCGATGAGTTCGCGGCCGGCATCTGCGGCACTCTGTTTTTCGACAGCGGTCAGGATCTCCGCGTCGTGGACCAGGCCCCACAGTCCGTCGCTGCAGATGACCAGCGCGTCGTCGGCACGGAGAAGCTCGGGATGCCCGGGAGAATCCATGATCAAGTCCGGATTGGTGCCCAGGGCCGCAGTGAGAATGTTGCGCTGGGGATGGGTCTCGGCTTCCTGGCGGCTGATCATTCCGGCTTCGACCAACCGGCCCACGTAGGAATGATCGCGTGTTATCTGGGATATCTGGTGGTCGCGGATGAGGTAGAGACGCGTGTCTCCGACATGGACAAAGTAGAGCGCATCCTGCACGACAGCGGCGGCGGTGCAGGTCGTGCCCATGCCTCGCAAAGCGGGATGCGCGGAGGCATAGCGCCGAATCTCTTCGTGCGCGGTCTGGAGTCCATCGTTGAGCGCTTGTTGGGGATCGCTACCGGGGAAATCGCGATAGACAGCGATGAGGGTATCGACCGCGAGGCGGCTCGCTTCCTGACCGCCCTCATAGCCGCCCATGCCATCGGCCACGACCATGAGGCGCCCTTTGCGAACGAATTGCTGTTCGTCTTCGGGCTCGGGCTCCCAATAGCCAAAAGAATCTTCGTTGTTCTTGCGAATGCAGCCAATATCGGACTGGCCCGATACTTCGATCCCGGCGCGAACCTTCATCCCAACTCCGCTTCCCGTGCGGTCATGAGAACCATGGACATTTCGTGCTTGCGCAAAGCCTCTGGATTATACGGGCAGGAGGGGTGCGGCTCCAAGGCGCACGGAGTTCACTGCGAGGGCTGGGACGTCGAACGGTGTAGAAAATGAAAGCGGGGACGGCTGCCTTGGCAGCGTCCCCGCAAGATTCGAATGGTTTCAGCCGCGAACTTTTACTCTAAGCTTCACGCTCTAGCCAGGACCGCATTCGCCATTGGGGCCCGGCCCTGCCTCAGACGCAACCGGAATGTAGATGGGCTGCGAGGTGATGCCCTGGTAGGTAGCGGTGACCTGGTACGCACCCTGGAAAAACCATCCCGTGCCTTGCTGCACCCAGGTGCAAACCGCGGGTTCCACGGCGGTGATTAAACCGGTGGGGCTGTATTCCACGGTGCCTTGGGTGTAGGGCGGCGTGCTGGGAGCGGGACAGGACGGCGCCTCACAAGGAGGAAGGAGCGGGTTGCCATTAAAGTCCTTGGTGTAGTTGGGATCGACGATGACCTGGTAGGTGACCTGATCGGTGAGATCGACCGTTTTGGTGTTGGTATAGGTGCCGGTCGCCAGGAGTTGAATCGTGTCGCCGTCGCCTGGCAGATTGTAAATACCCGTCTGACTCGAGGGAGCCACGCCGTTAATTAACGAAGCGGTGAGCGTAATCGACTGGAGATTGTTGGTCTGCCCCTTGACCGCCCCGCAATTCACGAGGCTAAGGGCCAGGACGGCGAACGCAAGCGCCGCTAAGATCTGTTTGCATTTCACTGCAGGTGTCCTCCCAATGGGAACTCACCAGCATCGTGGCAGCATCCGTCATATCCGACAAGGTAACCAAAGTCATCGCATACTCTTGGCCGATTTTCCGTCAGGCGCGCCTAGCCTGACGTAGCAGTCAGGCAACGCGGCGAACGGGGAAAGTCGGAAGGTCGTCTACAATCGGGGGATGACCGATCCGGCACAACCGAATCAGCCTTCTCCCGAGCAGCCGTCTCCTGATCCGAGCTTGCCCTACCTGCATATGCCGACTCCCTCCGCGCCGGCCGATCAATCTCAGCAGAGCGGGCCACCGCCGTCACTTTCGCCCGTAGCCAGTCCCGTCACCGAATTTCACATCGGCGACGAGTTTGGGACGGCTAAGCGCAATCTGCCTCCGGCGGGAATTGTACTGATCTGCCTCGCGGTCGTCGCGGTGGTGGTGGGCATCATCGCGTTTCACGGGCGGGCGAAACCGCAGGGAGCGGGCTCCGTGGATTTTGTCGCCGCCGCGGAGGTACCCAATCAGAAGATGGTGCTGGCCGCGATCACGCTGACCTTGCGCAATACCGCGAATCGACCGCTCTGGATTCACACCCTGAAGGCGGAATTGACCACGGCCGACGGACGTACCCACGAAGACGAGGCTGGGTCCGCGGTGGATCTTGAACGCTACTTCCGGGCGTTTCCCGCTTTGAAGGAAAGCGCGGAGCCGCCACTTTCTCCCGAGATGAAGCTGCTGGCGGGAGCCTCGCAGAAAGGGACGATCATGGTCAGCTTTCCCGTGACCAAGGCCGAGTTTGATCAGCGCGCGGCGTTGTCGGTGACGATCCAACCGTACGACCAGGCCTTGCCGATCGTTTTGAAATAGAACCCAATCAGCACGTAGGAATCGTTCCACCCCTCGGAACGAGGGCTGAACCGTGTTAGACTAATGACTAGTCAGACTAGTTTTATGATATCAAGCAAGAATCAATGGCAGCTTCAAACCGCGAAAGCTCGCTTTAGCGAGTTGTTTCGTCGTGCTCGGAACGAAGGGCCGCAATACGTAACGCGTCAGGGCAAAGAACGAGTAGTCGTGGTAGGGGCGGAGGAATTCGAGCGCCTAAAACGGCGGAAGAGAAAAACCACTTTGGTCCAGTTTTTTGCCGAGTCTCCCCTCGTGGGCTCAGGAATCGACCTTGAACGAAAAACAGATTATGGCCGCAAGGTCAAGCTGTGAATGGATTCCTGCTCGACGCTAACATCGTTTCCGAGCTGGCACGCCCTCGCCCCGACCTTCACGTCACCCGTTGGCTGAATTCCGCCGACGAGGAACTTCTTTTTATCAGTGTGCTCACGTTGGGTGAGCTACGAAAAGGAATTGCTGCGCTCAGAGATTCCGAGCGACAGGCGCACCTGGAAATCTGGCTGAGCCGATTGATCTCACGCTTCGAAGGACGAATTCTTAACATCGATGAAGCCATTGCCAATCGCTGGGGGCAAATCACAGGGTCGCTCGCTCTCCGGGGTTTGCCACTCTCTGTAATTGACGGCTTGCTCGCCGCCACAGCGCTGCATCATAACCTCACGATGGTTACCCGCAATACCCGTGACGTATCGCGAACGGGAGCGGCCTTGTTTGATCCCTGGACCGGCTGACTCGTCGTCCCCAGGAAAAAGATTCCCGCACTACACGACAAAATACTTGGCCGCCGGATGGTGGACCACGATCGCAGAGGTGCTCTGCTCGGGCTCCAGCAGAAAGCCTGAGGTGAGGCGAACGCCTACGTTCTTCTCAGGATCAAGCAGCTTGAACAGCTTGGTCTGATCCTCGAGATTCGGGCAGGCTGGATAGCCGAACGAATAGCGCGAGCCCTGATATTTCTGGTGGAACAAATCCCTGATATGCGGCGAGTCCTCGCCGGCGATTCCGAGTTCCTCGCGCATCTTCTTATGGTGATACTCAGCCAGGGCTTCGGCGGTTTCTACGCTCAGGCCGTGCAGGTAGAGGTAGCGGGTGTATTCTCCGCCCTCGAATAAGCGCTGGGTTTCTACCGAGGCCTTGGGGCCTATCGTCACCAGAGACAGACCGAGGACATCGGTCTTGCCCGATCCGGCACGGGCGAAGAAGTCGGCGATACAGAGCTTGCGGCCTTCCTTCTGGCGCGGGAAGGTGAATCGGAGGAGTTCTTTTGTGCCGCCGAAACCTAGACCAGCCTCGCTCGACTGGGACAGCCGAGAGCGGCTGTCGTTACCGGGGTCGTAAACAACTACATCGTTTCCTTCGCCTACCGCCGGGAAGTAGCCGTAGACCACCTTGGGCTCGAACAGGCCAGCGGCTATTACTTCTTCTTGCAGTTTGTGCTTGATCGGGCGGTACTTCTCTTCCACCAGTCGGGCGTAATCTTCTTGCGAGGCAGTCTTCAACTGCCACTGGTTTTTGAACAACGCAGTATCGTTGATGTACTGGAAGAGCTCGCGCAGGTCGTAATCTTTTTCCACGCGCACCCCCCAGAACGGCGGGGTGGGGATGCTTGGGGCATCGGTCACGACCGCGCTTCGCTCGGCGAAGACCGGACCGATCTCTTCATCCACGGCGGCAGCCTTCGCGTAATCCTTGACAGTCTTGCCATCCTGCAGGCGGGCGGAGCGCTTACCGTCTCCAGAGGCGAGGTCTTCCATCACGTGCAGGCCGGCGAATGCATCCTCGGCGTAGAAGACGGCGTTGGAATATTCCCGGCGCAGATCGTCCTCGACATACTTGCGGGTGAGGGCGGCGCCGCCGCAGATTACCGGGTATTCGAGTTGCTGACGCTGGAGTTCCTGAATCACGTACTTCATTTCGAGTGTGGACTTGACGAGCAGTCCGCTCAGGCCGATGGCATCGGCGTTGTGCTCGCGCGCGGCGTGGATGATGGTGTCGCCAGGCTGCTTGATTCCGAGATTGACGACCTTGTAGCCATTGTTGGAGAGGATGATATCGACCAGATTCTTCCCAATGTCGTGCACGTCGCCCTTGACCGTCGCGAGCACAATTGTGCCTTTCTGCTGCGAGCCGGTCTTTTTCTCCATTTTGGGCTCGAGGTAGGCGACGGCGGCTTTCATAACTCCGGCGGAATCGAGGACGGAGGGAAGCTGCATCTTGCGAGCTCCGAAGAGATCACCCACGGTCTTCATGCCATCGAGCAGCACGGTGTTGATAAGATCGAGCGCGCTGTATTGGGCCAGCGCTTCTTCAAGTAGTTCATCAAGGCCGCGCTTGGCATTGCCTTCGCCTACCGATTTTTCTCCGTTGATGATTGCGTACTTCAGTTTGTCTTCGATGGAGAGCGTTGCCACGTGGGCCGTGGTCTGGGCTTGCGGCTTGCCTTTCTTTCCCGCAAAGTGCTGCATGTAGATTTGCAGCGGGTCGCCGCTGGAGCGGTCCTGATAGATCAGCTTGCGGGCAAGTTCAACTTCTTCTTGAGGAATCTTATACAACGGATAAATTTTAGTGTAGTTAACGATGGCAATATCGAGACCATTTTCTACTGCCTCGTGCAGGAACACCGAGTTGAGGACGCGGCGTGGATAGGCGTCGAGGCCGAAGCTGATGTTGCTTACCCCAAGGACCGTCTTTACTTCTGGTAGCTCCTGGCGGATGCGTTTCACGGCGTTCAGCGTTTCGATGCCGGCCGAGCGGTATTCTTCCTGCCCGGTGGAGATCGGGAGAGTGAGCGTGTCGAAGATAAGGTCGACGGGTCGAATGCCGTATTTGTTGGTGGCCAGATCGAAGATGCGGTGCGCAATGGCAACTTTCTTGTCGGCGGTGAGGGCCATGCCTTCTTCGTCGATCGTGAGCGCGATGACGGCGGCTCCGTAGCGCTTGGCCATGGGCAAAACTTTGGAAGTGCGCTTCTCGCCGTCTTCCAGGTTGATGGAATTGATGATCGCTTTGCCGGGGATACGCTTGAGGGCCTCCTCGACCACGTCAGCCTCGGTGGAATCCACGAGGATAGGCGCGGGGACGCGGGTTGCGATCTTTTCGAGGATCGCGGAGATGTAGCCCTTCTCGTCCTCGCCCACGATGGCGCAGCAGAGGTCGAGCATATGAGAACCTTCGTTGGCAAGCTTCTTGGCGAGCGCGAGGATGTCGTCATACTTTTTCGCGCGCACGAGGTTGCGGAAGTGCTCGACTCGGGTCGTCGTGTTCATTTCTTCAGCGACGATCAGCGGTTTAGGCTCGAGATCGAGTGGAACCGAGGTGTAGGCGCTGGAGGCTGCGCCAGCGGGCTTCACTTCCCTCTTCGCGGGCTCGACGCCAGAGACTGCATCTACCACGGCTTTCAGATGTTCGGGCTTAGTGCCGCAGCATCCGCCCACGATGCGAACTCCATAATCGACGACGAAATGCTTGTGGAACTTGGCCAATTCCGCGGGAGTCAGTTTGTAGACGGCATGTCCACCCTCGTTCTGCGGGAGGCCGGCATTGGGGAGGACGGAAACTTCCTTGGTCGAGTTCAGCGCCAGGTAGCGGACGGCCTCATTCATCTCGGCGGGACCGGTGGCGCAGTTCAGGCCGATGACGTCAATGTCGTACGGTTCGAGAGCGGTGAGGGCGGCGCCAATTTCAGTCCCGAGCAGCATCGTGCCGCTTTCCTGCAATGTGACTTGAACGGTGACGGGCAGGCGCTTGCCCGCTTTGCGCATGGCCTCGATCGCGGCGATGGCTGCGATCTTCGCCTGCAGGAGATCCTGTGCGGTTTCGATCAGCAGGATGTCGACTCCACCCTCGATCAGCGCCGCGGCCTGTTCTTCGTAAGCGGCGACCATGGCGTCGAAGGTGATGTGTCCCAGCGAGGGCAGCTTGGTAGTGGGACCCATCGATCCGGCTACGAAGCGCGGGTGGTCCCTGGTGGAAAATTGCTGCGCTGCTTCGCGGGCCAGTTTCACGGCTGCCAGATTGATCTCGCGTACGCGATCGGCGAGATCGAATTCGCCCAGCACCGTGCGCGTTCCACCGAAAGTATTTGTCTCGACTACGTCGCAACCTACGCGCAGAAAGTCGGCATGAATGTCGCGGATGATGTCTGGACGGCTGAGAACCAGAACTTCGGAGCAATTCTCTTTTCCCCAATAGTCGTCGAGCGAGGGCTGGCGCACTTGGATATTGGTGCCCATGGCGCCATCGTAGACGACCACGCGCTCTTTCACGGTTTGGAGAAAACTGGTCATGTGCTTTCGGCTTCCGACTCTGGGCTCGGCTCTCGCTTCTTCGGCTTCCACCTATTCTGGCAGATTTGCCTTGCGGTTTCGGTCGCCAATCATTGAAAGGCCCCTGGCGAACACCGAACGACGAATAGCGGCTGGCGAACGACCTATACACAAACGCCGGCCCCAGCGGGACCGGCGGTCGATTGATCTCAAAGTAATGAAAGTCGCCTAACTCCCCTGCGTCATCTGCGCCGGAGCGCCGACTGCGGACTCCGCGCCGTTAAAAACGGCATTCGCACCCATGTGCGCGGGAGCGATCGACAGCAACTGCTCCTTGCGATAAATCAGGTTGCTGGCATTGAAAGTGGCGAGTTCAAAACCGTGGCCGTGGGTGATGGCATCGGTAGGACAGGCTTCCACGCAGTATCCGCAAAAGATGCAGCGGTTGTAATCGATGTTGTAAACCTTGGCGTAACGCTCGGCTCCCGAGATGCGCACCTGTTCGGTGTTTTCAGCGGCTTCGATATAGATGCAGTTGGCCGGGCAGGCCGCGGCGCACAGAAAACAGGCCACACACTTTTCGAGGCCGTTTTCGTCGCGCTGCAGGACGTGCATGCCGCGGAAGCGCTCCTGGAATTTGGCGCCTTTCAGGGGGCCTGGGCCGTCGGGATAGTTCTCCACGATACTGGGCTGGAACATCTCTTTCAGGGTGATGGTCATTCCCTGCGCGATGGCCCCAATGTTCTTGATCACGGACATATCCAGACTAGTATAACGGATGTAGAACTTAAGTGGCGCACCCGGCAAACACTGCCTGATCCGGCAATTGACATCCACCCCGTTTCGGGGGACACTCGCGTTAAAGCCTGTTAACTTTTTGTGGAATGCACAGGCTGGTGACGCAGCGCATGCTTCCGAACCCTATTCCCCGGTCCGGGCCGATCCCAAACGATACAGATCCGCTGCGCCCACCCGATCTTACACGCGTGCTGGAGCAGCACGTCGAAGCTGGCTTCCCTCCCGATCTCGCGCTTGACCTGGTGCTCAATGAACTGGTGGTTCGCGCGGCGGATGCGACCCATGCCAGCGCTGCCGCTCTGGCGCTGGTTCGGGGCGATGAAATGGTGTGCCGCGCCGCCACCGGACTACATGCTCCCGATCTCGGGGTTCCGCTGAATACACGCGACGGCCTCTCCGGGGCGTGTGTCCGTAACCGCTCATCCCAGATTTGTAACGATGCTGAATCCGATCCTCGCGTCGATCCCGTGGCCTCGCGGCAACTGGGCATCCGGTCCACGCTGATTGTGCCGGTATTCGAGCCACCGTCGGGCCGAGCAGTGGACGAGATGCCGAACGACACCGCAAAGAGTGCTGAGGTGTCATTGAGCAAGTTGCATACCCTGCCTTCGGGTTCTCCGTCTTCGAATGACGCGATTGAAACCGACGAACCGGCGGATGGCCAGAAGGCTGGGACTCGTGTAGGCCTTCCTCTCAGCCTCACGGTTAGCAATGTCAGTGAGATTCGTCCACAACTTGCGGGAGTGCTGGAAGTTTTTTCGCCCTTGCCTAATGCTTTCTCGTCAGCCGCCCAGGCAGTGCTGGAAGAATTTGCCCGGGAGTGCGCACGCATCCGGAACGCAGCTTCCCATCTGCAAGCGCGTCCGCCAGCGGATCTGGCGCAGTTTGAGGATGACCTGGATGCAGGAAGCTCGGAGGTCATCCCGCCCGCTGTGCTGGAAAATGATTCCACCGCCAGTGCCCATCGGTCGGCCGCCGATCAACCTTATCAGGGGTGGACGCTCTCGCTTGCTGCGCTGGTAATTCTGGCCGCAGCGACACTGAGTTTTCTGATTGGATCGCGCCTTGGATGGCTGCGTCCGGCGCAACCGGGCGCCGCCCAGACTATTGCTACCAGTCAGCCACCGAAGCCGAGCAGCGACAATTCAAGTGCGGCGCTACCAGCCAGTTCACTGGCAAGAGCCGCCACGGAGTCAGCGGCAGTCACCCATCATGCCGCTCCCGTCCGCGGCAAAACTGACTCGCGTCCCGGAGCGCCGGAGCCTGAGTCACATGCCGCCAAAACCGACGAACTGGTGGTCTACGAAAAAGGGAAGGTGGTATTCCGGATGCCATCTGCGCACGATTCGAGTTCTGAACCTGCCATCACCCGGGCGGCGACTCCGAGCGACCTGGCATCGGACTCGGGGACCACGAAAGCTGTCTGGCTGGCACCCGAGGAGGCGGAGAATCTTCTGCTCAACCGCGTGGAACCTGAATATCCTCCGAAGGCGATTGCCGCTCATCGTTCGGGCAGCGTCGTCCTGGAGGTCCAGGTTTCGCGTGATGGGTCCGTTGCCTCGGTGAAAACGATGAGTGGAGACCCGCTTCTGGCTACGGCTGCGACGCAGGCAGTTCGCAGCTGGCGTTACCAGCCCTACCGGCTGCACGAGCAGGCGTCCCCGTTTCAGACCGACGTGACGTTGACGTTTTCGCTGCCGAACTAAATCAAAGGGAACGTGACAATCAGGAAAACGCCAGTTCCTTCGCTCTCTGCACCGCTTTCACGACCGCTTTGATCAGCGTGACGCGCAGTTTGCCTTCCTCAAGTTCCATAATGCCATCGATCGTGCAGCCGGCGGGCGTGGTCACTGCGTCTTTCAGGAGCGCGGGATGATCGCCGGTTTCGAGCACCACGCGGGCGGCGCCCATAGTTGTCTGGGCCGCGAGGAGGGTGGCGATATCGCGCGGCAAGCCCACTTTGACGCCGGCTTCCGCCAGTGATTCGAGGATGATGTAGATATAGGCGGGACCGCTGGCCGAGAGTCCCGTGACGGCGTCCATATGTTTTTCGTCGACCGTGACGGTTCGGCCCACTGCGGAAAAAAACTTCGTCGCCAAATCCAGATGGTGCTTCTCGGCAAATTTGCCCTTGCAGAGAGCCGTCATACCGGCTCCGAGGACGCACGGAGTATTCGGCATCGCGCGCACGACCGCGATTTCTTTCTCGAGTCCGCGCTCGATCATGTCGGTCGGGACCGACGCGGCCACGGAAATCAGCAACTGCTTTCCAGTCACGTCGGCGCGGATCTCGCGCACGACGTCGGCGACCACCTGCGGCTTGACGCACAGGAACACGACATCCGCGCCACGCACGGCTTCGCGGTTGTCGGTGCCGGCGTGCACCTTCAACTTGTCCTTCAGAAGGCGGGCGCGTTCGGGATGCGCGACTGTCACCCATGTCTCGCTCGCCTTGAGCAATCCATCGCGCAAAAACGATTGCAGAAGGATTGACCCCATCTTGCCCGCGCCCAGAATCGCAATTTTCTTCTTTCCGCTATCAGCCTTCGCCATAACACCTCTCCCGAAGTTGCGTGTTCAACAATGAAATGCGAGCTTGTGCAATGAGACTACATTATCAACGAAGAAACAGTTTTGCCGTGTCGCCGGGACCGGAACATCGAAGTCAGGCGGAGACTATTCCACCCTTGCTGGCCATTTCCAGTATCTCTCGCCCGATGGGCAGCGATGCAGTCGCCGCGGGGGACGGCACGTTGAGCACATGCAGGAATCTTTCGCGGGCGACAAAACGGAAATCATCGACCAGCGTGCCGTCCGCCGCCACGGCCTGCGCACGTACGCCTGAGCCGCCCGGCGTCATATCCTTCATCTGGACTTCGGGCAGCAGGCGCTGGCACGAGCGCACAAATTTCCACTTGGACCAACTCCTGGCCATTTCCGACAAGCCGTTCTTCCAGTGAATGCGGGCCATCGCGCGGAAGCCCGAATAGCCGACAACTTCCATGGTCTCGCCCAGATCGAAGCCGGTTCGAAGATATCCTTCGCGGCGGAAAGCGAGGACGGCATTGGGTCCGGCATCAACGTTGCCGTGAATGCGCCGCGTGAAGTGCACGCCGAGGAAGGGATACGCCGGATCAGGCACCGGGTAGATCAAAGCGCGCACCAGTCCTGCGCGGGCCGGCGCCAGATCGTAGTACTCCCCGCGAAACGGAACCAGCATCATCCCGGGATCGTGCCCCGCCATGAGCGCTACGCGATCGCTATAAAGGCCGGCGCAATTGACCACGTAGCGGGCGAGGAAATCCCCGGCGCGAGTTTTCACGACGACTTCGGTTTTCGTGTCCGAGAAGCCCACTACGCCGGCGCCGGTTTTCACTTCCACCCCGCGTTCCATCGCGATCTGAGCATACTTCTGCGTCACGAGCGAGTAGTCGGTGATTCCGGTCGATGGGACCAGCAGCGCACGCACGCCACCGACGTGCGGCTCGATCTCGCGCATGGCATTCCTGTCGAGTATTTGCAAACCCTCGAGACCGTTGGCCTCGCCCCGCGCGCGCAACTCGTCGAGGCGGGCAGCTTCCTCGGCGTTGGTTGCGACAATCAGCTTGCCGCAGACTTCATGCGGGATTCCGTGGCGGGCGCAGAACTCGACCATCTCGCGGGCTCCGGCAACACAGAGTCGCGCCTTCAGCGAGCCCGCCTTGTAATAAACCCCGGAGTGGATGACTCCGCTGTTATGGCCGGTCTGATGGCGGGCCAGGGCGTCTTCTTTTTCGAGGACTATAAGGCGAGCCTTTGGAAGCGCCTGGGCCGCCTGCATCGCGAACGACATTCCGACGATGCCTCCGCCAATTACCGCGATGTCATGAGATGAATTCATCTGCGTGCGCGTAAGGGTTAGGTGCGACTGGCCGTTGGTCGTTTGTCGTTTGTCGTTAGTCGTTGGCCGCTAAAAGAAACCAGCCGGAACTAGCTTCGGCAAATGATCCAGGGCAGCACCGACGATCCTACCTCACGTGCCCGCTTTGAAAATGTGACGCAAAAACAAAAGGCGCGGACATTCGTCCGCACTCCGGACTGCGACTCAGTCGGCAGATTTCTTAATCGACCGTGAGCGAGACGGCTATTGAGTGTGCTGAGCCTCCGGCGGCCGTGGCCGCGACCTGAATGTTGGGATACGTTCCCAGCGCGGTCGGCGTTTCTATGTTGGCAGTCGCCGACTGCGACGCCGTCGCCAGCGTCGAGGTCGCGGTTACCGTAACGGACGAGGGGGTAGGGACGACTCCGGGAGAGGAGTAGAGTCCGTTGGCGTCAATGGTGCCATTCGCGTTGCCGCCGGTCACGGCCCAGGTCACGGCCTGGCTGTTCCCGCCGGAAACGGTCGCCGTAAATTGCTGTTGGGTCGCTGATACGGGCCAACTGTTCCCCGCTTCATTGGCAAACACGTTAGCCGCCGTGGGACTGACGGTAACCGTCACCTGGGGATTCGTCACCGTGACCGTCGCCGATCCGGGAGTCGAGCCCGCGACGGCCGATGTCGCCGTGACCGTCACCGCACCGGCGGGCACGGCCGCAGGCGCGGTGTAGAGGCCGCTGGCCGCATTAATCGTGCCGTTTAACGAACCGCCCGGCACGGTCCAACTTACGCCCTGGTTGGTTGAATTATTCACCGTCGCCGTGAACTGTTGCTGTCCATTCAGAGCGACATTGATGTTCTGGGGACTAACCGTAACCGTCACTGGCGACTGAGTGCCGCCTCCTCCGGATAGAGCCCCACCGCAGCCCGCCAGCACCAGGAGCCATGCGAGCGCAAAGGTGCAGACAGCGATCGCGATTCGACCTGTCAGTTTCGGCCTCGCGATCCCTATCCACAAGAGGCCTGCTATGGGGGACGTCTGGAGCCACAGCAGAACCAGTGGACGAGGCTTTTGAGAAGCAGGCCCGGGACCTCGGGGCATGCGGACTGCGCCGCTCGCGGGATGACGCCTGCTGGACATGGGATTCTGATTCGGGCCCGTGGTCGCCAGAGTCAGCGTCACGGAAGTTGTGCCTGCTCCAGCGGCGATCGAAGTGGGATTGAAGGTGCAACTGGTGAGCGCAGGGAGATTTCCGCAGGCGAAGACTACAGTGCCGCTGAAGGTACTTGCGCCTATGGGAGCAGCCAAGAAACTGTAAGTCGCACTCTGCCCGGCCGCAACGGTTGCGGTAGTGGGTCCGGTTCCGCTCCACATCACATCGGTGCCGACCGTCAGGTTCACCGGCTGGCTATGGGTCAATGTGCCGTCTGTGCCCTGGATGTTGAAGGCGAAGGTTGCGGGTGTGGCGTTTCCGACTGTCACTGTGAAGGGAGCCCCTGCGGCCGTGGGCAATAATGAAGACGGATTGAGCGCGCAGGTTCCGGGAGGTGTGCCGGCACAACTCAGATTCACCGTGGTGTTGTATCCGTTCAGCGCTGTCAACGTGCCGCTCCACGTGACGTTCTGCCCCAGCACGGTGGAATTCGGGGTGGCTGTGATGGCCAGCGAAAAATTGGGCGCGGGCGGCGTCACCGTCAGCGTAAATGTTTTTGTCTTCGCCGCCGGAGCGCCTGCCACGGATGCGGAGAGGGTCACCGTGCTCGGGCCACCCTGCGGCGTGCCTGCCGTGGTGGTCACGGTCAGGGTGACGGTGACCGGGCTAACCGCGGTCGGATTGACTGAATTCGACGGCGAGAATGCACAAGCAGCGCCTGACGGGAGACCGCTTGGGCAACTCAGCACTACAGTCGACGAGAACGAGCCCGCCGCCGTCACCTGGAATGTACTCACGTTTGAGGTGCCGCCTTGCGGCGCGCTCAGGGTTGCAGGGTTGAGCGCAGAGATATTGAAGTCGACAACGTGGAGAGTGAGAGCGGCATCATGCGTGATGTGCAGCGCATCGGTTCCAACCCCGTGGGCGCTGAAGGTGTAGTCGCCGATCGCGCCCATTGCCGTGAGCGTGTAGGTTGCGCCGCTCGGTGTCGGCGTCAACGTGTTCTGACTAAGATTGCAGGCCGCCGGAGGCGCTCCCGCGCAAGTCAGGCTGACTGAACTTGCGTAGCCGCCAAAGGCGGCGAGCGTGCCATTGAAGGTAGCGCTCTTTGACGCGTATACCGTCTGGGGCGTATTCGAGACGACATTGGTGTAGTCGGGCCCCGACGCGAGCGCATACTCCCAGATGCCGCGTCCATAGGTCGAAACCCGGAGCTTCTTTGTTCCGGCATAATTGAACATCCGGATCGCTGTCACCGGAACATTCGGCAGGTAGCCGGTTGCGCCGGGGAGCGAGGGCGTTCCAACTTCGGTCCAACCTGGGGACGTCGTCGAACTTACGAACAGACCGACGTCAGTGCCGGCGTAGACTTGCGACGGATTAACGGACGAATCGACCAGCAGCGCGTTCACCGGCGCGTCGGGGAGCATCGCGCCGCCAGTGCCAGACCAGTCGCTCCAGTTCGCACCGGCGTTGTTAGTCTGAAAAACGTGAGGGACGTTGAATCCCATGATGCCGACGTAAGCCGTGGCCCCGGTGGGGTCGCTGCGATCGGCGGCGACGGAAGAAATTGTGTAATTGGATGGATTGATGCTGCCGGTTGTCTCCACCATGGGAATAATGCCCGCGTTGGTGGTCACCCACACCTCGCCGCCTGACGGGCTGGCCGCGTTTGGGCCAGTCCCTTCGGTGGTCGCGTAGACGGTCGTCGACATGAAGTCGGCGGTTGGGCCGCTCGCGTCGAGGGCGCTCACGAGATTAATTTCGTCTCCGGTGCAGGTGGTCGGGCTGAGAGTGTCGAAGTCCACGCTCAGCGTCGAGAATGAACTGGGCGGGACGGTTGGCGCCCCGCGCCATACGCGACAGGTTCCTACGATCATCTCGTCGGGATCCTGTGAATCGAGAATGTAGGGCGTGTAGTAGGCGCCAAAATCGCCTCCCACCTGCTCCCCGCCGACCGCCAGAGAGAAAGCATCGGTCGTGCAATTGACACCGTTCGCACAGGCATAAATGTTGACATAAGGATTCGCCGTATACCATTCGTTGGGAGTCCAGGCGTTGATCGCGTTGTATCCGCCATCGCCGCCATTTACGGTTGACCATTCGGGGCTGCCAGTCGCCGAACTGGTTGCCGGAGAGCCGTTGCCCTCGGTTCCTCCGAGCACGGTGTTCTGATCTGCGGGATGTAGGGAGAAAGAGACGAACTGCGTCATGGATCCGATGGTGCCGTTCGGTACCGAGGAGGCATTCAGGTTGTCGAAGCCGTTGGCAATCCCGCAAGTCCCGCTGTCGAGTTTCGTGAAGCCATCGAGGGTGCGGTAGACGCCGCCATCGTTTGCGAAATACATGATGGCAGTGCCGTTCGCGAGCATGAAATCGAGGCCGTGCTCACTCGGGTGGACCTGGGCGATGCCGCTGCATCCGTAGACGTGAGTGAGGTTGATCCACTGGTTGGGAAAGTTCGGGTCGAGCGTCGCGCAGGTCGTGGCGCCGTTCGTCAACTGGCACTTGAACAGATTCACCGCTCCGGCATAGAGGTCGGTCGCCTGGCCGTCAGGCACGGCGGCAATTTTCAGGTTGTAGTATCCCTGCTCGACGCCGCACCCGTTGTTGCCGGGATCGCCGCAGTTGGCGATTCCGGTTTCATCGATGGCGCTCCAGGAGTTGCCGCCATCGCTGGACCGCCAGATGCCGCCATCGACAACGTCCTCGCCTCCACCATCGGCCACCAGGCTGACGAACCAGAAGTACATCTCTTGTCGCCCGGGGACCACTGACAGTTGGCCGCGGTGGATTGGACAAGTCGATCCGCCAGGCGGAATTTGCGCGGGACAGTTTGCCGTACTCAGGTTCGCGGGATTGGGCTGGTTCGCAAGGCGGGTCCAGTTCTGGCCGTTAGGCGAGGAGTAGAGCCCATGATAGCGGATGGCGGCAAAGAACGATCCCGCCGCGGCGTTGTAGACGGCGTCCGTCGCCGAAATGGACCCGGGACTGATAGGCACTCCCGCATCCTGGGGCAACTGGAAAGCCCACGTCTGGCCGCTGTCGCTGGAGTAATAAAGGCCGCGATTGGTCGAACTAGTGATGTCTCCGTCATCGAAGCCCTGCGTCGTGGTGGCGGTCGCGGCGACTACCGTGCTGGCCGCGGCAGGACCCCAGGCAAAGTTGGAGAATCCGAGGCCGGCAAATGAGAGGGCCGGATTATTGCCGGTCGCGCTCGGAATCAGGGACCAACTGCTTCCCCGATTTGTGGAGCGCAGGATTCCCACACCGTAGTAGCTGTCAATGGCGTTGTCAGGCTCGCCCGTACCGACCAGAACGACGCTGCCATCCGGCTTCACTGACACTGCGCCATTCACAAGCGAGGCTTGCTGATCGGTCAGCGGCGCCCAGGTGACGCTCGCAGCGGGCACACTGGTTGCGTTGGTGGATTTCCAGACGCCTGCTGAAGCGCCTGCCACGTAAAGCGTGTTGCCGGTGGCATCGGACGGGTCGATCGCTACTGAGGTGGCACGACCCGAGACCGCGCCGTAAGTGCCTTGATCTGAAATCAGCGGAGCGGGACCCATGGGCACCCATGGAGTCGAGGCTTGGGCGGCGAATCGATTTCGCGCCGCAGCGGAGCGGGCGGCCATCTTCTGCTGGTGTGCTCTCAGGCGCAGCGCAGCAGGCGACTGGCCCGCGGGCGCGACTCTTCCCCGCATCATCCAGCGATCGCGGGCTTTATCGTCTTTTGTTTCTTTTGTTGTTCCTACTTTCCCGGGCTCAGACACGTAAGAGGATTTGCGAATTGGGTTCTGGGCGAAAGCGCGCGCGACTCCGCCTACTGCAATCCCCATTAGGAGAATGGATATGCAGAGTACGGCCAGGGGTGAGGACGAAGCAGACAAAGAAGAGTCAGCAGAGTGTTTTTTCATACCGGAAAACCACCTTGCGCGAAGCTAGCAAACCGGGCGGGGCGGGGACTGTGATTCGCGGCGGAAGTCGCGTCTACCTTGGTGGGGGCGTCGTTAGTAGGCTCACGCTCGCTGGTGATAACGAGAAGCACTTTCATTAGTTGATTCAGCGGCCGTTTTCTTGTCCGAGGCGCAGAAGAAAACCCTTCGACGTTACCCCCCGGTCATCGGGTGTCGGCAGCCAGACGCCTGGTGACTACGGTGCACGGCGTGGTCATTGGAACGATTAGTGGACGGTAAAATACGTAGAGTGGCAGGGGTTCGCGTCGTCTCGGAATAAGGTCAGGGTGGCTTCGACTCAGGTTCGCAAATCTCGGGGAGGCACGATGGGAAGGGTGGGGATCATTTGCCTGATACTGGCCCTTTCTCTCGTTGCGCAAGGCCAGGCCAATCATGGCGAACTGCGGCTTACAGTCACCGATCCCGCGGGACTCGGAGTACGCACGGCCGTGCAGATCGTCAGCGAGGCCAACGGGTATCGAAACACACTCTACACCGACGGTGAAGGGAGCGTGATTGCGCAGCGTCTTCCTTACGGCGTTTACCATATCGAGATTCATGAACCGGGCTTTGCGACGGCCTCGGAAACCATCCACGTTCGGTCTTCGGTGCCGCTGGAGTACAAACTTCAGTTAAAGCTGTCGGCAGTGGGTGAGGTCGTCAACGTCAATGCCGCCAATACTCTGGTCAATCCCGAGCAGGCGGGCGCGGTCAGCCGGATCGGTTCTCAGGAAATTCGGGATCGCGTCACTTCGGTTCCGGGCCGCTCCATGCAGGATCTGGTCAACGATCAGCCGGGTTGGCTTTACGAAGGCAACGCGGTTCTGCATCCGCGAGGCTCCGAGTATCAAACGCAATTCGTGGTGGATGGGATCCCGCTGACCGATAACCGTTCCCCCGGCTTCGGGCCTGAACTGGAAGCCGATGACGTCCAGTCCGTAAGCATTTACACGGCGGGGATTCCAGCGGAATATGGCCGCAAAATGGGCGGAGTCGTCGAAGTGAACACCTTGCAGGACGTGCAGGCGGGCTTTCACGGGAACGCTGCGCTCTCCGGCGGGAGCTTTGATTCGGCCGGCGGATTTGCGCAGGGCCAATACGTTTGGGGCAAGAACGCCGTGGGGGCGAGCGCGAGCGGCAGCAGAAGCGACCATTACCTGAATCCGGTGGTGCCGCAAAACTATACGAACGCGGGAACGCTCGGCGATTTTTCGCTCCACTATGAACGCGATCTTTCGCCGCGAGATCGTTTGAATCTGATCGTGCGGCACGAGTTGGCGCGCTACGAACTTCCAAACGAACAGGTGCAGGAAGCTCCGCACCTGGATACGCTCGATCCTTCCCTGCCCCCGGGGTCGCAACTGGAAACGGCGGATAACCTTGAGACGATGGGAATTGTCTCCTACCAGCACACGTTTTCTCCCAATGTCGTGGCGGACCTGCGCGGAATGGTGCGGGATAACGAAAGCGGTTTCAACTCCAACAGCTATGCGACCCCGATCGAGGTTTTCCAGCACAACTGGTTTCGGGAGGGATACGCCCGCGGCACCATTAGCGTGGATCACGGCCGGCACGAATGGAAGGCCGGCTTCGAGTCGGACAACGCAACCCTGCATGAAAGCTTCCGCTACGCGATCACCGACCCGACTCAGTTCGATCCGGATAATCCGCCTCCACCGACTTTTATTTTCGACGGCAATCGTCCCGACCTCGAGCAATCCGCGTTCGTTCAGGACCGAATGCTTCTGGGCAAATGGACGATCAATGCCGGGCTGCGCTGGGATCACTACCAGTTGCTGTTGAATCGGCAATCCGCGCAGCCGCGGCTGGCCGTTTCCCGCTACTTCCCTTCCGTGAATCTGCTGGTTCATTTCTCCTATGACCGCGTGTTCCAGACGCCTTCGTTTGAAAATATTCTGCTGTCCAGTTCCACGGCGATCGACTCGTTCGACCCAGCCCAATTTCTGCGCCTTCCTGTTCAGCCCTCCGGCGGCAATTATTACGAAGCCGGAATGACCAAAGGTATCGTGGGTAATCTGCGCATCGACGCGAACTACTACCGCCGGTACGTAAACAATTACGCGGATGACGACCAGATTCAGAACACCGCCATCAGTTTCCCGATCGCGTTCCGAAAATCCGTAATCTACGGGACGGAAGCAAAGATCGAACTTCCCGACTGGCATCGCTTCTCCGGCTTTATCAGTTATTCCTACATGGTCGGCAACGTCTGGTTCCCCGTAACCGGCGGCTTGTTTCTAGGAGACGAGGCGCGGGCAGCGGTCGCAGCCAGCGGGCATTTTCCCGATTCGCAAGACCAGCGGAATACGGTGCGTGGCCGGCTGCAGTATCAGGTCGCACCTCGTTTCTGGATCGCGGGCGGAATTCAGTACGACACCGGCTTGCCTTTTGAGTTCGACGGCGATCCATCGACCGCGCTCGCGCAATACGGGCAAGCCGTATTCAATCGTCTCAACTTCAGCCGGGGACGCATCCTTCCCGCTTTTCAAGTGAATGCCTCGGCAAACGCCGATATTTACAAATCCGACCGCGTCAAGATGCGCATCCAGGCCGACGGCGAAAACCTTGGCAATGTACTGAATGTCATCGACTTCGGCGGACTGTTCTCGGGCAACGCTATCGGGCCATCCCGGAGCTTCGCAGTGCGCCTCAGCACCGTTTTCTAGCAGCGGCCTGTAGTGGTGCAGTTTGAACCGGCTTTGAAAGGGCACAGGCTTCAGTCGCGCGACAATCCTCGCATTTTTCATTGCGGCATTGAGCCGGGAGCAGGGGCCTCTGGCGGTGAGCTGACTCTGAATTCAGAAAAATGAGGGGGGTACCCCCCCCCCTACCCAAAATGAGTTAAGTAATTGATAATAAGATGTTTACAGGCAAAGTATTCAAAAGATTGGACTTAGCCTCGAATTTCGTTGTTTGGCGTGCACCTGTGAGGCGGAACCGGGTCCATAAGTTGTCAAATAACGAAGAAAAGTTTGTGACCGGAACTGGCTTTGCCTCTGGAGACGGATGCAGTTTTTCATGGTCTACGGTCGATCCATCTTATCGGCGATGGTGGTGTAAGTCTGTGATGAGCGTGCGGGAAAAATGTGATGAAAAAAGTTGGGGACTCAGCGAAACTTGCGGAGTATGTCTATGGCAATTTTCAACCCGCGCCACTTACCCCACGGCCAAAAAGTTTGCCGACTAGCGGTTTTCCGTTAAAATGCGGCGATTGTAAACGCGCTTGACCGGAGACTGCGTGACTTCGCCCCGCCCCCCCGAACCTTTCCTTGATTCCCAGCAGTGGCACGCGGTGAGCGCCGCCTTTCTGGGCTGGACGCTGGATGCGTTCGACTTCTTCGTTGCCATTTTTCTGGTGGGCACGCTTGCGACGCAGTTTCACGTGACGGCGGCGAAAATTATCTTTACCACGGCGGCCACGCTCGCCATGCGTCCGGCCGGGGCCGTGATTTTTGGGATGTTAGCGGACCGCTACGGGCGGCGCGGACCGCTGATGGCTAATGTGGTCTTCTTTTCGGTGGTCGAGCTGCTGTGCGGGTTCTCGCCGAATTACGCAGTCTTTCTGATTTTGCGGACCATCTACGGAATTGGCATGGGCGGCGAGTGGGGCGTAGGCGCGTCGCTCGCAATGGAGAGCATTCCTCCGAAGAGGCGAGGGCTGATCTCGGGCATCATCCAGTCGGGGTATTCCTGCGGCTACATACTGGCGGCGCTCGCCACAAAATTTGTGCTGCCGTTCTGGGGATGGCGGGCGATGTTCTGGGTTGGCGGATTGCCTGCCCTGCTCGCGTTTTATATCCGCTGGAAGGTGAAAGAATCGGAGGCGTGGAAGCAGCACCGGGTCCCGGAATTCAAGTCAATTCTGAAAGCGGCGGCAGCCAACTGGAAATTATTCCTATACATGATCGGGCTGATGGCGCTGATGAATTTTCTGTCGCACGGCACGCAGGATCTCTACCCGCATTTTCTGCAATCCGTCCACGGGTTCTCGACCTCGACGGTGGCCAACATCGCCATCTTCTATAACGTGGGAGCTTTGGTCGGGGCGCTGTTCTTCGGGCGGCTATCCGAACCTCTGGGACGTCGTCGAACTCTGGTGCTGGCAGCCGCGCTGGCATTATGTGTGATTCCGCTCTGGGCGTTCTCCAGCCGGTTGATCGCGTTGGCGCTGGGAGCATTCCTCATCCAGGTGGGAGTGCAGGGGGCTTGGGGAATCATTCCCGCGCATTTGAACGAACTGTCTCCGGCGGCGGTGCGCGGGCTGATTCCGGGCCTGGCGTATCAATTGGGAAACTTTGTGGCGTCGCCCGTCAACACGATCGAATACGCGCTGCGCGACCGCTGGGGCTATTCCTGGGCGCTGGCCGGGTTTGAGATCGCAGTTATCACGGCGCTCGCATTGGTGGTGAGCCTGGGTCCTGAGAGTAAAGGCAAGCACTTCCTGAAGCAGGATGATGGAAGAAGCATATAGGCCGAGGCCTGGGCACAGACCTTTGCAAAGTCCGCGGACCATTTCTCAAGACCTGCAGGCAAAGCGGAGCTTTCTCCGTAACTTGTCAAGCAACCTTGCCGTGATGTTCCTTGCCGGTGACTTTGCGTTGTTCCAGCACAACCGCTGCGCCGAGGAACACACCGATGAGACCGAAGACGGCAAGCGCGAGGAGCGCAACCATAAGGATGGGCATAAATCCCTCCTGAGCGGCATTCTGAGGCTAGACGCACGCCCCAGCGGTGACGGCTGTCACGGCTTTTTGTGAGGTCCCAATTCCCGTTCCAGTTCCCCTAAGAATAAAGTTCTATGGATCACGGGTCGGCGCAACGGGAAAGACTGTTAGAGTTAGGAAACTGCACACCGACGAGCCGGATGTGCACAATGAATCCAAGGAGAAGGGCTCGCATATGCGCATCGCAGTGGTTGGTTCGGGATACGTAGGGCTGGTAACGGGAGCGTGTTTTGCCGATCTGGGGCACGAAGTTGTCCTGGTCGACATCGACGAAAAGAGGCTGGAGGCGCTGCGCACCGGCAAGGTTCCAATTCACGAAAATTTCCTGCCCGAGTTGCTGGCCCGGCACCTCGGAAAGCGCATTAAGTTTTCCGGAGATCTGCAGGCGGCTACGCGAGCGAGCGAGGCCATCTTCATCGCGGTAGGAACGCCTCCCACCGAAAGCGGCGATGCGGATATGTCGTACGTGGAATCGGTAGCTCGGGAGATCTCGGGCGCCATCGACGACTATAAAGTGGTGGTCGAGAAGAGCACGGTCCCGGTCTACACAAATGAGTGGATTCGGACGATCATCACGCGCAACGGGGCAGATCCGGACATGTTCGACATTGCGTCGAACCCCGAGTTCCTGCGCGAAGGCACCGCGGTCACCGACTTTCTCTATCCCGACCGGATTGTGGTTGGGGTCGATAACGAGCGCGCGGCGGAAGTGATGCGCAAAGTTTACGGTCCCCTCACCAGCGGATGGTATTACGGCCGCGGCGAAGCGATTCCCCGGCCGGACCGGGCACAGGTGCCACCGCGGCTGATCATCACCAGCGCGAAGAGCGCAGAGTTGATCAAGCACGCATCGAACGCATTTCTCGCCATGAAGATCTCATTCATTAATGCGGTCGCTTCCATCTGCGAAACCGTCGGGGCGAACGTGCAGCAAGTCTGCGACGGGATTGGAACGGATTCGCGCATCGGGCCGCGCTTCCTGAATCCGGGAATCGGCTATGGCGGATCGTGCTTCCCAAAGGATCTGCTGGCGTTTCGCGCGGTGGCGAAAGAGGGCGGATACGATTTTCGCCTGCTGGAAGAAGTGATTCGCATCAACGAGGAGCAGCGGCGACGCTTCCTGAAAAAGGTGCGCAGCGTTCTGTGGACTCTGCGTGGCAAGAGGCTGGGCGTGCTCGGACTGGCATTCAAGGGAGGGACCGACGACATCCGGGAATCGCCGGCGATCCTGCTGGTGGAGGAGTTACTCCGGGAAGGATGCCGGATTTGCGCTTACGATCCGGCCGCGATGGAGCACGCCAGAGAAGCGTTACCGGAAGGCGTAGAGTTCGCCCCGGATCCATACCAGGCAGCCAAGGGAGCCGACGCCGTACTGATTCTCACCGAATGGGAAGAATTCGCGAACCTCGACCTGGAAAAATTGCGCGGCGTGGTGCGCTATCCGATTGTGCTCGATGGGCGAAACTTGTACGACCCGGCGGCCATGATTGCGCGGGGCTTTTCGTATTACAGCGTAGGACGCCCGCCCGCCCTGTGCGAGGAGACTCCGGCGGGACGCTCAGGGAAAAAGGAGCGCGCCTGAAACGATGACGACGCGACGCGCTCTGGTAACCGGCGGTTCGGGCTTTCTCGGCTCGCATCTGTGCGACGGCCTGCTGGGGGAGGGGTACCGCGTTCTGGCGGCTGACAATCTGCTCACCGGCCGCCTCGAGAATATTGCCCATCTGCGAAACGACGCGCGCTTCGAGTTCATCGAGAAAGATGTTTGCGAGCCGGCTGAATGGGGATCGCTCGACTACGTTTTTCACTTCGCCAGTCCAGCCAGCCCGGTCGATTACGCGAAGCATGGGATCGAAACCCTGCGGGTCGGTTCGTACGGAACATTTCAGGCACTTGAGGCGGCTCGCCGGGCGGGCGCGCGGTTCATGATGGCCTCGACCTCCGAGTGCTACGGGGACCCGCTCGTGCATCCGCAACCGGAGTCGTATTGGGGAAACGTGAATCCGATAGGACCGCGCTCGGTGTATGACGAAGCGAAGCGGTTCTCGGAGGCTGTGACTGCGGCGTTTCATCGCTATCACAATGTGGATACGCGGATTCTGCGCATCTTCAACACCTATGGCCCGCGCATGCAGATTCAGGACGGCCGCGTGATTCCGAACTTCATGTGGCAGGCGCTTCGCGGAGAAGATTTGACCGTGTACGGCGACGGCAGCCAGACGCGTAGTTTCTGCTATGTGAGCGATGAAGTGGACGGGATTCTGCGCCTGGCCCGTGCGGAAGAACACGCGCCGACGAACATTGGAAATCCCACGGAGTTCACGATTCTGGAGTGCGCGCGCAAAGTGATTGCGGTGACCGGATCGCGGAGCCAGATCAAATTTGAAGCCTTGCCGCAGGACGATCCGAGGCAGCGTCGTCCCGACATCAGCAAGGCAAAGCGGTTGCTGGGGTGGGAGCCAAAGATAGATCTGCAGACCGGGTTGGAGCTTTCCCTGGAATACTTTCGCGGGGCTGTGCTGGGAAAAAAGACGCCGTAGCGCTCACCGGGTCTCCTGTTGCGCTGCGAGGCAGCTTAGCTGGATTGTTCGGCGTGGGTTCCGTCCGAAGAGACCAACGCCAGCAGCTTGAGAATTTCTTCGCGCTCCGCGGGGTCTCGGAAATTGAAGCGCACCCCCATACCGAATCCCGGATGCGAACTCAGTACCTGTCCCTTGAGCCTGAATTTCATGTCGGCGGTGCGAATCACAATCTCAACCGCGGAACGCGCCGGAAATGGCGACGGCATCTCGACGTAGCAACCGCCTTCACTGATGTCGGACAGCGAGCAGCGGTTCGGGATGCTGACTCCGGCGCAATAGACTTCCGCGCCTACCTTGCAGGGCAAGCGCTCTCCCTTGCGGCGGTTGTTGTCATTCGTTTCATCCGGACCGGCCGTGTCCGACTGCTCGGCAGGCTCTTTGGAGTGCTCTTCCAGGCTGATGGGGGTGGTGATGATCTGGGTTTCCAACTCCAGCTCAGGCGCGGCGTGCCGCTCGGGTTCGCGCTCCCTGGACGGCTCCAGTTCGGCGTTTGGCGCCGGACCATATTGCTCGAGCCAGCCTTGGATGAGGCGCTTGGAAGCCTGGGGCACGTCGATGAAGCGAACTCCGGTGCGACCAGAAAAATCCTGCCAGGCAACCTCGCCCGCCAGGCGAACCACCTGCTTCTGGCCGGGAAGGGCGAATTCGAAATAGACCTTGCGGGCATCGGGCAAGCCGTTGCGGGTAGTAATCAACGTCCCGTCCCTGCTGATGTCAACCATGGTGACGTTCACATCGGCAGCGCCTGCGTAGGAAACCTTGGCGGTGGAAATCACACCAGTTCGCGCAGAGCGGCGGCGTTCGCGGCGCATCAGGCTGCGGGCGGCGTGCAGGCTGAGCCGCGTGCGTTCCGAAGTGAGGGGCCTGTACAGCACGAAATTGGCGCCCAAGCCGAAGATGGGCCGCGGGTTATACTCGGCGTCCACCACGGCAATAAGCATGGTGGAGCGGTTTTTGAAGGAGCGGCACAAATGCCCGAGGAATTCCTCCGAGGCGGGGTCGCCGCGGTAGTCAATCACTACCGCATCAAACTGATGCTCGTCGAGGAGTTCCATTCCACGAGAGATGGAGGCCGTGTACTCCACTTCCATGCGCATCTCTGACAGGATTGCCTTCAACAGCTTGGCAGGCTCTTGATCCGGGCACACCAGGAGTATCTGCAGGTCCATAATTGCGATCCTATGAGAGACGCGGAACCTCGACAAGTTACTGGCGTCACAACAAAACTTCGGTCATCTGGAGTACGTGAACAATCGCGGATAAGATTAAGGAGCGCTGAGAAATTGCCGGTCAGCGCGACCGGCACGATCAGTTGTGACCGATTTTTGCCCTGAAAAGAGTGCCATGAAAACTGCAAGCTGGCTGATCGGATTTGGATGCTGCGTTGCCCTGGTCGGCCTATGCTTTCTGCCGGCAGCGTTTGGTTCCCACCCGGATTCCGCGATGCTTAGTGCGGGCGCGATGCTATTTTCCGCGGGAATGGTGATGGCGGCCGGCGGCTTCTATGTTAAAGCGCGCTATCTGTCGCCGGGCGGCGTGCCCGCTCCCAAAGCCACCAAGAAGGCCGCCAAGAAAGTCTGCAAGATGTGCAAGCGGGAAGCGGTGATTCAGTGCCGTCCACATCAGATGCCGTTGTGCGCAGACTGCCTGGGCAAACATTTCGACTTCCGCGCCTGCTGCTATATGCCCTTGGAACGGCCGGCCTCGGAGACAAAAGCGCGGTCGCAAACGACGGGCGCGTGATCGCAGAAGCAGCTCTCAGTTGTCGGTTGTCATTTGTCAGCTCCCAGCTCTCAGGGCGGCGATTTCCCCCAGCCCGAAGAACGTCGCGCCCGCAATGGCAAATCCGGCGGTGTTATGCTGAATCACAATCACTGGAAAGAATTCCACTGTGCCGCGAACAACCAACAACCCCTGGCTGGCTCTGCTGTTGTCTATCTCCGCCCTGGCATCGCTCTCCTTACTCCTGATCCCGGGATTCATAATCCGTCCCTTCCGGTACCAGAGTAAGAACGCGCTGTCGCTCGCCATCGACGTGAAATGGATCGCACCATCTTTCACGCTGATCCTCTCCATTGTTGCGCTCCTGCTGGCGGTGCGACTGTGGCGGAGATCCGGCATCGCGGTACGGATATTGACAGTGCTCGCGCTGCTCGTCACCCTCGGGTCCGCAGTCATGGTGCGGCAAAACTATTTCGAATGGATGTTCCACCCGATCACCGCGGCCGGGTTCGTTTCCGTCGACAAGGCCCAACTCCCCGACCGAGAAATGCTGATGACGGTGCAAATCGGAAGCGATGCGCGCGCCTATCCCATCGCGCGGATGGCGTATCACCACATCCTGAATGACACGGTGGGAAAAGAACCGATCGTCGTCACGTATTGAACGCTCTGTCACACCGGTCTGGTGTGGAAACGGGTTTCCGGCGGGCGGGAGTTGCACTTCTATCTGGCTGGGATCAACAACCAGAATTTCCTGATGCGCGATCGGGAGACGGGTTCGTGGTGGCAGCAGGTGACGGGGCGGGCAATTTCGGGACCGCTGGCGGGAAGCGCGCTTGAATTACAGGCCAACGACGAACTCACGTTCGGAATGTGGAAGGCGGAATCGCCCAATGGGCTGGTGCTGGCTCCGGTCGCAAATCACGAAAAAGACTATGACGAAGAGTGGGAAAAAGAAGTCGCGAAGCTCCCGGTGCCGCTGACGTTTCCGGGCCAGGGCTTGGGGGATCGCGACGTGGTGCTCGGGATCGCGCTGGCTGGGCAGGAGAGAGCGTATCCGCTGGCGCGAGTGCGCGGAGCCACTCCGATCGAAGATCGCGTCGGAGGCGTTCCCCTCGTGCTGGTCACTGGTCCGGATGGCGAGTCCGTTCGAATATTCCGCTCGCAATGGAACGGAACCGAGATTGAACTTTATCGTGATACAGACAATCTCGATGCGGACCATCGCACGGCCAAGGGAGTTTCCTGGCAACTGGTCGATTCGCAGGGAAACACCTGGAATTTTGCGGGATGTGCAACCAGCGGCGCTGCCCAGGGACAGTGCCTGGAAAGGATCAACTACCTCAAAGATTACTGGTTCGACTGGAAGAACTATCACCCGCAAACGACAGTCTACAGCCGCTGAAGTGCGGGGACCATTCGCTGCCTAGCGAATGCTGAACCGAACACGCGCTTCGGAATCTGTGGGCACTCCGTTGCACAGCGCGGGACGGTAACGCCACTGGCGAACCGCGCGCAATACGGCTTCATCATCGCCGGAGCCGGCGCCATCCAGCACGAAGGCGCTGTGCACGAATCCGTCGGAGCCCACAATGAAACTGACGCGCACCAGCAGAGCCTGATCTTCAACCGGCAAGAGCGGGTCAGGAGTAAGCAGGGGTTCCGGTGGAACCACGCTGCCGCATTTGGGCAACGCCAGCGGTTCCGAAAATGGAGTGAACTCGGAGATGTGAGCGGGAACACGGCGCAGTCCGCTTTCCGCCTGCGGAAGCGAAGCGCGGCTGGGATTGACTCGCAACGGCTTTGCAGCCGAACACCAGGCAGCAACCCCGGCTAGCGACAGAAGCAACAGGAAGAGCACGAGCCTTCGATGCCCGTATCCTCCGTTCGATCTTCCGCGGCTGGGGGAGTCCAAAGTTGGGTCCTTTTGTGTTCGGTCATAGACACCAGATCCCCTTTGCCTTGGCAATTTGACCGCCAGTTCTGTCAAGTTTGTAAGTGCTTGAACGCTATGACGGTTATTTCCGCTTCTAAACTTACGCCTGGATGGAGACTGCAATTGATTGCGAATGACCTGAAGGCGCGCGACATACATCCCCCTCGCTTCGGGACTCGTGATCTATCCACATTGCTCTGTGAGCCACGTCACAGGGCGCGGGCAGTTCCGGGAGCAGAATTGAGTTGAATCTGGCGGTTGGCGGTGAGCGCAAAGGGATTTCTGGGAGGATGCAATGTTTGAGCAAGAGATTGAAATGGAAAAACGGAATTCATCGATTGTTCCACTGCTTTTGATTGTGACTTTGATCGTCGCGATTGCCGGGGTATCACTTTACTTTGTGCTGGAGAGCCGGAAAGTGCTCACGAACGCGGAAGTGAGTCCAGTCCTGTTGGCCAGCATCGAGGGACAAACGCCGGTGACGCTGCATTTTGCGACCGGTTTGCTGAAAACCGAAGTGGATCAGAAGCCCCACGATCCCAACTATCGGCTGTTGGAGAAGGAAGGTTATCTGAAGATCGGCAAGGACGTTAACTACAAAACTCCGGTGGCCCTCACTTCTAAAGGACAGGAGTGGTTGACGGGAATTGTGGGAGTCAAGGAAGCGAAGAACAAAGACAACAACGACGAGTATACCGTGCCGGTCGCAGTGCGGAATCTGGCGGAGATCGGCAAGATCACCATGTTGAGCCCATCGAAAGCGACTGTGGAGTACTCCTGGACGTGGAAGACGACGCCAGCCGGGGACCTGCTCGACGCTTCAGGCCCGGCGGTCAAGGGATTCAATACCTGGGACAGGTCCACTTTGATCGACAAGTATGGAGCCAATTTTTATCATGCGGCTCCGACCAAAGTTGCCGTGCTGCTGGTGAAGGGCACGAAGGGCTGGGAGATCTCGAACGGCGACTAAGTCAGCACCCTTATTAACGGGCGGACGGCAAAACAATCCCGGATAGAAAGAAAAAAAGCCCTGCCCGAGCTGGATCTTCGCCAGCTCGGGCAGGGCCTTCCAGTTCCTGGAAAATCCTATTGCAACCCGTTCTGTGTGAATTTATATGCTGTATAGGCCCCCTCGGCAGTCAGATAAATGCTTGACGCTTGCCCGAGAGTGCTGTAATTGTCGACCACAATCCCGCTCGGGCCTCCACTGACGGCAGCGGTGACGAGTGGAGCAACGTCGGTCGTACGCTCCACGACACATCCCGATGCGCCCACGCAATTGGCTGTCAATCCGAAGAAAAAGTAGTCGGTTCCATCGTTGATGTTGGGGTTATAGAACTCCGTCCATGCAGTACAAGAGGCGGTAGCGTTGACCAATTGCGCCGAAAATACCGGTGTGGTGTTCATGGTTCGGCCGGTGAACCCGAAGGAATACTGCCAGGGAGTAGTGTCGGACGCGCCCGTTCCGCAGAGACGTATCACTCCATCGGGCTTCTCCATGTAGTAATCATTGCTGAACGCAGGTTGTGGAATGGCCAATGCAGTTCCACCGGAAGATCCTTCTCCGATGCGGCCCTTGGCCAGTTGCGTGAGAGTGTTGGTGTCCACCTCGACGAGAACCGCCGAAGTACCGTCATCGGCGCTGGTAACAAAAGTCGTCCCGTAGGTGAGATCGACCAGAGGCGGGGCATTGACTCCCGCGCTGCTGCTGCTGTGGGTTCCAATCGGAAGCACGGCCAGCGCCCCGGTGCTGACATTGATCTGATAAAGATTGCCGTTCGCGCTCCCGACCATCAGCATGCCTAGAATGCTGTCCAAGACCGGCGGACTAAGATGGTGGCCGCTGCTGACCGTAATCGGCCAGGGGGATCCGGCAAGCGTGGGCGTTCCCCGGAAGACGCCCGTGATTTTGTACATCAGGCCGCCATCGGCGCCAACATACACGGTGTCATTTGTGTAATCAATCCATGGTGAGGAAGTGGTGCTGCTGGTCGTCGCGGAGTAGGTGAGAGAAGTCATCGTGGGAGTGGCGGGAGCAGTGATCGTCCCCTGTCCGGCAGTCCATGTGAGGACATGGAAAATCGCGGATTTGGCTGCCGATTCCACGTACGCGATCTTGGTCCCGTCCAGCGAAATGATGGGAGAGACATTGATCTTGCTGCCAGTCACAGTGCTGCCGTTGTACGCGAACATCACGGTTGGGGTGGCGCCGCAAATTCCTCCCGAACCGGCATAGAGATTGTTGACTCCGACCAGGTTGGCCTGTTTGCCGGCGATCCCGGGGGTAGTCAATCCGAAGACCACAAAGTCATTCGCGCAACTGGGCGTGGCGGCGGGATCGAACGTGTACTTGGCAGGATACATGTTCGCGGATACACGGCCCTTGACCAGATTGATGCTCCAGTCGCGATCTTGAGCCGCGGGAGCAGTTCCGCGTTCGAGGCCACGGAAATAGTTAGTGCCGGAGCCTTGCAGACGCTGCATGAGCTGATGCTGAACACGCGGCTCCTGGTAGATCAAATTCGGATGATTGGCGAGCTGGCTGAGGCTGAACACAATGTTGTGATCGGACCAGTCTTGCGGAACTCCGACGTGCCGCGGAGCAGCCGCTTGCTGAGCCCAAAGACATGGCGTGAGGAACAGAAATCCCACGCACCAAGCTGCCATCGCACCATAGGGACGATTCGCCTTCACATCTGCCTCCAGTTGCTGTTGATTTTTTGCTATTGTAGCCGCTTTTAAACGCGAAAGGGAGGTAACTGATTTTAGACGCGGATCGTGCGCCGGGAAGCACTCTGATGGTCTGGCTCCCGACAGAAAACCAGGCCTGCGAATCGGACCCCTTCGACTCTGAACGGTGGTCGCCTTGGGGGATTGCCGCGCTCCACTTCCGGATGGCATGGCACGGGGAGAGCCTCGACAGGACATTTCCGATTCCCCGCTCCTTATGGAACAATGCAACCATCGGGGCGCTTGTACTCTTTCATGACCTTCACGCCAAACAGCCTCCATCTCGCTCTGCTTTCAGCCGCGATCCTGGGCTTTCATCATGGATTCGACTATGACCACATCGCCGCGATCACAGACATCACCAGTGTTCAACTCGACCGCTGGCGGGGCATGCGGCTGGGACTGCTCTACGCGATGGGTCACGCCGCAACCGTGTCCGTGCTGGGGAGCGCAGTGATTGTTTTCCAACTCTCGTTGCCGCGCGGCATGGACCGCATCGCGGAACGCCTCGTCGGAATAACCCTGCTGGTACTTGGGATCTACGTTCTGGGTTCGCTCTTTAAAGGAAATCCCGCGCCACGCAGCCGATTTCACATTTTGGCGAAAGCTCTGCGCTGGGTGCATTGGAAGATGAAGAGTTACTGGCACGAGCATGAGATACCCGCGCCCGAAGACAAGACCTGGAATTACGATCCGAAGTCTGTCGTAATTATCGGAGTGGTGCACGGGCTAGGAGCGGAAACGCCCAGCCAGTTAATGATTTTTCTCCTGGCGGCAAACCTTGGCGGAATGAGCAAAGGCTTTCTGGGTCTGGGCATGTTTATTAGCGGCCTGCTGGTAATGAATACAATCATGACGGCGTTGGCCGTGGGCCTTTTCGGCGTCAGTTCGCGGCTGCCCCGCTTCCAGATTGTGGTGACTGCACTCACCGCAATTTACAGCCTGGCGGTCGGAGCGTTGTTCCTCTTCGGGTCTTCCAGTCTTCTGCCACCTCTGGGATAAGGCGACTGGCAGGGGTTTCCACAATAACCATCCCGCAGTCACGAATTCGGAAGATTGCTCAACTAATTACCTGAACAAGCAATAAAATCTAGTCAGATACGCGGCCCTAGTAATACAATGCCGACGTAGTTACCCGAGGGGGTACTCTTTAAATGACCAACATTGCCAAGGCTATAGCCCGGCTCCGCGAGGAACGCCGGGATGCACAGAACCAGGTCCAGAAACTGGGGGAAGCTATTTCGGTCCTCGAAAAGCTAACCCGGGGTTCGGGAATCAGCATGAGCACCGGTATGCCGCGAGCGAAGCGTATTCTCTCCGCGGCCGGTCGCCGGAGAATTTCGCTGGCGCAGAAAGCGCGCTGGGCGAAACTCAGGCAGACCAAGAAAGCCGCCTGAAGATCGGCGGGCCACAGTCTCGTGATTCGTGCTTCGCGAGACTGAAGTCCGCCACTTTCGGGCCGGGAATCGACCCACACTTCTCGCTCTTACCTCCAACGGGCCCACCTTCCGAACCCACGGAGCCAGCAGACAGAACAGCCAAGCTAGGCGTGTCCTCCGCCAAGCTCGCGCACAATACTGCCTACGAAGGCTTTCGCGTCTCCGAAGAGCATGAGGTTGTTATCCAGGTAATAGAGCGGGTTATCGATTCCGGCAAACCCGGGATTCATGCTGCGCTTGATGACCATGACGGTGTGCGCCTTATCGACGTCGAGAATGGGCATGCCGTAAATGGGGCTGGAAGCATCGGATCGGGCAGCGGGATTGGTAACGTCGTTGGCGCCGATGACCAGCGCGACATCGGTTTGCGGGAAGTCGCCGTTGATCTCATCCATCTCGATGAGCCGGTCATAAGGAATGTCCGCTTCGGCCAGGAGCACATTCATGTGTCCGGGCATACGGCCGGCAACGGGATGGATCGCGAAGCGGACATCGACGCCACGCTTGGTCAAAGCGTCGTAAAGTTCGCGTACCTTGTGCTGCGCCTGCGCCACAGCCATGCCATACCCCGGAACCACGATCACGCGGTTCGCGGCCGATAGAATCGCAGCCGCTTCTTCGGGCGTCGCGCTGCGCACCGGCTTCGCTTCTTCTCCGGCGGCGGCTGCCGCCTGCACCTGCCCGAACGCTCCAAACAAGACGTTGGTGAAGGACCGATTCATGGCCTTCGACATGATGATCGAGAGGATGAGTCCCGAGGAACCATCGAGCGCGCCGGCGATGATCAGCAACTTGCTGTCGAGCACGAAGCCCATGGCCGCGGCTGAAAGTCCGGCATAGCCGTTCAACAGCGAAATGACGGTGGGCATATCGGCTCCCCCGATCGGGATGATCAGCAGCACGCCGAATGCAAGTGCGATCAGAACCATGAACGGAAACAAAGAACGGTGTTCAGGGTGCACCACGAGCGTCACGGCAATCACTAAAGCAACGGCAAGCAGCAAAAAGTTGACGAGGTTCTGTCCCTTATAAGTCAGGGGACGCTGCGGCAGGATCTCCTGTAGCTTGCCGGCCGCCATCAGGCTGCCCGTCACGGTCAGGCCACCGAGGATGACCTCAATCGAGAGCACGGACATCATGAAGCGCGAAATGTCGGGGGTGCGCAGATAAAATTCCGCCGACCCGACCAGCGTGACGCAGAGCGCTCCGAAGGCATGGCTAAGGGCGGTTCGCTGGGGGACCGCGGTCATGGCGACGCGGCCGAGCGGCACTCCGATGATCGCACCGAGCACAAGCGCAATCGCGATCATGCGGTAGTCATGCAGGCCGTTGCGCAGAAGAGTGCCGACAATCGCCAGCAGCATGCCGGATTCCCCGGCCCAGATGCCGTGGCGCGCCGTGGTGGGCGAACTCATCCATTTCAGCGAGAGTATGAACAAAACGCTCGCGATCAGATACAGAATTTCAATGGCGACTTGACTGCCTGCGAATTCAGGACTCATGATTTGGCCGCGGGACGGCTGGATTTGAACATCTTCAACATACGATCGGTAATCAGGAAACCGCCCACGATATTGCTGGTGGCAGCGACCACCGCGATGAAACCGAAGATGGCGGCCAGTTGGCTCTTGTGCTCGCCCACCAGCACGATCGCGCCGACCACGGCAATCGCATCCAGAGCATTGGTGAGAGACATCAGCGGCGTGTGGAGGAGCGGCGATACGCGCCGGATCACCTCGAAGCCGATAAATCCGGCCAGCACGAAAATGAAAAGTGCGTTAATCAGGTTCGAACTGCTGTTCATCTTTACTCTTTCCTCCGTTTGAAACTTCCGACGTCCTTCGCGAACACGTCTTCAGCCTTGCGTGGCCAACGCGGGTAGTTTGAATAGCTCGCGTACCCGCGGTTGCTGAATTTCGCCGCCGCTGGTAACCAGAGTCTCACGCACAATTTCGTCCTCCAGATTCAGATTCATCTTCTGATCCTTAATAAGGTGCGTAAGGAACGACGTGATATTTCGGGAGTACATCATGCTCGCGTGATAAGGCACACCACTGGCCAGGTTGATGGCGCCAACGATGGTCACTCCGTGTTTGACTGAAGTCTTACCAGCTTCGGTAATGTCGCAGTTGCCGCCGCGTTCGGCGGCCAGGTCGACAATCACGGAGCCCAGCGCCATGCCCTTCACCATCTCCTCGGTAACGAGGATGGGCGCTTTTTTACCGGGGATGACGGCGGTGGTAATAACCACGTCGCTCTCCTGCACAACCTTCCCGAGCAACTCGCGCTGGCGGCGGTAGAAATCTTCATCCTGCGCGCGGGCATATCCGCGGGCATCCTGAGCATCTTTCGCCTCAATCGGCAGTTCGACGAAGCGACCGCCCAAACTCTGTACCTGCTCCTTGGCCGCCGGCCGCAGGTCGTAGGCGGAAATCACCGCTCCCAGACGGCGTGCGGTCGCCAAAGCCTGCAATCCCGCCACGCCACAGCCGATCACAAACACGCGCGCGGGCGTCACCGTACCAGCCGCGGTGGTAAGCATCGGAAAGATGCGCGGGTGTGAGTCGGCGGCCATCAGCACGGCCTTGTATCCACAGACGGTTGCCATGGAGGAAAGCGCGTCCATGCTCTGCGCGCGGGTGGTGCGAGGCATCAACTCCACGGAAAACGAGGTGACTCCGGCCTGCGCGATCGCCTGCACGGTTTCCAGCGAGCCAAACGGGCGGAGAAACCCGACGAGTATCTGATTCCGCCGGTACAACGGAACATCCTGCTGTCCGTTGACATCATTGGAGCCGTAGCAAAGCACCTGCGCGATGATGTCGGCGGCGGCAAACACGGCAGCCCGATCCGCGACAATCTTGCCGCCTTTCTCGACATAGAGGGAATCGGGATAGCCGGCTTCGAGTCCGGCGCCCGATTGAATATGAATTTCAAACCCGGCTTTGGTCAGCGTCGGAAGAATCGACGGCACCAGAGCAACCCGCCGCTCGCCTGGATAAATCTCTTTTGGAATACCAATGATCACGTAATCCCGCCTGTCTGCCGATTTTTCCTGTCTTGCAGTTTCAATGTCGCGTCAACCCGACCGCCACGAACCGAGGATTTTAGTTGAGCGGATGAAAGCGGCGCAAATAATGCTCTTATCGAAGACTGCGAAAGTTCAAAGTGCGAGGTCGAGCAGCAGTCCTTCCGCTCCGCTGCGCGCGTCGATGTCTTTACAGTTTCGCACAATCCAATCTGCTCCAGCCTCTTGGAGTTCGCCTCGCGCCATGGTTGTAGTGAACGCGATCACACGGCAGCCCGCGGCTTTTCCCGCCAGAATTCCCGCCGGCGCGTCTTCTACGACAACGCAATCAGCCGGAGCACAGTTGAGCGCGGCGGCGGCCTTCAAATAGGGCTCGGGGTGTGGCTTCCCAATCTTCACATCGCTGGAAGTAATCATCGTCCTGGGAACCGGCAGGCCGGCGGCACGCAGCCGAACCTCAGCCAGCGGACGCGTACACGAGGTCGCAATCGTCCAGCGATCCGCAGGCAGACTATCCAGCAGTGCGCGAGCTCCGGGCAACAGGACGACGCCGTCAAGGTCGGCCATTTCCCTGCGCTCCACTTCACGATCTTCCAATTCGATATCGGCGTCCGGCAGCAGTTCCCGAATCGTCGTGCGGCTGGGGCGTCCGTGCGCCATCTGTACGACCGCCTCGGGTTCAAGCCCGCGCTCGATCGCCCATGTGCGCCACACGCGCGCGACGGCGGGAGTGGAATCGATCAATACACCGTCCATGTCAAACAGCAATCCGCAGCAGCGAGTGGTTGTCATTTAATTTTTGCGCGATTGGAGTGCAAAACAGTGAGGCCCTCTTGCGGAGGGCCATTTCAAGCCGGTTGAATTGGTGAGCGCGGCAGGAATCGAACCTGCGACCCACGCCTTAAAAGGGCGTTGCTCTACCAACTGAGCTACGCGCCCTCACCTGTCGCAATTGCCGGAATAAAAAACACTCCCTGACTTCTGCCCGACTACCAGGACCCTTTCTGCTCCGACGTCCGTGGCAGTCTCAGTTGGTTTTTTATGGCCAGCGGGGAACAGTATAACAGCTTCCTGGCGCTTCCTCTGGATCGCAGAGACCGCCGAAGGCGCAATTTGGGCGGACGCACCGATCGTTTGAATAAAAATAGCGGCGTCCGCCGGAAGCTGGTATGACCTGCCATGGCAAACGCGATACACTCTGCATGAATGCGGCTTCATCCATTGTCAAAGGCGCGGGTTGCGCTCGCTCTCTGCGCGCTTCTGCTGCCTGCAATTGCGCACGCGAGGAAAAAGCAAATGCCCGCCGTGCGCTGGGCCTCGGGCGCACCCGGCTGCACGTTCGAGCGCGGAGACGATGGCCGCTATCGCTGGACCATGAGCGATCAGGACCTGGAGGTTACTCTGCTGGTTGATTCCCAGGAGTTGACCAAAAGCCGGCGCCGCTTCTATGGCGTCCTCGGGTTGTACGTCACTGTGACCTACAAAGGCGCGGGCAAATTTGAGTTCCCCGCCGACCTGCGCATGGATTTCGTTCGCCATCATGACGTGATGGAAGCTTACGAGGACCCCACCGAACTGCAGAATCGCCTGCAGAACGACGTGGACACAAAAATCTTCGTGACCGAGCGCGAAATCAAGAAGCACCCCGAACAGGCTGAAGAAAAAACCGCGCTGCTGCGGCAATACCAGAAGGAAGCCGCTATATTCATCGAATTTCTGACGTCACAATATATCCAGCCCGCCACGCTCACCCCCGGCAATCCCGAAACCCACGGCTGGGTTTTCTTTCGGACCAGAAATAAATGGATCGGACCTTGGAAAGAGCACGAGGATTTCATCCTGAACGTGTGGATGAAAGACAAGATCTGGCAGTTCCCATTTTCGCTGCCTCCCTCGCCGGGCGACCTCATCCTGCGGAAACCGGAGGACTAGGCAAAGTTCTGTGCGTTTGCTCTCCGTGCGGATTTCCACGCCAGTTGTGTTACATTCCCTAGCTCATGGAGTCCGCTTCAAAACCGGCATCCCAGCAGCCCTCCGTGGTGCTCTACTGTCCGGTCTGCGCGACGGAAGTTACCGATCCGCTGACCTGCGGCGACTGCTCGGCAATCATCTGCCGGCGCTGCGGAACTCCGCTGGAATCTTCCGATGAACTGGCCATGGGCTAGCTTGCATGAACCCCGCTCCCGTGTCCGCGCCTCCCGAGATATCAGCCACTAGCGAAAAGCCAAGCCTGGTCCGCGGACTGAGTCTGCTCGACTCGGTGTTGCTGCTGGTGAGCGGCATCATCGGCTCGTCGATTTTCCTGACCGCCAAGGACATTGCAGTCCCGCTGCCCAATCCCAAATTGTTCTTTCTGGTGTGGGTGCTGGGTGGATTGATTTCGCTTTGCGCCTGCGTCGCCTTCGCCGAACTGGGTTCGATGTTCCCTGATTCCGGTGGCCAGTACATTTATCTGCGCGAGGCCTACGGCGACCTCGTCGCCTTTCTCTATGGCTGGATGCTGTTCGCGGTCGCCAATGGCGGTACGATCGCCGCGCTTTCCGTGGCCTCGGCGGCCTACATGGGTAACCTGCTCCCTGCCATTTCTGAAAAGCACGTAATTTTCTCTGCGGCTGGCGTCGTATTCACCCGGACACACTTCGTGGGGCTGGCGCTCATCGTCATTCTGACCCTCGTCAACGTCTTCGGACTGCGCTGGGGTGCGCTTCTGCAAAACGTTTCGACATGGACAAAGTTCGCGGCCATGGCCGTCTTTGTCGTGCTCGGATTCGCCATCGGCAAAGGCCACTGGTCTGACTTCAGCGCGCAGGCGCCCGGCGGAATCACCATGGGACTCAGTCCCGGCCAGTTGATATCCGCACTCGGCGTGGGAATGATCGCCGTCTTCTGGGCGTATGACGGATGGGTCTACATCACCTGGGTTGCCGGTGAAGTGAAAGAGCCAAGGCGCAATGTGCCGCTGGCCATGGTGTTGGGAGTGTTGGCCGTAGGCGCGATCTATCTCGCGATGAACATGACCTATGTCTACGCGATGCCTCTCAGCGAAGTGGCGAAGTACGAAACCATCGCGCACGCGGCGGCAACGGCTCTGTTCTCCCCGGGCGCAGCGAATTGGCTGTCCGCGATGATCGCAATTTCCTGTTTCAGCGCCGCGGCCACCTGCACACTGTCAGGCGCGCGCGTTTATCTCGCCATGGCACAGGATGGCGTTTTCTTCCGCCGCATGGCGGTCATCCACCCCAAGTGGCGCACCCCCGCCTTCAGCCTCATCGGACAGGGCGTCTGGGCCGCGCTCCTCACCATGACCGGACGCTACGACCAGCTCTACACCTATGTCATCTTCGGCATGGTGCTCTCGTACACGCTCACGGTGATCGGCCTTTTTCTGCTGCGCTGGAGAAGGCCGGACATCCCACGCCCCTATCGCTGCACCGGCTACCCATGGCTGCCGGGAATTTATGTTCTGATCGGCGTCGCATGGACGCTGAACACGATCATCACTCGTCCTACCGAAGCAGTCTGGGGCGCGACGATCGTGCTGCTCGGAGTGCCGGGGTATCTCTACTGGAAGCACGGCCGTCGTAAGATATCCACTACCCAGTAGGCAATACTTCCGCTTTCTCAGGAGATTTGTATGTCGATATCACCATTGAAGGTCCCGCGACTCATCCTGATGTCAGTCCTCACCGCTGGGGTGATCGGCATCCTCGGCGTCGCTGCCGCAGCGCAGCAGCAGCACATCACTGGCTCTTTTTCCGATGGCGCCACCTACGTGATCGACTACCCGGCGAACTGGAACGGCAGTCTTGTTCTTTACAGCCACGGCTATGTCGCGCCCGGATCGCCCAACCCGGCCTACGATTATGGCGATGGCGACACGGCTTACTACCTGTTTGTTCAGGGATATGCGTTTGCCGGCTCCTCCTACGCGAGCACCGGTTGGGCTGTGCAGCAGGCCATTCCTGACCAGATAGCAACCCTCGAGGTTTTTGTGAGCCTGTTCGGCACGCCCACCACGACCATCGCCTGGGGACATTCCATGGGCGGTCTGATCACGGCTGCGCTTGTCCAACAGTATCCGGCACGCTTCAATGCGGCGCTCCCCATGTGCGGAGTCGTGGCCGGCAGCGTTGGCTTCTGGAATGAGGCCCTGGACGCCGCCTTTGCCTTCAACACACTCTTGGCGGGCAACTCGCTGCAAGTGGTCGACATTGCGAACCCGGCGCAGAATTACGATAACGCCGCAGCATTCCTGGCCGCAGCTCAGGCAACCCCGCAAGGACGCGCCAGAGTTGCACTGGTGGCCGCGCTGGACGATATCCCGGGCTGGTTTGATCCCTCTTCCCCCGAGCCGGCCCCCACCGACTACGCTACCCGGGAAACAAATCAGTTTTACTGGCTTGCCTATTCAGATTTTCTTTTTGCGTTCGACCTCCGCGCGGAATTGGAAGGGCGCGCCGGAGGCAATCCTTCGTTCAACTCGGCCACAAACTACGCCATGCAACTTCAGCATTCGGCCGATTACGCCGAAGTCCAGGCTTTATATTCCGCGGCCGGACTGAACCTGAACGCCGACCTCGCGACGTTGAAAAAGGCCCAGCGTATTAATGCGGATCCGGGCGCGTTGAGTTACCTGACCGATAACATCATCTTCGATGGCCAGATCCATGTGCCCGTGCTCACGATGCACACGACCGGCGACGGTCTGGTTCCGGTCGAAGACGAGCAGGCATATTCGAAAGCAGTGAGTGAGGCCCACGATAGCGCATTCTTGAAGGAGATCTTCGTCCACCGTGCGGGACACTGCGAATTTACTCCCGCAGAAACCATCACTGCGTTCGAGACGATCCTGACCCGTCTCAAGACCGGCAAATGGGAGAAACTTGCAGCCCCGCAACTGAACGGTGAAGCGCTCGGCCTCGGCTCCACGTACAACGTGCTCGACATCAACGGATCGCTCGTCGACACGGCGCCGGAATTCCTGACGTACCAGCCCCCGCAGTTTTTGCGAATTTACGATACTTTCACGCAGTAGCGGGCTGGCGGATTTCCTCGAACTGATGGCGCGACGTGAAGCAGTAGGGGCCGTGCTACACCGGCGTCGCCGTCTTCCTCTTTGGATTAAAGAACGGCAGCGGCACCACCGTCGCAGTAGTCTTCCGGCGCTGCGCCTCGATCGTCAATTCCATCTGAAGTTTTGTTCCGTTCTTTGCATACTCCGTGCTCACGCTGGCGAGCGCGATCAACTTCTTCAACAGCGGAGAAAACGCCGTCGTAGTAGCCTTCCCCGCCTGCTTATCGCCCGAGTAAACCGGAACCGCCACCCGCGACGCCTGGCTGGGTGCGGCCGGAGACAGTCCGAATTTGTCGAACTGCTCTTCCACTTCCACCCAATCGACTTCCAGACCGACCAACTGCCGAGCTACTCCCTGCTTGTTGTCCCGCGCCAGGGCGCGCTTGCCGATGAAGTTCTCTTTATCGAGATGCACCATTTTTCCGAAGCCCAATTCATAAGGCGAATATTTCTGCGACGCGATCAGCGCCTTCTTCGAACTGATGTAATCGACTTCAATCAGCAGAAGCCCGGCCTCGACGCGCGACACATCCAGCGCCAGCATACCGGCCGCGTGAATGTCGAACTGCTTTCCTTTGTCCATCAACGCGTCCCAGACCTTCACCGCTTCGTTCCACGGAATCCAGATCTCATAGCCGAGATCGCCCGTGTATCCGGTGCGTGAAATATCGACGGGAACGCTCGCGATCTTGCCACTCGTCTTGCGGAAATACTTCAGGTTGGCGATGTCAGCATCGGCAACCGTCTTCAGCAGTTTCGCTGATGCCGGACCCTGCAGCGCGAGCGCCGCAGTCTGCTCCGAAATGTCGTCGATCTGGACATCCATGTTCAGGCCATTCTGTCGGAACCAGCGCAAGCTGGGATCGGCCGCTGTCCAGCGATATTTATTTTCTTCGAGGCGTGTGATTGTTCCATCGTCAATGACCTTGCCTTCTTCGTCGCACCAGCAGGCATAAATCACTTGCCCCACAGCCACTTTGCCAATGTCCCGCGTGATCACGCGATTGACAAGCTTGGTCGCATCTTTCCCCGTGATCAGGTATTTGTAGAGCGGCGAGATGTCGATCAGCGCGCAGGCATTGCGGATCGCGTTGTACTCGTGCTCGTGGTGCACCTCGTACACGCTGACCGTGTAATACCCTGACCACTCGCGGTAATTCAGGCTCTGGCAGAGCGCAAACGTTCTCTCGTGAAAAGCGGTTCCGATAGGCACGGCGATCCTCGCTCTAAGTCTCCCTGTGTGTTCCTCGAAATCCCGAGTCAGTCTCACCTCTCGGCGAGACACGGAACGCAATAAGGAATACGAAATCCCGAAGGCTGGATTATATGCAGCGGCATTGGCGCGGGGCAAGCCGTGCGTTGCAATGACTGCGAGTCAGCGATTGCGTGTAAGTGGAGACAAAACGGTAGTTTCTCGATAAAATGACGAGTCACTTTCCGCTGGGCTCACCGCGTAACCTAGGTCAACTTATGGCAAGCGTTTCGAATGGCAAGAAGTATGACGTTATTGTCGTGGGCGGAGGCCACAACGGCCTCACCAACGCCGCCTACCTGGCGAAAGCGGGAAAGAAAGTTCTCGTGCTCGAGCGGCGTCACGTGCTCGGCGGCGCGGCCTGCACGGAAGAAGTTTTTCCTGGCTTCCGATTTTCCGTCTGCTCCTATGTCGTCTCGTTGCTGCGACCGGAAATTATTCGCGACCTCGATCTGCCCCGCCACGGGTTGGAGATCCTGCCGCTCGACGGCACGTTCACTCCCATGCCCAACGGAGACTACCTCTGGCGCGTGAACGACCACGGCAAGACCCACCGTGAAATCGCCCGCCACTCGCGCGTCGACGCGGAAGCCTACGACGAGTTCGGTAAAGCGATGCAGGCCATGTGCCGCTTCGTGAAGCCGATCCTAAGCATGATTCCGCCCGACCCGTCGACTTTGAACCCGAGAGAACTGATGAAGCTGCTTTTTATCGGGCGGCGTTTTCAGGGCATGTCGAGCGAAGACAAGTACAACCAGGTGCAGTTGATGACCATGAGCGCCATCGACTTCCTCGATCAGTGGTTCGAGACCGACGTGCTCAAGGCGACCATGTCGGCATCGGGCATTATCGGCACGTTCCTGGGTGTGCGCTCGCCGGGCACGGCTTATGTTTTGCTTCATCACTACATGGGCGAGATTGACGGCGCATTCCGTGCCTGGGGATTTGCGCGCGGCGGCACCGGAGCCATCTCCGAAGCAATCGCCGGCGCGGCCCGCGAAGCCGGAGTGGAGATTCGCACACAAGCCGCCATCGCCAGAATCATGGTGAAGAACGGACGCGCTTATGGCGTGGCCCTGGCCAACGGCGACGAGATCTTGGCCGACGTGATTTCCTCCAGTGTCGATCCCCGCCTGACCTTCACCAAAATGATCGAGCCCGGCCACCTGCCCGATGAATTCATGGAAGGCGTCCGGCGCTACAAGTTTCGTGGCTCGTCCGGAAAAGTAAACATGGCGCTCGACGGCCTGCCCAATTTCAAATGCATGCCCGGCGTCGGCGCGCACCTGCGCGGCGCGATGTCGATTTCACCCAGCGTCGAGTACATGGAGAAAGCCTACGACGAGGCCAAGTATGGCCACTGGTCGTCCAATCCATACATCGACATGGTGATTCCGACTCTTACCGATACGTCGCTCGCGCCGCCGGGAAAACATATTCTCTCCTGCTTCGTGCAGTACGCGCCTTACAAACTGGCGCCCGGCCTCGACTGGGACACGGAGAAAGAAAAATTCGGCGATAACGTAGTCAACACCATCGCGCAATATGCGCCCAATATCAAAGACATCATCCTGCATCGCCAGGTCGTGACCCCGCTCGATCTGGAGCGCGAGTGGGGACTGAGCGAGGGCAATATTTTTCAGGGTGAGCTCTCGCTCGAGCAATTATTCTTCCTGCGGCCCGTGGCGGGATGGGCTCAGTTCCGGTCGCCCATCAAGAATTTATACATGTGCGGATCGGCCACGCATCCCGGCGGAGGAATCATGGGCGCTCCCGGCCGTCTGGCTGCTCTCGAAATTCTCAAAGACGGGAAGGCCGCATAACTCATGGCCAAGACGTGCGACATCCTCATCGTCGGTGGCGGACACAACGGTCTGGTCACGGCCTTCTACCTGGCCAAGGCGGGATTCAAGCCGCTCGTTCTCGAAGGCCGCGCGCAAGTCGGTGGATGCGCCATCACCGACGAATTTCATCCCGGCTTCCGCTGCTCCACCCTCGCCCATAATACCGGCCCACTTCATCCGGGTGTGATGCGCGATATGCAATTGGCGCGTCACGGCCTGAAACTGGTCACGCCCGAAGTCAACACCGTGTCGTTGACTCCGGATGGCCGGGCGCTCGTTTTATATTCCGATGCAAAGAAAGCCGCGCAGGAAATCGCGCATTGGTCGGCCAAAGACGCCACAGCATACGGAGACTTCGGCGCCGCTCTCGCCAAGATTGGCAAGGTCATCGGCGAGGCGCTCGCGCTAACTCCGCCTAATATCGACAATCCCTCCAGCGGCGATCTCTGGGGAATGCTCAAGACGGGCCGATCCGCCCACAATCTCGGCAAGAAGGATTTGTATCGCGTTCTGCGCTGGGGGCCGATGGCCGTCGCGGACCTCGTCGCCGAATTCTTCGACACCGAGCCCCTGCGCGCCACCATCGCCGCGCGCGGAATCTTCGGAACGTTTCTGGGCCCGTGGTCAGCGGGTAGCGCCCTGGTGCTTCTGTTGCGTGCCGCCGCCGATCCAAGTCCCGCCGGCGGAGTTCAGTTCCCTGTCGGAGGCGCAGGAGCAATCACCAAAGCAATGGCCGCGGCGGCTATGGAAGCCGGCGCGGAGATTCGCACGGACGCGGCGGTTGCAGAAATTCGCGTGAAAGACGGAGTCGCCACCGGTGTGGTCCTCAGTTCGGGAGAAGAAATTTACGCCAAGGCCGTCGTGTCGAACGCCGACCCGAAGCGCACTCTCATGCGACTCGTCGATCCTGCCCACCTAACCCCTGACTTCGTACAGAAGATCAAGAACTACCGCTCGCTGGGAACGGTCGCAAAAATCAATCTGGCCCTCTCAGCGCTTCCCGAGTTCCCCGCACTCAAGGCAAAGGGCAATGGCAATCTGCTTCAGGGCCGCATTCAGATCGGCCCCGAGATCGACTACCTGGAGCGCGCTTTCGACGAATCCAAGTATGGCAATTTTTCGCGCGCGCCTTACCTTGAAATCGCGTTCCCCTCTCTCTCTGATCCCTCGCTCGCTCCCGCGGGAAAGCATTTAATGTCCGTTTACATGCAGTACGCTCCTTACAACTTGAAGAACGGCGACTGGGAAACGCAGCGCAGCGCGCTCGGCGAAACCGTAGTCAAGACGATCGCGCAATACGCGCCCAATCTTTCGCAAGTCGTCCTCCACCAGCAGATCATCACCCCGAAAGATCTCGAAGAGACGTACGGACTCACCGGTGGACAGATCTTCCACGGCGAACTGGCGCTGGATCAGTTCTTCACCATGCGCCCCCTGCTCGACTGGGCGCGCTACAAAACGCCAATTGACCGCCTCTTCCTCTGCGGAAACGGCACGCATCCGGGAACTGGGCTGACCGGAGGCTCAGGGGTGAACGCCGCACGGGAAATATTGAGAGCGCTGAAGAAGTAGGCCCGCATCAAGCCGCCCGCCCGCGGGCCTCTAGCATCGCAGCCCGTTACTATAGAAACTCCCCCCGCGATCGATGCACCGCACCGTGGCGCTACACTCAGATTATCTATGCACAATTCCGCCATTCTCCTCGTCTCCTGTCCCGATCGCAAAGGTGTGGTCGCCTCGATTTCGGATTTCATCTTCCGGCACAACGGCAACATCCTCTCCAACGACGAGCACGGAGACGAAGAATCCAATCTCTTCCTCACTCGCGTCGAGTTCGACACATCGGCGTTCGCTTTCGATGTCTCGGAATTCGCCCAACGCTTCGCCCCCATCGCGCGCGATTTTCAAATGGACTGGCGGCTGGCGCGCTCTTCAGACCGGCCACGCATCGCCATCTTCGTGTCCAAGTACGATCACTGCCTGCAGGACCTGCTTTATCGGCACCAGAGCGGCGACCTGCACTGCGACATCTCGCTGATCGTATCCAACCATCCGGACAATCAACGCATTGCCGACTTCTACCATGTCCCTTATGTTTTCCTGCCCGTCACCAAAGAGAACAAGCGCGAGATGGAGCAGAAGCAGATTGCCCTGCTGCGCGAACACCAATGCGCTCTCGTCGTGCTGGCCCGCTACATGCAGATTCTTTCCGAGGAGTTCATCTCCAGCATAGGCTCACCCAACATCGTCAATATCCACCATTCCTTTCTGCCAGCGTTCGTTGGTGGAAAGCCCTACCATCAGGCCTTTCAGCGCGGGGTGAAGCTGATTGGCGCGACCGCTCACTACGTCACTCATATCCTCGACGACGGTCCCATCATCGAACAGGACGTCGTCCGCATCTACCATCGCGACACCGTCGAAGATCTCGTCCGCAAGGGCCGCGACATCGAAAAGGTTGTGCTTTCGCGAGCCGTCCGGTGGCATGTGGAAAATCGTGTGCTGCTTTATGGCACACGCACTGTAGTATTTCAATGATCCGGGCCCGAAACCGCTGTCTGGCAAGGGAAGCCGCCCGTCGGGGCGGTACGTTCACCTCCGTAACCGACTAACCAATTGCGCGACCCTGCGCTTTCGGTTTTACTTAAAACGCCATTTTTTTGACCGGATTGGCCGGTTCCAAAGGAGCGTACTTTTGGTTGAAGACCCCCGATGGGAGCTAGCTCTGCTGGCCACCGTGCAGGCCTTTTACCAGCGGCTACTCAGCGAACAGATTGGCGGACCGCTTCCCACCCCTGCGGAATTGACCCGCGACGCGCTGAGCCAGGCTAAGGACGTTCGTTCGACGCTCCAGAAGATGCACCTGTGGAATCAGTTGCTCGACATGGCCATCACTCCCGCCATGCTGCGTTTGGGAATGACATCCGACCTCGATGCGGAAGTGGCCGAGGCTCTGCTGCGCTATTTCGCGCGCCATCGTGACGACTCGGCGGCCAACCGCGACAAAACCGACCTCGTCGCGACTTTCCTCTATCGTCACCCGCGTGTGCCTGGCCAGTGGGCGCGGCACGGTTATGGCCTGGACGGGTCCATTCCACTCTCCCCGCTGGAAATTGCGCTTCTCGAAATTCTGTCCGAGTCTGACGTTCCCGAACTCTCGGAGCTGGACGTGCAGCTATTGCGCGAATTTGACCCTCTGCTCGAGCAGGCAAATCGCTTTCAGGATTTCACGGAACTCATGGACTCGGGCATCATCTCAAGGGTTCGTGAACTGAAGGCGGCACTGGGCGAGTCGATTTATCATCCCGGAGTTTTAGCTACGCTCGCTCCTTACAACGCCGCGTTCGGCGATCGTTTTCACACCCTGTTCGCTGCCGCTGCCGACGAGATCAGGAATTTCGCAGGGCAGCTCGAACAAGTCGGCGGCAGCATTCTCACTACCCTTGAAGGAGTCGAAGATTACGGTCGATCACGTTGCCGCGTTCGGATGAGAAAACCCTGCTGCAAGTCGATTACGTTGCGGCCCTGGAAAAATTTCGCCGCGTTTCACGTCTGAAGAAGGAACTCGAGCGCAGGCCGCCTATTCGTCGCGCACGAACCGCGTCCCAGCCACTGCCTCATGCGGTCGGGGCTGGTGGCGCCGCGGCTGCTCCCGCCCGGGAGGTTTTGTACGCACCATCCGCCATCACTCCGCAGGCGTTGTCGTCGGAAGAGACCAAACTCCGCAGAGTGGAAGAATCGATTCGCGTCTTCGTGCGTGTGGCCGATCCCAAATGCCGCCAGATCGTCCCCATGCGCTATTTCAATTTGACTCTGAACGAGGCTGAGGTGGAAGCCTACACCGCCGACTATCTCGAACAATCGAGCCCCACCGCGGATGTCGCCCGCATTTTACTGCGCATGGTCGCCTTGACCGCCCGCCTGACTACCGAGATGCAAGAACTCAGGCGCTCCTCCCATTCCAGCAAGGTGTGGAAGTTGCACGCCGACTCGCTCGTAATTCTCATCGAAATGGCCACCCGCCTCGCCGAGGTGGCAGGCCGATCTCCCTCGGTCAATGGCAATATCTCACTCGCCAGAGAAGCCGAAACCACCGCCAGTGGTAGCCCCCTCGCCGCATCTCTCGAAAAGCTGCGTCAGCGCGCTGCCGAAGCAGCCAAGCTGATTCGCGAGACGTGATAAAGCTGACAACCAAAGCGGCGGGACCAACCATGAAATGAGCCCAACTCTTAGGGAGTTCGGACTCTTGCCGCGATCGTAGCCCCGAGCATTCGGAAGTGACCCAGGTTCCAGGTATAGATCTTCGTAGCGCGAGCTTTTAAAGCGCACTGACCCAATAAGGCATCATAGACTGTCCCGCCCACGACGCCTTCACTCGCAGCTTCACGAATCGCCTGTCGATACTCTGGGACGTCCAGCGAAATCAACTCCAGTCGTTCCGCGACGGAATCGAGACACAGTAAAGCCTGATCAACGCTGAAGCCCAGCTTTCCCGGCAACCGGGTTAGAGTCGCATAGAGTTCCGCAAGGCTGTGCGCTGCGCAACACGCATTGTTGCGGTCGGCACGGGCAAGAACGGCAAAACTCTTCTCGTAGTGTTCATGGCCGTCCAGGAAGGACGCGACCAGAACCGACGTGTCGAAAAATGATCTCAACGCTTCTTACCCAATATTTGCCGTTCTCGCTCCTTGCGAACCTTGCGGATCGTCTCGTCGACCACGGCAGCCTTCAACGGGCCGGTTCGAAACACCAGGATGCCCTGCCTCTTGTAGGCCGTCGCATTGCCTCGCACTGGACGCAACACGATGTGATCCTCGAACGATTCCATCTCCAGAGACTCTCCGGGTTCGAGTTGTAACTGCTCGCGAACGGGCTTGGGGAGCACCAGACGCCCGGCCCGATCGACGCTGAGAATGGCATTCACAATGCCATTTTACCATAAATGATGCCATTTACTTTGGCACACAGAGTGGAAGAAGAAGCGGGGCTTAAAACACTGGCATAAAAAACGAGAGGGACGAGCGCCAGGCTCATCCCTCTCGATGTTATCTCCGGGTAGCGCGAAACCGCACCCCCGTTTTTAGTGAATGTCGAATTGCTCCTGGTGCAGAGCGGGATCCGACTTCACGATAATCGTCTTCTTCGTCAGCTCTTCCATTTCATTGAGCAGGCGAGCGTTGCCGGCCTTGAGCGCCTTGGCAACTTCCGGATTCACCCGCAACATCACGTCGCTATGCTCCAGATGCTGCGAAATCTTGCGCATTTCCACGTAGATTTCGTTGCAGATGGTGTTCACGGCCTTCACAAAGCCGGTGGACTGGCAATAGGGGCACGGTGATCCAATGGTGCGCTCGAGCGATTGCTTTACCCGTTTGCGCGTGATCGCCACCAGCCCGAAATCGTTAAACTGCAGCACCTTGGAGGGCGCACGATCCGCGCGCAGCGCCTCTTCCAACGCCTGCATCACTTTCTGCCGGTTGCGGCGCTCGTCCATGTCAATGAAGTCGATGATGATGATTCCGCCCAGGTCGCGCAGCCGGATCTGCCGCACAATCTCGCGGATCGCATCCACGTTGGTCTTCACGATCGTGTCTTCCAGCCGCGAGGTCTTGCCCACGTACTTGCCCGTGTTGACGTCGATCGCGACCAGCGCCTCCGTCTGGTTGATGACAATGTAGCCGCCGCTCTTCAGCCAGACTTTCGATTTCAGTGCCTTGTTGATTTCTTCGTTCAAGCCGAACTGCTCAAACAGCGGCGTCTCCTTCGTATAGAGCTTCACGCGCCTGACCAGTCCGGGTTGGAAGCGGTTGGCAAAACGCAGGATCCGCTCGTATTCAGTTTCGGTATCAACCCAGATCACGGAGAAATCGGAACTCACCTGATCCCGGAGCACGCGCTCCACCACATTCAGATCGTGGTAGATCAACGCTGGAGATTTGCTAGCTTCCGAGCGCGACTTGATTTCGTTCCACAGGTTTTTCAGGAAGCGGATATCAGCCCGAAGTTCCTCGTCGCTGGCGCCCGCCGCCGCCGTGCGGACAATGAAGCCACCGCCGCCATTCTCGCGCTCGCTCTGGATGATGTGCTTCAGCCGCTGACGTTCGTCCTCGGATGCAATCTTGCGCGACACGCCAGTGTGGTTCACTGTGGGCATGAAGACAAGAAAGCGTCCCGGCAGCGCGATATGACTGGTAATGCGCGCGCCCTTCTTCCCGATTGGCTCCTTCGCAATCTGGACCAGGATTTCCTGGCCCTCTTTCAGCAGTTCGCTAATCTGGGGCACCACGGTATTCTCGCGGCTGCGGAAGCGCCTGCGTTGGCCGCCACGTCGCCCTCCGCGCCGGTCCGTGCCGCGTTCGCCGCCACGTCGCTGCGTGCGCTGCAGCAGTCTTGCTTCAGGCGCCGGTCCGCGAACCACCGCGCTGGCATCCACTGTCCCGTCGCCGATTGCCTCCGCCTCCAGCAAAGCTTCGGCTTCGGCCTGCGCTTCTTCCAGTTCCAGTTCTTCGGCCTCGCGTTCTTCGGCTTCCAGAACGGCCTCGGGAATTTCGCCACTCTCCCCGGCTTCGGCAGCCGGAGTTGAAATCGTCTCTCCCACGCCCACCGGCAGCAGTTCTCCTCCAGCGGCTCGCGTCTCTTCTTCTACTTCTTCAAAGCCGTCATCGTCGCCGGGTTCTTCCCCGTACGCCACGAGATCGGCTTCCTCTTCCTCAATCTCCTGCTCCTCGACGTTGCCGTGAGACGCCTCATGGTGAACTTCTTGCGGAATCTCGCGGGTTGCCGTGTCTGGTCCGAGGGCCGCGGCAAAATCCGCCTCATGCGCGATTTCGTATTCCGCGGTTTCGTCGTCCGGTTCGATCTCAGCCGCAGGCTGCGCTTCCTGGCGGAATTCCGCCATTTGCGGAGCCGCGCCTGCCGCGGCTGACGGCTCTCCACGGCCGCTCGAACGCGCTTCTTCGTATGTGGCCGCCGCGGAGACATGATCCTGCAAGGCCTGATCCTGCGACTCATGCTCATGTTGTTCGTGGAGCGGCTCTGTTGCCTCGACCGCGAAAATCGGCTCGTCTTCCGGGAAATTCGCAAGGATCGACGGTTCCACCGGCTGTTCCGGCGTCGATTCCAAAGAAAATGCCGAGGGCGCGCTCTGCGCCTGCCGCTGGTACTTTGAGATCGATTCGCCCGGCAAAATTATCGGCTGATACCCGGGGGGAGGACCGTAATCATAGTCGCGACCGGGACGGGTCGGCGGCGTCCCCCGCTGAAAACGCGAGGAGGATCCACCGCGTGGTTCAAACCCCGCAGACCGATCAGACCGTTCGCCTCGATCGCTGCGTACGTCACTTCGGGGTTCGCTCGTTCTGGAATCAACGCCCGCGTCGCTCGTTCTCGCATCGACGCTTCGCGGCTCTACTCCCCGCGCTTCCGGCCGGCCCGCACCGCGCCCGCCATTCTCAGGACGTCGACCGCGGCGGCGCCGCCTGCCGCGAAAATCACGGCTTTCTCGCGAAGGCTCCGCCGCATTCCCCGGTTCCGCAGCGGCAGTTTCAAATCCGTCTGCTTCGTCGGTGACGGGCTCGGCGAGTTGCGAAGCACCGGCATTCTCCACGGGACGCCGCTGCATCCCTTCGTTCTGCTGCTGCTGCACAGGGCGATTCGCCGGGATGGCTTCATCCAGGTCTTCGTCCTGCTGTTCCAGGTCCATGAAATCGGAGACATACAGGAAGGCGTCGCGTTCGAGGCCTACATCCACAAAAGCCGACTGCATGCCTGGCAGCACGCGGGTTACCCGGCCCTTATAAATCGAGCCTGCTAAGGTGTATTCGTTTTCGCGTTCGAGGTAAATTTCCGCTAACTGATCGTCTTCTGTGATCCCCACTTTTGTTTCGTGAGGTGTGGCGGATACAAACAATTCCTTGTTCATTGCTACTCCGGTTATTGCTCACCGGACCAGAAGCACAAGGCTTACGGAAGGATCATAGCTCAGCGCCGCTCGTTGTCATTGTTATGCCATGAGCGGGCCAGTTCCCGGCGTCACGCCGGGAGCTGCACTGCAGTGAATTTTTCTTAATCGTCTGCACTGATCGCGTTAAGCCACGTTGCCAGGCTTGTGGCCACTCTCTCTCAACTCCCGAGGGGGCCGTTTCCCGCCTGACCGGCTTCAATCCTGTCCGGCCTCGACTTCGCCGGTAATCTGCCCTACTTTTCGCGAGGGCGGCTCGTAATTAATCTTGTTACCTGCAATCTTGTTTCAGGGCGCCGTCTCGCTTGCGAGAAACAACCGCCCAACTCTGCCTCTCCGATTCAGTTCACAAACCGGCGCATCCTGACGTTCATCACGATCCCCAGCGCCAAAAACATGAAAAGAACGGAAGAACCTCCATAACTCATCAGCGGCAGAGGTATTCCGGTGACGGGCATAAAGCCGACCACCATGCCGATATTGACCAGGATGTGAAAACTAAGCACAGCCACCACACCCATTACCAGAAATGCCCCGGCACGGTCGGGCGCCGTTTGCGCATTCTGCGTCAAACGCATCAGCACTATGAAGTATAACAGCAGAACCCCCAGAGCTCCTACAAACCCGTGCTCCTCGGCAAATGCGGCAAAAATGAAGTCGGTCTGCGGCACCGGAAGAAACGCCAAGTGTGTCTGCGAACCCTGGCTGCTGCCCCAAATGCCTCCCGAACCCACCGCGATCAGGGATTGATTAACTTGGTACCCGGAGCCCTGACGGTCCGCATCCGGATCTCGAAAACTCGCCAAACGCTCTTTTTGATAAGGCTTTAATATCTTGATCCAGGCCACCGGCAACAGCAGCCCCAGAATCAGCATGACTACCAGTGCCTGCTTCCAGCGAAGTCCGCCTAGAAAAAGTCCCATGATGGCCACCGGCAGGTATGTCAGTGCTGTCCCCAGATCCGGCTGCTTCAACACCAGAAGCATGGGGAAGCTCACGATCGCGCCCGCTTTCAGAAAATCTGGCCAGGAAAGGTCGCGCTGCTGGAGGTCCGCGAAATACTTTGCGACCGCCAGGATCAGAATCAGCTTCACCCACTCCGAAGGCTGAAAGTGGCCGCCCGCCGGCATCTTGATCCAGCGCTTCGCGCCCAGGTATCGCTGCCCAAACAAAAGCACCGCAATCAGCGACGTAAGCGCAACTACGTACATCCAGTGAACCTGTTCAAGCAGGAGTTGATAGTTGACGAGGCTGACCAGGAACATGGCCGCCAATCCGCCCAGAATCCAGTAGATCTGCTTGAGGTAGAGGTGGGATTCGGCGAACTTGGTGTTCTCGGTCGCGCTGTGGATCTGCACCACGCCCAGCGTGCAAAGAAGCAGCACGAAGGCTAACAGCACCCAGTCGAAATCCCGGTAGGATACGTAGCGCGACATAAGATCAGTCGCCCACCACAGAACTCATAGAAAACAACTCACTGGAGAAAATTCACTGACAGGGATCCGTTGGGCATGAAGGACTAACCGGGCCTTCCCCACCGTGGCCCAGCCAGACCCACGCCGCCGCTCCACCGATGACGGCCGCACCGCCAATAACGGCCGCTTTCGAACTCAACAGCCCTCCATGCGCCGCCGGAGCCGCGCCTTCCTGTTTTCTTTTTTTCTTCTTTTTTCCGTCATCGCTGGTATCGTCGCGCGTGGTCTGTTGCCCTTGCGTTACGGTCGTGGTTCCCTTGTCGTCCTGCACGGTAACGTCGCCTTTGTTGGCGGCAATCTGCACCTGTCCATTCACATCAACTACTTGGAACTCGGTCCAGGAAGCGCCCACTGGCTTGATGGTCACGTCACCAGCGTGGGCCGCCAATCCGCGCGAGGTCGTCACGCGAATGCCACCGTGCTCAATTTCAACCGCCGGACCCTCGAATTGCACCAGCGAATCGGCCATCACCATCACGCTTGATCCGTTGGCCTGGATGCTCGCTGTGGAATCGGTACGCGTCTGCAGCATGTCTCCGGAGAATACAGCCGCCGACTTCGGCACTTCGCTCCCGTTCAACCACGCGGAACCGGTCGTGTACAGCATTGCCGACGCGGTTTCCCCCGCCAGCATGTACATCGGGAACAGGACCACCAGCCAACAACACACCGCAGCGCGAAATTTTGACTGTGTCATGAGTTGAGACGACTCCCGCATGTCAGATTGCAATCATCCTAAGCGTGCAAACGGTTTCAGGTCAATGCGTTTGTGTAGTTCGGTGCACTTACGGTAACGGGCGCGAGCGCCGCACCCGACTCAACCGCGGCACACTGCGCATCCAATCGACCTTCAAGCATCTCGCCCGCCAGGCCGACTACTTTCACATCCATCCAGCGGTTCGCGATATGACGTCCCGAAACTCTCATCTTCAAATAATTGTCCGTCAGCGCTTCCGTGGATTCCGCATCGCCCGTCTGCAGCGTGATGGCTTCGACCTTCGTTCCCATCAGCGATTGCATGAACTCCACTTTCTTCCGCGATGCGATCTCCCGCAGGACGCGATTTCTGTCCCGCGCCAACGCCACGGGAACCTGCCCGGCCTGCTCTGCCGCCGGAGTTCCGGGTCGTGCCGAATAAGTGAATACGTGCAGATACGTGAACGGAAGTTCCTCCACCATCTGTCGCGTCTGGGCAAACTCCGCCTCGGTCTCACCCGGAAATCCCACCATCACATCTGCGCCGATAGCCGCGAATGGCATCGCCCGGCGCATTTTCAGAATCTTCTCGCGATAATGCCACGGCCGGTACTTGCGATGCATCCGCCGCAAAACCGAGTCGCTCCCCGATTGCATGGGCACGTGAGCATGCTTGGCAATTCGCGGAGAGCAAGCGACCAGTTCAATCAGTTCATCGCTCCAATCCATGGGCTCGACCGAACTGATTCGCAGTTTCTCAAGCGATGTTTGGAGAGAATCGCGCGGATGAGATTCACCAGCCGTGCATCGCCAGATGCCAGGGTTACCTGACCGCTGAAGCCTGATGGCTGATGGCTGAAATCCCTTCCCCACCGCCCCAGATTGATTCCCGAAATCACCACCTCGCGGTAGCCCGCCGCAACCAGCGTCCGCACCTCCGCAAGCACGCGCTCTTCCGGCAACGACCGGCTCTGCCCGCGTACATACGGAATCACGCAGAACGAGCACCGGTTGTCGCATCCATCCTGCACCTTAAGGTTCGGCCGCGTGCGCTCGTTCGCCGCTTCGAATACCGGAGCCGCCATCAATTCGGTGTGGGCAAAAATATCGCCTACGATAATGTCCGCCGGATAGGAACCTTTCCTCGCTTCCTCGCGAGGCTGCCCTGCCCTTTCGCGTTCGTTGCGAACGGGTGGGAACTCCTCCGCCACTCCTAGAAGCTTCGCGAGCGGGACGAAGCCGATGGGCCCGCTCACCAAGATGGATTGTCCGCTGTCGCAATCTCGGCCACCTGGTGCTTGTGCGAATTCCCCACGACCCAGGTGACGCCCGGCAGCGCCGCCAGTTCCTCCGGCGCCCGCTGCGCGTAGCATCCCGTCACCAGAATCCGGCAATCCGGATTCACTCTCCGCAACCGCCGTATCGAGGCCCGCGCATCTTTGTCGGCGCCTTCGGTGACCGTGCAGGTATTAAGGACGACAATTTCGGCGTCCCGCGCCAGCGCATGCCCGCTCCAGGCCGCGCTCCAGAAACTGCCGTTCCAGCGCCGCTCCGTCCGCCTGTGTCGCGCGACAACCAAAATTTTCTATGTAGAAGCGAGCCACGCTCCTATACTAAACGAGTGGATACCGCGGCGGGTGTTTACCGCCACGCGCGACCAGGTTCTAGTTGACGTTGCGGCTGCCGTTCGACAGTGCGGGTGCTGGCCATCTCGACCGCGCGCTCCGCATTCGCCGAGGTGCACTGCTTATGAAACGGCGCATTCTTCTCGTCGACGACGATCTCGCCATTCTGCTGACCCTTAAGGCTGTTTTGGAACTCCACGATTTTGAGGTGGAAACTGCGGCCAGCACAAAAGAGGCCTTCGCCCGCATGGAGTCGGGCGTCTATAACATGGTCATCAGTGATTTGCACATGGAGACCGAAGAGGCCGGTCTGGAAGTCATCCGAGCAGCCCACCGCCAGAGCTATGCCCCCGCGACTGCCCTGCTAACGGCGTTTCCCCCAACCGACGAATACCGGGAAGGAGGCGCTTTGTCGGACAGGCGTTTCCCCCGGGAACTCTCGAGCGCCGACCGCCCGGATTCCCTTCTAGTCAAGCCGCTCGGCGACTGCGCACGATCTGCTTCGCCAGATCGAGGCGCCTGCTGATTCGCCAGCAGGCGACCAACCGTAACTCCGCAGCACGGGCTCGGCTCAGTAGGTCGCCTCAGGCGCTGGCGACTTGCCGCCCTTGCTGGAAACATCGCGGCACAGACCGGCCGTCCTTGGGTCGGACGGAACGGAACTGTGGTCTCCTTGCCACACTGGGAACAATTCGTGCGCGTTTCGGTCTTCGTATAGGAGTGCCCATGGGAGCACCCATGGTCCCAGCACCGCTACTCGCTTGCCCTTGCAGTTCTTGCAACGTTTCGGCTCGTTCTTGAACTGCTTGTCGCGAAAGAACAGTTGTTCGCCGGCCGTGAACACGAAATCCGTGCCACAGTCCACACACTTCAGAATTTTGTCTTGGAATTCCATTGGAAGAGGCACTCCCATTCCCCGTCCTGCGCGGCACGGTAGACCCGAATGGGAAGCGATCCGGTTCACGACGTGGGCAGGAGATTTACATCCCCCTCGTACTGCCCCTGGACTCGGCCCGCCATGCAAGTGGATTCGCATGGATTGATGCTTGTCTCGCCGTTAAATGCGTGCAACCCTGAGTTGGAGAATGGGCCCCTCTCCCGAAGTGTGGCCGCGATCATCCAGTCCTTGAAACTTTTTCTCGGTGGACTCAGCCGCAAAACGCTTTCCATTTCGCGTTTCCGCCCGTCCGAAATCCAGCCGTTTTTATTGGACTGCCCCCACTCGCCCCCCGACGGGGGACCGTTCAGTTATGGCAAGCTTGTGTTACTAAGTCAAGAAGAATGTGCAGAAATTTTCCTGCTTGCTAGAAATTCAGCCGCATGGATAATTGCACCTGGCGCGGTGCATAAGCGCTCGTAGCCTTCATAAAACTTGTAGGCTGCTGATAATAAGCCGGATAGTAAGTGTCCCCTGCCAATTGTGTATATTTTACGAACTGTCCCGCCGAATCGTAGAACCCACTATCGGAAACCGTGTATCTCTGATTATCGCGATTGAAGAGGTTGTAGGAATCTCCCATCAACTCCATCCGCCAATGTCCCGCGAGCTTGATTTTTCGCACCAGGCGTAAATCCATGGTCGCATAGTCGGGTCCTTGAAATGCATTTCGCCCGTATCCCGAAAGACGGTCGTTGTCTGTGTTTCCGTCCTGATTCGGATCGCCGGAGACCGAAGCATTAGCCGGACGCCCTGACCCGTAAGTCATAATTCCTGAAACTCTCCAATGGTTAAACACCGGCGCCAGAATCGTACGGCCCGAAGCAAATAAATGCGGCTCCTCGATCAATGCGATCGTCAACCGGTTCCGCTGATCGGTCACGCTCGGCCCCCGTTCACTATTCGCCGCGTATGAATTTTGCACGGTCGCGGGTTGTCCGGCCACCAGCGCATCCTGGCCATCGTCGATCGCGTGCGCCCACGTGTAGGAAAGGCGGAAACTCATCCCGCGGGACATCCGCTTGTTCAGCGAAACCGTCAACCCGTGATACACGCTCGAGGCCGCGCTCTCATACTGGTCGACCGCGCCCAGCTGCGCCATCGGCCTCTGCAACACATTAATGCACGGAGGGAATGGACAGCTGATGGCATAACTGTTTTGCCACGTCGCAAACGACTCGACGTTATAAAACGCATTTTGAAAAGTTGTCCCTGTAGGATCGAAGATGGGATAGCTATAGAGATTCGGCGCCGGAAGATTCACATCGCGCGCCCGGATCATGTCAATCCCGTGCACATACAAATAGGAAATTTCGCCGGTTACGCCATCGCCGAATTCCCGCTCAAGGCGCAAGCTCGCTTGCAGCACTCTCGGCGTTTTGAACAGAGGATCGAAAGCTGCAACCTGGCTCGTCGCATATTGTTGCCAGGCCGCCGGCAGCGCGCATGTCGAGGGTCCCCGCGCGCAATTCACCGCCGCACTGGGATACGCCGGAAATACCAGGTTGTCGTAGTAATTCGTGTTATCGAGCGAGATAAATTGGTCGGAGATGCCGTTGTTACTCATCACCGTGGACTGATAGATCTGGGGAATCCTCGTGTAGAACATCCCCACTCCCGCCCGCACCGCCACTGGCCTCTGGTCGCCGATCGCATAAGCCAGCCCGAACCGGGGCGCAAAGTTCTTATCGGGCGCCGGTATTCTCCCCGTCGCAGGCCATTGCGGGTTCGCAATCATCCCGGCTCGCCCGAAGGTCTGCAGGTCGTAGCGCACACCCAGACTGCCTGACAGACGCGACGTGACTCGCACCGTATCCTGCACAAACGCCGCATAGTCGTTGCTATCGGGATGCGTCACCGGATCGCCGAAGTTTTGCTCGTAGTAACGCGGTACGCCATGCGCCCACGCTCTTAGCGGAGATAACTCCAGCCCCCCATGCATGGGAGCGAATGTCCATGGGTTCACCGAAATGTAGTCGTAGATGTATTCGCCCGAGTAGAGCGACGGAAAATAGTTGTAATCCCAGGTCCGCATCGCATCCGCGCCAAACTTCCACTCATGCCGTCCCCGGCTCGCGCTCACCGTTTCTGCCAGGTGCAGCCTGTGCTCGCGCGTCTGCCTCGGCAAAATCGAAGACTCTCCCAGATCGCCGATCCAGTCATAGATTTTCGCGTTGGGCGTGAACGAGTTCGCAAACGATCGCTCCGCGTCGCTCGAGAATTGCGCTCGCAGGTGGCTCGTCCACCTGGGCGTCAGGCTGCTCAGCAGCGTCAACGTTGCGCTCTCGGTCGCCACCTTCTCTTCCCCGTTCCCGCCGATGGAGTCATTGGTGATCGGGCTCCCCGGATCGAAAAACACATTGTTCATGCCATCCGAGCGCGACATGCTCAGCCGCACCGATAACAACTCATGCTCCGCCAGCACGCGGTCCAGTTTCAGAAATCCAGTCTCCCCCAGCAGCCGCGCCGGAAACGTACCCCCACGCGTCGAAAGCTGCGCCGCCGACGCCATGACCAGCGGTTCGTCGCACGCCACCCCTCCGATCGCGGGATCGCAAATCGCGTAATCCGGGGGAGTCGGATAAGTCCCTAACTGCGGCACCACCGCGGTCTGCCCGTTATCGAACTCCACCACCGTCGGGATATGAAGAATGTGCTGGTCGTAGCCAGCAAACACAAACATCTTATTGCGCTCGATCGGCCCGCCCAGCGTAGCCCCGAACTGGTGCTGTACGTTGCTCGGATCGAATCCCAGGAACGCCGGCGCCGCCCCTCCCAGTGCGCTGTCCCGCAGCTTGTAAAAAGAGCTTCCATGCCACGTGTTCGATCCCGACTTGGTCACTACATTCACCACCGCGCCGCCCGACCGTCCCGATTCCACCCCATAGCTGTTCGACGACACTCGGAACTCCTGCACCACCTCATCCGAAAACTGATAGGGCGCTCGATACCGTCCCACCGCCTGCGCGTAAAATCCGTTGTTGCTGTCGGCCCCGTCCACCAGGTAGCTGGTGTTGTATCCCCGGATCCCGCCATAAGAAAGATCGCCATTGGATCCCGAAGTCAGATCCCGCGGATCCTGTGTCACTCCCGGCGTCAGTAGCAGCAGATCGGTGAAGCGCCGCCCGTTCAACGGCAGATTCGCGATTTCATTCTCATCCAGCCGCGCCGAAGCCGCGGTCGGACTGGTATCCACCGACGGGGCAGCCGCCGTCACCGTAACCGTTTCTTTGGGGCCGCCCACGGAAAGCTTGAACGTTAACTGCGCCGCGGCTCCCACCTCCACCCGAATCACCGGAGAAATCTGCGGCGACATGCCCTCCGCCTCCGCTCGCGCCGAATAGTTCCCCGGCGGGAGCAGGTCCACCACAAACCGTCCCATCATGTCGGTGGCCGTGTGGTAGCGCACTCCAGTCTCCACGCAAATTGCCACAATGTCCGCATTCGTCACCGCCGTTCCCTGCGCATCCAGCACGCTTCCACGCAGCGCCCCGGTCGACGCGTCCTGCGCCCACGACACGTCCACAATAAAAAGAGCAGGCAGGAAAATTCCAGCGCAAAGGATTAAACAGAAGAGACAAATCCGCGACCAAAGGCTGCGGGAGGTCGTGCGCAGCTTGCCGCGCCAAAGAACCTGGCAGCAGAGAATCCGGCAACATAGAATGTCACAACGAATCTTCTCCCAGTTTAGGCTGTCAAAATTAAGACGTTTGCGAATCGAAACCAGAAGTGACGGCGTGCCCCGTTCCATACCAATCCCCTCGCGTTCGAGACTAGGAACCGGAGGGGATTCCTGAAATCCTTAACCTCTATATAGCAAACTGCGCGCCGCGAAAATGTGACCGGCGCACAAGAAAAATGTTCGGTTTCCCAAGAAAGCACAGACTGTAGCGCCGGCGCCTCGCCGGCCGCCCCGAGCGCGACCCGCGCTCGGTGCCACCAGCAGAAATCTCTCCTAAATCCCGGCCACGTCCTACCCTGATCACCCCCGTTCCCCGCATCTAATTCCACATGCTACCCTCATCACCGGAGAACAGAACCATGGTGAAGCCCTTCGCCAAGCTGCCAGCGCCGCTTCTCTCGATCTTCACTCTGACGATCTTGCTTGGCATGCCCCACGCCGCCCGCGCCGCCGATCACGGCACCATCGTTCGCGAGGCCATCATCTACCTGTCGCCCGATTCGAACTCTCACAAGCTGGCCCAGGCCGAGCGCGGACGTGAAATCATTCTCCTCGACAAAAGCCGCAACTGGGTTAGCGTCGAAGCGCTCCTCGGCTACGCCAATAACCCGGACCCTTACTTTGTCGAAGACGAAGAAGCCGACCAGAAAACCGTCACCGGGTGGATTCTCGACCTTGGCGTAGTCTGGCCTTCCACTCCCAATGGCGACCGCATCATCTTCGGCTGCGCCGTAGACTCCGAAGACGAGGCCAGCCGCAGCCACGGACGCCGCGGCGCCGCCCAGGACGCGCTCCGCCTCTACCGCCGCGTCTACGACATTTTTCCCAACTCGCCCCTCGCCGCCGAGGCGCTCTATCGCGCCGCCGACATCAAGTGGCAGATCGACAAAGCCGACTATTCCTCCCGCCCCTCCGCTCATCAAAAGGAATCCTTCTACCGCCAGCCCATCGACGAACAACAGATGAAGCTGGTCATGAAGAAGTTCCCAGGCACGAAATGGGCCGAGTTAGCCAGCTACCACCTTATCGACAACAAGCTCTGCGGAGACTGGCAGGGTTCCTCAAAATGTCCCGACAAGGAAGCCGACATTTACGAAAGATACGTGAAAGAGCACGCCCAGTCGCCTTCGGCTCCCGAAGCCCTATACAACGCTGCTTCCCGGCGAGCGGCGCTGATCGAGATCTACAAGACGGAAGACCAATCCAAGAAGTCCGACAAATCCAAAGAAGAAGCCATCACCCTTGCCCAGCAGCTAATCTCCCAATACCCGCAAAGCGACTGGTCTTCCCGCGCACAGACCCTGCTCTACCTGGTCCAGCAAGGCATCCCCACTTTCGGCAACACGGTCCAATAAATATTGTCATCCGAGCGAGGCTGCAACTTAACAAAAACTGAAGATGTCATCCTGAGCGTAGCGGCAACTTCGCAACGCGAAGTCGCCGAGGAGTCGAACGATCCCTACTGGCACACGAAGCCTGGCTTCTTCCCGCAGCGAACGCATAACTCAAACGTTCCCGAAATGTTATGCTGGTTCCCTTCCAGCCAGGGCACAACATGAAAACCAACGCGTTCCTGCTATCGTCAATCGCCATACTCCTCGGCTTCTTTTCGTCCGCACCTGTAGCATCCGCTCAGCCGACAACAACGGCCGCCCCCATCACGATCAAAGTGACAGACCAGAACGGAGCCATAATCCCAAACGCGCAAGTCGAGATTCTTCCAGCGCCCACTCCCGAGAAGCTGCACACCTCTCAGGAGGGCAAGCTAACCGTCACTCTGAATCCCGCCGCGTACTCATTAACCGTGACTCAACAGGGCTTCACGAAGTTTCATAGGTCGCTCCTGGTTCAAGCCTCAACCAGCCAGACCGTCAGCGTCGTCCTGCAGATTGGGAGTTGTCCCCCGGATTGCATCGTCGTGGAAAGCGAGCTTAATGGGCCTGAGGTGATCGACAGCCCCTCGCTCACCGGTGAAATCTCCCCCGCTCCCGCCTCCAATTTCGACGGCACCTCGTGGTGGAACCACGTCAAATTCCTGGCCGATGACAAACTCGAAGGCCGCGACACTGGCAGCCGGGGCGAGCGCGAAGCGCAGAAATATGCCGTCGAGCAACTCAAGAAAGCAGGCGCAGAGCCCGCAGGAGTCAAAGGTTTCTACCAGCCCGTCAACTTCGTCTCCCGCCAGATCGTCGAAAAAGATTGCAGCCTCACGCTAGTTCACGACGGCAAACGGGAGCCGCTCGTCCTCGGAGAAGACGCCATCATCGGCACCCGCGTCATGCCTGCGCCCGAAGTCAGCGCGCCTCTGGTTTTCGCCGGATACGGCCTCAAAGTTCCCGAGAACAATTACGACGACTTCGCCGGCCTCGACCTCAAGGGCAAGATTGTTGTCATCTTCAGCGGATCGCCCGCCCAGCTTCCCGGAGCGCTAGCCTCGCACTATTCAACCGCCGCCGAGCGCTGGAAGACCCTCCGCGCCGCCGGAGCAATCGGCATGGTCTCGCTCATCAATCCCGCCTCCATGGATATCCCATGGTCGCGCATCGCGCTCAATCGCGCCCACCCCTCCATGGATCTCGATTACGCCGAGTTCAACGAAACCGAAGGCGAAAAATTAACCGCCACCGTGAATCCGGCCAGCGCAGAGAAACTCTTCGCCGGCTCCGGCCACACTTTCGCCGAAATCGCCGCCCTCGGCAAAGACCGCAAGCCCCTCCCGCATTTTCCGCTCGCTGTTTCGCTGGAAGCCAAAACGCAGGTCGAAGTCACCAAAATAAAATCCGCCAACCTCGTCGCCAAAATCCCCGGCAGCGACCCCGCACTGAAAGAGGAGTACGTCGTCCTCTCCGCCCACCTCGATCACATCGGAATCGGCGAGCCCATCAACGGCGACCGCATTTACAATGGCGCGATGGACAACGGTTCGGGCAGCGCGCTGGTCCTCGACATGGCGTCCAGTTTCAAACAGCATCCCGAGAAGCTGCGCCGCTCGATCCTGCTGGTATTGGTCACCGGAGAGGAAAAAGGTCTGCTGGGCTCCAAGTATTTCGCCGCCCATCCAACCGTCCCCGCCGACTCCATGGTCGCCGACATCAACGTGGATATGTTTCTGCCCATCGTCCCGCTCAAGATCCTGACCGTCGAAGGCCTGCAGGAGTCCGACCTCGGTGACCGCGTAAGCCGGATTGCCATGTCGCTAGGTGCGAAAGCCCAACCAGATCCCGAACCCCAAAGAAATCTCTTCATCCGCAGCGATCAATACAATTTCATCCGCCACGGCGTCCCTTCGATCGCCATGCATCTCGGGTACGAGCCCAACTCCCCCGAGCAAAAGCTGTTTAAGGATTGGCTTACCCAGCGCTACCACGCTCCATCCGACGACGTGAATCAACCCGTCGACCTGGCCGCCGCTGCCAAATACGAAGAGATCGTCCGCCGCTTGCTCATCAACGTAGCCGACGACACGCAGCCTCCGCGCTGGAAACCCGACAGTTTCTTCCGCCGCTACGCAAACGAACCGGCGCCAGCGCCCATGGTTCACTGATCTACCGGCATTTTTTATGCTGCACGACCTTTTAAGCGAGTCCTACAACGCCATGCGCCACGACCGCCGGCGTGCGGCCCTCACCATGCTCGGCATGGCGTGGGGAATCGCCACCGTGGTCATGCTGCTCTCCTATGGAGACGGTTTCGGCCGGGCCATTACCAACATCATGGCCAACTTCGGCACGAAACTTTTCATCCTCAAGCCCGGACGCTCGACCATGCAGGCCGGAGGCCAGAAGGCGGGAACACTCGTTCGCTTCACGCTCGACGATGTGGATCTGCTTTCCAGCAATATCCCGCAGATCAGCCACATCACTCCCAGTTGCTCCAAACAGGCGACCATCCAGTACGAAAACCGCTCCTACAGCATGGACGTCAATGGCGAGTATCCGAATACCCTCGCCATCCGCGTTCTTACCGTCGCCCAGGGACGCTTCTACAATGCCGAGGATCAGATCCAGCGCGCCCGCGTCGCCGTCATCGGCTCCGAGACCAGGGAAAAACTCTTCTCCGGGCGCAACGCCATCGGCGAGCGCATCCGGATCGACGGCATCGCCTTTGAAGTAATCGGCGTGCTCGCCGCCAAAATGCAGCAAGGGAACGACAACGACAATCGCGTCGTCTACGTGCCCTTCACTACCATGGGCGACCTGAAAGACACGCACTATCTCGACACCATCTGGTTTAACTACCAGGCTCCCGACTACGGACGGATCGAACAGTCGGTGCGCTATATCCTGGCGGACCAGCACCGGTTCAATCCTGGGGATCGGCGCGCTGTCCTGATCATTAACGTGATGGAGCAGGTCCACCTGTTCGAAATGATCGCGCTCGGCCTGAAGGTCCTGCTGGGATTCATCGGCACCCTCACCCTCGGCATCGGCGGAGTGGGGCTCATGAACATCATGCTGGTTTCAGTAACGCAACGCACCCGTGAGATTGGAGTCGAGAAGGCCCTGGGAGCGCGCCGCCGCCACATCTTCCTCCAGTTTCTGGCCGAAGCCCTCACCATTACTTTCGTCGGAGGGCTGTTCGGAATAATCCTCGCCTATGTGGTTGCATTCACCGTCGGCCGCCTTACCCTGTACAGTGCGATGGCCAAGAATGCTGAGGCGGGAGACATTCGGCTCATTATCGATCCTTACATCCTGTTCGTGGCGATTTTGATTCTCAGCGCAGTAGGATTAATCAGCGGGATGGTCCCTGCCATTCGCGCTGCGCGCCTCGATCCGATCGAGGCCTTACGCTACGAATAAAGCAGCGTAGATTGCAACCTGGCGGCAGACTGATAAACTCCTTTGTCTTCTTGAACAATCCCACGCAACATTCGCAACACATTGGGGTTATTCTTGGCAGACGAGAGTGAAGTCAATTGGGATAAGGAGACTCAAAAATGAAAAAGCTGATTGGCATCTTGGGAATTTGCTTCCTGTTTTCTCTCTCGGCTGCGGCACAGCATGAGAGCCATCAAGGCGGCGGCCGGCCCGAAGTCGGTGGCGGACGCCAGAACATTCCATCTCACGGTCCCGCCCGCCTCAAGACTCCTGCCCCGGTTCAGGAAAACCGGCAGTTCAGCGAGAAGCAGGGCCATCCTAACGCTCCCCACGTGGACCGGGGTAAGACATGGGTGGGGCATGACACCGGTCGCGACGACGCTCATTACCACCTGGATCATCCGTGGGAGCATGGCCGCTTCACCGGCGGATTTGGACGTGGCCACGTGTGGCGGCTCGGCGGAGGAGGTCCCAACCGCTTCTGGTTCGGCGGATTCTACTTCTCGGTTGCTCCGTACGACATCGGCTTCTGCGATGGATGGCTGTGGGATTCCGATGAGATCGTTATCTACGAAGACCCCGACCACATCGGCTGGTATCTGGCTTACAACGTCCGCCTCGGAACCTACGTCCATGTGATGTATCTGGGAGCATAGTGGCGGAGTTCAGGGTCTCGTGTGCGATTGGCTTAGGTTGGGTGGTGACGTGGCCGTGGCCCCTGCAAAGCGGGCCGCGGACCCGCCACCACCCAATCATGCCCCCGGCGGGAGTTTCCCCTTCGGGCTGGCGCAGAATGCCCCGCAATGGGACAATAGAAAATATGCTGAAATCTCTTACCGCAGCGGTCCTATTGGCCGCCGGGACCATGTTGGTGGCCAATAGCAGCGCCCAGCAGACTCCGGCAGCGACGACTCCCACAACCACTTCGAAATCCACGGCCAAGAAGCCGGCAAGCGCAACGAAGAGCGCCGCAGCGCCTGCCGCATTCAAAAGCCGGAAAGAAAAGTTCAGTTACGCGCTTGGAATGAACATCGGCGGCGGGCTGGGTGCGAACCTCAAGAAGCAGTCCGTCGAAGTTGATCCCAACCTCGTCGCCGAGGGCCTCAAGGATTCCATGGCCGGAGGCAAGATGCGGTTGACGGAAGACGAAGCAAAAACCGTGTTGACCGAAGTCCAGAACGAAGTTCGCCAGCAGCAGCAGGAAAAGGCCAAAGAGGCGGCGGACAAGAACAAGACCGAGGGCGAGAAATTTCTGGCCGAAAACAAGGGCAAGGAAGGTGTCGTGACGTTGCCCAGCGGCCTCCAGTACAAGATCGAAAAAGAAGGTACCGGACCGAAGCCGACCGCGTCCGACACGGTAGTCTGCAACTATCGTGGCACGCTGCTCGATGGCACGGAATTTGATAGCTCCTACAAGCGCGGACAGCCCGCCACCTTCCCCGTCAGTGGCGTCATCAAAGGCTGGACCGAAGCGCTCCAGTTGATGCCAGTCGGGTCGAAGTGGCAGCTCTTCATCCCTTCCAGTCTCGCTTATGGCGACAAAGGGGCGGGCGGCGAAATCGGCCCGGGCGCGACCCTGATCTTCGAAGTCGAACTGATTTCGATTCAGGATAAGCCAAAGTCCGAGGACAAGAAGGAAGAGAAGGAAGAAAAGCAGGAAGAGAAGAAATAGCGATCCTGCAAGTCAATGAGCCGCGAGCGATCGACTTTCGCTCGCGGCTCGTAATTCACCCCTCAGACTCGCACGCACACCCCGCAAATTGCTATGCGCTCTGGTGGCTTGCCTCCATCTGCAGCGCCCCGGGAAAAAGCACATTGTTTTCCAGATGAATGTGCTGGTGCAAATCCTTCTCGAAGTTGCTCAGGGCCGTGTAAAGCGCGCGGAAGCTCGTGCATGCGTCGGTGGGCGGAGTATAGTCTCCGCTCGCCTTGCGCAGGGTTCGGAGAGCGGCGCCTGCATCGTCGTGCTCGTGTTCCATCATGCGCACCGGATTGGCCACCGTGCCAAAGAGCGGGGGAAGAACAGGCTCATGCTGCAGCACGGATTCCTCCATGCGCTCGATGTATGGGAACAGGATGTTCTCCTCTTTCATCAGGTGCAGCATCAGTTCCTGGCCCAGCCCATGAAAAGCACTGTGAATGGTCCCCAGTTCGGGATGGTTCTCGCCATGTTTGGAGTGAACTTTGTCCAGCAGGCGTTCGATCTCGGGGATCTGCGTGCGCACGTATGCGTGGTGGGTCTTGACGATGTGGGAAATCAGCTCCGCCAGCGATCCTGATTTCAGCTCGCGCTCGCTGGGACGGCATGGTTCAGCCAGGGCGGATTCCAGCGACCGCAGCACCTGTTCCACATCCAGGTTAGCGGCAGCGCAGGCCTCTTCCAACGGACGGTTGCCGCCACAACAATAGTCGATGCCCAACTTTTCAAACACAGGAATGGTCTGGGGCGTTTCGATCGCGTAATCTCGCACCGTCTTGGTGATCGTCAAAGTCATTTCGCTTCTCCTCGCAGCTCAAGGGCTGCCTCTGCCAACGACTCTAGGGGATAGCAAATCGTCCGACGATGACTTTTGTCACGGGAGCGAAAGTTTCGGGTCTCGGATCTCGAGCCGCGAGCTGCAAACCGCCAGATCGTAGCGCCGGCGCCCCGCCGGCAGTCCCGAGGGCACCCCGCCCTCGGATCGAGTACGCGGGGTCAAGGTCCAAATCGAAAAAAGAGTAGCGGCTCGGGGCAAATATGAAAGCTCAAGGCTCGAGGCTCAAAGCTCGTGGCTATTCTCCCCCATCCAACTCTGCCTCCAGAGCCTTCACATCTGTAATCACCACGCGCCGGCCGTCCATCTGAATAAACTTCTCGGATTGAAAGCGGCTCAGGTTGCGGGACACCAGCTCGCGCACCGTCCCGATCTGCGCCGCCAGTTCCTGATTGCTGGCGGGAAGCGTAATCTCGACTCCCCCATCGACCGGCTTGCCTTCGTGCCTCGCCTGCCTCATCAGAAACGCCGCCAGCCGGTTTCGGACCGTGGTGAAGGAAAGTTCTTCGATAATGCCAACCAGCTTACGCAGCCGCGCTCCGACTACGCGCAGGATCTTCAGCGCCACTTCTGGGTGCGCGATGCAAAGGGCATGAAAATCCTGCTTGCCGATGAACAAGAGCGTCGCATCCTCGACGGCGGAAGCGGACGCCGGATAGTTCCCGCCATCGAACACCGGCAATTCCGCGACGGATCCGCCCGGCCCATCGATGCTTAACACCTGCTCGCGACCGCCCGCCGAAGTCTTGAAAATTCGAATATGGCCGGACTCGACTACGTACATGCCGGCGCAAGGTTCGCCTTCGCTGAATATGATCTCGCCGGCCGTAAACTTGCGCGGCACGGCTCGCTGGGCAAGAAAAGCGAACTCGGCATCGGAAAGACCCGCAAACAGACTCACATGAGTCAGTGTTCTTGCGACATTCGGTCTGGCATCGGCCGTCCGCTGCAACGTCATTCGGACATTCTACCCAACGCCGAGATGCCGATTCCAAAATTTGGCTATAATCCCGTCCATGAAAAACAACTTTTTGTTTGCTCTTGCTGTGTCGTCGCTCCTGGCTGCCCTCGCCTCGGCGAGCGTGGCCAAGACTGTGGTTCACCTCCAGGACGCTCAGGGGAAGAGCGTAGGCACGGTCACGTTATCGGAAGAGAAGTCGGGCGGCGTGGCGATGGACCTGAAGCTGGAAAATCTCCCGCCCGGCGAACACGCCATTCACTTTCATCAGAACGCCAAGTGCGACGCTCCCGACTTCAAGTCGGCCGGCCCCCATTTCAATCCTGACGGCAAGAAGCACGGCCTGGAAAATCCCGAAGGTCACCATGCGGGCGACCACGCCAACTTCACAGTCGGCGCCAACGGCAAGGCCAAGCTTAAGACCGAAAGCAAGGACGTCAACCTGGGCAGCGACAGCCATTCGCTCTTCAGCAACGGCGGCACGGCGATCGTAATTCACGCGAAAGCGGACGATCAGAAGACCGATCCATCGGGGAATTCAGGCGACCGCATCGCCTGTGGCGTAATCACGAAATAGTCGCCGCAACCGCCAGCCCCCGATGCCGATGCCACGCTTTTTCGACGAAGACGAAGTGCGTGCGCGTCTGCGCATGCCTGATCTGATCGACGCCATGGAGCGTGCGCTGGTCGAGTTCTCCGCTGGACGCGTGCAACAACCGGTACGCACCGTCCTCGGCTTCGGCACCGAGGACGCCCTCTTCGGATTGATGCCGTCCTACGTAGCATCGCTCCCCGCATTGGGCGCCAAGCTGGTCACGGTCTGCGGTGGGAATACAGCACGCGGCCTCGATACGCACCAGGCCGTCATCGTCATGCTCAATCCCGTGACGGGCGTGGCCGAGGCCGTTCTCGACGGGCGCTACATTACGGAAGCCCGCACCGCCGCGGTGTCAGCCGTTTCCGCGCGTCATCTGGCTCGTGCGGATGCTCGGGTGCTGGGGATAATCGGCTCGGGTGTGCAGGCGCGCAGCCATCTGGAGGCGCTAAGGCACGTGCGTGAATTTAGCGAAGTGCGCGCGTGGAGTCCGACTCGGGAGCGGCTTCGCGCTTTTGCAGCCGAAACCGGAGTTCGAGCCATGGACACAGCTGAGGCCGTCGTGCGCGCAGCCGATGTCGTGGTCACGGCGACCGCGTCACCGGTTCCCGTGATTCAAAGCGAGTGGGTAGCTGACGGCACGCACGTAATCGCCGTAGGTTCCTGCCGGCCCACGCAGCGCGAACTCGACCCGATCCTGGTTCAGCGCTCCCGGCTGATCGTCGACTCCCGCGCAGCGGCGTTAAAAGAAGCGGGCGATGTAGTCATGGGAATATCCGAGGGCCGCTGGACGGCTGAGCACATCGCCGCCGAACTTGGAGAACTTCCAACTCGCCAGAACGACCGCGAGATCACGGTGTTCAAATCGCTCGGACTGGCGGTCGAGGATCTTTTCGCCGCGCACCTCGTGTTGTCGGCAGAAACCCCCTCGTAACAACTCGGCCAGCGCAGCGGAGACGAGGCAAGCCCCGTCTCGACCCAGCTCCATCGGCCGCTCCCCGCGCTACTTCCCTTCCGGTACGTAGATTGCAGGCACATTCAACTTATTCACAGTCTCATTCAGCGCCACCAGATCCTTGGCCATCAGTTCGCGCGACTGCGCAAGCAAAGGTTGCGCCTGCTTTTGCAGTTCGTCGTAAACCTCAAGTTGCTGTTGCGTGGGCGCGGCATCCGCCGAATCCACGCTGAAGAGCAGCGAGTGCAAGCGCTCGTCGATGTGCACGGGATAGTTCAGATTCGCCTCCGAACTCTTCGCGTTGACTTGCAATAGCTGCGACTCCAGATCGAGGCTCTTTTTGTCGACCTCCCGGGCCGCCGAAATAAATGAAGCGTAACGTGAGTCGTCGCCGAAGCGTTTCGTGAGCGTGTGGATTTGCGAACGCACATCGCGGATCCTCCCGATCGCCTCATGAATCTCCGAAACCTGCATCACGATCTTGCCTGCCAATTCCGCCTGCTTCTGCAAATCCTCGTTCGACACCTTCACGCGCGCATCGACTTTGAGTTCCAGCGGCGCAGTGTACGACTTGCCGTCCACAGTAAGCCGTACCTGGTACGCACCGGGAAGCACCATGAAGCCGCGGTTGCGGAACTCGGCTCCTGGTTCGCCCGCCATCGGAACTGGCCCTTGCGAGCGCAGATCCCATGCAAAACGGTTCAGGCCCGCGCTCGCCGGAATCTTCGTCTCCGGCGGAGTCTGGTCGGGCCATTCGGGCGGCGAGTCGGCTTCTTTCTTTTCTTCGTTCGAGAAGTGGCGCACCAATTTGCCCTGGGCGTCGAGAATATCCAGATCGACGACTCCTTTGGGCGCGGACGGGAGATAGTAGTACACAATCGCGCCACTAGGCGGATTCTGTCCCACCGGTTGGCGGCGCTCGTAGAAATCGGGCCAGCGCATGCGATAGGTCACTCGCGGCTTGTAGAGCACTGCTTCGCTGGACGCTTGCGCCGTCGCGGCGCGTAGCGGAGTAATGTCATCGAGAATCCAGAAAGCCCGGCCATGGGTCGCGACCACCAGATCGTCATTCTTCACAATCAGGTCATGGATGGGAGCGTTCGGCAAGTTCAGCTGCAGCGATTGCCAGTTCGCGCCGCCATCGAATGAAACGTAGAGACCGGTTTCCGTGCCTGCGTACAACAGGTTCTTGCGCACGGGATCTTCGCGCACCGCGTGCGTGTACGAGCCATCGGGAATCCCGTTCGTGATCTTCGTCCACGACTTGCCGAAATCGGTCGTCTTATAAATGTACGGCCGGAAGTCGTCGAGTTTGTGCGTATCAACCGCCGCATAAGCCGTGCCTGCATCGTGCGGAGAAGCCTCAATAATGCTGACCAGGCTCCAATCCGGAATGCCCTTCGGCGTCACGTTGGCCCAGTTCTTTCCACCGTCCCGCGTGATGTGAATCAGCCCATCGTCGGTCCCCGCCCAGAGCAAGCCCTTCTGGACAGGCGACTCCGCAATGGCAAACACCGTGTCGTAGTATTCGACCGAGGTATTGTCCTTGGTGAGCGGTCCGCCGGACGAAACCTGCTTGCTCTTATCATTGCGCGTCAGGTCGGGACTGATCGCCTGCCACGTCTTGCCCTGGTCTGTCGTCTTGAAGACACGCTCCGCGGTGGTGTAAATCACGTGCGGATCGTTGGGCGAGATGAGGATCGGCTGCGTCCACCCCAGACGGTACCTCATGTCTCCGACGCCGTGGCCAGCAGCATCCATCGGCCACACCGTGACGTCCTGTTCCTGGTTGCTGTGGCGATCAAGGCGCGTTACGGCGCCCCCTCCCGATCCCGCATAAATAATGTCCGCGTCCTCCGGATCGGGCTGAATATAGCCGCTTTCGCCGCCACCCGCGTCAAACCAGTGCTGGCGGCCGATATATCCATCGTCGGCGCGGCTCGCGATCCCGATCGTTGAATTGTCCTGTTGCGCGCCGTACACGTCATAGAGGAACCGGTTGTCGGCGGCTACGTGGTAGAACTGCGCCGTGGGCTGGTTGTATTGCGTGGACCAGCTCTTCCCGCCATCCACCGAAATCGTCGCGCCCCCATCGTTTCCATTGATCATGCGATTCGGATTCTGCGGATCGATCCAGAATCCGTGATGATCGCCATGCGGAGCCGGCAGAAGACTCAGGCTTTTCCCGCCGTCGCTGGAGCGAAAAGCCCCCGTATTCAGGATGTAGACGGTATCGATGCTCTTCGGGTCAGCAAATATGTGCGTAAAATACCAGGCGCGCTGCGTCATGCGCTGATCGTCGTTGACGCGCGACCAGTTCCCACCCCCATCATCGGAGCGGTAAAGGCCGCTCTCCTTAGACTCGATGAGCGCATACACGCGGTTGGAATCGCCGCCCGAAACGCTTACTCCGATGCGCCCCAGAATGCCTTCCGGCAGGCCGTTGCCTTCGAGATGCTTCCACGTATTGCCGCCGTCGGTTGAGCGATACAGTCCGCTGCCCGGCCCGCCGCTTTCCAGACTCCAGGGCGTGCGCTGAATCTGATAAAGCGCGGCAAACATCACGTTCGGATTGTGCGGATCGACGCTCAGGTCGATCGCTCCGGTCTTATCGTCTTTGTAGAGGATCTTGTCCCACGTCTTGCCGCCATCGGTTGTCCGATAAACACCGCGCTCCGGATTAGGACCATAAGCGTGGCCGAGAGCTGCGACCAGCACGTGATCCGGATTGCGCGGATCGATCCACACGCGCGCGATGTGCTGCGTGTCTTTCAGTCCGATGTGTTGCCAGGTCTTGCCGCCATCGGTGGTTTTATAAACTCCATCGCCATAGGAAATATTTCCGCGGAGGCACGACTCGCCGGTGCCCACGTAGATCACGTTCGGATTCGATTCCGACACCGCGATCGCGCCGATCGATGAAATGACGCTGCCATCGGAAATCGGCTGCCAGTCCACTCCCCCATCGGTCGTGCGCCACACTCCGCCCGAGACGGCGCCAAAATAGTAGGTATAGGGATTGCCGGGAACGCCGGTAACGGCCAGCACGCGGCCGCCGCGATAGGGCCCGATGCTGCGCCACTGCATCCCCTTGAACTGGGATTCGCTATATGGCTGCGCCACCGCGCAGATCGCGAAGAACACCACCAGAACACACCCCACCCACAAACGCACTGCTTTCATGAACGCCCCCTGTAATGAAGACAACCATAGTAAACCCAGCAACCCCATGCACGCGATGCCGCGTGCGCCAGGCCGCTAATCGGCATCGCCATTTACATGTCGGAAAAAAGAAACTCCAGGGCCTCGGGAAAGCGCGCAGCCCAGGCCGCCTCGGAGTGAGACGCGCCCTCCTCAATTCGTACTTTCAACCAGCTTTCGCCCAACTGGGCCTGCTGCAGAATGCTGGCCAGTTGGCGCGCGTCATTGGTGATTTTCTCGTCCTTCACCGGATCGCCAATTTCATGCGTTCCCATGCCGAGATACAAGCGCAGTGGCCATTCCTCAAACTTGCGGGATTCGGCGAGAATTCTTCGATTCGCCACGAATAAAGACGGGCTTTCGATCAGCAGCCGTCCAAAAGTGTTGGGCATCGACAGTTGCGTATATAAAGTGATCAGCCCTCCCAGCGAAGAGCCGCCCAGCCCGGTATTCCGGGCACCCGTCAGCACCGGGTACTGCCCTTCCACCAGGGGCATTACCTCGCGCTTCAGGAACTTCGGATAGTGCTTGCCTTCCACGACCGGCACTTTGGGATCGCGAGACTTGTAGGGTAGATATTCGCGCACCCGGTTCTTTCCCGTATTGTCGATACCGACGATGATGAGCGGCGGGATCTTTTTCTCGGCGATCAGGCGACTGGCCGTCTCGCCCACTTGCCAGTGAACTCCGGCAAAGGCGGTCGCCGCTTCGAACAGATTCTGCCCATCATTTAAATACAGCACCGGATAGCGCGTCCCGCCGACCTGGTCATAGCCCGGCGGCAGCCATACTCGCAGCAGGCGGGTATTCCTGAAAATCCGGCTGCTCAGTTCGTGGATCCGCAACGTGCCGCCGGCAATGGGCACGACCGCTTCGGGAGAACGCCTGGTCTTCTTCAGAGGTATCAGTCGGGCCATGAAGAGGGAGATTATCGCAGCATGATTGAAAGATTGTCAGCTTGGATCAGGAATTGCGTCTCGGTTCCACCAGATCAGCCCTGCCAGCATCGTGATGATCGAGATCAAAGCCAGCGAACCAAGACACAGAATGCACCACACTCCCAGTACGTGCCCTTCGATATAGGTCAGGTAGAGAGCAAAAGCTGAACCCAGTGCGGCCGCGCCGAACAGCATCGCCGGAGTGTCGCGGCGTTCCCGATAGACGGTCGCCAATCCCGCCAGGGCGCCATAGCCGAGCATTCCAATCAGGGCCACCGGGACGCCGAGAATGGCTGAATACTGGCTGCGGTTAACGATGTCACAACTGAACGTCGCACCGATATCGCAGTATGCCGTCTTCGAGGGCGCGTAATGACGCTGCAACGAGATCGACGACACCGCGATTCCGCAGACCGCCAGAATCGCCACCATGCTCATCAATCTCTGGGAAAATCCTCTCCCCGGGTTAACGTTCATGGCAGTGAACATCCTGTGCGGTCACTCAACTCCTCGAGGGTAAAAATGCGTTCCACCCTTTCACCCGTAGGCGGAAACTCCCAGGTGGGGTAGTGGTGCACATTCCGCTCTTTGCAAACTTCCGAAGTCGCGTGAATATCGCCCTTCACGCCGCACTCCACGTAGGGCACATACTCGAACGAGGCGGCGAATTTTTCTTTTTGCTCCTCGCAATGAGGACACCAGTAGGCTCCGTACATCTTCACTCCACGATCGCCCAGGCAGTGCGCGAAGCCGTCGTACCGGTGCTGAGTGCGGTTGCCCAGATAGTAGGCCAGCGCGAATGCGGCCACAATACCCATCCCATAGATCACGCGCCGATTCCGCTTGCCGGGCGCTGGTGCCGCCTCCGTGCTTCCATTCCGGCGCTCCTCCTTCTGTCGCGACATGGAGTTTTTATATCACGAGTTGAGACGGGACCATCTGTGTATTGCGGACTAACAGAGCTTCACACAGCCACACGCAGCGCCGAGTGCAGCACGTCAATCCTCTGGCATTCCAGCGTCAAAACTTCCCCATCCACCATCACATCGACTGGCTCGTCTAACTGAAACTCAACTTGCCTCGCCGCCTGGCGCTCGGCCAGCGGATGCCGGGTATGCGTGCCGTCATAAAGAGTAGCAAGATTCCGGATCAACCCCACGCGTCCGATCGGCCCCCATCGAACATACTCGATCAGTCCATCATCGGTGACAGCATCGGGAGCAATCATCATCGTCCCTCCCGTAAACTTGCTGTTGTTGAAAGTCAGGAACAGGCAGGGGCGCGAATCGAACTTACCCTCGCCGTTCACGCGAACGGGAAACGGCCGGCGCTTCAACCGCGCAAGACAGAGAAAAATCGACATCAAATAGCCCGTCTGGCCGGACCCGCGAAATCGCCGGTGCCGCAGCGCCGCCACATCGGCCGCAAATCCCATGCTTAACAGGTTCGTGTAGTAGATCGTGCCGGTTTTGTGTGTCAGACGCAAAACATCACAAGGCCGTGCGCGTCGCAACTCCAATGCCCGCACAGCGTGCTCGATACCAGTGGCATCGGCCCCTGAACCAGGCTCTTCAAAATCGCGCAGAAACGAATTCCCCGTTCCCAGCGGAAGAAAGCCGAGCGTAGGAATTTCGCCTTCCTGCGCCGTCGTCTGAGGCCCACCTGCCAGTTGCGAGTCGGGGAATAGCCCGTTGACGATCTCGAACGAAGTGCCGTCTCCGCCGACGGCAATAAACTTGCGATAACCGCGACTGTAGGCGCCGCGGGCAATCTGCGTTGCTTCCCCCGGGGCGCCCGTCTCCGCCGTCTCAATCGCAAGCCCGCTCTGGCGCAGCCGTTCCAACGCGGAGGCTATGCGCTCGCGGCCGCGGCCTCCGCCCGCCGCCGGATTGATGATGGCTAGAAGCGTTTCGTTCATAGCGCGGACTTCGACCGGGACTGAGAACTAGATCTCTACAACCTGCTCGCGATTGGCGGTCGCTCCGATTTCCGCCGCCAGTTCTCCCCGCTTGATTTTCATCGATGCGGTGCGTGGAAAATCCTTTTCCCATATCACGTATCCGCCGATGCGCTTAAAGTCTGGAAGGGTTCGGTTGCGGCGCACGATCTCTTCGCGCAGTTCTTCGTCCCATTTCTGGTTCTGCTCAAGCCGCACCACCAGAACCAGCATCTCGTTCCCGAGCGTCTTCTGCGGCCACAAATAGTTCGCCGCGAAAATGCAAAATTCCTTGATGGCGATCCCATCAAATACCGACTCGATATCCTCGGGATAAATATTTTTCCCACCCTCCGTCACGATCATGTTCTTCTTGCGCCCAAACAGTTGCAGGTGCCGGTGTTTGTCGAAGCGTCCCTGATCGCCCGTCAGCAGCCAGCCTTCGACAATGGTCTGAGCCGTCAGTTCCGGATCATCCAGATAGTGCGACATGACGGATCGGCTGAGCACAGCCACTTCGCCGATCCCGTCCGAATCCGGATTCAGGATGCGTACCTCCGTGCCCGGCAATGCCTTGCCGACAGTGTCGGCGCGAAACGGCTTCAGGTCGTTGAGCGTCACTGCCGTGCAAGCCTCGGTGAGTCCATAGCCGCACGTGACCGGAATTCCGAGATCGTAGAAAAATTGCAAGGTCGAGGGATCGGTGAACGCGCCGCCCACGATAAGCGCGCGCAACTCCCCTCCAAAGGCTTTATGGACCTGCGGCAAAAGACGCCGGCTGAGTTCAACCCTGGGACGTTTTCGCGTGAGCATCCGGTTCAGACCGATCAACCGGTCCAGCATCCAGCGCTGTTTCGGCAGCAGCAGGTCGAACTTGGCACGCAGCCCGCGCTCCAGGTTCTTTAGCACCATCGGCACCAGGCTCACATACGTGATGCGGTAGCGCACAAAAGCGTCGCGCACAAACTCAGGCCGCAGAGTCCGCAAGTGCACAACGCAAGCCCCGCACACAAACGGTCCAATGAAGCCGACCATGAAATCGATCGCGTGATTCGTGGGCAAAATGCTCAGGTAGCGCACGCCCGGCCAGAACGGATACCACGCCGTCAGCGCCGCGCACTGCTCGAGATAGGCGTCATGCGTGAGCACGCAGCCCTTCGGGCGTCCGCCGGTCCCCGACGAATATACGATGCAAGCTGTGTCTTCGCGCTGCCGCGGCGCAAATATCGGATCGCCCTTCCGCCGGAATTCTTCCCAGCGGAATGCCCCATGCAAATCGACGCCCGCCGGAGCCTCCGTCACCAGCACCATCGAAGTTGTACGTTTCGCAAATTCCGGAGACTGCGTGATCGCCCGCCAAAGGTAGTACTCGACGATCAGCAACTTGGCCTTCGAATGCGCCAGCAGTTGCAGATGCTCAGCGGCAGAAAGCTTGTAATCGAGCGGCACGAGCACGCCACCGCAGAAGAAAATCGAATACGCGGAGATCAGCCACTTTGACTGGTTGGTCATGATGATCGCAGCGCGATCGCCCGCCTTGAAATCGGCGTCCTGCAGCGCCCGGCAAAGCGGCCGGGCCATTTCCTTGAAGTCGGAATAAGTCAGCCGAACCTTCTCGCGGTCGCGATCGGCTTCAATCAGACATGTTTCAGTTGGCCAGCGATCAAGAGCGGCGGTAAGAGCAGCGCCCAGGCTGGCATATTGATGGAGATCAAGCATTCAGGTCTTTGTTCACCACAGAGACAAAGAGGCACAGAGAAAAAAGAAGTGTATCAGAACGTAATTTCCCCAATTGACCGGACGTGTGGGGCGCATCAAGAAAGATCAGAGATTTTCTCTGTGTCTCTGTGCCTCTGTGGTGAGAAGTTGTGTCACAGCCGCGCCTGAATTCGCCCGGCCAGCGTGCGGAAATCCGATACGCCCTGCAATTCGTAATCCGGCAATTCGATGCGGAAGTGGTGCTCGATCCGCGTCAGCAGATCGAGCGCCTGCAAGCTGTCGATTCCCAGCGTCTTGAAGAAGTCGTCGTCCGGCGTGAGTTTTTCCCGCGGAACCTTGAAGTGACTCGCGGCAAGGTTCAAAATCTCGTCGAGGGTTTGATCCGTGGTCGGCATAACGTAGCGCGGCGCCTTTCAAATTGCGAACTGCAAATTACAAAGTACCAATCTACGGCAGGTATGGCTGCGGCCCTTCATTCTCCACAAACTTCCGCAGACCTGCTTCGACTGCCGGTTGCGAATAAAGCTCGCAAAAAATGTCGATCTCTCGCTTCAATTCTTCATACGGAATCGGCTTGACGAATTTCTTCGCCGCCGCGGACGTGGCGCGATCAAACTTCCCCACCTGGCTGGCGGTCGCACGCGCCACTCGCAGAGCTTCGCCCTCCGCCGCAATCTGGCTGACCAACCCGATCTGTTGCGCCTTCATGACGTTAAAGCTGCGCCCGGTCAGCAGCAGGTCCCGCACCACCGCATTGCCAAGATCCCGCTTCAGCCGCGGGATTCCGCCGAACCCCGGAATAAGCCCCAGCCGCAATTCCGGAAAACAAAAGCGTGCCATTCGATCCGCAATAATAATGTCGCAGACCAGCGCCAGTTCGAACCCGCCGCCGAACGTAACTCCGTGGACCGCCGCGATAGTCGTCAATGGAAGCGCATCGAGCGCGTTCATCACCGCGTGAATGCGCTCCAGAAACTCGCGCACGCCACGCGCGGCTGCGGATTTCTCCATCCCTTGCGCACGCTGGTACAACTCACGCAAGTCCGCGCCCGCCGAAAATCCCGCCGCCTGCGTCGAATGGAGAATGAGCGCGTGCGCGGCTTCCGTAAGGCCCGGCAACGCACGCACAAACTCTTCCAATTCCTCCAGCACAAGCGACCCAATCTCGTTGCACGGCTCGCGATGCAGCGTCAACTCAATCGCCCCGTTCACGATCTGCCACGAAATAGTCTGGCCTTTGTGCTCCCTCATGCGGTGGCGGCTGCCCCATACATCGCGTCAATCTCTTTGCGGAAACGCTTTGCGATCAAGTCGCGCTTCAACTTGCCGTTAGCCGTCAGCAGCCCGCTCTCGGGCGTGAAGGCCGCTTCCACAATGCGGAAGGCGCGCACCTGTTTGTAGTGTGGGAGATCTTGGTTAGCACGATCCAGAGCGGCCTGTGCCTGCTCAGCGCTCACTTTGCCGGTTACCAGCGCTGTCAGAAATCCACGCCCGTTCCCCACGACGACCACCTGAGTCGCTCCCGGCAACTGCTGCAGAATCTTATCCTCGATCGGTTCTGGAGCGATGTTGTGCCCCGATCCCAGAATAATAAGGTTCTTGATGCGCCCCACGATCTTCCAGTTCCCTGCCGCATCGACCTCGCCCTGATCGCCGGTATGGAACCACCCGTCGCGTACGACTTTCGCTGTCTCATCGGCGCGATTCCAGTAGCCGGGGAAAATGTTCGGGCCGCGGACCACGATCTCTTCATTCTCAGCCAGCTTCATCTCCACGCCAGCAATGGCCGGTCCGGCGCGCCCTGGCACTACTTTTCCACCGGGATCATCCATCGTGCAGATCGCGGTCGTTTCGGTGAGCCCGTACACCTGCAACACAGGAATTCCCAGCATCATGAAAAACAGTTGCGTCTCGATGTTGAGCGGCGCCGACCCGCAAATCAGCGCCCGCAAGCGCGGACCGATCATCTTTTTGCGTATAGTCGGAAACACGAGCCGGTTCGCCATCATAAGCCAGAGTAAGTCCCCGGCGCGCGGCTTACCGTCATGCTTGCGCGCCCACGCGCCTTTCGCTTTGCTATAGACCTTGAGCGGAAATCCGCCCGTTTTCCAAAGCTGCTCATCGACTGCTTTCCGCATGCGCTCCAGCAATGCCGGTACGTTCAGGAAATAATCGGGAGCCGCGGCGCGCATGTCGGCCGCAATTTTTCCAAGATCGGTATTCAAAGTGAGCTCGCTGCCGCGCAGCAAGCACGTGAGCAGCATGATCCAGGAACCCGCAAAGCAAAATGGCAGGTAATGAAAAACTGCCTCCTGCCCCGAACTTCTCTTCATGAGCTGATCGAGCCGCCCGGAGGTGCATCCCAGCATGTGGGCGACATTGCCCGCATTCAGCATCACGCCCTTCGCCTCGCCCGACGTGCCCGACGTATAAATGATGGCGACGACATCGGGTTCCACAAGAGCGGGCATGACGCTGTCCGCCGGCTCGCGCCCGGCAACAAAAACGTTGTCGAAACAAAAGTAGGGAGGGGCATCCGGCCATTCCTGCACGATCGCCTCGCCCAGCGCCTTGTCCCCGCAGGCAATCACCGAGGGCCAGCAATCTTTCATCATGGCCACCAGTTCCGACGGTGCCTGCCGCGCATACAATGGGACCGCAGTAAGACCTTCCGCCATGATCGCCAGATCCATCGCGACCCAGCGCATCGAATTGTTGGCAAGAAGCGCGCACCGGTCGCCCTTTTTCAGGCGCAGCCGCCGGAGATAAGCGCGAGCCACCTGCACCGAAGCCAGCAGATCCCGTCCAGTGAAAGAAACTGGCTGATCGGCATGCAGTTCCTGCAACACCACAGCCTCGCCGTTGCTTTCCATGCCTGCCAGAATTTCTTCAAGAAAAGTCATCGCGATTTATAAATCGTCTTTCTCCCAGAAAGTGTAACGCCCGGAAATGTCATCCTGGGCGCTGTGGGTGACTTTTACCCGTACGCCGTCACCAGCTCTTTCAGCGTGTCGCTCATCGGAGGCAGATAATCTTCCCAACTCCACTCTCCTCGCCGGGTGGGAAACTCGGGATAGCGCCGCTGCACTTCTTCTTCAAAATACACTCCCATGCGCGCCATCAACTTCAAATTGCGGACTACCGTGCGCCCGATCCCGTCCGCAATTCGTTCCCCCTCGCGATCGAGGATTTCGAGCGCCGCCAAAGTCCGCTCTTCGAGATCGGGATCGTCCACGTGCATCAGCAACTCCCGGTGCCCGCGGTCTTTCATCAGATTACGGATGCGTTCATCCATTGTTATGCCCGCCGATGGCACCAGCGCCGGCATGGATGTCACAATTCCGTGATAGCGCGACGAAACCATCATGCGGCACGCGCGCAGAATGCTCACCATTTGGTACATGTTGTAATCTTCGGACGTCAGCACCGGCACTCCGCCGCCTAATTTCTCCGCGATCCGTTTGCAGGGACGCGCATCCAGCCGCTCCGTCGCCGCCATGACCACGAAAACATTTCTCTTTTGCCGGAATGCTGCGACCGCGTTCGCGATCGAAGTGAGGTAATACTCGTAAGCCCGGTCCGCCTCGGGCCCCGAATGATGGAAATACGGCCCGCGATAATGACTCTTCTCGTAAGCACCCGTAACGCTGCGCAGCGCAGCCTTCGCGATCGAAGCTTTCACCGGCCATTCAAACGGATTGATCGGACAAACCACCAGCACCGGAGTCTTTCCATCCCATCCGACATCGCGCAGCGCCTTCTGCCCATACTCGGCGCCCAGCGGCTCGAATGTCCACGCGGTATCGGTGCCAAGTTCGGTGGGAACCCCAAGTTCGCGCAAAAGTTTTCGCGACTCCTCGTTGCGCGTGATTACCAGTGAATTCTTGCAATATCGGCCGCACATCTTCGCGACCAGCGGATCCATCTGTCCCGCCTCGGCGCCATATCCCACGGAAAGTTTATTCTCCGCCGCGGCAATACCGAGCGAGCCGATCATCATGGTGGCCAGCGCGTTCGCGAATTTTGACTTGAACATCGAGCCTTCGCACGCTACCACTCCATGATGCTTCGGAACCTCATTCGCTAAAAATGGCGGGAAAATATCCGGCAAATGCACCTGCGACGTCCCCTCAAAATAACCGCGCGAACGGTCGAAGTTGAAGGTCATCATGGTGAGGTCAACGTGCTCCGGCCCAAGAATTCGCCGTACTTGCCGCAGCATCTCCTCCACGCGCACATCCGACCCAGTGTTCCGTGTCCCGTTATAGCCGGCAAAGAGCAGCTTCAGTTTCTCGCCCGGCCGCCAGGGCTCGCCCTTGCCCATCATCCACTGCACCTTCTTGCCTTCGATGATGCCGGACACCCACGCTTCCAGAAAGAAGTCCATCATGCGGCAGACCCCCCGGCCTTCGTGCTCGTAGGCCACGCCTGGTACGGATAGGCGAAGTTATGCTGCCGGCTGAAGCGCAGCAGCGGAAAGCTGTATTGCGAAAACGGTACCGGCTTGCGTCCCATTTCCGTGGTCACGCGCGTGTTATCGAACACCGTGTTCCAGGTCAGGTAAGGCAGAAAGACTTTCATGAGCGCCGCGCCGTGGCCCACGTTCCCCTTGCGATTCGCTAGAAAATTGACTGTCGATGTAAACGGTTTTTCCAGGATCGGCAGAAATACCGGACCGCGCTTGTTCTGCTCTTTTGCCAGAGCGGCCGTCAACTCCCGAAAACTCTGCGAGTCTCGGCCCGAAGATAAATGATACGTGTCGTAGTTCGGGCTTTCCTTCATGTGCAGCGTCGCGATCGCATCGGCCACAAAGTCCACGTTGACAATGTCGATCTTGTCATGCGGACGGAACGGCAGCACCGCCAAACCCGCCAGAAAGACGAACGAGCGCACCATATCGAACTGCGTGGTCTCCGGATAACGGCTGTCTCCGAGCACGATGCTGGGCCGGAAAATGGTCAGCGGCACTTCCGGCAGCAACTCGCGCACCATGTGCTCGCAAAATTTTTTCGTGCGCGCATACGGATCATAATCCGACCTGTCCCACTCGATCGATCGATCTTCCGTCACCACTTCATGGCTGCGCTTGCCCGCGACCGCCACCGTGCTCACGTTCGAAAAACGCCGCAAGCCGTGATAATACTGCGATTGCCGCCCCAACTGTATGACTTCCAGCGTGCCGCGCAAATTCACATTCAGGCAGGCTTTTTCCGACTTGCGATTCAGCGAGGCGGCACAGTGGATGACCGAGTCGGTGGTGTGTACGAGCCGGTCATAGTCCGCGCGATCCAGCCCAAACTTCGGATCAGTCAAATCACCGCGAAAAATTCGGATCTTCGCCTGCAAATATTCGTAGAAAGTGGGGAACGCCATGTGCAGTTGCAGGGCATTCCAAAGCCGTACCTCCGCGTCGCGCGCATCGCGGCCGCGCACCAGGACATTAATAGTCGCATCGTGCTGGCTGAGCAGGTTGGCGGCGACGTGCGCGCCAATGTAGCCGGTCGAACCGGTCAGGAATATCGCCACGTTGCTCCGTTTGTCCCGGTCTTTATGCCATTCCCGTTATCGTTGACCGCTGGCATCTGCAGCACTCGCGGTTCGCGCGCTTCCAGCGGACGCCCCTCGATCAGCGGATAGGTCCACCGCCGCAGCGCGGGAATATGAATATCGATCCAGTACTCCCACCAATCCAGGCCGGCCGTATCGTACGCGAATATTTCCTTTTCTTCCGGCACCAGCGCCTGCGAAAGCTTTTCGACATTATCGGCAACAAAATCGTGCTCGTTGTGAAGAATAAAAGGCTCGAAAAGCTCGATCAGTTTCTCCACCCGCTCCAGATTGCGCTCGGCCTTGGCCAGCGCCTTGCGCATCGTCGAAGGCGCCATGACGCTTTGAATCGAGCGGATAATCATCTTCTGCGCCGGCGCCGACATCCGGTTATAGCGCTCCTTCGACACCGGAATCGCATCCATGCGCAGACGCAGCCAGTTTTCCAGGCCTTCCTGCGCGCGATAATGCCGCCGGTGTCCGAGGGACGTGAGTTCAATCGACCGTCCCATATCGCAGGGATTCGTAACCGACGTCGCTAACTGGTAGAGCGGATCATGCCGCCGTTCGACCAGGGCCGCCGCGATCAGCGTCATTCCCGCGCACACCGCGTCCACCGGAATAATGTCCAGCCGCTTGCGTTCGTTCGAAGGCAATTGGCGGAAAGATGTCCCCAGCAGATACGACAGCGATGCCGACGTGTTGATGCCCTCATTCCATCCGCGAAACGGCTTCGACACCGACGTTTCAACAATGGCCGGACGCACAATGGCGATGGGCAAACCCGCGCCATACGTCGCAATCAGTGACTCGGCCAGGCTCTTGGTGTAGGTGTAGGTATTCGGCCAGCCCAATTCCTGCGCCCGCCGCTTGCCTTCCACCGTCAGATATTCTTTCAGCCAGCGCACCCGGTTCTTGCGAATCTGGTTTTCGAGCGCCTGCCCGCTCAGCCCCTTCGCGGCATGCTCCTTTTGCAACGCCTGCCGGGTCAGTTCTTCGGTCACTTCCGGGCTCTCGGCGCGCAATGCGGCCGACTCCGTCAGTTCATGCAGGTAGCGCCATTCCCGCTCGGCATCAAAATCGTGTACGCCCGCAGGCGTGTAGTTGGGACGCACAAACTCACCCACCCGGCCGTCGCGTTGCCCCGCAACGTAGCAGGTCGAAAGATGGAGCAGAGCCGCATGATCCGATGAGCGGATGAACTCGATCAGCCGGTGCGTCGAATCCACATTCACCGCCAGCGCGTCTCTGAGATCGGGATTGAAGTCGGTCAGCCCCGAACTGTTGACGATCAGGTCCAGATCTCTGGCCAGCCGCGCCGCAACCTCGGGCTCCAGTCCGATGCCATCCCGCGACACATCACCTTCAATGACCTCGACCTTCTGGGCCAGCAATGGCCCCAACTGGTCACCGTACTTTTCAAAGACCGGATCAAAGACCGGCGAGTCCTCGAGCATCTTCTCAAAACGCTTCTGCGCAGGATTCGACTTCTGCCGCCGGATAAGCAGGTAGAGCTTGCCGATATCCGGGAGATCAAGCAGCGTGTTGGCCAGCCACACCTTCCCGATAAAACCGGTGACACCGATCAGCATCACGTGCTTCCCGCTCAGGGCCTTGCGTACGGAAAACCGCTCCCGGTGCCGGGTTTCATCAAAATAGACGATGGGGCGCACCCGCGGAGTTTCCACGCGCACCGCCGGCACGATCGCCGAAGCCAACGCCTTGGGCCCGCGCAGGCCAAGCGCCCGCACCCAGCGCGCCGGGCTCTGCTGCCCCTCCGGACCCGTTTCGCGAATGCGCGCAAACAGCCCGCGCGGCCGGATCACCGGGCTCAGCAGCCGTCCCGTCGCAACCCCGTCGCGGAAGTCGAGACGGTTCGCGATAATCCATCGGACGCCCAGATGCCGCGCCAGCGGACGCATGACGTGATCGAGCCCCTGGCTGACCAGTACGACGTCGGCTCCGGTGGCTTGCAACGCCTCCAGGCGGCGCACTCCCTCCGGTTTTAGCAACGGCTTCAGCTTGTATTCGAATTCTTCTTCGCCCAACAGGTCGAGCCGGTCGCGGGTAATGCCGCGCAAAACCGAATGGACAATGCGCGTCGCCGCCACCCGGTTCGCCGCATACAGGAACGGCCGCAGCACCGCCATCAGCAAAACCAGGCTGCGCCGCGCCACGCGCGCGATAAACGTCTGGCTGTTCCAGGTAAAAAATGCAATGGGCCGGATCGTCGTCAGTTCGAGCAGGCTTCCTTCCACCCGCCAGTAAACCGGAGAAGAAGGCCGGGGGCGCGCCGGGGACGAGGAAACAACGGAGGCAATCGCAGACGCGCCTCCCGATCCATCGCCGTCGCGCGGCACCTTGCGCTCTGCCTCTACGAAATTGTCAACTGGTTCCAAGTATCAATAATCCCAAAAACGGCGTTTCCGCAGCACCCTTAACCCCGCGTCGCTTGCCCCCTACTATGATCGGCAGCCCGCGCGGAATCCCCTATTTTAACCTCTCCGTCATAAAGGACGAAGCCTAAACAGCGTCCACGCAGGATGAACCGTATGGCCGCCCAGCCAGCTGCTAAAATGGCGCGTCGCGGGGAAGCAGTCATTTACAATTCCAGTTTTGTAATTCAATCGGGACTCCAGTCTTATGGCAGCCCCAAGACCACGAATCAGAAATTGTCTTAGGAGAAGAACCTTTGCCCTATAAAGATACCGTCCTCCCGGAATTCGACATGGAAATGGACAATACACGACGCACGCTCGAGCGCGTCCCGGATGACAAGTTCGGCTGGCAGCCGCACGCCAAGTCCGGCACGCTGGGCTGGCTGGCCATTCACATCGCCACCATTCCTCACTGGGCGAAAATTACCATGGAGGAGAATTCGCTGGACCTGTCCGCTCCCGGACCGAGTTCTGCCCCTCCGCCTCCCACCAACCGCAAAGGCGTGATGGAACTCTTCGAGAAGAATCGAGCCGAAGCGCGCGCCGCTCTGGCAGCTGGTGACGACGCCGCTTATGCCGCGCCGTGGGCTTTGCTGATGGGCGAACAGGAACTTTTCCGCGAGCCGCGAGCCAATGTCCTGCGCCGCATGGTGCTCAACCACCTGATTCATCACCGCGGACAACTGACCGTGTATCTGCGCCTGCTGGACGTCCCCGTGCCCGGACTCTACGGCCCGTCAGCCGATGAACAGAAGTTCTAGAACGAAAACGCGCAGGACTCAGAAATTCTCGCAAGACTTAAAAATTAAGGACGGGCGCCCCCGTCCGTCCGTACCGAATTTCCCACCCTTCGATTCCAAGTCGCAACTCGCAATTCGCGACTCGAACCTCGCGCCTCAAAGCTTCTTTTCCACCCAGCACACATCCCAGTATTTCCCAAACTTGCGCCCGTTCTCGCTGAACACCCCCACCACATCAAATCCAAATCGTCGATGCAGCGCCTCGGTTGCAGCATTCGGCAGCGCATAACCCGCCACCAGCCGGTGAATGTCCTCGCCATTCAATTCCGCAAATAACTTAGCGTATAACCGGCTTCCAATTCCCTTCCCCACCGCCTCAGGAGCGCAATAGACAGTCGTCTCCGCGGTTGTGTCGTAAGCCGCCTTTGGACGACAACGCGTGGTCCCCGCATATCCGATCACGGTTCCATCGCGTTCCGCGACCAGCAGCCGGTGACGCCCCGAATCTCCAAATTGCGCAAACCATGCCTCCCGTCGCTCGACCGTATAGGGCTCAATGTCAAACGTCACAGGAGTATTCACGACGTAGTAATTGTAGATTTCGGTCAACCGCGGCAGGTCGCCACGCACCGCCGGACGAATTCTCACCTCGCTCATCCGAGGCCTCCGCGCGTCCCGATTCCGCGGCCCGTCGTGGTCGTCATCTCATCACCAGTCCGAAGACCGCAGCCGCCCCAATCAGCCACGCTGAGTTCAGATGAAACCGCAGCAGCCCAGTCAAGGCTGCAAGAAATATAGCCAGGGTAGTCCAGTTCACGATCGATGCCTTCCCTAACTGCCATGCGACCACGGCCATCAACGCGAGCGACCCGGCTACCACTCCATCCAGCGCCGCCCCAGCCACCGGAGACCGCCGCAACCTCGGAATCAGCGGCCCGCTGAGTGCCACCAGAATGAAGCCCGGCAGAAAAATTCCCACCGTAGCCACGGCCGCGCCCCTCCATCCTGCCACGATATATCCGATAAAGGTCGCCGTCGTAAATACCGGTCCCGGAGTAAACTGCCCGACCGCCACCGCATCCAGCAATTGCTGCTCGCTGAGCCAATGCAGATGCTGGACGAACTCGCTCTGCAGAAATGCCAGCAACACGTACCCGCTGCCGAATACGACCGATCCGATCTTAAGGAAAGACAGAAACAGCCGCCCCAGCAAACTGGGCGAGGCTGCATCCACGGTGATCGCGGTTATCGCCGCAAGAACAATAGCCGGACCTGTCAGGAATCCCGCGCCCAGCAACCGCCCTCTCATCCCGAAAGCCGCTGCCGACAACACTCCTGCGAAAACCAGCACCAGCACGGGACTGACCCCGATCAAACTCAGCACCGCCGCCAACCCCGCGACCAAAGCCAGCAAGGCAGTCCGAATGCCCGTTCGGCTCATCCGTCCGATCGCCTGAATGATGATCGCGACCACCACCGGCTTGATTGCAAAGAAAACATTCTGCGCCCGCGGCAGCGAGCCAAACCGCACATAGGCCCACGCAATCGCGGATACGATCAGCGCCGCCGGAATAATGAAACAGAATCCCGCGACGATCAGCCCGCGCCAGCCCCGTTTGAGTTGCCCGATAAAGATCGCGACTTCGGTCGAACTCGGCCCCGGAATCAGGTTCGCGGTCGCCAGCCGGTCCAGAAATTCGGCATGCGTAATCCACTGTCGCCGCCGCACAAACTCCTCTTCCATCATCGCCAGGTGGGCAGCGGGCCCGCCGAAGGCGATCGTCCCCAATTTCAGGAAGACGCACGCAATCTCCGTGAGCGATACCTCTCGCAATGGCGATGAGTCGGACATTCCCCTCGGGTCCGCCGTGGGCGGCGTGATCGAGACTATCTCAAATCTTGCTCGTCAGCCTTGAATGTTGCGAGATGCGTTTTTGTCCGGTGACCCATTCAAGCCGTCTTTTGGCTTGAGTGGGGAAATCAAGCAGTGCCAATGTCCGTAAGACTGGGAGTAGAGCAGCTTCCGCCACCACGCAACGGGAGCTGACGGGCGCGTCGAGATTGAGTCGGAGTGGACCGCAAGAAAGCGCGAACAAGCGGAGGGAAACCGTGTCCAGCGGTCGAGGTTCCCCACTCGATCCAAAGGATGGCTTGAACGGGCCACCGGCGCCTCCTTGATATATTCGATTGAACTATTATTCTTATTAACGAGACACAAAGGACTTGCAGCCGTTCAGACTTGCCGTTCACCTGCCGTTCATGGCTCAGCCGTTCAGGCGTTCACGTCATTGATAAAACCATCCGACCGGGGCGCAGAAGTTACCGCGTTCCCGTTCTTCCGCGTTGACAAGCGGTGGCAACCGTAGCAACACGATTGGCAGATGTCAATGTGCAGGAATTTGCATGTAGATGCTCCAAGATAATGTCACCCCATAACTGCAACGAGACTTTGTCGCCCTGTAGGGATGGTGACGATGAGTCAGAAAAGAGTTTCGATGGGTGAAAGTGATTGAGAATGGCGGGTGGCCCAGGCATTGGATCTAACTGGCATCACGAACAAAGAGGGTGCCCCATCCTTCGCGCACTTTGCGAAGGGTGGGTGGCAGACTGATCGCACCATGAGATTTTGCTTCAATCATTGCACCAAAACCGCGTGCTCGTTAGCTGGGGAAATCGAGATATCCCCGACTTACCCAGGGGACAGTTGACCACCGCTCTTGCGCGACCTTCCCCGATGGAAAAGGTCTTCGTCCACAGGAGGCCATGAAAATCCAAGGCCTGGTCTCAAGTTGACACCCGCAAAAGCCTGACGTATAGTCCTGTGCGGCGCGAGTGGGGCGTCCCCGCCTGAAGTCCTCCAAGGAGTCTGCCATGAAGAATCGAATCGCTTTCAACCGTCTGCTCTGGCTGTTTATTACCGTTGCGCTCTTCGGTCTCGCCGTGACCCAGGCTGCGTTCGCGCAGGCCCCGTCCACAGGCAAGATCGTCGAGATGGACCGGGCGTCCTTCCAACAGTATTTGAAATCCTTCGGTTACAAAACACGCGGAGGAATTCCGAGGGCAAAGACCGGGCCTGCGGTGAATCAGTCCACTTTGCTGACGAACTTTACTTCCTCCTTCACACTCGGAGGCGTGACCTATCCCTTCACCATGCTCGGCTATCCTCCGGAATCGGGTAAGCAGGTGGAGTTCAGCTCCGTCATCATTCCCTTGCGGATGGACTTCTACGGTTTCGGTCCAAACCCGATCGTCTTTGATCCCACTCCCGCCGTCACCAGCATCGTCAGTTCGCCCATGTACCAAAACGCCCAGTTCGCGAGCGGCTACGGACAGTTCGGTGAAATGATGCAGCGTGCAACCTTCTGGAACAAGATGGACGCGGCCAGAAAGTGGAGCGTCAGAATGAAGCAGCCCCGTGTGCTGCCCACAATCGACGTCGAGGTCGCGCCGGATACGGGTTCGCTGATTAAAATCGGGAAGAACCAGTTTGGCAATGTGCTGATCGATTTCATCGATGCGGTGGAATTAGCCATCATCCAATCCGCCGGCATCGGACCTAACGAATTGGCTGTCTTTGTCACCGACAACGTCATCGCGCAAGCTCTCGGTTACCACAGCGCCTATACCGTGACGAACCCCGATGGCAGTGTGGCATTCCAGACTTACATCTACACCAGTTGGCTCGATCCCACGCTGGTCGATCCCATCCTTGCCGACGTCAGCACCTTCAATCACGAGAACCTCGAATGGTTCAATGATCCCTTCATCAACAACGTGGTCGGGGACTGGCGCTATCCGCCCAAGGGAGCTCCCGGCTCGGTCTGCGCCCACAACGGGTATCTCGAAGTCGGCGATCCGGAAGGAAACGGGCCAACCTATACCGATTTCCCCACCGTGGTCGTACCCATCAATGGGGTCGATTATCACTTGCAGGATCTGGTGTTGCTGCCCTGGTTCGAGGACGAAGTTCCCTCGTCGGCCGAAAACGGCTGGTACGACTTTCCTGCCACCGATTACATTTCCGTCCCGGCGGTCTACTGTAAGCACTAGCCGGGTGCCCAGAACTTAATGATGAAACCCGGACATCGCGCACTTCGCGATGTCTGGGTTTTGTCACCCAATCCGGAACCGCTATAGCGCTCCGACCCAAAGAACGAACAACTCGCCATCTCCATCTAAGTCTCTTAAATATAATATCTTGAGATGCGTAGGTGACTAAGTGGTAATATGCGCCCATTCATTCTAAAGCACTTAGCCACTTGAATTCACCGTAAGTCCTTTCCTTTCAATAAAATAACCGTAAACCATTATTATTCAGAGCTTTAGCGGAAGTTGTCCGCTAAAGGCATAAATTAACTTGACTAACCCACGCCAATTTGATACATTCTTGGCATGGACAGCCCCAAGACATTGCAGCAAGCAATTCAATACTTTAGCGATGAACAAACCTGCATCGACGCCGTTGCTGCTATGCGCTGGCCCGACGGCCCACGATGCCCTGACTGTCTCGGCGACGAAGCCAAGAACCCCTACTACCTGAAAACACAGAAGCGCTGGAAGTGTCGGAATTGCCGTCGCCAGTTCTCCGTCAAAGTCGAAACCATTTTCGAGGATTCGCCGATCCCGCTGCAAAAGTGGCTCCCGGCCCTGTGGATGTTGATTAGCTGCAAGAACGGAATTAGCTCGCACGAAATTCACCGGAGCCTCGGAGTCTCGCAGAAAAGCGCATGGTTCATGCTGCATCGTCTGAGACTCGCCTTGAAAAGCGGAACGATGGGAACAAAGATCGGCGGTACTGAGAGCGGCGGCGTCGAGGTTGATGAGACTTTCGTCGGCGGCAAGCTCAAGAATATGCACCGGGATCGGCGAGAGCGGTTCGCGGCCAAGAGCGGTCACGCTGGCGGCGTCACCGGAAAGGCTGTAGTGATGGGAATGCTGGATCGCGATGCTCGACAAGTGCGGGCTCAGGTCGTGCCGAATATCAAACGTGAAACTTTGCAAACCGAAGTCTTAGGCAATGTCAAGTACGGCTCTCCGGTTTTCACTGACAGCGCGGTTCCTTACGATAATCTGCGCTCTCGCTATGTCCATGAGGTTGTGAACCACATGGAGCGATATGTTGACGGGCGTGTACATACAAACGGGCTGGAGAATTTCTGGAGCTTACTGAAGCGTGGGCTGAAAGGCACCTATGTTGCCGTCGAACCATTCCACCTAGAGCGTTACGTCGATGAGCAAGTTTTCCGTTTCAACAATCGCGCCACTAAAGACAACCCGCTCGACGATTCAGACCGATTTTTATTGGCTCTATCGCAGGTTGCCGGGAAGCGCCTCACGTTCGCCGAACTCACAGGAAAGGACAGTGCGAGTCCTATCTAATCGACACTACTGCAAACGCGGCCCGAAAGGGAAAAGTAAACAGAAAAGGCCCGCTGGAACGGGCCAGTTCTAAAAATCGGAGGCGTAGGGCGACTCCAGTAAAAGCATAGCAGGAGTCTGCCCGCGTACAAAGCGGATGATACAGACAATCCTTCTTGGAGTTGCGAGCGTGTTCGATGCCATCGGCGCTTTCTGGGCCAGCCAACATCACCTGTATACCGCATATGCCTGTTTCGTTGTGGCAATTGGCGCTGCGATTCTCGCTGTTTGCGTCACTTACTATGTTGATCATCGCCGAAAGCGCGGTCGCGAAGAATTGGGTCGAATCTTAGTGGAGTTATCCAGGTGCGAGCTTGCGGCATACGATGCCGCCACCGCATCTCAACACCGCAGCCTCGTAGAACAAACTGAGCAAATCAAGGCGCGAGTGCAGGAGATTGGGGCAACCTATTTCGATTCCTCAGTTGGCGCTAGATTTTTAGCTGTGAATGTTCTCGATACAGAGTTGAGTCCGGCCACTAAAGACCATTTCATCTCTCGCGGGATGGCAGACTTTTGGACGATCTATCAGCAAATTAAAGGGTGGAGAATTTTCCTGAACGACTTACTTCGGCAGCTATGAGATCATTGCGTTTTCGGCTTCGGCCCGCGTTTCGGCTTGCTGGCATTCGCTCGTTTTTCCTCGGCGAGCATTTCTTTCAGATCGGACTTCGAGACGGTCAAGACTTTCCGTAGTGCATTCTCAAATGGCGCGGAATTTGGAAGGGTTTGCTTTGGGTTAGCCATCTTCCGATTATAATTCCGATTGTCGGGCATGGAATCGACGACCCACCGCCATCGGTTTGCGACCTAGGGACGTCCTCCGTCAGTGAAGCTTCGCTTTGCTGATGGCCCCTTCTAGCCGATGGAATCATCCGGTGCTATGAAGTTCCATGCCCGACAAAGATAAGACGACCGCCCGCTTGCGAAACGGACACAGCCAGAGTAGACCGGAGGATCGGCAGTTTTGGGTTAGCTAAGTCAATTATTGCCCCGCTAAACTATTGATTCAAATAGATCGAAGGAGAGGGGGGTACTCATCGTGGATCGGCTTCCTGTCTGGCGAACGATCTCAACAAAACGGGATTGGAATCGGCTATCCGATGACCATTGACTTAGCGATCCGCAAGGCCTCAACTGGATCTGGCAGCAAAGAAAGGTCGGACCTGGGGAAATGACCGCTAGCTGGCAAGCTATGCCGTGGACAACTCAAATGATGGTGGATTGAGTACAAGCATTCGGGCCGCATGGCACATCGGGTAAGACGAATACGCGCCGCGCCTCTTCGGAATCCAGAAGCTCCCGCGAGTAATATCGCTCCAGGATGCCGCCCTTCCACACCAGCAGATCCGGGTTCTGCGCCGAGAATTCTTCCCAGTTGGGGAGAGAGCCCGCCCCGGACAGGCCGCGAGCCAGTCGTTCGTGAATGAGCAGCAGGTAAGCCCAGGTGATTGTCTGGTGATAAAGCTGCGGCTTCCCTTTCAAAGCTGCAAACCGCTGGAGGGCCGCCGAAAATTTCCCGATCGCCTCCAGCAAAGGAAACTCCGCCACATAGGCAAAAGCGACGCGAACATGATCGGCATGGTGAAACTCTCCCGGAGCCCGGCCCAGCTCGAATTCGGCAACCAGCATCTGGTTGCTGCCCCCGCCCCCGCCGACCCCGTGCGTGTTCGATGAGTCGATCATGACTTTGCCCGCGCTCACGATTTCGTATGTTGGCCGCTCTTGGGCTTGGCCAGCCGCTTGCCTTCGACCAGGTGGTGGCTGGCCCCCGAATCGAGATCGAGGTCATAGAACTTTTTCAGCTCCCGGATGCGCGCCAGCGACGCCGCGCCGAACGGACTCTTGCCGTCGAAAGCGTGCAGCACGATGCCTTCCAGCAAGTCTCCCAGCGTCATGTCGTGATACTCCGCGAAGCCCTTAAGCACCTTGAGAATGCGCTTCTCCATCCGGACGCCAGTCTGCACGCGTTCCACCACGAATTTTGATTCATCAACCATGGTACAAATGTATCAAAGTACCAGGATACCATCAATGAAAACCGCATTCCGCCGGAAGGCGGAAGAGGCCGTACAATCCATATCAGGGGAACGAGTAAGACGATGCGACCATCGGCAATACGGGCAATCACCCTACTCGCGCTCACCCTGCTCGTGGCCTGCGGAAAGCCGACTGGCGTCCCCGAACCATCTCCCGGCAATACGCAAAAACTGCCCTTCGATCTCGAGTCCCGCGCGAATGGCGTCTCGCCCAGCCAGTCGCTGATTCCGCCCACTTCGCGTCTGGCGGAAGGCACGCCTGTCACAGTTCGCCTCCGCAAAACTCTCTCCAGCGCCTCCGCGCAAGCCGGAGATAGTTTCGAGGGCACCCTCGACGATCCTGTCGCGGTCGAAGGACAAACATTGATCCCGAGCGGCGCGGCCGTCACCGGCCGTGTCCTCGACGTCAAACCGTCCGCGAATAGCCGCAGCCCGGGATACATGCGGATCGCGCTCGTCAGCGTCAGCGTTTCCGGCAAAACCGTTCTTATCGAAACCTCCAGCATCTTCGCGAAGGCGGCTACTTCCGGAGAACACGCCACGCAATCCACGGGAGCCAACGATGTGGCCTTCACGCCCGATCGCCGCGTAACGTTCCGCTTGGCGCGCTCTACCGATTTGCCTTGAGGCAGCTTACCTCGAAGATGAATCTCTCGATTGCTCCAGAAACTTACTAGGCAAAACACAAAATCCGATGGCTCGCGTGATCCCGGCTGATTCCAATCTGGCCCGCGCGCGTGGCCCGATTTGAAAATTCTCATGCTCCGCCCCTCCCGTTATTTCCCTGCTCCCCCGGAATCATCACCAAATTGATGTGACCGCAAACACTTAGCTCGCCGGGCTTTTCGGTCTACACTTTCCCCAATCAGGTAAGAGCGGGACCATTCGCGGAAAGCTGGACCATCTCCCCCAGCCCGGAATGCAACTCTCCCGCGCACCACCTGCGGCTTTCTCCGGGCCGCAATCGATCGGTCGGGCGCTGGGTTAACCAAAAGGATTGGTGTTTGCGTGCATGCTTCGACTCACAATCCGGCCCTCTCCGATCCCGATCGGCAATTCCTCCAGTTGTTTGAGGCGGTCCCGGCCGGAATCGCCATCTGCAGTTTCGACGGGCGGATCCTCGAAGCCAATTCGAGTCTGGCTAGCTTGCTGGGCTATGACCGCACCGAACTTCCTGGGATCGATCTGATCAGCTTTCAGTGCGAAGATTCGCAAGGCGAAGAATCTCCGGAATCGCAATCCCGTCCGCCAGGTTCTCCCACCACGGACAGTTCCCTGCTCGCCCAATTGATGCGCGGCGAGCGCGCCTTCTTCACGGTCGAAAAACCCTGTCGCTGCTCCGACGGCTCCGAGTTCTGGGCGCTTCTCAAGGTGTCGCTGGCGCGCAATTCCCACGGAACCCCCCTTTTCCTGGTGGCGTTGCTGGAGGATGCAACCGCTCACCGGGAAATGCAGGACCGTCTTCGTCAGGCCGAAAGGATCGAGGTCATCGCCCGCTCCGCCGGAGGCATTGCCCACGACTTCAACAACCTCTTGACCGGCATCCTGCTGTACTCCGACCTGATGCTCTCCGAACTGGACCCGGAAAGCCGCGTTCGCCACTATGCAGACGAAGTGCGCCGCGCAGCCGAGCAGGGCGCGGCGCTGACGCAACAGCTATTGGCCACCGCCCGCAAACAACCAGTGGTTCCGCGCCCAGTCTCGATCAACGAGATCGTTGCGTCGACCGAAGATCTGCTGCGTCACCTGATCGGCGAGCCGATTACCCTGATCACCGCGTTAGATCCTTCCACAGGACTGGTGTTCTTCGATCCCAGCCAGTTGCGCCAGATCCTCCTCAACCTTGTGCTCAACGCGCGCGATGCAAGCCCGTCCGGCGGAACGATCCGCGTCAGCACTCGGCCCGGCGAACTTCGGGCCGATCCCGTGAATTGTCTTCCCGCCATTTCTCTCATCGTTGAGGACGACGGCTGCGGAATGGATGCGGAGACTCAGGTCCGTATCTTCGAACCGTTCTTCACTACCAAGCGCGCCGGTGAAGGGACTGGCATGGGACTCGCGACCGTACAGCACATCGTCCTCGAAGCGGGAGGCCGGATTGAAGTCGACAGCGTACCGGACCGGGGCACCCGCATCGAGGTGTTGCTTCCGGCCCTAGCGCCCAACCGGAATGTTCCGAGCGTCCCGCAGACGCTCGACCCTAACGCCTTCGATTGTCATCTGTTCGACGTTTCAAACCGCAAGGGAGACACGCCATGCTAAACGGATCTGCCGCCACGGCCCTGAGCCACACACCACAGTTGCAGGCAGCGAACTTTCTCAACCTGCTCATCCTCGACGACGACCATTCCGTCCGCGATGCCGCGCGCTCGGTAGCGCACTCGCTCGGATTCAGCACGCACATCGCCGAGTCGCCCGAGCAGGCCTATCGCACCCTGGACAGCCATGGCATTGACGCGGTGCTCCTCGATTTACGACTGCCCGGCGCGGGCGGAATGGAGGCCCTCCTAACCATCCGGCGGCAGCGGCCCGATGCAGTAATCATTGTCGTCACCGGCTATGGCACGGTGCAGTCGGCGGTGCAGGCGATGAAGAATGGCGCCTACGACTATGTCACCAAGCCGTTCAGCATGGAAGAATTGCGGGTGCTGCTGGAACGCGTCGGAAAGTATCTGCGAGTGCGCACGGAAAATCGCCTGCGCCGTGAGAGTATCCGCTCCACGCAGGGCTTCTGCAACATCGTCGGCCACGCGCCCGAAATGGAGAAGCTCTACCGTATTATCGCCAAGGCCGGACAAAGCACTCATCCCGTCCTTATTCTGGGCGAGAGCGGCACCGGCAAGGAGATGGTCGCCAAGGCTATTCATTCCTCGGGCCCTCTCCGCGACAAGCCTTTCATCCCCGTGGACTGCGGTTCGCTCGTCCCCACCCTGATCGAAAGCGAACTGTTCGGCCACGTGCGTGGCGCCTTCACGGGCGCGACCGGCCCCAAGGACGGTCTGCTCGCCATCGCCGACGGCGGGACCGTCTTTCTGGATGAAATCGGCGAGTTGCCCGTCGATCTCCAGGCCAAGCTACTGCGCGCGATTCAGGAAAAGGAGATTCGACCCGTCGGAGGCGTGAAGAACATCCCGATCAGCGTGCGCATCCTGGGAGCAACCAATCGGGATCTGGAACAAGCCGTGACTGCGGGTACATTCCGGCGCGACCTGTACTTTCGACTCAATGTGCTCACCCTGCGCATCCCATCTCTTCGCGAGCGCCGGCAGGACGTTCCCCTCCTGGTCGGGCACTTCCTGGAACGCATCGGCCGCGACTCCGGCCTCGAAAAAACCATCTCCGACGATGCCGTCAAGGCTCTGCTCAATTACGATTGGCCGGGCAATGTCCGGGAACTTGAAAATTCACTGGAAAGGGCCTGCGCCCTCTCGAGCGCGAATGAAATTCAAGTGCGCGATCTGCCAACCAACCTTTCCGGCGCGCCTGCCGATTTGATCTCCCGGCCAGTAGCCGGCATCATGCCCATGGCTGAACTCGAGAAACTGACCATTCTCAACGCGCTCACCCAGGTCAACGGCGATAAGTTGCTGGCTGCGCGTCTGCTGGGCATCGGCAAGACCACTCTGTACCGCAAACTTAAGGAGTACGATTCCCGAGTTTGAACGGCAGAGGCGCGAATTGTGCAGTAACGGGAAAGCCGTCGGAGATCACGCAGATAAGTCCTCTGTTTTCAAAAAGTAGTAACTTGGCCCGCGAGATGCACATGATGAGGCATGATTCTGCTAGTGACTCTCATCGCCAAGCGCAACGAGTGTGCGGCCGCGCTTCAGCAAGCGACCGGCGAGAACGTCGTGATCGCGGACAGCTTGTTGCGGGCAACCACCCTGCTGCGAACCGATTCTTGCACCGCTGCCGTATTTGATTGCTCCGTGCCTGAGCTCGAGCCCCGCGAGCTTGCTATCGCGCTAGACAATTTGGGCTCCGCCATTCCGGTGCAGATTAATCTGGCAATCAGCGGAATCCAACGGCTGGTCAGCGAGGTGAATTCTGCCCTTCGCTTCCGCAAACTCGAAGAGGCGAGCGCCCGCGAGGCGGCAAGGGAACTGATCCACAGCGAACTGAACGATACGATGACTACTTTGCTTCTGGACTCCGAACTCGCGTTGGAAATCACCGGCTTGACACCGGCAGTGAGCGAACGCCTCATCTCAGTTCGCGATACGACCAGGAAGTTAAGATCACGGCTGGAGACCAGTGCGAAAGCGGCTGGAGCGGGAATTTGAGGGCGGACTTACGACTGCTGTGGAGGAATGGCATCCCAGGTTGACGACACGGTCCGCGCCCTTCGCGCTTCATACGACTTGAGGTGCGTGTAGGCAACTTTGAGAAACGAATCACTGCCGGAGAGGCCATGCTGACATCTGCGTTCCAGCAGATCGCCCACAATATGGTCGGCCTCGATAGGGCCGTTTCGCTCGATATCGCGCAGCATGGAGGCTGTCAGAGGCGAACCCGGCGCCGTGAGCATCTCGCGGCTGCGCTGGAATGCCTCTTCCCGCACTGGATATCCCTCGGCGGCGGCGATGCGGCGGCATTCCTCCAGAACGCCGAGTACGTAGTCGGTGCCCCCGGGCGAGGCGCAAATATCTCCGATGGTGGCCCGCATCAGGCAGGTGCTGCAAGCAGCAGAGGCCAGGAACATCCACTTCTCCCACATTTCAAGCAGGATCTGCTGAGTCACGCGCATCTTGAAACGCGCACCTTCCATCAGGCTGCCGATGGCTTGCACGCGTTCCGACAACGTGCCATCGCGTTCGCCAAAAGATAAATCGTGATTCTCATTGAGGTGAACAACCTCGCGCTTTTCATTCAAGGTCGCCGCGATCAAACATTGGCCTCCGAGAACCCGCGCATCTCCAAAGCGCTCTGCCAGTATCTCGAGATGCCGCATCCCATTCAGCAGCGGCAGGATTGCCGTCGCCGAGCCAACCGCTGGAGCAAACGATTCCATTGCATTGGCCAGGTCAAACGCCTTGCAACTGAGCAACACCAGTCCATAGGGCTCGTTCAGGTCCTCGGCCAGCACTGTCTTTGGCCCGGGAATCGTGACATCGCCGAAGCGGCTGCGAAGTGTAAGACCTGAACGCCGTAATTCTTCAGCTCGTCGTGGCCGCACAAGAAACGTGACATCGCGTCCGGCCTCAACGAGCCTGCCCCCAAAGTATCCGCCAATCGCGCCGACGCCAACCAACAATGTTTGCATGTCTTCCGTCCCTATCCTCGCTCATCAAACTGGTGCACGCCGACCCCGCCTGAACGACGTGCGCGGGGATCGCCCACACAATACTTCAACCGGTAGGATCACAATTCCAATTCATACTGATGCATTGTGATCGCTTATAGAACTAGCAATTCACAGACCTGCGTCCGGGAACCAGACAAGTCACGAAAAATTCACGGCTCGGCAACCAATCCGTTGCCCGAAGCATTTACAAATCTCTACCACATAGTTCGCAAGCAGTCTTGGGCATTTCGTTCTTCTGGAAAGGCGCGGAAGCCGACTGCCACGACTTTCAGCCAGACCAACGGAGGTTTCAATGGATGACCGAACTACAGTGTTGTATGTAGATGACAATCCAAAATCCAGCCGGCTTTTGGCAAGTGTTCTGGAACAATGCGGTTTCCGGGTAATTCCCAAAAACGACCCCTTGGAAGCGCTTGCGCTCTGTCGAAGAGCTTCTTTCGACCTGGCGCTTCTCGACTATGAAATGCCCTCGATGACGGGCGCGCAGTTAGCTCGTGAGATCAAGTATCTGGTGCCGGAATTGCCAGTGGTACTCATTTCCGGCCGCACAAACATTCCTACCGCTGAACTGACCTTTGTTGATGCTCACTTCGGGTTCGGAACGTCGCTCGACGACCTGCTATGGAGCATGCGTATTCTCGTCCCGCCGAAAGTTGTCATCTCCGAACACCGCCAGCACTCGGTCTATCACCGGGACCAATCCCACATTGCCGAGTCACGCTGGTCTGATTCCACCTAAGCAAAGCGCGCGCAGGCGCTCTGCCCTCCCCAAACTGGGCCAGCAGGGCGCATTCTACGCGTCCCAGCCGCAAATCTGCAGTAAAACCGCAGGAAAAATCACACCCCCCAAGAAATCTCTTCCCTAATATCGCTATCGATCCTAAACTGTCTGCTGTGCATTTTGGGCTCGTTTTGCCCTCGCCCCCGGAGGACTGCATTGCGGGTATTAGTGACCACGGACACGTTCAGCGGCGTTTGGACGTATGCACGTGAACTCGTCACCGGCCTCGTAACCCAGGGCGCCCAAGTCACGCTCGTCAGCTTCGGAGAAATCCCGTTTCCCGATCAGACCTCCTGGATGCAGAGCCTGCACGGCCTCGAATATCATCCCACCGCATTTCGCCTCGACTGGATGCAGGAAGGCGAGCAGGATTTTCACGCAGCCGAAGAGTACTTGTGTGAGATCGTCCGTGACACGCGGCCCGACATTCTGCACCTGAACCATCTCAGTTTCGGCGCTTTGCCGGTCGCAACGCCGCGCCTGGTAACTGCTCATGGCGATGTCATCACCTGGTGGCTGACAATCCACGGACGCGAACCCGCCCGCTCGCCCTGGCTGGAGTGGTACCGCACTGCCGTGATGGCGGGACTGAAGCGAGCCGGCGCAGTCGTTACCACGACCAACTGGATGAGCGCGATGTTACGGGTCGCCTACGATGGCGAGTTTGAAAGCCACGTCATTTCGCCGGGGCGTAATCCGATTTACTTCAATCCCTTTGTAACCAAGGAAGAATCGGTGCTCGCGATCGGCCGCCTGTGGGATACCGGCAAACAGGTTTCGCTGCTCACGCAGCATACTCACGGTTTGCCCGTGTGCATCGTGGGAGCCGACAATCCGATTCCCACTCCAGCGCTGCCCATCCGCGCCGATGTGCGGGTTTCGACGGGAGCGCACGAAATCTCGGTCAAGGGAGCGCAGACCGAATCGCAACTGCGCAACCTGTACAGCAAGTCGACGGTCTTTGCCGCGACCTCGCGTTACGAACCCACCGGACTGGCCTCGATCGAAGCCGCTTTCTCGCGTTGCGCAATTGTCGCCAATGACACCCCAGTGTATCGCGAGCTGTGGGGAGAAGCCGCGTTGTACTTCGAGCGCAACGACGGAGAAAGTCTCGCTGAGGTTCTCGCCCGCCTGGATCAGGATCGGGACTTGGTCCGTCATTACGGCACCCGCGCCTACAATCGCGCCCGGGAACGCTTCACCGCGCGCCGCATGGTGGATGAGTACCTGCACCTCTACCGCCGCCTGCGCGCCCCGAAGGCTGCCGTTGCTTAATGACAGTTTCTTGACGACAGATGACAGCCGCTAGCGACACCAGCGGGCGCGCGCCCGAGCATTCCTCCACCCTACCAGTCCTGATCATCACCGGAGCCAGCCGCGGCATCGGAGCGGCTACGGCCCAACTCGCCGCCCGGCGAGGCTTTGCCGTCTGTGTTAATTATCTGCGCGAGCAGGAAAAGGCCGCGGAAGTTGTGCACACAATTCAGCGCCAGAATGGCCGCGCCATAGCCGTGCAAGCGGATGTAAGTTCGGAGCCCGATGTGGTCCGCCTCTTCGAGACAGCCGAACGCGAACTGGGACCCGTGGCGGCGCTGGTCAATAACGCCGCCACCATCGAGCAGCAAACTCGTCTCGACACCATGGACGCAGCGCGTATTCAACGCGTCTTTGCTACCAACGTCACCGGTTCTTTTCTCTGCTGCCGGGAAGCTGTGCGGCGCATGTCGACACGCCATGGGGGCAGGGGGGGCGCGATCGTCAACGTCTCCTCCGCAGCCACACGTCACGGATCTCCGGGTGAGTACCTCGACTACGCCGCCAGCAAAGGAGCCGTCGAAACGTTAACGATTGGTCTGGCAAAAGAAGTCGCCGAGGAAGGTATCCGCGTCAACGCGGTTCGCCCCGGATTTATCTACACGGAAATGCACGCCAAGGCAGGGGAGCCCAATCGAGTTGACCGAGTAAAAAAATTGGTTCCCATGCAAAGAGGTGGACAGCCCGGCGAAGTCGCGGCCGCGATTCTATGGCTGCTATCCCCGGAGGCGTCCTACGTAACCGGAGCCATCCTCGATGTGGCGGGAGGCCGCTAAGTGCCACTGCCTCTCCGGCTGCGAAGAAAGACCTACGTCATGTGCCAACTTATTTCCCGCCAGTCCCTTCCGGCCACGCGTCAAACAATCGCGTCGCATTCACCGAACCCAGTCCGGTAGCCAGATCATAGCCGACAGTCGCTGGATATGCGGGCCCGCCAGCCGACGTCGAGGTCGACAATTCCCCAATAATCCTGTCGCCATTCCCGTAGCAATCGTAAGAAAAGAGTTTCGACACTTGCCCGCAGGGAATGTCCATATCTCCCGCCGTCACATCATTAAAGACGCAAGACGCGCCCGGCAACTTACCATCCGTCTGGCTGGCGTTGCAGACCTTGGAACCTTGTTTGTTGAACTGGCTCGCCGCCATAGCGTAGTAGACGTAGTTCGCGTCTCCCTGCTTCCCGAATTTCTGGTCAATCAAAGCCTGAATCCCAGCCATGGCCGGCGAGGCAAATGAGGTCCCACCGCCTCCCTCCAGCAGCGCGTCATTTTTCGCCGTGCAGGGAGCCCCGCCCTCGTTCTTGTCCGACATGCACTCCACCAGAAAGCTGCCCCATACGCCCGTGGCGGCGAATAACGAAAGGTCGGGTTGATCGCGCAATCCATCATTGGGAATGCCGGGCACGCCCGTTTGCCAGGAAGGCTTGGGATTGCCCTGGGACGTTCCGCTAACGACTCCCGGAATGCTTGGCTTGCCGGTGAAGCACGTGCTGGGCCCGCCGCTGCCGCTCACCGCGTATCTAAGTTGCCTGCCAAGTTTCGAGTTACAGAATCCCGACGAACCATACGATTGCGAGTAACCTCCGAACACCGGATCGCTGTAAATCAGCTCGCTCGTGCAGCCGTCATTCCACGGAATCTCCGGTATATACGAGAGCGCGGATGCCTTCGTCACAGGATCGTTGGTCGCGCTCCAGTAATTGCTGACCGGGATTCCGTTGACATCCTCGTTGTACTGCGCCATGAAATCTGTGCCGCCCACGTCGACCGCATAGGCCGAAGCCGTGTTGTCTCCGCTGTTGATGCCGAGATGCGAAGTAAAGCCCTCGTCGGGAGAGCATTCGTCGGCGCCAGTATCGCCCTGAGCGATGAAAAACGTTGTGCCCAGCGCCGTTGCAATTTCCGCCTCGCGATTCTCGAGTGCGACCTCGGTCTGTCCCGTGATGGTTTCGCACAGACCATAACTGTCGGAGATGATGTCCGGCGGTTGAAAATCAAGCAGATTCAGGATCGCCAGATCGAGTCCGAACGCGCCGTGTGAATTTCCGCACGCTGAAAGCACGATGTTAGCGTCGGGTGCAGCCACACTCGCCCACTCCACGTCCAGAGCAGCCTCGATCTCAGCTCCGTTCTGACCGGGATTCTTGCAGTTCGGGTAGACCTGCTTGAAATTGCCGTTCGTAAAGCCGCTCAGGTCAAAGGTCTTGCGGAAGGCATCCCAATCGGATTCGTGCGCGAGGTTGGAAACCTCGACCAGCGCAATCGTGACGCCCTTGCCCGTAAATCCCCGCTTCCACAAGGGCAGAACATTGTAGATCGTATTGAAGTCGTAAGGACTCACCGTATGGAACGTCTGTCCTCTGAAACTCACATTGAAGTGTGGAGTCCACTCGTGGGTGGCGAAGTTATACGACACGGGGCCCAATTGAAGCGCATGCGACCTCGGAGCAAAATCATGGAGAGACGCGATGCCCTCAATCGCGGGCGCAAGCGCCGCCGGAATCTGCGGGTCGCGCATATTTGCAATGTGCTTCTCTCCGTTGGGTAAAACCAGATTGTGTACCTCGGTATGGAAAGCTTCCCGGATCTGCCCGGCCGTTCCGGCAAAATCGATAAACAACCCATTCTGGTAAACGCGATTGATCGTAAAGCCTTGCGACTCCAGCCAGCGCTGAATGGTCTGCCGATCCTGTGCCGCAACGCCAAAATGCTCACCCAGTTGTTGCGGAGTCAGCCAATGATGAAATTCCGGCGACTGCGGATTATGCATCTCGCCAATCTGCTGCTTCAAACGCACTTCCGTTTCCGGAGCCGGTTTGAGCGTAAGCAGCAGGTGTTCAAAAAGGAGGTTGTCGGCAACTGGCCCCCGGTCATTCTTCGGTTGCTGCGCGGCGGGCGTAGTATTCCCGCTGAGCGTAACCAGTTGAGACTCGTCGATCGGGCCCACGAGAAGAGGTTTGGGCCTTGCAGAGTTCTGCGCAAAACTCATCACAGACAGTAAAATGAACGAAAGAAAAAGTATGAGGCACGCATATCGACGCATGGTAGGAACCTCCGGATAAGTTGAAGACCACAGGCTTCCAATGGAGCGCACGGGAAACCCGGCCCCGCGCAATCCGGCCATGCTAGCCTCATTTGGCGAGTCTGGTCAAGGCCACCAAAGCGGAAGGGATGGGAATACCGCCCCATGCTATACTTTTGAAGCACGTTTTCCAGTCAGATCAGTCTGTCAGAGTCAACAGACGGAGGCCAGTATCGACAAACGTTTTATCCGCATGAACGAGCGCATCCGGGCACGCGAGGTGCGTGTGATCGGTGACGAAGGCGAGCAGATTGGTGTCATGCCTCCTTTTGAAGCGCTCAAGATGGCACGCGAACGAAACCTGGACCTGGTGGAAATTTCCCCGACTGCGCAACCTCCAGTTTGCCGCATCATGGATTACGGGAAATTCCTGTACCAGAACGAAAAGCGCGAGCGCGAAGCCAAGAAAAAACAGAAGACCATTACGGTCAAGGAAGTAAAGTTCCGTATCAACGTCGACGACCACGATTACGATACGAAAAAGAATCATGTGTTGCGCTTCCTCGATGAAGGGGACAAGGTCAAGGCGACCATCTTCTTCCGCGGACGCGAAATGACAAGGCAAAGCTTGGGCCGCCAGATTCTCGAGCGCCTGATCAAGGACGTTGAGCAGAAAGGCCTGGTCGAATTCAGGCCGCGGCAGGAAGGCAACACGCTGCACCTGATCCTGGCGCCCAAGAAAGAAACGGGAGCCAAAGAAAAACCGCCGGCCCCCAAGGTTGCGCCGCAAGCGCCCCCCAAGCCGCAAGGCGGAGCACAGACCGCATAGGTCAGCTTTCAGCCGTCAGCAATCAGCCATCAGTAAGATCTCATGGTGCGATCGCCAGCGGACAAGTAGGCCATGCGACTGACGTTGTAACCGAGTACTGAAAGCTGAGAAAGATTTATGCCAAAACTGAAAACACATAAAGGCGCAGCCAAGCGCTTCAAGAAAACCGGGACGGGAAAAATCAAGCGTCATAAGGCGAATCTGCGCCATATCCTGACCTCCAAATCGCACAAGCGCAAGAAAAAGCTGGGCGACGCGGTCATGGTCAGCGATGCGGATTACAAAAAAGTGATGCGCATGATCCCGTACTAACAAAATCGGCTTTAGGCTCTTGGCTTTAGGCGTTAGGCTGTCATCCCGTACACTGGCATGATAGCCCTAGAGCCTAAAGCCCAGAGCCGAGAGCCCCTCAACAAGTCTGGGGACCGGAAACCAACCCCAGCGGCGCGTGAAGAGGCTGGGCTTCAGAAATCCCGTAGGGTAGAAGCCTCCTTACCTCCAACCGCCAAACGAACTAAAAAAGGAGAACAGCAATGCCTCGTGTAAAACGCGGAACCAAACGCCGCGCCAAGCGCAAAAAGATTCTTGAACGCGCCAGTGGATATTTCCTAACCAAATCAAAACTTTACCGTTCGGCGAAAGAAGCCGTCGAGCGTGGACTGAAGTTTGCCTACTCCGGCCGCAAACAGAAAAAGCGTCAGTATCGCTCGCTCTGGATCGTGCGCATCGGCGCCGCCGCCCGCCTGAATGGACTGAACTACAACCAGTTCATCAGCGGATTGAAGAAAGCCGGCGTAGAACTCGACCGCAAAATCCTGGCGGAACTGGCGGTCAACGATGCCGCCGGATTTGCGCACTTGGCCGAGCAGGCAAAAAAGGCAAACGCAGCCGCGCCAGCCTAGCTTCGAGTTGTCGGTTCCAAGTCTTCAATTCTTCTTGTCATCCTGAGCGAAGCGAAGGACCTGCTTTCTTGTCAGCGCACGAACAGCCGGTTCTCGGCTTTGCTCAGGATGACCGTTACCAAGTGGTGTTGCTCGCACGATGCCATATACCGTCCCCAAGCTTTCCGATTTCTCCACCGCGCCCCTCGACACGGCCGCACACGAACTCGTGTCCGCGCTCGAGCAGGAATCGGCCGCGGTCGCCTCGGAAAACGATTGGAAGGTATACCGCGACCGCTGGATGGCGCGCAAGAACGGCGTGCTCACGCAACTCAATGATCTTTGGCTGAAAGCGGCCCCGGGTCCGAACAAGAAAGACGTCGGCCAGCGCGTCAACGAACTCAACAGGAAAGTCGAGCAGACGGTAGACGCGACGCTCGCTAGAATTCAGAGCGGCGCATCCTCAGGACGCCTCGCTGCCGAGCGCCTCGACGTAACCCTGCCTGGCATCCGCCGTCCCCTCGGCGCCGAGCATCCCGTCATCAAGACGATGAACGAGATGATCGGCGTATTTCGCAATCTCGGCTACTCCGTTGAAGAAGGCCCTGAGATCGAAACTGATTTCTACAACTTCGAAGCTCTCAACTTTCCGCCCAACCATCCCGCGCGCGACACCCAGGATACGATCTTCATCGCCGGGCAAGACGCAAAGCCGCAACGCGAGCGGCTTTTGCTGCGCACCCACACTTCGCCCGTGCAGATCCGCACCATGCAAAAGATGAAGCCGCCCGTGCGGGTCGTGTGCCCGGGGAAAGTTCACCGCAACGACGCGCCCGATGCCACGCACTCCCCCATCTTTCATCAACTCGAAGGCTTGGCGGTCGACACCAATATCACGTTCTGCGATCTTAAGGGCACCCTCGATCACGCCATGAAGGCTTTTTTCGGATCCAGTGTGAAGACGCGCTTTTATCCGAGCTTCTTCCCCTTTACCGAGCCTAGCGCCGACGTGCAGATCAGCTGCATTTTCTGCGACGGCAAAGGCACGCGCGACGGCGCTCCCTGCCGCAACTGCAAAGCCAGCGGCTGGATCGAATTGCTGGGCTGCGGCATGGTCGATCCCAACGTGTACGGATTTGTAGATTACGATCCCGCGAAAGTCTCCGGCTTTGCCTTCGGGATGGGCGTCGAGCGTATCGCAATTCTGAAGTACGGTGTGGACGATATTCAGCTGTTCTTCTCCGGTGATGTGAGGTTTTTGGAGCAGTTTGGATAAAAGCCGCTAGCTACTAGCCACTAGCTTCTACCAGGCGTTCGACCAGAGCGACTTTGATTGCCAGAAGCTAGCAGCTAGAGGCTAGTGGCTCACGCGGTCATAACTCGAAATGAAAATAAGCCCCTCATGGCTCCGCGACTTCGTCGACCTCCCCGTCGACTACCGCCGCCTCGCGGACGAACTCACTCTCGCCGGTGTCGCTGTCGAAGGTATCTCTGGCGAAGGCGAGAACACCGTCTACGAGATGGAGATCACCACCAACCGTCCGGACGCGATGAACCATTACGGCGTGGCGCGCGAGGCCTCCGCTCTCTACGATCTCCCGCTCCGGCCCATCGACCCAAAGCTGCCCGCTGCGCAAGGCAAATCCGATGTCCTGATCGAGATTCAGGAACCCGACCTCTGTCCGCGCTTCACGGGACGCGAAATTCGCGGCGCGCAAATCAAGCCCTCGTCGGCACACATCGCCCATCGCCTCACTCTCATCGACCAGCGCCCCATCAGCAACGCGGTCGATGCCACCAACTATGTTCTCTGGGAGAGTGGCAAGCCAACGCACGTGTTCGATCTCGACTTGCTCGAAGGCAGGCGCCTGATTATTCGCAGGGCGCGGCCCGGTGAAGCTCTCAGGACCCTCGATGGTGTCGAGCGCAAACTCACGCCCGACGATCTCGTCGTAGCCGACGCCGCAAAGCCCGTAGGCCTTGCCGGAGTCATGGGCGGCTTCGACACGATGATTACCGAAAAAACCAAGAACATCCTGATCGAATCCGCATGGTTTGACCCGGTGACCGTGCGCCGCATGTCCAAGCGCCACGGCCTGCACACCGACGCCTCCCACCGCTTCGAGCGCGGCGCGGATTTCGAATCGACCGTCCCTTCCGCCAACCGCGTCGCCGAACTCATCCTGAATTCCGGCGGAGGCACGCTCATCGGCGACGTGATCGACACGGTCGCCCGCAAACTCGACCTCGCTCCGGTCGAACTCGATCTCCGCGAAGTCGAGCGCATTCTGGGCGAGAAGCTGAGCACGGTTGAAATCAGCCGCATCCTGAAGCGCCTCGGGTTCACGATGGTGACGGGAGCCGAAGACCGCTACCTGGTGCACATTCCCAGTTGGCGGCTCGATATCGAGCGCGAAATCGACATCATCGAAGAACTCGCGCGCCTGCACGGATACGACAAATTCCCCAACACGCTCCCCGCCTATAGCGGCGAGGTCCGCGACCTGCCCGACGCCCAGAAAGACGCGCGCCTGCGCTCCACCCTGCTCGCGCTCGGCTACAACGAAACCATTTCGCTCACCTTTATTTCCAAAGACGATGCGGCACGCTTCTCAACCGCACCTGCGCTCGAACTAGCGAACCCGCTCAGCGATGAAGCTTCGGTCATGCGCACGTCGCTCGTGCCCAGCATGTTGAACATGCTCGCCTACAACCTGAATCGCGGCAGCGACAATGTTCGGCTATTCGAGGCTGGAAATGTGTTCGAGGCTGCCGGCGAAAGATCAGTCGAGCGCAAGCGCATCGTGCTGGGCGCGACCGGCACTGTGAACGGCGACGTCGTCAGTGGACTGGCGCAAGGCGCGGCAACGCGTCCGCTCTCATTCTTCGACCTGAAGGGGGACGTCGAGGATCTACTCGCGCCCTTCAGTCATTGGGTGCTAGCTTACGAAGCCCCCGCCGCGACTGACAACAGCGCCGGCTATTATCATCCCGGACGCTCCGCCCGCGCCCTCATGGATGGCGCTGTGGTAGCCCAGTTTGGCCAGATTCATCCCGATGTAGCCGCCGCCCGCAAACTCAAGCAGGATGTCTTCATCGCCGAGCTATATCTCGATCGCCTGTATCAACACGACCTCCGCCAGGCGCGCTACGAAGCGCTGCCACGCTTCCCTGCCGTCGAGCGCGACTTCTCGTTTGCGTTCGACGATGCCGTGGAATTCGAGAAGATCCACCAGCGCATTACTACATTAGGAATCGTCGAACTCCGCAGCTTCGCCCCGGTAGAAATCTTCCGTGGCGAAAAAGTGGGTTCAGGCAAGTACTCAATTCTGATGCGTGCGAAACTTCAGTCCAGCGAGCGCACCCTGCGCGATGATGAGGTAGCGCAGTGGTCCACTCAGATTACGAAGGCACTGGAATCGCTGGGCGGCGCGCAGCGGGCGTAAGGACTAATCTTCTATCCGGCTGCCACATCTCCACAAGTAGAGACATTTCGCGGAACGAAAATGGATTTTGACGATTTTGACTGATGGGTCGCAAGTATACATTTCCCATGCAGACACGCTAATTTGGTGGCGCGAGACATCCAACTCGGCGGGAGGGTTGTTTGCAAGCTGCTCATCGCAATCCTTTGGAGGGTCACGGAGAGCAATCTTAAACCTATACGTCAGCGCATATGATGAACCGGCCCCTCCGCACCCCCTGCATTCAAATTGAGATCGTTGAGCGCTATCCAATGCAGCTTGCTTGAGCATTGGATGACCACTCACGACTATAGCCGACTCGACAATTCCATCTTGGCGGATCGTGAGTAACAAGTCCACATCACCCATAATGCGTGCCTGTCGCGCCAGTGGAGGATACGTCGGATCGGCCAACTTTGTTAGCACCACTTCGGTCTGTGGTGCGAGACTTTGAGCAGATTGGGCCGAAGCATGTTCGGCAGTGCCATGAAGACATACAGCCGCCACAACTAACAGCAAACGGTAGCGAGACTTCATGAACACAGTTTAGGCCGTTTCTCTGTCTTTCGTAAGACTTAACATCTCAAACCTGCGATCACCGGTTCGCCATCGTCCGAATCGTCCCCAATCCCAGCAAACGTTCGTCGGCCGTGACCAGGGTAAGGTCCAACACCTCGGCGGTAGCTGCCAGAATCCGGTCGGCGGGATCCTGATGCATTTGTAATTGCCGCGCCACGAGCGCGATCTCATGCGTCAGCGGAGCTTCCCGCGTGCCCGCTATGGCTTGCGCCAGCCATTCTCCTATATCTCCATCAATCTCGACCCTGCCTTTGTAATGCAGCGTCAGCGCCTCATAGGTGCTCATCGGCGAGAGCCAGAGTTCGTTCTTCGAGTCTTTCAGTTGAACTAAAACACCCTTCCCAATTCGTTGGGGCGCACTCAGCGACCAAAGCCAGATGTGCGTATCAAGCAGCAGCCTCAATCGCGAAGAACCTCCCACTCGTCTTCATCGTTGGCCGGAGAAATAATATCGCCGGTGATCCTCATTGTCCCCTTCATCGACCCGATCCAAGCCTTGCGATCCTCTACCGCCGTAGGCGGTACAACTTCGGCCACGGGTTTGCCAAAGCGCGTGATTCGAATCGGTTTTTTCGTGGCCCGAACCTGTTCCAGCACCGCCAGACATTTTGCTTTGAATTCCGAGATGGCCATTTCCTGCATAAAGTTTTCCTTATGGTCATTCTATCACACTATGGTCGATCTATTTGACCATTTTAGATGCTCACGCTTGTCATCGCACTTGTCATCCCGAGTGCAGGCGAAGTCGAAGGACCCCCTGCTACACCAGCCCATCGGCTGTTCCACACCTCGCGACCTCCTGTGCTAGCCTTACTCCCCATGGCACAAGTTTCCTCCTACCCCAAGCACTTCCTGTCCGACAAAGTCGAGCACTTTACCGAGTCCGTGATTCGCGACATGACGCGCCAGGCCATGCAGCACAATGCCGTCAACCTGGCGCAGGGATTCCCCGATTTTTCGGCTCCCGCCGAGATCAAAAAAGCTGCTCAGCAGGCCATTGCCGACGACGTCAATCAGTACGCCATCACCTGGGGTGCGAAGAGTCTGCGCAACGCGATCGCCCGCCAGATGAAGGAGTGGCAGAATCTCGACATCGATCCCGAACGGGAAATCGCCGTCTGCTGCGGTTCGACCGAAGCCATGATCGCCACCCTGCTCGCGGTCTGCAACAAGGGAGACGAGGTCGTCGTCTTCGAGCCCTTTTATGAAAACTACGCTCCCGACTCGATTCTGAGCGGCGCCAAGCCGCGCTACGTCAGCCTGCATCCGCCCAAGCCGCATCCTTCGGATTCGCAGCCGAACACCGAGCCGGAATGGACCTTCGACCCGCAGGAACTGCGCGAAGCCTTTCAGCACCACACCAAGGCCATCATCCTGAACACGCCCAACAACCCCACCGGAAAGGTATTTACACGCAAGGAACTCGAACTGATCCGCGATCTGTGCGTCGAATACAACGTCCTCGCCATCACCGACGAAATCTACGAGCACATTCTCTACGAGGGAGCGGAACACATTTCGATTGCCAGCCTCGATGGCATGCGCGATCGCACCATCACCATCAACAGTCTTTCAAAAAGTTACAGCGTCACCGGATGGCGCGTCGGCTGGGCGGTTGCGCCTCCCGCCATCACGAACGCGATTCGCAAGGTGCATGACTTCCTCACCGTCGGTGCGCCCGCGCCGTTGCAGGAAGCGGGCGCCGTCGCTTTGGGCCTGCCCGCCAGCTACTACCGCGAACTGGCCGACCGCTACCGCATGCGCCGCGATCACCTCATCCCGGCGCTCGAGCGAGCCGGATTCCGCTGCTATCGCCCGCGCGGCGCTTATTACGTGATGACCGACATCAGCGGCTTCGGTTTCGCAAACGACATCCAATTTGCCGCCCACCTCGTCAAAGAAATCGGAATCGCCTGCGTGCCGGGCTCGAGTTTTTACAAGCATGCAAAAGACGGCGCCCAGCAGGTTCGCTTCGCGTTTTGCAAAAAACCTGAGACTCTCGATGAGGCAGGGCGCAGGCTGGAAAAACTGGGAAAGTAGCCTTCGCGGATGATTACTCCATCGACGCCGCGAGCACCCAGAATGCAAGCGTCGCCGCCGCAGAAGCCGGAGCATGCCAGCGCAGCGGGTTCGCCTTCCAAATTCCAATTAGTCCGAAAATGAAGCCAGCTAGAGATAGCACAAACCCGATCCCTATAATCCTAAGGAGCCTAGGATCATAGAACCCAAACCCATAAATTCGTGCATAACAAATAGCCGAAACAGCCAGAAGCGCCGAAGCGGAAGCGAGTGTGAAACCCAGTAGCGACAAGATCGAAGGGAGGGTGCGAACTTTTGGCCTCTGAGCCCATCGCGCCCAGCCCCAGACCAACAACGCGGGCGCTAGCACATAACTCAGGATGGCGAGAGTTCCGACTAAGATCTGGATCGATGTGCTCATTGCTTTGACGGCATCTTGATTCTACGCCTCTGGCGGGATCTGACGTTTTCGGCATCCCAGCTCCGACCCTTGCCGAGTCTTGCGGTGATGCCTTCGGTTTCGAAATTCGAGAACACGTTAGGACATCCCTCTCAACCTAATCCACAACGATCTGCGCTATACTGCGCTCAAAGCTTGACATACCTACCGAAAGCGAGTGGTGCTCATGTCCGTCAAAGCGGTGGAAGAGGTATCTGCCCAGGTTCCTGCTGAAGATTTTCAGGCGCTGGAAGAGAAGATTTATCGCACCATTGAGTTGTACAAGGCTGCGAAAGAAGCTCGGGCGACTGCCGAGCGCGATGCGCAGCGTGTGCGCGAGCAACTCGAGCAACGCGAGGAAGAGAATGATGCCCTCCGTCGCGAATTGGTGCAACTGCGCAAGGATCGGGAGGATATACGCGGCCGGGTCGAACGGATGTTGACGCAGATGGAAACCCTGGCTCAGGAACAAGCCAGCTAAAGGGTGGCAACCTTCCCCTGCGCGCAGGAATCAAAACGAGCGGAATTGCCGAGGAGTGACATGGCGACAGCCAGTAAACAGCCTCCCATCAAGGATCCCGCGAATGGAAGTGTGCGGGTCGAGATTTTCGACCAGGTCTATAACCTGCGCGGCTCCGACGCCGATTACATCCTCAAACTGGCCGAGTACGTGGATGGCAAGATGCGCGCCGTCTCCGAGCAGACCGCTACTGTCGATTCCGTTCGTTTAGCCGTGCTGGCCGCGCTCAACATTGCCGATGAATACCACCTGCTGAAGCGCAGCCTCGAAACGCCTTCGCCCGAAGTACGCCAGCGGGCCAGCAAACTGTCCAGTGCGCTCGACGAGATTTTGCAAGAGAACCTCCGCACCGGTTGAATCGTTGGTAACGGCACTTTTAACCTGCCCTTCACTTACAGCGCCCGCAGCTAGCAAACCTTCTGCCAACTATTTTGCAATTTCCTCTTGCGAATCTCTTTGTAGTTTCCTAGCATCGAACCTGAAAGCCGGCCTGCAACGTTGGTGTTGGTGGCAACCGATTTTTGAACCAATGCCGAATGAACGGGGACTCGACTCGCAAAAAGATCCGGTGTGCCATGTTCCGCCATGCGGAAAGGCCTAATGGGTCGCGGCGGGTTCCCACCGTCTGAGACGGGTTCATTCTCGGCCCATCACACGGCGACGTGGGTCGGCTTTTATTTAGCTCTCAGCTCCAAGCTCTCAGGAAAAACAAGTGTCGAGAGCCCAAAGCCGATCGTCCTTGGAGCTTGGAGCTGAGAGCTTGCAGCCGTTGTCTGGATGCCACGAGCACAGAGCCCCTTTCCTGCTACACTCTTTCCTGAACTCAAGTCCTCATCCTGAGCATCTAAACTACTGTGTTCCCAAGACTTTTTCACATCGGCAATTTCTATCTTCCCACCTATGGCGTTCTGGTCGCGACCGGAGTCATGCTCGGCCTCTGGATCAGCGTCCGCAATTCCGAAAAGCAGGGCATCAACGGCGATGACGCCTGGAACCTCGGCATCTTCATGGTCCTGGCAGGCATCATCGGCGCAAAAATTCTCTACGTCATCAATGACTGGAGCAGCTACGCCCAGAACTGGCGAGAGATTTTCAGCCTCAACACGCTCCAGGCCGGAGGCGTTTTTTCCGGCGGTCTGCTGGCCGCACTCGCCGTAGGCGCCTGGTATATGCACAGTCATCACATGCCTCCCCTGCGCACCGTCGATGCCTTCTCTCCCGGCCTCGCCTTCGGGCACGTTCTTGGCCGCTTCGGATGTTTTTCCGCCGGATGCTGCTTCGGCAAACCGACCAATCATTTTTGGGGCGTGACGTTCACGAATTCGCTGGCGAACTCGGTAAGCGGGACGCCGCTGGGCGTAAGGATCGAGCCAACTCAGCTGATCGAAGCGGCAGCCGAATTTTTCAACTTCGTCCTTTTGATGTGGCTATTGAAGCGCAGGAAATTCGACGGCCAGGTCTTCGCCACCTTCATGATGCTCTACGGAGTCGAGCGCTTCTTCATCGAATTCCTCCGCGACGATCCCGGCCGCGGCGAGGTTTTCGGCGGAATCATGAGCGGCACGCAGTTGATCTCCATCTGCCTGGTAATCGGCGGCGGTCTGATCTGGTGGTTGAGGAGCGGAGTGCCCAGCAAGCAGCAATCGCCTGCCCCCGCCAGAGGCTGACATTGTTCATGGGCTTTGCTCTTAAGAGTTGCGTCTTCTGGCCCGAAACTCGTGACTCGTGACTCGCGGCTCGTAACTCGTATCTCGTACACGCACTCGTAATTTGCGACTAAAATGATCGATTTCCCTCTTACTCTAAGAGTCTCCCCTGATGATGCCTCCCAGCGTCTCGACCAATACCTCGCGACCCAAATGGCCGAGGTCAGCCGCGCCCGCGTGCAGCAACTCATCGAAAAGGGAGAAGTGCTAGTGAACGGGGCCTCGGCCAAAGCCTCATTACGGTTGAAGGGTGAAGAGCGGATCACGATCACCGGTCCGCCGCACCCATCCCCATTGCGCGCGCTAGCCGAAGAAATTCCCCTCGATATCGTCTATGAGGATGACGACCTGGCCATCGTCAACAAGCCCGCCGGCATGATGGTCCACGCCGGAGCCGGAGCCACCGACGACGCGCGCAACCTCGGCACGCTGGTCAACGCGCTGCTCCATCACTTCCAGACTCTATCTGCCGTAGGCGGTGAACTTCGCCCGGGAATCGTCCATCGTCTGGACCGCGCCACCAGCGGCCTGATGGTAGTCGCCAAGAACGATGAAACGCATCGCAAGCTGGCAAAACAGTTCAGCGCGCGCGAAGTACACAAAACCTACATCGCGCTCGTGCACGGCTGGCCGAAGCAGGATCGCGGCACCGTCAAAGCCGCCATCAGCCGCCATAGCCAAAAGCGCACCCGCATGACCACCCGCGGCTTCGGAGGCCGCGACGCCGTAACCCACTACGTGGTCAAGCAAAAAGTCGATTCCCCCTACGGCAAGTTCGCGCTGCTCGAAGTCAAAATCGAAACCGGACGCACGCACCAGATCCGCGTGCACATGTCCTCGCTCGGCCATCCCGTAGTAGGAGATGCTTTGTATGGCGCTCCCGGCGAGCTCCGCACCGAATCGAACAAACGCCGCGCGGCCGGCATGCCGGCAACCCTCGCCCTCGACCGGAATTTCCTGCACTCCGCCGCCCTCGAGTTGATCCACCCGCGCACCGGAGAGCCCATGAAATTCTCCCGTCCCTTGCCGCCCGACCTCGAAAGCTTGCTAGCCAACTTGGAAAATGTGGAACGCAAGCGTTCGCCCGCGTAGCGACCGGCTTCATTTGTACGGTATCTGAGCTCCCCGTGGACGAGGAGTTCTGCCCCATCCAACCAGGCGAACCCACGCCCGCGCCCTGACTTTCAGCCTCAAATATGCAACTCATTCCACTTAAGTGTTGCGGCTATAATAAAACCAATCCTGATGAAACCAAGCATTGCAGTCTTTCTATCTGTGTTCATAGTCTTCGCTGCCGTCTTCTCCACCCTTGGAATCCAGACAGCCAGCGCCCAAGTAACGCCCCCCGCAGCCAGCGCTCCAGCTGCGCCACCGGCATCGACATCCGCTCAGGCAGCCGCTCCAGGGACGCCAACGCCGTCGACTTCACCACAGGCTCCGCCGCCCCCCGAACCCGGTAAATCGGAGCCCGACGAATCCGTCACGACGATCCCTGTCACCGTCAACGAAGTCCGGGTCGTATTCACCGTCACTGACCGCCACGGCCATTACATCAAGGACCTGAAGAAAAACGATTTCAAGGTCATCGACAATCGCGCACCCGCCGAACTCCGCAGTTTCCGCAGTGAAACCGATCTGCCCCTCCAGGTCGGATTGCTGATCGATGCCAGCAATTCCGTGCGCGATCGTTTCAAATTCGAGCAGGAAGCCGCCATCGAGTTCCTGAATGCCACCATTCGTCCACACTACGACGAGGCATTCGTCGTCGGCTTCGACGTCACTCCCGAGGTCGTTCAGGATTTCACGGACAACACAGAAAAGCTTTCCATCGGCGTGCGCAGCTTGCGCGCTGGTGGCGGCACGGCGATGTTCGATGCGCTCTATTTCGCCTGCCGCGACAAATTGCTCAAGCACGAGCAGACCGGACCCGTCCGCCGCGCCATCATCCTCCTGAGCGATGGCGAAGATAACCAGAGCCACGTCACCCGCGAGGAAGCCATCGAAATGGCCGAACGCGCCGAAGCCATCGTCTACACCATCAGCACCAACATCAGCGGCATGAAAGGCGCCGGCGATAAAACGCTCGAGCGCATCGCCGACGCAACCGGCGGCCGCTCTTTCTTCCCTTTTCAGATGCGCGATGTCTCCGACGCCTTCCTCTCCATCCAGGAGGAATTGCGCAGCCAGTACGCCATGGCTTACAAGCCGGCAAACTTTGTCGCCGATGGAAGCTATCGCACCATCGAAATCCAGGCCCCCGGCAAGGGCCTGAAAGTTCGCACCCGCAAGGGATATTACGCACCCAAGCAGTGAAGCCGCGAGTAGCGAGTCACGAATTGTGGCTAAGATGTATATTCGCCGTAGTTATTTAGAGATGAAGTTGTCCGCGGGTTTAGCTCGAAACTCGCCGCTCGAAGCGCGAAGCTAGTAGCTAGCGGCCAGTAGCTAGCAGCTCCTTTATGCCTGGATATTCCGGAACGCCGCTCCCGAAGAAGTTAGGCATCAAAGACAATTTCCGCGTCGCGCTGCTTCACATGCCGGACGATGTGAAAGCCGACCTCAAAGACGCCCTCGGAAAATGTCGCTGCCTGAACCTCACGCCCAAGATTAAAGATCTCGATTTCATCTTCCTCTTCGCCAAATCGCGCGCGACCCTTGAACGAGACCTATATCCGGCGGCGCAATCCCTGGCCCCAGCCGGATTGCTCTGGATCGCATGGCCCAAAAAGTCCTCGGGCGTGGCCACCGATCTCGATGAAACCGTCATCCGCCAAAGCGGCCTTGCCGCGGGACTCGTCGACATTAAAGTCTGCGCCGTCACCGAGATCTGGTCAGGATTGAAATTCGTGATCCCGGTCAAGAACCGCCCGAAGTCAAAGCCCTGACGACTCGTAACACCGTCATCCCTCTCCAAAATCGCCCTATCCTCTCTTCACTGCGGGCGATATCCCTTTGCTCGCTTTCGCCCCGCAACTTGGCGCGAGCTTGTGTGTTTGCATTCGCAGAGGCCAGGGGATGGCGACAAACCCGGAGTCTCCGGAGGAATCAGATGAAACGCACAATCGCAGGCTTGTTGCTTTTGCTCACATTAGGGGCGGGAACCATGTTTGCCGATGACGGCTATGGCCGCCGCCGCGACATTAGGCGCGACGAATACCGAATCGCCCACGACCGCCGCGAACTTCGCCGCGATCTCTACTACGGCAATTACCGGGCCGCGCGTCACGAACGCCAGGAGTTGCGCCGCGAATATCGCGATGTCAACCGCGACCGCTATTGGGACCGCCGGTAACTTCCCGCGGCGCATAGCGCATGTCCAAAGTACCTGTCCGGCTCATGCAAGATCGCGACGTACGTAACTTGCGGGGAATGCCCAGCCGGGTTCTGATCGTCTTCGAGAGATCGCTGCTGTCAGAGTGCAGTCGAGACACCGCATGATGAAAATCAGAACCCGGATGGCAACCGTGGCAATTATGACGGCCGCGGCACTCCTGTGCGCCCTGTCCCACGCTCAGTCGCCGGCCGTGCGCGCCGAGCGAAACCTTCTGTCCTCTGTAAATGAGGCGCGCCGCAGTCAAGGCCTGCCTCCCTTGCGCTGGGATGAATCGCTGGCCGCGGCCGCCCGCCGTCACGCGGCCGTAATGGCCGAGCACGGCTCCGCGCAACACGCCTTTGGAGGCGAACCCGGCCTGTCCGCCCGCGTGAAGCAGACGGGCGCGCATTTCAGCTGGCTCTCGGAGAATGTCACCGAGGGACCAACTTCCGAATTCATCCATGCGCAGTTCATGCACTCGTCCAGCCATCGCGCCAATATTCTCGATATCGATATGAATTCGATTGGTATCGGAATAGTCGAGCGCAACGGCCAGTTCTACGCCGTCGAGGACTTCGCCCAGGTTCACTAGGCGCAGACCGATGTCCGGAGAAGGTTGTGGGGGAAAGTGTGGGATGGGCGCCGGGCGCCCGAGCCCGTCCAGCGGAGCAAAGCTCCGCGAGTTGCAAAAAGCAGGGCCGTTTCAGAAGCTGAAACGGCCCGCCAAATAGTCATTCCGATGAGTCTAGTGGTGCTCCATGTCGTGGTCGTGATGGTCGTCATGCCAGTTGCAGCGCCGCCTGACTTCGTCCAGTTCCGCCCGCCGCTTGTCGGCCTGCCGGCTGTGTTCTCCATGCTTCGCCACGGCATCGCGCAGTCTGTCCTCAGCCTTGTGAATATCCCGGTCGCACCTGTCGTCTGCCCGCGCTGGTAGCGACGAGCCCACCAGTCCGACAATCGTCAGCACTGCGACACAAAGAATCCTGATGGATCGATTCATCTTCAAATTCTCCTGGAAACTTGATTTAAGTCCCACACAACGCCCCGCGTAGATGCCCCGCAAAAATGCCACCGATCGATGCGGAGTGCCAGCCTCATGTTGTATTCAACTTTCCCGAAGTCGTCAAGCGTACGCGATGGTACAAATACGCCGGAGAAGCGTATCGGATCGTTTCCCCACAAGCTTATCGAAAGAATTTCTTTTTCTGTCCGGTTCCAGTCAAGTTAATCACAGCCCCGAGGCCTGAGAGCCCCCTACTCCTCCCGCCGCACCACCGCGTAGTACCCGCTGCGCGACTGGATCTTGTACTCTCCCTGCTTCGATTTGATCTCCACCTTCCTGAAGCTGCCATCCCGAACCGTGTTGGTAGGAGTGTAGCCAATGTTGTATTGGCTCCGGAGCTCCTGCGCAATCTGGTCGAAAGCCTGGCGCAGCTTGTCGATTTTGTTCCCGACTTCGATGACGCGGCCACCCGTTTCCTGCGTGAGCTTCTTCATCTCGGAGTCGCCCGAATATCCTCCCCCAAATCCGTAGAACCCGCGATCCGCGATCAGCAGCACGTAGCAGATGGCATCGGCTTTCTGGGCGGCTTCGATCGCGTCTTTTATTTTCAGCCTGCTCCCCTCATCTTGGCCGTCTGTGAGCAGCACCATCGCCTTGCGGCCCACTTCGTGGCTCAACTCGTCATGCGATGCCAGGTAAACAGCGTCATAAAGCGCGGTTCCGCGAGGCCCGCTGGCAGAACACGGAATCGGTCCCTGCGGTCCAATCGGCCCTCCCGCGCAACTGACGCCTCCGGTATTGATTCTGGCCTCGTTCAGCGCATGCCGCAGCCGGCTCACCGAATTTGTAAAGTCCTGCAGCAGGTTGATGTCGACGTCAAAGCTGATGACAAAGGCTTCATCTTTCGTGCGCAGAATGTTTTCCAGGAACGATGCCCCAACCTCTTTCTCCATGTCCAGCACGCGCTGCTGGCTGCCGCTCGAATCGATCAGGATGCCCAGCGTCAGTGGCAGATCGGATTCAGCCTTGAAATACTTGATGGTTTGCGGCTTCCCATCCTCGAAGATGTCAAAGTTGTCCCGGTTCAGGTTGGGGATCAGCGCCCCATGCTTGTCCTTGACGTTAAAGAAAAGCTGCACGACCTCGACGTTGACCTTCAGGGTAGTCGTCGTGTCGTCTGGCTGGCTTTGCGCCTGATCGCTAGTCGGCTTGGCAGGCGAAGACGGAGAATTCTGGGCCGTCGCGCCCAGTGACAAGGCAACGGCAAGAAGGACGAACACCGCCGGGGAGAATCCGGGCTTGTAACTTAATTTAGGCATCAGCATTTTTTTCCGGTACTTGCTAGTTTATCCTGTAAAGGGCCTGTAGCGGTTAGATGCACCAATCCAGCGAAAACGGGCATCTGAATTGGAGAGAAACCAACGGACTGTGCCGACAATTTGACGTCACACGATTCAAAGCATCGCCATTCGTCGAAAAACGATTCGACGCCAGAAAGACAGAGCCACGAAAGACCGAGGGTTCCCTGATGGCCGCAGGTACAAAGACTAGCACGCTACTGATTCTGGGGTTGAGCCTTCTCTTGACCGGCGGCCTGCCCGCCCAGCAGCAACAGCCTGGCGACATTCCCGACGCGCCGTCGGCCACGCGCCCAATTCCGCCTCCGGCCTCGCCCAGTCCGCGCGAACAGGCCAACCAGCCCGATTCCACGCCGCCCGACACTACCGGCAATGGCGTCACCACCGGATCGCACGACCTGCCCCATTCCGCGACCGACGTACCGGAATCAAGCTCGCGGCAAGCTCCTACATCGGACTTCGGCCAGTCCTCTCCGCCGCCTCCCATGCCACCCATAAAAACCGTGCCCGCCGGCAGCGTGCCAAAGGATAAAGACACCGGCGAAGACGTGGGCTTCACCATCAGAACGACGGCGAACCTGGTTCTGGTTCCGGTAACCGTGAAAGACCACGACGGACGAATGGTAAATGGCCTTCAGCCCAACGATTTCGTAGTCCTTGAAAACGGACAGAAGCAAACGCTCAAGTTCTTTACCAGCGACCCCTTTGCCCTCTCGGCGGCCGTGATCATCGATCTCGGCATGCCCGATGTGGGCGTGCAAAAAGTGCAGCAAACCCTGCCCGCTCTGGAAGGCGCCTTCAGTCAGTTCGACGAAGTCGCCATTTACACCTATAGCAGCACCGTCGGCCGTGCCACGGACTTCACCCGCATCGGCCAGCAGCTCACCGCGACCCTCAACCAGATCAGAAGCTATCGCGGCACCAACAACGGCCCACCCGTCACCAGCGGCCCCCTGGGACCGCAAGGACCGATGATCAATGGTCTGCCCGTCGACACGCCGATCACGCCCATCAGCACGCCTCCCAAGGTGGCGCATGTTTTGAACGATGCCATCCTCATGGCCGCGCGCGACCTGGCCAAACGCGATCGCACGCACCGGAAGATCATCTTCATCATCAGCGACGGCCGCGAACAGGGCTCAACCGCTAGTTACAAAGACACCCTCAAAGTGCTCCAGACGCAGCAGATTACCGTCTACGCCGTCGGACTCGAAGGTGCCGCGGAACCCGGCTACGGCACGCTGGAGCGCATCCACCTGCCCAAGACTCGCGGCCTTCTGGGTTACGGCGACATCCTCCCGAAGTACGTTTCGGCGACCGGAGGAGGCACCGTCTACAACGAACTGACCGAATCCGCCATCGAGCGCGCCTACAGCGCTGCCCTTGGAGATTCCCGCAACCAGTACACCCTTGGTTACAGTAGTAAGGGAATAGGTGGTTACCGCCAGATCGAGGTGAGGGTCCGTCGCCCCGAGGTAAAGGTCTACGCCAGGGACGGCTACTATCCACTGCCCACCGCCCGCTAGGAGGTGCGCGGAGATAGGCCCCGTTTGTGGGCAACCCTGCCTCTGCGGTAATGGACCTCTGTCCCGTTCGGTAACCGGAGTAACCAGCATCCATCCCATCGGGTGTGGTATAAGAACCAGCAGGATACGATTCTGCTAATTGTGAGCGAGAGGACTTCCACGTTGAGGGAGAGGTTCGCAAGGGCTTTTTTCGCGGGAGTTCCTGAGGAAGCCTTTTGAGTTTCATCAACTTCGCAGCGCGCGAGATTAACTGCAAGATCGTCTACTACGGCGCCGGATTAGGCGGCAAGACGACCAACCTGCAGTTCATCTTCCAGAAAACCGCCGAACAGCAAAAGGGCAAGATGATCTCGCTCGCCACCGAGACCGATCGCACCCTCTTCTTCGACTTTCTGCCTCTCGATCTGGGCACAGTCCGCGGCTTCAAGACCCGCATCCACCTCTACACGGTTCCTGGCCAGGTCTTCTACGATGCCAGCCGCAAGTTGATTCTCCGCGGCGTGGATGGCGTGGTGTTCGTCGCCGACTCCCAGCAGGAGCGCATGGACGCCAACGTCGAAGCCCTCGACAACCTGATGTCGAACCTCAAGGAACACGGCTACGACTTCAACAAGATTCCCTACGTCCTGCAACTGAACAAGCGCGACCTGCCGAATATCCTCCCCGTCGAAGGCCTCTCCAAAGAATTGCGGAAGAAAAACGAACCCATGATCGAAGCCGTAGCCTTCCAGGGCGTAGGCGTCTTCGAAACCCTCAAAGAAATCGCGAAACAGGTCCTCACCGAGCTCAAGCAGAGCGGCTAAGAAAGTTTCAGTTCGAGCAGCCCCGCGATCCTGGCAGTCTGCTACGAAGTGGCAGTTTCCAATGTCTCCGACAACTCTTCCCACTCCTTCATCAATTTCTTCAGACCGCTCTTGTGATTCTCCAGAGCAAGAGCCTGCCGCTGCGTCTCCTCCGCGCTGACAAACGATTGCAACTGAATCTCGATCTGCTCAATAGCCGACTCCGTCTCCGAAATTTCTCTCTCAATCTCCCGCAGCCGGTCTTCCATCTGCTTGCGCTTGATCGGATTCAGCCGCTTCGCCTTGGCATCGCCGGACTCCGCAGCTGCGGCCGCATGATTGCCGTTTGCGGGCTGTGGCAAGCCCGCGGTCTTTGCTGTGTCGGCTTGCAGTTGTGCCGCTCCGCCCTGCTTGCGCCACAAATAGTCTTCGTAGTTTCCCGGATAGATTTCGACTCTGCCCTCGCCGATCTCAAACACCCGCGTCGCCAGCTTGTCGATGAAGTAGCGGTCGTGCGAAACGAACACAACCGTGCCCGTGTACTTCATCAGTGCATCCAGCAGGACATCTTTAGCGCGCAGATCAAGATGGTTGGTCGGCTCGTCAAGCAGCAGAAAATTCGCCGGATGCAACAGCATCTTGAGCAGCGCATACCGGTTGCGCTCGCCCCCAGAGAGCACGCCGATGCGCTTGAACACATCGTCACCGGAAAAGAGAAAGCAGCCCAGCAAACTCCGCAGTTGCGTCTGCGTGGATGACGGCGCGAGTTCGCCCAGATCGTCAAGAATGCGCGCCTCGGGATCAAGTTCTTTGTACTGGTCCTGCGCGAAGTAGTCGGGATGTACCTCATGCCCTAATTTGAATTCCCCCGCCGAAAGCGGCTCCGTCCGAGCGAGTAACTTGATCAGCGTCGACTTCCCTGCCCCATTCACCCCGACCAAAGCAATGCGCTCACCCCGCTCGATCATGAAATTCACATTGGCAAAGACCTTGTGTTCATTCACTCCCGCCTCGCCATAGCTTTTCGCGACGTTCGAGAACTCGGCGACGATCCGTCCGCTGGGCTTGGGCTGCGGAAAAGAAAAGTGAACCGTCTTCTCTTCTTCCGGAATTTCGATGCGCTCGATTTTCTCCAGCTCCTTGATACGGCTCTGCACCTGCTTCGCCTTGGTCGCCGTGTAGCGAAACCGGTTGATGAACACCTCAAGCTGCTCGATCCGCTCGCGCTGCGTCTTGTAGGCCGCTTCCAGTTGTTCTTTCCGCGCATCTTTTGCGGCGATGAATTGATCGTAATTACCGGCGTAGAAATGCAGCTTCTTGTTCCAGATTTCCACGATGCGCTCCACCGTCATGTCCAGAAAGTAGCGATCGTGCGAAATCAGCACATACGCGTTGGGATACCCTTCCAGGTATTCTTCCAGCCAGTTTCGCGCTTCGAGGTCAAGGTGATTGGTCGGCTCGTCGAGCAGCAGCAGGTTCGGCTTCTGCAGCAGCAGCTTGGCCAGCGCGATTCGCATCTGCCAGCCGCCCGAAAATTCTTCGGTGTGGCGCGTCCAATCGTCGGGCTTGAAGCCCAGGCCCATGAGCACTTTGCCCACCTCGGCTTCGAGCGAGTAGCCGTCCCGCGCCGTGAATTCATGTTCAAGTTTCTGGTAGCGCTCCGCGACGGACGCATATTCGGCGCTCCCATGGTCGAGTTCCGACATGCTCACGGTCAGCGACTCCATCTCCTTTTCCATGGCGTGGAGATCGTCAAACACCGACATGCACTCCGCGAAAATGGAGCGTCCGGAAAGCGCGAGCCCGTCCTGCGGCAAATATCCCGCAGAAATCCCTTTGGCGCGCGAGATCGAGCCGTAGTCAAGCGACTCCAGCCCGGCCAGAATTTTCATGACCGTGGATTTGCCGGTCCCGTTGGCGCCGACCAAGCCAATGCGCGACTCGGCCGTGATCAGCCAATCCGTATCTTCGAATAGCAGCTTGTGGCCATAGCGCTTGCCGGCGCTGGAAAGTTGGATCATGAGACTGTTCTTATCGTCTCATGAATTACAGCCGAAACGATGCTTTTGGAAGCCAACGAAAACTTCACGTAATCCGCCGCGATCTCTGCTTCGCCGCCACCGACCGGATGATCAAACGCCCGCGCCCCGAAGCAGGCAATGGCGGGTCCGCCTGCAGAACGGCAGCCCGCAGCAGTTCCCGCACCTCAGGTTTACCGAGCGCCGCTGCGCTCTCCAGCCGGATAAACCGGTTCTGGCTCCCGCTTCCCAGGAGAATCTTATGGGGATCCGGCAAAGTCGACCCGTAGTAAAAAGAAAGCCCCACTCCCTTCGCATTGGCTGCCAACGAAAACAGACAGTCGGAGGGTCGCTCGGTAGCACAAAATCCGATGACAAAAAAGTTGTAGTTGTCGTAAACGAGCTCGTTGGCTGTAGGAAACTGCTTGCGAAGCGCCGCGCGCGCCGCCCGTATTTGCCGGGCGATCTTCGGATCGAATTTGGCAATAAAACCCGCCAGTTGCGCCGTGGGCGACCCGCCAGAAGCCTCTCTGGGTGCCTTTTCACGCCTGTTTTCTCCCCGGTATGTTACGGGACTGTTAAAATCCGCCCCGCCAAAATAGCACGTTGGAGCCATTCCCACCCAACCCTCTTTTCGCTACTCTACGGATGAACAGACTTCGGGGGAGGGCTGTTCGACGAACGTCCCAAGGCTCTTTGAGTCCGGGGCGTTTTCGTTTTGGGGCAAACTTTCCCAAAATCCTGCACACCGCTTTTTGAGCTAGCCCCATCGGCACGACACGCCAGGTTTCTCCAAGTCCGGCCACCTTGCCCATCTAACCTTTTCTAGACAAACCCATTAGCCGTTTTCCGCATCTTTGCTGTGGGCCTCGGACAGAGCCACGCGTTTCGGATTCGATTTCCCCGCATCCGCGCTGGCTTAGTCCGTCTGGCAATACACCCCCTCCCCAGGTGGCAGGAGCCGAACGTGGCGGCACGGAAAAGTTTCTGGACCGGTTGGCACGAACGCATGGCTGCGCTTCGCAACGTGCCCGCCGTTCTTAAGATTGTCTGGGATTCCGGCCCCGGAGTCGTCATCTTCGGTCTGGTCGCGCGCCTGTTCTCCGCTTTGCTTCCAGTCGTCCTGCTCTGGATCACGAAACTCATCATCGATGCCATTGTCCATGCCGTTTCGACTCACTCCCCCGTTCAGCCCCATTTGTGGTGGCTGGTCGCAGCCGAGTTTTCCGTCGCCGTTCTCAATACCATTCTCGTCCGCGCCATCGACTACTCCGATTCATTACTCGCCGACAAGTACACCCGATACATCAGCATTCGTGTCATGAACCACGCCGCCAGTCTCGATCTGCTGGCCTACGAAGACCCGGTTTTCTACGACCGCCTCGAGCGAGCGCGCGTCCAGGCCACCGATCGTCTCGTCATGATTCAGGCCGTCGGACGCCTCGTGCAGCAGGCCATTACCACCATCACCCTCTCCGTCTCGATCATGTTTTTCTCGCCCTGGCTGATGCTGCTGCTGATCGTCGGCGTCGTCCCCGCCTTCCTCGGCGAAAGCCACTTCGCGTTTCTCGGATACGCCAAGAACTTCCGGCAGACCCCCATCCAGCGGCAACTCGATTACCTGCGAGTGCTGGGCGGCAGCAAGGAAGCTGCCAAAGAACTGAAGCTCTTTGGCCTCAGAAATTTCCTGAGCGAGCGCTTCACCCGCTTGTCGAACGCAATCTACGAAGAAAATGTCGGCCTCTCCCGCCGCAAGCTGATCGCCGGCTCTGTGCTCTCCGCCATCGGCACCATGGGCTACTACGCCGCGTACGCGTTCGTGATCTGGCGCACCGTGACCGGCGCTCTGAGTATCGGCACGTTGACATTCCTGACCGGAGCGATTCTCCAGGCCAGCGCCAACATCCAGCAGATTTTCTCCACCCTCGCCGCCATCGGAGACCAGGCTCTCTTCCTTACCGACTTGCTGGCCTTCTTCCAGATGAAACCCACCATCCGCTCCAAGCCCAACGCATTGCCCGCGCCCCGGCCCATCCACCAAGGTGTCGAATTTCGAAATGTATCTTTCAGTTACCCGGGAAATTCTCGCCTGATCCTCAATCACATCAATTTTCACCTGCACACCGGAGAGCGCCTCGCCTTGATCGGCGAAAACGGTCAGGGCAAAACCACCATCGTCAAGCTGATCACACGCCTCTACGATCCGACCGAGGGAGAAATTCTGCTCGACGGCGTCGACCTTCGCGAATACGACCTCGAGGATCTGCATCGCGTCATGGGCGTCATCTTCCAGGATTTCATGCGCTATGAAATGACCGCCCGCGACAACATTGCCGTTGGCCGCGTCGACCAGATCAATAATATGCAAGCGCTGGAAGCCGCCGCGCGCAAAAGCATGGCCGATCAAACCATCGCCCGCCTGCCCCAGTCTTACGACCAGATGCTCGGTCGTCGCTTCGAGCAGGGTGTAGATATTTCAGGCGGAGAATGGCAGAAGGTCGCGCTCGCCCGTGCTTACCTTCGCGACGCCCAACTGCTGATCCTCGATGAACCCACCGCGGCCCTCGATGCGCGCAGCGAATTCGAGGTCTTTCACCGCTTCGCCGAACTCACCGCCGGAAAGATGGCGCTCTTCATTTCGCACCGCTTCTCCACCGTCCGTTCCGCCGACCGCATCATCGTTCTCGAAAATGGCGCGATCGCCGAAGAAGGCAATCACGATGAACTGGCGCGTCTCGGCGGACGATATGCGGAAATGTTCGAAATGCAGGCCTCAAGTTATCGCTAGCAAGACAACTAGGAAGGCAAGATGACCGAAAGTGTAGATCCTGGACTCGCCGGAACCGATGTCGATGGAGACCTCCACTCGGTCCCGGCGAACGTCACATTCGATGCGCGCGCGCTGTCCTCAAACGCCGCCAAGCTCGCCCGTTCCCTGGCGTGGATACCCGGACAAAGAGAATCGCGCGACTTCCAGGACCGCTACCGGAAACTGGCGGCGGCATTCCAGCCCGTGCTCAACGTTCTCGAGTCTCCTGCGGCCGCCCATGAGTCTGAAGATTTTCGGGCCCTGCGCGAAGATCTCCTCTTGCTGGAAGCCGAGTTGCAATCTATTTCCGGCACATTCCAGAGCCCGCACAAAATACCGCAAGTCCGCACGCCCGATGGCGCCGTAATCTCGCGCGTAGCGGCGGTCGCCGCCGATTTTCTGAACATCGTCGCGTTGCAATTCAGCGAACCCGCTTTCACTACCTACCTCCGCAGCTTCCAGGAAATCACCGTCCTCAAATTGATCGAGCTGTGGATGCTCATCCCGGTAATGAAATTAGTGCTCCTTGAAAAGATCGCGCAGCGCGCATCCATTTTGCTCGCCGATCCCTCCGCGTCCGACGGCGTCCAGCACCCCGTTCGCAGCCTCCAGGAGATTAAACAGACGAACTGGAAGGAACTCATCGAGCCGCTCATCCTCTTCGATCGAATTCTGCAAAATGACCCCGCCGGAGCTTATGCCGGCATGGATTACGAAAGCCGCGAATTGTACCGCCGCGAGGTGGTCAACATCGCCGACCATAGCGACTTCGACGAGATGCAGGTTGCGACCCAGGTCCTCATGCTCGCCCGCCAGGCGCAACAACAGGTCAATGAGAATCCCCGACTGACCCTGCGTTCTTCGCACGTCGGATTTTATCTGGTGGCCGAGGGCCGCGACCTCCTCGAAAAGAGAGCCGGCTACCATCCTCCTTTCAGCCATCGTTTCCGCGCCTGGCTTCGCGATCATCCCGATGACTTCTATCTTCCCGGCATCGCCATCCTCACCGTGGCGCTCGTTTCCGGTGTGGTTCTCCTCTTGACCCGGGCCTCCACTCCTTTGTCGCTGGTTTTCCTCTCGTTACTGGCCGTCCTGCTACCCGGCTCACAGAGCGCGGTACAGATCATGAACTACATCGTCACCTGGCTGCTCCCCGCGCAAGTCTTGCCTAAGCTTGATTTTTCCCGAGGACTCCCCAAAGACTGCGTCACGCTGGTTGCGATTCCCACCATCCTCGCGAATGAGAATCAGGTGCGCAAGTTGGCGGAAGCCCTCGAAGTTCGGTTCCTCGGCAACCAGGATCCCAATCTCCATTTTGTCCTGCTCACCGACCTTCCCGACTCTCCGTCCGAACCTTTCGACCGCGACAATCCTCTCGTCGATCTAGCAGCCGATCTTGTCCGCCGCCTCAACGAGAAATACGGGGGCAGAAATATAGGTACATTCCTGTTACTGCATCGCCATCGCGTTTACAACCCGCGCGAGCGCCTCTGGATGGGCTGGGAGCGCAAGCGCGGCAAGCTCATGGATCTCAACAATCTCATGCGAGGCCAGTTTGACAGCTTCCCCATCAAGGTCGGCAATCTCTCCATCTTGTCCGACGTCCGTTTTGTTATCACTCTCGATTCCGATACCGAGCTGCCCCGTGGCTCCGCCCGCCGCATGGTGGGCGCGCTAGCGCATCCCTTGAACCAGGCGATCATCGATCCGGAACTGGGCGTTGTCATTGCCGGTTACGGCATCTTGCAGCCCCGCGTCGGAGTCAGCGTGCAAAGCACCGCGCGCTCCCGATTGGCCAGCATCTATTCCGGACAAACCGGTCTCGATATCTACACGCACGCCACCTCCGACGTCTATCAGGATCTCTACGGCGAAGGCATTTTCGTCGGCAAGGGGATTTACGAGGTCGAAACGCTGCATCAAGTTCTCCATGGCCGTTTCCCGCGCAATGCTCTACTCAGTCATGATCTCATCGAAGGCGCTTACGCCCGCGCCGGACTGGTCAGCGATATCGAGGTAATCGAGGACTATCCTTCGCACTACAGCGCCCACAACCGCCGCAAACACCGCTGGTTGCGAGGGGACTGGCAGATTACCGAATGGTTGCTCCCGATGGTGCCCGACGAATCGGGCCGCCGCGTGCCAAATCCGCTCTCGGTCATTTCGCGCTGGAAAATTCTGGATAACTTGCGGCGGAGTCTCGTCGAGCCCGCCTTGTTTCTTTTGCTGCTCTTGGGATGGACCTGCCTTCCCGGAGGCCCCGTTCGCTGGACCCTCGCAACGATCGCCATTCTTTTTCTGCCCGCGATATTTCAACTCGCCGTTGAACTGGCGCAGGCAGCCTGGAGAGGATCGCGCCCACTCGACGCTCTTAATGGTTTTCTCAACGGCGCTATAGCGAACGCGTTGACACTCACCTTCCTCGCACACCAGGCATTATTGTCCCTGGATGCCGTTGTCCGCACCATGGTTCGCCGCCTGATCACCCGGCAAAGGCTGCTCGAATGGGAGACCGCAGCTGAGGCGGAACTCGCCGGCGACAAGCGCACCATGCTCGACATTTATCTCAACTGGACTCCCGTGCTCGCCGCCGCGCTCTTCCTCTTCATCGACCTTGTAAACAAGCGCGCTCTTCCCGCAGCCTTGCCGGTGCTCTTGCTCTGGGCTTGCAGCAAGCCGATCTCGCTATGGCTGAACCGCCCTCCCCGCGCACCGCGAAGAGAGGTGTCGAAAGCTCATCGGCGGTTGCTCCATAGTGCTGCGCTTCGAACCTGGCGTTACTTCGCTGAATTCAGCAACGCAGAACATCACTGGCTGATCCCCGACAATCTCCAGGAGGAAGGCACAAAACTCGCTCCGCGCATTTCTCCTACCAACCTCGGCTTTCTCTTGAATGTGCGGCAGGTGGCTTGCGATTTCGGCTACCTCACGACGCCCGAATTTGCGGACCTCAACCTCCGCACCCTGGCGACCGCATTTCAAATGGAGCGCCATCACGGGCACTTTCTCAACTGGTATGACACCCGATCGCTGGCTCCGCTCACTCCGCGCATCGTTTCGAGCGTCGACAACGGCAACCTAGTCGCCTCCCTCTGGACCCTCCAGCAAGGCTGCGTTCAGCTTCTCAAACAGCCTCTCCTGCGCTCGGAACAAGCCCAAGGCCTGATCGATCATCTTCACCTCCTGACCACACTCGGCATTCTGTCCCGCCGCCGGTTTTCTGCCATCGAGCGATCCCTCCGCGAACAGGATTGGCTCCCGCAAATCTTGAATTCTCCCGCTGCCGTTCTCCCGAACCTTCCATCCCGACTTTCAGCCTCCCGGGTTTCAGACCAAAAGATTGCAGCCGAGCCCGCTTGGTTCCGCGAGCAGCTCGAGCAGCGAATGCTCCAGATTCGCGCAGTTGCTGAACGATACTCCCCCTGGCTTCTCCCGCAATTCGCCGCTCTTCGCGGAGATACCCAAATCCGCCTGCAGAACAACATCGACGAGCTACCCTCGCTGGAGCGAATGCCGTCTTTCACCGATAGCCTCACTCTCCGGCTTCAGGCGGCGGCAGATTGCTCGGGCGCTCAATCTTGTACCGAAATCTATCGCAACCTTTTGGCCCTCCTGCCGGACGCGCGCAGGCATCAGGTGAGCCTGATAGACGACCTGAAGAAAATCGAAAGTCAGGCCGCCCGGCTCGCCGACGAGATGAACTTCAGCTTTCTCTTCAGCCAGCGCCGCAACTTGCTCTCGGTTGCGTTCGACGTCGAGAAACAGCAACTTCTGCCCGCATGCTATGACTTGTTGGCCAGCGAGGCGCGCATCGCCTACTTTGTCGCCATTGCGAAAGACGAAATACCGCAAGAGAGCTGGTTTCAACTCGGTCGTCCGCTCGCGGAACACAACGGCATGGTCGGCTTGCTCTCCTGGACCGGCACCATGTTCGAGTACATGATGCCCGCGCTCTGGATGCGCACTTATCCCAATACGCTGCTGGAGCGTTCGCAACTGGTGGCCGTGCAAACACAACAGGAGTACGTGGGGGCGAAAGGGACGCCGTGGGGCATCTCCGAATCCGCCTGCGCCAAAATCGATGACGCCGGCAACTATCAGTACTTCCCTTTCGGAGTCCCCGATCTCGCAATCCACAAACCCGATTACGGCGGCCCGGTCATCTCGCCCTATTCCACTCTGATCGCGTTGAATATCGATCCTCCAGCCGCGCTGCAGAACCTGCGCACCATGCAGCGCCAGCGCTGGCTGGGCGCTTACGGTTTCTACGAGTCTTTGGACTTCAGCCCTTCCCGTGGACGCCGCCTCTCCCGCCATCCCAAAGTGGTGCGCTGTTGGATGGCCCATCATCAAGGCATGAGCCTGCTCTCGATCGCCAACTTCCTGCGCGAGGAAGTAGTGCAAGGCTGGTTCCACAGCCATCCCAGAGTGCAAGCCACCGAACTCCTGTTGCAGGAAAAACCTGTAGGCCACCCGTCCGCCCGCGGAACCGGCGCCAAAGCCGCGTAAGCCGCGTCCACTCCGCAACGACCGGCCGGGAAACCGAGCCGACGCGAGAAAACCCACTATTGTGCGGCCCCTGAAAATCGGTGTACGATCATCGGCTGCACCGGTACCGCTAAACCCGTTCTAGCTGGAGTTCCCCTTGAACACGTTCCCGGTTTTGTTGGCTGCGCTTTGCGTATACGCCATCGGCTATCGCTATTACAGCGCGTTCATTGCCGCCAAGGCGTTGTCACTCGATGATCGCCGAATCACTCCCAGCCACGCCTTTGCCGACGGACACAACTATGTAGCCTCGCCCCGCTGGGTTCTCTTCGGACATCACTTCGCCGCCATCGCCGGCGCCGGTCCCCTGGTCGGTCCCACTCTGGCCGCGCAGTTCGGATTTGCTCCCGGCTTCCTCTGGATCCTGATCGGCGCCGTCCTCGCCGGATGCGTGCAGGATTTCACCGTGCTCGTCGCTTCCGTGCGTCACCGTGGCCGCTCCCTCGCCGACGTCGCCCGCACCGAGATCAGTCCCTTCGCCGGTCTGGTAGCCATGATCGCGGTTCTCTTTATTCTTCTCGTCACGCTCGCCGGACTCGGCATCGTGGTCGTCAACGCGCTCTCAAACAGCCCCTGGGGAGTTTTCACCATCGGCATGACCATCCCCATCGCCGTCGTCATGGGCCTGTGGATGTTCAAAAGCCATGCCGGAAAAATTACCGTCGCCGGCCCCAGTATTTTCGGCGTCGTGCTATTGCTCGCCAGCGTCATCGCAGGACACTGGGTCGCGCAGAGCGGTGCTGCCGCGGCGCTCACCTTCACGCCACATCAGATTACGATCCTGATGGCCATCTACGGTCTGGTGGCTTCGGTTCTTCCGGTATGGCTCGTGCTCGAACCGCGCGACTATCTCTCGACCTACGTCAAGCTCGGCACGATAGCCGTCCTTGTCATCGGAGTATTCGTCGTACACCCCAACATCCAGTTTCCCAACTTCACGCCCTTTATCCACGGCGGCGGCCCCATCATCAAAGGTCCGCTCTTTCCATTTCTCTTCGTGACCATCGCCTGCGGAGCGATTTCAGGTTTCCATTCGCTCGTCTCCTCCGGCACCACTCCCAAAATGTTGGACAAGGAAACTGACGCCCGCTTCATCGGCTATGGCGCGATGGTCGCCGAGTCTCTGGTCGGCATCCTCGCTCTCATCGCCGCCTGCTCCCTGAGCCCCGGCGACTACTTCGCCATCAATACCACCCCGGCAGTCTTCAGCCACCTCGGCCTCTCCACGGTCAATCTCGATATGTTCTCCCGCGAAGTCGGCGAGAAACTTGCCGGACGCACCGGAGGCGCAGTCTCTCTCGCCGTCGGCATGGCCCAGATCTTCCGCGGCCTGCCCGGAATGGCGACTCTGATGGGTTATTGGTATCACTACGCGATTATGTTCGAGGCGCTCTTCATCCTCACCACCGTCGACACCGGTACCCGCGTAGCTCGCTACGTCTTACAGGAACTCATGGGCAAAGTACACAAACCTTTCGGCAACAACGCGTGGCTTCCCGGAAATCTGCTCACCAGTTCCGTGGTAGTTCTCGGCTGGGGATACCTCATCTGGTCCAACAATATTTCTACCCTCTGGCCGCTCTTCGGAACCGGCAATCAGTTGCTCGCGACCATCGCACTCGCCGTGACCACCACCTTCCTCATCAATATGGGTAGGGCCAAATATGCCTGGATCACCTTCCTCCCCATGTGTTTCGTCGGTGTGACCACCCTGACCGCGGGAGTTCTTTCCATCAAAAACATTTTCTGGCCGTTGACCGCGAAAGAGGGACAGGTATTCACGGGCTATCTGGATTCCATCCTGATGTCCATCTTCATCGCAGGCGTCGTGCTCGTAGTCTTCGATGCCGGGCGCCGCTGGATCGCCACCCTGAATGGCGCTCCCGTGCCAACGGAAGCCTTTGGTCCTCCGCTTACCGATGCCGGTGAAGTCAAGATGGGATGCTGCTGATTAACAGCCGCACGCCGGGTTCGCATGCGGGCGACAGACTGGCGTCCGTTTCTAAAAGCTGGATCTGTACAATTTCGTACGGGAAATTGCGTCTGAGCCGCGATAAGTTTTAGGAGAAGAAGATGAAAAACAAGATCGGCATCGGGTTAGTAGCTATTGTCCTTTCTGCGGCCTTTGCATCGGCGCAAGCCCAGACGACGACATCCGTTTACCTGAAATGCGGCTCGTTACTGGATGGCAAATCGGATCAACCCCGAAAAGATGTCATCCTCGCGATCGAAGGCGACAAGATTCGGGAAGTCGGCAGTGTCCCGCCCTCCTCTGCGCAGATCGTCGACCTCTCCCGTGAAACCTGCCTCCCCGGCCTGATCGATACCCACACTCACATCCTCTTGCAAGGCGACATCACCGCCGCCGATTACGACGCGCAACTCCTCAAGCAGTCGCCCGAATATCGCACCATCCTAGCCACCGTAAACGCCCGGCGCGCCCTGGAGTACGGCTTCACCACCATCCGCGATCTCGAAACCGAAGGCGCAGGCTACGCCGACGTCGACGTAAAAAAGGCAATCCAGAACGGCGTCATCCCCGGCCCCAGAATGCAGGTAGCAACCCGCGCCATGGACGTCACCGGAGCCTACCCGCTGCAGGGCTACGCGCCCGACGTCCCGGTCCCACATGGCGTGCAGTTGGTCGATGGAGTCGAAGACGGCCGCAAAGCTGTCCGCGAGCAAATCAGCCACGGCGCCGACTGGATCAAGGTTTATTCCGACCGCAGTTACTTTATCAGCAACGGTGGCGTGCTCGACGATATCCCCACCTTCACTCTCGACGAGCTGCGCGCCATCGTAGACGAGGCGCACCGCGAGCGCCACAAAGTCGCATCGCACGCCATGGCGCTTCACGGAGTCCACAACTCCGTCCAGGCCGGAGTCGATACCATCGAGCACGGAGACTACATCGCCGACGAAGATTTGCAGACTATGCAAAGCCACGGCATCTGGTATGTGCCCACAATCTTCGTAGGCGAGTATGTCGCGCAAGGCCGCGCTGATACTGGTTCTCCCGTCTGGTTGAAGATGGGCCAGATCCACGAAGACACCTTCCGCCGCGCCCTGAAAGCAGGCGTCAAGATCGCTTTCGGCACCGATGCCGGCGGCTTCGACTGGAAAATCAATCCCGCGAAAGAATTTGCCTACATGGTGAAGTGGGGCATGGCGCCCGCGCAGGCCATTCGCGCCGCTACGTCGTCAGCAGCGGCCCTGCTAGACATGCAGGATAAGATCGGCACGATCGAAGCTGGCAAACTAGCCGACATCGTAGCCGTCCCAGGCAATCCCCTCCAGGATGTCACCCTGCTGGAGCAGGTAAACTTCGTCATGAAGGGCGGAGTCGTGTTCAAGAAACCGTAAGCACGCGCGCATCATCTCACTTTTTTCTGGAGGCTAATTTGCCCGGCGTCCCCAAACTTTCTCCCGCGCTAAAAAAGCGCGCAGCGCAAATCAAAGTCCTTCTCATGGACGTAGACGGCACCATGACCGACGGCGGCGTCACCTTGCTGTCGCAGCCCGATGGCACTGCCCTCGAAATCAAAAACTTCGACGCCCACGATGGCCAGGGCCTGACCCTCGCACAAACCGCCGGCCTGCGCACCGGTTGCATCACCGGCCGCGAAAGTGCCGCCCTGCTCCGCCGCGCCAAAGAAATGAAAATGGAATTTATCTACATGAAACAGCCCGTTAAGATGCCAGCCTACGAAGAAATCCTGAGCAAGACCGGCGTCCCCGATTCCGCCGTCGCCTACATCGGCGACGATCTTCCCGACATCCCCCTCCTGCGCCGCGTTGGACTAGCCGTCGCCGTGGGCGATGCCGTCCCTGAAGTCAAGCGAGCGTCGCATTACACCACCAAAGCACTCGCCGGGCATGGCGCCGTTCGCGAGGCCATCGAACTCATCCTCAAATCAAAAGGCATCTGGGAAGAAATGCTCGATAAAGCCCGCGCTTGACAGCCTATTTCCCAGTCTGCGGAAACTCGCTTTTGGGTGGCGCAGCGCTTCCAGCGCTGCGATCAAGCCTTTTATCAGGAGGGGCTTTAGCCCCCTGAGGTACCAATCCGCCTATGCCAACGCGTATAGATACTCGACAAACGATCCCACCGCTCCATCCATCCCGGCAACTTTCGAATTAGTGGAATCGATCAGATAATACTCATTCGGAGCGTGCGCTCCCGTCCCATGCCCCGTCCCAAAATGTCCCGCCGGAAGATTAAGCGGCTCCGAAGTAAAAATGTATCCCGGCCACGACCCGGCCGATCGCGGCCACAGCACAGGGTCCAGCCCCAGCTTCCGGTAAGTCGCAACCTGCGCCTGGATCAGCTTCGAATCCGCAGAAGTCTGCGTCGGATCATACCCGCCGCTCATATTGACCTCAATATCCCCGAAGCCATGCTTGGCAAGATGCTCCTTCAAAAGCTCGAGCGTTCCCAACGCCGTCATGTCCGGCACCAGCCGCATGTCAATCTTGGCCACCGCGCGATGCGGAAGCACCGTCTTGCCGCCCGGCCCGGTGTATCCCCCGACCAGCCCCTCGATGTTGATCGTAGGTTTCGACTCCAGCAGCATGAGCGAGTCAACCCAGTTCGTATCATGCACCCAGTGCTCGACTCCGAGCTGCTTCTTCACGGTCGCTTCACTACGCCGCGCCGCTGCTTCCTGAACCATCTTCATCTGCGCCGGAGTAAGAGGTTTCGCCTTATCGAAGAATCCCGCCACCGCGGGCGTGTGCCCGTCCGCCTCGATCAGCGTGTTGAGCGCTTGCACCAGATGCCACGAGGGACTATCCACCTGCGCTTCCAGGCTCGAATGCACGTCATGCTTCGGACCGCGTCCCCAGCGCTCCCCGCTCGAAACCAGTTCCAGTTCAACCACGCCCTTCGCGCCCAGCGATATCTGTACCCCTCCATCCGCGTCCTGCCCTGCTTCCGGAATGAACACGCACGTGCATTTCTTCAACGCTGCCGTCACCTTCGGCTGCCGCACCACCTCCGGAAAATGTGTCGAGCCAATCTCTTCTTCGCCTTCACAAACCAGCACCAAATTGACAGGCAGTTTTTTTCCCGCCGCCTTGAAGGCATGAAGCGCGCCCAGAAAAGCCGTCTCCGGACCCTTCTGGTTCACCGCCCCGCGCCCCACACAGATCCTGCCCAACCCTTCCTTCTCCACGACTCGCCCTTCCAGCGGAGGCGACGACCACTCCGCCGGATCGAACTGCTTCACGTCGTACATAAAATAAATGCCGACCGTAGTCGCGGCGCCCGCATCGAGAATCCCAAACACTCCCGGCTTGCCCGACGTCGGCAAAATTTCGACATTCGCAAATCCCGCATCCCGAGCCAGCTTTGCCATATACTCAGGCCCCTGCGGATAATTCCGGTTCTCGGCCGCGATCGATGGCAAAGCGATCCACTCCTGCAACCGCTTCACATTCTCCTCATGCATTTTCGGAATCTGGCTCAGCACCGCCCGCAGATCGCCATCGTCCGCCCCGAACGCGGAGATCGGCAAAGCCGCAACCACGCTCCCAGCCACTGCGCCCTGGATGAACTCCCGTCGATTGCACGCCCGATGAATTGAGTAATTCAAAGCATCCTCCATTTCCGCAAAAGAAAACCCACTAAGACCACGGAATCTCCACTCTTCAGTCGCTACATCTTACGGACGCGCGATAACCCCGTCAACGAAAGCTGGGGATAACTATAGGCACCGGCAAATTCCTATACTCCTCACCAACTAATTTTTTCGTGTGAAACGAAGCGCTCCAACCTATTTTCACCCACTAGCCCCGCCCAACAACGTCCCGGAGTGCAAACCCAACCCGCCACCGCTTTTTAAAGAAAGCCGCGCCACAGCCGATGATGTGATCGAGTGAGTCGGTTTCCCGTGAAGCCGGCTGGCAGCTCACCGCACTCAAGGGGGAAGAGGAATAGGAAGAGGGATCCCATGCCTGAAAAAATTCTTCTCGTGGACGACGATAGCAACATTCTTGACGGGTATCGGCGCGCTTTGTGCCGCGAATTTCATGTCGAGACGGCCACCGGGGGCGAAATGGCTTTGAGGTTGGTGAGTGAGGCCGGTCCGTACGCCGTTGTGGTCTCCGACATGCGCATGCCCGGCATGGATGGCGTTCAGCTTTTGAGCACGATCAAGACCCGCTCCCCGAATACCGTCCGCATCATACTCACCGGTCAGGCAGACATGGCCTCCGCCATCAATGCCATTAATGAAGGAGCCATCTTTCGCTTCCTCAACAAGCCCTGCGCAAAGGATGCCATGGCCAAGACCCTCACCGCCGCCCTCGTGCAATACCGCCTGGTCATCGCCGAAGATCAACTTCTCGAAGAAACCCTGAGCGGCAGTATCCAGGTTCTGACCGAAGTGCTGAGCCTCGTCAACCCCGCTGCGTTCGGCCGGGCCGAGCGCGCTCGCCGTTACATCCACCACATCGTGACGGCGATGCACTTGGGCAACCCCTGGCAATACGAAGTCGCCGCCATGATGTCCCAGCTGGGTTGTGTCACTCTCGCTCCGGAAACCATCGAGGCCGTGTACAGCGGCGAGAAGCTTTCGGCCAGCGAGCAAGCCCAATACGACGCGCATCCGAGTGTCGCCTACGGACTGCTTTCTAAAATTCCCCGGCTTGAGCCCGTCGCATGGATGATCGAACACCAGAACCGGCCCCTCGACGAAACCGACGACCGGGCTGATTTGCGCGTAGGTGCGGGCATCCTACGATTGATCCTGGCTTATGAACAGCTGATCCACAAGGGTAGATCGCGAATCGAAGCGGCCCATCTTCTGGCCAGTCAAAATAAACAATTCAGCAAGGAATTTTTTGAGGCACTGGTCACATTGGACCCCAACGCGGAAAATGGCGAAATGAGGAAATGCCGCGTGGAGTCGCTCGCGCCCGGCATGATCATTCAAGAGGAAGTACGCGGCGCTGACGGCGGCCTTGTCCTCTCCAGAGGGCAGGAGGTCACGCATCCCCTCATACTCAAACTGAAGAACTTGCACGCCCGACGCGTTATTGGCGCGCACATCACCGTTTCCTCCCCTTCAACCACGCTTTCTTATGCAAAGGGAGCCTCCTAGCGGGTGTCACAAGCGACACGGGGCAACGAGTACCGCGTTCAGCGTTTTTTCTTCGGCGGGACTAGCTCTTTATCAAAGAAGTCGGCAGCCATCGCGGCCACCTGCCTGTGGACGGCCTCCCGATCAACTCCCGGATTGTCCACAAACAGTTGCGGCAACTGCTTTTTCCCAACCTCGGTGCCCACGTCCAGAAACGTGTAGTGGCCGACGCCCCCAGGAAGAATGGTCAGTTCAGCGTTCCTGATGTTAGCGGCAAAGAACCGCGCGTTCTCCGGCGGAGGAGCGATGGTATCCGCCCCACCCGCCACAATCTCCACGGGAATAGCGATCTTCTGCAGGCTCTCCGCCGTAAATGCGCGCGCCACCGCGGGCGCAATCGCGAAAACGGCTCGGATGCGCGGATCGCGGTAAGAATCGCCGGAATGTAGTATGGACTGCTGCACTTCTGGTTGCTGCCGGATCGACTTGAATTTATCCAGAAAATACGGCATCTCGGGAGGATTGCAAGCGCCCTTTTGTTCGTCGCACCAGGCCAGCAGCCGATTCACATCCGTGGTCGCGCCCGCCAGTTCCATCATCGTGTACCCCCCATAAGAGAAGCCTGCCGCCCCAATGCGATCGGGATCGATCTTGCCGCCGAACCGCGCATCGGCGAGCATATCGCTGATCACGATGCTGATATCTTTTGCCCGCTCCCAGCCTTCGGCAAACCCCTGCGTTGTGTATCCCGTCACCGCATTGTTCCCCGGATGATTCACCGCGACCACGATGTAGCCGCGCGCAGCCAGATAAGTGCCGAGCCATGCCATCTGCATGGCGCTGCCTCCGGTGCCGTGCGAGAGCGCGATCAGCGGGAACCTTGCGAACGCGGGAGCCAGAGTCGCGTCCTTGGCAGCGCGTCCAGCGTAGAACAGGGGCGCGTCCGGCGGCCCCACATACTGCTCCTTGGCGTCGGCGCCGTTTTCGGCGGGATACCAGATCACGCCGCCCAGAGTGTGATCGTCAGACCCGCGCCAGTTATAGTCCTGCGGCGCGGCAAACTGGTGGAGCGAGAATCCAACCGGAAGAAGATGCGCCTCCTCCGTCTCCTTTTTTTCTTTCTTGGAGGCAAAAGACCACCCGAACAGAGTCAGTAGCAATAACGGGATGATGATTCGACGTCGATATAACATGATCTGCGTTGCGGACAGCGCGGAGCCAGTATCCTCGCGCGTGTCGCCGAGGATTGCTATTGTACCGCCTCATCCTCTCGCGCCGGCGGCCTGTCCTGTACAATTTCTCCTCCGATGAGTTCTCTCGCGAAGTGGTTGCCGGTTCTAACGTGCGCTTTGCTGCTGGCGTTTGCAGCTGCACAGGCCGAACCCGTCGCCCAGCTCAAGGCTACCGATTACGTCGATGATTTCGCCCACGTGCTCGATCAGAACACGATCGCGCAAATGGATGAGATCTGCCGCCAGATCGACGAGAAAGCGCACGCCCAGATCGCGGTCGTGACCGTCAAATCGCTCGACGGCTCCGACATCGAGACCTACGCCGTCGATCTTTTCCACCAGTGGGGAGTCGGAAGCAAGTCCACCAACCGCGGAGTGCTCATCCTTTATGCGATCGACGATCATAAAGCCCGCATTGAAGTGGGCTATGGGTTGGAACCGATCCTGCCGGATGGCAAAGTCGGCGGCTTTCAGCGCGAAGCAATTCCGATCATGCAAACCGGGGACTACAGCAAGGCCCTGCTGCTGGTAACTTCGCGGGTCGCGGCCGTAATCGCGCAGGATGCCGGAGTCCAACTCACCACGCCGCAACCGCAGCCCGCTCCGCCCGATCCCGTGGAGCAGCCCAGCGGAGGTCTTTCGGTCGGCGGAATCATTCTCATCATTATCGTGGTGCTGATTGTTCTTTTTACTCCGTTGCGCAGCATGCTTTTCTGGATCATTTTTTCCGGCATGTTTGGCGGCGGCCCCAGAGGCGGCGGGAGTTGGGGCGGTGGCGGCTTTGGGGGAGGCGGAGGGTTTGGCGGTTTCGGCGGTGGCAGTTCCGGTGGCGGCGGGGCCAGCAGCAGTTGGTAGCCAGAGAGGATACGAATGGTTCCGGAGAAAAAGATTAACGATTTCGTCAGCCGGCTGCGAGCGGCAGCCGGAGATAACCTGGAGAGCGTGATCCTCTTCGGATCGGCGGTGGCGGGAGATTTCCATCCTGAGTTCTCCAATCTGAATTTATTTTGCGTGGTTCGAGACAGCTCATTTGCCGCGCTGCAGGCTCTCGCTCCCGCCGTGAAATGGTGGAGCGAGCAGAAGCAGCCTCCGCCCCTGGTCATGACTCACGATGAGATCCGCCGATCCACCGATGTTTTCGCCATCGAGTTTCTCGACATGCAGCAGCATCACCGCGTCGTCTTCGGTAAAGAAGTTCTAAACGCTTTGTCGATCCCGGCGAATCTGCACCGCGCCCAGGTGGAATACGAGCTGCGCGAAAAGCTCGCCGTGCTCCGCCAGCATGTGCTGCTCGCCAATGATAACGATTCGCGTTTGTGGGATCTGCTGACAAAATCGGTCTCCTCGTTTGCGACCTTGTTCCGCCACGTCCTGATTGTGCTCGGCCACGATGCTCCGGTCGGCAAGCGCGCAGCGGTGCAGGCGCTGTCCACGCGGGTCCAGTTTGATTCCCTGTCTTTCATGCAGGTTCTGGACGTAAGGGAGCAAAAAGCGGACCGCAGGAAATTCGATGTGATAGATGTTTTTTCCAGATATCTCCTCGCGCTGGCGCAGGTAACCACCGCAGTTGATAGAATGCTGGACTCGGGCCAGATGAATTCCGCATAGAGTTTTTAACATAGTTCTTTTCAGGAGAATCGCATGGGTAAAGGTTTGATCGGAGTCATTGCTGTCGTAGTCATCCTTCTCCAGCGCATTAGAGGTCTGACGTATCGAAGTGAAGAGGCCGGCCACCCGCTTTCACTGGGTGGCGGCTTCGATCGCAATCTGTCCGACCAGTTGCATCATGCGCGCGTCCTCGCCAACGGGCGGCAGAATCTCAAGCGAGATCTCCGGGAACTGCCGTCGCACATCGGCCACCTGCTCGGGAATGTCGCTGGCGAGATGGGCGCCGACCGCCATAAACAGAGGCAGCAGTCTGAGATTCAGGGTGCGTTGCTGCACGCATTCGTAAACCACATCCACCAGGCTTGGCCTCATGAATTCCATGTAGGCCAGCCACACTCGGCTTGGCCCCAACTCTTTTTTCAACTCAACGGCGATCCGCTCGAAGGGTGCGCACCATCGTGGATCCTTACTCCCGTGCGCCAGCAACACCAGGCACACGTTTTCATCGGACACAATCTTGCGAGCCCTCCGCCCGGCGCTGGTTTTCGCCGCTTTGGGCCGCTTCTTCAGGTCGCCGCGAAATAACGATTCTGCTACCAGGAACGTCAGTGGATCGAGTTCACGCATAAGTCTCCCAGGAGTCGCTGATCTCTTGCTGTTTGTGTTCCGCTGAGCAAATTCCAAAAGCTCGCATCAGGTCGCCGGACGCGTTGGCGCTGGACAACAATCGATTGCGCAAACGTCGGGACGTGGGCCAAGCGACCCGAGCGTAAGCCGGGCTGTGTTTTCGTCGATGCGCTCGCAAATCAGTTCGCGAATCATGCGGATAAATCTTGGATGTGTGCCCGCAGTCCCCGCTCGCACCATGTTCAGGCCCAGTTCCGCACACAGTTCGCGCGCCTGCGTGTCCAGATCAAAAAGAATTTCCATGTGGTCGGATACAAACCCAATGGGCGCGATCACCACATCCGCGCTCCCGCTCTGCGCTCGGACCGTTCGCAAGTGGTCGAGAATGTCCGGCCCCAGCCATGGTTGCGACGCGGGCCCGCTTCGGCTCTGGTAGACCTGCCTCCACTCTTTGTGCCCCAGCGCGTCCGCTACCAGTCGGCCGGTTTCCTCCAGTTGCACTTCGTAGTCGCAATGTTGCGCCATCCCTAAAGGAATGCTGTGCGCGGTATAGATAAGTTGAGCTCCCGAGCGCCGCTCCTCCGGCAGCTCCGCCAGCGCCTGTCGTACCCGATCCACAACCGCCTCGATAAATCCGGGATGATTGTGAAACGCCCGAATCTTGTCGACAATCGGCGCGCCCTCGCCCGCCGCGGACTGCGCCCGCGCAATGTCTTCGCGATACTGGCGGCAGCTCGAATACGAACTGTAAGCCGAAGTGACAAAAGCGAGCGCCCGCCGGATGCCGTCGGCTTTCATCTGGCGAACCGTGTCCGCAAGCATGGGATGCCAGTTGCGATTTCCCCAGTAAACAGGCAGGCGAGGTCCGTGCTCCGCCAATTCAGCTCCCAGCGCTGCAATCAGCCTGCGATTCTGATCGTTGATCGGACTTCTACCCCCGAAGTGGTAGTAGTGTTCGGCCACCGCCAACATGCGCTCGCGCGGCACGTTCTTCCCGCGCAGAACATTCTCCAGAAAAGGCATCACGTCTTCGGTGGACTCCGGTCCCCCGAATGACGTCACCAGGATTGCGTCATAATTCATCGGGTGATGCTTACCCTTCCAAGGTTCGGGCGGCTATTTCTGTAACGCGCCGAGCGCCGACAAAACCTCAGCGCTGTGCTCGTTGGGATTGACCTCCGTGAATACCTTCACGATTTTTCCTTCGGGATTGATGATGAAGGTATGGCGGGAAGCAAACTTCACGAGGCCTAGATTCGTCAGCGATCCATAAGCGCTCGAAACCCTGTGGTCGGTGTCGGCCAGTAATTTGAAGTTCAAGCCTTCCTTGGTGCAGAACTGCTTGTGCGAGTCCGCGCTATCCACGCTCACTCCGAGCACGATCACTCCCTTCTGCTGGTACAGCGGCTGATCGCGCTGAAAGTTGTGCGCCTCGATCGTGCAGCCGCTCGTGAAGTCCTTGGGATAGAAATACAAGACGACCCATTTCCCGCGATAGTCTCTCAGGCTCACGGGCGTGCCCTCCTGCGAAGTCAGCGTGAATTCGGGCGCCATGCTGCCCACCGATGGCGCAGAGCTACCAAAAGCCATCAACGTGGAGACTACGAATGTCACAAGAAAAAGCGCGGGTATCAGCAAACGGTTCGTCATAACGATTTCTCCTGCCACACGGACTCCATCCCCGGTTCATATTGAATTTTGTTGGCTACTTTATTGAGCACCAGCTGCACATCGCCAATGTAGCGTTCGCGGAACGCGCCCTCGCAGTAGGCGAGGTAGTAATCCCACATGCGCACGAAGCGCCCGTCGAATCCCTGGTTTCGCACTTCAACGAGGCTATCCAGAAAACGGCGCCGCCACTCGTTAAGGGTCAACGCGTAGTGCAGGCCAATATCCTCGACCTGATGCAACTGCATGCGTGTTTTTCTGGCCAGCGATTGCTGGATCGCGATCACCGAAGCCAGCTCGGCCCCGGGAAAAATGTACTTCTTGATCCAGTCGCTTTGCTTGCGGTATTGCTGAAACTTTGATTCCAGGATCGTGATAGTTTGCAGCACCATACTTCCATCCGGCTTGAGCAGGCGATCGCAAGCCCCGAAATAATCGTCGTAGTGGTCGTAGCCCACCGCTTCAAACATTTCGATGCTGACGATCTTGTCGTACTGCCCGCGCAGGTTGCGGTAATCCTCGAACAACAATTCGACCCGGTCGCCTGCCCGGCTGTTTGAAAAAACTCCACGCGCGTAGTCATGCTGCTGCCGGCTGATGGTGGTCGTGGTGATCCTGCACCCATAAGTTTCCGCGGCATACGCCGCGAAGCCGCCCCATCCCGTGCCGATTTCAAGTACGTGATCTCGCCTCCCCAACTGGAGTTTGCGGCAGATACGATCGAACTTCTGAATCTGTGCCTGCTCGAGAGTGTCGTCCGCTCTCTCGTAGTACGCGCAGGAGTAGGCCAGGCTGCGATCCAGAAAGAGCCTGTAAAAATCGTTCCCCAGATCGTAGTGATACGCGATATTGCGCCGGCTCCCGGACTCCGTGTTTCTGTTGCGCCGGTGCATCAGCAGGTCGGCCATTCTGCGAAACGCAGTAAAGAATCGATGACTGCCGTCCAGTTGATCCATGTTGCGCACCGCCAGCCGCACAACCGCCACCAGATCGGGCGTCGACCAGTCTCCATCCATGTAGGCTTCGCCGATTCCAATGTCGGCCGCCAGCAGCGCGCGCAGAAAAAAACGTTCATTGTGCACGGCGATGACCGCGTGCAGTGCCTCCTCCTCGTTTAGGCAGGGCTGGCCAAAGCAATAAGTATTTTCCGGACACACAATCTCCAGCCTGCCTCCGCGCAGTCCGGCCAGCGACTTCAGAAATATTTTCCGGGCAACACTCGCCGTTACTCCGCTCGCCATGACGCCCCCATGTGTTGCACCGTCGCGCGCTGAAAACGCCCCGCGCCGGGATGTGAAACCACCGGTACCCGCTTCAGCAGCAGCCGCAATGCCTGCCAGTGAATGGCCGTAATCACCTTGGCGGTCATCCATGGAAAACGGATGAGCGCCCGGTGCAGTTCGCGCTGCGACCATTCCCGTCGCTCCAGCTTTAGCGTCGAATCAAATATCGGTCGCCCGTCTTCGTAACTCACGCTCTCTGTGATCAGCCGTTCGCCCGGTGGCGTAAACGTCCAATCGTATTCGTGGCCGAGTTTCATGAACGGAGACACGTGAAATGTCTTGTGGAAACGGTAGCGCTTGTTATCCCCCGCGGAGCGCTCGAGGCCCGGAGTCAGCCAGTAATTTGCAGTTTCCCCGAAAGTATTGTTCACCTCTGCGACGATCGTCTGCAATCTGTCCTCATGGTCGTAACAGTAAAAAAATGACACTGGGTTGAAGTTGTATCCAAGATAGCGAAGATGAGTGAGCAGGAAGATTCGTCCCCGTGGCGGTTCGAGATTGTTGGCCAGTGCATCGCGTGACAATCTCTCGCGCAACGTTTTTGCCGGATCCCCGAAGTGATCGCGTTCCTGGTAGGACAAGTTCCCCCGGTTGTATCCCGCCAGCGGTGAGATCTTCATCAACCCCGGCAGTCGATCGACATCGAGAAACACCATGAATAAAGGATAAGTAAACTCGTGACGCGCAGGGCTGAACCTGCGATGCCGCAACGTCCCACAATAGATTCCCGATTCCATCAGGCTGCCGTCTCCGCCAACTCACGCGCCCCTTCTGTTTGCGATTCCCAGGCGACGCCCAATTTCTCCGCCACCCGAATCGCCGAATTCAGTCCGTCCTCATGGAAGCCGTAGAACCAGTATGCGCCGCAGAAGTGCGTGTGATTATGGCCGCTGATCTCCGCCCAGCGCGCCTGCGATCGTAAAGCCTCCAACGTATAAAGAGGGTGATAGTAAGTCATCTCGCGCAGGATCTTACTCTGTTCGATCGACTGCGCATCATTCAGCGTGACGCAGTAATCTTCTCGCGTGGATAAATTCTGCAAACGGTTCATGTGATACGTCAGCGTGGCCGCCCGCCGCTTCGTGCCCAGGTGATAGTTCCACGAAGCGCGCGCTCCCGGTCGCCGCGGCAGCAAGCTAGAGTCCGTGTGCAGCACAGTCTGGTTGCGGCTCGTGCGGAATCCATTCAGTACCTGCCGCTCGACCGCCGAAGCGTCGAGCAGTAACGGCAAGGCTTGCGGCCCGTGACATGCGAATACGACCTCGTCAAAACGCTCCGACGGCCGATCGTCAAAATGAATATCGGCTCCCTCCGCGCTTCGCGTCACCCCGTCGATCCTCGCTCCCACGCGAACCCGCTCTCTGTAAGGGGCAGTCAGCGGCTGAATGTAAGCGCTGCTTCCGCCCTGCAGCGCGTACCACTGCGGCGCCGTCGTCAAGCCGAGCAGCCCATGATTCTCAAGAAAGCGAATCAGCGTGAACGCCGGGAAGTCTTCTATCTCCTCGGGCGAAGTGGACCACACCGCCGCCGCCATCGGATGCAAGTAGTAACGTGTAAAGTCCCCGCGAAACTGATGGGCGTGCAGATACTCTCTGAGGCTGATCTCGCCCGCGGCCGGATCCTGCAGCAGTGTGCGCGCTTCCCGGTTAAAGCGCATGATCTCCGCCAGGAAGCGATAATGTCCCGCGCGATACCAGTTTCGTCCGCCCGCGAACCCCCGCAGCCCACGGCTGCTGTATTCGAACCCAGTCTCGCGGCAGGAAACGCCGAACGACATGTCGCTCGCCTGCCGCGCCACTCCCAGCTTCTTAAGAAGCCGCACCAGGTTTGGATACGTACGATCGTTATGCACGATGAAGCCGGTGTCGATCGGCAACACGCCCCGACTCGTTTCAATATGATGCGTGTGCGTGTGACCGCCGAGACGGCCGTCCTTTTCAAAGAGCCAGACTTCGTGCTTGCGGCTGAGCAGGTAAGCCCCCGCCATTCCCGAGATTCCCGATCCAATGACCGCGATGCGGCTCATCCCGCCTCCCGTTCCGAAAGCGGCATCCGAATGCCTCGCAGATCCCGCGCGACTCCCAGCCAACTAAGCAGCTTTAACGCGTAGTAAGTCATGTCCACTTCCCACCACCGAATTCCCTGCTGGCAGGCGTACATGAATCTGTGATGATTGTTGTGCCAGCCTTCCCCTAGCGTGATCAGAGCGAGCACAAAATTGTTCCGGCTGTCGTCTGGAGTTTCGAAGCGGCGCGTTCCCCACAGATGCGCGACCGAATTAATGGTGAAAGTGCCGTGAAACAGCAGCACGGTGGACGCCACGAACCCCCACACAAAAGCCCCCGCACCTCCTACGATCAGAATGACAATCCCTAACACCGCTGGCGGTACCAGGTAGTGCTTGTCCAGCCACCGCAGTTCCGGAAATTTGCTGAAGTCCTTGATCAGTGCCGGATCGTATGAGTCGAACTCGTTCGACAAGACCCAGCCCACATGGGCCCACCAGAATCCCCGCTTCAAAGGCGAATGAACATCGTGCTCATCGTCCGCGTGCCGGTGATGAACCCGATGGTGCGCCGCCCACCACAACACCCCCTTCTGCCCAGAGCTCTCAGCCAGAAACGCCATGAGAAACTGCCATGCCCGTCCTAGCTTGTAAGTGCGGTGGCTGAAATAGCGGTGGTATCCAGCAGTGATGGCAAACATGCGCACCGCGTACATCGCCAGCATCAGCGCTACCCACGACCATCGGAAGGGCACGAAAAATAGCGCGATGCAGCCCGCGTGCAGCAGCACGAATGGGATGACCGTCCCGAAACTGTAGTTCTGGAATCTCTTGATCACGGCTACCCCAACTTGTGCTTCTGAGCTTGCTTGACTTCGAGGATCTCTACCATTAGTACGCTCTCAGGGCGGGCGCCGGATTGCGCCCTTCTTCTTGTATCAATGGACTGCGAGTTTGTCAATGTTTTGTCCATGACAAATGGTTGACATGTTGCATTTCGGCTGTTACGATTTCTTCAGCGATGCCAGAGTCCTACCCCATCAGCGCCGCCGCCAAACTCACCGGCCTCCCGCTCGATACGCTCCGTGCTTGGGAGCGGCGCTACAAGGCCGTGGTCCCCCTCCGCGCCCAGCGCGGCCGACTTTATTCCGAGGAGCAAATCGAGAGGTTGATTCTGTTGCGGCGCACGCTCGAGCAGGGTCACTCAATTGGACGCGTTGCCGCCCTTACAGACCGGCAACTTCGCCAGCTCCTCGAAAAAAGCTCTTCATTTTCGCTGGAAGGCCCAGTCTCCCGAAACAGAGACGAACAAGACCTGCTGGTTCCGGTGCTGCGCGCGCTCGAGCGCTTCGACACCGCCGGCACAGACCGCGAAATCAACCGTCTCGCCGCGGCGATCGCCAGCCCGAGGGAGTTTGTACACCAGGTCGCGCTTCCCCTGATGCGCACCGTCGGAACACGCTGGCACGAAGGCAAATGCAGTATCGCGCAGGAGCACATCTTGACCAGATATCTCGGGTCCGTGCTGACATCATTTGTGCGAGCTTATTCCCGCTCCGGCTCGTCACCCCGAGTGCTGATCACGACCCCGCGCAATGAGCGCCACGAGTTTCCGATCCTGACAGCCGCCATGTTGACGGCTGCGGCCGGACTCGGCGTCATCTACGTGGGCGCCGACTTGCCGGCAGCCGACATCGTCCTCGCGGTTCGCCGAACCGATGCCGACGTAGCTTTGCTGAGCCTGTCGACCGCACCCAATCACGAGACGCTGGAGGAGCTTGAGCATATCGTGCGCAAGACGCCGCGCACCACGGCTCTCTGGCTGGGCGGCGCCCCGGAACTGAATCTCAAAGCCGCAACCGGAAGTTCCCGCTGGGTAGTCTTGCACGATTTCTCTGCCCTGGAGAATCAGTTGGCCGCACTGGCGGCCAGCAGTTAGCCGGAGCTATCGACGGGATGGGGAATCCGGATTTTGCGGGGTTTGGGGAATCGTTTTCGTCCCCGTCCGGCAATCCGAGCTGCCATGGGCAACGTACTTAAATGCGACACTGAGAGCGAAGGATGATGCGACTGCTTCTTAAAATTATCTTCAGCGCCATCTTTCTCTGGATGGTCGCCATGACCACCTGGGTCAGCCTGCACAAACCCGTCTGGCAGTCGGGATCGGAATTCAGCTGGATGACCAGTCCCTGGGCTGTAGCCACGCTCTTCGACGCTTATTTCGGCTTCGTGACATTCTTCGTGTGGGTCTGCTTCAAGGAGAGAAGCCTGGCGGCGAAAGTAATCTGGTTTCTGCTCATCATGGGTCTAGGCAACATTGCTATGTCGAGCTACGTTCTCATCCGGCTCTTCAAACTCAAACCGGACGAACCGCTCTCTAACCTCATCCTCAGGACGGCGACATGAAACAGGGTTTCTTCTATCGTCGTCTGGTCGCGCCTGTCGTAGCCCTTCTCACTCAGGGGATCACCCCGGAGAAGATAGCCCTGAGTCTCGCCTTCGGGCTCGTGCTGGGTGTCTTCCCTGTGCTCGGTTCCACCACGTTGCTATGCGCAGCCGCCGCCCTGATTTTTCATTTGAACCTCCCTGCCATCCAGTTGGTGAACTACCTTGTTTATCCTCTGCAATTGTTTTTCTTGATCCCGTTTATCCGGCTCGGCGAGATTCTATTTCGTGCAGCGCCCCTGCAGTTGTCGCTGACGCAGATGCTGGCGATGGCCCACGCCAATCTGACAAATGCAATCGCTACTTTGTGGCGGGCTACCTTGCACGCAGTTTCGGCGTGGCTGTTGATTGGCCCTCCTGCCATCCTCTTTCTATATTTCCTTCTCTCCTGGGCGCTGCGTCACATCGCGGCATCGACGCAACGGCACGCAAACCAGGCTGAGGTCGCTTGAGTCATGCTGCCGTCAGTTCTCCATCTCGTTCTCCCCGGCGCGGCACTGGTCTGCTCGATGATGTTCATCCTGTGGATCATCCACCTCCGCATCCGCAACGCGAGCATTGTCGATCCTGGCTGGGCCTTTGGCCTGCCCCTGGTAGCCGTCACCTATGCGCTCCTTGGATCCGGCTCCCCGCAGCGCAAGGGGTTGGCTGCTGGAATGGCAGTGCTGTGGGGAGTTCGCCTCGGCATTCACCTGCTGGTGCGCATCGTCGGACAACCCGAAGAGGGCCGCTATCAGGAACTCCGCCGCCAATGGAAAACTCAGCTGCCTTTGAAGTTTCTCGTATTTTTCGAGTTTCAGGCTCTGCTCGACCTGTTCCTGTCCCTTCCCTTCCTGCTCGCCGCGCTGAATCCTGCGCCCGCACTCTCTGCGTTCGAGTATGCGGGTTTCGCTCTCTGGCTGATAGCTCTCGCGGGTGAAGCTGTCGCCGACGCTCAACTCGCGGCCTTCAAACGAGACCCAACCTCGCACGGACAAGTCTGCCAGCGCGGCTTATGGAATTATTCCCGGCATCCCAACTACTTTTTCGAATGGCTGATCTGGCTGGCGTGGGCGCTCTTTGCCTTGGCATCGCCTTATGGATGGATCGCCCTGCTCTGCCCGCTGCTCATGTTCTATTTTCTCTTCCGCGTTACCGGAATCCCCGCCACCGAGGCGCAAGCTTTGCGCAGCAAAGGCGATGCCTACCGCCGCTACCAGCAGACCACCAGCGCCTTCGTCCCCTGGTTCAAGCGATCCGGGAGCTTAATTGGAGTGTCGCAATGAGAATTGTTGTCTGGACAGTCGTTTCATTCATGGCTGCGATGATCGCTGCCTCGAAAGAAAGTGTAAGTGGCGCTCCAGCCCAGGACTCTCCGGAAGCGCACTTTCCCACCCTGCAAGCTTCGAACCTCGAGAAGCATGACTTCAACTTACCCGCGGATTTCGAAGGTGAGCGCAACCTTATACTGGTCGCTTTCGAACGTGAGCAGCAAAAAGACGTGGACACATGGTTGCGCGAGATGCAGCGCTTCGAAGCATCGCACCCCGGTTTCCGCTACTACGAACTCCCTACCATCCAGAGGCCCAATGTTCTGACTCGCTGGTTCATCGACAACGGCATGCGGCACGGCATTCCCGATCGTCAGGCGCGCGAACGCACCATCACTCTCTACCTCGATAAAAAGCCATTCTGTGATGCTCTGCGCATTACCGATCAAACCAGCATCCATGAATTTCTGGTCGATCGCCGCGGCAAAGTCTGGTGGCGCTCCGAAGGCCGCTTCGACGACGCCAAGGGAAAGAGCCTCAGCAACGCCCTCCGGGATCTGAACCATGAATAGCCTTCCAGCATCAACTCGATCCTTTTCCGCCGCGAAAACTTCGGTTCCGCGCTCGTTTGCTCTGCTCGAGCGCGACTTGATTCCCGATCCCTTGATCCGCTACGGAATCCGGCGCCTCCTCCTGCAACGTCTCTGCGAGGAGGACCAAGGTGATCCCGAACGCCAGCAGGCGCACCTCATGGCTCTCATCGCCCGGCTGAAAGCCAGTCCGATTGCCATCGAGACAGCCGCCGCCAATTCTCAGCACTACGAAGTACCCGCGCGGTTCTTCGAGCTGGTCTTGGGCAAACACCTGAAATACAGCTCAGCTCTGTGGCCCGAAGGCGTGCGCACCCTCGATGCCGCCGAAGAATCCATGCTGGCGCTGACCGCCGAGCGCGCGGGACTAGCCAACGGCCAGCGTGTGCTGGAGTTGGGCTGCGGCTGGGGCTCGCTCTCACTCTACATGGCCGAGCGCTTCCCCCAGAGTCAGATTGTCAGTGTGTCGAATTCATCGTCGCAAAAAGAATTCATCGACCGCCAGGCGCGCGATCGTAGTTTACCCAATCTCCGCGTCGTAACCGCGGACATCAACGCTTTCGAACCTCTCGGAAAATTCGACCGCGTGGTCTCTGTCGAAATGTTCGAGCACATGCGCAACTATGAAGAGCTAATGGCCCGCATTGCCTCCTGGATGCACTCCGGCGCTCAGCTCTTCGTCCACATTTTCAGCCACTCGCGCTTCGCCTATCCCTTTGAGGTTCGCGACGACACCGATTGGATGGCCCAGCATTTCTTTACCGGTGGCATCATGCCCAGCGATGATCTCCTCTTCTATTTTCAGCGCGACCTGCGCCTGCAAAATCACTGGAAGGTGAATGGCACGCATTATCGCAAGACGGCCGAAGCGTGGCTGCGGAACATGGATTCTCATCGCGATGAGGTTCTCGAGCTCTTCGCACGCACCTATGCGAAGACGCTCCTCGGCAGCGCGGTCAAGTCGGAAGCGCTTCGCTGGTTCGTGCGTTGGCGCGTCTTCTTTATGGCCTGTGCCGAGCTCTGGGGATACCGGAACGGCCGGGAATGGATCGTTTCGCACTATCTGTTTGCAAAGTAAGAAATGAATTATTAGCTCGGTTTTTCCAACTTAAGACTTCAGAAAGAGGAGGATCCTATGAAACACGTCGCCTTAGTCTGCTTGATCGCTTTGACCATCACGGCATCTGCCTTCGCTCAGGATGCCATGAACTCTAAACACTCCCCGACTGTGGCACAAGAAACCGGCCTGAGAACGGTCGTCGGCTGCCTTTCCAAAACGGATAACACTTATGTCATTACCGGTGGCGCGCCGGGACCAAAGCAGTTCCGCATTGTCTCCGGCGATGTGTCGCCGCTGAAAGGCAAGATCGGTTACACGGTCAAGGTCGTGGGCATTGTTGAAAAGAACGATCCCCTGGAAAACCAGAACGGCCTCTATAACGAAGGTTCAACCACCGGCGTCGGATATCTCACCATTGCCGCCCAGAAGATAAACGTAGTCCATGGCAACTGCAGTGAGGCCGGCAAGGAATGGCCCGGAGACCACGAGTAGAGGCCTTTCCATTTCGAGGAGAATTGGCAATGGACAATAATTCTCAGACGCCTCATCCGGACATTCGCCATCTTCCACCGAAAACCTGTCTCGTTTGCGGCGGCCCTATCCAGTGGCGTAGACGGAGTGCTGCCAACTGGGATACCGTCAAGTATTGCAGCGCCGCCTGCCGGAGGACCGTGGCGCGGCCCTCCAGCACGTCCGCGGGGGTCTCGGCTGCCGCTTGAGGTTCAAATGCAATCGCGCCCGGATGCTTCCCGCGACCGGCCCCTGGTGTTGCTCACGGGAGCGACCGGCTACATCGGAGGCCGCCTTCTCAACAGTCTGGAGCGGGACTCCTGGCCGGTTCGCTGCCTGGCCCGGCATCCGGAATTCTTGCGTACTCGTGTCTCGCCCGGTACTGAAATCGTCCAAGGCGATTGCCTCGTTCCGGACTCCCTCCCCGCCGCGCTCGCTGGCGTCCATACCGCCTATTACCTCGTTCACTCGATGGGCTCTTCGGGCAGGTTTGAGGAAGAGGACCGCCGAGCGGCTTACAACTTCGCCGCAGCATCTCGCCAAGCGGGGGTCCGGCGCATCATCTACCTCGGCGGTCTCGGCGCGAAGGGACCGTCGCTCTCGTCCCATTTGCGTAGCCGGCAGGAGGTAGCCGACATCCTGCGCTCCTCCGGTATTCCCGTCGTCGAGTTCCGCGCCTCCATCGTGATCGGGTCCGGCAGCCTTTCTTTCGAAATGATTCGCGCTCTCGTGCAACGCCTCCCGGTCATGATCTGTCCGCGCTGGGTTGCCGTAAAGGCGCAGCCCGTCGCCGTAGAGGATGTGGTCGCTTATCTCACGGCCGCGCTTGCTCTTCCAGACGCACAAGCCGCGATTTTCGAGATCGGCGGCGCAGACCAGGTCAGTTATGGCGACATCATGAAAGAATACGCGCGCCAGTGCGGCCTTCGCCGCTGGATGATTTCCGTCCCAGTCCTTACTCCCCGTCTTTCGAGTTTGTGGTTGGGACTGGTCACTCCCATCTATGCCCGCGTCGGCCGCAAGCTCGTCGACAGCCTCCGCAACCCGACGCTGGTTCACGATCCATCCGCGCTCGAAGTCTTCCACATTCGTCCGATGGGATTGAAAGAAGCCATAACACGCGCCCTGCATAATGAAGACCAGGAATTCGCCGCGACTTGTTGGTCCGATGCCCTTTCATCGTCAGGCAAAACCCGCTCCTGGGGCGGCGTGCGCTTCGGCAATCGGCTCGTCGACTCCCGTACTGTGCGCGCCCACGCTTCTCCTTCCGATGCCTTTGCGCCCATCCGGCAAATCGGTGGCGCCAATGGCTGGTACTATGCGGGATTCCTGTGGTGGCTGCGCGGCTTCCTTGACCTTCTGGCCGGCGGCGTCGGATTGCGCCGGGGCCGGCGCAATCCCAAGACTCTCGCGGTCGGTGATGCTCTCGATTTCTGGCGCGTCGAAGCATTCGACCCCGATCGCCGTCTCAACCTCGTCGCCGAAATGAAACTCCCCGGCCGCGCCTGGCTCCAATTCGAGGTCGAGCCCGTCTCTATCCAGCCACATGCCCCGCAATCGACCATCTCCCAAACCGCCATTTTCGAACCGGCCGGCCTCGGCGGACTTGCCTATTGGTATGCTCTTTACCCCTTCCATCGTTGGATTTTTGCCGGGATGCTCCGCGAAATCGCCGCTCGTGCGGAGGCTGCCGCCCGTGCCGGGCAGAGCCCCTGACTCGCCCAAACCGCTGCGGGGATCAACCTGAATCTCTCCGGTCCGCATCATAATCTGATCCTTGTCGGATACTTGTCCCAGGAGTTCCTACACCATGCTCACCTTCACGTTCAGCCGCAAAGCTCGAACTAGCTTCTCGTTCCCCTGTGCCGCGATCTTCTCCTGCTTACTTATCCTCGTGCCCTCCAGCCCGGCTCAGGAGAAGTCTGCTGATCCCTTGACAGCTCAGGTCCCCGCCAGCCCCGAAACGCAGTCAAATGCGAAATCGTCCCTGAGCGGATCTCGACCCGCCGAGCAACGCCACGTGCTCCAGGAAATGGACTCCGCGATCGAGCAACTCACCTCCCGGATCTCACCTGCAGTCGTGCAAATCCTCGTCACTGGCTATGGAGTGCTCGAAGAAACCAACCGCGGTCAAACGGCACTCGTAGCACGCGAGCATGCCATCGGCTCGGGCGTAATCGTCGATTCCGATGGATACATCGTGACCAACGCCCACGTCGTCGAGGGAGCGCAACGCATTCACGTCGCCCTCTCCGAGCCTTCCGCTGACGACGGCCTCGACGCCCGCGCCAAGCAGCACATCTTCGATGCCCGGCTGATTGGCGTTCATAAAGACAGCGATCTCGCTCTCCTCAAGATCGACCAGACCGGTCTGCCCACGCTTTCGCTCGGCTCTCGCCACCCCGTACATCAGGGGCAGTTGGTGTTCGCCATGGGCAGCCCCGAGGGCCTGCAAAACTCCGTCACCATGGGTGTGGTGAGTTCGGTTGGCAGGCAGGCGGATCCCGATCGCCCGCTCGTCTACATCCAGACCGACGCTCCCATTAACCCGGGCAACAGCGGCGGCCCGCTCGTCGACATTGATGGCTACGTCATCGGAATCAATACGTTCATTCTTTCGCAAGGCGGAGGCAGCGAAGGCTTGGGCTTTGCCATTCCCGCCGACATCGTGAATTTCGTTTACACCAGTCTTCGCAAGTATGGCCATGTGCATCGCGTCGAGGTCAAAGCTGGAGCCCAGACCATTACTCCCAATCTCGCCGCTGGTCTCGGCCTTTCACAAAACTGGGGGGTCATCATTGACGACGTGCTCCCTGGCGGCCCCGCCGACGCAGCCGGACTTCACATCGGGGATATCGTCGTCAGCGCCGACGACCGGCGCATCGAGACCCTGCCGGCTTTCACCACTGCGCTCTATTTTCACCGCCTCGATCAGGTGCTCAAACTCGAGGTGCTCCGCGGATCGGAAAAGAAAACCCTGTTCATCCCTGCGATTGCCACCAAAGATTCAATGGACGATCTCGCCGACCTCGTCAACTCCTCCCAGAGCCTCGTCGCCCGCCTGGGAATTCTGGCCGTGGATTTGAACGACCAGGTGCGTGCATTGGTAGGCACCCTCCGCAATCCCTCCGGAGTAGTAGTCGTGGCGCGCGTCGCCGACTATGTCGGTGTCAATAGCGGACTCCAAACCGGCGATGTCATTCACAGCGTCAACCAGGTTACCGTGGACTCGCTGACGTCCCTGCGCGCGGCTCTCTCCCAGGTCAAACGCCACGACCCCATCGTCCTCCAGGTCGAGCGCGCAGGCGGTTTCCAGTGGCTGGCCTTCGAACTGGAGTAGCAGGATGCGGCACATGGCATCCGAGACTTTATTGCGATCTCGCGCCCGTCACGTCGCCCTCCCTCTGCAGCAACCTCGCTTTCCCCTCGAAGGTAGGGCCGCCGACCCCGCGGCAGTCGTGGCGGCGTCTTGCCGCCACGTCAAACACCACGCTCGCGCAACATAGCTCGCAAGATTGATGCTGTGTTTTTCTGCCCCATCCAATTCCTCTCCCTCACGAACCTGATCCTTACTTCCTGGAAGAAAGTTTCGAAGCCGCAACAAAATTCCCCCGCCTGTCGATTTCATTCTGAGAGAAAAGCTCTTACAGGCCGTATTAATGGGATATTCAACGAACGTTCATCAGTTATTAACAATGCTGGCTTTAGCATCAGGGTTCGCTCAAAGCAGAAGCGACCTCCAACTAAATTTCCGAGCAGAATCAAGCTGCTGCGCGAAAGCGGGATTGAAGTTCCAGGAGAGATAGAGAACCTTTTTGGCACCAGCAGTCCAATTCTTACTTCTCAGGAGGGAATCAATGAGGCGAGTGTTAGCTTTGGCGCTTTCGATGGCGCTGGCGGGAAGCATGTATGGCGCCGAGGCCCCGCAGGATGCGTCCGGGTCTCCGGCAAAGAGCACAAAAAAGAAAATGGTTGCGAAGAAAGCCGGGCCCACTGTCGCCACCGAACTTCATGAGCTGAAAGAAGCGATGGAGGCCCAGCAACAGCAAATTCAACAGCTCAGCCAGCAGATTCAAAGCCGCGATCAGCACATTCAGCAACTCGAACAACGGTTGGATCAGAGCCAGGCTGCCGCAGCCCAAGCCCAGGCAAAGGCCGATGCCGCAGCTTCTCAGACCACCGAGCAAGGCCAGACCGTCGTGGCCCTCAAGTCCGACGTTTCGGACTTGAAACTGAATGCCACCAATGCCGCTGTGACCCTCCAGGAAACGCAGAAGAATATCAAGGATGCAATCGAGAGTCCTACCGCCATCCACTACAAGGGAGTCACGATCACCCCGGGCGGTTTCCTGGCGGGTGAATCCGTCTATCGCAGCCGCGCGACCGGTGGCGATGCTACCCCGTTGAACAGCATCTTCATGCCCGGCAGCGGTGCCAACCGCGTTTCTGAATTCTTCGGATCCGGCCGCCAGTCCCAGATCAACATGCGCGTCGATGGCAAGGTCGGCAACATGAAGCTGACCGGCTACTACGAAGCTGACTTTCTCGCCGCAGGCACTACTTCCAACAACAATCAGACCAACAGTTACGTCCTCCGTCAACGACAGGCTTGGGGTCAGGCCGCCTTTGACAACGGCTGGTCCATCTCCGCCGGCCAGATGTGGACCTTGTTGACGGAAAACAGAAAAGGCATCGACAACCTCCAAACCGCCCGGCCGATGACCATTGACCCGAACTACACCGTCGGCTTCAGCTTCGCGCGGCAATATGGCGTCCGCGTAGTCAAGAACTTCAGCGATCACCTCTGGCTGGCCGCTTCGCTGGAAAATCCCCAGACGACCTTCACCGCCACCAACGCCAACGCGAACTTCGCCTTGGGTAGTGACGGCGTCGGCGGAGGACTCTACAATCCGGCGGTCACCGCTTGCAGCACGACCCTCAATTCCAGCGGCTCACCCGTTACCGTTTGTACCAACGCGTCCAACTACTCCTTCAACGCCATGCCCGACATCATCGTAAAGGCGGCCGCTGAGCCTGGTTTCGGCCACTACGAAATCTTCGGCATCTACAGCCGCTTCCGCGACCGCATTTATCCGTGCGCAGTGGCAACCCAGGATCCCACTCTGTGCGGCACCACCAATTCCGTCACCGGAGCGTACAACTACTCCCGCAATGGTGGCGGCGCAGGCGCCAATGCACGTTTCAGCGTTGCCAACAAGCATGTGGACTTCGGTCTCCACGCTCTCTTCGGCAACGGCCTCGGACGCTACGCTGCGTCCGGTCTCCCCGACGCCACCGTCGACCCCTATGGCGCGTTGATTCCTCTTCGCACCTATCAGGGCCTGGCGACGCTCGAATTCCATTATCCGAGGATCGATATCTACTTCAACGGTGGCGAGGATTACGTAGGACGCCGCTATGAAGCCGACACACTCGGTACCGGTAAAGTCGTAGGCTACGGAGCGCCAACCTATGCCGACGGCGGTTGCTACACCGAAACCTTGCCCTCGACCGGCGCCCCCGGCGGCTACAACTTCGGCGGCCTCGGAAGTTGCAGCGGCCAGACTCAGAGCGTAGTTGAAGGTTCTTTCGGCTTCTGGATCAAGCCCTACAATGGCGCCAAGGGAAGGTTCCAGTTCGGACCGCAGTATTCCTACCTCAGCCGCAACGCTTGGGCGGGTGCGGGCGCAACCGCGGGCACCAGCGCGTCACCCCACGCGATCGACAACATCTTCTACACATCGTTCCGCTATTACTTGCCCTAAGGCTTTAGGGCTTGTGAATCAGAGATCCCTCGCCCCAGTTACTCGGAGCGAGGGATTTGTTTGTTAATTTACTTTGGACTTACTGAGCTGCCCTCACATACACATTGTCCGCCGCCACCAGTTCCGCGTTCGGCACCTCGGTCATGATCTTCACCGGCCTTAACCCTGCCTTGTTCTCCGGCTTGGCCAGAAACGTCAACAGATACTGGTGATTCAGGCGATTGGCCATATCATTCAAATAAGGCGTAAACGCGACCGGAGGCCCGTTGAAGCCAATGTAATAAGCCTCCCCGCCAGTTTCCTCCGCCAGCTTTGACAGATAGATCTGCCCCCAGTAGCTGCGGTAGTAGCTATGGCCGAAATGTCCTGCCCCCGGCGTATAGATCGCTGAGACCATAACGCCGGCCCGCTGTGCCTTCTCGATCGCCTCCGTCAAATATGGATCCAGCAAATCCCCACTCCCGTAGTAACGATCGATTCCGTCGCTAGCCATAAACACTTCCCGCCGATTCTCACTCTCCGGCCAGCGCTTCAGCAGGTCCGTGAGCGAAAAATATGGACTGGCATTTCCGCCCGGTATGCCGCTCGGCAACCGTAGCGCCTTCGCAGCCAGCGCATGATCGCTCGTCAGATCCTGCTCGATACGCGCCATCCCGTCCCGCATGTAAGCCACGCCAATCTTCGCGGAGCTCGGCTGGGCCTTGATAAATTTCCGGATGTCCTCCAACTGTATCCCGATGTTGGTATTCGACCCGTCATCCATAAGAATAAAAAGCTCGATCCCCGCGTGCTCTCCCTGCGCCGGAACCCATTCCGTCACTTCATCGCGAATCTTTCCCTCATGAACCATGACGTCCGCGCGCGTAATCGCCGGCACATCCGAACCGTGGCGAGCTTCCGCCGTGACCACCATATGCACCGGAACTCCATTCTCCGCGGCAGCCTGCTGAGCAACCGCGGACGCACCCAACATCGCAACCGCTACCACAGCCGGCACCACCCACAAAAACGATTTCCTGTTCATAACCTCTCCTTCCGGCGCGCACTCTCCGCGCGCTTTGATTCCGTGCGATCACGACCGGACAAATCGCCGGACGCGCACAGGCATTCCCGCAGCTATTGAAACGAAAGTCCCTGATGTAAGCTTAGATGCGCAGCGCCAGAGTAGGGCGTAGCCTGTAACGAAACCCGGCCAGTTGCGGGCGATGGACCCCGCGGAATAGACTGTTGGCAAGAAATGAATCACGCCAAAGCGTGGGGTGTTTCAGAGGTTCAGCTGTTTACTCGCTCGAAGGAAGGAGTGCGGTTCGGAGCTGGCTCTACTCTTCGTTTTTTTGGGGGGAGGGGCGCTGCGCTTGTCCGCGATCAATCTCACCATGAACGCCAAGGTTCAGGTTCTTCCCCTCAGCACTCCCTTCGATAGCATAGAAAACGCACAAGACTACCTGCATCTCCTTGTCGAAGCTATCGCCGATGCCAAAAACGAGATCACCGAAGATGTGCGCGCTGCCGAGCAAGCCAAGTCGGAGCGCCATCTCGAGGCCCTCCGCCTGGTTCATTACAAGCTTGAAAAGCTGGAACAACACATGCGCAGCGGCAGCCGCGCACTCAACGACCTCCGCACCCTGCGCCGCCTGCTCTTCGACGAGCGGCCTTAGCTCCGCAACCCCTCAATCGGCCGACGCTACGCCCGCAGCTTCTCTGCAAACTTCTTTTCCAGCTTGGCCAGCTTCGGCGAGATCACGAACATGCAGTACGGCTGCCGCGAGTTTTCGTTGTAATAATTCTGGTGATATCCCTCGGCCGGGTAGAACTTCGAAGCCGGTTCCACCGCCGTGACGATTGGCTCGGAAAACTCTTTCCCCGCCGTCATCTCCGCAATCACGTCCTCGGCGATCCGCTGCTGCTCCTCGTCGGTGTAAAAAATCACCGAACGATACTGCTCGCCCGCATCATTGCCCTGCCTGTTGAGCGTGGTCGGATCATGCACCGAGAAAAATACGTCGAGCAGTTCCCGATAGCTGATCTGGTCCGGATCAAACGTTACCCGCACCACTTCCACGTGCCCCGTATCGCCCTCGCAAACCTGTTTGTAGGTGGGATTGTCGACGTGTCCGCCCATGTAGCCCGACTCGACATGCGCCACACCCGTCAGACGCTGAAAAACGGCCTCAATGCACCAGAAACATCCGCCGCCAAAAATCGCTGCCTGCTCTTTTGCCATAATGGTTGGATGCCGAGGAGCGCCCGAAGTTTCGCCGCCAGTCCGAAGCCCGCTCGACCTGACGGCTGACGGCTACTTAGACCGAAACCGTAAACGAAGTCTCCGTCCGCGTCACCGGACGGTACAGCGTGTCGCGCTCGACCGGCTCGCGCCCCGCTTCCTTAATCAGCCGGATCAGGTCCTGCCGCCGCAGTCCCTGTGGAGTCGTCGCACCCGCATCGTGATAAATCTTTTCCTCGACCACGGTACCGTCAATATCGTCCGCCCCAAAGCGCAAAGAAATCTGCGCGATCTTCGGCGTCATCATCTGCCAGTACGACTTGATATGCGGAAAGTTATCCAGCACCAGCCGGCTCACCGCAATCTGCTTGATGTCGAGCATGCCGGTCGTAGTCGGGAGATGCTCCAGCGGCGTATTCGCCGGATGAAACGCCAGCGGAATAAAAGTCTGGAAGCCGTGCGTCTCGTCCTGCAGTGCCCGCAGCTTCATCAGGTGATCGACGCGGTCTTCGTCATTCTCAATGTGCCCATACAGCATCGTCGCATTCGACTTCAGCCCGATCTCATGCGCCATCCGCGCCGTGTTCAGCCAGTCGTCGCCATCAATCTTGTGATCGCAGATAATATGCCGCACGCGGTCCGCAAAAATCTCCGCCCCGCCGCCCGGCAGCGAATCCACTCCCGCCTCTTTCATCTTGACGAGCGTTTCGCGAATCGAAAGCTTCGACCGCTTTGCCAGGTAAGCGACCTCGACCATAGTGAAGGCCTTCATGTGCACCTGCGGAAAGCGCTCCTTCAGCCCGGAAACCAGATCAAGAAAATATTGAAACGGCAGATCCGGATGCAGTCCGCCGACAATATGAAACTCGGTAATCGCCTCGGTGTACCCCGTGCTGGCGATCTGAAACGCCTCTTCCAGCGCCATCGTGTACGCGCCGGGAGCATCCTTCTTGCGTCCAAAAGCGCACAACCGGCAAGCCGCCACGCAAACATTCGTAGGATTGATATGCCGGTTAACATTGAAGTAAGCCACGTCCCCATGCATCCGCTCGCGCACCCAGTTCGCCAGCCAGCCCACGGCGAGGATGTCGCCAGTGCCGTAGAGAATAAGCGCATCGGCTTCGTTCAGCCGCTCGCCGGCGAGGACTTTGTCCTTGATCGGGAGAAGACGAGGGTCGTCACTGTGGAATGCGTGCGTGCTAGCCATCCGTCTAATGATACCTCAGCCCTGCGACTGTAGCGCCGGCGTCCCGCCGGCAATCGCGCGTGCGCCATCCGCAGGCTTGTCGTGCTCAGCAGTACAGTCCGGGCTGGCGCCCAAAAACGGGCGTTAACCTTGGGCACCAATCACCCAGTTGACAGGATCGATGCCGTGCTCGCTGAGGTAGTTGTTGGCTTCGCGGAAATGACCACACCCTCGGAAATGATCAGCCCCCCGCGCCTCGGACAGTGGTGACGGATGCGACGCTTTAAGGACCCGATGCCGTTGCTTATCCAGAAAACGCTCGAACGACTTGGCGTGATTGCCCCACAGCATGAACACAAGGTGCTTGCGCTCGTCGGACAACTTTTTCAAAGCGGGAATGGTCACTGCTTTTTTCCACCCAATCTCGGCGTGGATGTTGCGGCGACCATGCTCCACCGTCAGCGTGGTGTTCAACAGGAATACTCCCTGTTTGGCCCACGACTCCAAGGAAGGTTTCGGCATCTCCCCACGATGGTAGTCGTGCCTCACCGCTCTAAAGATGTTCTCGAGTGAACGTGGCACTTTTTCCGTCGATTCCACGGCAAAGGCTCGGCCTATGGCCTGACCCTTATTGGGGTACGGGTCTTGGCCGAGAATGACCACGCGAACATCCCTAAAAGGGCAGTCCTCGAAAGCACGGAAGACGCGCTTCTGGATCGGGTAGACGCGCTCGCCTTTCTTTCGTAGGTCTTCTACCTGAACCAACACTTCGCGGCACTCTTCGCCTCGGAGTATGGACTCCCAGCCACTGTCGCGCTTCATCCTAATCTCTCCCCTGGCGGGTGGCCGACCCTTTGAACGCCTTTCGCCCGCCTGACCACAACTGAGGGTGCCCCATCCTTGCGTTCCTTGCAAGAGCCTGCCCTGAGCGGAGTCGAAGGGGTGGGCGGCGATGCTGCCGATACAACTGGCAGCTCAAATTCGGAAATGCCACTTATGCCGTTTCAAGATTTTTTCTTGATTTACACCATCGTTGTATAGCAGCATATAATTATCATAGAATCATCAGTGAGGCCCCATGCTCGATACCCGCGAAATCCACTCCCTGACCGATTTTCTGCGCAACCACAAAGCCCACGTCAAACGACTCAAGAAGACGAAGACCCCGGAAGTGCTGACCGTAAATGGCAAGGCCGAAGTCGTTGTGCAAGACGCGGCCAGCTATCAGCAGATGCAGGAGCGCCTGCACCACATGGAAACCCTTGCCGCCATTCAGGAAGGAATGGCAAGCGCGGAACGCGGCGAGCTCAAGCCCGCCGCTCAGGTCCTGAACGAGATGCGGGCTAAGTATGGCCTATCGCGTTAGCCTCGCCGCCCCCGCCGAGGCGGATGCGTATGCGGCGTTCGAACGCATTCGCGCCGCCGCTCCCTCGCATGCGGAGAAGTGGCTCATCCGGCTATTCGAGGCCATTTTCAGCTTGGACAAACTGCGCACCCGATGTCCCGTGATTCCCGAGGCGAAAGAACTCGGCGGTCCCTTTCGCCAGTTGCTATTCGGCAAGGGAAAAGGTGTTTACCGCATCATTTTCCATGTGCAGGAGGGCGAACGGCACGTTCGCGTCCTGCGCATCTGGCACGCCTCCAGAGATGCCATCACTGCCACTGAAGTCGAGGAGTAAATGCGCTCCAAGCTTTTTTTCATCACATTTTTCTCGTACGCGCATCACAGACGCGCACCAAACTCGATGCGAAAATGTCTCGACCATGCACTACTAAAAACCGCGCCAGTCTCCAGAGACGAACGCATTTCGGACCGCAAACTTTTCGCCGCTCTTTGACAACATATGGCCCGCCCAGCACCCTCGCAAGTGCACGCCAAACGGAAGAATTCGAAGCTAAGTCGCCTCTTTTGAATACTTTGACTCTAACTACTGTACTATCAGCAACTTAACCCATTTTTGAGGTAGGGGGGGTACCCCCACAAATTTCTGAATTCGTACCTGGCGAGCGGCGTATTCCCCGTTGGCCCACATCGGTATTAGAGACGAAATGACCGGAGGCGCGCCATTTCTGGCGTCTATATTCGAACGCTCTCTCGAGACTGATTTTGCTTGAGATCGAAGCTCGAGCCTCGCAACTCGCGGCTACCTCTTATGTGGCCGCAAATCCCAACCGTAGAAGCTCAACCGCGCCGCAGCAGAAGATCTCCCGCGACAAACAAGAAGAACACCACCGAAATCACTCCGTTCATCGTGAAGAACGCCGCGTTCAGCTTGCTCAAATCATCATGCCGCACCAGCGAGTGCTCGTAAGCAAGTAATCCCGCCACCGCAAACACTCCAACGAAAGCGAGCTTGCCGAGCCCAAACACAACCACCAGTGCCACCAGCAACGCAAGCATAACGAGATGAAAAAAGCGCGCCACCCACAGCGCCGCATGAATCCCAAGATGCCGCGGCACCGAATGCAAATCATGCCCGCGGTCAAAATCGTAATCCTGGCAGGCGTAGATCACGTCGAATCCCCCCACCCAAAAAGTTACCGCCGCAGTCAGCAGCAAAATCCGCGGATCGAGCGACCCGCGCACCGCAATCCAGGCCGCCGCCGGAGCAATCCCCAGCGCAAAGCCCAGAATCAGATGCGACCAGCGCGTGAACCGTTTGGAGTAGGAATAAAGCAGCACCACCGCCAGCGCCACCGGAGAAAGCCACAGCGTCAGCCGGTTCAATTGCGAAGCCGCGAGCACAAAAACCCCGCAGGCAATCAGAACGAACGCGCTCACAAATCCCGACGTCAGCGATCCAACCGGTAAAGCTCGAGTCGCCGTGCGAGGATTAGCCGCATCAATCGAAGCATCCGCCAGCCGGTTGAACGCCATCGCCGCCGACCGTGCCGAAACCATCGCCACGACGATCCACGCCAACTGCCGCCATGCAGGCACTCCGCCCGCCGCCATCATCGCCCCGCAAAGAGCAAACGGGAGCGCAAAAATCGAGTGCTCCCACTTGATCATCTCCAGCGTGATCTTCAGATTGTGCAGAAATCCCACGAAAATAATTATATCGGCACTTCTCCCCCCACCAGCGGCACAAACCGACAGCCTTCCAGAACGCGCACCTCATGCTGGCCATCGATCTTGCGAACCAACTGCAATGCCTGACTGACAGGCGATCCCACCGGAATCATCATGCGCCCACCTTCGGCCAACTGAGCGAACAGCGCGACCGGAACTTCCGCCGTAGCGGCGGAAACAAGAATGCCATCAAACGGAGCGTGCTCGCTCCACCCCTCGCTTCCGTCTCCAATTTTGATTCGCACGTTGCGATAGCCAAGCCGCCGCAACTTCGCAGCCGCCGAATCCGCCAGCGATGCAAATCGCTCCACCGAAAACACCTCGGCGCAGAGCAGCGACAACAACGCCGTTACATAGCCCGAACCAGTGCCAACTTCCAGCACGCGATCCGTAGCCCGCAGCGCAAGATGCTCCAGCATCACAGCCACAATGTAAGGCTGCGAAATGGTTTGACCTTCGCCAATCGGCAATGGATGATCTTCATACGCGTCCTGCCGCAGATCCTGAGGCACGAAGTCGTGTCGGGGCACGGTGCTCATGGCAGCCAGCACCCGCGCATCCCGGATGCCGCGCTCCGCAAGTTGCGTGCCCACCATCTGATCGCGCTGCCGCTCAAAGGAATCTTGTCGGAAGGGGAAACTCATGGGGTTTCAAATTACGGCGCAAGTAGCCAAGGCGCAAACTCAATACGGTCCGATAATCCCGCCAATATTACGCGCCGCAGGCGCAGCGCGTCGAGCCTTCTTCTCCTGCGCCTCCATCACGTCGAGATACTTGTAAGCCGATCCCGTATTGAATAGCACGACTTTATCTTCGGCGCGAAAGAATCCGCTGGCCCGCAGCTTCTGGTAAGCGACCAACGAAGCCGCTCCTTCCGGAGCAGCAAACACGCCCTCCACGCTCCCCCAGTGCCGAGTAGCCTCGAGGATCTCCTCGTCGGTAGCAGTCACTGCCGTCCCTCCGCTCTTCTTGAGGATGTCGAGGATCAGGTAGTCGCCATAAGCCTTGGGCACGCGCAGTCCCGAAGCAAACGTCTGCGCGCCGGTCCACATGTCGGATGCGCTCTTCCCTGCCTCCCAAGCCTTCACAATCGGTGCGCAGCCCGCCGCCTGCACGGTAATCATCTTTGGCCGATTCAAACCAGGCTCCGATCCAATCCATCCCAACTGCTCCATCTCGTCGAACGCCTTCCACATGCCAATCATGCCCACACCGCCGCCCGTGGGATAGATAATTCCCTGCGGCAACCTCCATCCCAACTGTTCGGCCACCTCGTAGCCCATCGTCTTCTTGCCTTCCACGCGAAACGGCTCTTTCAGCGTCGAGACATCGAACCATCCTTCCTTATCTTTTCGTTCGGCAACCATGCGCCCGCAATCGCTGATCAATCCATCGACCAGCGTGACGTGCGCGCCGAAGTAGTCGCATTCCAAGCGATTGGCGAGAGGCACGTCCTTGGGCATGAAGATGTAGGCCTCAAGTCCCGCGGCCGCAGCGTAAGCGGCCAAAGCGCCGCCGGCATTTCCAGCGGAAGGCGCGGCCAGTTTCTTCAACCCATAATGTCGGGCCATCGTCACCGCCGCCGACATGCCCCGCGCCTTGAAGGATCCCGTAGGATTCAGCCCCTCATCCTTGATGTAAACATTCTCAAACTCGCGGCTCGGAAGCATGGGCGTGAAACCTTCTCCCAGCGTGACCGGCATCGCGTCAGGAAGAACCTCCGCATAGCGCCACATCGAAGCCACGCGTCCCCGCAAATCTTCAGGCCGCAACTTCCCTTTCAGGCAGGCCAGATCGTAGCGCACGTAAAGTACGCCACCATCTTTGGGACAAACATTCTGCGGGCGATCGGCAGAGAGATGTTCGCCGCAGCGGGTGCATTCAAGGTAGGAAATTTGCATTGGTCGAAGAATAACACTTTGGCGTCGATAGTCTGCCTTCACACTTCAGTTTCAAAAAGGTTCACGCGATCTGACGCGGTGGAGTAATAATCAAACCGTAAGCTCGCGGCGATTGGATGTTTACTTTTTTCGTTTCGCTGAATTGGCGAATGTCTGCCTTTTCGTGTATCTGGCCTGGGTAATCAATGCTACCGACCTTGCCGGTCCGCGTTCCCGGTCGGAGATCGGCTTAACAGATGTCGTCCTACTCTTGGCAGTCGTGCCTTTTTTCTTGGCATTCATAACATCGTTCCGGAAGGTATTCACTGATTCGCAATGGTTATTGATTCGCGCGACTCACCAAGCTCTCGCAATCGTCACCATAGCCATTGCAGCTATCTCCCTCGTGGGACTGCCGGACACTGCGCCTGTCACCATCTTCGTCACAGTCATCGCTTTGCTGCAGATGGCGGCCCTGAAAGTAACCAGGCAATCGTTCCTGAATGCGTCTCCGGTTAAGCAATGGCCGATCAGGCTTCTCCGTGTGGCCATGGTTTTTCTGTTTGCATTTCTATTCCTTCTCATGAAGTAATGAGCCTAGAACAGCGCCCTGGATTTCAAACCCGTCGTTCCCACCAGCGCGGATCCCGGCTTCCATGAAAACACGCCACGACGACCAGCAAGTCAGTTTCGATGCGATAGAACAGACCGTACGGAAATGCGCGTAGTCGTGCGCGATGCAAATCTTCAAAAACGATCGGGAACTGATGAGGATTTTCCCGCAAACGGAGAACGGTAACCTCAACTTCTTCGCGAAAGCGCACTCCAAGACCCAGACGCCGGCTCTCATACCAGTCTTGGGCCTCCACAAGTTCAGCACGCGCGGCAGGCATGAAGATTACTTGCATCACTACGGGCGTCGGCGCGCTAACTCAGCCTGCAACTGTTCCCATGTGACAGCTTGGGCTCGATCTTGATCGAGGCTGGCCAAACGTCGGGACAGTTCGGCTTTTTGTGCTGGCGGCAGCGGAATCTCAGTATCGGCCAGACTATCCCAAAGCTGACCAATCAGGGCAAGACGCTCTTCGGGGCTAAGCCGCGCGAGTTCGTCAGAATTTAGGCTCGCCATGCCCCTTAAAATACCTCTTCCCGGTGCGTCCCACAACTCCTAAGCTGGCAATCGTTTGAGCATCTCCCCCGCCCGCCGGAACCAGGACCGCTCCCGCCGCCGCAGATACCCCGGCATACTCGGCTTCTTGTCGAGCACCTTCTGCGCCCATTCGCGCGCCTCGGCGTTGCGACCCAACGACGCCAGCAAATCCGCAAAATTAAGATAAGTTTCCGACAACGTCGACGTCACGGTCACCTGCCGGAAAAGCGCCTCGGCTTTTTCCTTCTGCCCGGTCTGCGCGTAGGCATGGGCCAGCAGGCCGCCCGCCCGTTGGAAATCATAATCGGGTTCCTTCCCGACGACGCGCTCCAGATCCGGCAAAGCGCCCGCCGCATCTCCCAACTGAATAGCGCAAACGCCGCGCCGGTAGAAAGGATCGAGCGTATCGGCGCGGGCGGCAATCGCCTTGTCGAACGCCGCGCGCCCGGCGGCGAAGTTGCCATCGTCCATGTAAAGATCACCCAACTCTTCGTAGTTGCCGGCCGAAGGATTGTCGCGGATCGCGATCTCCAGCTCGCGAATGCGTTGGCGTCGCGGGAAAACTTTGAAGGATTGTCCCACTAGCCCAATGTCAGGCAGCGCCTCAACCAGAAGATAGATAACCGCGCCCAGTGGACCCAGAAATAAAATGACGAAAATCCAATAGGTATCCGGCCGCCGGCGGATGAAGTGTACAATCGCCAGTCCCTGCAGCAGAAATCCCCACGGATAAAATAGATGACTGAGGAGTCCCATGTTGAAGGCCGAAGCTCACGAAGTCGAAGACCTTGATGATTACAGAGCAACGGCTCATTCGAGAGTACACATTCAGCGCCTCGTCGGAAAGTGACCGCCGCCCAGACCCTCACCCGTGGACGAGATTAAGACAGGAAAAAACGATGTCGATCAACAACAACGTTGAGAGTGATAAGAGCCAGAGCAACGAAGAGCATATCCTGAACCTGTTTGAAGAGGGGGACAAAGCGTTAATGGCCGCGGATGTCGAATCCCGGTCCCAAATTTTCGCGGACGACTACATTCAATACGACGATTCTGGCCGGCCGCACACCAAACAGGCCATCCTTGAAACACTCCGCTCCGGCGCCCTCCGCTACCCGTCGATCGTTTCCACCCAACGGACAGTTCGTCTATTCGGCGATACCGCAGTGGTTCACGGTTCGGAATCCGATGAAGTAGAACGAGCTGGCCAGTAGCGCACGCTACCTCTATCTCGATGTCCTGGCGAAGCGGGATGGCGAGTGGAAGATCGTGGCCTCGCAATTAGCAAGACCTTTCGAATAGCACCGTGTGAATGGCAATGCGGAGACGTGCGCCTGGCTCTGTCCAGCCGGCCTCCATACAACCTACGATTCCTCAGCCCGCAAGCGGTTCTGCCAGTGCGACCAGAGAAACCAGGCAAATCCAAGCAACAGCACGACGCCAATCACGGCGTCCATTTCATGAAAATATTTACCCAGAGAACGCCAGTTCTCCCCCAGCTTCATGCCAAACCAGGCCAGCATCAGGCACCACGGCCATGAACCAAGAAATGTGTAGATATGGAACTTCCCGCGCGGCATGCGCGCTATCCCAGCCGGCAACGCAATAAATGTGCGGATCACTGGTAGCAGCCGGGCAATGAATACGGCCATGTGCCCCCAGCGCTCAAAGAACCGGTCCGCCCAATCCAGTTCCCGCCGGCCCATCAGAATCCACCGCCCGTAGCGTTCCACCAGCGGCCGCCCTCCATAAGCGCCGATCTCGTAGGCGACCAGCGATCCCAGATTGCATCCGATCGCGCCCGCCGTCGCCACCCACAACAGCTTCATCGTGCCCGTGAAAACAAGGTATCCCGCAAACGGCATGATGAGCTCGGACGGCAGAGGAATACACGCCGATTCGATCGCCATCAAAATCACGATGCCGCCATAACCGGTGGCTGCAATCAACTGCGAGATGAAAACAAAAAGTATGGAGAGAATTTTTTCAGTCATGAATTAGGCAGTAATCTCTGGGCGTTAGGCTTTAGGCTCTCGTTCGCCTTCGGAGTTCTCCCTGGAACACAGAGTCCAGAGCCGAGAGCCCGCTTTTCTCAGAACGCCCCTTCCTGCGTGAAGCTGAATCCCGGCAGCGCCACCCCTTCGGGCGACCTGGAAACCTTTACTTTGACGCTGGGCATATTCGGAGCGTTGACTTCGGCCGGACGCAGCACCGCGTACTGCGTGAATACCTCGCTGTAAACCTTCGTGACCAGATAGTCTTGGCCGGTTGCGTCCTGGCGCCAGACTTGTCCGAGCTTAATGCTTTTGACAGCCATAGTTTGCTTTCGATTCAGACTACTCACCGCTCCATGAACACGTCAAATCCCCCGCAGTTCCCCCCTGACCTCGCGCAGTAAGCCAAGTGCGCCGTGAACTTGCGCAGCCGCGCCGTTCTGCCTCCACTTGTTTGTTACCATGAAAGCGTTTCTTGGGAGATCTTCGAATGCCTCGCGGAAATGCGCCGCGTCAACCCAGCCGAAGTGGACGCCACGAAGGCGTCCGCCCTGTAAAGCGTGGCGAACCGAAATCCATGGCCACCGCGGCGCGAGCCGTGCTGCCTGGAAATAGGGCGAAGCCGGCCGCTCCAAAGCCTGCCCTTCTGAAAAAGAAGTCCGCATCCGGATACGATCCGCTGAACCCCGAGCGTGTGCAGTTGATCATCGCGGGACTTGACCATCTCTACCCCCACGTGACCTGCGCTCTCACTCACCGCAGTTCATGGGAGCTGCTGGTGGCGACCATCCTCTCCGCGCAATGCACCGACGTGCGCGTCAATATGGTCACGCCGATCCTGTTCGAAAAGTATCCTGCGGTGCGGGATCTCGCCGCCCTTGAACCCGAGCAACTGGAACCGGACATTCGTTCCACCGGCTTCTTCCGCAACAAGTCAAAGTCGGTGGTGGGCGCGGCGCGCAAGGTGGTCTCCGATTTCGGAGGAAAAGTGCCCGACACAATGGACGAATTGCTGACCCTGCCCGGCGTGGCGCGCAAGACAGCCAACGTCCTGCTGGGCACGTGGTTCAAAAAGAACGAAGGCGTCGTGGTTGACACGCATGTGACGCGCATCTCACGCCGCCTGGAACTCACCCATCATGAAGACGCACAGAAAATCGAGCAGGATCTGATGCGCATTATCCCGCGCAACCGCTGGACAGATTTTTCCCACGAAGTGATCTGGCACGGAAGAACGTTGTGCGTCGCGCGCAACCCCAAGTGCGCCGATTGCGCCCTGGAGAAACTCTGCCACGCCGCCGACAAAACCTGGTCCACGGTAGAGATTCACAAAGACGCGAAACCATAAAATCATCGAATCGATCCCCGCGTTCCCGAACTTCGAGCCGGTGTCCCTGAGGCACTGTCACCCTGAGCGAAGATTGCCGGGCACGAAGTGCGCGACAGCCGTAGTCGAAGGGCCCCTATCGGGAGCCTGCAAACGCGACCTATCCTGTGTAAGACAACTCCACCACAGTGCAATCGTCGTTCAGCGGGGTACCCCCGCAGAAATCCGCGACCGCGGCAAAAATATCCTCCATCGACTTGCTCTTCCCCGCCACCTTCTCGAGCCGTTCGCTGTCAAACATATCTCCGCGCGCGTTCTCGGCTTCCGTCACGCCGTCGGTCACCAGAATCAGCCGGTCTCCGGCCTTCATCTGGCAACGATCGCTGGCGTAAGTCGCATCCGCCAGCAATCCGACGGGCAGGTTTCCATGGGCTGGCCTCAGCACTTCGTCGCCGCAAATCCAGACCGGCGGGATGTGTCCGCAGTTGACGTATTCCAGGTCCCCATCGTTCCGCAGACGCGTGATGATCATGGTCGCGTACTTTTCACCGATATGCTTGTAGGTGAAAAAGCGATTCACCGCCCCCACGATCTCGACCAGCGGCATGCCCGAAATCAGCTGCGAGTAGACCATCCCCTGCAGAATCGAAGCCAGCAGCGCCGCTGATACCCCCTTGCCGCTGACGTCGGCCAGCACCACCGCCAAACCGTCGGGAGTATTCACTGCCTCAAAAAAATCGCCTCCGATGTCCTTGCAAGCCAGGTTGCGCCCGCCCACCCGCGCAAACGCGACTTCGGGGAGCGTGACCGCCAGCAACCGCTGCTGAATCTGCGCGGCGATGGCCAACTCCTGCTGGTAGCGCCGTCCCGCCTCTTCGGCTTGCACCAGGCGCGCGTTCTCGACAAGCTGCGCCGCTTCCGTCGCGATCGCCCGCAAAATATCGTGGCTGACGCTCGTAATGTCGCGCGAAGCGAAGCGCGAATCCACATAGAGAGCGCCCATTACTTCTCCGCCGGCGCGCTGCTCGTCCCGCGAAGTCTGCACGATCGGCTTCCGCAGCGGCATGCAGATCACAGTCCGCAAATCGAACGCGACAATACTCTGCCGCTGCTTCATATCCAGCATCTGGCTGGTATCGGTAAGCAGATACTCAGAGTTGGAAGTAAGCGCGCCATCCAATACCGACCGTGAGATCGTCGTGTCGTCCAGCAGAGGCTCGCCCTTCGAATTCCGACCCGCCGCTAAAGTTAACTTTCCGGCCCCGTCGCGAAGAAAAATGTATGCCCGTTCCGCGCGCGTCAGCTTCAGCGTCGCGTCCAGCAGCGTCACCAGAATCTCGTCGAGCACGCCAATCGTATTCAGCTTGCGCGCCGCGTCCATGAACAACGTCAGCTTCTCCAGGTCGGTCGCCTCGGGAGCGATCTGGATCCCCGAAATCTGGCTCAGGAACTCACGCGCCGTATTCGAGGTCGTGCGTACCGGGTGAAAAATAAGATATGCCCCGTCGCGCGCCCCAAATTCCAGACGGTCGTTGCGCTGCAACTTCTGGCGCTCAACCCGCTCCCCGTTGACGAACGTGCCGTGCTTGCTCCCCTGGTCGACGACGAAAAACTCGCCGTCTTCCGCCACGATCTGGGCATGCTCACGCGACACCCGCTGATCCTGAATCACCAGGTCACGATCCACCTTGCGACCTACGGTATAGGGACTGTGGTTCAGCGACAACGTCTGCTGCTCGCTCCCCAGCACGTAGATTGCGACAGGTAAAATACTCGAGATGCCGGACTGTGATGAAGTTGCCATATTCTCTTGAGTTCTGCCCGCGAATCAGCGCCTGTCCCCGGGCCCCCAGAGCATTCTACGACGGACCGTCCCCCGCCGCACCAAGAGTCCACACCAGGCAGCGGCTTACCTGGGATTGGCCGCCGGGGCGGGGAATCGAAGCAATCGCGCAAAAAGCCAGCAGACAATCAGGCCAAACCAGAAGAACTCCCCAACCCGGAAGAGCAAGTAGATATAAATGGGCGTCAAGAACAGCAGCAAGAAAAGCACAACTTGCTCCAGACTCACCTTGTCGGATGGAGAATTGACGAGGCCGGCAACCAGAAAAAGTAAAACCGGTATTAGAAGTGTCAGCTCATACGAATGCGCGTGAAAGCTAACCAGGATGGTCGTCACACTGGCAAGGCCAAAGCAGTAACTCAGCGAATCGCCTCCCTTGCGGATTCGCTGCGCTGTCATCACGAACACCGTAATCGACAGAACCCCAACGAGCAGTGCCGCCCCCCGGCCCATCGCAGGTCCGAGCAACGTTCCAATCAGCCCGCGAATGTTCGGAACCACCTGCGGACCGAAATTTCCAATACGTGCCTGTTCCACCAGTAGAACAAAGCGAACGTAGGTCACCGGCCAGCGCCAGCCCATAATCACTGCCGAAATGCCGGCCATGATAACGGCTACGCCGGAAAACCCTATGAGCATGCGCCATCGTCGAACCGCCAGCAGCAGCACCAAAGGGATCGCCATATGCGGCCGAAACAGGCCACATGCTAGCCACGCGCCTGCCGCCACATCCGCGCCCCGATCCATGCAGGTCAAGGCAGCCACCGCCAGGAACATCAGCAAAACCGAGTCCTGCCCCTGTAATAAGCCGTTGATGAAAGGGAAAAAAGCAAATGCGGTGATGGCAATCATCCCGGGGTGCATCGATCGAATCGCCGGAAACCGTCGCAGCAGCATCGCACTAGCCGCCAGCAGAATTAAACTGAGGGCCGTCCATACGAGATACGCCGGCCAGAATCCCAGAAATGTAAATGGAACAAAGAGTATCCCCTCAAACGGTGGATGATTGTACGGCAACGCTCCGTGACGAATCGGCACATGCGTAAATGTGAGCTGCGTCTGGTATTGATTGGCCAGATCGTAGAGAGCCCGTGCCCGCCCTTCGCGCAAAAACAATCCACTCGTATAGTAGATTGTGAAGTCCTGATATCCAGCCCGTAACGGAACCCCTTCCCGCAACAACAACGACACGTTGCAACAGGCCATCGAAAACAGGTAAGCCGCGATCAGGAATTTCCGTCGGCGCGCGAAGGCTTCAAAAGTCATAAGTGGTCAAAGGGACCTCTGATTCTATAATCCCCGCACATGGTTATGCCCAGAATTCCTGACATCAGCAGCCGGGTCGTCTTCGCTTGGATCTTGTGGTTCGGCCTCCTGGCCATGACCGCCATCAATGCCCTCGACCCCGACCTCTGGTGGCACCTCCGCACCGGCCAATGGATCGTGCAGACTGGCCACGTCCCCTCCACCGACCCCTTCTCCTTCACGCGGCCGGGTGCCCCCTGGGTGTCACAAGAGTGGTTATCGGAAATGATTTTTTTCGAGCTCTGGAAGCACGGCGGCCCCGGAACGCTCATCGCCTTCTCTTCCATCATTACTACCGCCGGCTTCATACTCCTCTATCTTCGCTGTCCCGGAAAACCCAGTTGGGCGGCCGCTGCCACGGCCGTGGGCGCACTTGCCTCCGCCCCCAGTTGGGGAGTACGTCCCCAGATGTTTACTTTTACGATGGCCAGCCTGCTCCTCTGGCTCCTCCAACGCGCCGAACATCGCCCTCGCCTGCTCTTTTGGATTCCTCCACTTTTTCTCTTGTGGCTCAACCTGCACGCCGGATTTGCACTCGCTCCCGTCCTCCTATTCCTGTACGGCGCTGGACTCTTATTGGAAGCCGTCGGCGGCGTCACCCCCTGGAACCAGGCTCGACCCGCAGTTCTTCGGATCCTCGCCACAATCCTGGCCTGTCTGGCTCTCGTCCCGCTCAACCCCAGCGGACCGCGCCTCTATTCCTATCCGATCGAAACGCTCCTCTCACCCGGCATGCGCTCGTTCATTCTCGAATGGTTTTCCCCTGATTTTCATCGAGCAATCTACGCTCCCTTCCTGCTGGTTCTACTTCTGCTTCTTCTGACCCTGGCCGCTTCCCGCGTCTCTGTTCGTGGACGTATCCTTCTTCCTTTGCTCTTTACGACTTTTGCCGCGCTTGATGCCGTCCGCCACATCCCGATTTTCATTCTGCTGGCGATCCCGGTCATCATGGCGGCGGCTCCGGTTTCATCGGCCTCCACGGCCCTCACGCCGCCGCATCCCGCCCGCGCCCGCTTCCGCTTGTTCTTCAACGCGCTCGCGATCGTGCTGCTCGCCGCCTTCGCGTTCTCCAGATGGGTAACCCTGGTGCGCGGACAAGCCGCTCGCGAGTCCGGGATCTTCCCCCAGGAAGCGGTCTCTTTCCTGCGCAACACCCCCCAACCAGGCCGCCTTTTTGTTTATTACGACTGGGGAGGCTACGCGATCTGGAAACTCTACCCGCAATACCGCGTTTTCGCCGATGGCCGCGCCGATCTGTATGGAGACGATCTCCTGAATTCGATCCGAACCACCATCGAACTTGGGCGCGGCTGGCGCGCCGTTCTCGATCGCTGGAATGTGCAGACGATCCTGATTCCTCCCGGTTCCGCCCTCGCCCAGGCTTTGCGGATCGATCCCGGCTGGTCCGCTCCCCACATCGATTCTCACGCCGCCATCTTCGTCCGCGTCAACCGTCCTACCGGAAGCCAACACGGTTACCCCTGAAAACCGTCCCGCCGGTGAAAAAATGTATACTAGAAACATCCGGAATCTGCGAAACTAGGCTAATACTCGGGATGAGTTTCTTTCCTTCCCCCGTTCTTGAGAGGGCGTTTCTCGTGCTGAGAACGACAAGCGCGGCACTGCACAGTTTGGAAAGTTACAGGATTGCTGATTTTCAAAATCATCGACGCCCAGTTCGATGTTTTCGAGCGTGAATTCGGAAGGAGTCTAGAATGGCAGAATTGGTTAAGCTGTTGTGGCTTAATGACGAAGGACAGGACATCGCCGAATACGCCGTGATGCTCGCGGTGATTCTCGTCATCGTGATCGGCACTGTCCGTCTCATTGGCAGTAGCGCTAACAATGTGTTCTCGACCGTAGCTAGTTCGATCAACCAACAATAGCCTTGCAGCCGCCTTCGTATATCGTGCTACGCCGTGCTCATAGCATTCGTCTGCGCTCGCCTGGCCCGAAACTGGCGTCGTAAGGGAGTGGAATGAATCGAAGTCGTCTATTGATCATCGGAGGCTTGGCCCTCGCCGTCGGCCTCCTCGTGAGCTTCACCATCTATAACAAGCTGCGTACGTATACCGGAGCCAACGTAGAGCGCTCGGTGCAGGTTCTGGTTGCCAATAGCGATATTCCTGTGGGCGCCAAGTTGGCGGACCCTGACATTCGCGTCGTTGCCTTCCCCGAATCCAGCGTGCCCCCCGGCGCCTTCACCCGCAAATCGCTCGTCATCGGGCGCGGTGCCGTTCTGCCCATCAGCCGTGGTGACTTTATCCTCCCCAACAAACTCGCTGCCGAGGATGCTGGCGCAGGCCTGCCTTCCATGATTCCCCAGGGCATGCGCGCGGTTTCGGTTCGCGTCAACGATGTCGTCTCGGTCGCCGGATTCGTTCAGCCCGGCACCCGCGTCGATGTGCTCGCCACCGGCAACGAAGGAAACCAGCGCCAGACCACCACTGTCCTCGAAAATGTCGCGGTCGCAGCCGTGGGCAAGAATCTCGACCCCAACGCTCCGGACGCGCAGCAAGCTCCCGTGATCACTTTTTTCCTCTCTCCCGGCGATGCCCAGAGGCTGACGCTCGCTTCCCAGGAAGGCCGCATTCAGCTTGCCCTGCGTAATCCGCTCGATACAAAAAGAGGTGGCATCGGGGCCACGAAGGCAAGCTCGTTGTATCCCAGCGACGCTCCCGCTCCTTCTGACAAGCCCAGGGCGCATAAAGTGATCGCCAGAAATGCTCCTCCGCTTCCGCCCTCGCCTTACCAGGTCGAAATGATTCGGGGCAGCAAACGGGATGAAACCAAGTTCGGGGATCCGGGCAAGTAATCGATCCATGCTGCCACGATTCGGGTTCGCTCATTGCCTCGAGGAATTGCGTTGGCTTTCCTCGCATAAGGTTGCATTCATGAAATTTTTCGCTGTGCTCGCCGCCGCGCTCGTTCTCGCTGCGACTCCGGTCTTCGCAGGCCCGGCCGCCGTCGGCGCTCCACCTCCCTCTCCGGTCGAAGCATCGTCCCAGGACAATGCTCCGCCCGCCGTCCCCCCATCTACCTCCGCCACCAGCGTGTCCAACTCTACCGAAACCGCTGGTTCCGCCCCCCTTCGTGTCATGGTCGGCAAGTCGCTGCTCATCAACACCAACGGCGAAAGGCTCAAGCGCGTTTCCGTCACCGATCCTTCCGTTGCCGACGCCCTGGTCGTGACGCCTACCCAGGTGCTCGTCAATGGGCTAGCACCCGGCGAGATCTCTTTGCTGATCTGGGATGAATTCGAGCGCTCCCGCAGCTTCGACCTCCGTGTCGATGTCGACATCAGCGCCGCCACCGAGGAGATTCATAAAGTCTTTCCCACCGAAAAAATTGATGTCAGCCCCTCCCGCTCCGCCATCGTTCTCTCCGGTCACGTCACCACCGAGGACGTCGCTAAACACGCCGGCGCCCTGGCCTCTGCTTATTCCAGGAACGTCGTCAACGTTCTCACCTTCGGCCCCGTGGGAGCCGACGAGATCCTTCTCGAAGTGAAGTTCGCCGAAGTCGATCGCACTGCTCTCACCGCTCTTGGCATTAACATGTTGTCCAACGGCGCCGGAAATACCCAGGGCACCATCACCACCGGCCAGTTCGGCGGTGTCACTCCCGGCCCAATTAGCTCCACCGTTGGCGGCGGTACCTCGACCACGACCACCATCTCCAACTACCTCAACCTGTTTTTCTTTAACCCGCAGGTTCATTTGGGAGCGGTCATCGAGGCCCTGCAGTCGAAGAACCTCCTGCAAATCCTCGCCGAGCCCAACCTCGTTGCCGTCAATGGCAAGGAATCCAGTTTCCTCGCCGGCGGAGAATTTCCCTTCCCCGTCGTGCAGCCCGGCGCCACCGGCATCTCTACCATCACTATCCAGTTTCGCGAATTCGGCGTCCGCCTCCGCTTCACCCCGGTGATTCAGCCTAACGGCAACATCCACCTGCACGTCGTTCCCGAGGTCAGCACGCTCGATTTCGCCAACTCCGTCACCATCTCCGGAACCACCATCCCCGCCCTCAGCACCCGCAAGGCTGACACCGAATTTGAATTGCAGGACGGCCAGAGCTTCGTAATCGCCGGCCTTATGGACAACCGTGTTACCGATATCACCAACAAAATTCCGGGCTTAGGCGACATCCCAATCCTGGGTAATTTCTTCAGGAGCAAAAGTTTGCAGAAGAGCAATTCCGAGTTGATGGTCTTGTGCACAGCGCGCCGCATTTCGCCCAGCACGCTGGAACCAAAGGGTCCCGCGAATCCGCAACCTTTCATGGACCTGAAGAAGTTCGATGGCAAGAAAAATGCTGATACCAGCAAATAAAGTTTGCGTTCCCCGTAGCGCTGAATCCATGAGAAAGTAGAGTGGGCGCGTGAAGTCGATTAAAAGGTAACCGTAAAAGGGGTCAGTGGGGACCAGGGATGCCGGAACTGTCTGTAGCCATATTCGCCACCGAAAATGACCAGCGGGCTGTGCTCCAGGTCCTGGTGGATGGCACAAGCGTGGCCCGCACCGTCGGCGTCCAGGCAACCCTGCCCCTCGCCGCCAGCGATCCCGTCCTCCGGAAGACGCAGGCCCTCGCCCCCGATGTCGTCCTCGTTGATATCTCCGCCGATGGCATTGCCGGAGCTATGCGCGCCATAGAACTGCTTCATCAGGAACTCCCGGCGGCCGCCGTTTTTGTAGTCGGGCCCATGACCCAGCCCCAGTTGATCGTCAGCGCCATGCGAGCCGGAGTTCGCGAATATATCGAGCGCCCCACCACCACCACCGATCTGCTCGAGGCATTCGTCCGCCTTACCACCACCCGCCGCAAGCCGGGGCGCGAAACCTCGCGGGGCAAGGCTTTTACCATCGTCAACGCCAAAGGTGGCAGCGGCTCGACCACTGTGGCCGTCAATCTTGCTCTGGCTTTGCAGTCCATCCATCCCAGCACCGCTCTCGTCGATCTCGCCACTCTCGGTCACTGCGCTCTCCATCTCAACCTGAAGCCCGCTTTTACCATTTCCGACGCAGTCACGAACCTGCATCGCCTCGATTCCTCTCTGCTCGATAGCTTCATGGTTCGTTATGATCGGGGCCTGCAAATCCTCGCCGGATCACCCACTCCCACGGCCATCGAACACGCCGCTTCCGACTTCGCCCGTCTCTTCGACATGATCGTTGGCATGTTTCACTATGTCGTCATCGACGCTTCCTCGCGCCTGGACAGTGTCACGCGTCTGGCCGGCAACTTGTCGGAAAAAACTCTGATCGTCGCCCACGCCGATGTCGCTTCCCTCTGGAGCGCCGGCCGCGTCGCCCAGTATCTCGGCGAAAGTGGCTCCCGCGACCGCTTTGCGCTCGTGCTCAACCGCTACCGCAAAGTCGGCGGCTTCAACGAAGTCGAAACCGAGTCGGCCATCGGCGCTCCCGTTCTCTGGCGAATTCCGAACCAGTACTTCGCGGTCGCCACCGCCATCGATCGTGGCGTCCCGCTTATGCAGGCGGGAAACACCGAACTATCCCGCTCCATCACCGGCCTCGCCCAGCTTTTGACAAAAGACGACTTGGACGTCAAACGCCGCGCCTGGTCGCTCTTTAAGACGGTCTGAACAACATGGCAAACATACAGGCTTTCGAGAGAAGCGAGTACCAGCAGGTCAAGGCCGACCTGCACCGCAAAATCCTCGATCGCCTCGACCTCGAAAAACTCGGACGCTCCACCGGAGACGCCGCCCGCGAAGAAGTCCTGGTTCTCATCCGCAACTCCGTCAACGCGGAAGCCGTGCCTCTCAGCTTTGCCGAGCGCGAGCGCCTGTCCCGCGAAATCCTTGACGAAATCTTCGGTTTGGGTCCTCTGGAGCCTCTTCTTAAAGATCCCAGCGTCTCCGATATCCTCGTCAATCGCTTCGACCGCGTCTACGTCGAGCGCGGCGGCAAACTCGAAATGACGGGCCTGTCCTTCAAGGACAACCAGCACCTGATGCAGATCATCGACCGCATCGTCTCCCGCATCGGTCGCCGCGTCGACGAATCTTCCCCCATGGTCGACGCTCGCCTTCAGGACGGTTCCCGCGTCAACGCCATCATTCCTCCCCTCGCCCTCGATGGAGCCTGCCTCTCCATCCGCCGTTTTGGCCGCGAGCCCGTCACCGCCCGCAACATGCTCGACAACAAAACCCTGACCGATTCCATGCTCGAACTGCTCTCCGCCATGGTCAAGGGCCGCCTCAACCTGCTCATCTCCGGAGGCACCGGCGCCGGCAAAACCACTTTGCTCAACGTCCTCTCTGGATACATCCCCAATTCCGAGCGCATCGTCACCATCGAAGACGCGGCTGAATTGCAGCTCAAGCAGGAGCACGTTGTCCGCCTCGAAACCCGCCCGCCCAACATCGAAGGCAAGGGTTCGGTCCGCATGCGCCAACTCGTCATCAACAGTCTCCGTATGCGTCCCGACCGCATCGTGGTCGGCGAGGTGCGCGGCGAGGAAGCCTTTGACATGCTGCAGGCCATGAATACCGGCCACGAAGGTTCTCTGACCACCGTCCACGCCAACTCCCCGCGCGATGCTCTTAACCGCGTCGAGAACATGGTCTCCATGGCCAACCTCAATATTCCCGAGCGCGCTATCCGCCAGCAGGTCGCCAACGCGATTCACGCCGTGGTCCAGATCGCGCGTCTCTCCGACGGCTCCCGCAAAGTGCTCACCGTCTCCGAAATCACCGGCATGGATGGCGACATGATCGTCATGCAGGATGTCTTCGTCTTCGAGCGCAGCGGCATCGACGAAACCGGACACGTTCGCGGCGTCTTCCATTCCACCGGGCGCCCTCCTCATTTCGCCGAACGCCTCGCCACCGCCGGCTGCCGCCTCAGTCCTACGATCTTCGAGTCCCGGTTGGAGGTCTAGCCCGTGCTCCCCTTCATCGCGGCCCTTCTCGCCTTCGTGATCGTGACCGTCGCAGCCTTCTCCTTCCTGTCGGTTCTCGACGAGCGCAAAGCGCAGGCTCGCATCCTCCGCGATCGCCTGACCGAAGCCGACAAAGCATCCGATCGCGCCCCCCTTGAACTCGCCCTCCTGCGCGATGAAATGCTCAGCCGGATTCCCGCCTTCGATACTTTCCTGCGCCGCTCCCAGCGCGTCTCCGTCCTGCAAAAAATGCTGGCCCAGGGCAATGTCGACATTCGCGCCGGCAATTTCCTCATGATGTGCGCGGTTTCCTGCATCGTCCTCGGCATCATCGCGTTCATCGCCGGAGGCAACCCCATCTTCGGTGCCGCCGGAGCCCTGCTCGGTTTCTTCGTCCCCTACGCCTACGCCTCGCACATGCGCACCCGGCGCTTTCAGAAATTTGAAGAAAAATTCCCCGAGGCCATCGACACTCTTTCCCGCGCCGTTCGCGCCGGACACGCCTTCACCACCGCCCTCGAAATGATTGCCAGCGAACTCGCGGAGCCCGTTGCCGGCGAGTTCCGCCAGCTCTATGAAGAGCAGAAATTCGGGCTGCCCGTCCGCGACGCCCTCATCAATCTCACCGAACGGGTTCCCCTGGTGGACGTAAAATTCTTCGTCACCGCCGTCATGTTGCAGCGCGAAACCGGCGGCAATCTCGCCGAGATTCTCGACAACCTCTCCTACGTAATCCGCGAGCGCTTCAAAATCCTCCGCCAGGTCCGCGTCCACACCGCGCAAGGCCGCCTCACCATGGTCCTGCTCATGGGATTGCCGCCTACCATCGTGGTCATCATGCAACTGCTTAATCCCGGCTTCATCCACCCGCTCTTCGCGGACCCGCTCGGCCATGCCTTGATCGTCGCCGGCATTACCTTGCAGACCCTGGGCTATTTCGTGATCAGAAAAATAATCCGGATTCAGGTCTGAGCCATGGCCGCCCTCGTCCTCGCCATTCTCGCCTTCGTCACCATCGCCGTGGTCGTCTTCGCCTTCGGAGCCGCCACCGTTGCGCCCTCTTCGGTCCTCGGCTCCCGCCTGCGCGAAATTGGATGGCAGCCCGCCAAGGTTCAGGAAAGGCCCGCCCTGCGCGAGCGCTTCCAGCAGGCTCTCGACCCGCTCAGCCGCGCTTTGCCCGTCTCGCCCGCCAATGTCTCCAAGACCCGCGCCTGGCTCATTCAAGCCGGTTACCGCGACGCCAAACACCTCTCCATTTACCGCGGCCTCCGCGTCCTCTGCGCCGCCGTCGCCGTCATTGCCGTCGTCGCAGTTTCCGGATTCAGTTCCCCGCTCCTCCTGCTCGGCGTTTTCGCCTTCGGCTTTTTCATTCCCCGCTTTCTCCTCAAGCGAAAAATGAAGGAGCGCCAGTTGCGCATTCGCCTCGGCCTTCCCGACGCCCTCGACCTCACCGTCATCTGTGTCGAAGCCGGCTTGCCTCTCGATCAGGCCATGTCGCGCGTAGGCAGCGACCTCAGCCACGCCCATCCCGAACTCAGCGATGAACTCCGCCTCTTTGATCTCGAAACCCGCGCCGGCAAACCCCGCGCCGAGGCTCTGCGCAACCTGGCCGCGCGTACCGGAGTCGAAGATGTGCGCTCATTGGTCGGCACTCTAATCCAGACCGATCGCTTCGGAACCAGCGTAGCCCAGGCCCTGCGCGTCCACTCTGATTCCCTGCGCACCGAACGCCGCCAGCGCGCCGAAGAGCAAGCCGCCAAGACCACTGTAAAGATGATCATCCCCCTCGTCCTGTTCGTGATGCCGTCCCTGATCTTCGTAACCGTAGGCCCCGCCGTAATCCAGCTAATGCGCCTGCTCCTCCCCATCACCGGAGGCAAACACTAATCGCGAAAAACGATGGGATACGAGATCGTCCTGAAATGCTGTGACTTTCTGGGAAGAGATCATCCTGAGATGATGTGTATTTGAAGGACGAGGTCATCCTGCGGAGTCGAAGGACTCCGATCCCTCCACCGAACGATGCCGAGATCGCCCTGAAAGCCACCCCAATTCAACCTCGAATTCCGCTATAAACTAATTAAGGCTATGCCCCCGCCGACTCCCACGCGCTACGCTTTCAACCGAACCCGCGCCACCTACCTTGCCACCGATCTCCGGGTAGCTAGCACCCACTGGACTCGCTTTCGCGGTCTGATGGCCACCGACTCATCTCGCTTCCCCCGCGGAACCGGTCTCTGGATCCATCCCTCCCACGGCATCCACACGTTCGCGATGCGCTTTTCCATCGATGCCGTCTATCTGGACCGCGAAAGGGTAGTGGTCCACATCGAAGAAGCTCTCAAACCGTGGCGCATGGCTGCCGTCCGTATCAGCGCCGCTTCCGTGCTCGAACTCCCCGTCGGCACCATCCAGGAATCAAAGACCATGCCCGGAGATCAAGTAGACATCTTCCTGGAGCACCCGCTAGATACCAAAGTTGCCTGAATCCGTCTCTCGTCAATTCACGCCCGCCCCCAAGCGCGAGGCATGCTGAGCGTGTGTGACTTTTTCACTGCTCCACAATCCCGGTCCGAACTGAGGTCATCGAACCGAAGTCATGCTGAGCTCAGTTGGAACTCCGCGAAGCGGAGTTCCAGCGGAGTCGGAGCACTCCTACCCTCGTCACTCGTTCCGCTCGATTGGAGCAGCACTCAACTCCGTCCCTTTTCATCTGCCGGACTTCCTGGCGACTGCTAAAATCACGCTAATGCAGTTCCCCAGGAGCGGCAATTTAACGTAACTTGTTGATTCTGGATATCTTACGTGTAACTCCTTATTCTTCAGAGATCTGGCGGGAATGCCACCTGTAAAGTACTGATTCCAATAGATCGCCATAGGGGGGGTATCAAAGACATGGGTCCCTAGTCACAGAAGTGACAACGACGTTTCCCACAATGATTCAACCCGCTTAAACTGGTGTGACGCCAGATTTGGACGCGAGACAAGTTGACGTGACCGAAGTCGACACAATCCCGGAAAGCCTCGTCGAGTGGCCCGAGCCGCCCCGCCTGCTCGTGGAGTGGTCGTCTCCTTGGCAGGAATTCAAGACCGCATTTCGCCCCGCGCTAGCCCGCGCCCCGAAAGCTCTCGCCGGCGAAGCACCCGTCGGCATCTTCCCGTATCGCGGACTTCTCGGCGCATGGCTGATCGAGATCCTGCTCCTCGTCGCAGTCATCGTCCTTCCCGAGCGCATCGCCAGCCTCCAACCATTCGTTCCTCCGCCCAAACCGAAATGGGATGTCATCTACTATTCGGGAGACGAACTCCCCCAAACGGTCGATCGCGGAGGCGCGGAGTCCGGCGAATCAGGCCGCGCCGGAGGCCAGCAAGCCCATCACCGCACCCAGACCATCAAAGTCGCTCGCGGAGACGCGCCCGGCGAGAAGGTAGTAGACGCTCCGAAAGTAGAATTGCCTCACACCGATTCCGCCGTCGCCAACCTGCTCGCCTTTAAAGCGAACCCCGGTCCACCACCCGCTGAAGGTCTGCAATCCTCCCTTGCATCGCGCTCGCTCCCGCCTCTGGCCCCAATTCCTCCTTCGGAGCAACTGGACACCTCGCCGAACCGCAACCAGCAAACTCTGGACGCGAACGCCATAGCTCCCGCTCCCCAGGTTTCTCATGACAAGCGGACCGCGTCGGCGCTCAATTCCGCGCCCGTCGCTCCCGCTCCCAACGTTTCACCCGACAGGATGCGATCCGGCAATTCGCTCGCGCCTACTGTTGTCGCGCCTGCTCCGCGTGAAACACCGCGCGACCTGGCCAGTTCCCGCGTCCCGCTGTCGCAAACAACCAGCGTAGTAGCGCCGCCCGTTTCCGCTCCCCAGCGTGACCTTTCCTCCACTCCCAAACTGTCATTGCCCGCCCCTGCGGTTGTCGCCCCGCCTCCATCGCAGGTCAGCCGCGATCTCAATAGCTGGGGAAGCACGCGCAGCGGAGACCTGCGCTCCCAGCCCGTTCCGCCTCCGCCCTCGGCGTCAGGCGGTGGATCCGCCACCAGGTCAGGCTCGGGAACCCTCGCTACCCAGGTCGTGCCTCCACCCGCAACCATCGATAACCATTCACTATCGGGCGGTGGATCCGGAAACGGCGCGCGCGGAAGCGGCAGTCGATCGGGATCCACGCTCATGGGATCAGCCGGCGTGGTGCCTCCTCCACCGAGCGTGGGCGGCGGCAAATCCCTCTCGGGCAGCGGACGCGGCAACAAAGGCGCCGGAACCGGCGGCCCGCTGGACTTGGGCTCCGCCGCAGCCCCGCCCAGCAACGCAGGCGGCAACAGCGCTGGCAATGGAGTCGTAATCTCCAGCCAGCCCGGCACTAAAGTAGGCCTGCCCAACTCCACCGGCGGAGGAGCCATCGCCATGTCCCCCGGCGGCACGTCAAAGACCGGCTTGGGCGGCAGCGGCGGAGGCGGCGGCATCGGCCGCGGCAACGGCACCGGCAGCGGATTGCAAGGGGAAGGATCAGGCGCCGGCAAAGAGGGCGCTGGCCGTGGCTCCGATCCCAACGCCCGCGGCGGCATCTCTCCCTACCCCGGCCCCGGTGGCGCAGGCACCGGAACCAGCGGCCAGCCAGCCCTCCCCGGCGTGTCCGTCCAGGGCGGCACGACCACCATCACTCTCCCTAGCTTCGCCTCGGCCGGGGGAGAAGGCCCCGCAAGCGGCCCTGGCCATTCCTCGACCATCCACTCGGGATCGGGCATCACCATCGAGGCAACCCCCCGCTCCGGCGGAGTCTTCAACTACTACGGATTGCTGAAGGGTGATCGCAACTATTCGATCTATATCGAAACGTCGATAGGGACGGCCGTCATGCAGTACGCCGACCCAGCCTCCGCCGCCCATTCCTCCACCGAAGCGCTCGTCGCTCCCGAACCCATGCGAAAGCCGCTGCCCACCGGCCTGCGTCCCAGCCGCGTCATCATCGCCTGCATCCTGGATCGCTCGGGAACGTTGAAGAATCTGCAGGTGCTCGAACCCGGGGCGGCCGAAACCACCTCGAAAATTCTCGTAGCACTTCCGAACTGGAAATTTCGCCCCGCCTTTCGCGGAAGCGAGCCGGTAGAAGTGAACGCGATCTTGGGATTCGGAGTAGATACGCGCTAAAGGTTGCGCCACGAACGTAGCGCCGGCGCCCCGCCGGCAGTCCCGAGGTCGCATCGCCCTCGGCGCACAACCTCAGAATTAGGAGGACTAATATCCTTTCCGCTTGTCCACTACAGCCAGCAGGGTCTCGCCGGCAAGATATCTTCGCAGATTTTCCGAGAACAATTCATAATGTCGTTCCCATAACTTGTCGGTAAAGGCCGCTGTGTGCGGAGTGATCAAAAGATTCGGCAAGTCCCACAGCGGAGAATCCGCCGCCAGCGGTTCTTTCGGAAAGACATCCAACGCAGCGCCCCCAATTTTCTTCTCACGTAGCGCCACCGCCAGCGCCCCTTCATCCACCAGCGGACCGCGCCCAACATTAATCAGGCAAGCTCCCGCCTTCATCATCCGGAATCTCTCCGCGTTGGCAATCGCCCGAGTGCTATCCGTCACGGGAGCAGCCAGGACCACGTAATCAGCCTCCCGAAAAACTTCGTCAATCCGCCCGGGACCACAGATAACATCCGCGCCATCGCTTCCCTTGTCCGGATGCTCCCGCACCGCGATGACGCGCATGCCGAGCGCCTTCGCATTCCTGACAACAGGCCGCCCGATAGAGCCCAGCCCAACCAGCCCCAAAGTAGCCCCCGCCACTTCGCGCACGCGCGGCAATTCGTCCCACAATATTTGCTGGCCCCAGACATGCTTTTGTTGGAGCCGAACCGCACCCGGAATTTTCTTTGCCAGCGCGAAGATCAGCGCGATCACATGCTCCGCCACCACCGGACCATGCACCTCGCGCGCGTTGGTGAGCACAATTTCGCTGTCGATGAGTTCGGGAAACATCAACTGGTGAACGGCCGCAGCCGGGGAATGAATCCAGCGCAGCTTTGTCGCCGCGGAAATCTGCTCCAGATGGAGCGACCAAGCGATCACAATCGAGGCGTCGGGAATTTCCGCATCGAGTCGTTTGTAGTCTGGCAGGTGAACAACATTGACGAGAGGAAACGCGGCCCGCAAACGCTCGGAAAACCAGTCTGGCGCATTCCACTGATCGAAGAAATGATGAACGGCGATGACAAGCTTAGTCATGGGTTATTCGACTGCGCAACCATGCCGAGGCCAGCAGCCGGGCTCCCAGACATTCACGGCTGTCAATTTTAGCGACCGTCGATCGGCCCCAATCCCTCTCGGCGTCCTCGGCGTCTCGGCGGTTCAAGGTTTCTTCGGCATTCGCAAATCGCTGCCCGTCATCTCCTGTGGCTCCGTGACGCCGAGCATCCCCAGGATCGTCGGCGAAATATCGCGCAGCGATCCATTCGGCTTCAGCGTATAAAGATTCGCATCGTCCGCCATCACAATAAACGGTACGGGATTTGTAGTATGCGCAGTGTGCGGGCCTCCGGTCGCCGGATCAATCATCATCTCCGCATTTCCGTGATCGGCCGTGATCAGCATCGCTCCGCCATTGGCGCGCACCGCCTTCTCGATTTCCCCCAGGCACGCATCCACGGTCTCGACCGCCCTGACCGTCGGCTCGATCTTGCCCGAATGTCCAACCATGTCGGCATTGGCGAAGTTCGCGATGATCACGTCAAACGCGCTGTCATTCGTGGCTTTGATGATGGCCTCGGCGACGCCCGCCGCGCTCATCTCCGGCTTCAGATCGTAGGTGGCCACCTTGGGCGATTGGATCATCACGCGATCCTCGCCGGGAAACGGTTGCTCCACTCCCCCGTTGAAAAAGTACGTGACGTGCGCATACTTCTCTGTTTCCGCCACCCGCAGGTTGCGCATATTCAGGCCGCCCATCACGTTGGCCAGAATGTTAGCCATCGATTCTGGAGGAATCACGACCGGCAGGGTGAAGTTTTTGTCGTACTGTGTCATGCACACATACTTCAGATTTTTCGGCACGCGATCGCGCGGAATGGTCGCATCGAGTTCCGCCGCGCCCGGCAGATCGCTGCCACCTTTTTCATTCAACCCGCTGTTGCGGCACAGAGCGCGCGTAATCTCGCGCACCCGGTCGGCGCGAAAATTGAAGCAGATGCACGCATCGTCGTCGCCAATTGTCGCCAGCGGATGGCCCTCTTTATCGATGCACACAAACGGCACAACAAATTCGTCGGTTACGCTCTTGTTGTACGACTCCTTCACCCCCTGCACCGCGTCCCCGTACGTTCCGCCCTCGCCCTTGCCATTCACCATCGCGTCATAGGCCTTCGCGATCCGCTCCCAGCGCCGGTCGCGGTCCATCGCGTAGTAGCGCCCATTTACGGTAGCAATCTTCCCCGAGTTGTACTCGCGCATCTTCTGCTGCAGTTGTTCCAGATATCCCGCGCCATTGGTCGGCAGCGTGTCGCGCCCGTCCATGAAGGCATGCACAAACACGCGGTCGACGCCCTGCTGCTTCGCCATCTTCAGCAAGGCATAAAGATGCTCCTGCCGCGAGTGTACCCCTCCATCGGACAACAAGCCAAAGAGATGCAGCTTGCGGCCACTGGTCCGAGCGTGCTTCATCGCCTCCACCAGCACGGGATGCGAGAAAAATTCGCCATTCTGGATCATCAGGTCGATGCGCGTGATGTCCATGTGCACGATGCGCCCGGCCCCAATGTTCAGGTGCCCAACTTCGCTGTTGCCCATCTGTCCCTCCGGCAACCCGACAAACGGCCCCGAAGTGTGAATGAGCGTGTTGGGATATTCCCGCAGCAGCCGGTCGTATGCAGGCTTGCGCGCCATGGCAATGGCATTCGCCTTGGTTTCCGCGCGGTATCCCCAGCCGTCGAGGATGATAAGAACGAGAGGTTTAGGACGAGACAAATTCAGCTCCTGGCTTTTAGCTACTGGCTTCCAACTAAGTCAAATTCGTTGACCGCAGATTTGCGTGGTGAAACATCCTAAGGTCGAATTTCTACCGGCGTGCCGACCGCAACAGCATCCCATATCTCTTCGATTTCGGAGTCCGTCACCGCTACACAGCCATCAGTCCAATCGACCTCCCGATGCAGGCCGCCGATCCAACCCAGTCCATTTTCAATCCCATGAATCTCCACGTCACTGCCAGGATTCACATGCTCCCTCTGCGCCCGCTCGCGATCTGCCTTATTCGGATAGGAGATATGCAGCGCAAGATGAAATCGGATGGGATTCTTCTTCGCGTCAATCACGTATACGCCCTCCGGAGTCTTATGGTCTCCAAGCTGAGTCTTCGGACTGACTGGACTTCGTCCGAGCGCCACTTTATAGGTCCGGAAGACTTGTTCGCCGCTCATTAAGACCATCGTCCGATTCGATTTGACGATAACGATTCTGTCCGCGCGCTTGCCGGCGTTTGTCGGCTTCGGGTTTCCACAGGCTGCCAGAAATCCAGACGCCGTCACGATCACAAGCAGCCATGCCCTGCGCAACATAGTCACCAGATAACTTTGACAGGATAACGCGAGAAAAACGGATCGCCTGTGACGATCGGCAGGTCCTCCTGCAGGGCCTGGGCGATAAGCATCCGGTCAAACGGATCGCGATGGTGCAAATCCAGACCTTCGAACGCCAATAGATGGTTCAACTCGATGGGCAAGGTTTCGATCCGATTATCCGCCATTTTCCGGATCACATACCCACCAGCGGGTTCGGGAAGACTCAGCTTTCGCAATTGCACCTTGATCAGGATTTCCCAGATGCTGGCGAGGCTCAGAACCAAATCACTTGGCCCGACGAATACGTCGCGCGCCTTTTGCGACATGCGCCGGTCGCCGGCAATCCCCCACAAAAAAGTGTGCGTATCGAGGATCGCTTTCATTTAGTGGAATGATCGTCCGGGGACAGGTCACTTTCATAAAACAGTTTCTCTATCTCCGGATCGGGTTCATTGAAGTCATCCGGAACCGTGAATTCTCCCTTGGCACTACCGAAGATCCGGGTCTTCGCTGGATTAACTGCTATCAACTTCGCCACCGGATTCCCCGCCTTCGCGATGATGACCTCTTCCCCTAAAGCTACTCGCTCCAATAGCTTGGAAAGGTTTGTCTTGGCTTCATGGATGTTAACTTCCATGGCCCCATTCTAGACTAAGTCCTTAGCTAAGTCAATAATCGCGGCGCCTGCGCCTTTATCCCTTGTAGTTCAGCGCTTTAATCCCCAAAAACCGCGCGGCCCCGCCCAACTCCTCCTCGATCCTCAGCAACTGGTTGTACTTCGCAATCCGGTCCGTGCGCGATGCCGAGCCCGTCTTGATCTGTCCCGCTCCCGTCGCCACCGCCAGGTCCGCGATGAACGTATCTTCGCTTTCCCCCGAGCGATGCGAAATCACCGACGTGTACCCATTCCGCCGCCCCAGGTCGATCGCATCCAGCGTCTCGCTTACCGTACCGATCTGGTTCAGCTTGATCAGAATCGAGTTCGCAATTCCCTTCTCGATTCCCCTCTCGAAGATCGAGATGTTGGTCACGAAAATATCGTCGCCCACCAGTTGAATCTTGCCGCCAAGTTCTTTGGTCAGCGCCGCCCAGCCCTCCCAGTCTTCCTCCGACAAGCCATCCTCGAGCGAGACGATCGGGTAATCCTTAACCCACTTCGCCCAATACTTCACCATTTCGTCGGAACTCTTTGCGGACTTGTCCGACTTCTTGAACACATACTTGCCATCCTGATAGAACTCGCTGGCCGCCGGATCGAGCGCGATCGCGATCTCCTCGCCCGGCTTGTACCCGGCCTGCTGGATCGCCTCCAGCACGACCTCAATGGCCTCCACATTCGATTTCACCGACGGTGCGAATCCACCCTCGTCGCCCACCGCCGTGTTGTAGCCACGCTTCTTCAGCACGCCTTTCAGCGTATGGAAAACTTCCACGCCCCAGCGCAACGCCTCGGAAAACGATGGCGCTCCCACCGGCATAACCATGAACTCCTGGAAGTCGACGTTGTTATCCGCGTGCGCCCCGCCATTGAGGATGTTCATCATCGGCACCGGCAGCGTATTCGCAGCCGATCCGCCCAGGTAACGATAGAGGGGTAGTTCGAAGGCGTTGGCCGAAGCGCGCGCCGCCGCCATTGACACCGCCAGGATCGCGTTCGCTCCCAGCCGCCCTTTGTTGGGAGTGCCGTCGAGTTCAATCATGCGGGCGTCAAGCGCGCGCTGATCCGCTGCATCGGCGCCGCAAACGGCGTCGGCGATCTCGCCATTTACATTCTCGACCGCCTTCAACACGCCTTTGCCCTTATATTTCTTCTCGTCGCCGTCGCGCAGTTCCACAGCCTCGTATTCGCCCGTTGATGCTCCACTGGGCACGATGGCGCGGGCAGTAGCTCCGCCGTCCAGAAAAACCTCAGCTTCTACGGTTGGGTTGCCGCGAGAATCCAGCACCTGGCGTCCGCGAACTTCTGCAATCGATGTAAGTGGCATGAGTGCGTCCTTTCAAAATAAGCAGTGAATCTTCTCTGCATCAAAAGCCGGATTATATCGGACCTCGTGAAGAAGGTCTGTGCGCGGCGAACATCGCCCCGTCAACTTCGCTCCCCGCTGACCCTTTCGCTTCCCCGGTACCCTATCCGTTATTGTCCACGATTCCCACCTGACTTACAGTCGTCTCAACATGAAGGACTGCACCGACACTCTCGGCATCGGATCGAGCGCTCCGGACTTTTCGCTCCCCGCCGCCAACCGCGACGGCGTCTTCACTCTAGGAGAATTCCTCGTTCATGGCCCGGTGATCGTCGAGTTCCTGCGCGGAACCTGGTGACCCAACTGCGCGAAGCGCATGGCTCAGTTGGAGTCGCGAAGAACCGAAATTGAAGCCGCCGGAACCCAACTCGTGTTCATCGCCGCCGAAAAACGTGACGGCGTATGGAAGCCGGCGAACTTCCTCGCGAAGCATCCCATCTCTTCGCCCTTTCTTTTGGACGAGGAGCGCACCGTGACCAAGGCCTACGGAGTTCACAACGCGCTCTCGACCGATGCCCTCAACATCGCTCATCCCGCGACTCTTCTGATCGATTCGAGCGGCGCGGTCCGCTACATCTATCGCGGCGAAAATCAGAATGATCGCGCCCCGCTCGACGAAATACTGGAAGCCGCTCAACAACTTCGCAGCAACAACGCTCCAACCTGAAATTGATAGCCGGAGGCTTTATGAAAAAATTCGTATTTCTCGCAAGCGTGCTCTTGATGGCAACCCTCGCCGCGGCTCAGACTTCCTTGCCCGCCGGCACCGCCGTCAAAATGAAACTCGACACGACGTTGGCAACTTTCAGTTCCAAAGCCGGAGACCCGTTCTCTGCCCGCGTCACCGAACCGGTCCTGATGGACGGCAAGACCGTCATCCCGGTCGGCGCAAGCATCGAAGGCCGCGTCACCAAATCGACCGAGCCGCGTCGCATCGCCGGCAAGCCGACAATTGCCATCTTCCCCGAACATCTAGTTCTGCCCAACGGCGACCGCTTCATGCTGAATGCGACCCTCGTGGACACCGATCGCGGTCGCGGCACCGACGTCGATACCGAGGGCAAGTTCAAGGGCGCTGGCCACGACGGCAAGGATCTGACAGAGATTGGCATGGGAACAGGCGGAGGAATGCTCGCTGGCGGCCTGATTGGCGGCGGCAAAGGCCTGCTCATCGGCGGCGCCGTGGGCGCAACGGTTACAGTCTCGCACTGGCTGGGCAAGCACCGTTCCGCAGCGCTCCCGGCCGGTACCGAACTGGTGATGGAATTAAATCGTCCAATGACGATGACCAGCGCAGCTTCCGGACAGTAGCGCGATTCGTGGTGCGCTGTTCGTCGTTCGCCTTCCGAAACCCGCAATCCGCCATTTGGATCGCGCCCGTTTTCGCACACCGCGAACGGCGAATAGCGAACCGCCTCTAACCGCCCACGGCCATCAGATCTTCTTCCGCGAGCAACTCCAATTCGATCCATCCTTCCAGCGGCAGCGCATCCACCGGAAGGCGGTTCTTCCACAAGCTGAAGCGCAGCCGCAAGCGCGTAGTCAGCGCCTCCAGGCTTTTCGATCCCCGAACCTTCTGCAGCCCGAGCGGAGCTGCCAGCAGGTAGGTCAGCGGCAATCGGAATTCAAAATTACGTGCCAGCGCCACCCGCACTTCCACGTTGTCATTCGGGTCGGTCGACTTCGCCATCACTCCCCCATCAACTTTCGTCACCGACCATAAACGTATGCGCCCCGTCTCGACCGTCACGTCCAAGCGCAGTTCACGCCGCGGTTCCGCCGCCTGATTCGCCCACGACTCCACGTTGACCACGACTTCGAATGGATCGTCCGAAATCTTCCCCGCAAAATCCAGCCGCCCGTATACATATTTTTCGTCGATGCCCGCATAAACGCCGTCCATCAGAAATTGTTTGCCGTGCATCGATCCCGACCGCTTGTCAGCCGTGTGGCGGGCCGCCCCCATCCACTCGAAATACCGCACCATGTCTCCTGTGATCCGCGGATGAATGTATGCACTCTGCGGCGTGAATTCCGGCCGTGCCACTCCGCCCATGATGGGCTGCGCGAGGTAGTCCGGCGGCACGCCGCCCAGCGCCTGATACACGTTCGAAAGATGCTTGCGATAGAGTTCGTCGAAATCGCGATCGTTCGCCGAGTGATGTTCCGGCCCGTACCACCAGTTCCAGTCGCTCCCCTCGGCGATCAGGATTTCCTCCCACGCCAGCTTGCGCTGCGCTTCGGTCGCGCTTCCCGACGCCTGCGCATAGAAATTTCGCGCCTCATACAAATAGTCCCAGGCCTTGTTATCCTCCGGAGCCCCGATCCAGACGTTGAAGTTTGCATTGATCCACGATCCCGGCACCAGCGACCTGAGTTGTCCTTTATTCTTGTGCCGGGCGATCGCTTCCGATACGGTCACCGCTTCCATCCCTGCATCCCGCTGCAACGCGTCGTAGAACCTGCGCAAGAATTCCCGCCCGGACCGCGGATAATATTCCCACGCGTTCTCGCCATCCAAAAAGATGGGTACCACCGCATCCTGCCCGCTCGCCACGATCGGTCTCGCCGATTCCCTGATCTTGTGCATAAGGTTGTCCGCCGCTTCCTGCGGCGGCATTCCCGAGTACACAAACCCGATCAGATCGGAGAGTGTGTGATCCCGGAACAGCAGGTTCATCTCCGTTCCGGCATTCTCGTACTGGTAAATCGTATACAGCCGGTGGGCCAGGTCGCCATTCAAATAGCTGTTGCCGTCTCGCGCAAAAAAGGCTCCCAGAGTTCGGCCCAGCACTCCTTCATCCGTCGCCATCCACTTCACGCCCAGCTTGTGCGCAATCCCCAGCACTTCTTCCGAAACACTCCCCTCGGAGGGCCAGACTCCCTGGGGACGCACCGCAAAAACCTTTTCGTGCAGATCCAGTCCCCGCATCAACTGCTCGCGCGCATCTTCCGGATGCCGGTAACGATTCCGCGGCAATGGCAACCCCGGGGTGGATACTGCCCCCATGTTCGTGTCGCACACCAGCGGCAGAATGGGATGGTAAAACGGCGAAGTCGAAATCTCGATCAGCCCGTTGGACGCCGCATCCGCATGAACCGGCAGCACCCGCCGCAGCAACTCCCGCTCCGTCGCAATCACCTGCCGCTGGTCGTCAAGCGTAAAGTTCCGTCCCTTTCGAATCAGTTCCGCAACGTCTTTCTCCTCCTGAAAATACTCGTCGAACCATCCAATCTGCGAGAGCACCTGCAGGTCGGTGAAATCCTGCGGCAGAAAGTACTTCTCTGCTTTTTCGGGGACGCTTCCCGCATTGCGGAATTTCTCGAACAACTCCCGGTATCGCGGATACCTCCCGATCACATTGCCGGGATGCGCTTGAAACAGGTATTGCAGCGCAAACCGCCGCTCCTCCTGCGTCAGATCCTTCGCCGGACGGCTCGCCACCACCAGAAATGGATCCTGCGCTTCCCCCGAAACATAATCCTGAATCTGCGTGATCAGCGATGGCACCAGGTTGAACGTCTGGTGCACCTGCGGAAATTCATCCAGCAGCTTCACCATCCCGTAGTAGTCCTTCAGCGCGTGCAATCGCGTCCATGGCAACCGGTACTGTCCCGTTACCAGGTCTTTATAAAAAGGCTGATGCTGATGCCACAGAATGACTACTCGCACGAGTGCCATGGGTTAGGATTTCCTCTAGGATTATCGGCAAAATTTTAGTATGGCATAAGCCGGACACGCAGTTCTGGCATCAGATTCGACTACACTAGTCTCGAAAGTACACTATGACACCGCCCACCATGTCCCAAAACGCTGATCTGATCCGCTACGACGTAACTCTTTTGACACCCGAAGATTTCTACTTGTTCAACGAAGGCAGCCACTATCGCATTTACGAAAAGATGGGCGCGCATCAGGTTGAGTCCAATGGAACCGTGGGCACGGTCTTCAGCGTCTGGGCCCCCAACGCCCGTCAGGTCGCGGTCATCGGCTCCTTCAACAGCTGGAACCCTACCTCCCATCCCCTCGCGCCCCGCGGCTCTTCCGGTATTTGGGAAGGCTTCATCCCCGGCGTCACCAGGGGGAGCCTGTACAAGTTTCACATCGTGTCCACTCAACTCGGCTACCAAAGCGACCGTGCCGACCCGGTCGCCATCTTCGAAGAAAAGCCGCCACTGACCGCCTCCGTCGTCTGGGACCTCGACTACACCTGGAATGACGCTGCCTTCCTCGAAAAACGCGGCGCCGCCAACTCCGTTCACTCGCCCATTTCCATCTACGAGGTTCATCTCGGCTCCTGGATGCGCGTCCCCGAAGATGGCAACCGTTCCCTCACCTACCGCGAGATCGCGCCCCGCCTCGCCGATTACGTAAAGAAACTCGGCTTTACGCATGTCGAATTGCTCCCCATCATGGAGCACCCGTTCTATGGCTCCTGGGGATATCAGACCACCGGCTACTTTGCGCCCACTGCGCGCTACGGCACTCCGCAGGATTTCATGTTCCTCGTCGACTATCTCCACCAGCAGAATATCAGCGTCATTCTCGACTGGGTTCCCTCGCACTTCCCTTCCGACGGCCACGGCCTCGCCTTCTTCGATGGCACCCACCTCTTCGAGCACTCCGACGCCCGCCAGGGATTTCACCCCGACTGGAAGACTTTCATCTTTAATTATGGACGCAGCGAGGTTCGCAGCTTCCTTCTGTCAAGCGCGATGTTCTGGCTCGACAAGTATCATGTCGACGGACTGCGCGTCGATGCCGTCGCCTCCATGCTCTATCTTGATTATTCCCGCAAACAAGGTGAGTGGATTCCCAACCGCTTCGGCGGCCGCGAGAATCTCGAGGCCATCGAATTCCTCCGCCGCTTCAACCTCGAAGCCTACGGAGAACATCCCGACATTCAGACCTATGCCGAGGAATCCACCTCCTATCCCATGGTCTCCCGTCCCACCCATCTCGGCGGACTCGGCTTCGGCTTTAAATGGGATATGGGCTGGATGCACGACACACTGGAATACTTCCAGCAGGACCCCATCCATCGCCAGTATCATCACAACAAACTCACCTTCCGCATGATCTACTCGTTCCACGAAAATTTCGTGCTGCCCCTCAGCCATGATGAGGTCGTGCACGGAAAAGGTTCTCTGATCGGCAAAATGCCCGGCGACGAGTGGCAGAAATTTGCCAACCTGCGTCTGCTTTACGCCTACATGTTCGCCCAGCCCGGCAAAAAACTGCTCTTCATGGGAGACGAGTTCGGCCAGGTCAGTGAGTGGTCGCACGACCGCAGCCTCGACTGGAACATCCTTCAATACCCCGTTCATAGCGGGCTGATGGCGTGGGTCGAGCAACTCAATCGTCTTTACTCCAGCCAGCAGGCGATGCACTGGTTCGACAACGATCCACGCGGCTTCGAATGGATCGACTGCAACGATGCCCCCACCAGCGTGATCTCTCTGTTGCGCAGGGGCCAATCCGAAGACGATTGCATCGTCATAGTCTGTAACTTCACGCCCATAAGCCGGGTAGGCTACAAGGTAGGCGTTCCCTACGGCGGCTACTGGAAAGAGCTTCTCAACAGCGACGCCAAAGAATACGCCGGCAGCGGCGTAGGCAACATGGGAGGCACCGAGGCCATTGCCGAACCCACCCACGGACGCCCGTTTTCCCTGCGTCTAACCCTCCCCCCGCTAGGCGCTCTGTTCCTGAAAAGAAGCTAAAAGAGAAAAACCCGTTCCGATCCGCCAAGCGGCCCCATTCGTTAGCTATCTCTAGATAAAGTCCAAGGGACGACCGGCAATAGCCCCGGCGCTTCAGAGCCGGGTGACAGCATTCCCATGTACATAACGTCCTGAGACAGACTGGAATCGATACCGGACTGAACAGAAGGGAGCGGGCAAAGCCGGCGAATTGGTGCCTCCGCGCGCGGCAGTTCACGTACCAAGGTGTCATGAGAGCGCATCCAAGTAGCCATATAATCGGGCTTGGAAGGTAACCTGACTTCGCTCCTGCATCCTTTGCCCGGGAATACGTAATGTCCAATCGCGATCGAATTCAACCAGTTCTGGAACGGGTAGTTGGCGAAGTTCTGGATGACCATGCGGCATTGCTGCGGAGCGAGATTGTGCGCCGCCTGATGGAGGAAGTCTCGCGGCAACCGGTAAGTCCTGAGGCGCCTTCGGGGCACGCAGCTACCGACCTGGCACGGGGAATCTCCGAAATACAAGCTGGCAATTCGCAACGGGAAATTCTGCGCGCCCTGCTCGATTCGAGCGCCAATTTCGCCGCCCGGGTAGCTCTTTTCGTGGTTAAAGGCGGCCACGCTACGGGATGGCAGGCGCGCGGATTTCAGGGCAATGACGCGCTGAAGGATTTCTCACTCGACTCCGAGTCCGCGGCAGTGGTGAAAGCTCTTGCCGGCCGGGTTGCAGCCAGCGTTTCAGCTGGCGATTTTGATGCGCATTTTTTCGCGACATTCGGAGTTCCGACTGGCGGGGAGGCGCGCCTTTTGCCTTTGATCCTGAAGGATAAGGTTGCGGCGCTGGTGTATGCCGACGCGGGAAGCGACGGCACGCTGCTGGATGTGGATTCACTGGCGGTGCTCGTACTCGCCACCGGAGCGTGGCTCGAGGTGAACGCGCTCCGCAAACAGAGCCATAAAGAAACGTCGTCTGCGCACGGGGAGACAGCGCATGGCGAGATCCCGAGCGTGACTGCGCCTCCGGCCTCGGCGCCGGCGCTCAATGACCCGTTCGCGGCGCATACGCCGGTCTATGCCATGGCGAGTGCTGCCTCGGGCGATTCGCAGTCCACGGTTGCGGTTTCGTCATCCGTGCCTGCGGCGGTCGCGGCGCCGGTGGAAAATATTGCGGCCGCAGTCACTGGCACCGCGCAGAGCCCGGCGGATATCCTTCAATCCGCGAGCGCAGCCGCGGTTGCACCGGTTGCGGATCTTCCGCTGGCGGGCTGGGGGCAAACGGACGTTCAGAGTCATGCCTCCGGTGACCTCCCGGATGAACCGCCGTCGGCGAGTTCGTATGGCTTGCCGGCAGACGAAGAAATACACCAAAAGGCTCGCCGTTTTGCCCGCCTGCTGGTGGAAGAGATCAAACTCTATAATCAGGATGAGGTTCTGGAAGGCCGAAAGAACAACGACCTTTACGAACGGTTGAAGGACGCGATCGAGAAGAGCCGGTCGACGTACCAAAAACGTTACGGGAACACCGTTGCAGCTTCCAGGAATTACTTTGAAGATGAAGTGAAGCGAAGTCTCGTAGAAGACGATCCAAGGGGTACCAGTTCCAATCTCAGGATGTAGGCAGGATGTGAAGTGCGCCGTTTCGTAGTTGCAGTTTTCGCGGGAGCGTTATTCCTCTTCGAGTACGGGTTGAGCCAGGCGCCGGTTGCGCAATCCACGGCGACGCCAACCTCCGCAACGTCTCAAAAAGCAGAAGCCAGACCAGCGAAAGCGACACCGCACAAAGCTTCGCCGGCCAAGGCCGGCACAAAGAAAACCGTACAAAGCAGGCGCCGCAAGCCGGTTTCGCCACGGGTGCGACGGGCACGGCAGGCCTTTGCGGCTTCGACGAATCTGCGTCCCATGGCGCAGCAGTTGCTTCAGGACCGCACTCCGGTGGCTTACGCCGGGGTCGAAGCGTATGCCCGCCGCCATGCGAAGGAAGATGCGGGAGCGCTGGCGTGGCTGGTTATCGGATACGCGCGCACCCTGGATCACGACTACGCGAAGGCGATCGACCCGCTCAACCGCGCCAAGGCGGGAGCCAGCGAAGTGGGCGACTACGTTGCGTACTATCTTGGCGATGCCTACTTTAGAACGGGACACAATGCAGAAGCCCTGGCCGTGCTTGCCAACTTCAGCAAGAATTTTCCGGATTCGCTGCTGAGCCGCGATGCGCACCTGATTTACGCCGCGGTGTTGCTGGAGGATGCGCGCGCGCAGGAAGCGGCGACGCTGCTGGAAAAAGACCGGGCTCCGGTCCGCAGCGACATCGAACTTGCAATTGGCCGGGCGTACCAGGCCATGGACGACAAGCAAAAAACGGCGGACGCCTTCCGCAATGTTTATTTCAATCTGCCCAATAGCTCCGAAGCAGACGCGGCGGGCGCGGAGTTGCGCAAACTTGGGATCAGCGGTTCGCTGGCCGAGCGGCGCACGCGAGCCGACCTGTTATTCAAGAGCAAGCACTACAGCGACGCTGCCAACGATTATCGCGAACTGGTGAACGAAGTCCCGCCCGCAAATCGCACCGAAGTGCAACTGGCGCTGGCCACGTCACTGGAAAAAAGCGGCCGGAGCCATGATGCGCGGCAACTCCTCACGTCCATTGGAGTGCAACAGGGTGACGCGGAGGCCGAACGTCTTTATCTGCTGAGCGAGACGGCGCGCTCGACGAGCGACGAAAATGCACATTTGCAAACGGTGAACCAGTTGCGGCAGTTCGGTCCGACGAGTCCGTGGCTGGAGCAGGCGCTGCTGTCGGCGGGAAACATGTATCTGCTGAAGCGCGATTACGATCACGCGATCGACTACTTTCGCGAATTGCAGGAACGCTTTCCGAAGGGAACGCGCGCGTCGTACGCGCACTGGAAGGCGGCTTGGCTGAGCTTTCGTCAGGGCCGGACCGAAGATGCACGCAAAGGCTTTGAAAACCAGATCGCGCTTTATCCCGATTCGGCGGAGATTCCTGCTGCGCTTTACTGGCGTGGGCGGCTGGCGGAGGAGGAGAACAATCCCGGGATGGCGCGGGCCTTCTACCAGAAACTGGGAGACCGATTCCACAACTACTACTATGCGGAACTTGCGCGCCAGCGGCTGAAGGGTCTGCACGGCAACGGCGACGAGGCGGCGGGGGACGCAGTGCACTACGCACTGCTCGATCACGTCGCGCCGCTGTCCACCGGAGGAAAGATCGCGGAGGCCGAGCCTCCAGAGGACAATTTACGGGTGGCGCGGGCGCGGCTGCTTTCGAATGGGGCCCTGGCCGATATGGCGGTGCGCGAACTGCAGGCGGCGGCGAGCCAGGAGGGTGGAAGCTGGGCTCCGCCGGAAATGGCGCGGGTTTATCAGGATGGCGGGCGCTACGACCGGGGGATCGAGATCATGAAGCGCAACACGCCCAATTATTTCGCGGTCGATATTCCGGACTTGCCGCGTCCGTATTGGGAGGCGTTGTTTCCGCGCGCGTACTGGAACGATCTGCGCAAGTATTCGGAACTCAACGGCCTGGATCCGTTTCTGGTGGCGTCGCTGATCCGGCAGGAATCGGAGTTCAACGCGGGCGCGATCTCGCGGGCGAATGCGGTCGGACTGATGCAGTTGCTGCCGAAAACCGGGAAGACGGTGGCGAAACAGGTGAAGCTGAAGGGATACAACGCGCCCCAGCTTTATACTCCGGCGGTGAACCTGCAACTGGGCACGCGCTATTTCAGAGACATGGTCGACAAATATAACGGCCAGTTCGAGTATGCGCTGGCGGCCTACAACGCGGGCAGCGACCGGGTCTCAGACTGGCTGGGGGAAGGCCATTATCGCGATCCGCAAGAGTTCGTGGAATCCATCCCGTTCACCGAGACGCGCGAATATGTGCAGGCGATCCTTCGCAATGCCAACGTCTACCGGCAGCTTTACCAGACACCGTAACCAGCCTGAAAGCTCTGCAGGAATTCCTCGTGGGCACGTCCGCTCTTCAGTACCGCGGGCGAGTCGCCGGCGCTACGGTCGGGGCGCGGTTATGACCGCTGATCCTTCCGATGAATTCAAAGTAGCCTCGACGCAATTGCACCGTGGGCGCAAAACTCTGCCACAGGCTTTCAGGCGGACTGTTCGCTGGGGGACTTGGTGAACAGGATTTCAAAAACCAGTAGGCAGGCTCCGACGACGATCGCGCTGTCGGCGACGTTGAAGGCGGGCCACTCGTAGCGGCCTATATAGAAAAGCAAAAAATCGACGACGTGGTGGGTCATGATGCGGTCCCACAGGTTGCCGAGCGCGCCGCCCAGAATCAGAGAGAGGCCGACTGCGGTGGACGTGAAGCGGTGGCTGTTTTTCCAGAGCAGCATGGAAACAATCGCGAGCGCGATGAGCGAGAACGAGATCAGCAGGATGACTTTCCAGGGCGAAGGAGAGTCGGCAAAAAGGCCGAATGCAGCACCCGGATTTTCGCTGTGGATGATGCGAAAGAAGCCGGGGATCACGGTGATGCTGCTGTGCATCGAAAGGCGATGCGCGATCCACCACTTGGTGTAACGGTCGAGAGCGACGACGGCCAGCGAAATCAGAAGGAAATATTTGCGCATGTGTAAGAAGGTGCGTCCCGCAAGGATCGCGTATAACAGCCTATTGTCTGGTTACAGCGAGTTCATTCAGGACCTGGCTGCAACGTTCGCAGACAGTGGGATAGTTTTTGTCTTCGCCAACGTGGGTCGAATAGTTCCAGCAGCGCTCGCATTTCTGGCCGTAGGCTTTATTGACTTCGACCTTGAGGGGGCCCGTACCGCTGCCGGGGTCCTGCGTTAGCGAGACGGCGGAGACAATGAACAGGTAGCGCAGCTCCGGCTCGTGGCGTTTCAGAAGCGAGTAGACGAGACCGGGAGCGGTCAGGTGAACCTGTGCTTCGAGGCCGGTGCCGATCAGCTTGCTGTTGCGCGCTTCTTCCAGCGCCTTGAGAACTTCGTCGCGGACGGCGCGCAGTTCGGTCCAGTCGCGTTGCTGCTGTTCTCCGCGCGCATTTGAGTCCTGATGGTTTGCATCGAGATCGGGGGAAAGCGCGCCGGTGATCTCGTCGTTGCTGTAAAACTTTGCCAAGTGCACGCTTTCTTCGCGGCTGGCGGAGCGGGGCAGATGCTGCCAGACCTCCTCGGAGATAAAACTCATGACGGGCGCGACCAGACGGACCAAGCCCTCACCGATTTTCCAGATGGCAGTCTGGGCGCTGCGGCGGGCGGGCGAATTGGGCGCGGAGATGTACAGCCGATCCTTCAGCACATCGAAATAAAACGCGCTCAAATCGACGATGCAGAAGTTATTTACGCGGTGGTAGATCTTGTGGAAAGCGAATTCATCGTAGGAGTTCTTCACGTCCGCCGAGAAAGCGCAGGTCTGGCGGAGCATGTACTGGTCGAGTTCTTCCATCTTCTCGAACGGGATCGCGTCGGCCGCCGGATTGAAATCGTAGAGGTTACTCAGAATGTAGCGGAACGTATTGCGAATCTTCTTGTAGTTCTCTCCGACGCGCTGCATGAGGGCTTCGGAGCCGACGACGTCTTCGCGGAAGTCGACCGAGGCGGTCCAGAGGCGGACGATTTCTCCGCCGAGGCGGCTGGCGATGTCGACGGGATCGACATCGTTGCCGCGCGACTTTGACATGGCTTGACCCTTTTCGTCGAGTGTCCAGCCGGGCGTTACCACGCCTTTGTAGGGCGGCGTGGCGTGCGTGCCCATGGCGCAAAGCAAGGAAGACTGGAACCATCCGCGATATTGGTCGCCGCCTTCGAGGTAAAGGTCGGAGGGCCAGGGATAGTCCGGCTCGGCCGCGACCAGAGCGAGATAGCTTGCTCCCGACTCGAGCCAAACGTCAAAGATGTCGGTTTCTTTTTCGAATTTCGTACCGGGGCAGTGCGGACACTTGGTTCCGGCGGGAACGAGATCGTCGGATTCGGAGGTGAACCACGCGTCGGCGCCCGAGCGCGCGAATAGTTGAACCACCTTGCGATTGATGGCATGGTCGTTAAGCGGCTTGCCGCAGCTTTCGCAGAGAAAAACGGCGATGGGCACGCCCCAGACGCGCTGGCGGGAGATGCACCAGTCGGGGCGGGTCTTGATCATGTTCGAGAGGCGCTCTTCGCCCCAGGCCGGATCCCACTTCACTTTCTTGATCTCTTCGAGGGTGCGGGTACGGAGGGTGTCAGCTTTATCGCGGGCGGGGGCGTCCGCGCCACACGGCATTGGTGTTTCCATCGAGATGAACCATTGTTCGGTGGCGCGGAAGATCACCGGGTTGTGGCAGCGCCAGCAGTGCGGATAGGAGTGGACGGTCTTCTCGGTGTGCAGCAACGCGCCACGGCTCTTGACGAGATCGAGGATCGGCTGGTTGGCATCCCAGACGCGCTTGCCCTCGTATTCGGGCAGGCCGTTGCGCAGAATGCCTTTTTCGTCGACGTTGCTGGTGGCGTCGAGTCCGTACTTGACGCCGGTCATGAAGTCCTCGGCGCCGTGCGAAGGCGCGGTGTGGACGACACCGGTGCCGGTATCCATGGTGACGTAGTCGGCGAGGACGCCCAGGACTTTGCGATCGAGGAACGGGTGCTGGAAGTTCAGGCGCTCGAGCTTGCGGCCGGGGAAATGGGCGAGCGGCTTTGGATCGCTCAAGCCGCACTTGGCGGCGGCATCGTTCGCGAGCTTCGAGGCCACGATGTAGACTTCGGCGCCGGATTCGAGCGCTACGTATTCTTCGTCGGGATGGAACGCGACCGCCATCGAAGCCGGGAGGGTCCAGGGAGTGGTCGTCCAGATGATTGTGTTGAGTTTTTTCCCGGCGAGCGCGGGATCGATCGTTGCGGGATCGTCGAGCAGGGCATACTTCACCCATACTGTCGGGCTGGTGTGGTCTTCATATTCGACTTCGGCTTCGGCGAGGGCGGTTTCGTCGTGCATGCACCAGTAGACGGCGCGCAGTCCCTTGTAGACGAAGTCGTGCTCGTAAAAGGAGAAAAATGTTTCGAGGACGACTGACTCGTAATGCGGAGTCATGGTGGCGTAAGGATCGTCGAAGCGTCCGAAGACGCCGATACGCTTGAATTGTTTGCGCTGCAGGTCGAGAAATTTCTGCGCATACTTGCGGCAGGCGGCGCGAACGGAAGTCGCGGGCATCTGGAGCTTTTTGCCGCCGAGTTCCTTGTCGACCTTGATTTCGATGGGCAGGCCGTGGCAGTCCCAGCCGGGGACGTAAGGGGCGTCGAAGCCGGACATGGTTTTGGACTTGACGATGAAATCCTTGAGGCACTTGTTCATCGCGGTGCCCAGATGGATAGGGCCACTGGTGTAGGGCGGGCCATCGTGGAGGATGTAGAGGGGCGAGCCCTTGCGCGCTTTACGAATCTGGTCGTAGAGTTTCTGCTGCTCCCAGCGAGCGAGGGTTTTGGGCTCGTTGACGGGCAGGTTTGCCTTCATGGAGAAGTCGGTTTTCGGCAGATTGAGGGTGGATTTCAGCTCCAGCGGCACGAGCGGGGTTCTCCCAAATGATTGAATCTTTTCATTATAGGGAGCGCGGAAGGACACGTCTATTCGCCGCAACCCCTTTGGGGTATGAACTTGAAAAGTACCTGTCTCGCAAAGGCAAAAAACGTGTACAATTTTCTGAAGATTCATGCCCTCGCGGCATCTAACCCTAACAAAGAGGACAGTGTAGCTCTTGGGTAACCGCGCGGGCACAGTTTGGAAGCGACCGTTGAGGAGGGTGTGAGCATCTAAATCAACGTCTTCCAGATGAGCGAATTTGTCGGTCCGCGAATCTGAAGCTCTCGGGAAAATATGCCAGAACTTGAGACACTGCCGGAAAAGCCCGCCGTTGGCCCAGAGCCCGAACTGAATCTTCTTCTGCACAACGAGACTCTGGATGAGCCCATCTGGAAGTCGTTGTTCCGCAACATCGACGAGTTTTTCTTTCCGAAGAAACTGCCGCCCCTGGTTCTGACGTCCAAGCCGGTCCCGGTGCGGGACATCTGGGGCTTCTACAACTACAAGGGCAAAGGCGCGCTGGGCTCGACGATCGTACACCTGGTGGCGCTGGCGCTTATCATTATCGGGACAATCCTGGGCCAGCGAATGGTCAAGGAGATCGTAAAACCGAAGGAGACGGTGGAACTGATTGCTCCCTCAGACATGCCGACGCTCGAACCTTCCAAGACGCAGGTTGGGGGCGGCGGCGGCGGTGGAGATCGCGACAAGTTACAGGCTTCGCAAGGCCGCTTGCCGAAACAATCGATGCAGCAGTTCACGCCTCCGGCGGTTGTCGTGAGAAACGAAGCGCCCAAGCTTCCGATGGAGCCGACGGTGGTAATTCCGCCGCAAGTGCACATTCAGCAGCCGAACATGCCGAACCTGGGCGATCCGTTGTCGCACATGCCGGCGTCGCTTCCGTCGAACGGAACCGGATATGGCGGAGGCATTGGCGAAGGTAACGGCGGCGGTGTCGGTCCGGGAAGCGGTCCGGGATTCGGTCCGGGCCACGGTGGGGGTACGGGCGGCGGAGCATTCCGCGTGGGCGGCGGCGTTTCCGCGCCGAAGGTCGTTTTTTCTCCTGATCCGGAATACTCAGAAGAGGCGCGCAAGGCCAAGTATCAGGGAACGTGCGTGCTCTGGCTGGTAGTCGGTCCGGATGGCAAGCCGCGCGACATCCGAGTACAGCGCACGCTTGGACTGGGTTTGGATGAGAAGGCCATCGAGGCGGTCAAGACGTGGCGTTTCGAACCCGCGCTAAAAGACGGCAAGCCAGTTGCGGTGCAGATCAATGTGGAAGTCAGCTTCCGGCTCTATTGATGTAGCCGTGAATGAGCAAGTTTGTTGATCTCAGGGAAGGCCGTTTGGATAATAAGGGCGGCACGTAGGCTGCCGCAGCTAGAGAAGTTCCCTATCAAGCAATACCCTGCCCCAGACCCGTTTCTGCTGCTGGGATTTTTCCTACCATCGCGATCCCGTAGTCGAATCGCTATGCGTCACGGTCGAGCCCACGATCGGATGATTCCCGTTGACCGCGATCTCCCTTCCTCAGGTCCGCACAAGACCGCCCTGCCGCAAAAACCGCGCTTTCTCGGCGGACGGTGATCACTTCTTCAAGCGCTTGCTGGAATCTTCGGGCTGGCATCTGGAACGAAGGCTCTTTCATCTGATTGCGAGCCTTGCTTCTGGCCGAAAGGCTTGATAATTTTAGTAACCTTGTAATGCTGTTACTGAGAGCGCGTACACGGCCGGCAGGCAATCCAAAGAGTCATTCTGAGACGTACCTGTGATGAATACGAACAATCCGGTGCCGAGCACGGAAAGGAACGCGATGACGTCGGACTTGTCGCTGGTGGCGGCGATCCGGTCGGGGGACCAGGGGGCGATGGCCGTGCTGTACGATCGCTACGCGTCCATCGTGTACGCGGTGGCATTGCGGGTGTTGCAGGACACAGGAACGGCCGAGGATGTTCTGCAGGATATCTTCTTGCAGTTATGGCGCAATCCCGGAGCGTTTGATGCGAGCCGCGGCAACATGGCGGCCTGGCTGGCGGTGATTGCGCGGCACCGGGCCATTGACTCGCTGCGGCGGCGGCGTCCGGAAAACGACATTGAGAATATTGCGGTTTCGGTGGAACCGGACATGGCATCGGACGCCGACCGCTCGCGAGCGATGAGCAAGGTTCGCGAGGCGATGGAAGAGATGGCGGCTCCTCAGCGTTCGGCTTTAGAGATGGCGTATTTTGAAGGCTTGACCCATGCCGAGATCGCCGATAAGACGGGCGAGCCGCTGGGAACAATCAAGACCCGGATTCGCAACGGGCTGCTGTCACTGCGGAAAGTGTTGACCGCATGAGCGTACACGAACAATTCGCCGAGGACCTCGGGCTGTACGCGCTGGGATCGCTGGGAGGCGAGGAGCGCGCGGCGCTGGAGAAGCACCTGGAAGAGTGCGCCTCGTGCCGTCGCGAACTCGAGGTGCAGCGCGGCGATCTGGCGGTTCTGGCGCTGACGGCGTCGGGCCCGCAACCGCCAGCACGCGCTCGGCAGCGGCTGATGTCGGCCATTGCGCGGGAACCACGCTTGCCGGTTGCGGTGGCGAGTCCTGCGCCTTCACGGCGTTCGTGGTGGGGAACTATCGGTTGGATTGCGGCAGCCGCGATGGTCGTGCTGGCGATCGGACTTCTGCGGCAGAATTCGGCACTGGAACGCGACCTCGCTTCGATCAAGGCGCAGTATGGGGATCAGGCTGTGAAGTTGCAACAGGTGAATGAGATTGTCGCCACGTTGCTCGATCCGGAATCGAAGAAGGTTGAACTGGTGGCGGCGGGCGCGAAGCCGCAGCCTCGGGGCAAGGCAATCTACCAGCGTCGGAACCATAATCTGATTTTCTTTGCCAGCAATCTGCCTCCGCTCCCTGCGGAAAAGATCTACGAGCTGTGGCTATTTCCGGCCAGCGGCGGGGCGCCGATTGCGGCAGGTCTGTTCAAGCCGGACGCGCATGGCAGCGCCACGGTGGTGAATCCTCCGTTGCCGGAAGGGATCGAGGCCAAGAACTTTGCGGTCACGCTGGAGCCGGAGAGCGGGTCGCATGAGGCTCCACGGGGAACGGCTGTAATTGTGGGGATGGGTGAGTGAATCAGGCGATTCTAGCGTTAAGGATTCTCTCGGCGTAAAGACGCCACTGAAGCCCAGTTGGTGATGGCAGGCGTGAGCCGCTGGGATAGCGAAAATCTGGTGCAACAAACGGAAACGGTCTCTGAGAAGATACATCACCGCGCCCTACACGACAGATCGTCCCAAACAGACAGCCGCCGAGACGCAGAGAACGCTCCGAGTTCTTATCCGTAGACCGGGATTAGGGTATGAACGGTCCGAATCTACGCCAGCAACTCTGCGCTCTCTGCGTCTCGGCGGTGAATGGCTAGCCTTCCATCGTCGAGATATCGCCGGCGTCGACTCCCATTTCTTTGGCCTTCAGGAAGCGCCGCAGAATTTTTCCGGAGCGCGTCTTGGGAAGTCCAGCCACGAATTCGATGGCTGAAGGCGTGGCGATCGGTCCCAGTTCCCGACGGACGTGCTCGGTCAGAGCAGCCGCAAGAGCCTCCGATGGATCATGGCCCGCGCGACACTGTACGAAGCACTTGATGGTCTCGCCCTTCAGCGCGTCTGGAATTCCGATGGCTGCGGCTTCCGCAACTGCGGGATGCGAAACCAGAGCGCTTTCCACTTCCGCGGTTCCGATGCGGTGTCCGGCGACGTTCAGCACGTCGTCGGCGCGCCCGAGCACGGTGATGTACCCGTCTTTATCTTTGAGGGCCACGTCTCCGGTAATGTAACAGCCGGGAATCACCTTCCAGTCACGCTCGTAGCGCGAGGCGTCTCCCCAGACTGTACGGAGCATGTAGGGAAAGGGACGTTTGAGGACAAGACGTCCACCAACGCCGGGAGGAACCGGCTTGCCTTCCGTGTCGACCACATCGGCGTCGGATCCGGGGACTGAGACTCCGCACTTTCCGGGACGCATCGCGTAGGTTGGCGGAGTGCCGATCGAGGGCCCTCCCAGTTCGGTCTGCCACCAGTTGTCGACTACGTATCCCCATTTGCCGTCTCCGGCGAGATAGGTCTGTGCCCAGCGCCAGGCTTCGGGATTCAGCGGTTCGCCGGCGCAGGCGATCAGGCGGAGAGAGGTTAGGTCGTGCTTTTGAGGATACTGTTCTCCGAAACGCATGAACATGCGCAGAGCGGTGGGAGCGGTGAACATCTTGGTGACGGCGTAGCGCTCGACGATCTCCCATGCGATGCCGGGATTTGGGTAATCGATGGCGCCTTCGCGAAACAGCGTGGTGGCCCCGGCGCACAGCGGTCCGTAGACGATGTACGAATGGCCGACGACCCATCCGATATCGGAGGTGCACCAAAATATATCTTTATCACCGACATCGTAGTAACTCTTCAAGTGATAGGTGATACCGACCATGTATCCGCCGTGAACATGGACCACGCCCTTGGGCTTTCCGGTCGAGCCCGACGTATAGAGCAGATAAAGTGGATCTTCGGCATCCATCTCCTCCGCAGGACATTCGGGCGGAAACTTCATGAGGTCGTTGAAGTCAATCTCGCGGCCGGTGAGGACGGCGGCCTGGCGCGAAAAGACGACGACCTTCTTGACAAATTCGATGCCGTCGAGAGCCTCGTCCACAATGGGCTTCAAGGGGACAGTCTTGCCGCGGCGGTATCCGACGTCGCCGGCAATGACGATCTTGGCTTGGGCATCGTTAATACGGTCGCGGAGGGCTGTGTGGCCGAGTCCGGCATAGACCACCGAATGAATCGCCCCGAGGCGTGCGCACGCCAGCATGGAGATGACACCCTCGAGCGTTAGCGGCATATAGATGATGACGCGATCGCCCTTGCGAACGCCGAGCGACTTCAGGCCGTTGGCGAAGCGGCAAACCTGGCGGTAAAGCTGGCCGTAGGTAACGATGCGCTCGGTGCCATCCTCGCCGAGCCAGATGAAGGCGGCTCGGTTGCGGCGATCGGAATTGGCATGGCGATCGAGGGCGTTGATGGTGATGTTGGTCTTGGCGCCCAGAAACCACTTGTGGTGAATGCCATCGAATTCCATGACCTTGGTCCAAGGTTTGGTCCACGTGAACTTGAGCGCTTCGTCTTCCCAGAAGCCCTCGGGATCCTTCAGGGAGCGCTCGTTGTCAGCCTTCCAGTTCTTGTTTTGGACCTGGTCCACCACGATTTGGGGGGCGGGGTATTCTTCTTCTACCGAAAGAAGATTGGAAATGTTAGTAGGGGTCGTCGTCGTAGCCATAAGAGAGCTCCTTGACACTTACGAATGCCGACGTCAGCCGGCAAATGGGGGGATTTTCATCTCCAATGGCACCGTGCGCAGTGATCTGCATCACAATCTTATGTTCGGAAGGGGCGTGGGGAAGCGGATGAGGGAGGGACCGAAGGTCAGCGCTCGATGAGGCTGCGGACTTTCTGCAGAAGAGAATCGAGAGAGAATGGTTTTTGCAACACGAGGGCGGGTGGACCGCCCCAGCGGCCGTCGAGCGAGGCCTGATCCGGATTGCCCGACATGAACAGAACCCTGGTGCGAGGCCTGGCCTCTGCGAGGCGACGGGCCAATTCTTTTCCACCCAAATTGGGCATGATGACGTCGGTGACGAGAAGATCGATTGTGTCGGGGTACTCGTCGGCGATCTTGAGCGCCTCGTTGCCATCGGCAGCGCACAGGACCGAATATCCTTTCTTTTGCAGGAACTCGAGCACAAGCTCGCGGATGCCCTGCTGATCTTCCACCAACAAAACCGTCCCGGTCCCACGACCGGCCGACAAAGGGGGCTTGGGCGGAGAAGGAGCTTTGCCCGCGAGCCGTTCGGCTCTTGGCAAGTAGATTTCGAAAGTAGTTCCCTGCTCAGGCCGACTGCTCAGGGTGATCCAGCCACCGGTTTGTTTCACCACTCCATAAACGATGGCCAGGCCGAGACCAGTTCCCTTGCCCGGCTCCTTGGTGGTGAAGAAGGGCTCGAAAATATGACTCTGGACTTCAGCGCACATTCCGCTGCCGGTATCGCTCACGGACAAAACGGTGTATGTGCCAGGAGGGATTACGCCATGAGCGGCGGCACGAGCTTCCGAAAGTTCGACGCACTTGGATTGGATGGTGAGCTTTCCGCCAGCCGGCATTGCATCGCGGGCGTTGACGGCGAGGTTCAGGATCACTTGTCCAACCTGGCCGGGATCCGCCTTGATGAGTCGCGGCGACGAGTCGGGGAGAATGCATAGCTCGAGGTCGGGCGGCAGAAGGCATTCCAGCATTCGGCCCGATTCGATGAGGACCGCGTTCAAGTCGAGCACCTGAAGTTGAAGCAACTGCCGACGACTGAAGGCCAGCAGACGGTGGGTGAGGTTCGCGGCCTGGGTAACGGCCTGCTCAATTTGGAGAGTGTCCTGGTGCGCGGGACCGCCGGAGGTGAAACGGCTCCGCAGGCGTTCATTATGAACCTGAATCAGCATCAGGAGGTTGTTAAAGTCGTGGGCTACACCCCCGGCCAACTGACCGACAGCTTCCATTTTTTGGGCGTGGCGAAGCTGCTCCTCGAGGCGCTTGTGCTCGGTGATGTCGTACATGACACCATGCATCAGAGGTTTCCCGGCTTCGGCGGCTTGCAGAAGGACAGCCTCATCGCGAAACCAGAGGATTCTGCCGTCCGCGGCGCGCATGCGGTATTCAGCCTTCAAGAGCTTCCTGGTGATCTGAAACTCGCGTTCGGCGGCGAGCGCAATTTCGCGGTCTTCGGGATGGATCTGATTCATCCAATTGCGTGCATCGAGGAGCCATTGCGCGGAAGAAAAGCCGAGGATCGACTGGATTTGGGGACTCACGTAGTGCCAAGGGCCATCGGCGCCAAGTTCAGCGATGTAGGTAATTGCGGGGAGGCTTTCGACCAGCGTGCGGTAACGGTCCTCGGCGGCGCGAAGCTCGCTCTTATCCCGGGCACGTTCAATGGCAAGGGCGGCGAGATGGGTGGCATGTGCAATCACCTGGAGGAGTTGGGCATCGGGAGTGCGCTGCTCCCGGTAATAGGCCGCGAACGATCCGAGGGGGGTGCCATCGCGCGACAAGATGGGAGTGGACCAACAGGCACGCAGGCCGTGAGAGAGCGCGAGACGCCGATGGTCCACCCATAACGGGTCGGTCGCGATATCGGGAACCACCACGGGCTGTTTGCGGTAGATAGCAGTGCCGCAGGAACCAGCGGAGGGTCCAATTTTCACACCGTCCATAGCCCGGGAATATTCTTCGGGCAGGCTGGGGGCGGCGACACTCCGCAGGCTTTGTCCATCGGGTTCAAGAAGAAGGATAGAACAAAGGAGACCGGGCTCGTGTCGTTCTATCTCCACGCACAGGACCTCAAGGACACAATCGAGAGGGTTCTGGGCGATGATCATTGCCAGGACCTTGTCGTCGATCAGAGACCGGGGCGCCAAGCGACCGGATGTCTCGGAAACTGCAGCTTTGTGAGTTCCTGCGGACACACCCATGCTGGTCCATAATCACGCCGTTGAGCAGTGACGACCAAGTTACCGGAGTAACCAAACTACGAGACGAAGAGATCTTGGAGTTAAGGGAAAAAAAGCCGCTACGCCCGTTTAAGTGACGAGCAAGCGGCATGGGGAAAACTATGATCGAGGGGCGGTAAAATTTACTCTCCGCCATCGTCGCAGATGCTACACATGCCTCCATGGAGGAAGTTGCACTGGTTCGTCAAGTGAGAATATTCCGACGCGCTTAGAGTCGATGGGGTAAAGGCAGTCTCGGTGTAGTAGTAGGTCTTGGCGTTGGGCACGTTGTGGGCGGTGGTACCCCACGCGGCGAGCCCGGTAGCGAGCGTGCCCCCTGAGGAGCCAGGATTACAAGTTGGTCCCAACGTCGCGATCGCTTCTATTTCCGCAGAATTGGGAATTGGAGATACGCCAAGCAGGACGGTTTTCAGTGTCACGTTAGCGACACTATGGGGAGAGATCAGGCAACTGCAACACGACACCACGTCGCCGGTGCTGGGAGAGGACGCGTAGATATTGACGCACATGCTTGCCGATGCGCCAGTGGCGCCGGTGTCGACCATATTTACCGAGGACCCACCAGCATTGATGTTGGTAAAGTACAGGACCTGGAACGGGGAGTCGGCGGTGACCGGATTTTGGGCGAACGATGAAGTGGCCAGCACGGCCAGAGCGATCGTTAACAAGAGAAGGTGTTTCATGGTGATTCTCCTTTTAATAAAATTCCGGAACCCGGCAATGCCGAGCGGAGAAGTGTTCCTGGAGATCTGAATGGCGCCCCACGCGCCGAGGCGAAAACACTACCACAGATACTTCACCCAGTGTCAAGATGCAGAATTTTGCGCGGCGCCTGCGATTTCATCGTCTTCAGCCGGTCCGTGTCTGGCACAAAGAAAAAGGCCACGCCATGAAGACGTGGCCACTCAAGAACACGAAGATTAGCCTATTTTGTCATCAGGTTGTTATTGCGAGACCCGGCCTGGAGGGAACTTAGCGGCTTTCCAGTTGGTCCCGTGGCGATCTGGCCCTCTCCTGGAATGGTCGCGGTCAGATAACCCCAGTTTGTAAGATAAACGTTGAACGCGTCATAGGTATTGACGAGGTATTGCCAGCCAAACTGCGGGACCTTAGGGTTGACGGGTGTAGTGCGCGTGATCAACATAGCCTGATCACCCGAGAAGCAATCGCAGGACGCATCAATGCCGCTCTCGGCGAGCAGATAGATTTCTCCGCCGGTCACGGGCAGTCCGGTGGAGGCCGCGATGTTTCCCTTGAAACCTACCAGGTTGCCGTCGTAAGCACTGCCGCATTCCCGAAGAACGTGAACGCCGGACGCAAAAGGCAAAGGAGCCCAAAGAAATTCTTCGTAATCGCAATACTGAGTCACGCCATCATTGGCGAGGAAGCCTAAGACGGCTCCGCCTTGCGCTGAGGCAGCGCTGCATGCAAGTGCCAGAACAGTGATACCCATCAAAAATGTCGACCATTTCATCGCCGTTTCTCCTTTCCCCGAGGGGGGGCTTTGCAGGTAACTGGAATTTAGACTTCGAATCGGTGTGGGCTGGAAGACAACCGCAACAGAATGGCGGCCTTTCCCGAATGCAAACCGATCCTACTTCTTGGTTATGTCGTGGTTTTGCACCAGGCGGTGGACCGAACTTACCATAGAGCTTGTCCCCGCTTCGTCGGTGATCGGACGCTCGGCGGGAACAGTCGCCGTGAGGTATCCCCAGTCACCGAGGTACTGGCTGAAAGACTCGTAGGTGTTGTAGATATATTCCCACCCGAATTTGGGTTTCCGGGGATTAGCGGGGGTGGTAGCGGTGACCCACATGATCTGAACACCAGAGAAGGTGCCGGATTCAGCGTCCGCTGTGCTATCAGCGAGCAGATAGGTCTGTCCGCCCGTGACGGGCAGTTTGGCGGAAGGGAGGATGCTTCCTCTCAACCCGATGAGAGTGCCATCCGCAGGAAGCCCGCAAGACGTGAGAACGTGAATGCCAGTCGCTAACGGGGGGGCAATTTGGAGCGTCTCGTAATCGCAATATTGGGAGGAACCGTCGCTCGATATGAACCCTAAAGTCACGGTTTGCTGAGCCCATGCGGCGCTGCATCCCAATACCAAAAGAATTGTTATCGCCAAACATGCTGCACGTGTCATCGCTAAAATTCTCCTTTCCCCGAATGGGGGGCTTCCCGGCAGGTTGACTCCTTAGTTGAGACCCGAATCTCCAGCGCGACACTAATCCACCTTATGCAGTGCCATATCCTCGAAGTGGAACCACATACAGCTGAGATAGTCTCCGCATTGCGACTAAGCCGGACTACAGCGAATGGACTAAGTCGCGCTCCAATTGGTCACCGGTAGTGCTGGGGAATCATCGAGCCAGCTGTCTGACTTGTCAATGAAAAAGAGCGCATCGAGGCGAGAACGACATCAACAAACACGCCGCTATCGCACAAGATTGCCGTTTATGTGCAGAACACGGCGCCTCAGAATTTCCTGGAATCCGAGGCTTGCATGATGTTGAGTCCCGAAATGGGAAAGCAAATGCCGCGTTGTGGAGAGTCAAAGAGTGTGCGCGGCGGTGAAGGCCCTTCAATCTAGGTTGCTGACTCTGCGTTAAATTCTGGCGGGCGAGCCTGCGCGATGAGGTTGGGTTGGTGCCCGGAGACGGAATCGAACCGTCACGTCCTTTAAGGGACCCGGGATTTTAAGTCCCGTGCGTCTGCCAGTTTCGCCATCCGGGCGTGTGTTTCAAGCTATAGCAGGACTGCCGTTTACGGCAACTGCGACCGAGCTGGAAAATGCTTGTTGGCTGCGGTGCCGGTCATAGTGACAAGCGGGGCCGCCATGAGGTCTCCCGGTTCGCGGAGGCCTGCCGGTCGGGCGTCCTCGATCCTTCATGACGCCTGCGCGACGTGTTTATCACGGTGATATTGTAGCGGTGAAAGAGCGACCGCGCTCTGCAGGGCAACACTCTCCGCAAGTTTGCCAACTGCGCCATCTCCCGATACTAAAGTCTAATAGCGCTCTGCAATGGAGTAGCGCATCCTGTGCCTCTATCTCTCGGGCATCGAGCAAGATTTGGGAGAGACAACATGACCGAGGTCCAGAAACGCTATCTGTTGATCGGCGGGGTTTTTGGCTTGATTGCGCTCGCTCTGATTGTGGGAGCGGTTCGGCCTTACAAGCGAGGCATGGCTGCGCCGCCAAGCACTCCGGAGGTCGAGGTAACGCAGGTTCAGAGAGCAGATATTCCAATCTACGGGGAATGGATTGGCACGCTCGACGGTCTCGTCAATGCCGACGTCAGGGCGCAGGTTACTGGGTACCTGTTGAAACAAGCCTACCAGGAGGGGGCGTCGGTTAAGCAGGGCCAACTCCTTTTCCAGATCGATCCGCGGCCTTTTCAGGCAGTGCTCGATCAGGCTCAAGGGCAGCTTGCGCAGGCGAAGGCCGCGCTCGCCAACGCCGAAGCGGTTCAGCGTCGCACCGAACTTGACGTCCAGCGCTACAAGCCACTGGCAGAGCAGCAGGCGGCCAGCCAGCAAGATCTCGACAACGCGGTGCAGAACAATCTCGCCGCGCTCGCAAACGTAGAAACAGCCAAGGCCCAGATCAAGACCTACGAGGCGGCGGTTGAAACAGCAAAGATCAATCTCGACTTTACGCGCCTCGTTTCGCCCATTGACGGCGTGGCCGGCCAGGCTCAACTGCAAGTTGGCGCCTTGGTCAGTCCCAGCAGTGGGGTGGTCACATCCGTTTCCACCGTGGACCCGATCAAAGTCTATTTCACGGTGAGCGAGCCGCAATATCTTTCGTGGCGGAGACGTTTTCCGACCGAGGAGAGCCGCCTGCAGGCCGACAAGGAACTGCGGCTGCAACTGATCCTGGCAGACGGCTCAACCTATCCGCAGGAAGGAAAGTTCTATTTTGCCGATCGCCAGGTGAACGAGACCACAGGAGCGATTCGACTAGCCGGGCTGTTTCCCAATCCGAACAATATTTTGAGACCGGGCGGCTACGCCAAAGTCCGCGCGGTAATCCGGACGCAGCAGGAGGCGCTGCTGGTTCCGCAACGGGCCGTGTCGGAACTGCAGGGGGGCTATCAGATCGCTGTCGTCGGCAGCGACAACCAAGTTGAAGTGCGCACGGTCACCGTGGGCGACCGGGTTGATAACCGATGGATCATCGCGAAGGGGCTCAACCCCGGGGACAGAGTCGTCGTCGAGGGGGTACAGAGAATGCGCAGTGGCGTACGTGTGAATCCCAAGCCCTTCATGGCCCAAGACCAGGGATCGGCGAGTCGATAGAAGGCGGACTGCCTATGTCGAAATTCTTCATTAACCGTCCCATCGTCGCCATGGTGATTTCCATCGTCATGGTGCTGGTTGGCGCGCTCACGGTGTTGAGCTTGCCCGTCGCACAGTTTCCGAACATCACTCCACCCGAAATTCAAGTGCTCGCCACGTACGTGGGAGCTGACGCACAGACGCTGGAACAAGCAGTGGCCACTCCCATCGAGCAGCAGATGAACGGAGTCGACAACGAGAACTACATGTACTCGCTGAATGCCACGGGCAACTCAACCACCAGCCTGATTGTGGACTTTGACGTAAAGACGGACCCGAATACCGATTTCATTCTCACGCAGTCGCGGGAAACCCAGGCCGCTTCTCAGCTTCCGGTGGACGTCAACAACTACGGCATCACGGTGCGAAAATCGGTGACTGCTCCGTTGATGTGGGTTGCCCTTTATTCTCCACGAGGAACCTACGACGCCAAGTTTCTGGCGAACTATGCCTACATCAATATCACGGATCCGATTCTGCGCTCTCCCGGAATCGGCAACGTGCAGGTCTTCGGCGCCGGTCAGTACGCGATGCGGCTTTGGGTGAAGCCCGACACGCTAGCGAAACTTGGCATCACCGTGCCGGAGATCGTCAGCGCGATCCAGGCACAAAACACGGTAAACCCGGCGGGCAAAGCCGGTGGCGAACCAGCTCCGAAAGGCCAGGAGTATACCTATTCGGTTCTGGCGCAGGGACGGCTTGTGTCGCCGGAGGAATTCGGCAACATCGTGGTTCGTGAGACGCCTGACGGAGCAACGGTGCGCGTGCGCGACGTCGCCCGCATCGAACTGGGCGCTCAGGACTACAGCGTTGTTGGCCGTTTCAATGGCAAACCGGGCGCGATCATTGCAGCGTACCAATTGCCCGGATCGAACGCAGTCGACGCCGCTGCCCGGGTGAAAAAACTGATGGCGCAGATGAAACAGCGCTTCCCCGAGGACATGGATTTCGCCGTTTCCCTCGACACAACGCTTTCTGTAACGCAGGGCATCAAGGAAATCATCTGGACTCTTCTGATTGCGCTCGTCCTTGTCATTATTGTCGTTTTTCTTTTCCTGCAAGGCTGGCGCTCAACGCTGATCCCGCTGCTGGCTGTGCCAGTTTCGCTCGTGGGAACGTTCGTGTTCTTCCCGCTGTTCGGTTTTTCCATCAATACACTCTCTCTCTTCGGGCTGGTGCTGGCGATCGGTCTGGTGGTGGATGACGCGATCGTCGTGGTCGAGGGCGTGGAACGGCATATTGAGGAGGGCATGACTCCAAAGAATGCCGCGTTGAAGGCAATGGAGGAACTGTCGGGTCCCGTGGTAGGAATCGCACTGGTTCTCTCCGCTGTATTCGTGCCGACCGCCTTCATTCCCGGAATCACCGGGAGGCTGTATCAGCAATTCGCAGTCACGATCGCCATCTCGGTAATTCTCTCCGCGTTCAACGCGCTTACGCTCAGCCCTGCTCTGGCCGCATTGCTGCTTCGACCGCGCGAAGAGAGCCATGGACCGTTGCGCAGATTCTTCGATTGGTTTAACCGGGTTTTTGAGCGAGCCACCCAGGGTTATGTCAGTTGGAGCGGTGTTCTGCTCAAGAAAACGGCAGTGTTGGTTGTGCTTCTGCTGGTCTTTTGCATTGCGGCTGGATTTTTCGCCAATCGAGTGCCATCGAGCTTTCTTCCCGATGAAGATCAGGGCTATGCATATGTGAATCTGCAATTGCCCAATAGCGCATCACTGGAGCGAACATCGCAGGCAGCGAAACAGATCGAGAACATTCTGGCTAACACGCCGGGTGTGGAGTACACCACCAGCGTCATCGGGTTTCAGCTTGCTCAGTTTTGTTCGCACCAGCTACAACGCTTTCTTTGTCGTCACGCTCAAGCCGTGGGACGAGCGGACATCCAGAGCCGAGCAGTTTCAGGCTATCAAGGCGCATTTGAACCAGCAGCTTTCCCGATTGCCGGCGGGAATAGCCTTCAGTTTTTCCCCGCCGGCTATCCCGGGCGTTGGCACGGCGGGCGGATTCACCTTCATCCTCGAGGATCGCTCGGGTGGCAGCATCCAATTCCTTTCGCAAAACCTGAACACATTTCTTGATGCGGCACGCAAGCGGCCGGAGATCGGCAGCCTGAGTACGACTTTTCTGCCAAGCGTTCCGCAAAAGTTCGTCGACGTCAATCGCGACAAGGTGTTGAAGCAGGGCGTGAATCTGTCCGATGTCTACCGCACGATCCAAACTTTCATGGGCGGATATTTCATCAATTACTTCAACCGCTTTGGCCGCCAGTGGCAGGTCTACATCGAAGCCGAAAGCGAGGACCGTGCGAGCCCGGAGAACGTTGGACGCTTCTATGTCCGCAACAACAAGGGCGAGAAGCCGTTCCGCTGTCTACTCTGGCCGCGGTCAAGTCTCAGCTCGGGCCTGAATTCACACAGCGTTTTAACGAGTACCGATGCGCGCAGATCAACGGCAGCGCAGCCCCGGGCTACAGCGCCGATCAGGCGACCGCCGCCCTCGAAGAAGTTTTCAAACAAGCCATGCCGCGAGAAATGGGATTCGACTACTCCGGGATCTCGTTTCTGGAACAGAAAGCGCGGCAGGGAGTGCCGCCAGCGGCCATCTTTGGGCTTTCGCTGTTGTTTGTTTTCCTGATTCTGGCCGCCCTTTACGAGAGTTGGTCGCTGCCTTTCAGCGTGCTGCTCAGTACGCCAGTTGCGGTGTTCGGGGCTTTTGCCGTGCTATGGCTGCGCCGGACTCTGCTCGGCGTTTTTCTGCCACCCTACATGGTGCAGATTGAAAGCGACATCTACTCGCAGATCGGCTTGATCATGCTGATCGGCCTTGCGGCGAAGAACGCGATCCTGATCGTCGAGTTTGCCAAGGAACGATATGAACACGGAAAACCTCTGGTCGATGCGGCGCTGGAAGGGGCCAGGCTGCGGCTGCGACCGATTCTGATGACATCATTCGCGTTTATTCTCGGGTGCGTTCCACTGTGGACAGCGAGCGGGGCAGGTTCGGTCGCCCGGCAGATCATGGGAACCGCGGTGATCGGCGGAATGGTCGCTGCCAGCGCGATCGGAATCTTCTTTATCCCCGGGATCTTCTTCATGGTTGAGAAATGGACGGGCGCGGGGAAGGAACCCTCATCGGGCATATTGCCTGCGCCTTCGCCTGCGCCCGGAGACTGAGGGGCGTGGAAGTGCGTCAAGAGCTTGGGATCAAGGGGAGTTTTGCGCAAGGATGAATATCGCGAAAGTGCTTACCACGGCGTTGCTCTCCGGCATGTTGGCGGGGTGCGCTGGTTGGTCCTAATTATCATCGCCCTGCCGTTCAGACCCCGAGTGCTTTTCGAGATCTGGCAAACAATCTGCAGCTTCCGGCGCAGACTGCCTCCTATGCCGATCTTCCCTGGTGGCAGGTATTTCAGGATCCGAAGCTGCAGGAACTCATCCGCACAGCACTTAAACAGAACTATGATTTGCAACTGGCGACCGAACGCATCAATGCAGCGCGCGCGCAGGTTGCGGTCACTCGTTCCAGTCTTTTTCCTCAGGTGTCCGGCAACGGCAATTTCAGTGGGGGCAAGGAAAACCAGGAACAATCGCGGTATAACTTTCTGACGCTCAACTGCCGACGCGGCGTTTCAGCTCGATTTCTTCGGCAAATTGCGTCGCGCGACCGAAGCTGCTCGCGCCGAACTCCTGGCCACGCAGGATGCACGCCAGGTTGTCGTCCTGACTCTCGTCAGCGATGTCGCCAGCGACTATTTCACGCTGCTGCAACTCGATCTGCAACTCGCGATCACGCGTGAGACGGTGAAGACCCAGACAGATTCGGTTAAACTCACGAATCTGCGGCTTGATCACGGAGTGGCCACGAAGCTGGACGTGCTCCAGGCGCAGCAGGTTCTCGACACTGCGAATGCGCGGATTCCCGACCTGGAGCGGCAAATTGCCCAGGAAGAAGATGCCATCAGCATCTTGCTCGGCAATTACCCGGAGGACATTGCACACGGGACCCCGCTCGTTGAGCAAACACTTCCGCCTGAAGTCCCAGGCGGCGTTCCCTCTTCGATCATCGAACGGCGGCCTGATATTCGCGAAGCGGAGCAGATTCTGATTGCCGCGAACGCCGACATCGGAGTCGCCAAAGCTCAGTTCTTCCCGCAGATCTCTCTGACTGGGGGAGGAGGCGGCTCATTTGGTCGAGACTCTGTTTTCCCGAGCCGGTTCGCTACGCAGCTCGGCGTCTGGTCGTACGGCGCGCAGGTGAGCCAGCCGATCTTCACCGGAGGCGCGCTAAAGGGAAACTTGCATCTGGCTGAGTCGCAACAGCAACAAGCTCTCCTCACATATCGACAGACGATCCAACAGGCATTTGGCGAGGTTTCCGACGCGCTGATCGGCTACGAGAAATTTCATCAGGTCCGGACACGGCAGCAGGACACAGTCGCCGATCTGGAGGAAACCGTCCGCATTTCCACGCTTCGCTACAAGGGCGGCACGACAACCTACCTCGAAGTACTCGACGGACAGCGGTCGCTCTACGGCGCCGAGTTGACGCTCGCGGCAGCCCGGGGAGACGAATATCGCAGCCTGGTCCAACTCTACAAAGCGCTGGGCGGCGGCTGGCAACAGTGAAAGGGTCGGTCCCGGGAGATGGTTTATCGAAGCCAAGCCCTTTGACTTTTGCCAAGCCGCCCGGGTGGCCGCCATACTAGAGGCAAAGGCACTCCCTTCCTGCGCTACGCTGCTACACTTTTTGCATGCGGCAATTGATTGTCAACGCGGACGACTTCGGTCTGACCTCCGGAGTCAACCGGGCCATCGTGGAGGCGCACCGCGATGGGATCGTTTCATCGACGACATTGATGGCCAATGGCGCGGCTTTCGCCGACGCAGTCGAGGCGGCCCGCCCGCTTCCCCGGCTCTCGGTCGGGTGCCATGTCGTTCTGACGGACGGGGCTCCGGTTTCGTCGCCCGCTGCCGTTGATACGCTGCTGGCGATCCGGTCAGCAGAGCCGGAGAAGTTTTACAGCAGCCTTTCCGGCTTCGCCGCGCGCGCCACTCTGGGTGGCTTTGATCGCGAGCAACTGGTCATGGAGATCACCGCCCAGATCAGAAAAATTCAGGCGACCGGTCTCGAGGTAACCCATCTCGACTCGCACAAGCACGCCCACATCTTTCCCGAAATTCTTACCGCCATGCTGCGCGCGGCACGGATTTGCGGGGTACGCGCGATCCGCAATCCCTTTGTACCGATGAAGGCCATCATGGCGCAGCAATTTGCCGGCAAACGCGCGCTGCTGAAGCGTTATAGCCAGGTGAGGATCCTCAACTCGTTTGCGGGCCAATTCCGGCGCCAGACTCGGCGCGCCGGCATACTGTCGCCCGATGGCGTGATTGGAGTCATCGAGACCGGCCTGCTCGATGGCATCCTGCTCCGGCAGGCGCTCACCAGCCTGCCGGAAGGAACGTGGGAACTGGTGTGCCACCCGGGCTATGCGGACGTTGACCTAAGAGCCGTCCATACCCGGCTGATTGAAGCGCGGGAGCGGGAACTCACCCTGCTGACTTCGCCGGAACTTAAAGATTTTCTGGAGAAGCAGCAGATCCGCGTGATCAGTTACCGGGAATTGGCACAACCGGGCTCCTGATCCGGGCACCAAAAGTGCCGATCCTCCCGTGCGCGGCGTGGCTCCAGTAAGTAATACCGCAAAGGCTTCCCACGGGTTATGATCGGCATAGTCCGGTCGGCAATATCCGGACGGCAAAACACGACGATGGCGAAGCCGCCGACAGAACCGCGAGTTACCGTGGATATCCCCGTGCGCGTTTGGGGATTAACTGCCGAGGGCCGCCCTTTTTCCCAGCACGCGCGGGCGCAGAATGTGAGTTCCGAAGGGGCATTGCTCTCCGGGTTGGAGAGCGATCTGAAGGTAGGGGACGTCATCGGAGTGCAGTGCGACGAGCAAAAAGCCCGCTGCACGGTAATCTGGACGGTCAATTCCGGCGCGGCGAAGAAGAATCAGATCGGCGTGCGCTTGCTCACCAGCCAGAAATGTCCCTGGGAAAAGTATCTTTCGAAAGAACCCGGGAACACGTCGTTTTCGGACCTGAACCGGCGCCGCTTCTACCGGCACAAGATCGGATTTCCACTGGAGATACGCGACGAGCGCGTGAAGACACCAGTCCGCATCAATACCACCGATGTGAGCGGGAATGGATGCTATGTGGAAAGCATGATGCCGATGCCGGCCGGCACCCCTCTACGAATCGACTTCTGGCTTGACTCGGAACATTTCAACATCGCAGGACTGGTGCGGACCTGCGATCCGGGCGTCGGCAATGGAATCGAGTTTACCGGCCTCTCGGTCGAAGCCAAGGCGCACATGCAAGCCTATCTGGACGCCATTGACCCGCAAATGGGAATCGGGGAACCCCAACCCGAGGATGCGGAGTCGAAGTAGTTACAGGAGCGGCTCGGCGTAACGCGCCAGTACAATCGCTCGGATCAATCCACCCATCGTGAATTCCCGAGCTTCGATCGCAACGGGCAGTTCGAGTTCGCGCATCGTCGCGGAAGTCACCGGCCCGATCGAGGCGAATTGAACATTTTTTAAAGCCTTCGCGAGGGTTGAGCTGAACTTGCCGGCCCGGGAGGCACTTCCACCGGATTGCCCGAGCAAGTCGGCAAAATTACGAACGGTGGATGAACTGGTAAAAGTCACGACGTGCGGACGGCGCGCGCGGTTGCTGAATAGCGCTCGCAATCGCGCCCTTGATTTCACGGGCACGACGGTTTCGTAGGCTTCGACCACATCGATCGTCGCTCCCGCATCGCGCAGCGAATCCGGAATGACGTCGCGCGCAACCTTGGCACGAACCAGCAAAACGCGCTTGCCCTTGACTTCGTTCCGAAGCCCTTTCACCACCGATTCGGCAACATACTCCTCGGGCACCATCTGGACCTTGAAGCCATGTCTCACGATTGCCTTCTTGGTGGCAGGGCCAATGGCGGCGATCTTAAGATGCTTCAACTGCCGGCGGGTGATGCGAAGTTTGCGCAGGCGCTCCCACATCGCTTCCACGCCGTTTGCGCTGGTAAGAATGAGCCAGTCATAAGTTTTAAGATTCTTCAAAGCCTGGTCCATGGGCACAAACGACTGCGGCTTGCGGATCTCGATGAAAGGGATTTCGATCACGCTGGCGCCCAGGCTGCGTAGACTGGCGGACAGGCTGCCGGCCTGGTGCCGCGCCCGCCCAACCAGTACGCGGGTTCCAGCGAGCGGATGAACTTCGTTTGGCTTGCGCATGAGGTAGATCGTAGCTCTCAGCTAAGAGGAAATCATACACGCGATGAAGAACAATTGATTTTGCAGGAACATCCCGACGCACTCTTCTTCGAATTTTGTTACTGAGAGCTTAGCGCGGGAAGATGAAGACCATCTTACGGTTGCTGTGGCAAGGCGAAGCCTTCGCCATACACCTCTTCGAGGATCGCATCGCCGCCGCGGCCGAGGAGCGTCTCTCCTACTTCTTCGCCTAAGCGAACCGGTTCGGTGCCATCGCGTGACTCCCGCAGGACCTTCGTGCCATCAGGATGAGCGACGAGTCCGCTTAGATGAAGCGTGCCGCCGCGCATCTCGGCAAACGCGCCTATCGGGACCTGGCAACCTCCACCGAGTTTGTTCAGCAGGGCGCGCTCGCAAGTTGTAGTGGCGCGCGCCGCGGCGTCATCGAGAAATTCCAAAAGCAGTCGGGTATTGGTGTCGCCCTTGCGTATCTCGATACCCAAAGCGCCCTGACCGGCGGCAGGCGTCATAATCTCCGCCGAGATCACTTCGCGGACCAGTTGTGTCTTGCCGAGGCGGTTTAATCCAGCAGCGGCCAGAATGATCGCCTCGTAGTCTCCGGCCTCAAGTTTGCGCAGGCGAGTGTCCACATTGCCGCGCAGCGGATGAATGATCAGATCGGGCCGAATCGCCTTCAACTGAGCCTGCCGCCGCAGGCTACTGGTGCCCACGATGGCGCCCTGCGGCAGGGCTTCGACATTAGCGAACTTCACGGAACAGAAAACGTCGCGTGGATTCTCCCGCGTCGTAATGGCGGCGATTTCGAAATCGGAGGCCAGTTCGGTGGGGAGATCCTTCAGGCTATGGACAGCGAGATCAACGCGATTTTCGGCGAGGGCCTCTTCAATTTCCTTGGTAAACATGCCCTTGGTGCCGACTTTGGCCAGGGCAACATCGGTGATTTTGTCACCGGTTGTCTTGATAATCTCCAACTCAACCGTGTGACCCTGCGCACGGAGCAAGTCGGAAATATGATGAGCCTGCCAAAGCGCAAGTTGAGAACCACGGGAACCAATTCGCAGGCGAGCCATCAGTTTTTGGCTCCCGGGCGAGTGTTCGATTGGCCGACAGTCTCGGTCTCACTGTCCTTTTCGCGGTCGTGCAGGTTGAACAGGCGGCGCACGAGATCGACTACGGTGGTGGACTCGGGATCGCGCGCAGCGGTTTTCAGAGTGCTGATTGGAGTATGCATGATTTTATTGACGATTCCGCGCGTAAGGGCTTCGACGGCCATTTCCTGATCCGTCGTCAAGGGCCCAAGGCGTCCGCGCACGCGATCGATCTCGGCCTGGCGAATCGTCTCCAGGTGGTCCTGCAGGCTGACGATGGTCGGAACGACGTCCAGAGTCAGCAGCCGCGCATGGAACTTATCGACCTCACCGTTGACGATCGCCTCAGCCTTTTCCGCTTCCTTTTTGCGATCCGCGACGTGGGAACTAACCGCCTGCTGGAGGTCGTCGATATCGTACACGAAGATTCCATCGAGCTTGTTCATCTCCGGATCGACGTCGCGCGGGACCGCGATATCGATGAAGAACATCGGCCGGTTGCGACGGCGGGAGAGAAATTTCTCGCCATGCTCGGGGCGGAAAATAAAGTGGGGCGCGCCGGTCGAAGTAATGACGATATCGGCACTGTCGCAGGTGTCGTAGAGGCGGCCGAACTCGATCGCCTGTCCGTCAAATTTCTGCGCTAGCCGGATCGCGCGATCATAGGTGCGGTTGGCGACGAAAATGGACGAGGCGCCGTGGGCAAGCAAGTGCCGCGCCGCCAACTCGCTCATCTTCCCGGCACCGACCAGATACACGCATTTGCCATTCAGGCTGCCGAATATCTTCTCGGCGAGTTCGACCGCAACCGAGGCGATCGAGACCGAGGAAGATCCAACGGCTGTTTCGGTGCGCACTCGCTTGGCGACCGCAAAAGCGCGAGTCAGCAACTGGTCTAGTTGCGCGCGAACCGCTCCCACCGCGCGCGCCGTGGCATAAGCTTCTTTGACCTGGCCAAGAATCTGGGGCTCGCCGACCACCATGGAATCAAGGCTGGCGGCAACTCTGAAAATGTGCCGAATAGCTTCGTCTTCCCGAAACTCGTAAAGATGGCTTTCAAACTGGCTGGGATCGAGCTGAAAGTATTCCCCCATGAACTCGCGGAGATCGCCGGTGCCGTTTTTCATGTTAGCGATGAATTCCACGCGGTTGCAGGTGGAAACGATCATGCCCTCGGAAACCGAAGGATGCTCGGCCAGCTTCTTGCAGGCGTCGGGGAGGCGGGATTCCGGAATCGCCAGACGCTCCCGGATTTCGACCGGAGCCGTCTTGTGGTTCACGCCGATTAGTTGGAATCTCATGACGCGATGAACCTGTGCATTCCGCTGAAGTAGTTCGCGATCCAGGCCACGATCGCGGTCACGAAAGCTACGCTCGCGAGCATGGCGGCCCGGCGTCCACGCCAGCCGGCGTTGAGGCGCGTATACACCATCAGCAGGTATACGGCCCACATCAAAATGGAGAGCAAAATTTTGGGATCGCGAAAATCAACCCGGCCATACGCGGATTCGGCAACGACCGATCCAGCGATCAAGCCCAATGTCATAAACGGGAAGCCCAACATCAAGGAGCGGTAGCCAATGTCGTCGATGATCTGCAGAGCGGGCAAACGAGAGAACATTCCGCTGGAGGACTTCGACTTCAGAGCCCGCTCCTGCAGCAAGTAAAGAATGCTGGCGCCAAAACTCAGAAACAGCGCCGCGTAGCCCGTAAAAATCATAAGAATATGAACGAAAAGCCACCCACGCCGGACCGCAATTGAAGTAAAGACCAGAGGCTGCTGGCCGGTAGCGGCCACAAAAGTGAGGAGAAAAACGAGTGGAAAAACCACGATTCCCGGCGTGGTCGTCTTGTAAACCAGGTACACAAGCATAAAGACGACCATGATCAGAAAAGCCAGCAGGGATTCGGAATTATGAATGGACGCCGAGGTTAGTTGTCCGCTTTGCACAACCGCTTCGGTCAGTGAAACCAGATGAAAAACCATCCCCAGATAGGACGCGTGGAGAGCGACTTTGCTGAGAATTTCAGAGGTACGGGTCAGCGCAACCAGGGCGTAAAGCAATCCCACGGCATAAAAAACCAGCGCAACCCTTAGCCAGACCAGTGTCATAAACGTTTCGTTGTTTGCCGACCGGAGGATACCTGCCCCACCCCGCCGTGGCAATTATAGTTTGTCCCGCAGGAGAGGCACCGGCAAACGGTCATTATCACAGGTACATGTGACGCACATCACAACGAGGCTAATCGACTCCCAGGGAAGTCAGCGCCTCTCCCAGAAAGGCGGCATCAACCGGCAACTGCCGGCCATCCGCCTGCAGGTCTTCGACCTCGTCGAAAGCCCGGAACAGGCGCAGTTTGACGGCAGCGTACTGCTCGGAGTCGCCCAGAGCGCGCCCGTGAGTTTTCGCCCAGTCAAGGAGAACTGAGTTGGGAAGCAGGATGCTAACCGAGTAGGTCAGTTTGCGATCCGACGTGACATCGAAGATGTATTCGGTCGTTTCCAGGGAACCCGCGGCAGGGCGCTTCCCGACGAAATAGTACTGATACACGTATCCTTGCAAGCCGGTGTACGTCTTGAGTCGGCGGACTGTCATGGGTAGCATCGAGCCAGGAGTGCCGGGCGGCGAGCCAGAAAAGTTCACAGCCCGTTGTGCGCAGTCCGAAGCTCGGAACGTCTCTACTTACTGCTATTCGCCGTTGAAACCACACGGCCGTATTCACTGGCCTGCGCCAGGCGGTCGAACATACGCCAGGCAGCCAGGGAAAGGTTGCTGATCGCTTCCTCTCCGGCCCGTTCATCGCGCAGGTATGTCGTCATCACGCAAATCACGTAGGGCCGGCGGTCGACAAATACCACTCCAGAATCGTTGCGGACCCCTTCGAGCGCGCCCGGCTTGTTGGCGCTCTTAAGACCGTCGGGGAGGAGACGCGGAATCCAGCTATCCTTGTGCGTAGAGAGAACCTTGAAGAAATCATCGGTCATCTCTTTATCAAGGATTTCGCCCCGATACAGGGATTCGAGCAACCTCATCATCTCGTTCGGAGTGGAAATATTCTCGCGGCCTTCGGCAGCGGCTTTGACATCCATCATCTTGCGGCGCAGCCGCGTCTGCGCGAGTCCCTGCGCGGTGAGGAATGCGTTCACATTCTCCATGCCAACGCGGTCGATCAACACGTTCGTCGCGGAGTTGTCGCTGACGGCGACCATCATGGTAGCCAAATCCCGCAGCGTGATCCGGGTGACGCCGGGTGTGAGGCCGCCCATGATGTCGCTATCCTGCACCAGATCGCTGGCGTTGACCGTGTAAAGGTCCGTGAGTTTGAGTTTGCCTTGTTGAGCCTGCCGGTAGAGTTCCGCAAGAACGCAAATCTTTATCGAGCTAGCCTGGGGAAAAACGTCGTTCGCATGAAGCAGGTAGCGATGGCCGTCGGTGAGATCGGCGATGGCGACCCCCATCACACCGTCGAGATTGCGATCGACGTCCAGGATGGATTTCTCCAGCTTCATCCACAGCACTTGCTGTTTCTCGCTGGGAGGCGGCGGAGTCGTCTGCCCGTGTGCCGCAATGCCAAGAGACCAGGCCGCCATACAAAATACCGCTCCATAGAGACTGCCGAGCGTAATCCGGTTACGCGCGGCTTTCGTTCTGCACCTCGCGTCGCGAATCAAAGCTTTGCCTCGCGTAAACGTTTCACCGCGGTCTCGGAGGTAAGTGGGGAATAATAAGTCTCTTTGAAGGTGTAAGACTTTGCTTTGGCTTCAAGGATGGGCAGGATCTCGATGTGCCAGTGGTAGTCGTCGGCGAGCGTCTGCCAATAACCGAGCGCTTCTGATGGATGCTGGCTATTGGGGGAAGTGTGAAGCACGAGGTGGAAAGCCGAAGCCACCGTAAGAATACGTTGCAGAGTCCTTCGCAGCAACGCGGCCAGGTCCGTCAAATTGCTCACACGTGACGTCGCCGTGCTTTCGAAGGCTGCCTCATGGGTGCGCGGCAAAATCCAGGTTTCGTAGGGGACGCGGGGCGCGTAGGGGCAGAGGGCAATATACTCCCCGCGCATTTCCAGCACGCGCACGTTCTGCCGTTCCTCCTGGGCGATGATGTCGCAAAACACGCAGCGCTCCTTACTTTGAAAATAGTCGCGACCGGCGCGTAGTTCGTAGAGGACGCGTCGCGGCACAAAAGTCGTGGCGGTCAGTTGGGAGGTGGGATGGTCGAATTCCTGTCCGGCGCCCTCGCCGTGATTCTTGAAGATGCTGACGTACTTAAGTCGGGGATCGCGCTTCAGGTCCTGAATGCGCAGCGCGATCAGGCGCAAAAACTGTTCCACTTCGTTGTCGGTCGCGTTCCAGATATGCCCGTCATGCCGCGGATTCTCGACCAAGACTTCGTGGGCGCCAACTGCTCGCATGCGATCGTATAAACCTTCGCCGCGGCGCGCGGCGTCGCCTTCGACGTGATAGAGCGCCTGGGGATGAACAACCGAACGAGCCGACCAGGGATTGCCACCCACGCCGGGCAGGGTTGCGACCACCTGCGCAGACTCGGCGGCTACGCCGCAAAACTGGCAGGCCTGAGGGCGCGGGGTGGGCTCGCCGACATCGTCGCCGATGATGACCCAGGAACGGGTGATTGGATCTTTGCGAAGTTCCATGGACGTAAGAAGAACAAAACGCGAGATCGGAGTCAAATGGATCGATCAACGCGCTGCAATTGCAAATTAGCAAATTACAAATTACAAATTAGCAATCGATTTATGTCCGATCCCTCCACGCCGCTGATGCGGCAATATGCCGCGATCAAGAAGGAGCATGCCAACGCTCTGCTCTTCTTCCGGCTCGGAGATTTCTACGAATTATTTTTCGAGGATGCCGTTCTTGCCGCGCGTGAGTTGCAGATCACGCTCACCTCGCGCAACAAGGAAAAGGGCGTCGACATCCCCATGTGCGGCGTGCCCTACCACGCCGCGGAAGGCTACATTGCGAAGCTGATTCGCCGTGGATTCAAAGTTGCGGTCTGCGAACAGGTGGAGGATCCGCGATTCGCGAAGACCCTGGTGCGACGAGAAGTGACGCGCGTGGTCACTCCCGGCACCGCCGCCGACTCGTCGTTGAACGCCGAGGAAAACAATTTTCTTGCCGCTGTCGCAACCGCCGGAGATCGGGTAGGATTTGCTGCGCTCGATCTCTCCACAGGAGAATTCCGCGCAACCGAGTTTACGGGGGAGCTCGCCAGTCGCCGCATTCAGGAAGAACTCGAGCAATTGCGGCCGAAAGAACTACTTTATGGATCCTCGGCGCCTTTGTTTGAAATCGCAAAGCGGCCCGTCATCCAGTCGTCTATTAAGGCAGCGACGGCAGGCGTAATGCCGGCTCGGCATGAGGCTGGCTGGACCGAAACTCCGCTCGACGACTGGATCTTTGCTCCCGATCACGCGATTCCGCTGCTCGAAAATCACTTTGGAGTGCTTTCGCTCGAGGGCTTTGGCTTGGCCGGAAAACCGGCTGCCGCTTCCGCCGCCGGCGCTGTTCTTTATTACATCCGTTCGACGCAACGCGGAACGCTCGATCACATCGACCGCATCGGCTTTTATGAACGCCAGAACTGTCTTGTGCTCGATGCGGTTACCGTGCGCAATCTGGAATTGATCGAACCGCTCCTCGCAGGAACCGATGCCGGCGCGACGCTGTTCCGTTGCCTGGATGCAACCGTCACGCCGATGGGCAAACGTCTGCTGCGGGCGTGGATGCTCCGTCCCTCGATAGAAGTGGCGGAGATCAACGCGCGGCTGGAGTCAGTCGAAGCGCTGGTCAAAGATATTGTCAGGCGCGAAGAGTTGCGGCGAACGCTGGACGGAATCCTCGATCTGGAACGGTTATTGAGCCGCGTGACCCTCGAGACGGCAAATCCGCGGGACGTTCTCGCGCTGGCTGCATCGCTCGCGCGAATTCCAAAACTTCGAAGCACTATCGCGGGATTGGCCGTTGCGCGGCTAAGCACGTTGCACGCCTCGCTCGATGAGCTAGGCGATCTGCGGGGGAAGATCGAAGGTACGATCATCGCGGAACCTCCTCTCACCCTGAGCGAGGGCGGCGTGATCGCGGCCGGAGTCGACAAGGATCTCGACGAACTGCGCGACCTGAGCCGCAACTCCAAGCAATACCTTACGCAGGTCGAGCAACGCGAGCGCGACCGGACTGGTATCGCCTCCCTTAAGGTGAAGTTCAATTCGGTCTTCGGTTACTACATCGAAATCTCAAAAGCTAATCTGCAGAATGCGCCGACGGACTACGAACGCAAGCAAACTCTGGTCAACGCCGAGCGCTTCACGACTCCCGAATTGAAAGAGTACGAATCAAAGATCCTCGACGCGCAGGAGAAGATTGTCGAGATCGAGCGCCGCCTGTTTACCGGGTTGCGGTCCGCGATTGCCTTCGAGGCGAAGCGTATCCGGCAAACCGCTCTCGCGTTGGCTGAAGTCGACGTGCTCGCTTGCCTCGCGCAGATCGCTGCCCTGCGCAATTACTGCCAGCCAGCGTTTATTGAAGGCTCCGCGCAGTCCGGCGATCTCGAGATTGTTGATGGCCGCCATCCGGTAATCGAACAGCAGGAACTGGCGGCGGGAACCGAACGCTTCGTCTCAAACGACCTGTACCTGAATTCTTCTCCGCAGAATGCCACGCACAATATCGTCATACTCACGGGCCCGAACATGGGTGGCAAGAGCACCTATCTGCGCCAGACAGCATTGATCGTGATCATGGCGCAGATGGGCTCGTTTGTTCCGGCGCGGTCGGCAAGGCTGAGCATCATCGACCGAGTGTTCACGCGCATTGGAGCGAGCGACAACCTGGCTCGCGGACGCTCGACGTTCATGGTCGAAATGACCGAGACGGCGGCGATCCTGCACACGGCCACCCCGCGATCATTGATCCTGCTTGATGAAGTTGGGCGCGGCACGTCGACCTACGATGGCCTCGCGATTGCCTGGGCGGCAGTCGAATATCTGCATGCCCACGTGCGCGCCAAAACTCTTTTTGCGACTCACTATTTCGAACTGACGGAACTGGCCGAGCAATTGAGCGGCGTTAAGAACTATCACGTGTCGGTGAAAGAGGCGGGGGGAAGCGTCGTCTTTTTGCGCAAAGTCGAGCCCGGCGCAGCCAGTCGGAGCTATGGCATCGAGGTTGCCAAACTCGCTGGACTGCCAAATGAAGTCGTAGTGCGCGCCCGCGAGGTACTGGCCGAGCACGAGTCCGCCGAGCACCGCCTCACCGGCCACCTCACGCCGGGGGCGGAACCGTTACGCCCAACGCAGTTAACGATCTTCACTCCGCTGTCGCAACCAGTGCTGGAAAAGTTACGCGAAGTCGATTTGAACAGGCTAACGCCGCTTGAGGCGCTAAACTTACTGGCGGAACTGAAGAGGGAAATCTAACTGCCGAGACGCAGAGTACGCCGGGAAATGTCGTTGGTCATCCGTCGTTAGTCGTTCGCACATCGCCAGTGAGCGAACAGAGCAGAAAATGAGCCAGAAGAAGCTAGTGCCTACGCGCATGAACATCGGCCAACTCCTAATCATCGGCTTCGACGGAACTGAGATGTCCCCGCGCCTAGCTTCATCACTCACGACGGTTCAGCCGGCCGGCGTGATCCTCTTCGCCCGCAACATCGTGAGTCCCGCGCAAACGCACGAACTGCTCCGCGAGTGCCAGAAGTGCGTGGCAACTCCGCTCTTCACCTGTGTCGATCTCGAAGGCGGCCAGGTGGACCGCTTCCGCAACGTGCTGGGACCGGCGCCCTCGGCTGCCGATGTTTTCGCCACCGGCGACCGCAAACTTTACCGCAAGCACGGTTGCCTCATTGGAGAAAACTGCCGCGCCCTGGGCTTCAACCTCGATTTCGCCCCGGTCCTCGATCTGGCGTTCGAGGCTTCGAGATCGGTGATGAGTTCCCGGGCGGTCTCGGCGAATCCAAAAGAAGTAGTTACGTACGCGCGCGAATTTCTGCGCGGGCTGCGCGACTCGGGAGTCCAGGGCTGCGGCAAGCATTTCCCCGGATTGGGCGAGGCCGATCTCGATACTCATCACGAACTGCCCATCATCGACAAGCCATTCAAGAAGATGTGGAAGGAAGATCTCGCGCCCTATCGCATCATGCGGAGTGAGTTGCCCCTGGTGATGGTTTCCCATGCTGCATTCCCGGCAGTCACCAAAGAGCGCACTCCGGCTTCGCTTTCTAAGAAATGGATTACCGACATTCTGCGGAAAAAGATCGGTTACCACGGCCTGATCTGCTCCGACGATCTCGAAATGGGCGGCGTGCTCGCTGCTGCCCCGATTGAGCAGGCGGCACTTGGGCACATTCGCGCGGGTGGCGATCTGGCCCTGATTTGCCATCAGGAGGATTTCGTCCGGCGCGCCTGCCATGCGCTTATCGTCGAGTGTGAGCGCGATCGGGTATTTGCGCGGCGCGTGCAGGAAGCGGCGCGGCGCGTGCTGGCATTCAAGAAAAAGCGTCTGCCGTCCGGGCGAACTTCCGTTCCCACTGCCGCTCGTGTCGAAAAACTTACCCGCCGGTTGTGGGAATTCGGCGAGGAAATTCGCCTCGCGAACCTCGATCATGCGTCGCCGAAACGTGATTTTCTCCCAGACGAGATAAGCCGCGCATGAGGGTTGCCGGCGTGATGAGCGGCACCTCTGCAGACGGCATCAACGTCGCGCTGGTGCGCTTCGCTGACGGCCGTAAACGTGGCAAAGGCCCGTCACCACGCAAGCACGTTCCCCCTGAATTTGCCCTTCTCGCTCACGAGGAATACCCGTTCCCTGCCCCGGTCCGGCGCGTGATTCTGGAAATGATGAATGCGGAGTTGGCCAGCGTCGCCGACCTGGCGCGTCTCAATTTTCTGTTAGGCGAACTCTACGCGGATGCCGTAGAGAAGACTGCGCGCAAGCATCGCACAAACGTTGAACTGGTCGGCTGTCACGGCCAGACCCTTTACCACCAGGGAGTGCCCGCGCCCTTTCTCGGTCGCAAACTCGCTGTGACCTGGCAAACGGGAGAGGCCGCGATCATTGCCGCTCGACTGGGCGCGCCCGTGGTTTCGGATTTTCGTCCGGCCGATATGGCTGCCGGCGGCAAGGGCGCGCCGCTGGTCCCCTTCCTCGACTATTTTCTTTATCGCGATCCGCTCAAGGGACGCATCGCGCAAAACATCGGCGGCATCGCGAATCTCACGGCCATTCCAGCGGATGCAACATCCGGGCAAGTGGTTGCATTCGACACGGGGCCGGGGAACATGGTCATTGACGCCATTATGCGCGAGCTTTTCGACCGGCCGTACGACCGCAATGGCAAAGTTGCCGCATCGGGAAAAGTAGTGGAAACCGTGATCCGCCAGTTGATGCGCGCACCATTTTTCCGCCAACGCCCGCCGCGCACCGCGGGCCGCGAGGAGTTCGGACGCGAATACCTGAGCCGGTTTCTCCAGCTTTGTCGCGGTGAACACAAACCCGACGTGGTGGCCACCGCGACGGCCTTGACAGCTCGATCCATCGTGGACGCAACCGTGCGCTTCGTACTGCCCGGCCAGAAAAGTTACCGTGAGTTCATTGTTTCCGGCGGCGGAGCCAGGAACCGCACTCTGCTGGCCATGTTGCGCAGCGACCTTGCAGCGATCGGAATCGAACTGCGTTCTTCCGATGAATTTGGCATTCCTACCGAGGCCAAGGAGGCCGTTGCGTTCGCCGTTCTCGCGCATGAGACCTGGCATCGCCGTCCGTCGAATGTTCCGTCGGCCACGGGCGCGAAGCAGGCCGCAATCCTGGGAAAGATTTCGCATGCTTAATCGGAGAATCTGCATGCGACCGTTAAATACGAGCTTCTTCACCTCCTTTTATCGGACGACAGGTCTGAAAAGGAGGCTGGTCGCCACCATCCTCACCGCCCTGTTGCTGCCGCTTCTTTCCTGCTCGGCGCCTCCCGATAGGAACACGCTGGTGATGATCATTGAGAGCAGCCCGACGAACCTCGATCCACGGGTTGGGATCGACGCACAGTCCGAGCGCATTGACGCGCTCATATTCGACGACCTGCTTGATCGCGATGAGCATCTGAATGTGACTCCCGGGCTGGCGGAAAGCTGGGAGATTCCCGATCCGCTGACTTACATCTTTCATATTCGGCGCGGAGTCAGGTTTCAGGATGGCCGTCCGCTTACATCGCGGGACGTGAAATGGACTTTCGATTCCCTGCTTCAGGGAAAAATTCGCAGCACACGCGCCGCCGCCTATCGGTTCGTCGATCATCTGGAGGCACCCGACGATTACACGGTTATCTTTCATCTGAAGGAGCCCTTTTCGCCCCTGCTCTGGAATTTGTCGGATGGCGCAATGGGCATTGTTCCCTACGGGAGCCTGACCGAGATGGCAAGCGCCCCGATTGGCTCGGGTCCTTTCCGCTTTGTCAGCGCGGAACCCGACAAGGAAGTGGTACTCGCGCGAAATGACACGTACTGGGGACGGAAGGCGCGCGTAGAACGCCTGCGCTTCACGGTCGTGCCCGATACCACGACCCGTGCCCTCGAATTGCGCAAGGGCAGTGCCGATATCGCGAGCAATGCGCTTACATCCGACATGGTTCTCTCCCTCGAAAAGGAACCCAACCTCGAGGTGGAACATGCGCCCGGAACCGTGCTCTCCTATCTCGCGTTCAACTTGCGCGATCCCATGCTGCGCGACGTGCGGGTGCGCCAGGCCATTGCGTATGCCATCGATCGCCGTCCGATGATCGAATACCTTTGGCGCGGCTTCGCCCAACCTGCGGCCAGCCTTCTGCCACCGCAAAGCTGGGCCTACGATCCCAACGTACCGAAGTATGAGTTTGCACCGGATAAGGCAAACAAGATTCTCGATGAGGCACGCTATCCCGCGATTAAAGGCGTGCGCTTCCATCTCACGATGAAAACCTCAACCGAGGAAACGACGCGGCTGATGGCCGCAGTCCTGCAACAACAGTTGCGAGCGGTTGGCATTGTGCTCGACATTCGCACCTTTGAATTCGCCACGTTTTTTGCGGACGTCACCAGCGGCGCCTACCAGGTTTATTCGCTGCGCTGGGTGGGCGGCAACGAGGATCCCGACATTTTCGAGTATGCCTTCCATTCGGATAAGTTCCCGCCCCACGGTGCCAACCGCAGTTATTACGTCAATCCAAGAATCGACGCGCTCATCAATCAGGGCCGCGCGGAAACCGACCCCGCCCGCCGCAAACCTATCTACGCCGAGATTCAGTCCATCCTCGCCACCGACATGCCTTACATCAATCTCTGGTTTCTCGACAACGTGCTGGTTCATTCCAGGCGGGTGCGGAACCTGCCTTTGAATCCCTCCGGCAATTACGACTTCCTGAAAACGGCCGAAATCACCGGCCGGTAGGCAATGTCCGGTTGACATTTCCTGAAATTCAGCGTGATACCATCACACTTTGGCCGAGTGTCTTGCGGAGTTGCTGGACGCATGAGGCCGACCTTTGGGATACCCGCATTGAACATTCTTTTCATCGGTGACATCTTCGGCCGGCCCGGCAGGACGATCGTGAGGGAACGTCTGCCCGGACTGGTGCGCCAGCACTCGGTCGATCTGGTGATCGCCAACTGCGAGAATGCGGCTGCCGGATTCGGGATCACGCCGACTCTTGCCGAAGAGCTTTTTGATCTCGGCATCGATGTGATGACCACCGGCAACCATGTGTGGGATAAGCGCGAGATCATCGAATATTTCCAGATGGCGGACGACAACCCGCACAGTCCGGCGCGTCGACTGCTGCGGCCCGCCAATCTTCCGGCCGGGCTCCCCGGCTGGGGAGTTTACGAGGGGCAGAAAAACGGCGTCCCGTACGCGGTCATCAACCTGCAAGGGCGCGTGTTCATGGGTTCGAGCGACGATCCGTATCGCTATGCCGACCGGCTGCTGCAACAGATCAAGGCTAAGATCGTCTTCGTTGATTTCCACGCGGAGGCAACCTCGGAAAAGGTGGCCTTTGGCTGGTATCTCGACGGGCGGGTGACCGCGTTAGTCGGCACGCACACTCACATCCCGACTGCGGATGAAACCTTACTGACGAAGGGGACGGCCTACATCACCGACGTCGGTATGACCGGTCCGTACGACAGCGTGATCGGAGTAAAGAAAGAGCTCGTGATCGAAAGATTCTTGACCGGGATGCCGGCACGCTTTGAAGCCGCCACCGGAGACGTCAGACTATGCGCGGTTCTCGTAGAGTCTGACGAGCGGGGCCGCGCGACCCGGGTCGAAAGACTCATGGTTCGATAGAAGTTTCTGAACCCACCCTTCGGATGCAGGCTTAGTCTGGGCGAACTAGGGAGAAGCCGCGATTATAACTAATCCTTTTGGGCTAACTCAAAAGGTGTAGGGCATGGTTGACGGCTGCCCCGGTTCTCCGGCCTGGAAAATGCCCTAGACCACGAACTGCAGGCCACTGATGTAGCTTTTCGACTTGTTGCCTCGCTTGGCAGTCCAGCGCACCTGCATGAGCGTGGGGATTGTGACCGGTGCGTCCGATGCCGGGAAACTGCAGGAGAGGAACATCGAAGGCTCGAGCGGGCTGGAACTTAGAATACAAACGCCGCCGTCGCTGAGATTGTGAATGCGCCCCACGAACTCCTTAGGCAGTGGGCCCGAGGTCTGGCCCGACAGCAAACTGCGCCCACGGACTTCGAAGACCTGCGGGAAGCGCTCATGCTGCCGTCGTTCGCGATCGGGGAGGTGAGTCACAGCGTGTCATGATGCCCCAAATCGCCGCGGGAGTAAATTCCTCAATCGGACTAATTCTCTATTAATCCGATTTCGGAGTAATTAGCTGTTCGGTCTAGTTCCAGCGATTTTGCCGGCGATACCGGAACGGGTTGAAACTTTCATTTTGACCATGACCAGGCGGAGGAATGCCTTGACCGTGTTCGGGCTAATATTCATGCGGTTTGCAATCTCTTTGCTGGTGAATCCCTGGAGCAGGTATTCCACCGTTTCCCGCTCGCGTTGGGTGAGAGCAAACTCCTCCGAGATCTCGGAGAGAGCGGAAAAGCTGCTCGCTGCATTCCGCTCCAGAAGCACGGCGAAGGCGAGTTGAGTTGAGGGTTGAACGTGGCAGTCGACCTGGAAGCTTTTACAGATATAGTGTCGCTTCCCCGATTTAAACTCCCGTACGAAAGCGGGCGCCCCTTGCTGCTGATCGACAAGGGTGGTACGTACCCGATCCGCGACATACACTTTGGGCTGTTTGATCCGGTCCGCCTGGCTGGGGTAGCAGAGGATTTGAAGGGCGGGCTGGTTCGCAGCAATCAAATTCAAGGAACTGTCCAACAGCAAAAAGCCATTGGCACTAGGAACCATGGACACGGCGCTCTCCTGGGTGGCTTGACTTGCGTCGGCCTGCGCTCTGGGGGTAAGACAGACCGCTCGCGGTCCAAACTGCAGCAGCAATGTTCGATTATTGAGTTCCGGCTCTGGAGGGGAGTACGAAGCGCAAGAGCAGGAACGACGAAGAAACCTTACAAAATCACTCGGGGCAGTATCGTACACGTGACATAAATTGTCAAGCACCGAATCAGAAATCGGGTCAGTGCGTTTAGCCTAACCCAAATGAATTAACCTGTTCTCGCCTAGACAGCCCGGCTAACCCAATCGTGGGGTTGCCTTTAGGTGGCTCCCATGGTCAACTGTATCTGCCTCAGCGCTATCGTACTAGCCGGGAGGTCGAAGCATGGGACCTGGGGGATGTTACTCGATGGACCCTGACTACGACCATTTTTGAGTTCCGGTGGCATGGATTCTCCAGACTCTTCCCTCCCCCAGCTTTTCCGCGTTAAACTTTCCCCTGTACAGCGCTGTATCGAGCGTGTCGATCAGGCTGTGAAAAATTGCGGTTTTCCCGGTCGAAGGCTGAGCGCCTGAAATGGGTCGTGTATGCATAGGGACAGTTCAGCAGAGTGCGATCACGTGACTGGTGGTTCGCAGAGAGGATTTACCGTGGGATTGCTCGCCTGCGTCCGGGGCTTGGCTCGCATAGGGGTCGCGGCTTCATTGCTGACCTGCCTCGCCGCGGCGGAATCTGAGCCATCCACGCAGCCGGTCCCTCAGAAGTTGACGGTTCATCGCTCCATGCGGGCTGTGCCTCGCAAGTATGCCATCCATCCCAATGGTGCCATCATCGGTGCAAATCAGGCGCAGCGTTTTGATGTAACCGATGCAGATGGAAACCCGGTCGCCGTCCGTTGGAACGTTTCCGGTGTGGGGTGTTCCGGAGCCAACTGCGGAACTATCGACGCTCAGGGCGTCTACCGGACGCCACCCGCGCTTCCAAAACCCGGAGTGGTGGTTCTGGAAGGCGTTCTGGTTTCCGACCCCAGGCATTCAGTACTGACGGAGATTCGGCTTGAGGCGTCCGCCTCCTCTAATGTAAATGCGTCTCCAGTCGAGGCCTCCGGCCCGCGACCCAAGCCCTTGGATGCCCCTGTCCTCCAGGGACAGAGCATGCCGCGCCGGAGCGAAGCGCCTCCTCTTCCGCATGCGGTCGCTGCGACTCCGGTAGTGCGGGATGTGAAATCTTTGCGCCGGGTCGAATTCCCGGCGTCTCCCTCAGTGGTGGCTGCGGCGCCTGGCGTGGAACGGTGGCGCAGTGACCGCAAGGTGCCAACCCCACCCCCGCCGGGAATAGTCGCTGCCCCGCCCGTAGTGCGTGATCTGAACAATGCTTCGCGAGTCGCAATTCTCCCGTCACAGCAGGCGGTCGCGGCCGCTCCGTCGCTTGGAAAATTGGGGATCACTCGTAAGACCCAACCTTTGCCCGCGCAGAGTCCCGTGGCAGCGCCTCCGGCTCTCAAGGGGATCACTTCTTCTCCGCGCCTCGAAACTTCGATAACACCGCAAGTCGTCGCTGCCTCTCCCTCAGTGGAGAGACTGTACGTCGCTCGCAGCAGCCAGTCCTTGCCCGCGCAGAGTCCCGTCGCAGCGCCTCCCGCGCTCAAGGGGATGACTTCTTCCCCGCGCCTCGAAAATTCCATCACACCGCGAGTCGTCGCGGCCTCTCCCTCGGTCGAGAAACTGGACATCGCTCGCAGCAGCCAATCCTTGCCCGCGCAGACTCCAGTCGCAGCGCCTCCCGCGCTCAAAGGGATGACTTCTTCCCCGCGCCTCGAAACTTCCATCACACCGCAAGTCGTCGCCGCCTCTCCCTCGGTCGAGAAACTGTACGTCGCTCGCAGCAGCCAGTCCTTGCCCGCGCAGACTCCCGTTGCAGCGCCTCCCGCGCTCAAGGGGATCACTTCTTCTCCGCGCCTCGAAACTTCCATCGCGCCCCAAGTCGTCGCCGCTGCTCCGCAGGTCGAAAAATTGAACATGGCCCGCACCCTGGAGCCGCCTCTGTCGGTGGTGGGTCTTCCGACTGCTCATTCCGCTGTGCAGGCGAGGCAAACAATCGCCGCCAGCGCACCATTGCAGCCGCTGCCGGCCGAGCCAGGCATGCTGGCAGGTGAGACCAGCAGTATGGCGGCTCCAACACCGACCGTCACTTATCAGAATGGTCAACTCACGATCCGCGCAGACGGCGCGACGCTGGCCGATGTTCTGACCCAAGTGGCCGCCAAAACCGGCGCCACCATCGAAGTCCCGCCGGGCAGCGGTCTCGAGCACATTGTCGAGCATAGCGGCCCAGGACGGCCCAACGAGATATTGACGCAGCTATTGAACGGATCTCAATTCAACTTCATTATCGTCGCCTCGCCCCAGCATCCGGATAGTCCGACCCAGGTGTTGCTGTCATTGCAGCGTTCCGATACGGAGACCCCCGCGACAGTTGCTGCCGCTCCGGCCGCACAAACCTCTCCGCTGTGGACACCTCCACCGCCGTCAACCGAGCCCCAGCCCTTACCGCCGCAGTACGACAGCTCCCTGGCGCCTCCTAAGGACAAAGACGAGTTGTCTCCGGAAGCGCGCGGCGAACTCATGAAGGCAAAAATGCGGGAGCTCATCGAGAAATCCCAGCAACAAACCCCCGCCCAATAGCGCGAAAAACGGCTATTCCCGAGGAATTGGCATTGCTTATCCCGCGCCCGGGGGCAGCGTGTAACAGGTTTGCCTGCGATCAATCAGCGTAACCCAAACGTATTAGTTATCCGAGCTACTGTTCCTGGCTAAGCCACGTGGGGACTTGCAAAGAATCGGCGAAAGAGTAAAGTTCTCAGAGCGCCACGGCTGACCTCCCCCCAGCGTCCGGGCGTATCCAAGAGGAGGATCACTAAAATGAAGAAGTTTAGCCTTTTGATGCTTGCCATCGCCCTGCTGGTGGGCATTGCTGGAACCGCGTCGGCTCAGTCCGCTGCGGCCGCTGGCGACAATAGCGTTTACTTTGTCTCCTATTTCGCGAACAACGTCGCTGCTGCTCCCGATGCGACAGCCCGTTTCGTCAACGATGGCGACACGGCTGGCAACCTGTGGGCCGCTTTCTACGTGTTCGACGACAGCGAAGAGCTGACCGAATGCTGCGCTTGCGAGATCACGCCTGACGGCCTGCTCTCGGAAGACGTCAAGACCCAGCTGACCGCGAACCCGCTGACCGGCAAAGTGCCGACCCGTGGCGTGATCAAGGTCATCTCGTCTTCTTCGCTCGACCCGACCAACGTTGTTCCGACCGCGGGCATCCGTGGCTGGGCGACGCACATCCAGGCCGCTGGCAAGAACGCCTATGCCATCACTGAGACCGCGTTCTCGGACGCGAACCTCGGCACGGCAGAAGAGAAGCTGTTGCAGAACCTCTGCTACTACGATGCACTGTTGAGCGGACTGCCCTGCACCTGCACGCCGGAAGATCACGACTTCTAGTCGTTGGCCTGACGGAGGTAACGTAATTCCCCGAGCATCCCGGACGCCAGGTGTGGTATTCTTGGCGTCTGGGCCCTCCCCCTCTTGATTCTCAAAAAAACCACCCTTTTGTGAAAGAGAGGAAATCTCCGCAATGTCCACCAAAAACACTCTGCTCGCGCTTGGATTGGGAATAGCTCTAGGCGCCTTTTCCATCCCAGCCGTTGGCCAGAATGACTCCACAGTCGTCGCCGAAATTGACGGTCACAAGGTCACAGCGCACGAACTGGAGGATAAGGAAGCCGGGAAACTGCTGCAAGCCAAATACAAGTATTACCTCGCCGAGCGGGATGCGCTCGATCAGTTTATCGACGAGCAACTGCTGGCAATGCAGGCCAAGAAAGAAGGCGTGACGCTCGATGAATTATTCAAACGTCATGTCTCCAGCAATATACCCGAACCGACCGAAGATCAACTTCGCTTCTACTATGAAGGCGTACAGACCGACGAGTCCTACGAAGCAGCGCGCAGCAAAATCATCGACACGGTACACCAGCTTCGGATCAAGAAAGCGCACGACGCCTACATCGCCGAACTCCGCGGCCAGTATGGCGTGGTAGTGGAACTGGATCAGCCCAAAGCAAAAGTCGAGGTCGGGAACGCCCCGCGCCTCGGGCCCGTGAACGCCCCGGTTCAGATCGTTGAATTCGCGGACTACGAGTGCCCCTATTGCCAGAAAGTGAACGACGATCTTGGCCGGCTCCGGGAACAATTCGGCAGCCAGGTTTCCATCGTTTATAAAGACTTTCCGCTCCCCATGCATCCCCTGGCCGCGAAAGCCGCAGAGGCTGCGCACTGCGCTGGCGAACAAGGCAAGTTCTGGGAATTTCACGATTCCCTGTTTCAAACCAAGCGGCTGCAAACGTCAGATCTGAAGGCGCAAGCCACCGCCCTGAAACTTGACCCCGCCCGTTTTGATCAATGCCTCAACAGCGGAGAAACCGCGGCTGGAGTGAAAGATGATGCCCAGGAAGGCAAGCGCCTCGGATTACAAGGGACGCCCAGTTTCTTCATCAACGGTCATTTCATGAGTGGCGCCATCGGTTTCGCGAAGTTGCGGGATACGGTTCTGCAGGAACTGGGAGCCGACGCCTCCAAGAAACAAAGCGCCGCACTCGTACCATCGACAAACGATACGAAGCGGTAACAAAACGCCAGACGGTATGGGGATGGCCCGCCTATTCCTTGGAAGCAGGCGGCGCAACAGGAACAGGGGCAGCAGCTTTAAATGCGGCCATTCCCATACAGTATTCACTCTTCGCTTTGCCACCCGTTAACGTGGGTTGATACTTCCCCGGCTCTCCGTTCAGCACATAAACAAAAGAAGAGTTGAACTTCCACGCTTCCGGTGTGACTGCCGTGGGAATTGGAGGTTCAGAGAAGTAGCGGGCTATGATGAAATCAGGGGCCGTGGTATTGATGGTCGGGCCCGCCTCTGAGCCGGCACTACTGGCCACACCATCTGCCAGATGGACGCCGTTGCCATCCAGGACCGAAGATAACGCCAGTCCCGACACTTCGAGAAAACCATTCAGACTGCCTTTCACGTGTCCGGACAAATGGAACTTGAGTTCGGTCACACCCGGCCGGCAATCCTCGCAATACCAGATTTCCAAAGCCTTTTTCCCGCACGAAGACGTCGCCCCGACAACCTGTTTATAGGTATTGCTACCCTCCGGCGCATTATCCGTGACGCTGATCAGCTTTATGTCGGGGGAAAGTTGCACCGGGGTCGCGATCAGGACGCTACCCTTTGCGGTGGGCTGCGGAAGATCCATGTCGGAGACGGTGCCAGCGCCGCTGCTAACGGCGGTAAATTGCTGAAGGACCGTTTGGGCTGATACGGGAACTCCTACCCATAGCAACAAGAGGGCGAGCACCTGCTTCTTCATATCGGGATCCTTTCAATGGTCAGGCGATAGGTTTTGCACCCGCACTCCGTCGCCGGGTACAGGAACGGCCCCAATCCGCCCGAAAACCTGGAGCGACTTCGGCATCAGCGCGCGGGCAGACACCGGGTCAAACCTTCTGGACTGGAAGGTGACTGATCTATTTGGGTTCCGGTTGGGCCTGGACCTGGGAACGATCCGCCGCCATGATGAACGGCCCGCCGGTAGCAGCCTCATTGATCTTGCCAGTCACGCACACGCGCTTTCCCTGGTAAGCCGAGATGACTTCCTGGGGTCCACCCGGCTTTTCTCCAAACGCCACGAAATAGAACACTGGACTGGGTTCCGCTTGATCGAGATCGAACGACACCGGCTTCCCATGGCCCGCAATGCCATACTTGGCGACCTTGTTATCTACCACTTTTCCGCAAACGACTGCCGTTTCTCCCACATGGTTCTTGGCATCGGCCGGGCTTATCTTCGGGGGCGCGGCGCTCTGGGCAAGAGCAAAAGGCAACAAGCCAGTCATAAAGATCGTGACGATGAGCGTTTTCATTATTGTCGTGTTCTCCAATTGATATAGAGCGGCGCAAAAAGACAGCAGGTTCAAGTAAATCAGCCGGGCTTGGCGCTGGCTTCCGACCACATCTAAACGCAGAATTTATGGCCAGTCAATTGCACTTTTGGTGCTTGGAGATACGAAAGTACTTGATCCGAAAGTCACCGTATCCAGGCTAAGCCATCTGGCTAATTGCATGATAATGGAAATAAGATGTAAGGTCTTAAGGTTAAGTTTTTATCATTTGCAAACTTTAGTACTTCTGTTGTATAACTGATTTGTCAGGTCGGCACTGTTCCCCCCTCGCCCGGCCTTCTTAATCCTTACTCCCCTTTTGATCGCTGAGCAGGAGGTGTTTGTGCGCTTTGGTCGCCTTGCTGTGTGCATGTTCACAGCCTATCTGTTCTATGGCGCCTTTGCATGGGCTCAGGTGGATGGACTGCAATCGTATCCGTCTTCGACCGTCAGTGTCCCCCGCTTGATTCGCACGGCTGGCTCCGCCCGTGACCAGGCCGGCAAGCCGCTCACCGGAAATCTAGGGATCACGTTCACCCTCTATCAGGACGCAAACGGGCAGTATCCCGTCTGGCAGGAATACCAGACCGTTCACCTCGACTCGGCGGGACACTACACGGTGCTACTGGGAACGACGAACGAAGGCGGATTGCCACTCGAGATTTTCTCTGCCGGCGAAGCCCGTTGGTTGGGCGTCCGGATCGATGGACAACCGGAACAGCCGCGCGTCTTGTTCCTCAGCGTGGCGTACGCCCTGAAGGCGGCCGACTCTGACATGCTCGGAGGCAAACCAGCTTCTGCCTTTGTGCTCGCCGACAGTCAAAATTCATCCGCGCAATCGACTTCCGGCTCTCAGTCCAGTGCAAGAAATTCGCTGCCTCAGGTTGTGGTCTCGGGCTCGGGCGCACCGCCTCTCCTGATGTCGCCAACCGTATTCTGCTCGGTTGGCACCGACGGAACTGGCACTACCAATCAGATCGCCAAATTCTCCGATAACTGCGATGTCACCGCTTCGGCGATCTACGAATCGGGTGGCAATGTCGGCATTGGCAATACCACCCCGGCGGGCATGCTGGACGTGACTGGCAGCACTTTTATTCGAGGCTTACTGACAGCCTCGGGCGGCACCGTTATCGCTCCCAGCGGCACAGCCAATTCTTCGCAGGGATACATTTCCAGTCCTCTCGACATCCAGACTTCCCTGTTCAACACCATTCTGGGAAGGGCGGCGAATTACACCTTTCGCTGGCAGGCAGAGCCGGTCGGCAACGACACGACGAGTACTTCGGCAACTCTCAACTTGCTCTACGGCGTCACCGGCAACATCACGGAAACCGGAATTTCGGTGAACAATAAGGGGATCCTCACCTTTGCTCCCGGCCAGACATTTCCTGGCGCCGGGACTGGCAACGGCACGGTGACCGGTATCAGCACCGGCGCGGGTTTGACCGGCGGACCCATCACCAGCACGGGCACCATCAGCGTCGCATCCGGCGGGATCACGAACAATATGCTCGCCAATAACTCGGTCACCATCCAGGCGGGATCGGGATTATCGGGCGGAGGCACAGTCGCCTTGGGCGGCTCAGTTACACTCAGCAGCACGTCTCCCGGAACCGTGACCAGCATCAACACCGGCACCGGGCTCAGTGGCGGCCCCATCACCAACAGCGGCACCCTCAGCTTGAATACCGGCTTTACCGATGCTCGTTACCTGCAGTTGGCGGGAGGCTCCCTGAGCGGCAGCCTGACCGGAACCACCGCTGCTTTCACAGGCGGACTGGCGGCATCGACTGGTACATTCACAAGCTTGCTCTCCGCAGCCGGAGCTTTGTTGCCCAAGACTGGCACGGCCACGGCCTCGCAAGGCTTCAACTCCAACCCCTTTGACTTGCAAGCGTCCGCCTTCAGCAGCAGCAGTTCGACACCCATCATGCAAGACTTCCGCTGGCAGGCCGAGCCCACCGGAAACAATTCCTCCAATCCCTCCGGCTCGCTGAACCTGCTGTTCGGGTCAAATGGAAACCCGCCCAGCGAGACGGGACTCTCGATTGCCAGCAACGGAGTCATCAACTTTGCTTCGGGACAGACTTTTCCTGGCGCCAGCAATGGCACCGTCACTGGCGTCAACACCGGCGCCGGTCTGACGGGTGGTCCCATCACCACCAACGGCACCATCAGCATTCCGGCGGCTGGGGTCACCAACACCATGCTCGCCAACAACTCGGTTACTGTGCAGGCTGGGCCCGGTTTATCCGGCGGCGGCACGGTTGCTCTGGGTGGGACGATCACACTTACGAACGCGTCTCCCAGTTCCGGAGGCACGGTCACCGGAATCAACACCGGCGCCGGTCTGACGGGTGGTCCCATCACCACCAGCGGCACCATCAGCATTCCGGCGGCTGGAGTCACCAACAACATGCTCGCCAACAATTCGGTCACCGTGCAGGCAGGGCCGGGATTGTCAGGCGGCGGAGTCGTTGCTCTGGGCGGCACCATCACGCTGACCAATGCGTCTCCCAGCTCCGGAGGCACGGTCACCAGCATCAACAGTGGCACGGGCCTCACGGGTGGCCCGATTACGACGAGCGGAACTCTGAATCTGGATACGACTTTCACCGACGCACGCTATTTGCAGCTTGCCGGAGGTACCCTGACCGGCCCCCTCAGCGGAACCACCGCGAACTTCACCATCGGCACATTTACGGGCACAGTATCCGCGGCGGGAGCCTTGTTGCCCGGAACCAACACGGCAACGGCCACGCGAGGCTACAGTTCCAGCCCATTTGACTTGCAAGCCTCTTCGTTCAGCAGCAGCACCTCAACGCCGATTACGCAAGACTTCCGCTGGCAGGCTGAACCCGCAGGAAACAATTCTCCGAACCCCTCCGGCTCGTTAAATCTTTTGTTTGGATCGAATGGAAGTGCGCCTGCCGAGACCGGACTTTCCATCTCCAGCAGCGGACTGATCAACTTTGCTTCGGGACAGACCTTTCCCGGCACGAGCAATGGCACCATCACCGGCATCAACACAGGCGCCGGACTCACCGGTGGCCCGATCACAACCAGCGGCACGATCAGCATTCCATCCGCTGGCGTCACAAATGATCTACTGGCCCAGCCATTTGTCACAGTGCAGGCCGGACCGGGATTGTCCGGTGGAGGAACAGTTGCTTTGGGCGGTACGATCACGCTCACCAACGCGTCTCCCAGTTCCGGAGGCACAGTCACCGCGATTAACAGCGGAACGGGACTGACAGGCGGACCGATCACGACCAGCGGAACTCTCAATCTGGACACGAATTTCACCGACGCCCGCTACTTGCAGCTTGCCGGAGGCACCCTGACCGGCCCCTTGAGCGGTACCACCGCGACCTTCAACAGTGGCACCTTCACGGGCCTTCTTTCAGTAGCCGGCGCGCTTTTGCCGGGGACAAACACGGCGACCCCCGCGCAGGGTTACAACTCTAACCCGTTTGATCTGCAAGCCTCTTCGTTCAGCAGCGACAGCTCCACGCCGATCACACAGGATTTCCGCTGGCAAGCCGAGCCCACCTTGAACAATTCCTCGAACCCATCGGGCTCGTTGAATTTGCTCTTTGGCTCCGACGGAAACGCACCGGCCGAAACTGGATTTTCCATCGCCAGCAATGGACTCGTCACCTTTGCTCCAGGCCAGACTTTTCCCAGTATCAATGGCGGCACCGTCACCAGCATTAATACCGGCGCCGGGCTGACCGGCGGCCCCATCACCAGCAGCGGCACCATCAGCATCCCTTCCGCCGGGGTCACCAACAGCATGCTCGCCAACAATTCGGTCACGGTGCAGGCCGGGCCGGGATTATCCGGTGGAGGAACCGTGGCCCTGGGCGGGACGGTCACCCTTTCGAGCAACCTATCGGGTACACCGCAGGGAATTGCCGTCTTCTCCAGCCCAAACAGTGTGACTTCGACTTCAGCCCCGACCAATGGTCAAATCCTGATTGGATCGACGGGCAGCGCTCCCGTACTCGCCACCCTGACCGCGGGCGCAAACGTCAGCATCACGAACCAACCCGGCTCCGTGACAATTTCCGCCTCTGGCGGGGGATCCACGACCCTTCCCTACTTCGTGACGGGCGGGCCGCAGATAGGAGCTTTTCAGGGATTTGCACAGAACGTCACCCAGCTCTGGGGATTTCTCCTGCCCTACACTGTCACCACCACGCACATCACTTACGACGTCACCGGCGCCGATGATACGACGGATAACTACGACATAGGGATCTTCGATAATTCGGGGAAACTCCTGGTGGATCTCGGCCCGACTCCGGGAACCGCCTTTGCGCCCTCGAAGGCCTTCCAGACCCTGGCTTGGTCTCAGGGAAGCACCACGCTTCCCGCCGGACGCTACTATCTCGGCTTAACGACGAATTGCTCGGTTTCACTCTACTCGCCGCGCCGGAGCCGGTCGGCATTCCAACCGACCGGTTCTTGCGCTCAGCTCGCTGCGTCCGCCGCCTACATGGGCTTTGCCATTAACGTATCGGCCGGCACCTCGCAGGGAGGAGCATTGCCTTCCTTGATCACTCCGCCCCCCGATAACTGGAGCATGGGAGCTCAGCCAGCGGTCGTCATCCAGTAGCGGTTCTTTGCCGCGCCCGGGGCTAGCGCACCAGTTGCAATCCCGTCAGTTGATCAAGGAGCTGTGAGAAATCCACCGGCTTGAACACGTAGGCATCACACAAGCCCTGGAACGATGCGATTACATTCTTCACATCGTCGAGAGCGGTGACCATGATGATCTTTGCCCCGGCCGTCGACAGAAGACCCGCTCCTTCCTCCATTGCTCGGATCGCCCGAACCGCTGTCTGACCATCCATTTCCGGCATCATGATATCCATGCAGATCAGGTCGTAGCGCCGCCCGTGTTTCTGGCTGAGGCGAAAAGCCTCTACCGCCTCCTTGCCGTTGATCGCGACATGACATTCTCCATAGCGGGAAAGAAACGTCTGCAGCAACAGACGGCTGGTAAAATCATCCTCAACGATTAGTGTGCGCATTGGCCTTCCTCCCACGTGGCTCGGTTATACCCATCCGGATTTCCTCAGTGAACGCTTGAGCCGTTCGAATTGTTCTTCCAGCGTGGTCCGGAGCGCGGCTGCGCGCGTCAGGTCTCCGTCCGTCAGCACCTGCTGCATCCGCCGGCTTAGCGCCCGCAGAGCTGGAGCGGAGACTGTTGCCGCTGCCCCCGCCAGCTGGTGGGCCTGCGCGCGCGCCTGATCACGGTCGCTTCTCTCGATCTGCTCTTTCAACTTCCCCAACTGTTCAGGCACGTCCATCAGGAATCCCGCAACAATTTCTCGCGCCAGCGCGCGATCGCCCGAAAGCCGGTCAACCAGTTCTTGCGCATTAAACACCTCCGAATCCGGTTCTGCCTCGGCGGCAGGAAGACTTGACGGTTCGCGCCGACCGCCTGCGGTTTGCCACTTGGCGACCATCTCCGCCAACTGCTCAGGCTCGATCGGCTTCGAAAGATAATCGTTCATCCCCGCCGCCAGGCACTTCGCGCGGTCCCCCTCCAGGGCATGGGCGGTCAACGCAATGATCGGAATGTGGGGGTTGCGCGTTTTGATCGACCCGTGGCGGATCGCCCACGTCGTTTCATAGCCATCCATTCCCGGCATCCCGCAGTCCATCAGCACCAGGTCATACTCCTCGCACCGCAAGGATTCGAGCGCCTGCATCCCGCTGCTGACAGATTCTGCCCGATGGCCCAGCTTGGACAGGATTGCCAATGCCACTTTCTGGTTCGTCGGACTGTCCTCAACCACCAGGATCCGCGCAGGAATGACGCCGCGAGCATCGGCGCCTCCAAATAACGGAACAGCCACGGTTTCTGGCGCAGCAGCGTCGACCCACCCGCGTCGCCGTGCCTGGGTCAAGGACTCATAAAGCGACTGCTCCCATACCGGTTTCAGCAACCCCCCGGCGAATCCAAGTTCTTGCAGCGCATCCGGATCACAATCCTCTCCCAGCGGCACCATGAGGAGAACGGCGGTTCCCCCCAATTCCGGATCGGCCAAAATTCGCCTTCCAAGCTCGCTTCCGTAGACCTCTGGCATCTTCGAATCGATGAGCGCAACCTGGAACGGATCCTCGGCCCGGGCCGCCGCGTGGAGCGCGGCCAGTGCGGCTTGGCTATCTCCCACTGCCTCGCCGCAGCCACCTTGGGAATTCACCAGCGTGCATACCAGGGAGCGGTTGGTGGCATTGTCATCGACCACCAGAACTTTCAACGCATCCAGCGCGGGTCGCGGCTGGGGTTTGGTTGCCGCCCGGGATTGCTTCTCGAGAGTGATCGTGAACCAGAATACCGAGCCCTTGCCGCCCGAACTGTGCGCACCGATCCGCCCGCCCATGGCCTCGACCAGTTGTTTGGAAATCGTCAGGCCCAGGCCGGTTCCGCCATAGACGCGGGTCGTGGAGCCATCGGCCTGTACGAAGGGAGAAAAAAGGAATGGAGCCTGGTTCGGTGAGAATCCGATGCCGGTATCTTTCACGGCCACGCGCAGGGTAGCCGTGTTCTGGTATTCCGCTTCGAGTTCGACCTTGACGGCAATCTCCCCGGCCGGTGTGAACTTGACTGCGTTCGAAAGCAGGTTGACCAGAACCTGGCGCAAACGGGTGGGATCGCCCCGCAACAGCGAAGGTACCTCGCCCGTCACTTCGCAGGTCAATTCCAGTCCCTTCTGGTGAGCATCGAGCGCCACCATTTCGGCGGCTTCTCGCAATGGCGCAAGAACATCAAAATTCACCTTTTCGAGCACCAGTTTGCCGGCTTCGATTTTGGAAAAATCGAGAATGTCGTTAATGATGGCCAGCAGCGCCTTGCCGCTGGCGCGCGCGATCCCGGCATAGTGCCGCTGTTCGGAGGTGAGCGGGCTGTCCAGAAGAAGCGAGGTCATGCCGATAATCCCATTCATGGGCGTGCGGATTTCATGGCTCATGTTGGCCAGAAATTGACTCTTGGCGAGGTTGGCGGATTCGGCCGCTTCTTTCGCCCGCTGCATGGTGCTTTCCGCCTCCTTCCGCCCGGTAATGTCCTCCGCGATGCCGACCACCCGCACGATCTCACCCAGAGCGTTGCGCACCGGAAAAGCCTGGTCCCGTACATACTTCAACTCACCGGCGGGGGTCGCGATCCGGTACTCCGATTCCACGGACTCGCCCTGCATCTGGCGCAGGAACATGGCCTGGGCTTTCTCGCGGTCGGCGGACTCGATCGCTTCCCGCCAGCCCTTCGGATTTCGATACAGGCTTTCGCACGTCCGGCCCCAGACCTGTTCATAAGCGGGACTGACATACAGGATCTCGGTACCCGCCGCGTTCATCATCCAGAAGACTTCGCGGATGTTTTCCGCCAACTGGCGGAATTTCAGTTCGCTATCGCTCAGCGCTTCGGCGGCGCGCTTCCTCTCGGAAATATCGAGAAACGTGACCACCGCTCCCGCCAGTTTGGCTTCCTTGTAAATCGGATACGACCAGGATTCGACCGGAAACGACGTTCCATCCCGGCGCCAAAGCACTTCCTGGGTCGCATGCGACGCCCGCCCTTCCCGGGCCGCAGCATGGATTTCGCACTCTTCCACCGGATAAGCAGTCCCATCGCGGCGCGAATGGTGAATCAGCGAGTGCATATCTCTTCCGAGCAGGTCGTGCGGGCCATCGTAGCCCAGCTGGCCGATGCAGCTCGCGTTGCAGAACGTGCAATTTCCTGTCACGTCGAGTGAATAGATCGCTTCCGCGGTGGAGTTCAACAGCGACAGATGTTTTTCCTCCGATGTTTTCAGTGCCTCCTCGGCGGCCCGCTGGCCGCTGATGTCCTGCTTGATGGCGATAAAATTGGTGATTGCACCCGCCGCATCCCGCACCGGGGCAATCGTCATTTTCTCGACAAACGACGTGCCATCTTTCCGCCGGTTGATGAGTTCCCCATGCCACACCTGCCCCGCCAGTATGGTGCTCCACAATTCGCGATAGAAACCCGAATCCTGCCGGTCGGATTTCAGTAGCCGGGGATTCTTGCCAATCACTTCTCGCGCGCCATAGCCGGTCATCCGGGTGAAAGCCGGGTTCACGTATTGAATCCTCCCCTGGGTGTCGGTAATCACGATCGATTCCCCCGCCTGCTCAATGGCCGCGGCCAGCAGACGCAGGTCGCATGCACCAAGCCCGGGGCATTCTTCCCCCGGGGCCGCACCCTCCGTCGTCAGTTCAGCCGTCATCCCAGCCGCTGCCCCGTCCATTTTCACAACCATCTCCGCGGGCGCCAAAAGCCCGTGCCGCGGCGCACTCAATTCGATCGTGACCAGTTTTTCTTCGTTCATTTTCATTGCTCGACCTATCAGTAGGCTCAGCGATTTTCGGCTCACCGGAGTCGTCCCGCGGGGGACGTCCCGACACGAGCCCTACTTCAGTAACTTCCGCAGTACCGCAACCAACTGCTCGCCATTGAATGGCTTCACGATCCAACCCGTGGCTCCGGCCTTCCGGCCTGCATCTTTTTTCTCCGGCTGCGATTCGGTCGTGAGCATCAGGATGGGGATGAAAGCGTACCCCGGCAACCGGCGCACCGCCGTGATCAGCTCGATCCCGTCGAGATTCGGCATATTCAGATCGGTAATGATCATGTCGAACTTGCCTTGCCCCGCCTTCGCCAGGCCATCCTGGCCGTCCACCGCGTCCGCCACTTCATATCCGGCGCTCTGCAGGGTAAAGCTCACCATCTGCCGGACGCTCGCGGAATCGTCGACCGCCAGGATTTTCCTCATGGAATATTCCTCCCGCAAAGTAACAAGCAGACCCCCGGCCGGGCCGGCAGCCTTCCCGCCTCAGAACAATTCCACCCCATTGCCCGCCAAGGCCGTGCCCAGAACCGGCAACGGTGTACCGCGCAGAGCCGCCTGCATCACACCGCGCTCGATCTCGGTGGTATAAAACGCGGAAAATCTTCGTTCCACTTCCGCCGCATCGCAGCGCCCCGCAATCTGCGGATCCTGCGCTTCCAGGCTCCTCGCCAGACCTTCCACTTGCCGCAGCACTCCCGCCAGTTTGCCGAAGCAGGACTCCAGTTGCCCTCCGGTGTGGCCGCCACCGGCTGTATCGCCGCGCATTTTTTCGGTGAGCTCCTGCATCTGCGCCGCCTCCTTGGATACGAATGCGGCCGCGCTCCCCACCTCTTTCAGCGCCGCCCCGATCCCGGCACGCTCGGCGAGCAACTCATGGCCCGCCTCCTCGGAGAACACGGCCATCACCTGCCGGGTCTGCTCGACCCGCTCCATGATTTCGGAGAGCACGGCTCCCGATTCGTCCGCAATAGCGTTCCAGTCCGCCGATACAGCCTTGATCAGACTGGCAATCGCCGAAACCACCACCCCCCGCCGTCCCAGCCGGTTCGCTTCGACAATCGAGTTGAAGGTGAGGAAGCGCAGCCGGTGACGAATATCCTGGGATTGCTGGAGACTGGCATTGACCAGTTCCAGCAGGGTCGAGAGCCCGGCCAGCGTTTGCTGGATACTGGTGCTGTAGTGCTGGCTCTCCTGCTGCAGGCGCTCGATATGCGCCAGTTGCCCCGAGAGCTCGCGCTCCTGATGAAGTACGACTGCGCCAATCTTCGAAACCTCGGTGGCGCTCAGCTGCTGGATGCCTCTCAGGCATCGTCCGGTCTGCGAAGTCCACCCCGCGACGCTCTGCTGAATTGTCCGCAACTGGCAGTCCTGCACCCTCAGGCCAGCATAAGTCCAGGGCGGAAAGACGCCGCCGGTAATTCCGGCCGCGATGATCTGCAGGGACTGCTGCACGTGTTCGATCTGCTGCCGGGTGATGTCGTGGGCCTGAATCGCCGAGACTACTCCCGTGATCTGCTCCGCCGTCTGTTCCGCGCAGGCCTTGAACTGTCCGGGGAGGATGGCCAACTGGTGCAGGCCCGAGTCGATCGCCCGCAGGGTGTCCGCAATCTCCTCCTCGATTCGAAGCATGTCGCCGCGCAGTCGCGGCAGGTCCAGCGCCAGTTCCCGGCCGCTGTCCGCAATCGTCTGCCGGCTGTTGCGAGTGTGGCCGGATAGTTCCCGGGTCTGCTGCGCAACCGACTTCGAGAACGCCGCGAGCTCGCAGGCCAGTAAGTGGAAATCGTGGCCCATGCTGCCCAGTTCCGCCACTACCACATTCGTCAGTACGCTCAGCGCCTTCAACTGGGAAGCCACCGCCTCCTGGCGCTGCATAACCTGGGTCAAACGGCGCAGCAGTTTTTCTTCATTTTCAAGCGCCCCCAGAATCGTGGCCGCCGCCGCCAGCCGTTGTTCGAGCGAGGTGCGCACCGCGCCGCACAATGCCTTCACCTCCTCAAGCACCGTGGCCGCACCCTCCCGCTCCACGCAGTCCACGATCGCCGCCGCCTTGTTCAGAATCGTATCGGCCTGCCCCGCCAGGCTCCGGAAAACGCCCGTTACCTGCCCAATCTCACTCTCACTCCGGCGCGCCAGGCCGCTCAATTCCGCCTGCGTCTCCGCCAGCACGGCGAGAAACTCGGATTGTCCGATCTTGCTCATTCGCGAATTCCCGGTTGCCGGCCGTCCGTCAAGCGTCCGGCTACCTCTCAGCGGGCGGCGGTAAGAATGGCCCCCGCGATCGCCGGCAAAGGCAAAATGCGATCCACCGCCGAGCGTTTGATCGCTTCGTTGGGCATCCCGAAGACCACGCACGTTTTTTCGTCCTGCGCAATCGTGGTCGCTCCGGCCTGCTTCATCTCCAGCATGCCGTTGGCGCCGTCATCGCCCATTCCCGTCAGGATCACTCCCACCGCATTCTGTCCCGCGTAGCGCGCCGCCGAACGGAACAGCACGTCCACCGACGGACGATGCCGGCATACCAGCGGCCCCTCTTTGATGTCGACGTAGTAGCGCGCGCCGCTGCGCTTCAAGCAGCAGGTGATGATTTCCGGGCGCAATCAGCGCGCGTCCGCGCAGCACGGTGTCGTTCGCTTCCGCCTCTTTGACGGAAATCTGGCACAACCCGTCCAGCCGCGTCGGCAAAGGCCCGCGTAAACATCTCGGGCATATGCTGCACGATCACGATCCCGGCCGCGTCCGCCGGCAGCGCCTCGAGCAGCACCTTGAGCGCTTCGGTGCCCCCGGTCGATGCTCCGATGGCAACCACTTTCTCCGTGGTCTCGATCATGGCGCCCGTCGAGCGCGACAGGATCGAATCGGCCGTCAGCTTGGGCTCGACTGCATGGCTGACGCGCGTCCGCACCCGGGCCGCCGCCGCCGCCTTCACCGCCTGGCACAGCATCACCCGCGACTCCTCCAGAAACTGCCTGCTGCCCACCCGGGGCTTGGTGATGATCTCGACCGCCCCGTATTCCAGCGCCTTGAGCGTGCTCTGCGCGCCCTCCTCCGCCAGGCTCGAACAGATCACGACCGGAATCGGATGCTGCGCCATGATCTTCTGCAGGAAGGTCAGCCCGTCCATGCGCGGCATCTCGATATCGAGCGTAATGACATCCGGCAGCTCTTCCCGCATCCGCTCGGCGGCCACGAAAGGATCGGAGGCGGTCGCGATCACTTCGATCCCCGGATCCGAGGACAGCACCTCGCCCAGCGTCTGGCGAACCAGCGCCGAGTCGTCGACAATCAGAACACGAATTTTGCGCGCGCTCATGGGTCAAACTCCCTCGTCCCGGACTTCCCGGGGCACCGTGTCCGGGGCCATCTGCGTCAGGCGGCGGAGCAACACTTCCCCGGTTCCCGTATGAAACTGAATGGTGCGACCCGCCAGACCTCCCAGATCTGATATAAGCACCGTGAGATTCTCCTGGCGCAAGGTCGCAAGAGCGGTCTCTCCATTCTGCCGCCCCACCGTCTGACGCGAGCGCCCGACCGGCGCCACCGGGAGGGTGTCCGCCCCGCCGAACACCTTGATCTGCATCTCCCCGCGCAGCGCCCCCAGGTTTTCCAATTGCCTGAGGAGATCCCGAATCGCAAAATCGACATAGCGGTACCCCTCCGGCGCCCGCGCGCCCCGTGGACAGCGCGGCAAAACACCGAGGCAAAGCGCCCCCAATTGCAGACGCGGGCTCCAGAAGGTAACCCCCACGCAGGATCCCAGAATGGTTCTCAGGATGGAGGGTGTGGACGCCAGATACACCTCGCCCGGCTGCAGATGCACTTCCGGCAACACGGACGCGAAACTGCTCATGGGCTCTCCGTTTTCCGGTAAAGGGCGGGAGCGACGGGCACGAGGGGCACGTCCATGTGGTGGAGGCTTTCCGAGTGTCCCACGAACATGTAGCCGCCCTTCACCAGTTGGCGGGCGAACTTGTGAAACAGCCGCTGCTGAGTGGGCCGGTCGAAATAGATAATCACGTTGCGGCAAAAAATTGCGTCCGCGCAATCGGTCAGGCCGAATTCTTCCATGAGATTAAGGCGGCGGAACTCGACCTTTTCCCGCAATTCCGGCACTACCCTCAGCCGGTCGGAGGCGCGGTCCCGGCTGCGCATGAAGTATTTGCGGCGCAATTCGGCGGGCACCGGACGCACCACCTCGGCGCTATAGACCGCGTGCCTGGCCTTGGCCAGCACAGCGGTCGAAATGTCGGTCGCCAGCAGCCGGAAACGAAAGCCCGCATGCGACCGCGCATACTCGCTCATCACCATCGCCAGCGTGTAGGGCTCCTCCCCCGTCGAGCACCCCGCGCTCCAGATCAGCAGTTCCCGCCCGCCGCCCGCGCTCCGGGTCAGTTCCGGCAGCACCTTCGCCACCAGCACGTCAAAATGTCCCTTCTCGCGGAAGAAATCGGTCTTGTTGGTGGAGACCGCGTCGATCAGGTGAACCATCTCCTCGGCATCGTGACCGCGGCCGTCGAACAGGTACTCGCAGTACTCGCCATAGGACGCCAGCCCGAGCCGCGTCATGCGCCGCTTGAGCCGTCCCTCGAGCATGATCTTTTTCTCCGCGCCCGATGCTGATTCCCGATTGCTCGTAGATCAGGCGGCAGAGCCGCTGCAGGTCCAGGCTCGAAAGGCAATCCGCGCGGGCCGTCACAAAAGCGCCGGGAGGCGGCCGTCCGCCTCCCGCCTCGAAAGCTCATGCGCTGGCTTCGGCAAGTGGGCCTCCTTCCGCGCTCCGCACCGCCAGAACCTCCTCGGCCGAGAAGACGCGGTCGATATCGAGAATCATGATGAACTGCGCCTCGCGTTTCCCCATGCCCTTGATGAAGTCGGTGCGGATCTGGGTGCCGATCCTCGGCGCCGGGCTGGATCTGGTCCGGTTCGAGATCGATCACCTCCTCGACCGAGTCGGCCAGCGCGCCGATCACGGTCGGACTCGTTTTCCAGCAGGACCTCGACCACCACGATGCAGGTGTTGCGCGTGCTCTCGGTTTTCGACATCTGAAAGCACAGCCGCAGGTCGACCACCGGCACCACGCTGCCCCGCAGGTTGATGACTCCGCTCATGAAATCGGGCGTCCGCGGAATTTCGGTGATGGTGGTGAAATCGAGCACCTCCCGCACCTTCGCCACGTCGGTCGCGAAGACTTCGTTGCCCAGTTTGAAGGTGAGATACTGCCGTGTATCGGTGATTTCGCTAACACTCATCGTTTGTTTCCTTTGGCGAAGCGAAGGCGGGCGCCGATCATAGACCGATTCGCGCCCCAACCTCTCAGAAGCGCTCGAATTCCTTGTCGAGGTCGTCGCCCTTTATCCCTCATCTTGAGGCGACGCCGTACCTTGGCCGCGGCCTTCCATTGTGCTGGGCCGAACCGGACCTCGGCCTTGCGCGCTTTGACGGGAGCCGCCGCCGCGGGCCGCGGCGCTTTCGCCGCCGGACGGCCGCGCGTGCGCCTGTCCGTTCGTCTCCGGTGCGGAAGAAGCCGAGCGCGCTCATCAGCTGGTCGGACTGGCCGGTCAATTCCTCGGTCGTCGCCGCCATCTCCTCGGACGCGGAAGCGTTCTGCTGAATGACCTTCTCCAGTTGCTGCAAGCGCCTTGTTGATCTGTTCGGCGCCCGTGTCCTGTTCCTTGCTGGCGGCGGTGATTTCCTGCACCAGTTCGGCCGTCTTCTGGATGTCGGGCACGAGCTTGTCGAGCATCTCGCCCGCCTTCTCCGACACCTTGACCGTGGTCCCGGAAAGCTGGTTGATCTCGCCGGCCGCCTTCTGGCTGCGTTCGGCCAGCTTGCGCACCTCGGCCGCGACCACCGCGAATCCCTTGCCGTGCTCGCCGGCCCGCGCCGCTTCGATCGCCGCATTCAGCGCCAGCAGGTTGGTCTGGCGCGCGATCTCCTCGATGATCGAAATCTTGCTGGCAATCTCCTTCATGGCCGTGACCGCTTCGACCACCGCCCGCCCGCTCTCCTGCGCGTCGTTCGCGGATTTGTTCGCGATCTTGTCGGTTTGCTGCGCGTTGTCGGCGTTCTGCTTGATGTTGGACACCATCTCCTCCATCGAGGACGAGGCCTCCTCGGCCGAAGCCGCCTGCGCGGTCGCGCCGCTCGAGATCTCGACCGACGCGGTGCTGAATCGACTGGCTGGCCGCGCTCACTTCTCCCGCAATCGTGCGGATCTCGCTCACCGTGCGCGTCAGGTCGTTGACCATCGTCCCGAGAGCCTGCATCAGCTTGTCCTGCGGCGAGCGCTCGTGGATCGCGACCGTCAGATTGCCGCGCGAAATTTCGTCGGCCGCGTGCGTAATGTCCTTCATCGCCCCGATCAGCGTGTTCAGGTTGTTCTTGATGAGGTTGAAGTCGCCGTGGTAGGTGTCGGTGATGGGCGCGGGTACGTCCCCTTTGCTGATGCGGTCGACATAATTCGCGGCGACGTTCAGGGGCGCAATGACCGCGTCGAGCACGCCATTGACCCCGCGCACGATCTCGGCATAGGAGCCGCGGAACTGAACGTCATGCCCGCGCTCGGATAACTGCCCGGTATTGGCCGCTTCGCTTAACCGCACCAGCTCTTTCTGCAGGTTCTGCAGTACCACCCCGACGTTATTCACCGCCTGCTTCATCTTTTCGTGGTCGCCCTTGTAGGTCTGCGCGATCAGCTCGTCGATCTTGCCGCCCGAAATCTGCGCCAGGATGCGATTGCCCTCCCCGATCGGCAGAAGAATCGCGTCCAGCATGGCGTTCACGCCCCGCACGATCTCCGCGTAGGCCCCCTCGAACTGTTCCGGCTTGCCCCGCTCGGAAAGCTGTCCTTCCTTCGAGGCATCGTTCAGGCGCACCAGTTCTTTCTGCAGCCGCTGCAGCACCACCCCGACGTTATTGACCGCCTGCTTCATCTTTTCGTGGTCGCCCTTGTAGGTCTGCGCGATCAGCTCGTCGATCTTGCCGCCCGAAATCTGCGCCAGGATGCGGTTGCCCTCCCCGATCGGCAGAAGAATCGCGTCCAGCATGGCGTTCACGCCGCGCACGATCTCCGCATAGGCCCCCTCGAACTGTTCCGGCTTGCCCCGCTCGGAAAGCTGGCCTTCCTTCGAGGCATCGGTCAGCCGCACCAGTTCTTTCTGCAGCCGCTGCAGCACCACCCCGACGTTATTGACCGCCTGCTTCATCTTTTCGTGGTCGCCCTTGTAGGTCTGCGCGATCAGCTCGTCGATCTTGCCGCCCGAGATCTGTGCCAGAATGCGGTTGCCCTCCCCGATCGGCAGAAGAATCGCGTCCAGCATGGCGTTCACGCCCTGCATCATCTCGCGGTGCACGCCCTCGAACCTTTCCGGCCGCGCCCGTTCGCTCAGCCGACCCTCCTGCGACGCCTCGACCAGGCGCTGGATTTCCTGCGAGATCAGCAGGCTCTGGCTCTCCTCAATGTGCTGCGCGCCGTCCGCGCCGGACTTCCTCGCCTGCCCGTCGCCTGCGCCGCGTTGTAATCTCTGTTTGCCTACTGCGGTTGCACTCGCCATGACTTCATCTCCTTGGATTTTGAACTCGCTCCGGCCCCGTTCTGTCGTTCGTGGTTGCTCGTTTGTGGTCGCTCGTTTCCCGGCTGTCTTCTCTCACGCCACCGCCTGCGGACACGGTCCTCTCACCTGCGGACGCGAATGATGCGAACTGTTGCGGATCACGTTCTGCACCAGCCGGTGCAGGTCCAGAATCAGAGCCACGCTCCCGTCTCCCAGAATGGTCGCCCCCGAAACAATCTGGACATTGCGGTAGAGCCGTCCCAGATTCTTGATGACAGTCTGGTGGTCGCCCAGTACCTGGTCGACCACGAAGCCGTAGCGACCCTCCTCGGTCTCGGCCACCATGATCTGCTCGCGCTCCGGGCGCTCCGCGCGCATCTGCAGATACTCGCTGAGCCGGATATACGGAATGATCTCCCCGCGGATGTTGGCCAGGTGCTTGCCATGGGCCGCCTCGATCTCTTTCCGCGTAAGCTCCACGCACTCGGTGGTGTTGGCGAGCGGCATCACGAAGCGCGCCTCGCCGACCCGCACCAGCAGCCCATCGATGATGGCCAGCGTGAGCGGCAGGCGCAGCGTCACCGTCGACCCCACTCCGGGCTGGCTCGAGATCTCGATGCTGCCGCGCAAAGCCTCCACGTTCCGCCGCACTACATCCATCCCCACTCCCCGTCCGGAGACGTCCGTGATTTCCGAAGCCGTCGAAAAGCCGGGCGCCAGGATGAGCGCGAAGATCTCCGATTCGCTCAGCCGCGCATCCGCCGCCACCAGCCCTTTTTCGACCGCCCGCGCCCGCACCGCTTCCCGGTCGATGCCCTGGCCATCGTCGGAAACCGAGATCAGAACCTGCGCTCCCGCATGGCGTGCCGAAAGGTGGACGTTTCCGGTCGCGGGCTTGCCCGCCGTCCCGCGCCGCTCGGCCGCTTCGATGCCGTGATCCATGCAGTTGCGGATCAGGTGCATCAGCGGATCGTTCAACTGGTCGATCACGGTCTTGTCGAGATCGGTATCGCCCCCCGTCGAAGGTCAGTTCCACTTCCTTGTGAAGCGTGCGCCCCAGGTCGTAAACCAGCCGTTTCATGCGCTCAAATGTCGGACGCAGCGGCAGCGTCCGCATGCTCATCGAGTTCTGGCGCAGTTCGGAAGTCAGCGCCTCCACTTCCTCGACCACCGCCTGCATCTCGTGATCCTCGCTGCGCGCTGCAATGTCTCCTAGCCGCGCCTGCACCGTCACCAACTGGCCCACCAGATCTACCAGGTGATCCAACTTCGACGCCGGGACGCGAATGCTCGAAGCCTGCACCGGCTTGTCCGCCGCCCTCCGCCCGGTGCCCGCCCGGTCGGCTGGCGAAGGCAATGCGCTTCCCGGAGCCTGCCATCCCGGCATCTCAGTTTCCGCCACCGTCCCCGCCTGGGTCGGAGCGATCAGATTCTCACTCACTGGGAGAGCCGTGTCCGCGCCGGGCATGGCCTCGCTCGTCGATACCTGATTTATCGAAGCCGGGTTCGCCGAGCGTTCATTTGACATCGCTCGATTCGTAAAGGCTTCACTCGCCCTCGCCTGATCGGTGCCTCCCACGGGGGCCAAACGCCCCGCCTCCACCGCATCGATCGTCAACTCGCAACTGTCCTCGACAAAAATAAACACATCGCGGATTGCGTCCGCCGTCGTCGAGGTGGCAAGAACCATCTCCCAGCCGACATAACACCTCTCCGGATCGAGCTCCGGCAGGGCTGGAATCGACCCCGTGCTCGCGACGAGCTCAAGCTGCCCTAACTGGCGCAGGTCGCGCAGGAGCAGCAGCGGGTCGGTACCGCCGCGCATCAGATCGGCTCCGGGAATAAATCGGATACGCCAATGCCGCACGGGACCTGCCTCCGCTCCGGGGAGCGCGATGCCCGCAACCGTGGCCGGCGCTTGCAATGTCGTATCCTTTCCCTGAACCTCGGCCGTGCCCATCAGCCCCCGCAGCCTTGTCACAATCGCGGTACAAGCCGACGGGTCGGCCTTGCCTTGTCCTCCGGCTTGATCCAGCATGGCTTTGATTTGATCAACCGCCGCCAGCGCCAGGCTGATCAGGTCCGGAGAAGCCGCCAGCCGCCGGTTCCGAACCTGGTCAAAGGCGTTTTCGATGTGGTGTGTAAAGCGCGAGATCTCGTCGAACCCGAACATCGAGCCCGAACCCTTGATGGTATGCAGCGCCCGGAACACGCGTCCCACCAGTTCACTGTCGCTGCGATTGTCGTTCAGTTCCAGCAGCGCCGATTCCAGCTCCACCAGAATCTCGCGCGCCTCTTCCTGAAACGCCTCTTTAAACTTGTCGATCATCTGCGCTCGCAACCGCCAATCCGTCATCGTCCGCCCTTGCGGACTCCGGCATGGCCAGAAAGTTCTCGAACCCCGCCTCCCGCACCACCCTTACGATCTGCTCGGGCGTCCCTCCAAAGATCGCGGAAATCCCCGCCTTTTGGGCCTCGCCCTTGGCCGCCCAGAGCAACTGCAGCGCCGTGATATCGAGACCGGTGGCGCGCGCCAGGTCTACCTCGACCCGTTTGCTGGACGCGATTCCCTCGATCAGCACCCGCCTCAATTCCTTCGCGCCGGCCACATCGAGGTCGCCCTCTAGCCGGATAACGTACCGCGTTTCATCTTGCTGTACGCCGATCGGCAAACTCTTGCCTCCCTCCCGCACTCACTCCTCAACTCTTCATCGGCGCGGACCCGCAAAAGGTGAGCAACCTCGTTAGCCGACTATGGGGGTTTTCTCACGAAGGCCACGCGCGCTGATTCGCACGCCCTGCCTCGGGGCAACTAAGGAGCCATTGGCCTGAGGAATTCCAGTTCGCAACCTCGGCCGCCGCTCAAAGGTCTAGTGCCGGAGGCATCACGGCATGTCCTGCCGTGCCCGCAACCCATCGGCGCTGCAATCCTTGAAGAGCCGGCCGCCCCCCCTCGGCACTTCGACGAGACATTCACGAACAAACAAATTGAGTTTCGAGGGCGGACTCGCCAGAGAAGAGTTTGAGCTTGCGAGGACGGAATCGTTTCCCGCTTCAAGAACGAAATTGTGCGGCCACTTTATTTACGCCGACACCTTGCATTTCGCTCTTTTCAGCCAAGGGGTCTATTCTTTCGCCGGACCCTCGATCCGAGCCTTCCCCGAGTTCTTGTCCTGGGGCGTGCGGATGAACATTTCTACAAAATAATCGTGCAGGCCATCGTAGATCTGGCGCTGCAAGTGCCACTCAAACTGGTGCTGATCGAGATCCCGCGCATGGATGGGAAGCACATAAGTATGCACGGGCACGGTTGAGTTCTTGAGATCGATAAGAATCTCGATCAGTCCGTTGATGTCGCGCGCGGAAAATGTGAGCAACGGATGCTCGTAGAGCCGTAGATGGGCAAGAACCAGGTCGAGTTGCGCAGAGTCGGACACGTGAAGATTGTAGTGGAGTCCGACAGAATGAAGCCGCCGCGTTTTAGTGCTATCCCGGCTCAGTGACTCCCTGGCCTGCCACCGCCGGGCTACTGAGCAGCAAGCGGATCAGTTCGCCCTGCCGCTGCACCTGAGTCTTCTGGAAGATACTCTTGAGTTGCGAGCGGGCCGTACTGTAAGTGACGCCGGAAGAATCGGCTGCCTCTTTCAATGACCGCCCTTCCACCAAAGGCATGGTCAGCCGGACCTCGGCGGGCGTCAACCCGTAGCAGCGGCGAAGCAAGTCGGCGGGCAGTTCCGCGTTCTGTTCGGGATCCGAAATGAACATCACTGCCGCCGGAGGCTGCCGGCTGTTGAGATTGAATTTGCGCAACGGAGCCACCGTGATGGAAAGCGGACGTCGCCGCTCGCGTGTCAAAAGCATGGCCCCACCGGCGGACATTCCCTTTCCACTTCCAGTCAACGCCGCGCCCTCAATCATTCCCCGCAGCGCCGTCGCCTCCGTGTAAATGGACGCACTCAGCTTTCCGTTGGACAAGACGAGCCCGTCTCGGCAATTGACGATAATTTCCGCCCGCCTGTTCATGAGCAGCACTTCCCCGGCGGCTCCGAGGAAGATCACACCGGTTGCCAGCAGGTTAAGTGCCCCCTCGACCCCTTCCGTGCGCGCCTTCAGTTCGCAGAACTGGGAATGGAGTCTGAAAGCGCGCTGGATGTGCGGGATGAGAAAGCGAACCATTTCCGCGTGCGACTCGTCGAAGGGCGTCGAGGATGCGTTCCGAAAAAGGCTGATCGAAGCCCATCGCGAACTGGTAATGTCCACCACGCCGAACATGCCATGCTCGATGCCGAACGGCGCCATGAACTCGTTGTAGATTTCTGTCCGGGCCATGTCCGGCAATGGAATCAGCGCCTCCGAGTTACATACGTAACCGGCCGGCTTGGATACGCCTCGTTGCGCCCACACGTCAATAGCGCTGTAATGCTCCAGATACAGGCGCGTGGCCTCGGGATCGACCTGCCACGACCGGGAAATCGCGGACAAATGATGTTCGATATCCAACATAAGGAGCACAGCGGAAGTAGCCCCCGTACTCTCGCCCAATTGGCGCAGAAACGAATCCCAACGGCTGTGGTCCGCAACCGCCTCGTAAACACCGTCAATTAGCTCCGTAACCGCCTGATTGCCATTTAACACTGTTCGACCTCCCGAGACGTGGACAAGGGAGTTACTCGATGAGCGCAGAGACATAACGCGCTTTCACCGCAAGTAACCGCTAGTCTACTTTCGCAGATATCTACTGTTGAGATAACACAACAAGGTCAATGTAAGAAGGGGCCCGTCGAGCCATCGGCATTTTCCATTAGTCAAATTCAGATGTCAACTGATAAATCGGCACGATTACCCCAATTGGGGGATGACAGGCCAAGCTATCCAGTGGAAACTGCTCCGCGGTGCCCATCCGGCATTGTCATCGGATTCTTACCGCTAAAGGAGGCTGTATGAAACTCGTCGTATTGTCCCTGCTTTCCGCTCTTGCATGTCTTGCTGTGGCCATGCTCCCGCTCGAAGCCACGGCTCAAACGCTTCACGAAGATAGTCTTGAAACTCCCCATATTGTGATTTACAACGCCCACGGCGCCGGCAACGGCCAATATCAAGGTACCGCCGGGCAGCAGATCAACAGCCTCGGCGACGTCGTCGGATCCTATGTCGATAAGAACAACGTCAATCACGGGTTTGTTCGCACTCCCGACGGCAAGATTCAGGACATCGACGTTGCCGGTGCGGGTACATCCGCCTACGGGGGCACGGTCGCGCAGGCCATCAATTCAGGGGGCAGCATTACCGGATATTTCATCGATGCGAATGACGTGCCGCACGGATTTCTGCGCGCCCCCAAAGGTCACACCACTGTCTTTGACGTCCCCGGCAGCGGAATTCAGGAGACCATTCCATGGGAGATCAGCGAAGGCGGAATTATTGTCGGATACTATCTCGACGCGGCCAATACTTTTCACGGCTTCGTGCGCGCGGTGAACGGGACGATCACGACCATCGATGCTCCCGGCGCCGGGACAACCAACTACCTGGGCACGTTCGCCTATCACATCAGCGCTACGGGCGAGATTGAGGGCCAGTTCGATGACGACAACGTGGTGTGGCACGGCTATTTCCTTCCGCCCGGAGGCACCATCACAACGTTCGACGTTCCCGGAGCGGGCACCGTCTACAATACAGGCACATTTACCGTGGGCATCAATGCGAAAAACGAAATCGTCGGCGAGTACGCAGATTCCGATAACACCTACCACGGATACGTGCGGTCTTCCGACGGCAACTTCACGGAATTTGACATCAGCGGAGCGGGCACCGGAAATGCCAATGGTACTTATCCGTGGGGTATCAATGCGGAGGGCGTGATTTCGGGGTTTGACTATGACGACAACGGCATCGCGCACGGCTTCCTGCGCACGCCCAATAACTTCATCGTCACCTACGACGCTCCGGGGACCGGCATCCAGGGCACATTTCCCCAAAGAATCAACGCCAAAGGCGAGGTTGAGGGCTTCTACCTCGACGCCAACAGCGTCTATCACGGGTTGATAGTGTTGTGGGGAGACGCCGAGGGCGCTTCACAGTAACGGCCGGTGGCCCCAAAGCAATCTCTCGGACACGCAAAACCTGGGAATAGTTTTCCGGTTTCAGGGTGTTTCGTCCGCGGAGTCGATGGTGGCGGTGCCCTACCCTTGTCGAACGAAGCGCCAGGGGTAGGGAAACCCGTCGCAGATCCAGCTAAGCGCAGGCGGAACGGCGCGGCTGAGTAGCACTCTTTCAAAGCACATCGACATCCGGAGTTTTCCCGCTACGTGGCAAGACTATCGAGTCGATTTCGCGGGGACAGGTTCCACGATCTGGATCAGTCCCGGCGATACGCTCTTCTCTGAGATCGCATCCCCGCCGTAAGTCGCCGTGATCGTGTCCGTGCCCAGGTGAAGCTTGCTCGTCTTCAGCGTGGCCACTCCGTCGCTGATCTTCGCAAAGCCAAGCGACTCGCTCCCCATCTTGAACGTAACTCCGCCACTTGGAGAAATGTGGGGGTCCACCGAACTGACGTTCGCGGTCAGAGTAACGGACTCGCCGTAAAGCGAGGGGCTTGGATCGGAGGAGACCCTCGTCGTCGTAGCGAAATGTGCGGTGCTCAGCAGCACTCCAATATTGGCATCGCTGTTGCCAATCGGACTGAAGTTGTCCACCAGCAAATCGGGTCTGCCATCGCCGGTCACATCCGCGACGGCTACCGACTCCGTATAAAGGCCGCCAGGCTTATACGTCTTTGAGGCAGTGAATGATCCGTTCCCGCTCCCGAGAAAAACGGTCACGCTGGGCGAGGTGCAGGCAGGGTCATTGATGCCGCAATAATTCGAGACAATGGCGTCCGGATTGCCGTCTCCACTCACATCTGCCCCCGCGACCGAAAACGAACTGGACCCGCTCGTGCTGTAGCTTTGCGCCGGTTGAAACGTTCCGTCCCCATTGCCGAGCAGGACCCCGAGTGCGCCCGCCGCCTGACTGGAAGTCCCGGACACATTCGCCACCAGCAAGTCGAGCTTGCCATCTCCGTTTACATCGATCGCCGCGACCGCACTCGCTCCTTGTCCGCCCGAAGCATAGCCCACCGCCGGTTGAAAGGTCCCATCGCCATTGCCTAAAAGCACGGTGACCGCGCCCGACGATTTGTTGCCGATGAAGGAGTTGTTGGCCACGATCAGATCGAGTTTGTCGTCACCGTTTACATCCACCACTGCGATCCCGGCCGGGTAAGCTCCGTTCGTCGAGTAACTCTGCGCGGCGTGAAAAGTTCCATCGCCATTTCCCAGCAAAACTCCGACCTCGCCCTTTTTGCAGTCGCTGTTGCTGACGCACGAGTTGACCACCAGAAGGTCGAGTTTGCCATCCCCATCGACGTCGGCCACCGCGATCGCACTCGCGTAATATCCGCCCGAGTAAAAGCTGCGAGCGGACTGAAAGGTGCCATCGCCATTTCCCAGCAGAACTCCCACCACGCCTCGCGTACACTCGGAGGCACTTTGGCACTGGTTTGCCACGACCACGTCGAGCAGGCCGTCGCCATTCACATCGCCCATCGCTACCGAGAGCGCCTCCACTCCACCGGAAGCGAAGGTCTGGCCGTTCTGAAACGTGCCGTCACCATCTCCCAGCAGGATGCCAACTCCTCCCGTGGAACAGTCGGCAACACTGAGACACAAATCGGCTACCGCAACATCTACCTTGGCATCCCCGTTCAGGTCTCCGGTGGCGAGTTGAAAAGCCCCGCCGGCGCCACCCCCAGGATAGGTTTGGGGTGGTTTGAAGAGTCGCGGAGTTTCCAGTCGAGGAGCCGCAAACAGGCCAAAGACGATTACACAACCGCAGGCCACGGTGCCCTTTGAGTGGAGCATGGAAGATTCTTTCTTGCCAGACGCGCTTGGCTGGAACTGGATTGCAGATGCCATGGCAGCCTGAGGACAAGCCACAATACTGCGGGCCGGTAGCGGCATCTCATTTTCGACAACGAAAATGTGTGCGATTCTCTCCCATTGGACCCGCGGACGTCAACATGCAATGATTTTCACTCCCCTCGAAAACCGGCCTTGGGGTGGAGTTTTGGCTGCTAGTGAGGCGAAACATACTCCACCGGAGCCCAGTCAAGAGCTCAGGCTTAGTCCCCGGTGCCGCTAAGGCTCGAGCTCTGTGGGCTGTTATGCGCGCTGTCGCTCACCTTCAGTTGCCCTGTCCTCGTCCCGGTCTGAGTAGGCATAAACGTCACGCCGACGCTGCAATTTTGCTTGGCCGCCAGGCTCGTCCCGCACGTGGTCGCCGAGACCGCGAAATCTCCGGTCGTGGAGATCGCGATGCTGGTGAGAGCCACGCTCTGGTTGTTCGTCAACGTGAACGTCTTGGGCGTGCTGCTCGTGCCCACCTTTTGTTCTGCGTATGTTGCGCTAGCCGGAGTTAGAGTTGCCGGCTCAATGCCATTGCCCGACAGCGGAACCGTCTGCGGACTGTTCATAGCATCGTCGGCGAAGCTGAGTGTCCCGCTGATCTCGCCCAATTTCGAGGGCGCGAACGTGATACTAACTTTGCACGACATCCCCACCGCCAACTGGGCTCCGCAGGTGTTCGCGGAAATCTCGAAGCTGGTGCTCGCCGTAATGGCGCTGATGTTGAGCGTGACCGCGCCCGTATTGGTCGCTGTCACCTTCCTGACCGCGCTAGTCGTGTCGACAATCTGATTGCCGAAATTCAGCGCGACGGGAGAGAGCGCAACCGCCGGCGCTTGTCTCGGGCTCAGTTCAAAGACGACCCCGCAGCCGCCCGTGCCAACGCAATTTGACCCCGACATGTCGCCGCCACTGTAAGCGGTGCCGTAGACATTCCCCTTGGCGAAAATCACACTGGCAGAAGGATCAGCGCCGTCGTCGCCGCCGTCGAACGTATAGAGCACGGTCTCGGCCCACGAACCGGAACCGCCGCTCGGCGGGCTGAGTTCAAAGACCACTCCGCACCCGCTGGAGCCGCTGCAATTCGACCCGGACAGGTTGCCGCCTTGTCCGGTTGCGCCGTAGAGATTCCCCTTCGAGTCGAAGATCAGGCCCGCATCGGGATAACCTCCGTCGCTGCCCCCGGTGAAGCTGTAAAGTGTGGTTTCGGTCCAATCGCCACTTCCCCCGGTCGGCGCGCTAAGCTCATAGGCAACTCCGCAGCCGCGGGTTGCATGGCAATTCGAACCAAAGGTGTCCCCGCCATTGGAAGTGGTGCCGTAGAGGTTCCCTTTGGAATCGAAGATCAGCCCCGCGTAGGGATAACCTCCGTCGCTGCGGCTGTGGAAAGCGTAAAGTACGGCTTCGGTCCAAGGACCGCTGCCGCCGCTCGGCGGCGTCAGCGCAAACGCCACTCCATATCCCGCTTTGCCCCCAAAGGCGGTGCCATAGAGGTTCCCCTTGGAATCGAAGATCAAGCCCGCAAGAGGACTCTCCCCGTCATCGGCGCCGGTGAAGGCGTAGAGCACGTTCTCATTCCACGGACTCTTTTCGCGGCTCGGCGGACTAAGCTCAAACACCACTCCGTATGTCGAACTGCCTCCACCGGAGGTTGTGCCATAGAGGTTGCCTGCGGCGTCGAAGATCACGCTCGCATAAGGCACACCCCCGTCGTTGCTCCCGGTGAAACTGTAAAGCACCGTCTCGGTCCAGTGCCCCTTGCCGCCGGTGGGCGGACTAAGCTCAAAGACTACTCCGCATCCCCCAATTCCAGCGCAGTTCGATCCGGACGTATCGCCGCCATGCGAGGTCGTGCCGTAGAGGTTGCCTTTCGAGTCGAAGGTCAGGCTCGCATAAGGTATCCCGCCGTCGTGGCCGCCAGTGAAGGTGTAAAGCATGGTCTCAGTCCACGCGCCACCGCCGCTGGGCGGGCTCAGCTCAAAAATCACTCCACAGCCTGCGGGAGGGTTTTGTCCCGGGCAGGAAGAGCCGGATGTGTCACCACCGTATGCCGCCGCGCCATAGAGATTTCCCTTGGAGTCGGAGATCAAGGCCGCAGCCGGAGCGGCGCCGTCGCCGCCCCCTGTGAAGGTGTAGGCAACACTCTGCGCGTACTGTGCCTGGGCCGGTCGAATCGCGGCGAATGTCAATCCCAGAACCCCGGCTAGCAGCAGCGCTTTGGGGCCAAGCCCCTTGAATCCAAGATACGTACCAGACATAAATCCTCTATCCCCTTGTATTCCGTAAATTTGTTGCACGTACATGAACGGTATCGCACAGGAACTGCGGTGGGCACGAACAACTCCGGTGGTATCCAGTGGCCCTGAAGTCCCTGGTTCCGGTCAACGTACCGAATCCCGCGCTGGAGGCGGATATCCGCTCGGTCGTGGTTGGCATGGTGCTCCGAATACCGCCTCACGTCAAGATGTAATTTTTCCAACTCAGCATCTTTGGTCTTGGGTAGTCCGTGGTGGCAACACATATTAGCAAGGATGACTCGCCCCCCGCTGCCCCTGCAAATCGTCCGCGAGGCGCGTTGCGACCGCTCCTTGGCAGGAAAGCTAATACCAAACTAGCAACGATACTATCGTCCAATTGTTCTCCTTCCGCGCTTCTGTTCTGATCCCTGACATCCCCGGTTCACTCGGGATGCGCATCTCATCAGGAATACAGCAACAATCTGGAACAAAGGAGAACATAATTTATGTCGCACCATTACTCCGGTCCCGACTTCGGATTCCCCCACGGAGACGCCCGCCTCGATTTTACTGACTTATACGCTTTCCCTAAGCCGGGGGATGCTCGCAAGTCGATTCTGATTATGAACGTGCATCCGTCTGCCAGCGTGAATCCGCCCGGCGCTTCGACAGACGAGCCCTTCGCAACCGAAGCCCTGTACGAGCTCAGGATTGATGCCAACGGCGATAACGTCGCCGATATCGCATATCGCATCCGTTTCACATCGGAAAAAAGCGGGGTGCAGACTGCGACGCTTCGCCGCGCTGAGGGCTCGCAAGCCGCTGGGATGGGCGACGACGGGCAAGTCATCGTCGAGGGAGTACCGGTCTCGACCGGGCACGAAACGCGCGTGACGGAGGCCGGCGACTACCGCTTCTTTGCAGGCTGGCGCGGCGATCCTTTTTTCTTCGACGTGCAAGGCGCGCTCAACAACCTGCAATTCACCGGTGACGATTTCTTCGCCGACAAGGATGTGTGCAGCATCGTTCTGGAAGTGCCCAACTCCGCCCTCGGACGGGGAAAGATGAGCCTGTGGGCTCGCACGCTCGACCGCGCAAATGGGAAATGGGTGCAGGCGGACCGCGGTGCGCGCTCCAATCAAACTCCCTTCCTGGCCGGCGAGCAGAACGCAGCCTACCTCGCTGCGGAGCCCGCGGACGATGCCCGTTTCATCCCCGTCTTCGCGCATGCCCTCGAGCACAGCGGCGGATATACCTCGGCGGAAGCGACACGTGTCGCCGGAGCCCTGCTGCCCGACGTCCTCCCGTATGATTCCGGCAAGCCTGCGTCCTACCCGCACAATGGCCGAGCCCTCACCGACGACGTCGTGGATTTCTTTCTTCCTATACTCACCAATGGAAAGGTGACGCAAGACAAGATCGGCGCGCACAAGGATCTGCTCGCTGAGTTCCCCTATCTCGCCTCGCCACACAAGGTCCGATCCGCGGAAAAAGCGGCCGCCTGAAAACGCAGGGTGAGTATGTCGGGCAAACAAACAGCAATCGTGACCGGAGCCTCGGGGGGCATAGGCTCCGGTCTAGTCGAAGGGTTTCTGGAAGAGGGTTATAACGTAGTCGCAACCGCTCGCGACGCCACTCGAAAGTTGACCACCTCCAGTAGCCTCGTCCTGCTCGACGGCGACATCGGCAAGCAACAAACCGCCGTCGACGCCGTCGACAGAGCGATCAGGAACTTCGGAACCATCGATGTTCTGGTCAACAACGCCGGCATCTTTCTTACCAGACCATTCATTGACTTCACCATTGAGGATTTCAATTCCCTGGTTTCCGTCAATCTGCTCGGATTCTTCTACATCACACAGCGCACCGTGAAAGAGATGCTGAAACAGAAATCGGGATGCGTTGTGACCATCACTGCGGCGCTCGCCGATCGACCAATCGCTGGCGAAAACGGCTCCGTTTCGATGATTACAAAGGGTGGATTGAATGCCGCAACCCGGAATCTCGCAGTCGAGTATGCGAACGATGGCATCCGCTTTAATGCCGTTGCCCCCGGCGTGGTCGATACACCCATGCACCGCGACGATCCCAAGGACCCCACTTTGCAGCCTGCCAAACAGCCGGCTATGAAAATGGCGGCGGTAAGGGACATCGTCGACGCCGTTCTTTACCTGGTCCGTGCAAGTCACGTGAACGGAGAGATTCTCCACGTCGATAGCGCCGCCCCCGCTCGTCGTTGGTAGACCATGAAAATATGCTCGCCACCCGCTCCACTTCTACGAGGAATGCATACCCGTGCCGAAATGAGCCTCTATGCGCCAAGAACGAAGATCCCGCTACGCGGGCCTCACTCTGGATCTTTAACAGAAACGGGATTCAGACCACCGCATCTAAAACTCCTTAAAGGGAGGAGTCCAATCATGCGTTCTGATATCGTGCCGGGAGGCCTTTTCCCCGACTACGAACTGCCCGATCACACCGACAAACTTCGCAAGCTCAGCGAGCTACAGGGCGATGATCCCCTAATCCTGACTCTCGCCCGCGGCCACTATTGCCCGAAGGAGCACCAGCAGCATCTGGAACTCGCCGCCTTCTACCCGAAGATCGCAGTTGCCTACACTCAGGTCGCCACCATCGCCACCGACGACCACCATACTCTTCAGGAGTTCCGCGCCTCAGTCGGAGCCCAGTGGACTTTCCTTTCCGACCCTGGCCGTAAGGTTCAAAAGGACCTCGATATCCAGGAGTACACCGACCCCGAGAACAATCCGATGATCCCGCACACGCTCGTGCTCAAGCCGGGGCTCGTCATCCACAGCATTTATAACGGCTACTGGTTCTGGGGCCGCCCATCGGTCAGCGATCTTTGGCACGATCTCCGCACCGTCACCAGCGAGATCCGCCCCGACTGGGATCTGGGCGCTCCCGGACTCCGCGACGCATGGAATGCCGGCGACCTCTCGCGTTTCCACGGATGGAACAAGCAGGCCAATAAGGAGCAAACCTCCCGCAGGCCCACAAAAACAGCACCCTGAAGGCAGTCCGCGAAATCAGAGACTATGAAGTCATTGGGACTGAACCGCGCGAACACAATAAGGAGCACCCATATGGCAGCCCCTGGGCAACCACTGACGAAGCCGCCGAAAACGGAACAGTCCAGAAGCGAAGACAGCCTGCAACGGCCCAAGCCGCTGACCGATTCTTATCGTGAAGATCGTCATGAAGCCGTCCAAAAACTCGCCTACCAGTACTGGAAAGAAAGAGGCAGTCCCCTCGGGTCTCCGGAAGTCGATTGGTACGCAGCCGAAACCGCCCTGCGTGCCCGTCTTTTAGCGTCAGGAATCGATATCGGGCCCGGCGGGGACCTGTACTCCTGACGTGTGGCATTTTCATACGGACCACGAACAGTTCTATAACCCGGAAAAATAAGGACGCTTTTATGAGCACCAATCGCGCCGTGCGCTCAAGTTCTGCAGCCATCATTCCCATGTCTGCCAGCGCAACGAATGTTTCAGAAGCTTTACAAGGGCACGGTTACGGCGCAATGCCGTTTATCGGAACGGAAAATGCGCTGTACGAACGGCACCTGGTTTTTGACCGGGCAATCGATCCCAACATAGCCAGTGGGCGTGAGCGCTTTGAAGCGTTCTCCCGTTCCGTGCGAGATGTCCTCGCTCAGCGTTGGGTGCTCACAAAGAACACTTATGAGCGCGAGAATGCCAAACGCATTTATTACCTGTCCATGGAATTTCTCATCGGACGTTCCCTGGCCAACAACATCACCAACCTGTTGCTCGATCCGCTTTTGCCGGATGCCGCTCGCGAACATGGCATCGACTGGCTGAAATTGCTTGAACAGGAACCGGATGCTGGACTGGGCAATGGTGGATTGGGCCGGCTCGCCGCGTGTTTTCTCGACTCGATGGCAACCATGCAACTCCCAGGCACGGGCTATGGTTTGCGCTATGAGTACGGCATGTTCAAGCAATCAATCGTCGACGGCTGGCAAAAGGAGAACCCCGACAACTGGCTCCGCTGCGGTGATCCCTGGGAGATTGCCCGCATTCACGAGAATGTTGAAATCAGGCTGAACGTCTCTTTCAAGTTGCAGAACGGAAATTTTCAGATCATCCCCGATCGTCCGTCAACTCTGATCGGTATCCCGTTTGACCGGCCCGTGGTGGGTTATGGTGGAAAGACGATCAACACGCTCCGCCTCTGGGCCGCCGCAGCGTCCGATTATTTCGACCTTGCGAAATTTGACACTGGAGACTTCGTGGGCGCACTCGGCGAAACCCTTCAGGCCGAGTCGCTGACCCGCGTGCTCTATCCCGACGACTCGACGAGAAAGGGCCAGGGGCTGCGCTTTCTGCAGGAATATTTCCTCGTCGCCTGCTCCATGGCCGACCTGGTGCGCCGTTTCCAGCGCCACAACTCCGACTGGCAAAAGTTTCCCGAGAAAGCCGCCATTCAACTCAATGACACCCATCCCTCCATGTCCGTCCCCGAACTGCTGCGAATCCTGCTTGACGACGTGCACCTGGGGTGGGACCAGGCCTGGGACCTCACGACGAGAACGCTCGGCTACACCAATCACACCTTGCTGCCCGAAGCGCTGGAAAAATGGCCGGTCGCGTGGTTTGAGAGACTGCTCCCCCGTCACCTCGAACTCATCTACGAAATTAACCGTCGCCTGCTCGATGATGTCCGGGCTCGCTTCCCGGGCGATGAGGGACGCGTGCAGCGCATCAGCCTGGTGGAAGAATCCAGCCCGCGCAAAATCCGTATGGCCAACCTCGCCATTGTCGGCTCGCATAGCACTAATGGAGTGTCTGCCGTCCACTCCCAGCTCCTGCGAACCACGACTGTCAAGGACCTCGCGGAAATGTTTCCCGAGCGCTTTAACAACAAGACCAACGGCGTGACGCCCCGGCGCTGGCTGCTCGAAGCCAATCCCGCGCTGGCCCGCGAAATCACGCAAGTCATCGGCGATCGCTGGATTACGGATCTCAGCATGCTCAAGCAACTCAAGCCCTTTGCCGGCGATTCCAATGCTCGCGAGCGCTTCCTCAAGTCGAAGCGGGAGTCCAAGGTGCAATTTGCCAATTGGCTCAAGTCAACATCGGGAGTCATCGTCGACCCAGACACCATCTTCGACTGCCACATCAAGCGTATTCACGAATATAAAAGGCAGTTGATGAATGCGCTGCGGATCGTGATCGTTTATAACCGGCTGCGGCAAAATCCCGCCATGAAGATCGTGCCGCGGACATTTTTCTTCGCCGGTAAAGCCGCGCCCGCTTACACCCTGGCCAAGCTCATCATTAAGTTCATCAATAACCTCGCGGCCACGATTGACGGCGATCCCGCCGCCCGCGGCAAACTCAATGTCGTCTTTCTCCCTGAGTACAATGTTTCATTGGCGGAGCGGCTGATTCCCGCCAGCGATGTTTCCAACCAGATCTCCACCGCCGGCTACGAGGCCAGCGGAACCAGTAACATGAAATTTATGATGAACGGAGCCTTAACCGTCGGAACTCGCGACGGTGCGACCATCGAAATGGCCGAGGAGGCCGGTGAAGAAAATATGTTCCTGTTCGGTCTGACCGTCGAGCAAGTAGAGAACAGCCGCGCCTGGTACACCCCGCACTGGCACTATGAGAATGAGCCAGAGATTCGATTTGCTCTGGACCTGATTTCCTCGGACTACTTCAGCCGCAACGAGCCCGGAGTTTTCGCTCCCTTGCGGGATACGCTTCTCACCGAGGGCGATCGCTATATGAACCTGGCGGACTTGACCTCGTATTGCAACGCGCAAGACCGGCTCGGCGCCCTCTATTCCGAACCCTCCGCATGGGCGCAGAAAGCAATCTTGAATGTCGCCAGCTCCGGCAAGTTTTCAAGCGATCGCTCGATCGCCGAATACGCAAGCGAAATCTGGAAGGTGCAACCATGCCCCGTTCTTTAGAAACACAGTCCCCGACAGTCGAACCTGAGACCGGTCAGCCCAATATTTCGCCGCTGGCCGGCAAACCAGCGCCCAGGGAGTTGCTGCTGGACGTGGCCCGCCTCGAGAAGGAATATTTCGAGCGGCGTCCCGACCTCGATGATCCAACTCAACTCGTCAGCTTCGGCACCAGCGGGCACCGTGGCTCGCCCCTGCGCGGCACCTTCAACGAAGCGCATATCCTCGCCATCACCCAGGCGATCTGCGAATACCGGCGTGGCCAGGGCACTGACGGCCCGCTCTACATGGGTAAAGACACCCACGCAGCCTCGGCGCCCGCGCAGCGCACCGCCCTCGAGGTCCTGGCGGCGAACAACGTGCAGACCATCATTCAGCAAGACGACGGGATCACTCCGACACCTGTCATCTCGCGGGCGATTCTCGTTTACAACCGCGGCCGCAACCAGACAGGCCATCCCGCCGACGGCATCGTGATTACGCCATCGCACAATCCACCCGAGGATGGCGGCTTCAAGTACAACCCGCCCAACGGCGGCCCGGCGGATACCGACGTAACCCGCTGGGTTCAGAATCGCGCCAACGAATTGCTGCGAGCTGGAAATGCCGGCGTTAAGCGGATTCCGTTTGATAAGGCGATCCGGTCCGCAACCACCCACCAGGAAGATTTCAGCCTGCCCTATGTTCGTGATCTCAAGAATGTCTTAGACATGGATGCAATCCGCAACGCCCGCCTCAAACTTGGCGTCGACCCGTTAGGTGGAGCCTCGCTGCCCTACTGGGAGCCGATCAACTCGCTTTACGGGCTCGACATCGTCATTACCAATCCAATCGTCGATCCGACATTTTCCTTTATGACCGTTGACCACGACGGCAAAATCCGCATGGACTGCTCCAGTCCCTACGCGATGGCCCGTCTGGTCGGTCTGAAAGATCGGTACCAGGTCGCGTTCGGCAACGATACCGACGCTGACCGGCACGGGATCGTAACCCCCACTGCCGGTTTGATGAACCCCAATCATTACCTCGCCGTCGCCATCCGCTATTTGCTTCAGCACCGGCCCCAGTGGAGCACCTCAGTCGCAGTCGGAAAGACTCTGGTCAGCAGCAGCATGATTGACCGCGTGGTCAAAAAGCTCGGCCGCCAGCTCCGCGAAGTTCCCGTGGGTTTCAAATGGTTTGTGCCGGGCCTGTTCGATGGCTCGTGCTGTTTCGGCGGAGAAGAAAGCGCCGGAGCGAGTTTCCTTCGTCTTGACGGCACCGTGTGGACAACCGACAAGGACGGCCCGATTATGGACTTGCTCGCCGCCGAGATTACCGCCCGCACCGGCAAGGATCCCGGAGAACATTACCGCGAGCTGACCGCGGAATTCGGCACCCCCTACTACACCCGCATCGACGCCCCTGCCACGCCCGAACAGAAAGCAAAGTTGGAAAAGCTCACCCCCGACGCCGTAAAGGACTCAGCCCTCGCGGGCGAGCCCATCACCGCCAAGCTGACCAGAGCCCCCGGCAACGATGCTCCGATAGGCGGCTTGAAAGTGGTCGCCGAGAGCGGTTGGTTCGCGGCGCGACCCTCCGGTACCGAGAACATTTACAAGATCTACGCAGAGAGTTTCAAGAACCAGGCCCATCTCAACGCGATTCTTCGTGAGGCGGAGCAGATGGTGAATAATGCGCTGGGTTCGTCAACAGTCGTTTCCGAGCGGGAGCGCCGGCCGTGAGCGGCAACGGCGGGCTCAGCAATATCCCGCCATTTCCGCTCGAATATCGCGCTTCGGGCTTGCTGCTGCACGTCACTTCCCTGCCCTCGCCGTATGGAATCGGCGATCTCGGAACCTCGGCCTTCTCCTGGATTGATCGTCTCCACGCTGCCGGACAAGCCTGGTGGCAGGCGCTGCCGCTCGGCCCGACGGGTTATGGAAACTCGCCCTATCAATCCATGTCGTCGTTCGCCGGGAACGCGCTCCTGATCAGTCCCGGAGAGCTCATTGCGGACGGACTAATACAGGCGAGCGATGCTCACTCTAACTTCTCGGCGGACGCGGTTGATTACGATTCTGTTATCCCGTTCAAACAGCGGCTGCTCGAAACGGCATGGGCAAACTTCAAAGCCCCGCAGCTCAGCGCCCGAAACAAAGCCCTCCAGCCTGCCTACGCCGAGTTCTGCGCCGCGCAGGCGCATTGGCTGGAAGATTACGCCCTGTTCCGCACCCTGAAAGAAAAGTTTCGCGGAGCATATTATGTCAAGTGGCCCGTGGAGTTTGTTCAGCGCGACCCGAGTGCTCTCGCCAGGGCCCGCAAGGAATTAGCCAGTCAACTGGATCAGGTTCGCTTCGCGCAATTCCTTCTCTTCCGCCAGGCCGATCGGCTCAAGGAGCATGCTCACGCCAGGGGAGTGAGCCTGATTGGCGATCTGCCCTTCTTTGTTTCCCCCGACTCATGTGATGTCTGGGCGAACCCAGAGCTATTCCTGCTCGATGAGCAGCATCGCCCCCGCTTTGTCGCCGGAGTTCCTCCCGATTATTTCAGCGCGCAAGGTCAATTGTGGGGCAATCCCGTTTACAACTGGGATGCCGCGCGCGCCACCGGTTACCGGTGGTGCATCGACCGGCTGCGTGCCCTGCTGGCTCACGTCGACGTGATCCGCCTGGACCACTTCCGCGGGTTCGCCGCTGCCTGGCACGTGCCCGCCGGAGCCCCGACCGCTCAGTCTGGCCAATGGGTGGCAGGCCCGGGAGCCGGCTTTTTTCACGCCGTGCAAGACGAGCTGCGCCATCTCCCATTCATCGCGGAAGACTTGGGCTTCATTACTCCCGACGTCCAGGCCCTGCGCGACCAGTTTTGTCTACCCGGAATGCGCGTCCTGCAATTCGCCTTCGATGGTCACGCCGACAATCCATATCTGCCGCACAACTTCGTCCACAATACAGTCGCCTATACCGGCACGCACGACAATGCCACAACCCGGCAATGGTATGAAGAACTGCCCGGCGACCAGCGGCAGAACTTCTGGAACTATCTCCAGCGCGCCCCGGGCGCCAGTGCCGATGCCGCACCGGAGTTGATGCGGCTGGCATGGTCCTCACCAGCGGCGCTCGCCATTGCTCCGTTGCAGGATCTGCTCAACCTTGGAAGCGAAGCTCGTATGAATGTGCCCGGTCGTGCCGATGGAAACTGGCGTTGGCGAGTCCGGGAAGACATGCTATCTCCTCAGGCTTTTCAACGCCTGCGGGATCTGACCAAGAGTTCCAATCGGTCAGTCACTTCAGCATCCGTGACCGCGCAAGTGGACCTTAGTCGGACGACTGCTCAAATCTGAATGCGGGCGGGAGGTTAACCTGGTAATACTTCAAGTCGCCAAGAGTATTCTCCTGGTGGTGAGCGCGCTCTTTCCGATCGTGGATCCGATCGGTGGCGCCCCCGTCTTTCTGCTGCTCACACGAGACTACGCGCCCGAGACGCGCCGGGTGCTGGCTCGACGCATTGCGGTCGATAGTTTCATACTGCTGATCGCGTCGTTCACTCTCGGCGCGCACGTACTCTCCTTCTTTGGAATTTCGCTTCCTGTCGTGCAGGTCGGCGGCGGCCTCATCGTGATTTCGGCTGGCTGGGCGATGCTGAATCAGAAAGACGCGAACGAGCAAGGCTCAGCCCGGCGAACGGTCACCTGTGCCGATGCGCTGAGCCAGGCGTTCTACCCGCTGACCCTTCCTTTGACAGTTGGCCCGGGTTCCATCTCGGTCGCGATCACGCTGGGCGCGAATGCGCCCCATCGCCTGGGCGCAAACCTGCTGGTTATTCTCGCCGCGGCGATCGGCTCCGCTTTCGTCGCACTAACTATCTACCTCTGCTACGGCTATGCCGATCGGCTGGCGAGCAAACTGGGCCCCACCGGCACAACCGTAATCCTGAAGCTCACCGCTTTCCTGTTGGTGTGTATTGGAGTGCAGATATTTTGGAACGGCGCGAGCAAATTGCTGAGTTCGTTGCCGCAGTTTGCCGGAGTAGTAGCGCTGCCGCATTGAAAACGAAGCCAGCGTTGCATGAAAGAGAGGCCAGGTGAACGGTTCAAGCGCGGATGTACCTGCCAACGTGGATGATCCAGCCAAGGCCGCCAACACCATGCCGGCCCCACTCACCCAACGACCGACTTGGGACCAGGCTGAGGGCAGCCCCTTGCCGCTTGGCACCAACTGGATCGACGAGGAGCAAGCGTTCAATTTTGCCGTTCACTCGGAACACGCCGAGAGCGTCACCCTGTTGCTCTATTCTCCAGAGGATCTCGTAAATCCTCTGCTCAGTCTTCAATTGGATTTTTTGCACCACAAGTCGGGGCGGATTTGGCACTGTCGAGTCCCACTGAAACGGATCCCTGGGGCTCGCTATTACGCATACTCCGTCTCCGGGGAAAGCATTCCTCAACTCCATAGCTTCGACCCGCAGAAGGTTCTCCTCGATCCCTACGCGAAGTGCATTTTCTTCCCACCCGGCTTCGATCGTAATCTCGCCATGCGGGAAGGATCCAATGCGGGCAGCGCCCCCTTGGGAGTGCTGTTTGATCACCGCGAGACCTATGACTGGTCGGGGGCTCGGGCTTCTTACCATGAGTCGGATGCCGTCATCTACGAACTCCACGTGAGAGGCTTTACCCGGAACCCGAATTCCGGTGTCGACCCGTCACGTGCCGGCACGTACGCAGGTCTCGTCGAAAAAATCCCCTATCTAAAAGATCTCGGCGTGACGGTCGTAGAACTGATGCCGGTTTTTCAGCGTGATCCGCAAGAGGGCGACTATTGGGGCTACATGCCTTTGAATTTCTTCTCGCCGCACGCCCAGTACGCCAGCACATCCCGGGATGAAGAGCAGCGTCGTGAATTCAAGAATATGGTGAAAGCTTTTCACGAGGCTGGCATTAGCGTGGTGCTCGACGTCGTCTACAACCACACTTGCGAGGGCGACTATAAAGGGCCGATCTACAGCTTCAAGGGGCTCGACAGCGCTGGCTATTACATGCTTTCCTCCGACCCGGCAAATCCCTATGCCAACTACTCAGGCACCGGGAACACCCTGAACTTCGGCCAGGCCCACGTTCGAAAGATGGTGATCGACAGCCTGCGTTACTGGAAGCGAGGCATGCATATCGACGGATTCCGCTTTGATCTGGCATCGGTTTTCAGCCGCAACGCCGATGGATCGCTCAACTGGGGCGAAGCGCCCATCTTCAGCGAGATTGCGGCCGACCCCGAATTGGGTCGAGTGCGTTTGATCGCGGAACCCTGGGACACGGCCGCTTATCAGCTCGGCCGCGGATTTCCCGGCCTGACTTGGTTCCAGTGGAACGGCCGGTTTCGCGATGACGTCCGTCGTTTTGTGAAAGGCGACGCGGGAATGGTTCCCGAGGTGATGCGGCGTATCTACGGCAGCGATGACTTGTTTCCCGACAGCCGCTCCGACGCTTATCACGCATATCAGAGCGTGAATTATGTGACTTCCCACGACGGCTTCACACTCTACGATCTCGTCTCCTACGACCGCAAACACAATTGGCAAAACGGCAATAATAATCAGGACGGGACGGACGCGAACTATAGCTGGAATTGTGGGCTGGAAGGGGATGAGAACGTCTCTCCGGAGGTTCGCTCATTGCGCCGGAAGCAGGTAAAGAATTTCTGCTGCCTGCTCTTCTTATCTAACGGGACGCCGATGTTTCGCGCCGGAGACGAGTTCCTGAACACCCAGTTTGGCAACAACAATCCTTATAACCAGGACAACGAAATTGGATGGCTGGATTGGAGTCAACTGCAATCCAATAAGGACATTTTCCAGTTCTTCAGGAAGATGATTGCATTCCGAAAAAGTCATCCTTCGCTAAGCCGGAGCAGGTTTTGGCGCGAGGATGTTTCCTGGTACGGCGTCGGACCCGCCGTCGACCTGTCCCCCGACTCGCACAGCCTGGCATTCTGCCTGCACGGCGCTTCTCAGGATGACGACGACATCTACGCAATGATCAATGCCTACTGGGAAGAGTTGGAGTTCACTGTGCAGGAGGGAACCGCGCAGCAGTGGAGGAGAATCGTGGACACCGCTTTGTCCAGTCCAAATGATTTCTCGGACGACCGAATCCCGTTGGAGAAGACCAGGTACCTGCTGGCTCCGAGATCGATCGTAGTCTTATGTCGAGCCCGGAAGAGTGCGACTCGGGAGCGTCCGTGAGCGTGCGGAAAAGCAGGGAGCAGTCATTAGCTGGTTGGCTGACAAACACTGACAGTCAACCACTCAACTTGCCAACTGGGACGCGGACCGGACTTTTGCGAGTCCATGCGTATTCGCGGGAATGAATGACATGGTGGGATTCAGGGCCGATAATTGGCAGACCCAATCTCGGCAGCTAGCGTTCAAATAGGTAATCTCGATCCCAAGCAGCCGCTCCCGTGGTTCGTACCACCGCACGACCCCATCGCCCGTGATAGTTTTGCTTCCGGACGCAAAGTCAATGTCTAGCCGTACGTCAACCCCCTTTTGGGCGAATCGAGAACGAATGCAGAACCCACCACGTCCAAATGAAATCAGTCCGTCGTACATTGCGTAGGGAACGCTACCAAACTCGACGCGAAGAGTTGGTGCACGTTCATTTTCCGCAGGAACAGCCCATAATTCAGCTCGATCTGTGAGAAGTCTTTGGACACTCGTTAGCAGTTGTTCCCGGTCGAACGGCTTTGACAACACAGCCTCAACGCCCAAGTCAAAATATTCTCTAGGCGAGATGTCGTGAAAACCGCTAATGAAAATGACACTCGGCTTATAGTATCCGAGGGCCTTGATATGTCTCAGCATGCTTACTCCGTCCATCAGGGGCATGACGACATCGGATACGACCGCATCGATCTGTTCAGTCGCGATCTTTCGGAGCGCATCTGCGCCATTTTCTGCGAGCAGCACACGACAGCCTGTGCGCTCGAACCACTCCGCCATGATCTGGAGCAAAATCGGCTCATCTTCGGCGATTAATACGGTGGCGTCTTTCAATAGCATACGATGACATCTCACTAGCTGCGGGTCCAATTGCGGCGCATCTCAGCATTTCGGAAGTCTGAGATAGTGCGATCCCCGAGCGCCGGGTCGTTAGCGGGAAGTAGGTCTAGGAATCAACCCCAATTGGGCAGAGTATTACGCCAAAGGTAACAGCAAGGAAAGATAACTTTAGTAACTAGGCCGAAGTAGCGACTACCTCACCGCGTCATTACCTACGGAATCCTTGTCGATCTTGCAGGTGGGCGTATGAAGAAACGATCGGTCGAGGAACCGTTGCGTCGTAAAAGAAAACGACCCAGAGCAGGTTCTCTCTGGGTCGGTTCCATCGCACTAAGAATGTTAATCCTATGATCTGCGATTCGGAATTCCCCGCGGCACTTTGCCGAGGTAACTACGTGCTTGCTGTACGTGACCCGAGAATACCCACGTTCCTTTGCCGCTGAGTGTGATTGCAATCACTTGTCAATTACCTTCGTTTTGAGACAACGGGGAAAGATGCTGCGATGGTCCGCATGGTGTCGCACTCAGCGAAGGGACCGTTCAAGCAGCTTTGACCGCAATACGCACCGAGGAAGCGTCTGCGGTGATGAACCTCTCGGCAGCAAAATCGGAATCGAAAAGTTCTATGCTTGCTGGCGAGGCCGAGCGCGCCTTTGAGAAGCCATGGCACGACGGTTTCAAAGTCCGAGACCATCCAAGAAGAGTCAATACTGGCGGTTGGGCGTTTGGGATAACAACCTAACCGCCAACCGAAAACGTCAATAAGGCCAGCTTTTTTGAGGGTTACAGAAACGGCCAAAACTGTCGCCAACGCATTGAGAAGATTGGTGGAGCTAGTCGGGCTCGAACCGACGACCTCATCGTTGCGAACGATGCGCTCTCCCAGCTGAGCTATAGCCCCGCAGTGTACGGGCTTGATGATTTTACCAGCCATACATTGTTTTCGCCTACCCAAAGGATCGGTCTTCGTCCTCCAAGGTCACCCGCGTTGCACACCCGCCATGGGTGATCTGCATCACATCGCGCTGTTCGTCGAAACGCTAAATTAGCCTTTACGCATGGCCGAGTTTGCCATACTCACCAACCGCAAGCGGGCGCTGGTCGCCCTGGTCCACTCGGTCGTGTTTCTGCTGATCGCCTTTCGCCAGATGATCTCGTCCGCCCCGGCCGCCGGCATCTGGCTGCCATCCAGGGTTCCTGCCGGTACCTGGATTCTGTGCTCGATCTTCACCATCGTGTCGACGATCCTGATCTGGCTATTCGGCATCTCCCGTGGGCGGCTTGAAAAACTTTATTTCGGGATGTGCGCCCTCAGCGCCAGTTCGGGCTTGCTGCGCACCGCCGCCGGCGACCAGGTCTTCCACGCCGGCCTTTACGTTCGGGTCGCGATGCTCAGCAGCGCGGTTCTGGTGGGCCTGCTGATCGTTCAGACGCACTCCGATTGCGCAGTCGATTCCTAGCGGTTGAGCAGCGCATCCCGCGACAATCGCTTCGATACCGGTGCGCGCCAAATCCAGCCTATATAATCTGAAAGTGACTTCCCTGAAGGTCAAACAGGTTGCGTCCGCCGACTTCCCCACTCGCTGGGGACATTTCCTGATTCATGGCTTCGCAACGCGAGCCTCGTCAGGACCGGCAAAGACCGAAGAGGCCGTCGCACTGGTCATGGGAGACGTGCAATCTGGCCGGCCCCTGGTGCGCATCCATTCCCAGTGTCTGACGGGCGATGTGTTCGGATCTCTGCGTTGCGACTGCCGCCAGCAACTGGAGATGGCTCTCTCCATGATCGCCGCCGAGGGCGCGGGCGTGCTCATCTATGAGCAACAGGAGGGGCGCGGCATCGGCCTCATGGCCAAACTGCAGGCATACGCGCTGCAGGACAGTGGACTTGATACCGTGGAAGCCAATCAGCGGCTGGGCTTCAAGGCCGACCAGCGCGAGTTCCGCATGCCGGCTGAGATTCTGAAGGCGCTGGGTATTAAAGAGGTTCGCCTGCTTTCGAATAATCCCGACAAGGTGGCCTCGCTTGAAAACGCCGGGGTTCGCGTAGTCGAGCGCGTCCCCTGCGAGGTCCCGCCCACCTCGTACACCGAGGATTACCTGAAGACCAAGCAGGAAAAACTCGGACACCTCTTCACCAACCGCACCGCTGGAAACTAACTCCTGCCAAGCGGTGGCTGTCAAGGGAACCCAACCGCTCTGGGTTCTTGCAGGATAAGCCTTTCTCCGTGACTCTGTGGTGAAGAAACCAAACCAGGACCCTACTTCCGCGGCACCTCATCCTCTAATGAGCGCCGCAACTGTCTTCGATTCTTGACCGGAAGCCCTGCCAGCGCAGCTTGCGCGAGCGCCACATAGACAGCCCGCGTCGCTGGCTTTTTCTTCAGCAATGTCAGGTGTTTCGCCACCGTCTCCGCATCCCCGCGGATAAACGGTCCACTGAATGACTCCGCGGGACCAAGTCTGCGGTAGTTTTCCAAAGTTTGCCGGATAATGGGCAAGCTCATACGGCGTGCATCGCCGCGCCCCAATCCGGCCATCCGCGCCGCATCTTCAAGCGTCACCAGGTACGCCACCAGCAAAGGAGAGGTCATCGTCGCCCAGGCGTGGTATGCCACCTTGCGCTGCGGCGGCAAAATAAAACTGTCGGCCCCCAGATCGCGCACGATCTGCCTGGCCAGTTTCGTCGCTGCGGCATCGCCTTCGAGGGCGAATGGCACTCCACGCAAGGAGGGCGGCGCTCCGGGAACAAATGACATCAACGGATGCACGGAGGCGATGGCGACGCCTGCTCTGCGCAAGCCATCCAGTTCCCAGCTCAGCAGCGCCCCGCTGGAATGAAATCCGTACCGCAGGGCGAAAGGCGCGCGCCGGGAGACTGCCCGCGCTACATTGCGAATCTCGCGATCCGGCACGCAGAACCACAGCAACTCGGCATCGAGCGACGCCTCCTCCATCGTTACCGCCTGCGCCTTTACCTTGCGAGCCAGCGCACGCACGCGCCTCAGCGATTGCGGGCTCCCACGCGCAATGATTTCCCTGATCCTGTATCCAGCGTCCGCCAGCGCCGGAGCCAAGAACGATGCCAACCTCCCCGCCCCCACCACCGCCACCGATTGCTTTTCGTCCCGCTTCACACGCGCAGCATATCTTAATATTGATGTCATGGCGAAATCTTCCAGGTCACCACAAGCTCGCGTTCTCTCATCCCGCATCGCATATAAAGGACCCGTCTTCTCCGTCACCACCGACGAAGTCGCTGAACCCGGCGGAGTGCGCGCCCGCCGCGACGTCATCCGCCATTCCGGTTCCATAGTTGTCCTCGCCGTCGACGATGGCACGGCCCGCCCGCTCAGCGCGAACCTCTCGGCGCGAAAAAAAACTTTGCCGGGAAAACACCGGCCCGCGGAACCTCGCATTCTTCTCGAGCGTCAGTATCGCCATGCCGCTCAATCCATGATGTGGGAATTGCCCGCCGGCCGCATCGACGAAGGAGAACTCCCGCTCCCCGCCGCCAGGCGTGAGTTGCTCGAAGAAACCGGCTACACCGCCAAACACTGGAAGAAGATCCTGTACTTCTACGTCAGCCCCGGCTTCCTCGACGAGACCATGACCATTTATCTCGCCCGCGGCCTGAAGGCCGGCGAAGCGCAACCCGAAGCCGACGAGAGAATCGCGACTCGTTTCTTTCCCTTATCCGAGGCCCGGCAGATGGCTCTCAACGGCCGCATTCGCGATGCCAAAACCATCAGTGGCATCCTTTGGCTTTCCGCCGCCCATGAGCCTACATCGCGGATACCGAAATAACTCCGAGGTCGTCCTAAGCGGAGCCACCGCCTCACGAAGTGAGCCTCTTGCGGAATCGAAGCCCTCCCACGACTTTCAGGGACACGGTAGCCCCTTTCCTGCACGCGACTTTTCCGCCATTCTGCCGTGCCTCAGCCTCTCCCAGCGCAGGTATTCCCGCGGTACACGCGCTTGTGATCCACGTCCTTGACACGATTTCCCCACAGAATCACAATGGCGGCACATTTTTGCAGAGCCTCGCATTCTTGCCCGTTGGGCTCTCCAAAAGGAGGAATACGCACGTGGAACGTTTGAAAGGCACCGTCAAGTGGTTCAATAATGCGAAGGGATACGGGTTCCTCGGACGCGACGATGGCCCCGACGTATTCATCCACTACAGTTCCATCGCCAGCGAAGGCTACAAGAGCCTGCAGGAAGGCGACAAAGTCGAGTTCGAAATCGTCCAGGGACAGAAAGGCCCGCAAGCAGCCAACGTCACCAAGTCTGCCTGATCGAAAACCTCTCGTTCTTTCATGGAAGCACTGTTAGCGCGTTCCCGCACGGAGAGCGAACTTGCCCCCCGAAAGGCAATTCTCTGCCCTGAATGTTGCCTCGCCGCAGATCGCCGTCGTCGCGAAGTGTGGAGACGGCCCTAGAAGTTGGTCGAGTCTTTTTGCGTCAGGATGACGCGCTCAAGCGAAAGTTCGTCGCCCACAAAAATAAAGTTGTAATGCGACCCGTTCAGCAGGGCCCCCAGCACCTCGCGCGCCGGTGCGGGTCCCAGATCCGCCATCACTTCCTCGCGCTCAGCCCCCGCCGGAATCGCAATCTCCGCCTGGGTGCGCAGGTGGACTTCAAAAAGAACCTGCGCCAGCGTCGCTTTCTCCGCATGAATGCTGAGCAATCCACTTTGATAAGTCACACTCATCGGCCGGGGTGCCGGTGAAGGAGTGGCCAGCGCACCCGCCGCCGGCGCAACCGTGGAGGGCGCCTCCATTGCGGAACCAGGCAGATCGGAACTGGAGACGTTCGGACTCGCCGTACTCCCATGCGCCAAATTCGCGTGCGAAAGATTCGCCAAGGCAGCCGCAACAGGACTGACTGTGCCGCTCGAAAGACCGGCCTGCGCCAGATGCGGCGTCGCAGCGCTCTGAACAGCAGCGGGCGAGACGCCCTCCCGAACCCGCGGGCTCACTGTGGGGTTCGCCGCTAAAACCGGCTTCCCTGCCGCAGGTGCCGGCCCCAGTTTCACGATAATCGCATTTCCAGCGCCCGAAACCTGGTACGTCCGCGGTTCCAGCAGGTCAAGCACGACCCGGGTAATAGGAGGATTGTTGAAGAATAATCCCGACCGGATGCCCTTGAGCACACCCTTATTCACATTCAGCGCGCGCAACGTGGAGGATGGCAGCGTCCCCGGAAAATCGACCACAATCCGATCAGGCCCGCTGATAGCCTGCGTATCAGGAGACACCGGCGTCCCCGAAGTCTGGATCTCGACCTCTATATCGTCGCCACTGGCACGCAGCGCCACGCGCTCCACCATTCCGTGCCGGGTACTGGTCTTATCCTGAGCGGCCAAACTCTGCGCCAGGAAAGTAATGCTCAGCAGGATGCCGACATAGGACACTCGAGACATTGGTCTTCTGACCAAAGTCTAACAGTTTGACGACAGCTCCGGATTACTCGGAAGTAGTAGTACTAATCCCACGGCGTAGCCTGCCCCATCATCTGGCTTCGCAATATCTATGCGGTCCCCGCCTATTGCCAGCTCGCCGTATGGCGCGCCAGCCACCAGCAGGGAGTGTTCCAGTTCGACGCCGCATACTGCGGTAACAGGCTGTGCGAGCAATTCTGATTCGCCGTTCCCAGGTAGTCGTACTCCGCCTTATTCCCCTTGAGGGTGGTCGCCAGAAACTGGTCCACCGGCATGCTTCCCATCCCCGTTCCCCGCATGCGCCGGACCTCGAACACGCTCCAGTCCAGCGCGTACAGGATAGCCAGGCTGATCACTAGATATTTCGCAGCATCTCCAAGAATTCGCAAGAGCCCCCGCCAGACAGATATTTCAATCCCAAAGCACGGTTAGAAGTTAGAAGTCAGAAGTCAGATTGCAGAAGTTAAGTCAAAACCTTTAATACTAGAGGGTTTACTTCTTCAATCTGACTTCTGCCTTCTGACTTCAATCCAACTTCTTCAATCCGACTTCTGCCTTCTGACTTCATTTTTCCATCGCGCGCTGATCCGCCGGCGCTCTCTGCGATACCTGGGACGCTGTGGGCAATTGCGAAACATCCCACCCGCCGCCCAGCGCTTCCACCAGCAACACCGCACCACTCATCTGTTGCGTATTCAGGTTGGTGACCGTTTCCTGCGTGCTCAGCAAAGCGGTTTGCGTAGTCAGCAGATTGAGATAAGGATCGATGCCCGTCTCATAGCGCGCCTTCTCCAGATCGTAAGCCTTCTGCGCCGCATCCACCGCGGCCTGCGCCTGCTCGATCTCGGTCCACGTCAGCCGCGTCTGCGCCAGGTAATCTTCCACCTGCTGAAAAGCGGTCAGCACGGTTTGCCGGTAGTTGGCGACATCGGCATTGTAGGTCGCAATGTATTGGTCAATCGTCGCGCGGCGCAATCCAGCATCAAACACGGTTTCGGAAATCGCTGGGCCAATCGACCATTCCCGGCTTGAGGCGTTAAATAGTTTGCTGATCGCCGACGAGGCGAATCCGCCGCTCGCGCTTAGAGTCAGCGAGGGATAGAAAGCCGCATAACCAATTCCAACCACCGCATTGGCTTCTGCCATCTGCCGTTCCGCCGCCGCGATGTCCGGACGCCGCTCCAGCAGTTGCGAAGGCGTCCCCGTAGGAATCGCGGGAGGTTTCGAAAGCATGGGCCGCACAGGAATGCTGAAGTCCGTCGCAGTCTTGCCGAGCAGTGTGGCGATAGCGTGCTCGTACTGCGCCCGCGCGATGCCCACGTTGGTCGCCGACGCGCGCGTGCTCTCCAGCGCCTGAATCGCCTGCTCCACCGATACTTCCGTATCCGTTCCGGTGTCATAACGCGCCTGCGCCAGCTTCACCAACTCTTCATCCGCCTGCACCGTCGCGTTCAGAACCCGCTGCAACTCATCTTGTCCGCGGATTTCAAAAAAGGTCTCCGCCAGCATGGCCTGCTCCAGCAGGCGCTCGTTTTCGAGATCGGCAGCGCTAACCTGCGCCGCCGCCTGGTACTGCCGTACTGTGTTGCGCACGCGCCCGAAAAGGTCCGGCGCCCATGAGATATCGACCGGCGTGCTGAAGTTCGTGATATCGCCACCGTTGCTGACCGTTCCGCCTGTCCCCCCGGCGCCCGCCCCGGTATTGGCCGAGGTACGCGATCGCGTAACACCCGCCCCCACCGACACCGTCGGGTAATACTGCGCATGCGCCTCCCGGATCTGCGCCCGCGCCGCCAGATAGTTTTCGAAATAAACCTTGATGTTCTGATTGTTGATATTCAACTGCTGTTCGAGTTCATTCAGTTCCGGCTGCTGGAATATCTCCCACCAGTTGCCGCGTAGCATGGCATCCTGTGGCGAAGCCACCTTCCACCCCTCGGCGTCCTGGAAGTTGACCGGCGACTCCTTGTAATTAGGCGCGGCCGGCGTCGGGGCGGACGCCTTGTGATAGTGCGGCCCGATCACGCAACCCGGCAGGCTGAGGCAAATCAGTATTGCGGCCGCGATCGCCGCCAAATTCATCTTCAAGATATCCGTCCTCGATCTCATGCCATACCTTCTTCGGTTGCGGGATTAAAGGTGTCGTGTTCTTTACCGAGCACGCGCAGCCGTAGGCGGTCCATAAACAGATAAACGACTGGGGTGGTGTACAGGGTCAGTAACTGGCTCACAATCAAGCCGCCGACGATCGAGAGCCCCAAAGGCCGCCGTAATTCCGATCCTGTCCCCGTTCCAAAAGCCAGCGGCAAAGCGCCAAACAAAGCGGCCATGGTGGTCATCAGGATGGGGCGGAAGCGCAGCAGGCACGCGGTAAAAATAGCGTCGTAGGTCGTCATCCCGTGTTCGCGTTCGGCCTGCAATGCAAAGTCGATCATCATGATCGCGTTCTTTTTTACGATGCCGATCAGCAATACGATGCCGATAATCGAAATCACATTCAGGTCGTTGTGGAAAATCATCAGCGCCAGCATCGCGCCTACGCTGGCTGAAGGCAGCGTCGAAATGATGGTGAGCGGATGGACGAGACTCTCATACAGAATTCCGAGCACGATATAAACCGCCAGCAGCGCGGTCGCAATCAGCACCGGTTCCGTACTCAGCGATGATTGGTAGGCCTGCAACGTGCCCGCAAAATATCCGTGAATGGTGGAGGGCGTTCCCAGTTTCTCCTCCATCTGCTGGATCATCCGCGTCGCATCGCTCAACGCCAGCCCGGGCGCGAGATTGAAGGAAACAGTAACCGAGGGAAAAAGGCCCGAGTGCGCCACCGACAGGGGTGCCGTATTGGTTTTCACCTTCGCCACGGTCGTCAGCGGTATATTGCCGTGGCCATTTTGCAGATAAACGTCTTTCAACCCCGCCGGGGACTGCCAGTACGGCGGCGCAACTTCCAGCACCACATAGTATTGATTCAAGGGCTTGAATATGACCGATGTTTCTTCCTGCCCGAACGCGCTGTATAACGTCGAATCCAGTTGTTGCGGAGTGAATGCCAGCCGCGCCGCGGCCGTCCGATCATAAGTGAGATAGGTTTGCAGTCCCCCATTCTGCTGGTCGGAGTTCACATCCTGCAGCCCGGGGAGTTTTTTCATATTCGCCAGCAGGATCGGTCCCCACGTGTTCAGATCGTCCACGTTGTCGGCCTGAATCGTGTACTGGTAAAGTGCAGCGCTGGCGCGTCCGCCGATGCGAATATCCTGTGCCGCCTGCAAAAATGCCTGCGCTACCGGCAGCCTGTTCAGCTTCGGACGCAGTCGGTTGATGATCGTGGCGGCATCAACTTTGCGCTCGTTCAACGGCTTCAGCGCGATATAGATGAACCCGCCATTTCCCCCGCCCGTATACGCGTTCACGTGATACACCGCCGGGTCCGCCTTGATCACATCCACCAGTTGCAGCACGGAATTATCCATCAGGGGAAACGACGCGTCCTGCGGCCCTTGTACGCCCCCCACGATCGCTCCCGTATCCTGCTGCGGGAAAAATCCCTTCGGCACCTGCCGGATCAGAATCACATTCAGCCCAATCACCAGCAGCAGCACGGTCAGCACCAGTCCCGGATTGTCGAGAAACCAGCGCAGCGAAGTCGTATAGCGCCCCAGAATCCAGTTGAAGACGCCTTCGCTCGCCCGGTACAGCCTCCCATGCTTTTCGTCGTCGTGCGTCTTGAGCAGGTGCGCGCACATCATCGGCGTTGTCGTGAGCGAAATCACCATCGACACCAGAATGGCCGTCGAAAGCGTCACGGCAAATTCGCGGAACAGGCGTCCGACAATCCCGCCCATCATCAGAATCGGAATGAAGACGGCAATCAGCGACATGCTGATCGAAAACACGGTAAAGCCGATCTCGCGCGCCCCCAGCAGCGCCGCCGCCACCGGCTCCATTCCTGCCTCCAGATGGCGCGAGATATTTTCCATCACCACGATGGCGTCATCCACCACAAACCCCGTGGAGATAGTCAGCGCCATCAGCGAAAGATTGTCGAGACTGTACCCGCACAGGTACATCACCGCAAACGTGCCCACCAGCGACACTGGAACCGCCACGCTCGGAATCATCGTCGCGCGCACATTGCGCAGAAAGACAAACACCACCAGCACTACCAGGATGACGGAAAGCACCAGCGACCGCTCCACGTCGCTTACGCTCGCGCGAATCGTGGTCGTCCGGTCGAAAACGTTCGTGATATCAATTCCAGAGGGGATCGACGCCTTCAACGCGGGGATGGCGTCTTTGATGCGATCGACCGTGTCGATAATGTTCGCGCCCGGCTGCCGGAAAATGATCATCGTCACCGAGGGCTTCCCGTCCATATAGCCCGCATTCCTCAGGTTCTGCACCGAGTCGATTACATCGCCAACATCGGAAAGCCGCACTGCGGTCCCATTGTGCTGCCCGATGATCAACGGCTTGTAATCGTCCGCGCGCGCCATTTGGTCGTTGGCGACGATGTCGGCCGTGGTGCTCCCGTTCGAGACCTGCCCCAACGCGAGGTGGGCATTGGCCAGCCGCAGCGTGTTCTCGACCTCCGCATAGGAGATCCCATAGCTGTTCATCTGCGTGGGATTCAGTTCCACCCGCACTGCGGGCGACGACGAGCCGCCCACGGCCACCTGGCCGACTCCGGCAATCTGCGAAATACGCTGCGCCAGCACAGTGGACGCCGAATCGTACATCGACCCCTTGTTGTAGACGTCCGAAGTCAGCGCCAGAATCATGATCGGCGCGTCCGCCGGATTCACCTTGCGGTAGGTAGGATTCCCCGGCAGGTTCGCGGGCAGATACGTGCGCGCCGCATTGATCGCCGCTTCCACATCGCGCGCCGCGCCGTCGATGTTGCGGCTCAAGTCAAACTGGATCGTAATGTTCGTGCTGCCCAGCGAACTCGACGACGTCATCTCCGTGATGCCGGCGATGTGTCCGAGTTGCCGCTCCAGCGGCGTCGCCACCGATGACGCCATGATCTCGGCGCTCGCGCCCGGCAGCCCGGCGTTGATATTGATGGTCGGAAAATCCACCTGCGGCAGCGGCGACGCCGGCAGCACCGAGTACGCAATCGCCCCCGCGATCGCGATCGCCACCGTCAGCAGCGTGGTCGCCACCGGCCGGTGAATAAATGGAGTGGAAATACTCATCTCAATCTACGTCCGCTCCGGCTCCGGCGTGCCCTCACCGATTCCATCATTGTCGTTGCGCTGCTCGTTCTTCGAGAAGCGCTGTGCGATCTTGTCAAAGAAGATGTAGATAACCGGAGTCGTATACAGCGTCAGCACCTGGCTCAAAAGCAATCCGCCCACCATCGCGATGCCGAGCGGCCGCCGTAACTCCGAGCCCAGCCCCGTGCCAAACGCCAGCGGCAATCCCCCCAGCAGCGCCGCCATCGTCGTCATCATGATCGGACGAAAACGCAGCAGGCTCGCCTCATAGATGGCATCGGTCGACGACTTCCCATGCTGCCGCTCCGCCTCCAGCGCGAAGTCCACGATCATGATTCCGTTTTTCTTCACGATGCCGATCAACAGAATGATGCCGATAATCGCTACCACGCTCAGGTCCTGCCCGAACAACATCAGCGCCAGCAGCGCTCCCACACCGGCCGACGGCAGAGTGGAAAGAATCGTGATCGGATGGATGAAGCTCTCGTACAGCACTCCCAGCACGATGTAGACCGTCACCAGCGCCGCCAGAATCAGCAGCGACTCGTTGGCCAGCGAATTGTGAAACGATGCGGCCGTTCCCTGAAAACCCGTCTGCAGACTCGGCGGAGGATTCAGATCGCTCGCCAGCTTGTCGATCTTGCTGATCGCCGTCCCCAGCGACGCCTTGGGAGCCAGGTTGAACGAGATAGTCACCGCCGGAAATTGCCCCTGGTGCGTGATCGTCAAAGGCTCCCGAATCAGATCCAGATGCGTGAATGCGTTCAGAGGAACCGCATTCGCAATCTGCGAACTGTTCGCCAGGTTCGTGGTGACCGTCGTTTTCGCCAGCGCGGTCTGCAACGGAGCCAGCAGCGACTGCGCGGGAGTCGGCGTGTACTGCGCCGACTCGGTCGTAGCATTGGATCCCGCCGATGCCGAACTCGACGACGCAAACGAGGTCGCTGCGCCCGTCCCCGTCGCGTTTGCCGACGCATTCGATTGCAGAAAGATCGACTGCAGCTTGTCTGGACTGGTCTGAAACGAAGGCAGCGCCTCCAGAATCACGTGATACTGGTTGAGCTGCGTATACATCGTGCTGATCTGGCGTTGCCCGAACGCGTCATAAAGCGCGTTATCGATCGTTGCCGTCGCAATCCCCAGGCGCGAGGCGGTAACGCGGTCAATCGTCAGCGACACCGCCAGCCCGCCCGTCTGCTGGTCGGTCGCCACATCCTCCAGTTCGCCCATCGCTTTCATTTTTCCGACGAACTTATTCGTCCAGTCGTTCAACTCGTTAACGTCCGGATCCTCCAGCGTGTACTGGTACTGCGTGCGGCTCACGCGGTCATCGACCGTGATGTCCTGCACCGGCTGCATGTACATATCGAAACCCTGCACCCGGTCGTGAATCTTCGGCTGCAAGCGCCGGATCACATCCGATGCGCTCAGATTGCGCACGTTCAGAGGTTTCAGATTGATCGAGTACCGCCCCGAGTTCAGCGTCGTATTCGTTCCGTCCGCGCCAATAAACGAAGACAGGCTTTCCACCGCCGGGTCCTGCAAGAATGACTTTCGCCACCTCCTGCTGCTGCTGGCCATCGCCGCAAACGAAGTCGCTTCCGGAGCCTGCGAAATTCCCTGGATCACCCCCGTATCCTGCACCGGGAAAAATCCCTTGGGAATAAAGATGTACAGCACGACGTCAGCACCAGTGTCGCGAGCGCGACCAGCAAAGTGATCGTCTGGTATTCCAGCACTTTCTTGAGCGTGCGCCCGTAGAAGGCAATCATGCGGTTGAACACGTCTTCCGACCAGCGATAGAAGCGCGTCTGCTGCGAGTCCGGAGTGTGCTTCAGAATGCGTGCCGACATCATCGGCGTCAGCGTCAGTGAAACCACCGCGGAAATAATAATGGTCACCGCCAGCGTCACCGCAAACTCGCGGAACAGCCGCCCCACCACGTCTCCCATGAACAGCAGCGGAATCAGCACCGCAATCAGCGACACCGTCAGCGAAATAATCGTGAACCCGATCTGTTCCGCGCCCTTCAGCGCCGCCTTCATCGGCGGGTCGCCCTCCTCGATGAAGCGGGAAATGTTCTCGATCATCACGATGGCATCGTCCACCACAAACCCGGTGGAAATCGTCAGCGCCATCAGCGAAAGGTTATCCAGGCTGTAGCCCAGCGCATACATCGCGGCGAACGTGCCCACCAGCGACAGCGGAACCGCCACGCTCGGAATGATCGTTGCCTTCAGGCTGCGCAGGAAAAGAAAAATAACCAGCACCACCAGCCCAACCGTCAGCATCAATTCAAACTCAACGTCGTCCACCGACGATTGAATGCTGGTCGTCAGGTCGGTCAGCTTCGTGACCTGAATGCCCGCCGGAAGATTCGCCTCCAGTTGCGGCAGCAGCTTCTGGATGCTCTTCACCACTGTGATCGTGTTCGCGCCCGGCTGCCGCTGGATGTTCAGAATCACCGCCGGAGTCGTGTTCATCCACGCTGCCTGGTTCGCGTTTTCCACGCCGTCGGCCACGCGCGCCACATTCTTCAGAAAAACCGGCGACCCGTTGCGGTAGGCGACCACCACATCGCGATAATCCGAGCTCGTCACCAGTTGGTCGTTCGAGTCGATCTGGTAGTCCTGCCGCGGACCGTCGAAGTTACCCTTCGCCGCATTGACGCTGGTCGAGGTGAGCGCCGTGCGCAACGCCTCCAGATCGATGCCATAGGACGCCAGCACCACCGGATTCGCCTGGATGCGCACCGCCGGTTTCTGTCCGCCGCTGATGCTTACCAGTCCCACGCCACTCAACTGCGAAATCTTCGGCGCCAGCCGCGTATCCACCAGATCTTCCACGCGCGAAAGGGGAATCGTATCCGACGTGATCGCCAGCGTCAGCACCGGAGCATCCGCCGGATTCGTCTTGCTGTAGATGGGCGGCGCCGGAAGGTTTGCGGGCAACAGGCTCTGCGCCGCGTTGATCGCCGATTGCACTTCTTCCTCGGCCACGTCGATCGGCAGCGTCAGCACGAACTGCAGCACGATGACCGACACTCCGCCCGAACTCGTCGAGGTCATCTGGCTCAGGCCTTGCAACTGCCCAAATTGTCTTTCCAGAGGAGCCGTGACCGTCGTCGCCGATCACGTCGGGGCTCGAGCCCGGATAAAACGTCAGCACCTGAATGGTGGGATAGTCGACTTGCGGTAACGCGGAGACGGGCAACTGGAAATACGCCACGATTCCCGCCAGCAGGATTGCGGCCATCAGTAACGAGGTCGCCACCGGCCGTAAAATAAATGGCCGAGACGGGCTCAAGGCGTTTTGCTCCCCTCTGCCGGCGGTGCGGCGCGCGGAATTTTCGCTCCCGGCTGCCCGCTGCCCGGCTGGCTGCTTTCGTTCGCACCTTGCCCCTGCCCTAGCCTGGCCCGGCGTCTGACTGCTGCACAACATTCATCTTCGAGCCGTTCTGCAGTTTCTCAAAGCTGCTGTCCGCCACCACTTCGCCCGGATTCAATCCCGTAACCTGCGTCATGGTTGTTGTCGGTCGTCCCGGCTGTCACATTGCGCGTCTGCGCCTTCGCCGTCCTGAATCACCCACACAAACGCCTGCGTGCCGTTGTGCTGAATCGCCGAAGAATCCACCAGCGTCACGTCCTGCAGCGTATCCACCAGCAAACGCGTGTTGACAAATTGGTTCGGAAACAGCGCGTTTCCTTGTTATCGAACACCGCGCGCATCTTTGATCGTTCCCGTCGTCGTGTCGATCAGGTTGTCGGTCGTCAGCAGCTTGCCCTTCGCGATCATCTTGCTCTGCGCGCGGTCCAGCGCCTGCACTTCCAGCGCTTGCTTTTTGTGCAGTTGCGCCAGCACCTGTTGCAGGCTGTCTTCGGAAATCGTAAACACCACCGTGATCGGCTGCAGTTGCGTGATCACCGCCAGCGTCGTCCCGCCGCTCGACGTCACCACATTCCCCGGATCGATCAACCGCAGTCCCACGCGTCCCGTTAATCGGCGCAACAATGTGGCAGAATCCAAGCTGCACCCGGTCGTAATCCACCATCCCCTGATCCAGCTTCACCGTTCCCTGATCCTGCAGTACCAGCTTCTCCTGGTCGTCCACCTGCTGCTCGGCAATCGCATTCCGCGCCAACGCAGCCTGGTAGCGCTCCAGATCCATCTGTGCCTGCTCCAGCAGATGCGTGTCGCGCTCCAGCGTTCCTTCCGCCACCTTCAACGTGGCCTCATAAGGCCGAGGATCGATCTCCACCAGCGGATCGCCCTTTTTCACCAGCTGCCCTTCGCGATAATGCACAGCCACAACCTGCCCCGTCACCTGGCTCACAATCGAAGCCGTATAAACCGGCGTCACCGTCCCGATCGCCTGTCAGATAAACGCCGATATCGCCCTTCCTGGCCGTAGCCTCCGTCGCCGTAACCGGACCGCCAAATCCTCCGCGGCCATCGGCGGCCAGCCGCCGGCGCGTTATTGCGCTGGAGAACCCACCAGAACACGAGCCCGAAAACCAGCAGCACAACAATCCACACCCACGCGCGATGCGTGGACCTTCTTTTCGGAAGAGCTGTTTCGGGACGAGTCTCCGGCGGGGGAAGCGCCGGAGGGGTAGGTGTGTGCGATATTTGATCAGTCATCGTAGGATTAGACGGTCGCAACTCGTATTCTGCCAAAAAAATGCCGGCAACCGAAAGTTAACTACCCCGATCGGAAAATCGCCAACTCTATTATGGCCCATCGCGGCAGGGCTAGACGTAAAGTCCTGTAAACATTTACGCCGCCTGCGAGCTTTTGTTGTTGTTTCGCCTCAGACCGTGCGGGACGAAAAAAGAGGTGTCGCTCCAGGGCTTCGCTACTGAACCAGTATCGCGCTCGTTACTCGTTACCCAGTTGTTGCCGCGCTTCCGCCAGTTCCTTCTTCTGCGCCCCACTCACCTTCGGATACTTCAGATCCATCTTCTTCAGCACGTCCACAATCACCTGCGCGACCACCAGCCGCGAAAACCACTTGTGATCGGCTGGAACCACGTACCAGGGAGCGTGCGCGCTCGCTGTGTGCCGGATGGCATCCTCGTAAGCCTTCTGGTAATCGTCCCAGAACTCCCGTTCCCTCACATCCGCAGCCGAAAATTTCCAGTTCTTCTCCGGCATATCCAGCCGCTCCAGAAACCGCCGCTTCTGCTCCTTCTTCGAAAGATGTAGAAAGAATTTCACCACCGCAATTCCGTTCCGCGTGAGATAGCGTTCGAAGTCATGAATATCTTCGTAGCGTTCCTGCCAGATCTGTTTCGTCACCAGTTGCTTCGGCAGTCTCTCATTCTCCAGCACCTGGGGATGCACCCGCACGATCAGCACTTCTTCGTAATACGAGCGGTTGAAAATCCCGATCGTCCCCCGCGGCGGAGCATGCTGGCTGGTCCGCCACAGATAACCATGCTGCATCTCCTCTTCCGTCGGCGTTTTGAACGATGTAACCTCCACGCCCTGCGGATTCACACCTGACATCACGTGCTTGATCGTCCCATCTTTCCCCGCCGCATCCATGGCCTGCAAAATAATCAGCAGTCCCCACCGGTCCTGTGCCGCCAGCACATTCTGCAACCGGCTCAACTCCTCGTACGCCATTGGCCAGCAACTCCTTTGCCTCGTTGTTTGAACTCCGAATCCAGCCCATGCGTATCCGCCGGATCGTGATCCTTAAGGCGAAAATGCTTGCCATTCTCGACCCGATAGCGCTTCAGCATCTTTTCAATCTTCATACTGGATTTTCTCCTGAGTAGCGCCGGCGCCCGCCGCTCCGGTCCACGCCACGAACCCGATCTCGTTTCACTGCTTCGTATAAACCGACCCGTCCGGCGTAGCCTGGTCGTAATCCCGCCCGTACTTGTTCTTGTGCGCCATGCGCTGCCCGTTTGCCTCCGGCACGCGAATCACTCCCAGCGAAGTCGCATTCTCCCCAATCGTGATCTCCCGCGTCAACGGCTGCTCGTTTTCCGGACCCATGCCCTCGCTCCACACGTGCATCATGTAACGCCCGTAGCCGGCACATCCGCGATGCTCACCTGCCCATCCGCGCTCGCGATCGCATACAGCGGCGTGCCCATCGTGATCACCACCGCGCTCATCTCCGGATGAATATTGCAGAAAATATAGCTGATCCCCGGACGATCGAAGCGCACCATCCGCGATCGTTCCCGCCTCGTACAGCCCCAGGTCGAACCGTTTCCCTTCAAACAGCGAAAACACATTGTGAAAAAAAGGATCGCGGTTCGGGAACTCCACCATCGATCCCGCCGGAACCACCAGCACATGCGGCTCGAAGCTCTTGTTCTTCTGCACCAGCCGCGGATTCGGCGTCCGCATTCGGACTCGGCGCGACCAGTTCCACTCCGCTTCCCGCCGAGCGGCCGTCAGCCACACCACCGTCGTCGGAGTCGCGTGCCGCGCCGTCCTGCTCCCACTCGATTTTTTCTCCTCTGCTTTGCTTCGCCGATTCGACTTCCACGTGCCCGCGCACCGTCACGGTCTGCGCTCTCCGACCCCGATGTCTCCGCGCGCATACGCCCCAGCGCCACCAGCCCGCCGCGCAAGCCACACCACCAGCGACGCCCGCCACACATCGGTCGGATCAACCGGCGTTCATCACAGCGCTCAAGCCCCTCGCATCGCAGAGCTCCAAGCCCTCAAAACAGAACTCCCACATCAGATTCAAATGCCCCGCGCCATTCTGTCCATTCGCAATCGAATCCGTCACGATCCGCCGGTACTCCGCCGAAAACAGCAAATCCGACCGCGGACGATAAATCACATTCGCAAATCCCGCATGATTCCGCGCCAGCGCCGCATCCCCATACGACTGCGGATACTGAAAGTATTCCAGATCGCTGCGCATAAGGATTATCCATCCCGAACGCCCCGTTGAACTCCCAGCTTCGCCGCCGGACGATACTTCAACTGCGCCCACCCGCCAACCGTATTCAGCCCGATCAACTCGGTATAAGCAGCTCCTGTTCGGTTCCCGCTGAACAGCACGCTCTGCCCCAGTCCGCCGTACAGCCCACCCAGCCCGCGCCCGCGATAAAATTTCCCGCTCACCGAAAATTTCGCGCCCAGCGGCACTTCCAGATCGCTCATCCCGCCCACGCATCCACATTTCGTCCAAACCCATAATCCTGCCGGCTGTAAAATCCGCCCGCTCCCACCCGCAGCGGATGCCCGAAAAAATCGTGCGTCCACGCCACCCGCGTCCCATACGCCGGCTGCCGCGACGCTTCTCCCGGCCCCGCCTGCCGGTAAATTCGATGTCGGCACTTCCCCGCTCACCGGATCCAGAATCCCTCCCTGAAACAGCAGACTCGAGACTCTCCCCCAGCGCCACCCGTGTTCCACCCGTATCTGCGGCACCCAGCTCCACAAATTCCCCGCATAGGAAAGCGCCGGCACGGCCAGCGTCGCAAACGACGTCGGCGAATTCGGCGAAAAGAAAAGCCCATCCTGCCCCACCACCACCGACGTGTTCTCCCAATCCATCCGCATGGTCGCCGTGCGCAGCCGCATCAGTCCCGAGTTGACTCCGTTCGGCACCGCCGGAAATCCGCCCGCCAGATCGAGTTGCAGATCCGCTCTCGTCCTGCGCTCCCGCCACCCGCGGCCCGAAAACTTCAAATCCAATGTCGCGACTGCCGCAACGTCGCTCCAAAACTTCCCGCCCGAATCGCCCGGCGGCCGCGCATAGAGCCAGCGCCGGCAGATCGATGTTATCCACCACTCCCTGATTGCTGAACAAATTCATCAGCACGATGCCCGAAATCCGCATCCGGTATTTCGACGCGCTTTCCACCTTCGTCTGATACTGATCGTCCACCTTCCCGCTCAACAGCTCATACTCCTCCTCCAAGCTCGCCGCGCGCCGAGCCTTCTTCTGCTCTTCCTGGCCCGGCTACCGCCGCATTCCGATCTTGCGCGTCGCTGTCCTTCTGGCGACGCATTCAAATCGCCGACCGTCTGCATCATTGCCGAGTGTGCGCACTACCGCCTCCGACCGATCCCGGCCTTGCGCCACCGCTCATCCCGCCACTCCTCCACCTCCCGCCGCAGCTCGCCGCCGTCCGATCTCCGCTCGCGTTCCGCGTCTCCGCCCGCGCTCTGCCATCGCCGCGCGCAGTTCGCGTGACCGTCTCCCGCAATTGCTCGACCTGCTCGCTCAGCGCTCGGATCGACGTCGTTGACATCTGCCGGCATGGCCTCGTCCCTGCTCGCCGCTGCGGATGCCGTCTCCTGCGCCCACCCCGCACTCCACGTGGTCGCGCTCAACAGGACCAGCCACAGCACACCCTCCGCCCGCGACCGTCGTGAGCCCACCTTGGCAAATCTCACCCGCCGCAAGAAATCGAACCTGCATTCACCGGTCATACGCTCCCCCGCCACAACACAGTCTTCAGTTTTCAAGGATTCCCCGCAGAGGCTACGCCTGGTTCGCATGCTTGCTCGCCAGCGCATTCTCCGCCGCCGGACTTAACGGCACACTCACCCGGAACGTCGTTCCCGCCGCCGATGTCTGCTCGATCGTCACGTCCCCGCCATGGTCCTGCACGATTTTCTGCACCACTGTCAGCCCCATCCCGGTCCCGTTTTCCTTGCCATGGCTCACAAATGGATCGAACACTTTCGCGCGCACCGCCTCCGCGATTCCCGGGCCATTGTCCTCGATGCGGATCTCAAGGTTCCCACCCACCCGCCGTAAGCCGATCTCGATCTTGCCCGATTCCGCTGCCACCGCCTCGCACGCGTTCAGCACCAGGTTCAGCAGTGCCCGCTCCAGCTTCTTGAAATCGAACCATCCCTCCGTGACCCCGTCGCTCGAAATCCGAATCCGTATGCGCTGAAACTCCGGATGCGTCCTTACTCCCTGCACCGCCCGGTCAACCACCGAGCGCACGTCGCCATACGAGGGACGCAGCGATTCCCGCGTCCGCGAAAATTCCAGCAACGACTCGATCAGGTCCGTCATCTGGTCGACCGCCACCCGGATCTCCCCGTACAGCTCTTCCCGCTCCGCCGCCGTCAGCTTGCTCTCGCACAAAAATTCAGCGTTCGCCATCATCGCCGCCAGCGAGTGCCGCAGATCATGCGAGATGGAACTCGCCATCCGCCCGATCGTCGCCAGCCGTTCCGCATCCAGCAATTCCCGCTGCGTCTTCTGCAAGCTCGTGCGCATGCGGTCAAAGGTCCGCGTCACCTCCGCTACCTCGTCCCCGCCCCGCGCCTCCAGCGGATAGGCGTAGTCCCCCCGCTCCAGCGCCCGCACACCCGCCACCAGGTTGTCGAGCGGACGCGTAAACGTATGCGAGATCAGAAAAACCAGCACGCTTCCCGCCAGCACCGCCGTCAGCCCCAGTGCCAGCAACAGTTCGTTCAGGTTCCTCAGGAAAGCTGTCTCCTGGTCGAGTGACTTCAGCACCCACAGGTTCAGCGCCTGCGCGCCCGGAGAACGCAGGTTGACCGAAGTCGCCAGAAATGTTTCCTCGCCCAGCCGGATCTGCACCGGCTCCGTCGTCCCTTCCGC
>CAWIQW010000022.1:0-32639 GCA_963838315.1 uncultured Acidobacteriaceae bacterium
CAGCGATTGGCGGGCATGCATCCAATTCACGTTGCCGCGCAGAGTGTTGATCTCGCCGTTGTGGGCCACGTAACGATAGGGATGGGCCAGTTGCCAACTGGGAAACGTGTTCGTCGAGAAACGCTGGTGGACGAGGCAGAGAGCGCTCTTGACCGCGGGATCGGAGAGTTCGCTGTAGAAATTCGCGATCTGAGGAGCAAGCAGCAATCCCTTGTAGACAATGGTGCGGGCGGAGAGCGAGGGAATATAAAACGTCTCACGGTCCTGAATGTCCGATGCGCTGACTTCCGACTCGGCGCGCTTCCGTACAATGTAGAGCTTGCGTTCGAAAGCATTCTCGTCCATGCCGGCAGCACGGTTGACGAACAGCTGCTGAATGTAGGGCTGGGAGCCGCGCGCGACGCGGCCGATGGCAGAGGCCTTGACGGGCGTATCGCGCCAGCCCAGGACCGCCAACCCCTCTTCACGAACAATGCGCTCCAACATTCCTTCACACTGCAGGCGCTGGTGTTTCTCCACCGGCAGGAAGATCATGCCTACGCCGTAAGCTCCCGGTGGGGGGAGTTTGAAGCCGAGCTGGGCACATTCACGAGTGAAGAATTCGTGGGGAATCTGGATAACGATGCCGGCACCGTCGCCGGTTTCGGGGTCGCATCCGCAAGCACCCCGGTGGGTGAGGTTGATCAGTACCTCAATCCCCTTATTAATGATGTCGTGGCTTTTTTGTCCCCGCACATTGGCCACAAATCCAATGCCGCAAGCATCATGCTCATGGGCAGGATCGTACAACCCTTGCGCCGAAGGCAGACCATGGGCCCGTTTTTTCTGGGGTAAATCCATCGCGGTGACACCCAACGTCCTCGCCCCCTGGACCAAGCCCTCTGGCCGAACACACGTGGGTCCAAGGCGCGCAAGAGGCGCAATTTTCAAGTTACCTCCCGAAAGACAGGGAAGTACAATCCAGAATTTCGATTTATCGAATAGAAAAAACCGGCGGAGGCGAGCCAATAAAAAAGAGGTCCGCGGCGTGCTGCGGACCCCTTTAAGAAGGATGGGACCGGGACTTACTCGACGCCAGCCAGAGCTGCAGTTAGTCCTGCGATGTCGGCTCCCAAATCGCGTCCATCGGTTCCCATGCTCTGATAAGGACTGCCCGGCATGAGTTGGTAATTTCCTCCGTTGGCGTTGTTATATGCGGCGAAATCAACGAAGTTCACAGCGGTTGCGAACATGTTGCCGGTTGGCCAGGCGGATTCCGGATCGCGTTCAGGGGCTGCGACGAGCGCGTTATTGTTGAACGTGTAGGTGCCGAAACAGCTATTCAGGCTGGTGAGTGGGACGTCGGAGTGCGCGCAACTGGTGGCGCCGCCGCTGGCATTCCATACCGGGTAGCGGCCGGCGGTAACGATACTGTTGGTGAAGACGAAGCCATACATCTGGGGATTGGAAATCTTGTTGCCCAGCGCCAGAACGCCGCCTTCGGTATCCGGGAATCCGGTGATGTGATCGATCGTAATGGTATTGAGCGGATTCACCAGCCAATTGTTGCCCAGGGAGAACAACCAGCCTCCTCCGATATAGCTTCGGCTAATGTCATCCATCACAACATCGTGAATGCTGAACCGCGTTCCTGCCAGGGCCGGCGCGCCGTTCGCTCCGTTTCCGGAGAGTACGGTGCCGATCTCGATGCCGCCGCTGGCGTGGATGATGTGGGTATACCGGAGGGTGACGTCAGTGACCTGACAGATCGGACAGACATTGGCTCCCGACTTGATATGTTGGCTCTTGGGAGTGAGAAGTATGGCATCTCCAGTCTCGCCGAAACCTCCCCAGACGTTCTCCATCAGATTGTCTTCGACCAACACACGTATGGCATTTTTGAATTCCAGATGGTGGCGCACAATAAATGGGTTGCCCTCGACTCCACCCTGGAAGGGCGAACTGCCCCTCATCCACAGCCACGGTTTGAAAAAGTGATTCAAGCGGATGGTAATGTCTGTCGGAGTCGTGGTAGCCGCGGCTCCTCCAAACAGGATCGCCTGGGCGGAAGCTTCCAGGAAATTGTCCTGGATGAGGTAAGTACCGTCCTGAGAACTGCCGGAACCCGCATGAATAGCGTGGGCCTCTGTGCATGTACCGGTCAGCGCGGTACAGTGAAAGTCGCTGAAATAGGAATCGACGACGGCAACGTTGTTGGTTCCCGAGAGTTCGAAACCTTCTATCGCCTCATCCTGGGTTGTTCCGTGCACCCAGCTTCGATCGAGCACGATGTAGCTGGCCGTGCCCCCGGCCGCGATTGACATTAAAGTGGCCGCTCCCCTGGTTCCGACCGGTCGCGTCACCTCCAACCCGATTAGACGGTAGTGATTGGCGCCGGACTGGAAGACGACGGGACCGACGAGTTCCGAATCAACGAGCTTCGCGAGCAAATTCTGCGGGTTATTGCAGGTGTATTGCGGACGGCCTGGCAGCGATGCAACCCCCGCATAGCAAGGAGTAAGGCGTTGCCCTTCGGCGGGCAGAGCGCTGTCTGGAGTACTGGTGCGAATGATGATCCAGTGATTGCTGTCGCAACTCCGCGCGGGGAATTTAAAAATCCCCGTGAAGGTGGCTCCAGCCTGTAACTGGATCGTGTTCCCGCATTGAGCGTTGTTCAATGCCGCCTGCAGGTCATCGCCAGCGTTGACGGTGAGAACAGGGCCGGGAGCGGGAGTATCGGCCATCGAACTGGCCATGGTCGCAAGAGGAAGCTGCGCGGGACCATCAAATCCGGCAGGGGATTGGGCGAATAAACAGACGGAAAGAAGTGGAACTACCAGGACAGAGAGTCGGTAGGTCATCGTGTATCTCCTGAGCGAACTGTCGAGTGAAGTCGCCAATAATATCACGATCAGGAGCCGATTCCGGGAATGATCCGCATCGTGTTCGTGACATCCGTGGTACGCCAATCTCCTTCTGGGAGCGCTGTTTCGGCCCATCCGCCGGGCTGGTACCTGCAATCGCAAGGCCTGCGCGACCTCGCAATCGGAGGTCAGGGCGCGGCCGCTTCCGTTTTTGCCAAGACAGGCCGCCAGCCAAACGCCTCTACGATGACCTCCGCGGTATTCCCTGCGAGCACCATCAACAGACTGATAGCGGGCACCATATAGCGCACGATCGGAAGAGCAATGAACGTGGTCATTCCCCAGTAGTACAAGGTTATTCCACCTGCGATGAAGAGAAAGTTTCGCTGCTGCCTCGTGCCACTGTGCGCAACCAATATCCCGAAAATGACGAAAGGCAGGTAGAACAACTGAATCAGCAAGGCCCACCGTTCGTGATGGTGAGAGTCATTCCCATACCAACTTACGATGGCCTTAGTAAGAAATAAGAGCGCGACTTTGAAGGGGCTGCACCTGGTCTGTGCGACGAGCAGTGTCACCACTTCGCCATTGCTTTGTAGGTCTTTCCGGCGAGCCGCGAAATCTCTTGCCAAGGCATCAACCGGTCGGGGCAATGCCGGAGGGTTCTGAACCTTGTTGCGGCCCATTCCGAATGTGATGCCATCCAGCAACGTCGCGTTTCCATTGGTGCACAGCGGGATGCAGTGCCCCGCCCTCTGCGAGGCCCATATTTCCCACGGCAAAATACTCAGGCTGAAAGCGATCAGGACGGTGGCAGAGAAAGCCGCGCGCGTTCCGCGGGAACACTTCACGTCACATACCCATGGCAGAATGGCGAAGACCACGGCCAGTCCGATGTTAAACGGCTTGGCCAGTGCCGCGGAGGCGGCGAGCGCGCCGCATACTGATCCCCAGACCAATGCGCCCCGCCCGTTCGACAGCCATCGGGAGAACGCGAGTACGGACGCAGCCAGAAGCACGCTCACCAAGGGCTCTGCCGAAGGTTGTTTGGAAAGCCAAAGGTGAAAGGGATACGTGGACCAGAGGAAACTCGCCATCAGACCCGCACGCGGGCCGAAGGTCTCAAATGCAATCACGGCCACCACGACCGAGGTTGCAACCGTGAGCAGACCTTGCAATGCTCTCAATCCGGTTTGGTGCGGCATCCCAATCCGATCGGAGAGCCAGAACGTTGCTCCGTATGCGATCGGAATCCCGGGCGGATACTTGAGAGCAGGTTTTCCCGACGGCAGATAAAATCCATGGCCGCCCTCTAGTTGGCGGGCGACGGGTTCGTAGAATACTCGATAGTCAGCACTCTCGTTTTGTTGCCACGGCGCCGGGAGGAAGCGGAGGAAAACTATATGCGACGCAAGTGACAAGGCGGCGGAAACCACCAGCAGAAATAACTTGCTTCGTGTTGCTGGATTCCAGTTCCCTTTGCCACTGGCGGCGATTGTGTGCACCGTGCTTCCTTCGCTCCGGGTCCATAACTCTACTCTTGTTGGGCCGCCAGGGGTAGTCTGAAAGACTTTTCCTTAAAACTGCATAAATCCGCTCATGGACCAGTGACCTCCGTCTCTAGCGAGTTAAGCGAAGCTAGAATCGCTGACGAAAGCTTCTTGCGCGCCTAAGCGACCACTCGCCAAGGGGGAGGACTGGCGGAGCCGGTGAGTTACGGTTCGTAGCGAAGAATTATGTTGGTCTTCCCAAGAACCCTGACCCTCTTTTTCGAGCAGTAGACGTCTCTTTGTCTCGAGCCGCTTGTGCGAGACCAACCTTTTGTTCGGCAATTTTCCTTGCCAATACCTCGGATATCAAACGCCCGGATGTGGAATGAGGGAGCCCTTCTGGAGCCGTCTCCTCAGCAGCGACTGCTAACGTGCTTGATCGTCAGCGGGAGTGCGTCGAGATGGTCAGTTGGTGACCGCGGTAAAGGCAATTGCCAGGATCGAAGGAGCTGGCGGAGAGAGAGGGATTCGAACCCTCGATACAGGTGTTAGCCCGTATAACGGTTTAGCAAACCGCCGCCTTCAGCCTCTCGGCCATCTCTCCGACGTGTTGAACGTTAGTTTACCACGATCGGATGGAGAGGCCAGCACTTCATCCCAGGCACGAAAGCTACGCAACTCACGCGTCAGGTCGGTCCGTCTTGAATTTGTCCTCGCTCGTTCGCAGGTCGTTTTCCCTCATCACTGCAAGAGCGCGACTGTCTTTATGGTACTGAATTTTACGTGGATATGCTGCCGCAGCGCTTGCGCTGGGGAGAATCCATGGCTAACGGTTATCTCTCGAGCGCGGCGCGCTCCCATCGACCCGAATTAGCAGCGGCTTCGTAGGTGGTTTGGCAGAAATCCAGGATTGCGGCCGTGGGCGACTCGGCCTTCCTCACGTCTTCATACATGAGCAGGAATTCCCCCACCCTAGCGTCATAATGGGCGGCACCCGGCCGGACTTGCGCTTCCTTGAATCCACCAGGCTCGGGCGCTACGTAGGAGTAAAACGCGGCGTCTTTTACGTCGCCGCTGCCGGGCCAGAAACCCACACTGCTTACTTCATGGGAATACGCTTCTCGAGTTATGGCATCCGCGCCCGGGCGTTCCGGAGCCGGGCGGCCCGAGAAGCGGCTGACGGCGAGATCGAAGCTTCCCCAGAAGAAATGAACGGGACTGCACTTGCCTATGAATCCCGATCTGAACTGTTGAAACACGGCATCGACGGAAAGCAGAATCCGCCAGAATTTCTCTACCGAAAGGCGGTCGTAGGAGCAGTGCACGCGATCGTGGTCGAAGGGGATCGGATCGGGAATTTCTACCGGCACCGGCCAGATTTTGACCTGGATCCCGGCGGACTGAAGCATTGCCATGACCTCTTCGTAGAACTCGGCCACTGAGACAGCCCTCAGCGGGATTGCTTTCAATATGCCGCTGGCCGTTACCAACACAAGCCGGTGCCCTATGAAGTCGAACCGGAGTTCAAAGGCGGTGTTTTCATACGGGATTCTGGATGTGGTCAGACCCCTTGCCGATACGTACAAGGGAACGTTCCACCAATGGTTGACGAGCGGCGTCAAACGGAGGCGGATCTTGCCGACGATCTGCGTCCACATATGGAGCGTGGAGCAGGTGTCGCGCCATGAGTCCAGCGGAAGAGCGGGCCAGCATTCAGGCTGATCGGCGATAACGGGAGTCATTTTCGGATGCCAATCGTTCGAGTGATTCCCACTTTCTCGTCGGAGCCGTGGTGAAAGGGGTACCCCCCCTCCCCCACCGGTATATTAGAATCAATACTTTACGGGAAATTACTTTCAAAGTATTGAGTTTAAGATAGTTAGAGGCAAAGTATTGATTTTTAGTAACTTAGATGCTCTGCCAGCTCAGATCCTTAAAAGGTCTTGTGACCTTGCAAGTATTCCGCGAGACACGTCATGCGGATCACTGTTCGATCCAACTCAATTGTAGAAGTCAACAAGGCTAAGTCAAGGACAATGAGTGCTTCATACCGACTCCTTTTACTTTGCCCGCAGCGGGGGCGAGTCGCCCCCGCTACTGCCGGCGGGTCGCCGGCGCAACTTTCCTGCCTCGGCTTCAGCGGTGCTTGATGAAGGCTCCGGTCTGCAACTCTTCCATTGCCTGGCGGAGTTGCTCCTGTGTGTTCATGACGATCGGGCCGTACCAGGCGACCGGTTCCTCGATGGGCTTACCCGAGACGAGGAGAAAACGAATGCCCTCGTCGCCAGCTTGCACGACGATTTCGTCTCCCCGGTCGAACAGCACCAGGGAGTGGTTCCCGGCTTCATACACGGGTGGCGCATCGGGCCTGTCGACTCGCTCGGTGAGAACGGCCTGGGGATTCGAGGAGTCGCGAAATGTGCCGGAGCCGGCAAACACGTAGGCGAAAGCGTTGCGCTCGGTTTCGACTTTGAGATGCTTCCGTTTGCCGGGAGCAACCGAGATGTCGAGATAGTTGGGATCGGCAGCGACGCCTTCGACGGGCCCGCGTTTGCCCCAGAATTCTCCGCTGATCACGCGCACGCGTGTGCCGTCATCGTCGGTGACTTCGGGGATCGCGCTCGACGGGATGTCCTGATAGCGGGGATCGGTCATCTTTAAGGACGAGGGCAGGTTCGCCCACAACTGGAAGCCGTGCATACGTCCGGCGGTGTCGCCCTTGGGCATCTCCTGATGGAGGATGCCGCTGCCGGCGGTCATCCACTGCACGTCGCCGGCAGTCATTTTGCCTTTGTTGCCCAGGCTGTCGCCATGCTCGACCGAACCGGCGAGCACGTAGGTGATGGTTTCGATTCCACGATGGGGATGCCAGGGGAATCCCGCGATGTAGTCGTTCGGGTTGTCGTTGCGAAAATCGTCGAGCAGAAGGAACGGGTCAAATTCCTTCGTCTTGCCAAATCCGAAGGCGCGCTGCAGTTTTACGCCCGCGCCTTCGAGGGTCGGCTTCGGTTGAATAATCTGTTTTACGGGCCGGAGTGACATAGTTCTCCTTCTTTCTGTGTGCTGCGCGGCCCGTATTCACGGGGCGCCGCGCAGCGAATGTTCAGGCTTTGATGAACTCGACTTCGAGATTGATAGTGACCTCGTCGCCGACGAGAAAACCGCCGGTTTCGAGCGCGGCATTCCAGGTCAGGTCAAAGTCTTTGCGGCTGATCTTCGTGGTTGCCGACAGGCCGCGTCGGGTATTTCCCCAGGGATCTTTGGTTGCTGCGGTTGGCCCCTCGACGTCGAAAGTCACGTTACGGGTAACGCCGTGGATAGTCAGATCTCCAGCCACCTTGAGTTCGCCGTTTCCGGCATCGCTGATGCGGGTCGACTTGAAGGACATTTTCGGAAACTTTTTGACGTCGAGGAAATCGGCGCTCTTGAGGTGGGCATCGCGCTGGGCCTCGTGGGTGTTAATCGAAGTTGTGTCGATTGAAGCCTGGACACTGGACTTCGAGAGATCGGACTCGTCCAGCGACAGGGCGCCCTCGACCGCGGTGAACCGACCCTTCACGTTGGAAATCATGAGGTGCCTGATCTTAAACTCGGCAACGGAATGGGCGGGATCGATGTTCCAGAGGGTAGAGGCGGCAGTTTGTGGAGTAGCAAGTGTGCTCATCAGTAAAGCTCCTTTCTCATTGGATTGGATGCACGAGAGGGATAATCGTTGCAACGACTATCTGGAGCATGGATGGCCTCGGATCTGGCTGAGCGACATCTTCCGCGGGCGATTGATCGGCCATGGGTTATCCTGAATTTTCCGGCGCGAAAAGAGGAAATTCATAGCCCATGGTGAGCCCACCTATCGAACAAATCGAGGCCTCTTCAAACAAGAAGCTGATTCTGGCGGCGCAGCTCGCCTTTTTCCCGACTGGGATATTGACGACCTTGCTCGGGCCGATGCTGCCTCTGCTGATGAGTCGCTGGTCTCTGAGCGATACGCAGGCCGGGAACCTTTTTCTGGTGCAGTTTCTGGCAGCGATGGTGGGCGTGCAGCTCTCCGGGGTGCTGCTGTCGCGGATGGGATTCCGGCCGGCGTTTCTGTCGGGACTGCTGTTGATGGCGTGCGGGACGGCCACGCTCTGTATGGGATCGGCAGGGCTGGGGATGGCATCGGTGGCGGTTTATGGCTTTGGACTGGGCCTGATCATTCCTACCGATAACCTGCTGATTGCTGAAGTCAGCTCGAATGCGCGGACGAGCGCGGTCAGCCTGCTGAACTTTTTCTGGGGAGTGGGCGCGGTAATGTGCTCGTTAATGGTCGCCTGGACGGCAGCGCACGGGCTGCTGCCATTTTTCCTGGGATCGGTTTCACTTCTTCTCGTGCTGTTCGCGCTGGTGATGCGACGTTTACCGTTTCCCGCGGCGGCGGCATCCGCGCGAGGACCGACGCGCTGGCGGGAACTTGCCGCAAACCCGATCGTGTGGCTCTTCGCCCTGGTGTTCTTTCTCTATCCGGGGGCGGAGACGGCGGTGGGGGGATGGATCGCTTCCTATGTGTCGCGACTTGGACCGCAGGAAGCCAGGATGGCTCCGCTGATGCCGGCATTTTTCTGGGCTTCGCTAACCGTGGGCCGGGCTCTGGGAACGCTGTTTCTGCTTTACGTTCCCGAGCGGCGCGTATTGCGGGGAGGATTTGCTGCCGCATCGGGCGGGATCGTACTGATGCTGTGGTCCTCCACGCTGACAGGCGTGATCGCTGGGGCGCTGGTTACTGGACTCAGTTTTGCCACGCTGTATCCGATCACGGTGGCGCGTCTGTCGCAGCACTTCGGAGTGGCGGCTCGCAGTATTGGAGCGTTCATGTTTTCGCTGGCATCGGTCGGACCGGCGATTCTTCCGTGGCTGGTCGGGATTACTTCCCAGGCCACGGGCAGTTTGCGCGCGGGACTGTTGCTGCCGCTGGGGGCCACGGTGATTTTGTTTCTGATCCATTTGCGGGAATGGTGACGATGGCCACCGTTTAGCAGCCTGCTGAAAAAGTGTTTCGCGGGTTGGGGCCGACCTCAGCGGCTGAAGCCGCCGCTGCCCACAAGCCAGTTATCGCAGCGCTTGAAGCGCTGCGCCACCCAAAAGCGCCACCCAAAAGCGCATCCAAAAGCGAGTAGCGCCACCCAAAAGCGAGTTTGTAGTCGAGTTTTTCAGCAGCCTGTTAGGGCAGCGAGGATCGGGACACTTTGGCACGCCTGCTTCGCCACCCAAAAGCGCCACCCAAAAGCGCATCCAAAAGCGCCACCCAAAAGCGCCACCCAAAAGCGCATCCAAAAGCGCCACCCAAAAGCGCATCCAAAAGCGAGTAGCGCCACCCAAAAGCGAGTTTGTAGTCGAGTTTTTCAGCAGCCTGTTAGGGCAGCGAGGATCGGGACACTTTGGCACGCCTGCTTTTCTCTAATTTCAACGGCGCGGTGGATGCGAGTTCGACGCGGTTGCGTCCTTTTTGTTTGGCGCGGTACAGAGCCTGGTCCGCAGCCTGGATTACCTGCTCGGGCTGGCGGTAGCGAGTGCTGGGCTCGGCGACGCCGATACTGACGGTCACCGAGAGGCCATCGGAAGATTGTCGAAGCGCGGGACCGGAGGCTCTCTTTTTCGCTGGCCTTCTGCGATCGGGATCGCCGGTGCGCGATTCGGTTCTCCGATCGCCTCCCCGCATACGAAATGTGGATTTGGCAACGGTTTCGCGCAACACCTCCAGATGCTCCAAGGCATCCTTGGCGGACTTTTCCCGAAAGGTGATGGCAAACTCTTCGCCACCGCAGCGGAAGGCGCGCCCGTCGCCACCAACTTTGGAGATCTGCGCCGCGACCATGCACAAGACCTGATCGCCAACATCGTGACCATAGGTGTCGTTAAATTTCTTGAAGTGGTCGATATCGACGATCGCAATCGCATACTGCTGATCCAGTGAGAGCAATGACTCATTGAATGCGCGGCGTCCGCGGATGCCAGTGAGTTCGTCGTGATAAGCGAGCACGTAAGAGGTTTCGATCAGCGACGCCGCGAGGATGAGGGCAGCGGTGGCGACGTAGGCATCGGCCATCTTTCCGATGGGAGCGAATTCGAGCCACAGAAAAATCGCGACCGTGGACCACGCGAAGCCGGGCTCGATCGGCTTGTGGGTCTGCACGAAACGGCGGACAAACAGGGCGAGGGCGATCACAAAGGCGAGCAACATCCAGTCGGGGATTTCGCCGACGCTGGACTGCACCTTGCCGGCCGCGGCATTTTCCGGGCGGCAGAGGACGGCTACCACCACCGACTCCAGGAAAAGCAGACCGAGGCGGGGAGCGATTCCCTCGATGGCTAGTCCTCGCTCGCGGATTGAGGCAAACACGACGAAATTGAGCGGGATCAAGAAGGCGACTAGCGTTGCCGCCGTGTGGCCGGGCGCACTTCTCGCATGGCCAGCGAAGAAGAAGTCGACGGCTCGCTGGGCAAGCAGCAGTGTGAGCAGCGAAAACAAAACCCGGCTGGAATGGAAACGCCAGGCCAGGAATAGTCCGGCGGTGAAAACTGCGAGGTAATAGAAACCGAGCGAAGTCGCGACCTGGGCGAAGAACGGACTATTAATCAGCCCGACTGCGAGGGCCAGCAACAGGCCACCGGGCAACAGCCATGACTTCCATGTTTTTCCGTTCACCGAAACCTCTCAGCAGGGAGGCGACGCGTTCGCGGTAATGCCGTGGCACACACGACCTTAGAATACGGCAAGCCAGCCAGGAACGCGGTTATGCTCTGGGCACCGTGGGATGGTAGTCTTCCCTGTTTATGAGTGGATCGCAGCGTGCCACGCTCGGGTTGCGATCGACACGGGGGGAACTTTCACCGATTGCGTGTGGGTGGAAGGTGGCCGGCTCAAGACTTTCAAGGTCTTCTCGACTCCGGATGATCCGTCGCGCGCGATTGCCGAGGCGCTGGCTAAAATCGGCGCGGGAGCGGGCGTTACGCTGCTCCACGGTACTACGGTTGGCACCAATGCTTTGCTGCAACGAAAAGGCGCGCGCGTCGCGTTGGTCACAACGTCCGGATTTGAGGACGTGATCGAGATTGGGCGGCAGGCGCGTCCGCGACTTTACGATTTCTTTTTTGACCGCATTCCGCCGCTCGTCGCTCGCGACATGCGCTTTGGCGTCAAAGAGCGAGTCGATGCCGCGGGACAGGTGGTGGAGCGGCTGGATGATGCTGAATTGGCCCGCGTGCGCGCTTTGGCGTCCGCGGCTCAGCCCGACGCCATCGCGATTTCCTTGCTGTTCTCGTTCGCAAATCCAAAGAATGAAGCGCGAGTGGCTGCAGCCGTCGCCGATCTCGGCAAGCCGCTCTCGGTGTCGCACCAGATTCTCCCCGAGTTCCGCGAATATGAGCGCACCAGCACGATCGTGGTGAATGCCTACCTGCAACCGCTCATGCAGAGCTATATGGAGCGACTGGCGGAGCGGGTTGAGGAATTGGAGAGCGGTCGGCGCGCGAGCCCGTCCAAAATCGCGGATCTTCGTCATGCAATCGAGTGGCGGAATCACCGCGCTCAAGTCGGCCGCGCGCGAGCCCGTGCGCACCGTGTTATCGGGTCCCGCCGGAGGACTGGTGGGTGCTGCAGCCATGGCCGCTCGCAGCGGGTTCGGGAAGATTCTCTCGTTCGACATGGGCGGAACATCGACCGATGTCGCCGCCGTGCAGGGCGAGGTGCATGCCGGCGGGCAGTCGGAAGTGGCCGGGCTTCCTGTCGGCGTTCCCATGCTCGAAATTCACACGGTCGGCGCGGGTGGCGGCTCGCTGGCGCGCTTCGATGCTGGCGGTCTGCTGCGCGTGGGGCCAGAATCGGCGGGTGCTGATCCCGGCCCGATTTGTTATGGCCGCGGAACGCAGCCGACCGTGACCGATGCCAATTTGCTGCTGGGAAGGCTGCGGCCGGACCGATTTCTGGGCGGGGAGTTCACGCTCGACGTTGAGCGAACGCGGCGCGTTACCTCGCAGTGGCTCAAGAATCAGGGATCACGCCTGAGTCTGGAGCAGTTCTCGGAGCGGCGTGGTGCGAGTGGTGAACGCGAACATGGAGCGGGCCTTGCGCGTCGTTTCCATCGAGCGCGGATACGATCCGCGCGAGTTCGCGCTGGTCGCCTTCGGCGGCGCGGGAGGTTTGCATGCCTGCGAACTGGCCCAGGCGCTCTGGCGATTCCGACAGTGATCATTCCAGCGCGGCCGGGCGCGCTCTCCGCGTTTGGAATTCTGGTCAGCGATGTGGTCAAGGATTTCTCGCGCACGCTGCTCTGGCGGTTTTCCAGCCGTCCGCGCGCGGTGGAGCTGGAGAAGGAGTTTCGCAAGCTGGAAACAGCCGCCAGGAAGCAATTTGCTGAAGAGTTATGGCGCGGTTCTCCGCACTATGAAAGGAGCCTGGATCTTCGCTATCGCGGGCAAGGTTATGAGATCAATGTTCCCTCTGCGGGAGATGTGGCGGCGCGTTTCCATGATGAACATCAGCGGCGTTACGGATATCACCATGCCGGTAGGGAGATCGAACTGGTCACGCTGCGTCTGCGGGCCAGGATAAGAATGGAAAAACTTCGCATCAAGCAAGGAATGGGGAACGCAGGCAGACCGAGCAAGGCATTGCCGGTCGAGCGTGCCAAAGCGATTTTTCAGGGGAAGAGCATTGTGACTGCTATCTACGAGCGCGGGGATCTGGTGCCGGGGGAATCGTCACGGGGGCCGGCAGTGATCACCGAATACAGCGCGACCACGGTGATCCCTCCCGGTAAGAGATTCCAGATCGACGATGCGGAAAACCTGCTGATTTCGATCCAGTAGATGGAGTCTGATCGGAGCCGAGGGTGCAATAAGGGTATTGGAACTGGCTCAGCTCGTGCAGGCGATTATTCTTCGTCCAGGTTTTTCTTCTGTTCGATTTCCATATCCCTGAATTCGCTGGATTCGAAGACATCCCCGCATTCCTTGCATTCCACGTACTCGGTATCCTCGTCGCGGGACACGATCTGCACCTGGGGATGCTTGCACAACTCGGGGCTGACTTTCTTAGGAGAAGGTTGCGAGAGCGGTCTCGGCATCATAGGGTGTCGCGGGCATCCTGTCGAGAAGGGGTAGTGATATCTCCAGGAATTGGCGGTATTTTGTGGCGGATGGGCCCGGATGTCAAGTGACCAAGGTGACGCGGGACCGTTCAGAATCGCTGGCGGCTATGGCCGCGTTCCTTGTCATCGAGCTAACCCGTTTACCCACTCAAACTTACCGTTCACTGTTGAATTTCCGCAGTCCTCTGATCCGGCTTGCCAGCAAGTAAGGGGCGCGTTAGAATAAAGGCGACCTAAAGAGTCGTAGTTTTATCCGACTATATTCGTCGTATTTATGCTGAAGCTGACCAAGAAGGCGGATTACGGGTTGATGGCCATGAAACATCTGGCCGAACACGTTGACCGCGGTTCTTGCAGCGCCAAGGATGTTGCCGAGGCTTACGGCATTCCGCAGGAGGCGCTGGCGAAGATTTTGCAGCGGCTGGCGAAAGTCGGACTGGTGCAATCCCAGCATGGGATGAACGGCGGCTACACGCTGGCGCGCGATCCGAGAACGATCTCCGCCTTCGAAGTGATTAAGGCGATTGACGGCCCTCTCTTTATTACTGCATGCGTCACGGTGCGCGGCGAGTGCGGGCAGAGCGATCGTTGCACCATTCGCGAGCCGCTGCGCAAGGTGAATGAAAGCATCGAGCAGGTTTTGAAGAACATCAAAATCTCGCAGATGAAAGAAGAGCCGGAAACGATCGAAATCAAGAAACCGAAGCCGGCGGAACTGGTGACGATTTCATGAAGTGCCGGTGCGCTGGGATCGCGCCCGACGGTATTTGACACGTTGGTATCAGGCATCGCTTTCGCGGTGCGCAGCAGTGAAAAAGAAGTCCCTTTAAGGGCAAGGCAGGAGCAAAGCAATCATGAAGACGGAGACCCCCAGCAGTCAGGAAAACGGGCAGCGCACGACTCCCGAGGGAATCAAGCTGCCTATCTATATGGATAACCATGCGACCACGCCGATGGACCCGCGTGTTCTGGAAGAGATGCTTCCTTATTTCATTGAAAAGTTCGGTAACGCGGCCAGCCGCAACCATCCCTTCGGATGGGTGGCGGAGGAAGCGGTGGAGCTTTCGCGCGAGCGCATCGCGAAGCTGATCGGCGCCACCGCCAAGGAAATCATCTTCACCTCGGGCGCAACCGAAAGCGACAACCTGGCGATTAAGGGCGTCGCGGAAATGTACCGCGAGAAGGGCAATCACATCATCACCGCAGTCACCGAGCACAAGGCCGTGCTCGACACCTGCAAGCACCTGGAGAAGTTCGGCTTCCGCGTCACCTATCTCCCCGTGCAGAAGGATGGGCTGGTCGATCTGGATGACCTGAAGCGCGCCATGGACGACAAGACCATTCTGGTCACCCTCATGGCAGCGAATAACGAGATTGGCGTGTTGCAACCGGTGGCCGAGATCGGCAAACTGTGCCGCGAGCGCGGAATTGTTTTCCACACCGACGCAGTGCAGGCGATCGGCAAGGTGCCCATCGATGTGAACAAGATGAACATCGATGTGGCTTCCATCACCGCGCACAAACTGTATGGCCCGAAGGGCGCGGGAGCGTTGTATGTGCGGCGCAAGAATCCGCGCGTACAACTGGTTCCGCTGATCGATGGCGGCGGGCACGAGCGCGGCATGCGTTCCGGCACATTGAACGTTCCGGGAATCGTCGGCCTCGGCAAAGCGTGCGCAATCGCGATGGAAGAAATGCCGCAGGAATCCTGCAAACTGGCCGGCCTGCGCAATCGCCTGAAAGACAGCATTATGAACCGCCTCGACGAGACTTACATCAACGGCTCGATGGAGCACCGTCTTCCCGGCAACTTGAATATCAGCTTTGCCTATGTGGAAGGCGAGTCGCTGCTGATGGGCATCAATGACATCGCAGTTTCCAGCGGGTCGGCGTGCACCTCAGCGACGCTGGAGCCATCTTATGTACTGAAGGCTCTGGGTACGGGAGACGATCTGGCGCACAGTTCGATTCGCTTCGGCATCGGACGGTTCAATACCGAGGCCGAAGTGGATTACGTGGCCGATCGCGTAGTCGAAACGGTAGCACGCCTGCGCGAACTTTCGCCCCTCTACGAGATGGCGAAGGAGGGCGTGGACCTGAAGAGTGTGAAGTGGGCCGCAGAAGCGCATTGAAAGATGCCAAGCGGGTTGTGGTTTCTTGAAGCTCGCGGCTCGGAGGTTTGCTTAAAGATGTGGGGATTTTAACGCTGCGGTAAACCCGCAGAAGTGAAAGATGTGAGGAGCAAAAATGGCATACAGCGATAAGGTAATCGATCATTACAACAATCCGCGCAACGTGGGCTCGATGGACAAGAAGGACAGTGATGTGGGCACTGGCCTGGTGGGAGCTCCCGAGTGCGGCGACGTCATGAAGTTGCAGATCAAGGTCAATCCGCAGACGAACGTGATTGAAGATGCGAAGTTCAAGACGTTCGGTTGCGGTTCGGCAATTGCTTCTTCTTCACTGGCCACGGAGTGGGTGAAGGGCAAGACCATCGACGAAGCCCTGGCCATCAAGAACACCGAGATTGTGAAAGAACTGGCTTTGCCGCCGGTGAAGATTCACTGCTCTGTGCTGGCCGAAGATGCGATCCGAGCGGCGATTGGCGACTGGAAGAAGAAACAGGAAGCGACCAAGCCGGCCGAAATGCAGGCGCAGTAAAATAGCACTGGCTACTAGCTCCTAGCCACTAGCGAGCCCGGACTCCATTTCTGGAACCGCTCGCTAGAAGCTAGCGGCTAGTAGCCAGAAGCTGACTTATGGAAGACACACTCAAAACGATAGCGCCACCGGCTCCCTCGGCTCCGGCCAAAGGCATTCAGGTCACCGAGAAGGCGATCCTGAAGATTCGGGCTGCGATGGCGAAAGAAGGTATTTCTCCCGAGCAGGGCGGTCTGCGCCTGGGCGTGCAAGGCGGAGGATGCTCCGGGCTGAGCTATAACATCCGCTTCGACACGCAGCCCCGGGAACGAGACCGTGTTTTTCAGTTCGACGACGTGCGGGTTTTCGTGGACCCGAAGTCGTTCATCTACCTGCACGGGATGATTCTCGATTACCAGGAAACTCTCATGCAGCAGGGATTCGTGTTTGTGAATCCAAATTCCACCAAGTCGTGCGGCTGCGGGAGTTCGTTCTCGGCGTAGAAAGCTTCGAGTATCGAGTCCCGAGCCAGTAGATCCCGCTGCCCGGCCCGCGTCGTGGTGGTCGCTCGTGGCGCGAGGCTCGGGGCTAATTCTTTATGGCAAATTCAGAATCCAAATCGTCGGTAATCGTGCCCGGTGAAGCCTCTACCGGATGCTGGTCCTGTGGAACGATGCGCGCCCAGCACTTTTGCAGCGCCTGCGGCAAGGTTCAGCCGGCCGTACCAGTAGACTACTTCACATTCTTCGGTTTTCCACGAAAGCTCGATCTCGACACTGGCTTGCTGGAGAAGGAATTTTATGCGCTCAGCCGGCGCTTGCATCCCGACGTGTTTGCGCAGGCGGAGCCGACCGAGCGCGCCTGGAGCCTCGAGCAGAGTTCCATGCTCAACGACGCGTACCGCACGCTGAAAGATCCCATCAAGCGGACGGAATACCTGCTGCGACTTGAGGGCGTCGAACTCGAAGAACAATCATCGCAGGCAACCGAAAAGGCGCGCGCTACCGGGGAACTGAAAAAGCAAGTGGTTCCGCCCGATCTGCTGGAAGAAGTGTTCGAACTCAATATGCATCTGGAAGAACTCCGCATGCAGAAGAAAGCTGGAGAAGACGATCCCGCGCTCCTCGAGGAAATTGGAAAAGCCAAGCTCTCGCTGGAAGAAAAGTACGACACGTTATTCGATGAGCTCAAGAGCGAGTGGAAGAAGTGGGATGCGGCCGTCGATAGAGGAAGCGGAGAGGACCTCATTCCAATCCGGGACCGGATGCTGGACGTCCTGAATCGCCGCAACTATATTCGAAATCTCGTGCGCGACGTAAATGAAGCGATGGAATAGAAAGTCAAAAGTCAGAAGTCAGAAGTCAGATTGCAGAAGTGAACCAAATTGAGTTAACTTCCGCAATCTGACTTCTGACTTCTGCATTGGACCTGATGGCAAAATCTGATCACATTGTCGGCATCGATCTTGGGACCACGAACTCGCTCGTGGCCTACATGCAAGGGGACGCGCCCGCCGTCATTCCCGGAGAAGATGGCCTGAACCTCGTGCCCTCGGTGGTTGCGCTCGATGAGAATAACCAGATCATCGTGGGCAACGCGGCTCGCAAGTATCTGATTGAGACTTCGGACCGCGCCGTTTATTCAGTGAAGCGCCTGATGGGCCGCGGCCTTGAAGACATTCAGGAAGAGGTGAAGCTGTTTCCCTTCCGCCTCGCCGACGATCTGCTGGCGGGAGAAGTTCTGCGTATCAAGATCGGCGAGCGGACCTATACGCCTCCTGAGATTTCAGCGCTCATCCTGCGCCAGCTCAAGCGCAACGCGGAACGATTCTTCGGTGGACCCGTCACCAAGGCGGTCATCACTGTGCCCGCCTACTTCAACGATGCGCAGCGGCAGGCGACAAAAGACGCGGGCCGAATTGCTGGACTTGACGTGCTGCGGCTGGTGAATGAGCCGACTGCGGCGTCGCTGGCCTATGGCCTCGACAAGCGCAAGAACGGAATCGTCGCCGTCTATGACCTGGGCGGCGGCACGTTCGACATTTCGATTCTCAAGTTGCATGACGGTATCTTCGAGGTGGTCGCGACCAATGGCGACACGCATCTGGGCGGCGACGATATCGACAACCTGCTGATCGCAATTGCCATCGATGATATTCGCGGCGATCTGGGGCTCGACGTCCGGCGCAATGGCGAGGCGGTGCAGCGGATCAGGAAAGCCGTGATCGAAGCGAAGATCACGCTGTCGTCGCAGCCGACGGCAAAACTCGATGTCGACTTGCCCGGTGGCAAGAAGTACCGGCGCGAAATTTCGCGCGATGATTTTGAGCGGATGATCCAACCTGTGATCGACCGCACGATCGCGCCAGCGAAGCAGGCCCTCAAGGATGCTGGACTGAAGCCGGCGCAGATTGACAAAGTTGTGCTGGTTGGCGGATCGACGCGTATCCCCAGGGTGCGGCAACTGGTTCAGGATCTCTTTGAGCGAGTTCCTCACACGGATTTGAATCCCGATGAAGTTGTGGCGCTCGGCGCGGCGGTGCAGGCCAATATTCTGGGTGGTGGATCGGAAGTTACAAAGGAGATGCTACTGCTCGACGTGACTCCGTTGTCATTGGGAATCGAAGTTGCGGGCGGCGTGACGGACAAGATCATCCTGCGCAACTCGACGATTCCGGCATCGGCGACACAGTATTACACCACGCAAGTGGATGGTCAGACGAATGTCGCCATCCATGTTCTGCAGGGAGAGCGCGAACTGGCTCGCGATTGCCGGTCGCTGGCGCGCTTTGACCTGAAGGGCGTTCCGCCGATGACTGCGGGAATGCCTCGCATCGAGGTGAAGTTCCTGATCGATGCGAATGGCATTCTGCACGTTTCCGCGCGCGAGCAGCGCAGCGGCAAGCAGGCGGAGATCGATGTGCAGCCGAGTTACGGACTCACCGACGAGCAGGTCGAGAACATGCTGCTCGAATCGTTCGACTATGCCGAAGAGGATTTCCGCCAGCGTCAGGTGATCGAAGCGCGCCGTGAAGCAGATACGATTCTGGCCGCGCTGGCGAAGGGAAAGAAGAACGACGCCTGGCACGAACTCGCCAGCGACGAGCGCCGGAAAATCGAGACGCTGGAAAAAGCTTTGATCGCAGTCAAAGAAGGCGACAATTACCAGGCCATTCGCGACGCGATCGATGCGCTGAATCAGGCTACGATGCGCCTCGCCGAACTCATGATGGACACTGCGGTCTCGACCGCATTAAAGGGCAAGGCGATGGATGACACTGGGATCGAGGAAGGCCAGCAGGCTGGTCATCCGGTGGCAAAGGCGGAATTCAAATAGTTTCGAGCTGCGGGCCGCGCGCGAAACTGAAATTCAGGCTGCGGCGCACGAGACGTTCGTTAGCGACTCGAAGCTCGTGACACGAAACTGGAACCATTTGGAGCGTTATGTCGGACGAAAAAATTCAAGGTACCGGAGCTGCAACCGTGGACGCGCTGGGTGAAAACACTGTCGAAGTGACGTTTCTTCCGGAAGGGAAAACGGTCACGTTCGAGCACGGGAAATTGCCTTACAAGGACCATGGCAAGCAGGAGTCCCTGCTGGATGTGGCTTTGAATTATGGCGTTCACCTTGACCATGCTTGCGGCGGCAACTGCGCTTGCACGACCTGCCACGTCTGGGTAAAAGAGGGGGCCGATGTCATCTCCGAGATGGAAGACGATGAGGCCGACAAGCTCGACATGGCCGCGGATCTTCAGCTAAACTCGCGTCTCGGCTGCCAGGCCGTGATACGAAAGCCGGGCAAGGTGGTGGTGGAGATTCCGGCCTGGAATCGCAATTACGTTTCGGAAGAGCACTAACTTACTATGGCAAGAGAACTTACATGGAACGATTCGGAAGATCTTGGGATACTTCTTTCTGAAGCTCATCCGGAGATCGATCCTCTGTCGGTACGCTTTACCGATTTGCACAAGTATGTGCTGGCCCTTCCCGGCTTCAAGGACGATCCTGCCAAGTCGAACGAGTCGAAGCTGGAAGCGATCCAGATGGCCTGGCATTCGGAAGTGCTTGACCGCACACAGGGTTAGCTTTCTCCTTGTTTGTTTCTGGAACTCGCCTTTAGCTCGGAGGCGATCCAGCTTTCAATCGTGTTTTGAGGTCTCCACAAATTTCCCATCCCTTTCGGCTGGAACGTGTCCGCGTTCTCGGCAAGTGTTCCACGTGGAATACTATGCATAATGTTGTGTACGTACGATAGTGTAGTTAGTATGCACGGTGGTAACTGACAGTTCGAACATTCTAGTCACGGCGCATCCGGGCAGTCCGAAAATCGTGGTAGGTGGAGGGGAAAAGATGCCGTTTAATGTGCGACTGGAGAACAGTGACGGAGCAGTGCTAGGCGAGGTTTCCGGACTATTGGGGGACTTTCTCCCCGACTACAACGATCTAAGTTTCCCGGTGCTTAGGCTGATAGATCCATACGATGAAACCGTGTTCAATCGCTTACAAACTAAGGTGCTGCTGGAAGAATGGAAGCGTTTGCAAGAGAGAGCGAAGAAAGTGGGACAACACGGTCAGTGGAGCGCCGCAACGCGCCTAGCTGAGGAAGCAACCCTAGAGCCTATGCGGTATTTAAGATTCATTGGTGATTGAGGATGAGCATTCGGCTCTCCGCTTAATTGTGGTTGGCGGGTGACGAAGATGGATTGGCGTAGCCAGACAGGGTTAGTCCTTCGTTCCGCTGGAGGCGGGAAACGTCCCGTCTGTCAAGGGTTGTAGGCTGTCCAACATTGACACCGGCGGGACTTAGCATCACAATTATATCCACTTGGGGTAAAAGGGCTACCAAAGTTCCCAATGCTTTCAGAGTCCTTGCCGGGTTCGGATGAGCCCGCAGACCACGAGAAACAAATCGGAGGAACAGTTATGAAACGAAATTTTGCAATCGCAGTGGCGCTCCTCGCCTTCTGGTTGGCTATGTCGAGCGCTGCCGCTCGCGCACAAACCGTGACCTCGCTGGTAGCCGGGGAGGGTTGGAGCTCGTGCAACCAATCTTTGTGCATCGACGCTCCGCCCGAGGGTCCGCAGGGGCTGGACGGTTCCGGGGGCTGGGGATGGAACAGCAAGACCAACTCGCCCGTAACGTCGCTCACGGTGGGCACGGCGGCGCAATTTACGGTGACGGTGATGCAGTCGAGTTCGGTGCCATTTTGCGGGCAAGACCCGCTCACGATCACGCTCGCCTATAGCTCGCAGGATTTCAGCCTGAGTTCGACCGACAGTAGCGGCAACACGGGCTCGAACCCATTCGACCGGGGCGGAGTCGAGACGTTCACGTACACGGGAGACTTCCTCTGCCACATGGATCAAAGTGTGGCATTCACGTTCACTCCGCAGAACCCTACGCCTACAGCTCTGGTTACGGCGACGGTCAATGTCGGGGGCCAGCAAGTGTCCGAGACTTTTCCGGTGGCGATTGTTAAGAGTCGCCGGAAATAGAGGAAAGGCCGTTCTTCCAGAATCATCATCCGGGTGAGAAACTGTGGTGATCCGGGAGAGGTTCGGACAGTGACGAAACCCAGACATCGCAAAGTGCGCGATGTCTGGGGCGCCCGCTTCATCTCCGGCGTCGGCTTTGTCTCCGGCAGCCGCTTTGTCTCGGGCACCGGGCGTGCTTGCCTCAGAGGAGAAACCGCGCTAGGGCTGTAGGCGTATGAGCGATTTGCGAAGCCAGATCAACAGCCTCTCCGCCACGGAGAAGGCAGACCTGCTGGCTACAGTCTGGGAAGCCTGGAAGCGGATGCGGCATCATTGACGGACGCGCAACGGGCGGAGCTTGACCACCGCATCGCTCGGCATAAGCAAAACCCCTCCGATGTCATCCCCTGGGAGCAAGTCAGGGCGAGCCTTTTTAAGAAACCGTGACGCTCCCAGTTGAGTGGCGCTCTGCTCATCAGGATGACAATTGGGAATGAATTCGGAGGCGATCAGTCCCTGAGATTTCAGTGGAGAAAGTCAAAATCCCCACCCTAACGTCACGAGACAGGAATCGGGATGGGATTTGGGTTATTAGTGCGACGTTAGGATGGGGCAGCCGCCAGAGCAATGTTGGCGCGCTTGTTCTATCTGGTTGTTAGCGGTTGCGGGGCTACATCTTCTATGCTGGCTTCGCGGAGGAATTTTGCCGCTTCTTCGGGGGGGGTCGGGTTGATGTAGAAGCCGGTGCCCCATTCGAATCCGGCGGTCTTGGTTAGTTTGGGCATGAATTCTATGTGCCAGTGGTAGTGCTCGTTCGTGGGATCCTGCACCGGCGACGAATGGACGACCAGGTTGTACGGTGGATTGTCGAGGACTCGGTCGGCTTTCATCAGAAGCGACTTCAGGGCTTTCGCCAGGTTTTCGAACATCTGCGAGGATGAATTTTCGAAGGCTGACTCGTGGCGTTTGGGAAGGATCCAGGTTTCGAAGGGGAAGCGCGGGGCGTACGGGGCGAGAGTCATGAAATCGTCGTTTTCGCCTACTACGCGGATTCCGTTCTCGATTTCCTGGCGGATGATGTCGCAAAAAACGCAGCGCTCTTTATAGATGTAATACTGCTTGGCGCCTTGCAGTTCCTCGACTACGTAGATCGGGAGAATGGGCAGGGCGATCAGCTGCGAGTGGGAATGCTCGAGCGATGCGCCGGCGGCTTCTCCGTGATTTTTGAAGAGCAGGATGTACTTGAAGCGGCGATCTTTTTTCAGGTCAAGGATGCGGTCGCGAAAGGCCCAGAGCACGTCTTCGATGCGCTTGGAGGGCAACATGGCCAGGGTCATGTTGTGGTCGGGCGTTTCGATGATGACTTCGTGGGCTCCGACGCCGTTCATCTTGTCGAACATGCCTTCGGCCTGCTTGTTCAAAGTGCCTTCGATGCCCAGCGCGGGGAATTTGTTGGGGACTACGCGGACGGTCCAGCCGGGACTGTCTTTCTGGGGAGAGGCGCCGTTGGTATTGGGGCGGTAGGCCAGAATCTCGGGAGGAGTTTTGCTTTCGTTGCCGTAACAGAAGGGGCAGAAGCCGCCTTTGATGCGCATGGTTTCGCGCACGAAGTCGGTGGGGCGTTTGGCGCGATCGGTCGAGATGATTACCCACCGGCCCACAATGGGGTCTTTTCTTAATTCGGGCACGGACGAAAAATCCTTTCAATAAGAGCGTGCGGAACCGCGCTGGCGTGAACCTGAATTGTACGCCACGGAAAACGCATTTTGGAACAGCTCGAATGAGGGCTGGTCGAAAACCGCGGTCATAGTATACGGCGAGAACGTCGAAGCGGCACGGGATGTCATCGGTTGTCCAGGGCGCGAGGTGGGGATGGCGCTGGGGCGGCGACGGCATGTGACGGAGGAAGTCACGGGCGACCAGCCGCAGGTCGTTTTGCTTGTCGCGATCGACGGCCGCTTCGGCGGGCTTGACGGCGCGAGTGGTACGGGTTTTCACCTCGATGAAGCAGAGGACGCCGGCGGTCCAGCCGACGAGGTCGAGCTCTCCGCGATGGAGGGGGGAGCGGTAGTTGCGGGCGATCATGATGTAGCCCTGGCGGCGGAGGTAGAAGTAGGCGGCTTCTTCGCCGCGGCGGCCGGTCTGCAGGTGTTCGGCGGTGGCGTCCGGAGGTAGGGTTTTTGCGGCTAGCCAGTCCAATAGCTTGAGGGTGGTTTGGGTCAGGCGTCCGGCAAAGACGGAGGGAGGCATTAATGTCAGGGTAAGCGCTCGGATTCGGTGCTGGTGTGATTCCCGTCACGGCGCGGGCGGTACATTTGTCGGTCGCTTGTGGCGTGGGAACTCAGTCGTCCCTCCGGGACTTTTATCTGGATTTGGGTGGCTGTACCCGGCGCTGAAGCGCCGGGCTATTGTCGGTCGTCCCTCCGGGACTTTTATTCCAGACTTCGCTTATCCCAGACTTCACTTACCCCGGACTTCACTTACCCCGGACTTTCTGGCGCTTTCTCTTTGCCCGTGGTGTTCACCAGTAACACTCCGGCCAGAGCTATCGCGCCTCCTACCAGAGAGATTGGTTTGGGGACTTCACTGAGCCAGAACCAGGCAATGCCAATTGCCAGCACTGGAATCACATAGAGGAGGGTGGAGGTGCGTCCGGCTGCGCCGTGAGAAAGGACGTAGGCCCATGCGACATATCCGAGAGCGCCGGGAAAAATGCCGAGGTAGATCACGGCTGCTGAGGCCGAGGGTGGGGCGGTCTTCAGGGTGTGGAGCAGGCCTCCGGCGAAGGGGAGCATCAAGAGCGTTCCCGACCAGATGGAATAGGCGGTGAACTCGAGGGCGCTGTAGCGGGCGAGGTAACGCTTCTGCATGATCATGTAGATGGCTGAGGTGAGGGCCGCGGCGAGAACGATGAGCGCCTGCTTCGAGAGACGGATGCCGTCGCCTTCTCCGCTGGCGATAAGGGCGACTCCGGCAAAGCTGAGAAAGACGCCTGTCCATCCCGTGGCGGTGAGCTTTTCATGCAGCCAGAAGCGTGCGGCGAGGGCGGTCCAGATGGGGGTTGAGGAGATCAGCATGCTGGCAGCGCCGGCGGTGACGCGGGTTTCTCCGTAATTCAGGGCGAGGTTGTAGAAGGTGATGCCGATAGCGCCGGTGAGAACCAATCCGGGGAGATCGCGCAGTTGCGGACGGCGGAAGTGGGCGAGCGCGGCATAGATGGCGAGCACGGTGGAGGCGATCAGGAAACGCAGGACGGCGAGGTTCGAGGGGGAATAGGAGCGGAGTCCGGCGCGGATGCCGGCGAAGGCCGAAGCCCAGAGGACGAGCGTGAATGCGATGGCGAAGATAGTGCGGGATGTGAAGCGGGGCATAACGGCCTCCTTTCGTGGCGAGTGAATATCTGCGCTGAATGGTTTTGGATGGTTAGCGGTCGAGCACCTTTACCAGGTGTCGCCGCCACGTTCGGGAGGCCAGGCTCCGGCTTGGCGCCTGAGAAGAGCGATCTGGCCGATGTGATAACTGTTGTGCGCCATGATCTGCCAGAGGATGGCGCGCACGGTGGACTGTCGGCGATTTTTTTTCGTGTCGAAGTCTGCGGCCAGCTTGTCGAGGAACATGGAATCGGAATCGGCCAGCCGGGCTAGCTGCGACAGGTCATCGGCGAAATGCTGGCGGGCTGCGTGCCATTCCCGATCGGCTTGCGGCCAGTGCTTGTCCGCGGGCTGCGGGTGGGCGGGCCAGCTTTCGATGGCGTGATCGGGGTTGTGGGGATTGTCCCCGGCGATCTTGCGGAGTTCGTAGTCCATCCAGTAATTCATGTGCAGGACGATTTGCCAGATCGAGTGGGGATAGCCGGGAACTTGCTTCGCGGCGAGTTCGGCGGAAATGTCTTCAACGCAAGCGACGGGATCGACGTGAGCGCCCTGGCCGTAGATTAGTTCGCGGAGTGTGGTATCGGGCATGGTTGGTCGATGGTCGATCGTCGTTGGTCGTTCGTCGCTGGTTGCTCGCTATTCGTCGTTAGATCCGCTATCCGGAATTTTCCTAACTGGCCGGGACTACTTCGTCTCCTTTGTGGATTGTGCCTTCGGTGAGGATCTGGGCGCGGAGGCCTCCGCGATGAAGGAGGCCTTTGATGACCGGCTTGCCGGTCAGCTTTTGCAGATGACTGCAGGGTTCGCAGAGGCGGATGCCGTGGATGCGGACGTTGCCGATGATGAAATCCTTGCCGACGAGGTGGTTCAGGGCGACGCCGCGAGTGACGAGATTGCGGCGAGCGTCTCCCGGAGAGAGTTCGACGCCGTCCTCGTGGAGGAAGGCTTCGATGGCCTCGGCCTCGATGAGAGTGAGTTCGAAATCCGGATCGGGCTTGTAGAACGTACCTTGCTTGAGAGCGTAACGGTCTCCGTCGAGGCCGACGCCGGGGATGGCGAGCGCGGCGTCGATGGCGCGGGTGGGGCCGGCGGGGGTGGCCGAGATGTAGATTGCTTCGATGGTTCCCATCGGGGTGCCTCCTTCGATACGAGGAACTTTTGAGCCGCGATGGTGCGCGGGAAAGCCCAGCCGTCCCTCCGGGACTTAATCACCAGAGATGCTGTGTTCCCGGCGCTGAAAGCGCCGGGCTATTATCGGTCGTCCCTCCGGGACTGAGGTGTCCCACTCAAGCCAAAGGGCGGCTTGAATGGGGCACCGTCCGGCGATAAACAAAAAATCAGAGTTTCTTGATTACTTGCGTTTCCCCCACTCAAGCCAAAGGACTGCCTGAATGGGGCACCGTCGCACCGTCGCGTCACAGTCCCACGTTATTGTCCGGCGGTGCTCACAGGTTTTTTTCTACTGCTGTGATTGAATCTTCCAATACGTCCATGGCTACGTCGGCTTCGTCTTTGCTTACAACCAGCGGCGGAGCTATGCGGACGGTGCTGGGTCCACAACCTAAGAAGAGGACTCCGCGCTCGAAGGCGAACTCTACTATACGATCGCGTTCGGCGTTTCCATATTCTCTTGTGGCCTGGTCTTTCACGATGTCGACGCCGATCATCAGGCCGCGTCCGCGGACGTCGCCTACGATCTTGTGCTTGCTTGGCCAGCCTGACATGCGCTGCAGCATGTGATCGCCTACTTCTTTGGAATTGCGCAGCAGTTGCTCGCGCTCGATGACGTCAAGGGTGGCTAGGGCGGCGGCTATGCAGACCGGATTTCCGCCGAAGGTCGAGGCGTGGGAACCGGGGACCCAGTCCATGAGTTCGGCTTTGGTCATGGTAACGCCCAGCGGCATGCCAGAGGCGATGCCTTTGGCCATGCAGACCATGTCGGGCGCTACGCCGGTGTGCTCCACGGCAAACCACTTTCCGGTGCGGCCGATGCCGCTCTGGACTTCATCAACGACGAGCATAATTCCGTGCTTGTCGCAGATGCGGCGGAGTTCCTGCATGAAGATGGTGGGGGCGACGACGTATCCGCCTTCGCCCTGGATGGGCTCGACGAAGATGGCGGCCACTTCTTCGGGGGCGAGGATCGTCTTAAACAATTTGTCTTCGATGTAGCGGGCGCAGCCGAGGGCGAACTTCTCGGCATTCTGCGGGCCGCCTTCGCAGCCGCGATAGACATCGGGATAGAGGATGTGTGTGACTCCCGGGACGAGGGGAGCGAAACGGCGCTTCTGCTGCGGCTTGGAGGCGGTGAGCGAGAGCGCACCCATGGTGCGTCCGTGGAACGCGCCAAGGAACGCGATGACCTGCTGGCGCTTGGTGTGATAGCGGGCGAGCTTCAGGGCGCATTCGATGGCTTCGGCTCCGGAGTTGCCGTAGTAGATCTTGTGCGGGCCGGGCATGGGAGCGATGTTGGAGAGGCGCTCGGCGAGCGCGACCATGCTTTCGTAGTAGAAGTCAGTGCCGGACATGTGGATCAATTCGGCGGCCTGCTTCTGGATGGCGGCGACAACGTCAGGATGGCAATGGCCGGTGGAGGTCACGGCGATGCCGGCGGAGAAATCGAAAAATTCGTTGCCGTCCACGTCTTCGACGACGATGCCGCGTCCGCGCCTCGCGACGAGCGGGTAAGAGCGGGTGTAGGAAGGCGAGATGTATTTTTCGTCTCCCGCAAGAATGCGGCGGGCATTGGGGCCGGGAAGAGCGGTGGTGATCTTGGGGCCGAGAGTGAGCGTTTTGGTCGTCATGGCAAGTTCTCCTGATTGGTGTTCCATCGCTGGTTGAGGATGGCGCAGTTCGCTCGCCAGTTTGGCGAAGCAATCTGAAGGCCTCGAGTTGCGAGCCTCGAGCCTCGAGTGACCTTAAGCGGGTAAAAGGAGAATTAGTCGCTGCCGAAGAGGTTGGCGCGGACGCGGGAGGGCAGGACGGAGAGGTAGCGGCGCGGACAGGCGCGTCCTTCGATCCAGCACATCGCGGGAATGGAGCTTGGCAAACGCATAATTACTATCTGATTATAGCCCGGATTTCTGGGCGGCGTAACCCCCTAATAAGGTTACGGTGGTGGAGGTGGCCAGGGCTGTTTTTTTACCACGGAGGCACAGAGACACAGAGGAACCAACGGCGGGCTAAAAGCATTCGGTTCAGCACGCGATTGACGGGGGAGGGGTTTGTGCGGTTGGATGGATGCTTGGAATCCTCGCCTCCTATTTTCGATCCCGAGTCGCGGCGGTTTACCCGCGTGGACGCGCTGTGGCTGACGATCTGGCTGGTCTTTCTGGGCGGACTGGCGGCGCTGCCTCCGGAGCTCGAATGGCACAAGCAGCTGATCCTGCTGGCGATCGGCATTGTGCAGTTGCTGGAGACGCGACTGATCGCGCGCTACCAGCGGCGCGGGGTGGTTTACGTCATCCTGCTGAAGATTCTGCTGGCGACGATTCTGATCGACCACACCGGCGAAGTGGGAATCAACAGCAGCTACTATCCTATTTATTATCTGCCGGTGGTTACGGCCGCGCTCTATTGCGGGCCGTGGATGACGCTGCTGTGGACGCTGATTGCTTCGGCGGCGTATTGCTCGTATCTCTACCCGGCGATGCAGGAATACGAGCTGACGGGCGAGGCGATCGGGTATCTCGCGCTACGCGTACTTTTCTTTTTTCTGGCGGCCATGGTGGTGAATCGATTTTCGCAGCAGAGCCGGCATCAGACGGAGTTGTATCGCGATCTGGCCGAGCGGCTGGCGGAAACCAACCGGCGGCTGGAGCAGGCGCAGGCGGAGGCGCGACGGTCGGAGCGGCTGGCGGCGCTGGGTCAGCTTTCTGCCGGGCTGGCGCACGAGATTCGCAATCCGCTGGGAGTGATCAAGGGGTCGGCGGAGATGTTGACGCAGAAGCTGCAAGCCTCCGATGAGCTTTCGCGAGAGTTGGCGGGATATATTTCCACCGAGGTCAACCGGCTGAGCGCACTGGTTACGGAGTTTCTCGACTTCGCGCGGCCGCTGCATGCGCAGCGGCAGCCAGCGAATCTTATTTCGGTTCTCGATCGCGTGCTGGACATTGTTGCGGCGCGCTGGAAAGGGAAGCCCGTGCGGGTGGAGCGGGATTTTGAGGATGGGCTTCCTATGATTCCGCTGGATGAGAGCTTGTGCGAGCAGGCGTTTCTTAACCTGGTGCAGAATGCTTACGAGGCGATGGAAGATCATGGAGGCACGCTGCGGGTGGAGGTGCGGCGTGTTTTACAAAATGGCCGGGAGGGGTTGCAGCTTGTGCTGGCCGATACCGGGCCGGGTGTGCCGGAGCCACTTTCCGAGGAGATATTCAATCCTTTTGTAACTACCAAGAAGACTGGGGTGGGGCTGGGACTTTCAATTGTATCCAAGATTATTGACGGCCATCAGGGATCGATTCACGTTTCGAATGCGGCGAAGGGCGGGGCGGTGTTTACGATCTTTTTTCCGTTAGAAGAAGTTGGCGAGGCGCACATGGAGGCGAGTTCCCCGACAGCAGCTGGCGATTAACGACCATGCCTACGATTCTCATCATCGAAGACGAAGCCAAGATGCGGCGGCTGCTGGAGCTGAATCTTGGGGAGGACGGGTTCAAGACGCTTTCTGCCGGCGATGCGGAGACGGGATTGAAGCTGATGGCGTCGGAGCCGGTGCATCTTGTGCTCACCGATCTGAAGCTTCCCGGGATGAGCGGGCTGGAGTTTCTGCAGGCCGCGAAAGGGCAGAACGCGGCGTTGCCGATTGTGGTCATGACCGCGTTCGGCTCGGTCGAAACGGCGGTTGAGGCGATGAAGGCAGGCGCTAGCGATTATGTGCTCAAGCCGTTCTCGCTGGCGGAAATGCGGATGGTGGTGCACAAGGAGCTCGACCACTCGCGCTTGCAGGAGGAGAATCGCTCGCTGCGCGAGGCGCTCGGGCAGAAGTACAGCCATCCGAATATTGTGGCGCGGAGTCCCAAGATGCAGGAGGTGCTGGCGACGGTGGAGCGGGTTGCGCCGACTAACTCTACGGTGTTGCTGGGCGGGGAAAGCGGAGTGGGCAAGGACTTGATCGCGCGCGCGATTCACGAAAAGTCGCGTCGGGCTTCGGGTCCCTTCGTCAAGATTAATAGCACGGCGATTCCAGAGAACCTGCTGGAGAGTGAATTGTTCGGCTATGAAAAAGGAGCGTTCACGGGCGCGGTAACGAGCAAGCCGGGAAAATTCGAGCTGGCCGACAAGGGGACGCTGTTTCTCGATGAAATCGGGGATGTGCCGGCTGCGATTCAGGTCAAACTTTTGCGGGTGCTGCAGGAGCGGGAGTTTGAACGGCTCGGAGGGACGAGAACGGTTAAGGTAGATGTCCGGCTGCTGGCGGCGACGAACCGGGACCTGCGTGAGGCGCTCGAGCAGGGAACTTTTCGCGAGGACCTTTATTACCGGCTGAATGTGGTGCCGATTGATATCGCTCCGCTGCGGGAGCGCAAGGAGGATATTCCGGATCTGGCGAAGCTTTTTCTGGCGCGCTTTGCCAAGGATTCGGGGCGCGAACTGCGGGGGATTTCTCCGGGGGCGATGCAGGTGCTGATCGGGCACTACTGGCCGGGGAACGTGCGCGAATTGCAGAACGTGATCGAACGGGCGTGCGCGCTGGCGGTAGGACCGGAGCTGCAGGCGAGCGACATCCAACTGGATTTGCCGCGCAACCGCGCGGGCGTGGCTGCGGACCGATTCTTGCCTGAGGGGATGACGCTGGATTCCTGGGAAGATGAGATGATCCGCGAGGCGTTGAAGCGCTCGAACGGGAACAAGTCGCAGGCGGCGCGGCTGCTGGGACTATCCCGGAACGCGCTGCGTTACCGTTTGTCGAAGATCGGGATCGAGGATAGCGAGGGGGAGTGACCTTATCGGGCGATCTGATGATCGGGTCATCGGGCGATCTAAAACCGCGATTGTCGCGGTCATCGTCACGTCCGGAGAGGGTCCCGTCCAGGTCGCGAGATGGCTGAAAAGCACCACCCTGGTTGATCCGGGCCACCGAAGCGCCGGTTTGGAGATGCTCCCGCGCCGGACTTCAATTCTGTAACTGACTCCAAGAAATACTGTTAGTGGAATGATGCTCGGGGCAGCGAAGTTGGCATGCTGACTGCAATGGCCAAGGCAGGTTTCTTCCCGATCCAGTGTGGAGGTTTGTATGCGAGTCAGGATCAAATTTGGATTTTTGACGGCACTTATAACCGGACTGCTGATTGCGATTCCGGGTGCACTTAGCGCGCAGAACCCGGACCCGTCGCAAGACCCGTCTTCGGCCCAAGGCCAGATGCAGGTGCCAGACCAGGCTCCGGCTCCGGACCAGATGCAGGACCAGATGCCGGCGGATCAGGCTCAGGATTCGGACGTGATGCAGGGGCAAGATCAAGGGACAGCAACGGATCAGCCTCCGGCTCCTAACGGGCGCGGATCGGCGCAGCAGGATCAGAACGACCGGCCTCCGATGAGCGAGCTTCCTCCGAAGCCGAGTCCGAATATGCAGGGACCGGGTCCGTACGGCGGAAATCCGAATTCGCCTCCGGGATATCCTCCCGGGTACGGCAATCCTCGCTACGGGTATCCTCCAGCGGGGAATCAGGGTGCTGGAAATCAGGGCTATGGGAATTCCAATTCCAATGAGACTTCTGAAAACAATGCAGTCGCGCGAATCAGCCTGATTCACGGAGACGTCTCGACGCAGCGCGGCGACTCGGGGGACTGGTCGGCGGCTCAGCTTAATGCTCCGGTGATGGGCGGCGACCGTGTTTCTACTGGCGACAAGGCTCGTGCGGAGTTGCAGCTTGACTACGCCAACATCCTTCGCCTGTCGGAGCACACGCAGGCGAACATCACTACGCTTACGCGCTCGCAGATCCAGATCCAACTCGGACACGGGATGGCGAACTACTCGGTGCTGCGCAACAGCGATGCGGCGGCAGAAATTGATACGCCCAACGTTGCGATTCGCACCGAGCGGCGGGATGCCAGCTTCCGAATTCTGGTGACCGCGGACGATCACACCGAGGTGCTGGTGCGCAGCGGCGAGGTGGAGATCACGACTCCGCAGGGCGGCACGCGCGTGGGCGCGAACCAGTTCATCACCATCCGCGGCACGGGCGACCAGACGCAATATCGGATTGGCGAGGCTCCGGCGCGCGACGATTGGGACCAGTGGAATACGGACCGCGACCGGATGATCGGGAACTCGGCATCGCGCAAGCATACCAACGACTACTATGTTGGATCGCAGGATCTCGACAACAACGGGACCTGGCAGGATGTTCCGGATTATGGGCAGGCATGGTTTCCGAATGAGGGGCCGGACTGGGCTCCATACCGCGCTGGCAACTGGGTGTGGGAACCGTACTGGGGATGGACGTGGGTTTCGTATGAGCCGTGGGGCTGGGCTCCATATCACTACGGGCGGTGGTTCCAGTATCGCGGCGCGTGGGGATGGTGGCCGGGACCGGTGTATGGTTCCCCGTATTACGCCCTCTGTGGGCGCCAGCTTATGTGTCGTTCTTCGGATTTGGCGGCGGATTTGGCTTCGGAGTGGGATTCGGATGGGGTCGATCGGCTGGTTTCCGATCGGGCCGTGTGACTTCTTCCACCCGTGGTGGG